>CACZMF010000034.1 GCA_902782225.1 uncultured Bacteroidia bacterium | reverse complement strand
CACGCCCTTGTACAAGTTCAAGGACCTCATCCCTTCCGCCGCCGAGCGCATGGACCTGACCCTCAAGATGATCGCCATCCTCCGCATCCTGATGCCCGAAATCAACATGGTTGCGGCGACAGCAAACCAGACGGTCGATCCCCAGGGACGGGAAAAGGCCATTTCCGCCGGGGCCAATGTCATCATGCCGAACCTCACGCCCGGGGAATACCGCGAGAGCTATTTCATCTATCCGGACAAGGCGTGCGTCCACGACACGCCCGACCAGTGCCAGTCTTGCCTGGACATCCGGCTGGCGGCCATCGGCCACAAGATCCTGTATAACGCCTGGGGTGATTCGCTGGCCTTCACCAAGAAAGCCGGGGTCTGACGGAAGATATCAATCCTGTCCGAGCGCTTTCCGGCCCTCCTCCCGGGCCTTCTGCAGGGCAGCATCCCGCTGATGACGTTCCTCAATCAGCTTTCCGGTCTTTTCGCTCAGGGATTCATCGAGGATGGACTCCTCCACGCGCTTCCGTTCCTTGCTGAACACATCCAAATCCTCTTCACTCACCTTCATGAGAACCATACACTCATCGAAATCCTGTTTCATGATCTGATAGTACATCCCGCCCATGTATGCGTAGTAAGGAGCATTGAATTGCGACAATCCCTCATAACTCTGGATGGACGTATAATACGTACCAAACGCCTCCACCACATCATTCTTGTACCTGTCCCGAAAGTCATAGAAAGAGGAGACGGTCTCGACAAAGAGGATGTTGCCGATGGTGCTGATCGTTTCGATATTGGACTTGAAGATATTCTCCGTCGTTGTGGTATAGTTCAAGATGGGAAAGCTTACCAACAGATTGGTAACGGAGGCCGAAAACTTTTCCGGATGAGCCACCAAGTCCACCTGCAAGTCACAGAAGGTGTCCATGTTCTCCTGGCACTGTTCACATTCCTGCAGGGATTCCCGCATGTCATACATCACCATCAACACCATCTCCCGCTTTTCGGCTCGCTGCTTCTTGCGGTCGACAATGGCGGTGGTACCGAACGTGAGCACGATGGAAACCGTGGTGGCCAGCAGCGACATCAGGAATCTCTTCCCTGCCGATAATTCTTTCAATCCTTTCATGGCCACAAAGATACGCTGCCACAAAGATACGCTTTTTTGCGGAAAGACCGCATCAAAGCGCATCATACTGCCCGTCCGTCACCGGCTCCAGCCATTCGTTGGAAGCGCCTTCCTGCACGTCCTTGTGGTAAGTCAGGTGCTGGAACCAGGAATCCTTCGCGGCGCCGTGCCAATGCTTCACCTCCGCAGGAATGGCGATGATGGTGCCGGGCGTCATGGGCACCGCCGGCTTGCCCCATTCCTGGTACCAGCCGCGGCCGGCCACGCAGATCAGCACCTGCACCTGCTTGTGGTGGATGTGCCAATTGTTGCGGCAGCGGGGTTCGAAGGTGACGTTGGCGATGCCGCCTTCCATCGGTGCGAGATAGCTGTTTCCCGTGAAATACTGGGCATAGGCCGAGTTCGGCTCGCCCTGGGGCCAGACGGAGAAATCGACCGTCTGCACGGGCGTATGGGTGCCGCCGAGGACGGAAGCCAGCGCGCCGCGAAGCCGCTCGGCCTCCGCAAAGCCCACTTTCTCCTCCAGGAATGCCGGGAGGGCGCGGAGCTCGTCATCGGACATGCCCATGTTGCGGGCACCGGAGACGTGGGCCACCAGCTGCGGCTCGCAGCCGGGCAGGGCCGAGATGGCGCTGACCGTGACTATTTCGCGCTCGGCGAAGGTCAGGTTGTTCCGGGCGAAGATGTCGCCGAACAGATGGGCCTTCAGATAGAAGTCCGTCTGCGGGGCGAAGGCGTAGGTGAACGGCTGGCCGCCGACGAGTTTCGTCTGCACTTCGGTGCCCTGCTTGAGGGCGTCGTAATCCTTCGGAAGCGGGTCCGCTTCGCGGCCTTCCTCCACACGAAGACCGGCGTCCGTGCGTTCCTTGATGACCTGCTGCAGGGCGCCCAACGCGTTCAGCGAGCGCGGGAAGCCGGTGTAAGCATACAGATGCGACAGGGCCTCCTTGGCTTCGCTCACGGTCAAACCTTGTTCAAGTCCTTCGTTCAGGGCCGCTTTCAGCCCCTCGATATTTCCCTTTGCCTCGTTGGCGGCAATGGCCGCGAGCGCCTGCTGTTTCTTCGTCAGTGCCATATTGTTCTGTGCAAAAAGTGAAACGGATGCGGTCAGCAACAGGACCAGCATGCCTATT
>CACZMF010000033.1 GCA_902782225.1 uncultured Bacteroidia bacterium | reverse complement strand
ATGATGCCCCCGGCATACGCCGGCATATACAGGCAGTCAATCATCGTCTTCTCCAAATCAGAGCACGGCACCTTGTTGTAAGAATCTATCCACACCTTCTTCACCCCGAAGAAATGCTTCTCATTATGGTAGATGAACTGGAACTCCACGCCCTTCAGGACCACCGTCTCCGTCTTATGCTTCTCACGCACCACCTGCTCCTTCAACGACGGCTGTGTAATGAGCCCGTGGATCTGCAGGGCCGAATAATACCCGATATAGTACCGGCTTCCTCCAGCAAGCGGCTCCGCCAGCAGATGCCGGCATTCTGGTCGAAAGGCACAACCCAGTACGCCTTCTTGGACACCTTGATCAGCAGCCCCTTCTCCAGCATCCGCATCAACATGAAGCGCACAGCCCCCTCCGACTTGTCCGGAAAGGCCCCGTACGCATCCTCGATGCTGAACCACGCCTTCCCCTCCTCGGCCAGATAACCCAGGAAAGCGCTCTCCACCGGAGAAACCGTTTTATTAGATTTTGTTTCCACTCCGTTAGTGAATTTCTAACTGCAAAGATACAAAATATATTTGTTCCGCCAAATACTTGCCATCAACCCCCGCATCAGCATCATCAACGTTCGTGGAACCGGTTATAAACTGATTGTGGAATAATCTCAGAAATCCGTCGATGCGATTGAGGTTTATTGGAGGAAGCGCTCCATTTTTCTCTTGGAAGGGCGGGAAACAAAGCTTAATAATGGGTATCCGAAATTTTAGGTTGAATTTATCTCAGTAGAGACAGTCTCTGAAAGGAGGGGTTTGGTTAGAAATGACCATCCCCTCCTTTTTTGAGTCAAGGTGTCTGACTGCAATTTGTGGTTGGAAATAGGTGAAAGAGAGACACGCACGAAAAAGGCGAGGCGGCGCCGGACCGCTTCTTCGGAGCTGTCCGGCAGGGCGGGAGCGGCATACTGGACCTTCTCCCACCAGACGGTCCGGAGCCGGCATGAGCGATATCTGCCTGTAGCGGAGTATCTGAGGAAAAGGCCGAACTACAGTTTCTCGGCGTCCACCGAGGAGATGCTGACGGTGGCGGCATCGGCGTTGGCTCCTTGATGGACCTTGACATTGCGGTAGATGTACGAGCCGTATTTTTCTTGCGTCGTGCCGTCGAGAAGGTCCCATTTGATGGAGTAGGTACCTTCGGCAAGGGCCATCCGGGCATCATCCCCCTTGCTGTAGGAGTAGGAGAGCGTGGCCACCGGCGTGCCGCTTTCCTCGCCGGAGCGATAGAAGGAGACATGGGCCATCTCATAGTTGGACGCATTGCGGAGCCGGATGAATCCCCAGGGCGTGCGGTCCGGTGACTTCAGGTTCCAACTGATTTCCGGCAGGTCGATGTCGTAATCCTTCTTGTTGCCGTCAAATTCGGCCGACCCGCGCCAATGGTACCAGGAGGCATAGTTGATGGTGATCTTGGTTTTGAGGCGGAAAGCATCGAGGCTGCCGTCCCGGACCGTGCTGCCGGGGACGTGCCAGGTCCACATGGCATGGGAGGAGAACTCTGTGCGGACAGGCGCCGGGAAATCCTCATTGTTGATCTTGTCCCAGTTGTCGTAATCGTCCGTCAGTTTCACATTGTTCGTCGAATAACTGTACTTGACGGTGGGGGTGGAGGAATCCAGCGAATAGTCGATGGTTTCGAGCGTGTAGTTGGTGGAACTGGTCCAGGTGCCGCCGACCGAGAGGCTGGCGCTGCCCACGCCACCGGCCTGCTTTCCGCCGTATCCGCCGCTCAAGGTTCCGGTCACCGAGACGCTCTTGCCGTTGGAATACTCCTTGGAGCTGTTCTTGTTCTCCGGTATGGGCCGGTCATAGTACTCCAGACCGCTGATGGGCGTATTGTTGCTGTTCACCAGGCTGGTCGACATCACCATCTTGTTGAACCAGAATCCATAGACTCGGTTGCGGCAGCCGCCGTGGCTGCCGACGAAGGGTCCCCACATGCTGGCGTTGTGCGGTGTGACTGTGGACACCACCGCATAGTAATCACCGGCCTTGTCGCCATTGGAGGACTGGAGGTAGCAGGGGTAGATCCGAAATTCCACGTCCAGACTGCCGCTCTTGGACAGGACGTCCGGGTCGCACAATGTCCCCTTGTCGATGGTCTTGCTGAGGGAATAGGGAAAGTTGTGGGTCAGGCGCTGCCCGAGGTTCTCGATGCTGGCCTTTATGTTCTCATAGGATTCCGCCTTGGTCAGGGTCTGCTCCAGCAGGGCATTCTCCAGCCATTCCACAAACACATGCATGCGGGTCTGGTAGTAATTCTTGTTGAAATCAGGTTCGTTGTCATAGTCGGAAAGGACCACACCGCTTTCCGGGGCCGAAGACTGGTTGCGTTTCACCAGTTCTTTCCACTGGGCCTCGGTCATGCTGGGCGTCACGTC
>CACZMF010000032.1 GCA_902782225.1 uncultured Bacteroidia bacterium | reverse complement strand
ATCTGGCCCCCGGCGAAGCGGACACCGCTGCGCTTATAGAGGGCGCCCACGCCCTTAGGCGCATGGAACTTGTGGGCGGAGATGGAATAGAGATCCACGCCCAGATTCTCCGTGTCCACCTTCATATACGCCTGTACGCCATCCGCATGGAAGATGGCCCGGGGCGCATACCGGCGGATCAACCGGGCGGCGGCGGAAAGATCCGTCACCGTGCCCAGCTCGTTGTTCACGTGCATCATGGACACCAGGGCCGTGTTCTCCGTCAGTGCATCCCGCAAGGCGGTCAGATCGGGATACCCCTGTTCGTTCACTGGCAGGATCATGATATCTACGTCCCCACTTTGCTTCAGGGACTGGACCGTTTCGAATACAGAAGGATGCTCCACCGCGGTGGTGATGACCCGCTTAGGCCCATGCCACATCCTGAGACTTCCGAACACAGCGGCGTTGTTGCTCTCCGTGCCGCCGGACGTGAAGATGATCTCCTCCCGCTTCGCCCTGAGGGGCCGGGCAATGATGGCGCGAGCCTCGTTCACCCGCTTTTCCGTACGGGCCCCGTAGGCGTAGGCTGCCGCCGGATTGTAGAAATCCTCCGTCATGGCCTGCATGGATGCCTGAGCAGCCTCCGGTAGCGTGCGGGTCGTGGCGCTGTTATCCAAATAAATCATCTCAAAAAACCCATCCTGTCGCAGTATACTCTATGGTATTCGAAAAAGCGTCATAGAGTTACGCCCCATGGCAATGCACTATTTATACCATAAGTAGTTGTTGGTTACAATGTAAAAAGAAGGGCCGTCCCGAAAATGTTAACATATTCGTCATATATCGGCAACAAAACCTCAACATACATACTTTATACTTTAAACTGTTTCTATGTAAATATGTCCAAGGAGGCAGTTTTTATGATCTGTAAAAAATGCGGAGCCTACAACCCCGACCACGCGACCTTCTGCAAGGTCTGCGCCGCCAATCTGAAGGATCAGACGGATGCAGACGAAGCAGCTCAGGCCACCGACGCGGAAGAGGTCGTCGAGAAGGAAGCCCGTCCCCGGCGGGGCAATGTGAAAGCCCCCGACTTTTCCGCGGCCCGCCGTGCAAGCAGCTACAAGGCGCCGCAGAAGGTGGCGGAGCCTGAAGACGACGAAGATGTGGACGAAGAGGATAACGACGAGGAAGAGGAAGAGGTCAAGCCGGCCAAGAAGCCTCTGTTCTCCCGTGCTGCCGCGCCCGCCAAGAAGCGCCGCGTCGTCGACGATGAGGACGACGAGGATGAGGATGATTACGACGAGGACGATTACGACGAGGACGACAGCGATGTGAAAAAGCTGGAATCCGAGCCCAAGACCACTCGCTTTGCCCGTTCCACCAACAAGAAGAGCCGCGTCGTCGCGGAAGATGACGAGGACGACGATGAGGATGACGAGGACGAGGACGACGGGTACGACGATGACAGCTACGACGACGATGAGGACGATGGCTATGAGGAGTACGAGCCCACGCCTCCCCGCCGGAAGAAGTCCTCTCAGAGCCGGGGCCGCAAGGGCGGCAGCGATTTCAACATCGTCACCATCCTGATCGTCTGCCTGTTGGCGATCCTGCTGATCATCGTGGGTATCGTTGCTTTCTGCAACATCAAGGGCGGCGACACCAAGGCCAAGCTTCCCGGATTCCTGCAGTTCAACTGCGCCGGCAAGAAAGCGGCCACGCAAACGACCATCCCTGCCCAGCAGGCCACCGTCCCTGTGGACAACCAGAACACCGAACCGGTCGATGCGCCTGTCACCGGGACGCCGGTAGATTATTCCGTCACCCATCTGGAGGAGATTGTGGACGGTCAGGGTATCCCCTGCATCACCATCAGCATGACCGCTCGCCCCGGGGATACCGTGACCATCGTGCTGCCCAATCAGGACGATTTCGTGCAGCCCAACAACGAGGCCACCGATCAGCCGTATCTGCTGACCATCCCCAAGTCCTGCTTCTTCCCCAACACGACCCTGACGGATCCCGTCTATACGGTGACGCCGCAGATCCTTGTCACCCATGCGGACGGCACGCAGGAATCTTTGCATGTGGATTCCTTTGACATCACCTTCCCCTCCCTCCAGTTGGAGATCACGGAGCCTGCCCAGGCCGACATCCCGGAGGAAGGCATCATGGCCGGAGAAGGCAACGAGCTGCCCATCAAGGGCAAAGTGGATGATCATACCGTGACCGTGACCATCAACGGCCAGCCCGTGGCCATCTATGAGGGCGGCAGCTTCGAATACACCTACACTTTGACCGGCGACGAAGCTGAAACGGTGCTGGTCGAGGCCAACAAGGCCAACTGCGTATCCGCCAGCCAGTCCTTCACCGTCACGCCCTACGTCTTTATCCCCGAGAAGATGCCTCTTACGGTGGAGACCGCCGTGGACAAGCTTCGCGCAGACAAGAACAACAAGGTGACGGTCACCGGTGTCACCGCCCCCGGCGCGACCCTGACCGCCACGCCCGCCGCGGAATATATGTCCTCTGTGGCCTGCGGTTCCCCCACCGTGGATGCGGAAGGCAACTATTCCTTTGAGGTCACCTTCGGCAAGGACTACTACGGCATCGCCAACATCACCATCCATGCCAAGAAGGACGGCTATGAGGAAGGCGAGACCAGCTGCGTCGTATCGCGCATGTATGCGGATCGCGCCAAGGCCATCAGCGGCTACAACAAGACCAACTCCTACCATGAAGTGCCCACCGGGTATGCCTTCGCCAAGGTCATGGAAAATCCCACCGACGGCGGCTTCTACAGGTTCGTGGGCAAGATCCTGGAGGTGGATCCGGATACCGGCGTGATTACCTTCGAGGCCAAGACCAGCAACAAGGAGACCGTGAAGATCTACGTGCTCAACGCCGTGGTCAATTGGGACGCCTCCAAGCAGGTGGGCAAGCCCTTCAAGCTGTACAGCACCCTCAACGGCTTGTACACAGACGGCACCAGCTTGTACATCACGGCCTGGTTCCAGATGAAAGACTGATGCGTATCTGGGCCAAAGTACTGCAAGATCATAGGATCATGCGAGAGACCGTGCGGGAGTTCGCTTCCGCACGGCCTTCCGATATGGAGGGATGGAGCTCTCTCCTCCACGAGCTGTGCCAGGATCTGGACCTGTGCCGTCCCGTGGTCCTGCGCAAGCATGTGAACGATCTTGCACGATTTTCGCGCGTTGTCTTCAAACCGGCGGATTTCATAGAATCAGTGGATTTCGACGAATTTGAAATCGAAGTACTTTCCGAAAAGAAAAAGCGCAGCACGGATCCCTATTCTTTTGCATAAGTTCCCTTCTTTCACGAAACACTATCGTCGAAAGGAGTGGCAAAGGAATGAATGTACTTGCTTTGATCATTATGGTCATCGGCGCGCTGAACTGGGGCCTTATCGGGTTGTTCCACTTTGATCTGGTGGCGGCACTGTTCGGTTCCATGACTACGTTCTCTCGCATCGTATACGCTTTGGTCGGCATCGCCGGCATCTGGGGCATCGTGATGCTCTTTCAGCGAAACGTGCGGCATACCGGCGAATACGACGAATAAACTGATCCTAAGGCCTGCCTTCATGGCAGGCCATCCCTTTACAGAAAAGCGAAATCAGGGTATAGTATTGGATAGGAACAAGGGAGGATATGGAAATGAGGATAGCGTTGATCGCCGGTGCTTCCGGCGTCATCGGCGGGGCATGCGCGAAAGCCCTGGGTGAAAAGGGATATGCGCTGGCCCTTCAGTATCATGACCATCCTGAAAGGGCACAGGCCCTCGTAAAAACGCTTCCGGAGGATACGCCTGTCCTTCTATGCCATGCCGATATCACCCGAGAAAACGACGTCACAGCGCTTTTCAAGGCCATCGAGCAGCGCATGGGCCGCGTCGATTTGCTGGTGAACTGCGCAGGCGTTGCCCTGCCGCAAAAGGTGCTGGTGGATGTAAGCGAAGCGGAGATGGACCTTGTGTATGCCGTCAACGTGAAGGGCGCATTGCTCCTCACCAAAGGAGCTATCCCCCATATGCTGAAGAAGGAGGGCGGCGCTATCGTCCATATCTCCTCCATGTGGGGGCTCACCGGCGGTGCCTGCGAAGCCGTCTATTCCGCCTCCAAAGGTGCTCTCAATGGTTTTGTAAAGGCCATGGCCAAGGAGCTGGCCCCATCCCATATCCGGGTCAACGCCGTGGCGCCTGGGCTGGTCCCCTCCCCCATGAACGCTTCTCTAAACGAAGAAGACCTGATTGTATTTCAAGAGGAGACACCTTTAGGGAAGCTTATCACGCCGGAGCAGGTGGCTGACGCCGTTTGCTACCTTGCCGAAGCGGAGATGGTCACCGGGCAGATCCTGTCCGTAGACGGCGGCATCGTGATCTGATTTGCTGTATGTGGAAACCTGAACACAGCCATATGGACCTTGGTTTTCTGCCGGAAGACAGGATCATTCTCCACGCCGACTGCAACAGTTATTACGCTTCGGTGGAGTCCATCGACCACCCTGAATACAAGCTGGTGCCCATGGC
>CACZMF010000031.1:1145-8840 GCA_902782225.1 uncultured Bacteroidia bacterium | reverse complement strand
CTCATCGGCAGGAGGCGTAGTGGCAAAGGAGGCGGCAAGCTCCTGTTCCTGTTCGCAGGTCGTTTCTGCGTCCAGATACAATCTAATCAAGTCTTTCCGTTCCATTGTATTACTTCGTGTTAAAGATTTTCATCAATTCTTGTCGCGCGGCCGATATGGAACTCTTCACCCCACCCTTCGTCCTTCCGGTTATGGCGGCAATCTCATCCAGGGAGAGTCCGGTGGCACGCAATTGCAGCAATCGCCTTGTGCCTGCAGGAAGTCTCTCCAGCGCCTTATCGGCCATCCTTTCGGCCTCGGATTGTTCAATCAGCGTGGAAGCATCCCTGCCATCTGACAACCATTCCGGATACACCCCGCTTCTCACGGGGCCTTTCTTGCGCCAAAGTGAAATGCAACTGTTCTTGGTAGTAGATACAGCCCAGGCCTCGGCACTGCGAATCTGCACACCATCACGTCTTGCAACCCAAAGCCGCAGCAGCACATC
This sequence comes from uncultured Bacteroidia bacterium, assembly GCA_902782225.1. Classification (GTDB taxonomy): domain Bacteria; phylum Bacteroidota; class Bacteroidia; order Bacteroidales; family UBA932; genus Cryptobacteroides. The sequence continues at coordinate 8,353 of CACZMF010000031.1, read as the reverse complement.
CTGCACCACATCCTCCGGATCACCGTCCAGCCGGGATGCACGGAAAAACCTCAGTGCCGTCGCCAGAACTTTGGGCCTTATCTCTGTGAGTTCTATTTCAAGCGTTTTATCCATACTTCACAGACACAGACGCAAAAAACGTAAAAAGTCAAGTAAATTTAGCAACTTTTTTCATTCGCAGTTTGAGCGTTCGTTGTCCACCACTGTCCACCTTGTCCACTCCGTCCACCGAATCCGCTGGATGAAGAATTGATCCGCGGTGGCAAGTACAGCTATGAACATGTAGACTATGAAGTGTTCGGATGCACAATAAAAGGAATACCCATCATCGGGGATTCTTCCTTTTTGTCCTCATTGTTTGAGGAAGAGGAGGCATAAAAAAGCCACCCTTTCAGGCGGCTTGGAAGCGTGATTCCGGCGCGACTCGAACGCGCGACCCACAGCTTAGAAGGCTGTTGCTCTATCCAACTGAGCTACGGAACCGGACAGGACTGCAAAGATAGTAATTTTTCGGAATTCCTATGCCTTCTTTCTCAGCGTGAGGCGGAAATAGGACAATATACCGAGCACGATTATCAGGATGGCGTGCGTCTCGTGGCAGAGGGTGGCGTAGAGGATGCCGGTGTCCCAGGTGGCGGCGTAGATGCTCTGGAGCGTCAGGGCCACCAGGTAGTGGTAGGCGCCGATGCCGCCGGGCACGGGAATCACGGAAGCGATGTTGCCCACGGCCGAAATGAACAGCGCGTCCACGAAGGTCAGCGAATCCAGCATCGGAAGCGCCTTGAAGCCGGCCCAGCACATCAGCACGTACATCGTCCAGATTCCCACTGTGTGAAGGATAAATGGCCATTTTCGCTCCATCTTCGAAATGCTTGCGAAGCCCGCACCAAGCCCGCGGATCCACCCGGCCAGCTTGCCGCAGAATTTGTTGCTGCCGCTCCAGTGGAAAATGGCCCATATGCCGCCGGCTATCAGCGCCACGGCGCCTCCGACAATCCACCACAGCGAAAACTGAAGCCCGCCCGCGAGCGGCTCCCATATCTGCTCGGCGAAAAACGAACCGAACTTCTCCCAGCCGGCCCCGAGCGCAATTGCGAACAGCACCAGAATGGCCACCAGGTCACAGACACGCTCGCACACTATCGTGCCGAGTGCCTTGTCGTAGCTGATGCCCCTGCGCGACACGTAGCCGCAGCGCACGAACTCCCCGGCGCCCGGCAGCACCACGTTCACCACGTTCCCGACGTTGACCGAATCCCATACGTCCAGCCGCTTCACCTCAGGGTCGAACGGCTTGATCAGGGCGCGCCACCTTTCTTCACGCAGCACGAGCGCAAGCAGCGAAAAGACCACGAACAGGGCCACCCAGCCCCACCGGGTCTGTCCGAGCCCCTGCCAGAAGGCCGTCCAGTCCACACCCCTGAAGGCGAAATAGACCAGCACTCCCGCCAGGATGAAAGAAATGAGATACTTCGGAATGTTTTTATTCATAGTCCTAAAAATCAAATCCAAGGGTGGCAAACAAGGAGAAGCCGACGGTGTTGCACCACTGGGCGCCAATCTTGATGGGCCCTACGACGGACTGCCGGGCATATTCGGCTCCAGCCGCCCAGACCAATAAAGGGTTCTTGAAGAAATCGCGGAAGTTGTCGCCTCCGTGGTAGTATCCGCCCCGTGCAGTCACGAAATTCTTTCTCCCGAAGCAGTAACGAAGGTCCAGCTGGACCACGTCGCTCAGGGAATCGCAGTAATTGTAGCCGGAAGGGAAGCCGAAGAATGGCATCTGATGCTCGACATACCTTCCTGCGACCGTGCCGCCCACTGTAGTCACGTGCAGTGGATTCATATATCCATATTCGATGGAATTCCATCCAAGATAGACAGACGGAAGTATGGTAAAGCCCCTGACGGGGGAAATGGCAGTTGAAAAATGGGCTATGGCAGTGGCATATCCCGGCACCTCGCCGTGCTCTCCCAGCCCTTCGTAGTCGATCCGTCTGCTGTAGCCACCGAAGACGTAGCGTCCGTCCACGGTGAATTTCAGGCCTTTGGTGGGGAAGTATCCGTCGTCACGGGTGTCGACGCTGATGTTGGCGAAGGCGGAGAACCAGCCGCTGTCCCAGTCCCAGCCCTCCCGGCTGTCGAACTGGGAGACATATTGTTCGTAGGGGTTCATTTCGAACGTGACACCGGCCTTCATGCTGCCGTAGGTCATCCGGGAGTCCTCCAGGTAGGCATCCGCCGCCATGTTGAAGAGTTTGGTGCTGATGTCGGTGCTGCCGTTGTTGTAGCTTGCGTTCAGCAGGCGCCCGCGCAGGCTGGTCCCGAAAGTGGGGATGCCCACCATCGGGCGGAAGGCGGCATCGAGGGTGAGCGACGGGTTGCCGCCGAGTTTGAGGTCGCCGGTGAAACGGAAGCCCGAGAGCCTGCGGGTCCCGATGCCCAGCCGGGCTGCCAGGTAGACGTATTCATCGGTGTCGGCATGCACTCCTATGGCCAGTTCGTTGACCTGCCCTTTCTGGCATTCGAACACGAGGGTGTAGGGTTCCTGCCTGCCGTCGAGCCGGTATGTGACTGATTCAAAGGCGTTTGTGCCGTAGATGTAGTTGATTAGCGTCTCTATCTCCTTCTTGCCGTAAAGCCCGTCTTTGGGGTAATGACGCTTGTCTATGATGTGCTGTTCCTCTTCGGGGGTGAGGCCCTCGAACTGTATATCGCCGACCTTGACCCTGGTCAGGGCTATGTTGGTGGCGGTGGCGGGACGCGGCATCTTCGTCTTCCCGCCCACTAGTCCGGCGAGGGCTTCGAACTGCTCCTTGCTTTCCAAGGCGTTGCGGTAACCGTCGGCAATGATGTTGTCGACGCTGTTGTCGTCAAACGAAAGCATATTATATTCTTTGAGCTCGTGGTGCACGTTCAGGTCCGGCATCTTGATGGCCCTTTCCATTGCGCCGACGCCAAGCAGGTTGATGGTCTGCAGCACCAGGTCCACCGGGTTGTTGAGCTCGTCGATTTTCAGGCGGTTGGACATTTCCGACCCGATGATTATGTCGGCGCCCATTTCTTTCGCAAGGTCAACCGGGTAGTTGTTGCGCATCCCTCCGTCCAGGAGCACTTCGCCTTTGGTGCGCACAGCCCTGAAAAGGAAAGGAATGGAGATGGTGGAACGCACTGCGTCCACTATGCTGCCCTCCGTCCAGTATTTAGGCCGGAGCGAGGTCATCTCCGTGGCGACGCAGGAAAAAGCGATTGGAAGGTCGGAGAAGTAGAGGCTGTCCTGGTAGCCCACGCTCACGCTGCTCACGGTATTGCGTATGTTGATTCCGAAGAGCAGGCCGTCCGGCATGCCGAGGCCCATCCGGGAAATGGCTTCATCCAGGGCGTCGCTGGTCGATGGTTCGCTCTCTTCAGCCAGCCTTTCAAGCTGCAGGGACATCTCCCTGAGCTTCTTGTCCCTGAGGTCGTCGTTGTCGTAGTGGAACGGGATGCGCAGGGCGAAGCGCTCGCGATGCTTCCTAAGCCGGTAGGACACGTAGGCGTAGGGAATCTTGTCCGACATCATCACCGGCCAGTCGATGCTGCGCACCAGTGAGTCAAGCTGCAAGTGATTGTAGCCCAGGGAATAGAGTCCTGCAACCAGTCCTCCCATACTGGTGCCCGTCACGATGTCCACCGGTATGCCGAGCTCTTCGACGAGCCTGATCACGCCCAGGTGGGCAAGGCCGCGGGCGCCTCCGCCGGACAGGACCAGGGCCACGGTGGGTCGGTATTGCCTGATCGAGTCCATCCGGGCCCGGACGCGGGCGAAGGCGATGGAGTCGGTGTGGGGGTCCATGCCCGGGAGTATCTGGGCGCCGGCTCCCAGACCCAGAAGGCATAGGGCACAGAGGGAAGCAAGTATTCTTTTCATTCTAAAGTCCATTCGGCTCCGTCCTTGGTGTCCTTGACCTGGATGCCGAGGGCCTTGAGGGAGTCGCGGATGTGGTCTGAAGTGGCCCAGTCCTTTGCGGCTTTGGCGGCTGCGCGCTGTTCGAGCACCATGCCCATCAGGCCGTCGATGACCTTGCGTGCGCCTTCGGAGCCGGTCTCCTCGTCCTTGAGGCCCAGCACGCCGAACACGATGTCGTCGAAGAGCTGGCAGAGGGTCTCGATGTCGCACTTGCCCAGCTTCAGTTGCCCTGCCTTTGCAGAGTTGATAATGCGCACTGCGTCAGCGATGTGGGCAAGGGCGACGGGGGTGTTCATATCGTCGCAGAGGGCGTCGTAGATGCCGTCGAATATGGTTTGCACCTCCTTGGATTCGGCGTTGCAGCTGTCCGGAGCGACTCCGAAAGCTTCTTCGCCGTAGGGCCAGGCGGGAGCCTTGCGGCCGGCCATGGCATAGAGGTCGCGGGCTGCCTGCAGCACTCTGGAAAGGCCCTTTTCAGCGGCGGCAAGGGCTTCGTTCGAGAAGTCGAGGGTGCCGCGGTAGTGGGCCTGGAGTATGAAGAAGCGCACGGTCATAGGGCTGTAGGCGCGGTCGAGCTTGGGGTGGCTGCCGCTGAAGAGCTCGGGCAGGGTGATGAAGTTGCCGAGGCTCTTGCCCATCTTCTGGCCACCTATGGTGATGAGGTTGTTGTGGACCCAGTAATGCACGCCCTGGGTGCCTCGGGAGGCGACGTTCTGGGCGATTTCGCATTCGTGGTGGGGGAACATCAGGTCTATGCCGCCGCCGTGGATGTCGAACTCGTGGCCCAGGTATTTTTCTCCCATGCAGGAGCACTCGAGGTGCCAGCCGGGGAAACCTTCGCCCCAGGGGGAGGGCCAGCGCATAATGTGCTCTGGCTCAGCCTTTTTCCACAGCGCGAAATCGTAGGGGGCACGCTTTTCGGCCTGGCCGTCGAGGGCGCGGGTGCCTTCGAGGGTGTCGTCCAGGTTGCGGCCGCTGAGTATGCCGTAGCGGTGCTGCTCGTTGTATTTGCGCACGTCGAAATAGATGCTGCCGCCCGATTCGTAGGCATAGCCGGCGGCGAGTATCTTCTTGACGGCCTCGATCTGCTCCACGATGTGTCCGCTGGCACGGGGCTCTATCGAGGGCGGGGCGCAGTTGAGGAGGCGCATCGCCTCGTGGTAGCGGAGGGTGTAGGTCTGCACCACTTCCATGGGCTCCAGCTGCTCCAGGCGGGCCTTTTTCGCTATTTTGTCTTCGCCTTCGTCGGCGTCGTGCTCGAGGTGGCCGACGTCGGTTATGTTGCGCACGTAGCGTACTTTGTAGCCGAGGTGGCGCAGCAGTTTGCTGAGCACGTCGTAGGTGACGCCCGGGCGGGCGTGGCCGAGGTGGGCGTCGCCGTAGACGGTTGGGCCGCATACGTACATTCCCACGTGCCCTTCGTGGATGGGCTTGAATAATTCCTTGCTCCGCGTGAGCGTGTTGGTAAGTCTGAGTGGTCTCATAGACTGCAAAGATAAGAAAAAATCGAATGGAGTTGTTTATACGGGGTTTTTTTGCTAAAATTGGGATTTCAAAACCTTGAGTTTTGTCAGATTTGGTAATACAAACTTAATAAAAATATGAAGGAACTAAAGAACCCGTACCGTACTCCGGAGACAGAGTCGGCCGCAACGATCCACGGCGCGCAGCTGCTGTGCGAAAGCCCCGGACAGGGCTCCAACGAAGATTTGACCTTTGAAAACTGGGACATCTAGCGCTATGAAAAAGATTTATGCACTGATGCTTGCAGCCGCCTGCGCGATATTCCTGGCAGGCTGCACCAGGGAAATCCTCGTAAGCGACGAGGTCATAGTCCCGGGCGAAGAAATGATCATCTGCGGCACGATGGGAGACCTCGTGGAAGACGGCGCCCAGGCCCCTGCAGACACTCCGGACACCCGCACCCAGGTGAGGAACACCAAAGAGGTCTGGTGGATTTACACCGACCGGATCGCCGTGTTCATGTCGACCAGCACCACGGCGAGCGAGTTCACGTCTACACTTACCAGCGGTATGTCCAAGACGTCATATTTCAGCGGTACTCTCAAGAAGACGGGAAGCAAATACTACGTCGGATATCCCTCTGGCGGAGCGGAATACAGCACGTCTTCGGACGGCACGCTGAGCCTCAGGGTGCCGTCCAGCCAGACGGCAGTATCCGGCTCTTTCAGCTCCAACACGCTTCCGTCATACGGTTCGTTCACATCGAGTTCCACGGACTTCACCATGAAGCCTGCTGCCGGCGGTCTGAGTTCGAGGGTAACAACGGCGAGAAGGTAGCGGGAACTGTGACTGTGGCGAAGCTCAGCAAGACTCCCGACATCAGCCGCGGCAGCAGCGGGTCCACGAGTATCACGCTCAAGCGTTCCGGTTCCACCGACAACCTGGTGGCGAATAAGGATTACTTCATCGTAATCACCCCGGGCAGCCTTTCCAAGGGCTTCACCATCACCCTTACCACCGATGGCGGCGAGTCTCTGGTGGTCAAGAGCACAAAGTCCCGCACCATCAAGGCGGGTGTCTTCGGCACGCTCTCCAAAGCGCTTGATGAATATGCGGAGAAGACTGCCGAGGCGGTCGACCTTAGCCTTCCTTCAGGAACGAAGTGGGCTACATTCAATCTTGGAACCACTAAGCCGGAGGGGTATGGAGATTACTTCGCGTGGGGCGAGACGGCGGCAAAGTCTGATTACAGTTGGTCAACGTACTCGCTATGCAACGGCAGCTATACTACTCTCAAAAGGTATAACACCAGCAGCGACTATGGTTCCACGGTGGACTATAAGACAATACTTAACGCCACGGATGATGCGGCCAGCGTAATCTGGGGGGATAAGTGGCGGACACCCACAGATGCAGAATGGACAGAACTTAGGGAGAACTGCACCTGGACCTGGACCGATGATTACAACCAGACCGGCATTAAGGGCCAGGTAGTAACAGGCAGCAACGGCAACAGTATTTTCCTTCCCTCCGCGGGCTATATGGAAGGCGCCAATCTCTACGAAGACGGTTCCCACGGAAACTATTGGGCTTCTTCCCTCTATACGCGCAACCCTAACGAAGCGTTTAACGTATACTTTTATCCTGACGATATGGGCATGGGCACCAGCTATCGCGACTTCGGGTTCTCAATTCGCCCCGTTTATGGTAAACTGGTTCCGGTTACCGGAGTGTCCCTGCCTGGAGAGACCATCCAGGTCGGCATCGGCAAGAGAGCTTCGTACCAGATAACGTT
>CACZMF010000031.1:0-1111 GCA_902782225.1 uncultured Bacteroidia bacterium | reverse complement strand
AAAATTGCCGATAAAAGTATTGCATCATTCACGTATAATACCACCACCGGTACCATAACCCTCGACGGCCTCGCCTCCGGCACGACTACCATGACGGTCTACGCCAGCAGCGGAGTCAGCGCCACCTGCGAGATCAAGGTCGTCAATGAACCGCAGTATGTCGACATGGGGCTGAGTGTCAAGTGGGCCACCTTCAACCTCGGAGCAAGCGCCCCGCAGGAAACGGGCTCCTATTATGCCTGGGGCGAGACGGAGGCCAAGTCTGACTATAATTGGTCAACCTACAAGTATTGTAACGGCAGCAATACTACCTTCACCAAGTACAACTTCCGCAGCGATTTCGGCACAGTCGACAATAAGAGCCTCCTTGACCTTGCGGACGATGCGGCGCATGCCGCCCTTGGCGGAGACTGGCGCATACCTACGCTCAGTGAGGCAAAAGAGTTGCTGGACACGAAGAACTGTACCTGGGAGCTGATTGCGGATTACAATAGCACAGGAGTCACGGGCTATAAGGTAACAAGCAAGAGGAACGGTAACTCCATCTTCCTCCCTCAGGCAGGTTGTCAATATGGCACCAATGTCATCGACTCGTATGGTTATTACTGGGTTTCTTCAAGCAGTATTGGTGATCCCACACGAGGCAACGATTTCTATTTCGCCGGTAATGGCGGAGCCTTGATAGGTGTACAAGAACGTTTCGCTGGTATAACAGTGCGGCCGGTTTATGGTAAGCTGATACAGGTTGAAAGCCTTGATGTACCTGGTTCTCTCACCATTGAGAATGGCCAGACGGTCGATCTTCCCGTCACCGTGTCCCCTGCCAACGCATCAGATAACACCATCACCCTGATTAGCTCCGACACCCACCTTGTCACTTGCAACCGGTTACAAATAAGTGGATTCAATGCCGGCCAGGCGACGGTTACGGCTTACGCGTCCAACGGTGTCTCTGCGTCCTGCGTGGTCACGGTAACGGCCGTGCCCGAGTACGTCGACCTCGGCCTGAGCGTCAAGTGGGCCACCTTCAACCTCGGCGCGGAAACCGCTGACGGATACGGAAACTACTACGCCTGGGGCGAGAAGGACGCGAAGAGCAGCTTCAGCTGGG
>CACZMF010000030.1 GCA_902782225.1 uncultured Bacteroidia bacterium | reverse complement strand
GGATCCACCTCTTCCCATCCCGAACAGAGAAGTTAAGCTCACTAGCGCCGATGGTACTGCCCCACCAGGTGGGAGAGTAGGTAGCTGCCGCTTTTCGAAAGGCTCGAGTCATTTGACCCGGGCCTTTTTTTGTGTATATGTTTCACTGATTATCTGATGGAATGCGCTACAGTCCAGGCTGTGCTCCAGGCGGCCTGGAGGTTGAATCCGCCGGTGACTGCGTCTATGTCCATGACTTCTCCGGCAAAGTAGAGGCCCGGAACGCGCCGCGACTCCAGTGTGTCGGGCCGTATTTCATGGAGTGCCACTCCGCCGCAGGTCACGAATTCCTCCTTGAAGCGGGCTCTGCCGGTTATTTCGTAAGTATCTGAAATCAAAGTGTTTACAAGGCGGGCAAGACCCTTGCTGCCAAGCTCTGCCCAGCGTGCGTCCGGGCGTATCCCGGCCCGTCCGACAAGCATCTTCCAAAGCCGGTCGCTCAATTCTGCGGGGTGGGAATTGGCAACAGTCCTGCCGCTTCCGGCCATTTCCGGGAGCCGGTCCCTTAATTCCGGTTCCGAACAATCCATCCAGTTCACCAGCAGCGTGCCGCGGTATTGGCTTTCCGACAGCCAGCGTGCGGCGTAGGACGAAAGGCGCAGGGTGGCTGGGCCGCTGACGCCCCAGTCGGTCAGCAGCAGCGTGCCGTGCGAGCGGAAACGCGTTCCGGTGAGTCCCAGTGTCACATTATCCACCACCGTGCCCATCAGCGAGCGCAGGCCTTCGTCCTCTATCTTCAGCGTGAACAGTGACGGCACGTCTCCCACTAGTTCGATGCCCGTGCCTGAAAGCAGCCGGGCCGTGGCTCCGCCGGTAGTGAGCACCACGGCATCTGGCCGCAACGTGCCGCCCAGCTTTCCGGATGCTTCCTGGAAGTGCACTGAAAGGTCGCGCTCGATTGCAGTAACCTTATGATTGCAAAGGACTTGCACGCCGCCTTCCTCCATTGCCCGCACCAGCGTGCGCACTATCTGCATGGCATCCTGGCTCTGAGGGAACACGCATCCGTCGCCCTGCGTCACAAACCTGACCCCTCTCTCGCCGAACCAGTGCAGGCAGTCTTCCGGCCCGAATGAATGCAGCAGGCGCTTCATCAGATTTGCTCCTCTGGGATACACGTCGGAAAGCGAATCCACGAATTCGAATGAATTGGTGATGTTGCAGCGCCCGCCTCCGGTCACGGCAAGTTTCTGCATGGGGTGAGCGGCCGCTTCCAGTACGCAGACCTTCCAGTCAGGATGGAGGCGGGATAGGAGAGCGGCGCAGAAACATCCGGCCGCTCCGGCACCTATGACGGCAATCGTGCGCATATGACAAATATAGGATTTTTTAGCTTATCTTTGTAGACTTTAAAATAATTAATATGTGTGGAATAGTAGCATATCTGGGATATAGGGAAGCCTATCCCATTCTGATAAAAGGCCTCCACAGGCTGGAATACCGCGGATACGACTCAGCCGGGGTCGCGGTCTTGAACGAAGCCGGCAAACTGAATATATACAAGGCAGTCGGAAAGGTGTCCAACCTTGAGCAGGCGGCCCAGGGCCACGACTGCTCGGGCACCATCGGCATCGCCCACACCCGTTGGGCGACCCACGGGGAGCCGAACGAAGTGAATGCCCACCCGCATCTGTCGCAGAGCGGCGACCTGACGATGGTCCACAACGGAATCATCGAGAACTCTTCCGTCCTGCGCGAGCAGCTCAAGGCGCGCGGCTTCACGTTCAAGAGCGAGACGGACACCGAAGTACTGCTGCAACTCATTGAATACACGCAGCTTAAGCACGGTGTGGATCTCAGTTCTGCCGTGCGTATCGCCCTCCAGAAGGTGATCGGAGCCTATGCCATAGCGGTGATCGACCGCAAGGAGCCGGGCACCATTGTGGCGGCCCGCAAGAGCAGTCCGCTTGCCATCGGCCTCGGGGAAGACAATTGTGAATTCTTCATCGCCAGCGATGCGTCACCTATAGCGGGGTACACCAACAAAGTGGTGTATCTCAACGATGAGGAGGTGGTGACCTGCCACCGTGGTGAGGCCCTGCATATCACCACCCTCAATGCCGAGAAGGTGGATGTGCAGGCGAAGGAAATCGACCTGGACGTGACCATGTTGGACAAGGGCGGCTTCGCCCATTTCATGCAGAAGGAAATTTTCGACCAGCCCTCGGTGCTGCGCGACTGTATGCGAGGACGCCTCCTCTCCGCCCATAAGCGTATTGTCCTCAGCGCCGTCACCGAACACCGCGAGGAACTTATCAACGCAAAGCGTTATATCATGGTGAGTTGCGGCACTTCGTGGCATGCCGCCCTGATAGGCAAGCAGCTCATAGAGATGTTCTGCCGCATTCCCGTGGAAGTGGCCTACGCCAGCGAATTCCGCTACAGCGACCCCGTCGTCGGCCCCGGTGACGTGGTCTTTGCCCTCTCCCAGAGCGGCGAGACTGCCGACACCCTTTCCGCCATACAGATGGCCAAGGAGAAGGGCGCCATGATCTTCGGCATCGTGAACGCCGTCGGCAGCAGCATCGCAAGGGCTTCGGACACAGGTACTTATATCCACGTGGGACCTGAGATCGGAGTTGCGAGCACAAAGGCATTCACCGGCCAGACCACCGTGCTGACCATGCTTGCCCTCGCAATCGGCCGCGAAAAGGGCACTGTCGATGAAAACACCTACAACGAGGCAATCGAGGAACTGCAGACCATTCCGGACAAGATATCAAGCATCCTCGAGAAGGACGACGAGATCAAGGCGCTCGTACCCGAGTATTCCGACAAGAAAAATTTCCTTTACCTGGGGCGGGGAATGAATTATCCCGTGGCCCTGGAGGGCGCCCTCAAGCTTAAGGAAATCAGCTATATACATGCTGAAGGCTACCCTGCGGCAGAGATGAAGCACGGCCCTATAGCCCTCGTGGACGAAGATATGCCGGTGGTGTTCCTCGCCACCCACCACAACCTGTATGAAAAGATTCTGAGCAATATGCAGGAAGTGGTGGCGCGAAAGGGAAGGGTGCTTGCGATTGTCAGCGAAGGCGACACGGTGGTCAGGCAAATCGCCGAGCACGTGATCGAAGTGCCGCATACCTCCAATTTCCTCTGCCCGCTGGTGTCGGTGATCCCCCTGCAACTTCTGGCATATCATATAGCCGTGTCAAAGGGTCTGGACGTTGACCAGCCTCGCAATCTCGCAAAAAGTGTAACAGTCGAATAATCAATCATATGGAATATAGAAAGCTGAATGCTCAAGAAGTAGAAGCACTGCAGTCCCGCGGCTGCAGGGCCGACAATTGGGACAATGTCGAGGTCGCAGACGGCTTCACTCCCGAATTCATATCCAACGCCGTTTTCAGCGGAGCCGTCCGCCTGGGAAGATTCGAAAAATCATTCACCTTGCCCGGTGGCGTGATGATCCATTCTGGAATCAGCGACGCCCGGCTGCACAACGTCAGCATAGCCGACAACTGCTGCGTCCACGGAGTCCGTGGCTATATTGCAAACTACGATATATCAGAAGATTGCCTGATCGATAATGTGGGCGATATCTACACCGAGGGCGAGTCCTGCTTCGGCAATGGCGTCAAAGTGTCCGTGCTCAATGAGACCGGCGGCCGCGAGGTGGTCATCCACGACGGCCTCTCTTCCCACGAGGCCTATATGATAGCCCTCTACCGCCACAGACCCGATTTCATCGAAAAGATGAATGCAATCATAGACGGATACGTGCGCACATGCCGCTCGTCCCGCGGCCATATCGGCAGGGGCGTGTGCATCACCGGCGTGTCCAGCATACGCAACGTGCGCATCGGGGATGCATGCGTGCTGGAAGGGGTCCTGAGGCTCTCCGAGGGCTCCCTGAACGGCAGTGCCGAAGCGCCCGTGGTCCTGGGGCAGGGTGTCATCTGCGAAGACTTCATCATTTCCGAAGGCAGCACGGTCACCGACGGAGTGATGCTCACCCGCTGCTTCGTGGGCCAGGCGTGCCGCTTCGGACACGGCTACTCCGCCAGCGACTCCCTTTTCTTCTGCAACTGCCAGGGCGAAAACGGCGAGGCCTGCGCCATATTTGCCGGGCCCTACACAGTGACCCACCACAAGAGCACGCTGCTAATTGCCGGAATGTTCTCATTCATGAACGCCGGCAGCGGATCCAACCAGAGCAACCACATGTACAAGCTGGGTCCCATCCACCAGGGCGTGCTGGAGAGGGGCGCGAAGACCTCTTCCGATTCCTACATACTCTGGCCGGCGCGCGTGGGGGCTTTCTCCCTTGTGATGGGACGCCACGTCACCCATTCCGACACCACCAACCTTCCGTTCTCATACCTGATAGAGAAAGGGGAGACCTCCTATCTTGCCCCCGGCGTGAACCTTCGCAGCGTGGGCACCATACGCGACGCCCGCAAGTGGCCCAGGCGCGACGAGAGGCGCGGCACAGACAAGCACGACCTTATCAACTACAATCTCCTTTCGCCGTTCACCATCCAGAAGATGATAAAGGGCCTGCAGACCCTGGAAAACCTCCGCTACGCCAGCGGCGAGCTGTCCGACGTCTATTCCTTCCACAGCGTGAAAATCACCAACCACTCGCTCAAGCGCGGCATGGAACTGTATCGTATCGCAATTGATAAGTTCATGGGTAACTCCCTGATTTCCAGACTGCAGGAAAGCGACGGCAGCTTCGCGGAACTCTCCGAGGCCCAGCTGCATTCAAAACTGCGCCCCGACACGCCGGTAGGTTCTGGCGAATGGGTGGACATAAGCGGCCTGATTGCCCCGAAGTCTGAAATCGCTGCCCTGATGAACGGCATCGAAAGAGGCAGTATCACCAGTCTCCTGGAGATCCGGGATGCATTCAAGCAGATGGCCGACAATTACTACAGCTATGAGTGGACCTGGGCTTTCCAGCACATACAGCAGCTCTATGGAATCAATCCCTCCAAGATGACCAGGGAGGAGGCCGTGAGTCTCATAGAGAGGTGGAAAGACGCAGTGGTGAAGCTGGACAATATGATTTTCGAAGACGCCAGGAAGGAGTTCAACCTTGCTTCCAAGACCGGATTCGGAGCCGACGGAGACAAGTCTCAGAAAGAGAGCGATTTCGAGCAGGTGCGCGGAGATTTCGAGTCGAATCCCTTCGTCCGCTCGGTGCTGGACCACATTTCCGCCAAGACCGAATTGGGACGGAAAGCGGTTGCAGCACTGAATCATCAGTAAAATTGTTATATTTGTAGATAACACAAAAGCGAATCAATATGGCAAGTAAGAAGGCAAAAAAGAACTCCGGATATGACTGGAGCTACAGCTCCTTCGGCGGAGTTGTGCGCGTCAACGTACGCAACGGCGAAGACATAGCCCATCTGGGCGAACTCGACCAGAAACTCTGGACGGTGCTGAGCTGCCCCGTGAAGGGACTCGAATTCGACGAAAAGACCCTGCAGATGCTGGATACCGACGGCGACGGCAAGATCCGTGTCAACGAAATCGTTGCAGCTGCAAAATGGCTGACCAGCGTGATCAAAGACAAGGACCTGCTGATCAAGGGCGATTCCGTACTGCCTCTGGATCAGATAAATACGGAAAATGAAGCCGGAGCCCGGCTCTACAAGTCCGCCCGCCAGATTCTCTCCAACCTCAAGCTGGATAAGGATGAAATCTCCATCGAAGACAGCTCCGACAGCATCGCCATCTTCGCAGAGACCGGAGCCAATGGCGACGGTGTGATCACCGAGGCCTCCGCCTCCGACGAAGCACTCAAGGAAGTCATACGCACCATCGTGGCGTGCGCCGGTTCGGCTATGGACCGCAGCGGCGTCGCAGGTGTGACAGCCGAGCTCATCGAGACCTTCTACACCGCCCTTGCCGACTATTCGGCGTGGTGTGCGGCAGGCACTGCCGACATCGCTCCCTACGGCGACAACACCCAGGCCGCGCTCGACGCCTGCAATGCGCTGAGAGACAAGGTGGCAGACTATTTCATGCGCTGCAAGCTCATCGCTTTTGACGAAAACGCCGCGCCGGCTGTCGACGTGTCCGTGGATGCAATCAGCGCCATAAGCGCCGACAACCTTGCCGCCCGTTCGGAAGACATAGCAGCGTATCCGCTTGCCCGTCCTACCAAGGCCGGCATCATTCCCTTCGAGGGCATCAACCCTGCGTGGAAGGCCCGTTTCGATGCCCTCCGCGCCCTGGTGAAGTTCGAAAAAGAAGACGGAGTCGATGAGGCGGAGTGGAACGCTCTCCTTGGCAAATTCGCGGCCTTCGAGGCCTGGAAGGCCGGCAAGAAGGGCGAAATCGTGGAGCCCCTGGGCATAGAGAAGGTGAACGAGCTTCTCAAGGCAGACGCCAAGCCGGAGCTCCTCAAGCTTGTCGATGCCGACAAGGCCCTGGAAGACGAAGCCAACTCCATCGATGAGGTCAACAAGCTCATGCACCTCTACCGCGACTTCTACAAGCTCCTGCGGAACTATGTGATATTCACGGATTTCTATTCCCCCGACCAGAATCAGATGTCGGTGTTCGAGTCCGGCAAGCTCTATATCGACGAGCGTTGCTGCCGCCTCTGCGTGCGCGTAGAAGACATGGGCAAGCACGCCGACATGGCCGGTCTTAGCGGAATGTTCCTGCTGTACTGCAACTGCAAGGCCCGCAGCGACGGCCGGACCATGAACATCGTGGCCGTGATGACAGACGGCAAGACCCGCAACCTGCGCCCCGGAACCAACGGCGTGTTCTACGACCGCGAGGGCCGCGATTACGACGCCACTATTGTGCGCGTGGTGGAGAATCCTATCAGCATCAAGCAGGCGTTCTGGGCCCCTTACGTGAAGTTCTGGAACTTTGTGACCGGCCTCGTGAACAAGTCGGCGGCCGAAAAGGACCAGAAGGCCATGACCGACCTTCAGGCTGGAGCGCAGGCCGCCCCTGCAAGCGCTTCGGACAAGAAGGCGCCGTTCGACATCGCCCGCTTCGCCGGCATCTTCGCAGCTGTGGGCATGGCGGTCGGTGTGCTTGCCGCCGCGCTGGCATGGATTATCGGTGGCATTGCCAAGACCCCCTGGTGGGGCATACTGCTTATCATCCTGGGCATCATGCTGCTGATTTCCGGCCCTTCGTGCTTCATCGCCTGGGGCAAACTGCGCCGGCGCAACCTCGGCCCCGTGCTGAATGCAAACGGCTGGGCAATAAACTCAAACGTCATTGTGAATATCCCCTTCGGACGCACGCTCACGAGCGTTGCAAAGTTCCCCAAGCTCGATATCGACGATCCCTACAAGAAGCGCGTGCCGCTGTGGCGGAAGATACTCCGCTGGGTGCTGGTGCTTGCCGTCGTGGCATTCGGAGTGCTGTTCTTCACCGACAACCTCAAGTGCATAGGCCTGCCTTTCCATAAGGAAAAACCGGCTGAGGAACAGGTAGAAGCATCAGTGGAGACGGCGGAAGAAGCTGCCGGAGAAACGGCTGAAATCACTGAATAATAAATACATGGACCTCAAAACCTTTGCTTTCAAGAAGGAGCAGGCCAACGTGGGCCTGTTCAACGACTGCTTTCCGCCCGTCATGGACGGAGTGTCGGTCTGCATGGAAAACTATGCCAAATGGCTCCAGAAAATGGTCGGAGACGTGAAAGTTATCACCCCCACCGTGCCGGGAGCCGACTACAGCAAGCTTGACTACCAGGTGCTCGACTACATCAGCGTGCCTGTGCCCAAGCGCCACCCCTACGTGACTGGAGTCGCTGAAATGGATCCCCGCTATCTTGCGCAGATTGCGAAACTCCGTTTCAAGATTGTCCATGCCCACTGTCCTTTTGCCAGCGGCCTCGCTGCCCAGCGCATCGCCAAACTCCAGGGTATTCCCATGGTCGCGACATTCCATTCCAAGTACCGTGACGATTTCGCCCGGGTGCTTCCGAAGGTCATAGTGGATGCCATCATCAAGGTGATCATAGAATTCTACGAAAGGGCGGACCTCGTGTGGGTGCCCCAGGAGTCTGTGATAGACGTGATTCGCGAATATGGCTACAAGGGCCCGGTCGAGGTGATGGATAACGGCTCCGACCTGGTTGCGGATTATCCGGAAAAGTATTTTGTGGATGCGCGTAATGCGCTGGGAATCAAGCCGGAAGAATTTGTTATGCTCTTTGTGGGCCAGCATATTTGGGAGAAGAATCCCAGGCTGGTCATCGAAGGTCTCTCCAGGATGCCGGACGTGCCGTTCCGTATGTTCTTCATCGGCACCGGCTATGCCGAGCAGGAGATGAAGGACCTTGTGTCGGAAAAGGGCCTGGATGGAAAGGTGACTTTCGTCGGGTCGCTTACCGACAGGGAATTGCTGACCCGTTATTATGCTGCGTCCGATCTATTCCTGTTCCCTTCGCTCTACGACAACGCTCCTCTTGTGGTGCGTGAGGCCGCTGCTCTCCACACGCCGTCCGTGATGGCTGCGGGGGCCACAGCATCCACGATTCTCCGCGACGGCCAGAACGGCTTTCTGGTGGAGAACGATCCGGCGGCGATGGAAGCGAAACTTCGTGAGCTCGTTGCCGATCCCGAGCGTGTCCACAGGGTGGGGGTGCAGGCGTCGAAGACGATAGTCCGTTCGTGGGAAGACTGCGTGGGAGAGGCGCTGGACCGCTACAACAGGCTGCTGAGAGTCCGGAACCTTCCTCAAATAGAAAAGATAGTATGAAAAAGTTAGTATTTGTATTGACCGTTATGGCTACACTTGCCGCTTCCTGCTGCAACGCCCCCGAGGCATCGCAGGATTCCGCCCGTGAGGCGGTCCTCCAAAACATCGCCAATCGCAAGAGCGTCCGCTCCTACACTTCCGAGCCGGTCAGCGATGCCGACATCGAGACGATGCTGCGCGCCGCCATGGCTGCTCCTTCCGCCATGAACCGCCAGCCCTGGGAGTTTATCGTCATCAAGGACAGGGACACGCTTGATGCCCTTGCCGCAAGGCTCAAATATGCCAAGATGCTGGAGAAGGCTCCTCTGGCCATAGTCGTGTGCGCGGAGACCATGATCACGCTGCGCGATGGCTCCGTGGTCGAGAACATGTTCTGGGAGCACGATGCTTCCGCGGCTACTGAGAACCTGCTCCTTGCTGCCGAAGCGATTGGTCTGGGCGCAGTCTGGACGGCCGCTTCCGATCCCGAGCGTTCGGCCATAGTCTGCGAGGCCCTTGGCATCACCGGCACGGTGAAGCCTCTGTGCGTTATTCCGATAGGGCATCCCGACGGCGAGACACAGCCGAAGGACAAGTGGAAGCCCGAAAAGATCCACTACAACCGTTTCTGACTGTACCCGCTGAGTAGCTGAACGCTATTTGCCGAAGTACTGGTTGAGAAGGCGTGCGAGACGGTAGCCTGCGTCGCGAAGCTGCAGACGGACTATCTCGCGCGACTTTTCTATTGTGTCGGGATCGAGGTCCTCGGTCAGGGGAGCGTTGATTTCATAGATGCCGTAGCAGCGGTCGCCTGTGGACTTGGCCCAGTCCCGCACGGTGCCGCGGGCAATCTTGTTCCTCTTGCAGGGGCCGCAGTCGTCGAGGATGCCTGCGAGCTCGTCCGGGGTGGTGTCCGGCCAGAGCAGGTCCGGCATGCCGTCGTAGAGGCCGTGGAAGCTGCCGAATGACTTGTCGCCTATCCTGCATTCCCATTTGGCTTTAGGCAAGGGGAAATAGCAGTGCACGGGGCAGTGCATGTCGCCCACGAAGTGGATGAGCATGCGGATGTTCATCACGACGGCGGAATCGCTCAGCTCCTTGTAGTGTCCGAGGTTGTAGTCTACTATCTCCAGGGCATGGATGGCGTCGCCTGTCTTGAGGCGGGGATTGGGGTCGTAGCGGTGCTGCCCGTCCACGTTGTAGACGTGCCATGCGGTCGTGTAGGCTATTTCTTTGTCTCTGCGGTGGATGTCCATCCAGGTGGCGTCTTCCTTCAGGTCGTAGTCCATGTAGCGGGCTATGTTGGCCTTGGTCTTTTCCGTCAGGTGCCTCTGGGCGACTGCGATGACGGTCTGGTGGCCGAAATTGCGCCAGGCGGAAAGTGAAATGCAGAAAACTGTGGCAAAAAGGATGGAAACAAGTATTTTCTTCATTGGTTTTGTATTTTAGCGACATCAAATATAGCAATTATTTCGCAGACCTTTCTTTTTTTAT
>CACZMF010000029.1 GCA_902782225.1 uncultured Bacteroidia bacterium | reverse complement strand
GGATCCACCTCTTCCCATCCCGAACAGAGAAGTTAAGCTCACTAGCGCCGATGGTACTGCCCCACCAGGTGGGAGAGTAGGTAGCTGCCGCTTTTCGAATCGCTCGAGTCGTTCCGACTCGGGCGATTTTTTTTGTGCCCTGCAGAAAAGTGGTAGCGTTATTTGTAAGTTCCTGAGAATCAACCATAACTGATTCTCCTATGCGCCTTTTTCCTCACAGGAGATTCAGTTGTAGTTGAATGTTAAGGAGTTACATTTTACGGCGGGCCAGATGAAATATTTCGGATTGTGGATAATAATCTATATATTGCATAAAAACAGATAATAGCTATGTTAAGAAAAACCACATTGTTTATCCTCGCCCTGCTGCTGTCCATAAGTGCCGGCGCCAGCGTAAGGGTGATGTCCTACAACGTCCGGCTCGGAGTCGCCAAGGACGGCGACAATGCCTGGGAAATCCGCAAGGACGCTACTCCCGCAATGCTCCGGGATATCCGTCCCGCCGTGTTCGGGGTGCAGGAAGCATACGACTTCCAGATTGCTTACATCGTGGAGCAATGCCCTGAATACAAGGCTGTTGGCGTGGGGCGTAACGATGGGAAATCTGGCGGCGAGCATATGTCGGTCTTCTACGACACCACGCGCATCGAACTTCTGGAGTGGGGCACCTACTGGCTGTCCGAGACTCCCGACGTGCCGAGCGTCGGCTGGGATGCCAAATACAATCGCACCGCGACCTGGACGCTGCTCAAGGATATAGCGTCAGGGCAGAAATTCTACTTTGTCAACACCCATCTCGACCACCGTGGAGTCGTGGCCCGCAAGGAAGGTCTTGCGCTGATCTACAACAGGATACAGGCCATGAATCCGGATGGGCTGCCTATGGTCCTCGTCGGGGATTTCAACGTGCTCACCGACGACGAGTGCCTTAAGGACATATCCACCCTGATGAAGAGCGCCCGATTCAACTCGGTTGACGCCGACTCCTTCGGTTCTTTCAACGGTTTCGGAAAGTACGGCAATTCCACCAGCGCTCCCACCATCACCAAAAAGAACGTGAAGCTTGACCAGCTGCAGCCGCTGGACTACATCTACTACAGCGGTTTCGAGCAGAGCCTCTGCTTCAAGGTGGTCACGCGGGAGTATGCCGGCAGGAAATTCATTTCCGACCATTTCCCCATCTATTCCGACCTCGTGTTGAAGGGCAGCCGCATAGAGTCCGGCACCGTGGCGAGCAAGATCCTGGGCGTGGAGAAGCCCTATAAGGTGTATCTTCCGGACGGTTACGACCTGGATCCGGACAGGCGCTACCCCGTCCTCTATCTCCTCCATGGAGCCAAGGGCACCTGCAACACCTGGCCCAAGAGCTACAACATGAAGATAATCACCGACTGGCGTATGAATTCCGGATTCAGCGTGCCGATGATCATCGTGATGCCGGACGCATCCGGCGTCGGTCCCGACAACGTGGGCCGCTATATGGGCTATTTCAACTACGACGGGTGGCGCTACGAAGATTTCTTCTTCGACGAGTTCATGCCCGAGATCGAGAGCCGTTACCGCATTGTGGGCGACACCAGGCACAGGGCCATCGCAGGCTTGTCCATGGGTGGCCATGGCACCACTTTGTTCGCCATGCATCGTCCGCAGTACTTCTCTTCCGCGTGCCCGCTCAGCGGCCGTCTCGAAGGCCGTCCCAACGCCTACCGCGACCGTCCGGAGATGCAGGAGTACCTGGACCACGTGGCTGAAAAAGATATGCCGAAATATCTTCGTGACTGCCCCTCTGAGCAGCAGAAGGCTATTTCGGCAATTCGCTGGTATATCGATTGCGGCGATGACGATTATCTCGTGGACGGTTCGCTGAACCTGTGGCGCGAGATGAAGAAGCTTGGCTTCCCCTGTGCCCAGCTCCGCGTCAGGGAAGGCACCCACAACCAGGAATACTGGCGCACCGACCTTCCCGAGGTGCTGACCTTCGTCTCTATCGGTTTTTTATCTGATAGTCAATAGCCTTCGCTTGTGCATTGTAGAGGAAGGAAATTGTTCTTCGAGTGTTGTTGCACGACTGTCCGTGAGGTCGTGGAAGCGATTTGTGGCGGAGCGTCAAGGATAGAGTTGTGTGAGGCGCTGGAGATTGGAGGGGTGACTCCGTCGGAGAATTTGATCCGTGAGGCGCTGGAAGCGAACCCTGCGGGGCGGCAGATTCCGATCAATGTGCTGGTGCGGCCAAGAGGTGGAAATTTCGTTTACTCAAAGGATGAGGCCGAAGAGATGGTTGATCAGATCGGGCGGTGCAAACAAATTGGCGTTAATGGCATAGTTATCGGGGCGCTGGATGGGCAGGGTAATGTTGATATGCCGTTGATGCGCCGTCTGATGGCTAAAGCGGCGCCGCTTGAAGTGACCTTCCACCGTGCATTTGACGAATGCCGTGCTCCTGAGGAGGCGCTTGAAGACATCATAGCCCTTGGCTGCAGGAGGCTGCTTAGCTCGGGTCACGAAAGGTCTGCCGATAAAGGACGGGAACTCCTCTCGAAGCTGGTCCGCCAGGCCGGAGGCAGGATTATTGTGATGCCTGGCGCAGGGATAACGCCGGACAATATAGCAAGGATAGTACAGTCGACGCAAGCCACAGAGTATCATGGTTCTGCCCATGGTCCCGCCGGCACGACCGACCGGGCGGTCGTCTCAAAAATCATCAACTGCTGCCAGCCGGGGAATTAAATGATACGAAAACTGTTCTGAAATGGTTGCCCAATTCCGGGCAACCATTTCAGAACAGATTCTAAGGAAAATCGTTATTTCTTCAGATACTCGTCGATAGCCTTCGCTGCCGTGCGTCCCGCACCCATGGCGAGGATCACGGTGGCGGCACCGGTGACGGCATCGCCTCCGGCGAACACGCCCGGACGGGTGGTGGCGCCGTTTTCGTCGGCCACTAGGCAGCCCCTGCGGGTGATTTCAAGACCCTGCGTGGTCTTGGAAATCAGAGGGTTAGGGGATGTGCCGAGGGCCATGATCACGGTTTCGGTCTCAATTTCGAACTCGCTGCCGGGAATGGCCACGGGGCTGCGGCGTCCGCTCTCGTCGGGCTCGCCAAGCTCCATCTTGATGCAGCGCAGGGCGCGCACCCAACCCTTCTCGTCGCCAAGCACCTCCACGGGGTTGGTGAGCATGTCGAAGATGATGCCTTCCTCGGCGGCGTGGTGGACCTCTTCCTTACGGGCGGGCAGTTCGGCCTCGGTGCGGCGGTACACGATATGGACTTCGGCGCCGAGACGCAGGGCGGTGCGGGCAGCATCCATAGCCACGTTGCCTCCGCCGACCACGCACACCTTCTTGCCGGCGTGGATAGGAGTCAGGTAGTCCTCGCGCCATGCCTTCATCAGGTTATTGCGGGTCAGGAACTCATTGGCTGAGAACACTCCGCAGAGATTCTCCCCGGGGATGCCCATAAACTTGGGCAGACCGGCACCGGAGCCGATGAACACGGCCTTGAAGCCTTCCTCGTCCATCAGGGAGTCGATGGTCACGGTTTTGCCGATAATCACGTCGGTCTCGATCTTCACGCCGAGACGGCGGACCTCTTCGATCTCGTGCTTGAGCACCTTGTCCTTGGGCAGACGGAATTCGGGGATGCCGTATTCCAGCACGCCGCCGGCTTTGTGGAGAGCCTCGAAGATGGTCACGTCATAGCCCCACTTGGCAAGGTCTGAAGCGCAGGCGAGACCTGCAGGGCCGGAGCCCACTACGGCGACCTTTATGCCGTTGGCGGGAGCCACTGTGGCGGATGCCTTGCCGAGATTCTCGTCGGCGACGAACCTTTCGAGCTTGCCGATGGCCACGGGCTCGCCCTTCACGCCGAGCACGCAGCTGCCTTCGCACTGCGTCTCCTGCGGGCACACGCGCCCGCACACTGCAGGCAGGGAGCTGTCTTCTGCAATGATGGCTGCGGCACCCTTGATGTCGCCTTCAGCCACCTTGGCGATGAAATCGGGAATCTTGATGCTCACGGGGCAGGCGCCCACGCAGCGGGGGTTCTTGCAGTGCAGGCAGCGGCTCGCCTCGAGCATCGCTTCCTCACGGTTGTAGCCGTAGCACACTTCTTCGAAATTCTTTGCGCGGACCTGCGGATCCTGCTCGCGCACCGCGACTCTGGGTATTCTGTTAGCCATTATTTTCCCCTCCCTATTTTACAAACGTGATTCTCATTGGTCTGCGCTTCTTCGGCCTTGTACTGGCCCTGGCGGCGCATTGCCTCGTCGAAATCGACTTCGTAGCCGTCGAATTCCGGTCCTTCCACGCATGCGAAGCGGGTCTTGCCGCCCACGCTCACGCGGCAGGCGCCGCACATTCCGGTGCCGTCCACCATCAGGGTGTTCAGGCTCACGATTGCGGGGATGCCGAGCTTCTTGCAGGTCAGGGTGGTGAACTTCATCATGATCATGGGGCCGATGATGACTGCCTGGGTGTAGCTGTGGCCTTCGGAGACCACGTGCTCCAGCATGTTGGTGCCCATGCCCTTGAAACCGAAGGAGCCGTCATCGGTGCAGACGAACAGGTTGTCGCAGACTTCCTTCATCTCATCCACATAGATGAGCAGGTCCTTGGTCTTGGCGCCGATGATCACGTCCACGGGGACTCCGTGCTCCTTGAGCCACTTGGCCTGCGGATACACGGGAGCAGTGCCGAGGCCGCCGGCGATGAGGATATAGCGCTGTTTTGCAAGCTCTTCCGGGCTCATCTTCACGAAATCGGAAGGCTGTCCGAGAGGGCCCACCACGTCGGCGAAGCTCTCGCCGGCCTCATAGGCGATGATGTCTGCGGTGGATGCGCCGATGCGCTGGGTGACTATTGTAACGGTCCCTTCCTCGCGATTGAAGTCGCTGATGGTCAGAGGGATGCGCTCGCCTTTCTCGTCTGCCCGGACGATGAGGAATTCTCCTGGCTGTGCTGCTGCAGCAAGCCTTGGTGCCGAAACCTTCATCCTGCAGATGATGGGTGTCAGCATTTCTTTGGTTAAAATTTCAAACATTGTATTGTTTTGGTTTATTGGATGCTGGTTAAAAGGTTCACAATCATATCGAATACTGAACTGACGGGGGCCTGGGCATCTTCCTGGTCGGTCACGATGCAGTCGTAGACGCCGCGGCGCAGCTGGTGGCGCCCCATCTTGAAACGGGCGGTGCTGCTGGACGCGGCATAGCGCTCGTCTATGCAGGGACGGGCGTTAAGGGCAATGAACAGGTCGGACGACGTGCGTATGTCTTTGTCGTGGGGGGAAATGAGCTTCAGTTCTATGCCCCGGCTGCCGAAAAAGTCCTTGAGCCGGAGCTTCAGGGGCTCGACTCCGATTTCGTCGGGATCGGTGTAGATCACGGCGCTGCGGACCTCTGAGAGGGGCAGGAAACCGGTCGGTACCGTGCTGCGGTGCCGTCCTATGCAAAACAGTCGCTTCAGTTTACGGAACAGGCTCATAGAACTCCGCCGTTGTCGGCGATGAGTTTGCGTATCTCTATCTTGGCGTCCCGCCAGCGGGGTATGTCTATCTTGGTGCCTATGACTTCCACCACCTTGGCTGCGATGATGGAGCCCACTTCGCCGCAGACCTTGAGGGGCATGTCGAAGGAGTGGGCGTAGAGGAATCCGGCAGCGTAGGTGTCGCCGGCACCGGTGGCGTCGATGGTGTTGGCGGGCCAGGCGGGGATGTAGTATTCTTCCTCTCCGGACTTGACCCAGCTGCCGTCCTTGCCCACCTTCACGACGGCGATCTTGCAGTGCCTGCTGATTTCATCGAGGGCCTGCTTGGGTTCGGACAGGCCGGTGAAGGCGCGGCTCTCGGTCTCGTTGGCGAAGACTATATCGACATAACGGTCCACGATGTCGTGGAGGAAGGCATTGTTGCTCTCCACCACGTTGTAGGAAGCCATATCCAGGGAAATGATGCAGCCGGCATCGTGCGCCAGCTCCACGGCCTTGCGGATAAGTGCCTGGTTCTGGACGAGGTAGCCCTCGATGTGGAAATAGTCATGGCCCTGGAAATATTCCGGTTTCAGGTCCTCGGGCACGAGGTCGAGGGCGGCTCCGAGATAGACTGCGAAGGTGCGCTCGGCATTGCCTCCGCTGACGAATACCATCGAACGGCCGCTGGAGTGCTCGCTCTTGAGGAGCAGGGTGTTGACTCCGTACTGCTCCTGGTCGCTCTTGAAGAGCAGGCCGAGCTCGTCGTCGCCTATCTTGCCGATAAAGCTGGACGGCATGCCGAAGATAGAAGTGCAGGCAATGGTGTTGGCGGCGCTTCCTCCGGCCACGTATTTGACTCCGAGGGGCTTCAGGGCTGCCCAGATCATGTCGCCTGTCTCCATGTCCACGTGCTGCATGCTGCCCTTGGGCAGATGATAGGTGTCGAGCAGCGTGTCGTCGGGGAGGACGGCCAGAATGTCCGTTAAGGCGTTGCCTATTCCGAGAATGGATTTCATAACACGCAAAGTTACAAAAAAATGATGTATCTTTGCGACAGTGTTAAAGAAATATCTGATTGTCTTCCTGATATCGATGGTGCCGCTCATCGAACTTCGCGGCGCCATACCCTATGCGGTGGGCTTCGAACTGCCCCTCGTGCCTTCTTATATCGTTGCCGTCATTGGGAATATGCTCCCCGTTCCATTCATTTTCCTCTTCGGCCGCAAACTGCTGGAATGGGGAAAGGACAAAAAGTTCATAGGCGGCTTTTTCAGCTGGTGCCTTGAAAAGGGCGAGAAGGCCGGAAAAAAGCTTGAGTCCAAGGCGGGAGCAGGGCTCTACATAGCCCTCCTGCTCTTCGTGGGCATACCTCTTCCCGGCACCGGTGCCTGGTCCGGGACGCTTGCCGCGAGCATCCTGAATATGGACTTCAAGAAGAGCGTGGTGTTCGTGATGCTGGGCGTGATCCTGGCGGGCGTGATCATGCTTGCCGCCTCACTTGGCGTGTTCGGTGCTATTTCCTTGTTCAGCAAGTAGATGCAGGAATTCATCATTTACACGGACGGAGGCTATTCAGCCAGCAAGAATGTGGGTGCGGGAGCTTATGTGATCCTGAAGTCCGACGGAGTGACGCTCGTGGAGAAAAGGTCGTTCGTGCTGCGTAACGAGACCAGCCAGCGGGCGGAGATCCTGGCCATACTTGCCGCCGTCAACGCCCTGCCTTACCGCAGCTGCGCAAAGATCATCACGGACAACCTTGCGGCCGCCCAGGGGCTTGGCAAGTCGCCCCGGCGCAGGAACCAGCCCGACGTGGACCTGCTGGTTTCCTACAAGAAACTTATCCGGGAGCAGAAACTGAAGATCGACCTGAAATGGGAACGGGGCCACAACGGCCAGCCATTCAATGAGTTGTGCGACTGCCTCTGCACCGAGGCCCTGGCCGAGGCGGAGGAAAAGTTCTAATTACCCGCTTCCCACTTCCTCAGGGCGGCGAGGACCTTCGGGGACAGCTTGACTATGGTGAAGATGGTGGGGAGCGTCATGAAGGCGAAGGCAATGTCTTCGATGCTTATTGCCACCCCCACGCTCAACACGCTGGCCACCAGCAGCATCAGCAGGTAGAACCATTCATAGTACTTCGTAGCTTTGGCTCCGAAGAGGAATTCCGTGCAGACGCGCCCGTAGTAGGAATACGAGAACATCGTCGAAAAGGCGAAGAACAGGATCAGCAGCATCAGCACATATTTGCCCACGTGGGGCAGGAGCACGTCATAGGAGGCCATCGCTATCGACAGTCCCTGCACCCCTTCTACGTGGTAGCAGTCGGCCATGATGATGGGAATCGCGGTCAGCGTGCATATGAGGCCTGAATCGATTGCCGGCTCCAGCATGGCCACGAAGCCTTCGTGGACCGGATCCTTGCTTCGGGACGCCCCGTGCATCATCATTGCGGTGCCGGCGCCCGCCTCGTTGATGTAGACCGCCCGCCGTGCGCCCGTCAGCGCCACGCCGATCAGTCCGCCGATGCCGGCTTTCAGGCTGAACGCCTCCCTGAAGATGCTGGCAAAGACTCCGGGCACCTTGTCCAGGTTCATCACGACCACCGCAATCACGAGGACCAGGTACAGCGACACCATCACCGGCACCATCCTGGAGGCCACTTTTGTGATGCTGCGTATGCCGCCAATGATCACCACGGACACGATTGCCGTGATGGCGATTCCGAGCCCCAGCCGCAGCCAGAAACCGCCTCCCGTGAGCCAGCTCTCGGGGGTGAGCGCAATGACGGCCTCCACGGTCTGGTTTGCCTGCAGCATGCTGAGGCAGCCGATCGATGCGGCGCAGGAGAACAGCACCGCCAGCGGCTTGTACTTTTTGCCGAGCCCTTCCATGATGACGTACATCGGACCTCCGCGGAGTTCTCCTTCCCGGGTGCGCCCCTTGTACATGATCGTGAGCGCTCCTTCAAAGAATTTGGTGGCCATTCCAAGGATGGCGCTGACCCACATCCAGAACACCGTCCCCGGGCCTCCCACCACGATGGCGATGGCCACGCCGGCAATGTTGCCCATGCCCACTGTGGCGCTGATGGCCCCGAAAAGGGCTTGCAGGGAACTGATTTCCCCGTCGCCGCTGCCGCCGCTCCGGCGAAGGGCCCTTATCGAGTCGCCGAAGTGCCGGAGCGACACCGCCCTGGAGTAGATGAAAAGGAAGATTCCACCCCCTATCAGCCAGAAGAACAAAGGGTAGCCGCAGATAAAATCCGAGAAATTGACAATAATCTGTCCCATTGGCTCGCAAAGGTAAGGATTTTTTCAGAATATTATTAACTTTGCTCTCTAACGCTAAAAACTTAATAATGAGAAAAAAGAGCTACATCGAACCAGAATGTGAACCGTTCTGCGCATCAGGAATCGAATTTATCTGCCAAAGCCCCTCTGAGGGCGGTCTTGAAGGTGTTCAGGAAGAAGATTGGGTCATTTAAAACGGGCATGGTATGAAAGCGTTTTTCAAGTACGCAACGATAGCGCTTGCAGCCGTATCTTCATTCGCCTGCAACAAGATTGCCGAACCTTCAGTGGCTCTTTCCGGAAAGGAAATGGTCTTTATTGCATCAAGGGAGAACCTCGCCTCGAAGTCCTTCTGCATGGACGATGGCTCCGTGTGGTGGAACGCGGCTGAGGAAGTCAGCATATTCTACGGAAGCGGCGCCGCCGGAGGAAGCAGATTCGTGTCCACCAATACCGACATCGCGGAAACCGTCGAACTTGCCGGCACCATCACGGTCGGCGATACGGAAAGTGACTTCTGGGGCGTGTATCCGTATTCTTCGGAGAATTCCTGCGACGGTTCGTCGATAACCACTGTCATACCCGCCCGGCAGGCCGGGGTGGCGAGAAACTTTTCCGACAACGTGTTCCCCGCAATGGCAAAAGCATCTTCGACCAGTCTTCCCTTCTGGAATCTCTGCGGAGGCATCAAGTTCTTCGTGTCCCGGGCAGACATCAAGTCCGTGACTTTCAAGGGCAACAACGGAGAGGCGCTGGCCGGCAAGGTGAAGTTCGTGTTCGGCGCGGACGGAAAGCCCGAAATCGCCGAAGTGATCGAAGGCCAGACGGAAGTCACCCTCACCGCTCCTGGCGGAGGTTCCTTCCAGGCAGGTAAGTCCTACTACATGACCCTGCTTCCCGGCGCCCTTGACAGAGGATTCACCATCAGTTTCCAGACCGCATCGACCATCGGGAGCGTGACGAGCACCAATCCCCAGACTATCAAGCGCTCCACTTTCGGCGTGCTGAACAACCTGGACACAGCCGTTACCGACTGGACTGCCAACATGCCAAGTCTCAGGGACTTCGCTGCCGAGTTCGTGAAGGGCCTCGACGTGTGGGCCAGTACCACCGGCAATGTCGATGCCGACGGCGCCCATAACAAGTACGGCCCCGAAGGTTCGTGGGAAAACGTCCACTTCATCCCCATCGTCGGCGACCCTACCGGCCCGTACTACCAAAATGGCAACAACCAGTATGATTATACTTTATATACACCCTGGGTGCTGAATGTGGGCGGAACCGAAATCAGTTCCTCGCAGGCATGGGAAATCGCCATACGCGGCCTGATGAATATGTGTACCGCCGAAGGCGAGGCGTTCCTGGACGGAATGACCGACCGCAATAAGGCTTTCACGGCTCAGGACGGCCTGGCCATGTCCGCCGCTCCCGTTTCAGAAACCAGCCCGAGCAACCAGTGGGGACAGAATCCCTGGTATGAATACGACAATCTTGTGCGCCAGGGCGACAGCGAAGTCTTGAATGTCGATATCGACTTCATGCTGAAAGTCGGAGCCTGGCACGTCGTGCGTTCATTCATTGCCGTCGGCGCCAACAAGCCTCTCGGAAAGATAGGCAACTACCAGGAATTCGGCAGCACGTCAAATACCCTGAATCTCGGCACATACGAAGGCTACATTTCCGCGATGCGCGAGCTGCTCGTGATGATGCGTATCTACAAGTATTTGCTGGACAACAACATCGACTCCAATATCTACACCGCTCTCCAGGGCGTGATGTTCGATGTCGACCTCTATGGCGTCGAGCAGCCCGACATACGCCTGAAGACCAAGAGCCTCGATTTCGGCAGCGCGGAGCAGACCAAGGACGCCACGTTCGTTGCAAAGACGGAGTGGACTGCATCTTCAACGGCAAGCTGGATAACCGTGAATCCTACATCCGGCATACAGGGAGAAGTGACCATCCAGGTCACGGCTGCCGCCAATTCCGGCGACGCCCGTGAAGGCAAGGTCATCATCAAGGGCGGAAACGTCACCGAAGGCCTCGAAATAGCTGTCTCCCAGGCCCAATACATTGCGCCGAGCCAGTCGACACTCAAGGACTTTGCCGTCGAGTTTGTCAAGGGCCTCGACGTCTGGGCCAGCACAATCGGAAACGTCGATGCAGACGGCTTCCGCAACCAGCACAGCAACGCCGGAGCCTGGGAGAACGTCCACTTTATCCCCATCGTCGGCAACCCCGCAGGCAGCTACTACAATTACGGCAACAACCAGTATGATTATTCGGTCTACACCCCCTGGGTGCTGAATGTGGGCGGAACCGAAATCAGTTCCTCGCAGGCATGGGAAATCGCCATACGCGGCCTGATGAATATGTGTACCGCCGAAGGTGAGGCGTTCCTGGACGGAATGACCGACCGCAACAAGGCGTACACGCTCCAGGACGGCCTGGCGCTTTCCGCGGCTCCCGTTTCTGCAACCAGCAAGGACAACAAGTGGGGCAATTACCCCTGGTATGAGTATGACAACCTGGTTAAGGACGGCGGGGCTGAGGTCACCGAAGTCGGCATAGAATTCATGGTCAAGGTAGGCGCCTGGCACGTAGTCCGTTCATTCCTCGCCGTCGGGGCCAATAAGCCTCTCCAGGCTATAGGCAACTATCAGGAATTCGGTACTGCGTCCAACACCCTGAATCTGGGCAATTATAAGGGCTTCATCTCCCCGATGCGTGAGCTCTTGGTTATGATGCGCATCTACAAGTACCTGTTGGATAACAACATTGACTCTAATGTCTATACCGCCATCAAGGACCAGAAGTTCGACTTCGACCTTTACGGCATTGGCCTTTAAGATATCATAGTTCAAATAAATATTTTTCAGTGTTATGAGAAAAAAACTATTCTACAGCGAACCCTGGTGCGAGGATATTACCGCGCTGGGCGTTGAAATGATTTGCCAGAGCCCGTCATCGTCCGGCAATGAAGGGACCCAAGATGAACCCTGGACTTTTTAAAGGAGGTAGCGTTATGAAAACAACATTCAGATTTGCTTTGATAGCGTTTGCTGCCATGTCCGCATTCGCTTGCACCAGACTGGTTGAAACTCCCGAGGTGACTGCCCCCATGGGCGATGTCGTCTTTTCTGCAACCCGTGAAGCCCTTGCCACCAAGTCCGAACGCCAGGCCGACGGCGCAGTGTGGTGGAGCCCGTCCGAAGAGATAAGCGTGTTCGGCGAAGCCGGATCCGCCGGCGGCGACAAGTTCACGTCCACCAACACCGCGGCAGCCGCGACTGCCGAATTCTCCGGCACGATTACCGCAGCCAGTCCTGCTGAGTATTGGGCTGTTGTCCCTTATTCCGCCACTACCGCTTTTGACGGAACCGTGGTGACTATGGACATCCCTGAAGCGCAGAACGGAGTGGCCGACAATTTCTCGGATTCCACGTTCCCGGCTATCGCGAAATCCGCCAGCCTCGGCTTCGAGTTCAAGAACATCTGCGGCGGCATCAAGTTCAGCGTGAGCCGCGACGACATCACCTCCGTGACCTTCAAGGGCAATAACGGTGAGGTCCTGGCCGGCAAGGTCAAGGTCGCCTTCGACACCGACGGCAATCCCGTTGTTTCGGAGATTGTTGACGGCAAGACCGAGGTCACCCTTTCCGATCCTACCGGCGCGCCGTTCCAGACCGGAAAGTATTACCACGTCACCTTGCTTCCCAAGGCTCTCGACGGCGGTTTCACCATGACCTTCACGACCGCAACCCTTACAGGTACCCTGACCAGCACCAAGGCCCAGACCATCAAGCGTTGCGTCTTCGGTATGATGGACAACGTAGACACCTTTGCTACATGGAAACTCACTATAAGCATGAAGGACTTCGCACAGGAGTTCGTGAAGGGTCTTGATGTCTGGAAGAAGACCGGCGGCAATGTCGATGCCGACGGTGTGCGCAATCAGTACAGCAGTGCCGGAGCCTGGCAGAACGTCCACTTCATCCCCATTGTGGGCAATACCAGCAGCGACTACTACAATTATGGCAACAACCAATATGATCCCAAGTACACACCCTGGTCATTCAAAGTCAACGGAGTAGAGTACAGCTCCAACCAGGCATGGGAAATCGCCATCCGCGGTCTCCTCAACATGTGTACTGCCGAAGGCGAAGCGTTCCTCGACGGAATGACCGACCGCAACAAGGCATATACGCTCCAGGATGGCCTTGCCCTCACCGACACTCCTATTTCCCAGACAAGTTCTACCAACAAGTGGGGTAAGCATCCCTGGTATGAGGGTGGAAACCTCGTCAAGGATGGCGGAGCCGACATTTCAGAAGTTGACGTCAACTTCATGATCAAGGTAGGTGCATGGCACGTTGTGCGTTCCTTCATCGCCGTCGGGGCCAACTCGCCGCTGAAAATGATAGGCAACTACCAGGAATTCGGTACTGCGTCCAACACCCTGAACCTTGGCAGCTATAAGGGCTATATCTCCCCGATGCGTGAGCTCCTTGTCCTCATGAGGATCTACAAGTACATTATCGACAACAACATCGACGCAGATGTCTATACCGCCATCAAGGACCAGAAGTTTGACTTCGACCTCTATGGCCAGAATGTGGTGTTCGCCATAAAGACCCAGTGGCTGTTCTCTGCGGCAAGGATGAAAGCAGTCAGCGAGGGAGGAGACGGCTATGAAGCCACATTCGGCTTAGGTGTCGTGAATGGAGATCCTGGCGACAGCGGCGCTTATATCGACGCTAACGGCGAAGGCAAGGGACGGCTTACATATGTACAGGTCGACAAGACCGGAATGGCAAATGCAGATACAAACATCAAAAGAACAGTCGGCGGCACAGGTCACCCCTACGTTACCGGTTGCTGGCTGAATGATTACTGGCTCTTTACTGTGCCATGCGATGTAGTACTTCCTGCAGGAACGAAGATCCACATCAAGTATATAGCCCGTTCATCCACTACCGGCGCCAAGTACTGGCTTGGTCAGTATTATGATGACGGCGAGTGGAAGGCGGCCCCCATGGTGGTCCATGAAGACACATACAACTTCGCGGTACCGGTTGAAAAGACCATAAAAACCGATACGTTCACGTACAATATTCTAATGAAGGAAGACGGCGATTCCAACACCACGGTGGAAAGTACCTTCACCCTCACGGCTCCCACTTCCGAGATCAAGTTCCGCCAGCTCCTTACCGGCCTCTATCAGGCTAAGAATGGCACTACTGCCATCGGTGCCCTTGGTGCTAAATCCACTACCCGTATTGCCGGCAGTGCTACAGCGAAAGATGACGGCACCTACAGCAGCCCTCTCATCGAGGTAGTCAACGAATAAGCTGACTTATTGCAGCCTCTGTTCCGGCACTGAAACGGGCGCCGGTCCGGCATGGTCCGGGCCGGCGCCTGCGTGTCGGAAAAGGGTTAATGATCAGCGTATTTCCTTTCCGAATGGAAGGATCGCAGGGATTATCATCTTGAAGTGCTGCATCCCGAAGGGGATTCCTATGATGGTGATGCAGCACAGAAAGCCGAACACCAGGTGGATAACGGCGATTTCCCACCATCCGAACAGTATCCAGACGAGGTTCATCACCGTGGACAGGCAGCCAGGCTGACCAGGACGGTCCACCAGTTCGTGGCCGAATGGCCATAGTGTGTAGGTGCCGAATTTGAATAGCTGCACCCCGAAAGGTATGCCCACTATGGTGATGCACATAAGCAGCCCGACGAGATAGTAGAAGATGGCGATCAGGATGCCGCCGCAGAGGAACCAGAGTATATTGCCGATCGAGTTCATAATCTTTGTGATTTAAGCCAGGTCTCCGAGGTCTGTGGTGTCGGCGTCGGGGAACCAGGCGCGCATTTTTTCCCTGGCCTTTTCCTTGCTCTCGGGCGTGATGGCGCCGAGCGCATAGGTGACGGCCGCGATGAGTGCCGCCCAGTCGTCCGCGAGCCCTGCGAAAGGCAGGAAGTCGGGGAAGAGGTCGAGCGGGAGTATGAGGTATCCGAGTGCTCCGGCGATGACGGCCTTGTATTTCATGGGCGTCGCCGGATTCATCAGCGTGTAGTACAGCACCAGGGCATAGTAGATGAGCTTGGCTCCGGCCTTGGTGGCTATCTTCTTGATTTTGGTCCAAAAAGCTTCCTCGGAGTACTTCTCCTGATACTTGATGAGTTCTTTCGATGTCGGATTCTTGTCTGTCATATGGTTACGATGATTTATTGTTCAATGACGGGTGGTTTTGGGCTGGGCATTCGCTGCCGCCGCCCGGCTGCGGCTGACGAGGACAACGCCTCCCACGACCAGGGCTGTTGCGAGCGCCTTCTGCCAGGTGATTACGTCCATACCTGTCGCTATGCTCACGATTGCAGCTATGATTGGCTGCAGGTAGGTGTACATACTCACCAGCGTGGGACGGATGTGCTTCTGACCTAACGGAATGAGGAAGTAGGCGAAGAAAGTGGCGAAGAGTATCAGGTAGCCGATCTCCCAGCGCACGTTGGATGGTATGGCGCAGAAGTCGGTGGTGATCAGGCCCTTGGCGGAGAATGGCAGCGACAGCAGCAGGGAGAATAGGAACATCCATTTCATAAAAGTCACCACGCTGTACTTGGCTATCAGCGGCCGGAAGACACCAAGGTAGAAGGAAAAACTGATGCTGTTCAGGAGCAGCAGGGCGATGCCCAGGGGAGACGAATTCTGTGCTCCTCCTGAGTAGACCGAATTGAAAATCAAGAAGATGATGCCTGCAAAGCTGAGTGCCACCCCGCCCGCTTTCTTGCCGGTGATAGGTTCCCCGAGGAAGAGGAACGCGAAGAACATCGTGAATATTGGCCCAAGCGTGCCGAGTACTGCGGTGTCGATTGACGAGGACATCGTGATGGCCACGAGGAACGTCATCTGCGGGACAAAAAGGCCCACGACGGAGGCGGTTGCGACCTTCAGGAAGTCTCCTTTGTCGATTCTTTCGTGGGGCAGGAAGATGGAAATGAGCCAGAACAGCGCGGTCGCTCCGATGGCCCGCAGCGTGAACAGCACCACCGGCGACACCACGGCGCTGTTGGCTATGTCCTTGCAGAACACGATGTTCAGGCCGAATATCGTGTAGGCAGCGGCAATTGAAAGGTGGCCTGTGAGTTTGTCGTTCATCCCTGTCCGGCTTATTCCTTTTTCTTCGTAAAAATAGCAATTCTTTTCGACATTGTTATATCAAAGGTCTTGGAGGCAATATTTGCTGGCAACAGCAGAAATTCCTATATTTGGAAAGTTAAACCTTTGTTCTGAATGACCAGTATCGACCAAGTCCTTGCTTTCAATCGCGAGTATATAGCTTCCAGAGGATATGAGAGGCACCTTACGGACAAGTTTCCGGACAAGAAGCTGGCCGTGCTCAGTTGTATGGACACGCGTCTTTCGGTCCTGCTTCAGGACGCTCTGGGGCTTAAGAATGGCGACGCCAAAATAATCAAGAACGCCGGTGCCGTTATCCCATCACCGTGGGACTCGGTGATGCGGAGCCTCATTGTGGCCGTGTACGAACTGGGTGTCACTGAAATTATGGTGGTTGCGCACACCGGCTGCGGCGCCTGCCATATGAGCTTCGGCCACTTCAGGGAGGAGATGTTGGAACGGGGCATCCCGGCTGCTGAGCTGGAGCGCGCAGATGTTGACCTGGACTCCTGGCTGGATGGTTTCCACGACACGGAGAAGTCGGTGCGGGAAACGGTGGCCTGCATAATGAATCATCCCCTGATCCCTTCGGACGTGTCGGTCCGCGGTTTCATCATCGATTCGGCGACCGGCGAACTTACGGAAGTATTAATCAACACCCAATAGACCAATGAAAAAGTACATTTTATCCCTCATCATCCCTGCCGCACTTGTGGCATTCCAGGGCTGCGGGCTCAAAGACTCGCTCAAGGAAACCCTCTACGACAACTCTATCGAAGGCGATGTCTGGTATGCCGACGACGACATCAACTTGAGTTTTATGAA
Source organism: uncultured Bacteroidia bacterium (assembly GCA_902782225.1). Lineage (GTDB taxonomy): Bacteria > Bacteroidota > Bacteroidia > Bacteroidales > UBA932 > Cryptobacteroides. The sequence continues at coordinate 3,617 of CACZMF010000029.1, read as the reverse complement.
TTCTTCCACTCCCAAGACCTTCATCATCGAGAAGAGCTGGAAAGATAATTGCGATCTGCAGGTCTGGAACGGCCGCAAGACCGATTTCTACAGGGGAAAGGGAATCGTGCTCAGCGACACCTCCAACGACAAGGGATGGATAATGGTGAAAGACGGGGTCGTCACGATAGGCGGCTTCCAAAATGGCCACACCTATCCCCTCAACGGCAAATGGAACATCACGTATGACGGGACCAAGAAAGTCTATCTCAAGTCACAGGAAGGCGATTATCACATCACCCTGACATACAGCCACCACAACACCCCCGGCCCTCCCAAGAAGAGCGACGGCGCGGGCTTTACGATCTGACCTTGTCTTCGCACGCCCTGGGAAGGGCGGAACAGCGCCTGTGCCCGTCCGCGAGGACGATGTGGGAGTGCTGACGTAGTCTTCGCGAAAAATGCTTACTTTTTTCTCTTTGTTAAAATGGAAAACGCCACTTCATGCTGGTGTGGGGGCGTTTTTGAACTTAAGCGTGTCATTTTAAATTAAAACGGATAATAATCTCTATCTTGCGTTCGGAATCAGTCGTGAACTGAACCGTGTAAAACAATTAACAATTAACCGAAACTACTATGGCAGCCAACAGAACGACATGCTTTCTCCCGATTGAGGAGTACAACAGGATCAAAAGCCAGTATGCAAAATTCAACGAACCCTGGCAGTCCTCTGAAGTAGAAGAACTTAGAATGATGACAACGGACGGAATCCCGCTGGGAAACATTGCGCTCCAGCTTCAGCGCACTCCGAATTCAGTCAAGATGAAACTCCGGTCCCTCGGGCTTTATACGCCCAAGCCGGCATCGAAGCCGTGGAGTACTGACGATGAAGCAAAGCTGGTTCAGTTATACAATGATGACGTTCCTTTTGATCAAATTGCCGAAGTGTGCGGCCGTTCGGTCAGAGCCATAATATCCCGCCTTGTCTATCTCAGAGTTAAACTATTCAACCAATAAGAATTATGAAAAAGATTATTGAAGTACTTGATTACGGGGATAACGGTATCAGGTTTCATACCGACCTGGATGTCACAAAGAATCCTCAGATAATACTTGACCTGATACCAAAGCTGATGCTATCAATGTCTTCTTCCTTGATCGGGAAGAATGAGATCAACGTCTTCGCCGCCATACGGTCCCTTAGTGCAGCTGACTTGGCCATCTCAAACAATAGGAAAGAAATGATCAACATGCTTGACGAACAGACAAAAGCCCTTTCCAAAACATTCCACGACACAATAGAAGCTATGCAAAAACAGGGCAAAGCGACAATAATCCCAGCCGGGAAGATTGCCTCCAAAATGACCAGTTAGCTGACTGACGATATGAGGCAGACATATCATTTATGCCAACCCATAACCACAAAGCGGTTCAAACAGACTATCCCGATGCGACTCGATTAGCGCCCTAACTCGTTATGCATCTGCTTTGTTACCTCAAGCAAAGTGGGGATATCTGTCTTGACCGTGATCGTTAGCCTGTAACATAGATCAGGTCTTTTTTTATGTTTTCAATGAACCCCTCTTGGAAATGTGACTTCGCAGAAACGAGGTCTATCTTGCGCCCCAGGACGGTTTCGAGCTGCTTTGACAGCGTGTAGTACCGGTACAGGTCCGGCTTCTCAAGCGAGACGAGGATATCGATATCGCTCTCAGGCCTTGCTTCGTTTCTTGCAAAACTTCCAAAGAGGGCAAGACTTTCTATTCCCAGAGCCTGCTTGTTGTATATATAGTAAACTTTTAAAAGGCTCAAAACCGCATTTCTGTCAAGTCTCTTTCCGCTTCGTTCGTCGACGTAGCTGACAACAGGACGATAACCAAGAGCCGCCAGAACCCTTGAATAAGTATCCGGGCTACCCAGTTTGCCACTCTCCATACGGGATATCTGGGATTTACTCATCCCCGCGAGGATCCCTACCTGCTCCTGGGTCATACCCCGGCTGAGGCGCATATGTCTGATGTCTGGTTTGAACATATTTCTATTTTTTGCAAATATATGAAAAGTTTAATATATATGCAACCTCATATTCTGGCGTAAATATAAAAAAGCCACCCTTTCAGGCGGCTTGGAAGCGTGATTCCGGCGCGACTCGAACGCGCGACCCACAGCTTAGAAGGATGTGGAAAACATCAAGTAATCATTTTATTATCAATGCGTTATAAAACGCGGAAACGACCACTCACGTTTTACTCACATTTTGTGTTTAAAACTGTCTACTCATCCAGTCCGATGGCCCTGAATCTCTCCCGGAGTTCCTCCATCCGTTTCAGGAGATCATCAAACGGCAGAGCCTTGCCAAAGATGAAATGGCGCTGCATCTCGGCATAATCGCTGCGCCAGTTTTCAAGTTCCGTTGCCGGCGGGATAAAGTCGATTCTATCCGGTGCATGCCGCCCGTAGTCCACGTACTTGAGGTCATAGTAAAGCCGGCGATGCTCCACAATGGTGTCGTATAGTTCCTTATCAGCAAGGGCCTCTTTCCCGAAAGGAGTATCCATCAATCGCTCCAGGTCATACAGGTGCCGACTCATTCTCCGGTAGCGCGGATTCCGCTTTTGGAACTCCTCGTTCAGCAGGAACACCTTTTCCAGGAATGTGCGCGTGGGAACCACGGTGCGGATTGTGCAGGCCATCTCATTGTCCTCCTCGGGATAATACTTGGCGATGAGCGTGTCAATCGGTCTGGGCTCCGTCGGTTCATCCAAAGCCAGACAGCCAATCTCCACCTTCACGCGGGCGGGGATATAATCGACCACATCCTCCAGTACGGACGGATAATGCACCAGCAGCACGGTAGGATCGGTGTTACTATTGATATGGACCGGCCCATCCTTGGTCTGACGCTCCGTCACAGGTTCAATGCTATAGCCGGTTACGCCCATTCCCTTCAGCCGGGCATCCAATTCATCCTTGAGAGTGGTAATGATATAGGCCCTGGCCATCCTGCACAGGTTGTCCCGCTGTTTTTTGTTGGTACGGTCCATTCCAAAGAAGGAATGGTCCAGCGCCAGGTCAATATCCTCACTCAATCGCTCAATGATGCCCCAGCCCTTGGAAAGGCTGGTACCGCCCTTGAAGCTGAGCGCATCTTTGCAGGATGTCTGGAACAGCGCTTTCAACACGGCAGTTACCCACCAGTCCTTCTCAATGGCAGCCACCTGCTGGAGTTTTTCCTTATCTTCAACGGACTGCAGAACCACTCTCCGTTCCGCAAGGTCCAAGTCTATCCACTTGCTCATGCTTACAGTAAAGGTTTAATGATGGATTTCATCCAGATGGGCATCAGGAGCACGTCGCTCCGAAACGCTTCCTTGTCCGGATTCTTGTCAATGGCATTCTTCAGGGCAGAAATCTCCTCACGGCCGATATTCTCTTCCCCGGTCGCCTTCAGCGCCTGCACGATAAGGGCGGCCAGCCGGGTTTTGTAGGCAAAGTTCCGGGGCACAGCCCGCTGCAGGTTGATGGTCTTACCTTCCACTGTCAACTTGCGGGAAGAACCGGAAGTGATGTAGGTATAAGCCATCGGCACCTGAGTGGACAGGCCCAGCATATTGGCGGCAGTATAACCGGAAGGCAGC
>CACZMF010000028.1 GCA_902782225.1 uncultured Bacteroidia bacterium | reverse complement strand
GATCTGCGGGATTGCTTTCCGGGAGCTGGCGCTGGAGCGCATAATCGGCGAGGTGTTCCCGGAGAACCTGGCATCGGCCCGGGTGCTGGAGAAGAATGGGTTCCTGCTGGAGGAGTCGAAGGTCGGGGCTATTGTGAAGGGCGGGAAGGCGATGGATGTAAAGGTTTTTACCCAATTTGGGCGCAAGATTTGAAGGAACCTGGAGTTATATTGGTATGAGAATGAATTCAAAAAGATTAATATGCTTCGCAGCGTTCGTTGCAATGCTGATTGGTTGTAACGGCATTGATAGTCCGGAATATGACCTGAAGGATATCAAACTGGAAGAGTGGCCGCTTACGGACTGCTCGACAAGCACCCGCCCCGTGCGGGATCTCGTTGCCTATAAACTACTTGGCATACCCTATCAATGGGAAGAAGACTGGATGGGAAGCCCGACCTATATCATCACGCCCAAATTCCACGAAAAAGAAACATCGTTCTCTTACAATGATTACCTCAACCGAAACCTCTGCAGCGGCACTCACGATGCTTACATGAATCTCATTGGGGGCAAGACCGATGTCATCATAGCCAGCCGTGACATTTCCAGGAATGAAAAGGCGGCGTCCGCAGAGCTGGGCGTAGAACTGAAAACGGCTCCGCTGGCCATCGACGCGCTGGTGTTCATCGTCAACCCCAAGAATCCCGTCAAGAACCTGACATCTGACCAGGTACGGAAGATCTATACCGGAGAGATCACCAACTGGAAGGAGGTCGGCGGCGTCAACCATGCCATTACGCCCTATATCCGGGATGCCGATTCAGGCAGCCAGGAGAAGATGGAAACCCTGGTCATGAATGGACTGAAAATGATCGATGGGACCGAGGGGACATATATGTTCGAAATCATCGGCTCACAGATGGCCTCGCCATACCTGCAGCTTGAAAACGACGAATACGGCATCGGCTACACGCCATTCTTCTACTGCACGGCGATGGTCCGCGATCTGATGAGAGTCGATATGCTTTCCATTGACGGCGTGGCACCAAGCAAAGAGTCTTTGAGGTTGAACAAGTATCCGTTTGTGTCGAGCATCTATGCTGCGGTCCGCTATACTGAAGATCACGAAAGTATCAAGAAGGGTGCGGATATGATTGATGAGAGCGGATACATAGCGATACGGAAATGACGATACCCTGCTTCATAAGTGGACCGGTATGGCTGAAAACGGCCTGAAATGCTCACACCCTGCCAGATCGATGGACCTGTAGAGTCACCCGGCAGCAGATAGATTCATAGCTGGCACTCAGAACAGTATCTGGCAGAAATGGTGGCGGAGGCATAATAATTGCCAGCATATCGTCCATATGAAAATCCGGGCTATCATACTGTCTATCTTTTTGTTGCTCCCGCTATATAGTTGGAGCAGCACGACTCGTCAGGTGCGTGACACGCTCATTATGGGCAATGTCAAGTATGCTATAAACACCGCCCCGCTTGGTCAACTGGATTCTTTGCATTATTTCTCTTTAAAGGAACAGGTCGGGTTTGATTTGGTCTTTTCCTGGAACTTCCGTGGTTATGTGGCCACGTGGCGTGTGGGTGGCAATAAACTCTATCTCGAAACATTGAAAACTGGCTCAGACAAGGCCGATTTTAAGGATGTCTTAAAGGAGTTCAAAGACAGTAGCTGTGGCATTTTTGCCTCCTGGTTCAGTGGAACTCTCATTTGCGGCACAGGCCCTGTCCTTTGTGCATCGGGAAATGGATGGGATGATTTGAATGAGACCGAGGTTGAACTTATCATCAAATCCGGTGTTGTGACGGCCTCCCGCCCTTATTGCAATAAAAGACACAAAGGAACGATAAACAGGGATGTGATGCTTCAAGAATTGCCCAAAATGTTTAATTACGGAGAATTCCCGGAATTGAAAGGATTCCGGATAGTAACAAAGATCATCCCGGCAAAGTATGATAATACCGGGAGAATACTTGATTGGACCGTGGAGTATCTTAAATGGCCGGAAGATGTAGAATCTGGAGTACAAGACCGGATTACCGCAGCGCTCAAGAAAGCTTTTATGCAATTCGACTGTACAACCTACTGTGCCGACGGCAGGTGGTTCTGGCACGAACGGAATCATTTTGACGGGATCTACTGGCCGTTAATGTTCAAAAAAGAGTACTTCGGCCCTGCAGAATAAGCTTTTACTGGAATTAAAGCGATATTAGTTTACGGAAGTTTGTCTATATTAGACGCAAGATTTGGGTTACGATGGTATGAGAACGCTTTCAAAAAGAATTGTTGGTATTGCTTTGCTGATTGCCGGACTGTGCGGTTGTAACGGCATTGATGGTCCGGAATATGACCTGAAGGATATCAATCTGGAAGAGTGGCCGGCATCACCCGCCTTGTAACAGAACTTGATCCAGTCACCAGGAGAGAGGTAAAGCATCCTTTGAACGAAATCGCCAGCAGCCACCTTGCCCGCCGCACCTTTGCAGGCAACATATACCGGCAGGTCAAAGATCCCAACTTGGTCACATCGCTCACCGGCCATGCCGAGGGCTCCCGAGCCTTCAATCGCTACCGTGAAATCGACTTGGGTATGAAGCAGGATTTGGTGAAGATTCTGGAGAATAAGAAATAGTTTCATTACATTTGCAGAAATGCGTCCGGCCTATGACGAAACAAGAAATATTGAAACTCTGTGGGAAAGGAGAGCAGACACCCGTTCAAATGAAGGAGCGGGTAACAGATACGTATGAAGTTGGTAAAGAAATGGCTTGCTACGCCAACGAACGGGGAGGAGGAATGATAATCGTCGGTGTCAATGACAAGACGGGGAGATTAACGCACTTTCCAGAACCGAGGTTCAGGAGCAGACAGGCATGCTCTCCCAGATTGCCGAGCAGAATGTAAAACCGGCCATTTCCATCAAGGCAGAAAATGTTGATGTCCCTGGCGGGCAACTTATAGTGGCCACCATCCCAGAGGGAATTAACAAGCCGTACAAGGACAGCAAAGGAATTGTTTGGGTGAAGAATGGCGCCAACAAACGCAGGGTTATGGATAACGCCGAAATTGCCGAAATGATGTCGGACAGCGGCACGTTCAGGCAGGACGAGGCGTTGATCCCTGAAGCCACAGTCGCGGATTTGGATATGAACGCCGTCAAGACCTATCTAACAAAACGCTTCGAGGCTTCCTATAAGTCAAAAGAACTCACATACGAGCAGATTCGGGATGCCACAGCTGATGAACTGGTGGGGATGGCAGCATCTGGTATGACGGTTGAGCGCTTGTTCAAAAACTTCGGGCTTATCCGTCCGAACGGCGGTATCACCTATGCCGCTATGCTTCTGTTTGGTAAACATCCATGGCGCTGGCTTCCTACCGCCACGGTAAAATGCGTCAGTTTTATTGGTAATAGTCTTGGAGGTACTGAATTTCGCGACAAGATGGATGATATGGATGCCGACGGTGGCATTCTTGTCCAGTACGAAGCAATGATGTCTTTCCTCAAGCGGAACCTGCGGAATGTCCAGGTTGAACCAGGGTTCAACACCCTTGGCCAGTTGGAAATCCCCATAGGGGCGTTGTCAGAGATCTGCTCGAATGCCTTATTGCACCGTTCCTACAGTTGGGAAGCCCCTATTCGCTTGTTCGTCTTTGACAACCGGGTTGAGATTCATAGTCCCGGCGCCCTTCCGGGCGGTTTGCAGGTTGAAGATGTCTTAACGGGAACGTCCCTTCCCAGAAATAAGACCCTTTTTACGCACGGGGCCTATTTGTTGCCATATTCTGGTGTAGGAAGCGGTTTTCTCCGCGTCCGCGAACTGGATGACAAGGTAGAGGTTGTCAACGATACCAAGAAGAAAGAGGTCATAGTTACTTTTTGGCGCGACAGTGTCAGTGATAGTGTCAGAATAACGGAGCAAAGTAACGGAGTAACCAAGAAAAGTAACCAAGAACAACAAAAAGTAACCAAGAAAAGTAACCAAGAAAATAAACTTCCAGGAAAAATAAAGGATATCGTGAACTTCTGCACGGTGTCAAGAACTGCTCAGGAAATCATGGAACACATTGGCATAACAAACCAATCCAAGAACAGAAAACGATATATTACTGCATTGGTAGAGCAGGGTCTGTTAAAACTGACTATTCCGGATAATCCCAAAGATCGCAACCAGAAGTACGTGAAGGCGTAGCTTTCCAGATTATTTGCACAAACCGATTATTTTACAGAACTTTGCATCGCTGCACGGCATTAGTCCATGTAGCGATACATATTTTATAACCTTTAATCTAGCTCGATATGAAGAGATTGATTTGTGCGCCGGAAGTGCCGGCAAGCCAAATGGTCAAATAAAAATAGCCCGCAGAACATATTCTACGGGCTATTAATGTGCCTCGGGCGGAAGCACTAACCTTTCAACATAAATAATTCACGGTAAATCTGTTAGCCCTTTGTGAAATAGACTTACTGAAACTATACTGAAACAATTCTGTCCGTCAGTGTCTTCTTATTGCAGAATAAACAACATTAACATTGTACAATACAAATATTGTTTTTATCTTTGCGAAAATGATGATGTATGACTTTCAATAAGCAGGAGCAGGAACTAATGGCTAAAATCATTGGCAGATGAGCAGGGCAATTGAATTCCTGGAGGGGCATCAGTCTCCAACACCATCACGCTGGCGCGAAGATGCGCAGTGGCACAGAGACAATGAATATTGGCTCAGGTATTCTCGATACATTACGTTACAGGTCTTGCGCGCTATGGAGGAGCAGTCGGTCACTCAAGTGGAACTCGCAAAACGTTTAGGCTGCACGCAGCAGTATGTCTCCAATCTGTTGAAGGGCTGTTCCAATATGACGCTCGAAACCATCGGCCGTCTGGAGAATGCCTTGAGCATTGACCTCGTTAAATCTGCCCTGACATACGTTCACGGATACAATTCAACTATTGCTTCACGTCCCCGATACCTGAATGATTCAGCGGGGGATGAACTTGATTCCGGGCGACCAGCCGGGCGATGAAAAGCACCAGGATGAACCGGGCGGCGATGGACTTTGCTTTCATAGGTTTGGTATTTAACTGGCGTTCATTTCATTTTGTCCAAATACAGGCAATTATCTTAATAATTAATCGGTATTTGGCCTATATGATTCCCATTTTGCTTATCTTTGAATGACTTGTCTTCCAGAAAGACAGATTGTTTTTAGAGATTGAAACACGACAATATGAAAAAGATACTCATCTCCCTCGCGGCAGTGACGCTGATGCTCACTGCCTGCGGCCAAAACAGCAAGAAAGAAATGAAAGCCCTCGTTGCCTACTTCTCCGCCACCGGCACAACAGAGGCTGTGGCCAAGGACCTGGCCGAAGTGACCGGCGGGACACTGTATGAAATCAAACCGGAAGTCAAGTACACGGATGCCGACCTGGACTGGCGCGACAAGACCTCCCGCAGCACCATTGAGATGCAGGACAAGAACTCGCGTCCGGCCTTCGTGAAGGACCTGAAGGATGCGGATTCCTACGATGTCATCTACATCGGCTTCCCAGTCTGGTGGTACACCGCGCCGACCATCATCAACACCTTCATCGAGGCCTACGGCTTTGAAGGCAAGACGGTCATCTTCTTCGCAACCTCCGGCGGCAGCACCATCGACAAGGCCAACAAGGACTTCGCCGCCGCCTATCCCAAAATCAACTGGAAGGCCGGCAAAACTCTGAACGGTGCCTCCAAGGACGACATCAAGGCCTGGGTGGAAGAACTGAAAAATTAGTTAGTTCGTTTTGATATGCAGAACTTTGATTATATGACTCCCACGCGCCTGATTTTCGGGAAGGGCGTGGTAGAAAAGCTGCCTGGCATCCTTACCGCAAGCTTATAAAACACACATTCTTGGGAATGGCAAAAGAAACTGTCTACCTGGCATCAAAGCCCCGCTACGAGATACTGGACGGGCTGCAGTACACCGTGATCGGCGGCTGGAGCCTCACCGGGCAGCAATTGTACGTTGGCTTCACCCGGCTGCTGTATCCTTTCCTCTGCGGTCTGCTGATTTCCCGCATTCTGCCGTCGCACCGCAGTGAATCCAATCCCAGCGGCTCTCCCATCCACCTCAGAGGCGGATTCTGGTGGTGCAGCCTGGCGCTTGTCGTACTTTTCTCCATTCCCTGCATCGGCGGCAAGACCGGCGTCCCGGACGGCATCTTTCAGGCCGTCTGCATCCTTCTGGTCTTCCCGATCATCGTGCTGGCCGGCGCCGGCTCCGTGACCACGGGCGTCGGCAAGTATGAAACCCCTTCCATAATGTATGTCTGGGACCTCGTCGGGAAGACGATGGAGGTCGTGGACCTGACCCGCTGCACCGCGGGCGAACTGGAAGACATCAGCCGCTACAACGGCCGTTTCATACTCCAGGGACAGGACGGCCTGTTCATCCTCAAGAGCCTGAAATAATTCCGCATCCTCAACTCTGAGGGTCGTCAGGCACCAGCTTCGGATCGTTCATCTTGAGGTTCCTGGTCAGGAACATTATGATGCACAGGATCAGGAAGAGCAGCAGCGTGCCGACCAGGAAAGCGTAGGTCTCCATCTGCAGCAACACGTAGATGATGCCGTACTCCAGGGCCACAAGGCCGGTAAGGAGGAATGCCCACTTGTTCTTGACTATGCCCACGAAGTACCCGCACAATGCAGCCGTCGTCATCACGGAAGCGATAAGGTACGCAACGCCGAAGGAGAGGAAATCGGCAAAGGCCAGCAGCAGCGAGTAGAACAGCACCAGCGAGGCGCCTATCACCAGATACTGGATGATGTTTATCTGCTTTTTGGAGACGATTTCCACCACGATGCCGGCAATGAACACTAGGAAAATGATGAGCAGGCCGTATTTGGTGGCCCTTTCCGTCTGGCGATACTGGGTGACAGGCTTGACCATACGCACGCCGAAGCCGTTTTCTTCGGAACCTGACACTATCAACTGGGAAACCAGCCACTCCGGGGAAAATTCGTCGGCACTTGGCGTCGTTATCTGGGAAACTAGCCACTTTGCGGTAAAGCCGTCAGGCCGCACGTCACGCTCCACGGGGAGGTGTTCTCCGCTGAAAGAAGGTTCGGGGTAATCCGAAGTCATCTGCACCTCCGTCATACAGCCGAGCGGTTTGAAGAACAATGATTCCGAGCCGTTGAATTTCAATGACACGGCAAACGGGATGCTGTCGCCCGCCTTTGCGCCCTTATCAAGTTTAACTTCCGCTATTATCCCTTTACCGTAGGATTTGCCCTGGTTATTCGACAACCCGGACTTGACTTTAAGTGCTTTGCCGCCCAGTTGAACGGACGGGCGGCCCTGGAGGCCTTTGAAGTCTTTCATATTCAGTATCAGTTCCACTTTGTCCGCTTTCATGATACCGGCGTCCAGGATAAATGCTCCTTCAACCGTAATGTCCGCGGTGTACACGGATACGTCATAAATCGAACGGTGCAGTTCCCTGGATACGGTATTCACCACATACTTGAGGCTGTCGGGAATCAACTCTGCGTAAACTGTCTCTTCCTGCTTCTCTTCTTTCTCTCCTTTTACAACTTTTGTATATGAATAGGAAATCCAGGGACCGGCGAGAGTCTGGGAAGAACCCCAGCTGCGGGTAATATCCCGGACGGACTCGGAATAGTTGTCGGAGCGATCATTTGCCTGCTTGCGGATCAGGCCTAGGGGTATCAACATCAGCAGCGCCATTACCGTGATGATGCAGACCTTGTAGAAGGCATTCTGCCATAAGGAAGACTTGTTTGCCATTGCATTACTGTTTTTAGGTTTGACTAATTGTGTAAATTTTACGCAAAGAAAAGCATAATTTTCCTGATTTGCAAATTTTATGCGTACATTTTACACATAAAGTGCAATTTTTGCGTTTTTTTCGTTAAAGCAGTATCTTTGCACCAATGGCCCAAGTATTCATCAGCTATTCGAAACGCGACTATATCGGCGAGGACGGACAGGTCATCGCCGGCAATATAGTGGACCGGATCACAAAGACCCTGTCCGACAACGGCATCTCCTACTGGATAGACCGCGAGAGGCTGGACGTGGGATTCACTTTTGCAGACACGATTTCCAAAAACATAAAGGATTGCGACACTTTCCTTTTCCTGTCCAGCGAGAACGCCAACACCTCACCCTGGACGCTCCGGGAGATCAGCACGGCCATAGATTTCGGGAAGACGGTCCTGCCCGTGAAACTGGATAATTCCCGCTATGCCGATTCCGTCGCCCTCTACCTCGCCTCGGTCCAGTATATAGACTGGACGGAACTCGGCGCTGAAGAATCCCTCCGCAGAATAGTCTCCAGGATCAAGGGCCCGTGCAATGAAGATAACCTCCGCAAGTTCGAGAAGCCAAGCATTCCGAAGCCCACTGCAGTCGTGCTTTATGCCGGTATGGTATTCCTGACCGGCATTTATGCCTACCTCACCTATAAGTTCCTCTGGGCAAAATCGCTACGTTCCAGTGAAATAATGGGAGGACTGGTGGGTTATGTGCTGGAGTTCGGCTCACTGTTGTCCATCTACTACATAATCCGCCTGCTGCGCTTGCGTAAGTGCACTTTCATTATGCCGGCCCTCATAACCGTTATCGTTTTCCTGTCCGGAATGCTGCTCAGGGATACGGGCGTGATGAATGGTGGCTTTATGCTGTTTTTCGGCTGGTCGTTCACGCTCGCCGCGTGTTTGACGTTCAGAGCGAAGGGGAAGAACCTTTTCGCCCTTATGAGCAGGGATCAGATGATGCTTTCGCCCAAAGACCCGGAGAACCTGATCCTGGTGTATCTCATATTCAAGGCCGTCATCATCGTGTTCGCCCATTATTCCGGCATCCCCATTAATCATTCCTTACTGCTCCCGTTCCATTTTTAACGGATTATTGCTATCTTTGCGTAAGAAAAACGCAAAGATATGGCACAAAAGGGTAAATACGTATATGAATATCCGCATCCGGCCGTGACGGCCGACTGCATCGTCTTCGGATATGACGGGAAGGCACTGAAGATTCTCCTCATCAAGCGCGGACTCGAGAAAGATGCCAGCTCGACGGCCTATGTCGGCGAATGGGCGCTGCCCGGAGGTTTCCTGGACGTCGAAAAAGACAAGACCATAGCGCACACGGCTGCCAGGGAGCTGAAGGAGGAGACCGGCCTGAAGTTGTCAGTCAAGGACTTCAAGGAAGTCGGCACCTTCAGCGACATCAAGCGCGATCCCCGTGAACGAGTCATCACCATTGCCCACTATGCCCTCGTGAAACTCGCCAGGGTCCAGGCCGACACGGACGCGGAAAAGGCCGACTGGTTCAGTTGGAACGACATCCCCCACCTTGCTTTCGACCACGACAAGATTCTGCGCGTGGCCTTCTCGCGCCTGAAGCAGGACATCCACTTCGAGCCGGTGGGCTTCGAACTGCTCCCTGAGGTGTTCACCCTCCCGCAACTCCAGAACCTCTATGAATCCATCCTGGAAGTCAAGTTCGACCGCCGTAATTTCGCCAACAAGATGAAGCACTTCGAGATTCTTTCCGAAGTGGATGACGGCACCCCGCGCAGAGGCACCAGAACGCCCCTGAAATACCATTTCGACAAAGAAAACTACGACCGCCTCAAAAACAGCGGCTTCCAACTGGAATTCTGACGGAACGGAGTCAGTTGTTGGCGTTATGATTTGTAAATAGTAATTGAATCTATTATGGGAAGTACTGCTGATTTCGTACAATTTATCGTGGACCAATGCTCCGGGGCCGGGGAAATCACGGCCAAGAAGATGATGGGAGACTATTGCATCTACTGCGACGGCACCCTCTTCGGCCTCATCTGCGATAACAACCTGTATGTCAAGCCCACCTATCAGGGCGCGGCACAACTGAAGGAACTGGTGATGCGCGCTCCTTATCCCGGAGCCAAGGAGCATTTCCTGATCACCGACGTGGATGACAGGGACTACCTGAAGGCCGTCATCAAAGCCACATTGCCCGCCCTGCCCCGGCCGAAGGCCAAGAAGAATCCGATGCTCGAGAGCAACAAGCACGTTCCCGCTTTTTTGGATGAAGTTATTCCTCCCAACCTGGTCTGCTCGCAGGAGCTACGCGCCTTCTTCCAGCAGCATTTGGGCTCCGACTTCCACTTCAAGGTGGAATTCCAGAAGTGGCTGAAAGAAAACGCCGGAAAAACCTACGGAGATGCCGTTGAAGCCTACAAGGCGCTTCAAGGCAACCGAAAGTGACAGAGAAAAAAGTTTGAGCCATGGAATACCTGTCAAAACAACGATACGACGAGATTGCGGCCGAGTTGAAGCACCTTATCGACGTGGTCTATCCCAAGGTGAAGGAGGACCTCGCGGAGACTCGCGCCAGGGGGACCTGAGCGAGAATGCGGGCTACCGTGAAGCAAGGCGGAACCAGGCGAAGACCATCAGCCGTATCCGTTTCCTGCAGAAGGTCCTGGAGCATTCCCGCGTGATTGACCCCGATGCCCTCCCCAAAGACAGGGTTTGCCTTCTGAGCAAGGTCGAATTCACGAACCTCGCCACAAATACCCGGATGAAATTCGAGATTGTCAGCCCCCACGAAATGAACCTGGAGGCCGGCAAAATTTCGCTGAAATCCCCTATTGGCGCCGCCCTGACGGGCAAAAAGGTCGGTGAAATCGCCGAGGCTCAGGTCCCCTCCGGCACTCTTCGCCTGCGAATCGAAAGCATCACGATTGACTGAGGGGAAAGACTCATCATATAAGAATATTTCTTATATTTGTGGCAAATACAGATTTAAATGAAAACGACAACTGTTGCATTAGGGGCTCATTTTGACGCATTTATCCAGGCCAGCGTCCTTGGTGGCCGATATACGAATGCCAGTGAGGTGATTCGTGCGGGGCTCCGAAAGCTGGAGGAGGATGAGCAAAAGATAGCTGCTCTCCGTGCTGCCATTGAAGAGGGTGAAGCTAGTGGGTACGTCGAAGACTTTGACTTCGAGTCCCACTTGGAGGAGTTGAAGGCAAATCTGAGGAACAATGGCTAAGATCATTTTATCTCAAAAAGCCATTGCCGATTTGGACGGCATCTGGGACTATACGGTTGAGACCTGGACGGAAGACCAGGCAATCATATATTATCGGCAGATTTATGCTGCAATTCAAGGATTGAACAATCTGCCTGTCTTCCTTGAAAAGGAATATGATGTCATTAAGCCTGGGCTATTTGGTTTTAAGGTGGGACATCATATTGTTTTCTATAAAAAGCACAAGGATGGCTCCATCCGAGTGGATCGTATCCTTCACGAAAAGATGGACTACCAAAGACATTTATAGGATTCGGGTGATATTCGCAAGCAAAGGATAACCTTGAACATCAATCTAATTAACAGGTGTTGTGCGGTTGCATAACGGAATGAACCGTATTCCAAACATAATATCTGCGCTCAGAATTCCCGGGGCCGGTATATGCGGACACGGTTTTGTCGCAAGTCACGGAATAGTTGCCGAGAACGCCTTCGGGGCCGGTTTTCTGGACACAGGACACGAACAGCAATGCTGACTCTGGCTGCCAGGAGAAGATGGAGACGCTCGTTATGAATGGCTTGACCATGATCGACGGAACCGAAGATACCTATATGGTTGAAATAATAGGCTCACAGATGGCCTCGCCATACCTGCAACTTGAAATCGATGAATACGGTATCGGATATACGCCTTTCTTCTACTGCACGGCGATGGTCCGCGATTTAAAAAGGGTTTCTATGCTTTCCATTGACGGCGTGGCACCAAGCAAAGAGTCCAAGAAGGGTGCGGATATGATTGATGAGAGCGGATACATAGCGATACGGAAATGACGATACCCTGCTTCATAAGTGGACCGGTATGGCTGAAAACGGCCAGAAATGCTCACACCCTGCCAACTCGATGGACCTGTATGGTCACCCGACAGCAGATAGATTCTTCGCTTACGCTCAGAATGACAATCGCCGGTGCCGCCCAGAGCAGCTCCCCTCTCGGTTAAAAACAGCGTAACCGCTTGATAATCAAGCGGTTACGCTCGTGCCTCGGGCGGGAATCGAACCCGCACGGCCGTTTCGGGCCAAGGGATTTTAAGTCCCTCGTGTCTACCATTTCACCACCAAGGCGATGGGTTGGGGGTACAAAGATAAGGTCATTCTGGTGAAAATGCAATTAAATATTTTTTTTCAGCAATTCGAGGCGCTGAAGATACACTTCACGAAGCTGCGCCACGGCATCTCCGAAGCCCAGCAACTCGTCGCCGTTGATCAGCAGGCCCTTGTTCTGCCAGCGGTCTTCCGCAGGATTCCACATGGCAAAATTCAGCTCCGCCGAAGCGGCCAGCAGCTGCCGGCACTGTTCGATATAATCCGGCACGCTCTCAAGCGCCGGCAGCAGCTCGAGGAAGCGCTCCCGGACCCTCCGCCCGAAGGCAGGATCCCTGAAAAGGCGCATGTACCAGATGCCATAACGGTTCAGTATCCCCGCAAGGTCCTGCACCGACGTGCCCAGCTGCCTGAGACAGCAGTCAAAGTCCCAGCAGGGCCCCGCCACCAGCTTCCCGCCGGCATCCTTATGGAAAAACACGCTCGCCGGATTACTCAGTTCCGGATTCCCCAGAATCTCGAACACCAGCCAGTAATCCACGAACGAATCCACATCCAACCACCTTGCGTAACCTGAATCCGGATCAGCGAAGCCCTCCGAATAAAGCGCGTCCGCTGCGGCCGCAACATACTGTTTCACAGATTCAAAAGCCTCGGCAGAAAGCTCATCCGGAGCCGGATACCGCACCGCAAACGGGATTCCCACAGAGTAGCGGCTGAGCCCGTGCGGGTCCATCCACTGCCGCTCATTGTCGAAGTGGAAATCCAGCTCCAGCAGGAATCCCTCCGCAGAGACGTCCACCCGGCAAGGGTCCACCTCCACCTGCTCCGTCAGCAGATAATTCCCCACGTGCCTGCCGTTCAGCACCAGCTCCACAGGCACGCAGCGCGGCGTCCACCGCAGCGAAGTCAGCGACGACACCCTCATAGCCACGAGGTTACGCATCATCGTACGGTCCGAAAAACCCGCCAGAAGCACCCAGTGCCCATGCGAGGGCATACCCAGCACCGGCACACGGTCCCGGAACTCCACCCTGTAGGGCTTTTTCTCCCACCGCCAGCTGGTGTTGCCACGCCCGCGCAGACTGCAGCTGTGCGGACTCATGTCTCCGCAGCCTCCGCCCCCCCGCACGCTAAAGACAGCATCCACAGCCATACCCTTCGACTCCGGCGTCCGCCCTCCGTCCGTCGTCACAAACACGACAGGCAGGCCCGTATCGACCGCCCGGGGGAAGCCTGGCTGCCCGCAATTCACACAGATATAATCGGAAGCCGCCCCGCCCGCAACAAGGCAGACCTCCCGGGAATAAGCCCCGGAAACTCCTGAATCAGAAATGTTTGCAAAAAATACCCCCGGAGAAACCCCCTCGCTGACCCCAGTCAGGCGGAACTCCTGCGGCTCTCCTCCGTCCCGCAGCCGCAGCGACACTTCCCCCAGCTCCGCACCAGCCAATTGGAACTCGATCACGGCGCTGCCCCCAACCGGAAGGTCCACCGCCGATGCCGCAAGCGTCACGCGTCCGATCGGCCCCGGCACCACGTCAATCCTGTCCCGCCGGCAAGAGACCAGCGAAAGACAGATCAGCAAAACCACAAACAGACGCCCCCGTAACACTATTCGACGATGGATTTATAATGCTCAAGGCAAAGGGCCGGGTAGCTATAGCGGCGCCTGCCGGACGAGGGGATGATGACGCGCGGAAAGAGCCTTGCGTCAATATTCACCCTGAGGCTGTCCAGGCTGCCGCATCCTTCCCCGGGCCAGTCGCAGCCGCGGTTATAGGCATTTGCGGCAAGGCGCACCTGCTCTTCAGGCGGCAGGGAATCCAGACGGTACGAGAAATTCAGGAGACGCAGGAACATGCCCAGATATATGACCTGCCACTCCGCCACAGACATCCTTTCAATCCGGGACTGGCGCACCGAGGCGTCATCTCCGGCATCGAAAGGAAGATTGTAGTAATCAGCCAGGCCGCTGAGGCGCCAGGCTGTCTCGAGCTTCTCCACGAACGACGGCTTCATCTGGAAAACTCCGATCGAAAAATCCATACGGCCGCTTCTGGCCCCGGATGTGATGCTGTCGGCGCCGGTCTCCAGCAAATCGCGCATATAACTGTACTGCTGCATTTCCGGCCACACCACAGACTCCGCCAGGGCAGGATCCACATCGAAAATGCGCCATATCTCCTTCCACGCCTCGGGTACGGGGCGTTGGGGAGGCGCAGCAGCCGCAGGGACAGAGGAGCCAAGCCACGAAGCGAGGATAAAGCACAGAGCAGTCACAGGCAGCGCAATAAACGTTAGAAATACTTCTTCTCCTGCCGGTCGAGGGCGATAAAGATAAACAGCAGCACGGTGAACGCCCACAGCGACGAGCCTCCGTAGCTGAACAGGGGCAGTGGAATCCCGATGACCGGCATCAATCCCAGGGTCATACCCACATTGATCACCAGATGCATGAAGAAACACGCCGCCACGCAGAAGCCATAGATACGAGTGAAGCCGCTCCGGGCCTTCTCCGCATCCCTGATTATCCAGAAAATCAGCAGGCCGTACAAAGCAATCAGGAACACCGAGCCCACGAAGCCCCACTCCTCGCCCACGGTGCAGAAAATGAAGTCCGTGCTCTGCTCGGGCACGAATCCGAAAGTGGTCTGCGTGCCCTGAAGATACCCCTTGCCGAACAGCCCACCCGAGCCGATGGCGATAAGCGACTGGCGCACGTTGTATCCCACCCCCTTCGGGTCCTCACGCATCCCCAGCAGCAGTTCCACGCGCTCCCGCTGATAATCCTTCAGCACATTGTTGAAGAACACGTCTGACGCCAGGATCAGCGCCAGACCAGCCACAAAGCCCAGCACGGCGTTGCGCACCACGCGCCTGCGGTAGCGCAGCGTCGGGGTGCGCCGCAGGTAATACACCAGATAGGCGGCCACACACACCACCACCACGATGAGCGAAATCCACCATTGCGTCCGCACTGTCAGCACGAAGAGCAGGACAGCCAGTCCAAGAAGCGCCAGCCACCAGCCGGAAAGTCCTTCCCTGTAGAGCACGAAGATAAAGCCCACATAGACCAGGGCCGAACCGGTCTCGCTCTCCGCAATGATCACCAGCATGGGCATCAGCACGATCAGGGCCGCCACCAGCATATGCTTCCAGTTGCTCAACTTGAAATACGGGCGGCTCATCACCGAGGCCAGCAGCAGCGAAGTCGTTATCTTCGACATTTCCGCCGGCTGGAATTTCACCGGACCGAGCTCGAACCAGGAATGCGAGCCTTTCACGTTGTTGCTCATGAATATGACCAGCACAAGCAGCATCAGCACCACCCCGTAGGCAGGCCTGCTGATGCTCTCCCAGAAATACGGATTCAGCACGAAAAGCAGCAAGGCCGCAATGACCACGGCACCCGCCATCCACAGAGCCTGCTTTCCGCTGTTGCAGCTGAGGTCGAAAATGGAGGACGGCTCCCCGGAACGCACTGCGGCATAGATGTTTATCCACCCGAAGAGCATTATCATCAGGTAGAGGACTATCAGTTTCCAGTCCACGGTTTTCTTCAGACCCCTGTCCAGTGCACCCTCTTTCATCAGCGTATCAACTTAGTGCTTATCACCCTCCGTTCCAGATCCTTGCGCCCTTCGGATATCTCCCCGCGAAGGTACTTCTCCACGAGCAGCGATGCGATAGGGCACGCCCAGCTGGCGCCGAATCCGGCGTTCTCTATATATGCCGCCACTGCAATCTTGGGATTGTCCATTGGCGCGAAGCAGATGAACACGGAATTGTCTTTTCCGTGCGGGTTCTGGGCAGTGCCCGTCTTGCCGCAGATATTGAGCCCGGGCACATAGGCTACGTTGGCCGTGCCTCCCTCGCCCAGGGCGTTGACTGCCTTCCACATGCCTTTCACGACCACGGGGAAATAGGTAGTATCTACCATCGTGTACTGCTTCTCGGAGTACTTCGGGTCGATTTCCACATCGCCGGAAGACTTGACCACGTGGGGAATGTAGTAGTAGCCACGGTTGGCCATGATAGCGGCAAGATTGGCAATCTGCAGCGGCGTGGTCAGTATCTCGCCCTGGCCGATGGAAAGCGACACCACAGTCTGGAAGCGCCAGTGGCCTTTCCGGTAATAACGGTTGTAGAACGCAGCCGATGGCACGTTTCCGCTCAGTTCCGAGGGGAAATCGCTGCCCAGCTTGCGGCCGAAGCCGAAGCTCATCACCATCTCCCGCCAATGCGTGAACGCCTCTTCCGTGGACTCGTATTCAGGGTTCTCGAGTATGTTCTTGAACACGTAACAGAAATAGCCGTTGCAGGACATCATCACCGCGTCCTCCAGGTTAAGCGGGGAACGGTGGGTGTGGCAGCCCAGCTTGCGGCCGCTGGACGTGTAGACGTAGCCGTTGTAGCACGGATACTGCATCCAGGGCTTCAGCACGCCGTCTTCGAGCCCCACGAGCCCGTTGACCAGCTTGAACACGGAGCCGGGCGGATAGGATGCCGACACAGCCCTGTTGTAGAGAGGCTTGTGCTTGTTCTGCGACAGCTTGCTGTAGTGGCGGCCGAAGTCGGCAAGCACGTCCACGTCGATGCCGGGGCTGGACACCATGGTGAGTATCTCCCCCGTCGAGGGCTCGATGGCCACGAGGCTCCCCTTCTTGCCTGCCATCAGCCTCTGCCCGTACTGCTGCAGCCAGGCGTCGATGGTGGTGGTGATGTCCTTGCCTGGCACGGCCTCCACGTCGAAGTCGCCGTCATGGTAGGGAGCTTTCTGGCGGCCGCGCGAATCGCGCTGGTAGATGTGCCAGCCCTTGCTGCCCCGCAGGTCCGTCTCCCTTGCCGCCTCAAGGCCGGTGCGGCCGTAGTAGTCGCCCGCCCTGTAGTCCGGATGGTCTTCAAGGAATTCAGGGCTCACTTCGGAAATGTAGCCGAGCAGGTTGCCGCCGGCATTGAAGGGATATTCCCGCAGGCTGCGCACCTGGGCCTTGAAGCCGGGGTAGAGGAACTGCTCCTCGGCGAAACGCATATAGGTGTCGGCGCTGACCATCTTGAGGAAGGTCTGGGTGCGCCAGCCGATTTTCGTGCGGTATTTATGGTAGTAGGCCATGCGCTCCCGGATAAAGTCGGCGGTGGTGTCGAGCACGGAAGCGAGCGAGAGGGTGTCGAACTCTGCCACCTCGCGGGGCGTGACCAGGATATCATAGCATATCTTGTTACCCACCAGCAGCTTGCCGTTGCGGTCGTAGATGACTCCGCGGGGCGGGTAGATCATCTCGCGCGTCATCGAGTTGTTGTCGGCGTCGGTCTTGTAGCTCTGGTTGAGTATCTGCACGTAGAAGAGCCGGCCGAAGAGTACCAGCAGCACCACGGCCAGGCCAATCAGCAGCTTGGTGGATCTGTTGTCGCTTTCCATAGGCTACTCGGGCCTCAACAGTTTGGACACCAGCACGGAGACGGGGGTGCAGACCGCCACCGACAGCGAGAAACGCAGGAACGCGGGCCAGAAGGGCACTGTGCCCGCAGAATCCACCCACACATACACCAGGAAATAGAGCCCGCACATCAGCAGCGACGCGAGGGCCATCTTCGGCACGCCGAGGCGCGATATCGACACCACGTCGGCGCGCGAACTCATCTCGTCCCCGAACACCATTCCGTACACGCCGAAGCGGGTCAGGGCCACGGGCACCAGCGCGATCGAAGTGAGTCCGAGCATGCCGTTGCTGAAAAAGTCCACGACGAAGCCGATGACGAACGCCAGCAGCATCGAAGGCACCGTGCCCATCTTCAGCGGCAGCATGAGGATGATGGCCGGCAGCAACGAAATCACCACATATCGCGACAGCGAAAAATAGTTGACCAGGAACACCTGGGCCACCATCAGCACCACGCAGAGCAGTATGAAACGGTAGCTTTTCATTCCTCCATCCTCCTTATGAACTCACGGTCGGGGTTCTCGGCCACGATCACGTAGCGCAGCGCCTTGAAGTCCACGAACAACTTCACGTCCACCACGTTGACAGCCCCGTCGATAAGGCGTGAGCCCTGTGTCACGCCGATGGGAATGTCGGCCGGATACACGTTCGAGATGCCGCTGGTCAGCACAGTGTCGCCCACGGGCACCTCAAGGTGTAGGGGAATGTCCTTCAGTATGGCGTGGTCGGTGCCGGTGCCGTCCCAGGTCAGGGGCGCCACGATACCCTCCTTGCCGATGCGGGCGCTGACGCTGACGCGTTCGTTCAGGAGCGTCAGGCCATAGGAATAGTGGCGGTCCACGGAATATATCATGCCCACCACTCCGTTGGGCGTGATGATGGCGCTCTGGGGGAGCACCCCGTCTTCGCCGCCCTTGTCGATGATGATGTAGTTGTGGCGGGAGTTGGTGCCCATTGCCGTCACTTCCGCGGGCACGTAATTGAAGCGGGTCTGGAAATCTATGGAATCCAGCTTCGCCATGGCCTGCACCGCCTTCTCCATCTCCTTATAGCGCTGCAACTCCTTGAAAAGCTCATAGTTGCGGCCGGCAAGGATGTCGTTCTGCTCGCGCAGGGAGAAGTAGCTGCCTATCCTGGTGAGTCCGCCCCAGGTGGCAGCCATCACGTTATGCGAGAAACGGTTGATCCAGATGTCCTGGAGGGTGGAAGAGCGCTTCAAAAGCGACACCGCGGCAATCTCCAGGAGAATGAAGACTGCCACGGTCGCGAAAAAAGCAAAGAACTTTCCGCCCCGCGCCATCTATCGCATGAGGAATGAGTAGCGGTCGGTGTTCTTGAGGGCCTCGCAGGTGCCGCGGGCCACTGCGTGAAGCGGATCGTCGCACACGTGGAACTGGATGTTCACCTTGTCGGTGAGGCGCTTGGCAAGGCCCCTGAGCTGGGCTCCGCCGCCGGAAAGGAAGATTCCGTTCTCCACGATGTCGGAGTAGAGCTCCGGAGGGGTGTTCTCGAGGACGTGGAGTATGGAGGTCTCGATCTTGGCGATGGACTTGTCCAGGCAGTGCGCAATCTCGTGATGAGGAATGGTGGCCTCCACGGGATGGGCGGTCATGAGATTGGGGCCGCGCACCACGAAGGGCTCGGGCTCCTCGTCCAGGTCGGGGATGACGGCGCCGACGGCGATCTTGATCTTCTCGGCGGTGATTTCACCCACCTTGATGTTGTGCTGCTGGCGCAGGTACTGCTGGATGTCGGACGTGAACACGTCGCCTGCCGTACGTATGCTCTCCTGCACCACGAGGCCGCCGAGGGAGATCACGGCAATCTCGGTGGTGCCGCCGCCTATGTCCACCACCATGTTGCCGATAGGGGCTTCGACGTCCAGTCCGATACCGAGGGCGGAGGCCATGGGCTCGAAGATAAGATAGACGTCACGGCCGCCAGCGTGCTCGGTGGAGTCGCGGACAGCCCTGATCTCCACTTCCGTGGAGCCCGAAGGGATGCCCACCACCACCTTCAGGTTGGGGGTGAAGAGGCTGCGGTGCTTGTTGTTGACCTGCTTGATGAATCCGCGGATCATCATTTCCGCGGCATTGAAGTCTGCGATCACACCGTCACGCAGGGGGCGTATGGTGCGGATACCGGGATTATTGCGTTCGTGCATCAGTTTGGCCTTCTGGCCTATGGCGATACACTTGCTCGTATTATTGTCTATAGCCACGATGCTAGGCTCGTCCAGCACTATCTGACCGTTCTGATAAATGACGGTGTTGGCGGTACCGAGGTCGATGGCCAATTCTTGGTTTAGGAATGAAAATGCCATAATCTTCTGGATAAACGGATATTCCCACAAAATTAAGAATTATTCCAAGAAAATCCACTACTTTTGCAATAGATATTTTGCGTTTTTATGTCAAGAGCGGTATATGCTGTTTTCGTTGCCGGAGGCAGCGGCACAAGGATGGGCGGAGACGTCCCGAAGCAGTTCCTCGACCTCGGCGGAATCCCGATCCTGCAGCGCTCGGTGGAGCGTTTCCTGGATGCGGCGCCGGACTCCCGCGTCATCGTTGTACTGCCTGAAAGGCACCTGGACCAATGGCAGGAGCTCTGCCTGCAGCATGCCGTTTCCTTCCCGCAGACCATAGTCCACGGCGGCATGACCCGTTTCCACTCCGTGCAGAATGCACTTGAGAAGGTGCCGGACGGCGCAATCGTGTCCATCCACGACGGAGTGCGGCCGCTGTTCACCCCCGGCCTGGTGCGCGCCATGCTGGACAGGATGCAGCTGCCCGGCGGCCCGCAGGCCCTGATTCCCGCCGTGCCCGTGACCGACACGCTGCGGAGCACGGACCCGTCCCAGCCCGCGCCCGACCGCAGCCGGCTGGTGGCGGTGCAGACGCCGCAGATGTTTCTGTCTGAAGTGCTTAAGCAGGCCTACCGGCAGCCCTACGACACGGCCTTCACCGACGATGCCTCCGTCGCCGAACGGGCCGGCGCCAGGATAGAGCTGTTCCCCGGCGAAAAGTACAACCTGAAAATCACCACCCCCGAAGACCTCGCCCTCGCCCGCCTGCTGATCTAGCCGGAGGAGTGGTTGCTCCGGCGCTAAAGATTCCGGAAGGTAGTGCTCTTGAAGTCTTTGACCCAGACTTGGCGGTCAAATGCCTGGTCGAGGGAAATCATTGTCTCGGTGGACTGGACGTAAGGGATACGCTGGATGGTGTTGATGATAGCTTCCATCAAGTGGTCGTTGTCGATGCAGTAAAGTTTGAGAAGAAGAGCTGCACGGCCGGTAACGAAATGGCATTCAACAATCTCAGGGATGTGCTTCAAGGCATCCACAACCTCCTGGTACTTATTCGCTTCCGTCAGGGAGACGCTAATGAAGGCGCAGACATTAAGTCCGAGCGCGCCGGGCTTGACCAGCATCTGGGAGCCGGTAATAACTTCGTTGTCTTCCAGTTTCTTGATTCTCTGGTGGACGGCCGCCCCGGAGATGCCGCATTCGCGGGCGATCTCCTGGTAGGGCATGCGCGCATTGTTGACCAGAAACGACAGAATCTTCCTGTCGGTTTCGTCCAGCTGATAGTTCGCCATAGCTATTTCTTCTTGAATCTGCGGGCCTTATGCGCCGTGGGGCTGCCTTCGGCTATGATCTGCTTGCACTGCTCCTCGGTGAGGTTCTCGGCGGACACGTCCCTGGGGATGCGGTAGTTGTTGCCGGCATGCTTGAGGTAGGGGCCGTAGCGGCCGTTGATGATGCTGATATCGCTCTCCGGCCACTCCTTGAGCGGGACTGCAACGCTCTCCTTCTTGACCTTGTCGGCCTCGATCAGGGCGATGCACTCTTCGATGGTGACGTGGAGGGGATCCTTGCCGCGCGGCAGGGACACGTTGCGGTCGCCGGCCTTGATGTAGGGACCGAAACGCCCCTTGGTGGCTATGACGGGCTCTCCCTCGTACTCGCCGACCGTGCGGGGCAGGTTGAAGAGGCGGGCCGCCTCCTCGATCGTGAGGTTCTCGATGATCTGCCCCTTGTTGAGGCTTGCGGACTGGCGCTTGTCGCCCTCGCCCTTCTGGACGTAGGGGCCGAACTGGCCGAGGCGCGCCACTATCATCTGGCCGTCGGAAGGATCGATGCCGATCTCCCTTTCGATGTGACTGTACTGGCGGTTGCTGATGGCCTCGTCCACCTTGTGGTGGAACGGGGTGTAGAAATCGGCGATGACCTTGTTCCACTGCTTGTGGCCGCTGGCGATCTGGTCGAAATCCTTCTCCACGTTGGCCGTGAAGTCGTAGTCCATGATGTCGGAGAAACTGCCGGTCAGGTAGTCGGTCACGAGCACGCCCACGTCGGTGGGAAGCAGCTTGCCCTTTTCGGCGCCCACGATCTCGGCCTTCGAAGACTCGGAGATGGCGCCGCCCTTGAGAAGGAGGTTGCGGACCTGCACCTTGCTGCCTTCCTTGTCGCCCTTGACCAGGTAGCCGCGGGCTTTGGTCAGGGTGGTGATGGTGGGGGCGTAGGTGGACGGACGGCCTATGCCGAGCTCCTCCATTTTCTTGATGAGCGTCTGCTCAGAGTAGCGGAACGGGGGCTGGGTGTACTTGCAGGAGGCATCCACGGCGCTGGCATTCAGGGCCTCGCCCACCGCGACCTGCGGGAGCACAACCTCGTCGCCTTCGTTCTCCTCCTCGTCGTCGGAGCCTTCGCGGTAGAGCTTCAGGAAGCCGTCGAAGAGCACCTGGATGGACTGTATCGCATATTTTTCCGGGCGTTTGTCGATATCCACCTGGATGGTGGTGTTGAGCACCCGGGCCTCGGCCATCTGGGACGCGACAGTGCGCTTCCAGATGAGCTGGTAGAGCTTCTTTTCCTGCTGCGTGCCTTCGATCTCGGTGTTTGCAATGAAGGTGGGGCGTATGGCTTCGTGGGCCTCCTGGGCGCCCTTGGAGTGCGTCTTGTACTGGCGAGGGTGGGAATATTCGGCTCCGAAGTTGTCGCACACGAATGCCTTGGCGGTGCCGACGGCAAGGGTGGAGAGGTTGGTGGAGTCGGTACGCATGTAGGTGATCAGACCGCGCTCATAGAGCGACTGGGCCACGCGCATCGTGGTGCTCACGGGCAGGTGGAGCTTGCGGGCGGCCTCCTGCTGAAGGGTGGATGTGGTGAAGGGGGGCGGCGGCATGCGCAGGCCTTCCTTGCTCTCCACAAGGCCCACGGTGTAGCGGGCTCCGATGCAGTCTTCCAGGAAGCGGCGGGCTTCGTCGTAGGTGTCGAACCTCTTATCCAGCAGGCCTTTGACCTTTATGCCGGAGACTTCGAACTGGGCTTCGACCCTATAGTAGGGCACGGGCGAGAAAGCGGTGATCTCACGCTCGCGGTCCACCACGAGGCGAAGGACCACCGACTGCACGCGGCCGGCGGAAAGCCCCCTCTGGATCTTGCGCCAGAGTATAGGCGAAAGCTCAAACCCCACGAGGCGGTCGAGCACGCGGCGGGCCTGCTGGGCATTGACCAGGTCCATATCCAGCGAACGGGGATGGTCCACGGCATAGAGTATGGCGTCTTTGGTGATTTCGTGGAACACGATGCGGCGCGTCTTGTCGGGATTCAGGCCGAGGGTCTCGGTGAGGTGCCAGGAAATGGCTTCTCCTTCGCGGTCCTCATCGGAAGCCAGCCAGATGACGGAGGCTCCGTCTGCAAGTTTCTTCAGTTCACTGACGACGCGCTTCTTTTCGGAAGGCACCACGTATTCGGGCTTGAAGCCTCCCGGTATGTCGATGCTCAGGCTCTTTTCCTGCAAATCACGTATGTGGCCGAAGCTGGACTTGACCACAAATCCATCTCCCAGATACTTCTGAATGGTTTTCGCCTTGGCGGGCGACTCTACAATCACTAAATTCTTTTCCATAATTTCAAAATATCGGCTACAAAGTTAAAACAAAACGGCTACGATTTTCCAAATTAAATAGTAATTTTGTGTTTTCAATTCATAAAAATGACGGACAAAACCAAAAAGACGATAACCCGGTGGTTCTGGATCCTGCTCACCGCACCCTTCGCCATAGTGCTGTTGCTGCTGGTGCTCGTGGGCCTGTTTGCCAAGCTTCCATCCTTTGAAGAACTCGAGCATCCCGACAACAAGCTCGCCACCCAGGTGCTTGCCGAAGACGGCGAAGTGCTGACCACCTTCCACATTGAAAACCGCACCTACGCTTCCTACGAAGAACTCTCCGAGAACCTCATCCACGCAGCCGTGGCCACCGAAGACGTCCGCTTCTACAAGCACTCCGGCGTGGATATGAAAGGACTTGCGCGCGTGGCCGTGAAAACCCTCCTCCTGCGCGATTCCAGCCAGGGCGGCGGCAGCACCATCACCCAGCAGCTCGCCAAGACCCTCTACCCCCGCGAAGAGAACGCAGGCAAGGTCAAGATGGTGTTCACCAAGCTCAAGGAATGGATCACCGCCGTGCGCCTGGAGAGGGACTACACCAAGGACGAGATCATCGCCATGTACCTCAACTCCATCTTCTTCGGCAGCGGAGCCTTCGGCGTGAAGTCGGCGTCCGAGACCTTCTTCGCCAAGCAGCCCTCCGACCTCAACATAGAAGAGAGCGCCATGCTGGTGGGTATGGTCAACAAGCCCACCCGCTACAACCCCGTCCTCAACCCCGACAACGCCCTGAAGCGCCGCAACTTCGTCATCGGGCAGATGGCCAAGGCCGGCTACATCGGCAAGGCGCAGCGCGACTCCCTCCAGGAGCTGCCCATAGTGCTGGACTACCACGTGATGGACCACAATTCCGGCCATGCCCCCTACTTCCGCGATATGCTCAGGCGCGACATGAACGCATCGAAGCCCCGCCGCGGCGACTACCAGTTCGAGGAAGACTACTCCGCCGACTCGCTGCGCTGGGCCACCGACGCCATCTACGGCTGGCTGAAGAAGAACAAGAAACCCGACGGCAGCTCCTACAACCTCGACAAGGACGGCCTCCGCATCTACACCACCATCAACTACAAGATGCAGGTCTTCGCCGAAGAAGCTGTCGACGAGCACCTCGGCGGCTACCTCCAGAGTGCCTTCAACAAAGAACTCAAGGGCAAGCGCAACAAGCCCTTTGCCAACGACATAGACCAGGCCACCGTCAAGCGCCTCATGGCCCAGGCACGCAAGTGGAGCGACCGCTGGCGCATGCAGAAGAAGGCCGGGCTGAGCGAGGATGAAATCCTGGCACAGTTCGACGTGCCGCAGAAAATGCGCGTATTCTCCTGGAACAAGAAGGGTTACATCGACACCACGATGACCCCCAACGACTCCATCCGCTACTACAAGTCCTTCCTGCGCTGCGGCTTCGTGGCCATCGAGGCGGGGACCGGCAACGTCAAGGCATTCGTGGGCGGTCCCAACTACCGCTACTTCAAATACGACAACGTGAGCCAGGCCAAGCGCCAGGTCGGATCCACCATCAAGCCCTTCCTCTACACGCTCGCGATGCAGGAGGGCATGACCCCCTGCGACCGCGTGGTCTGCACCCCGCAGACTTTCGTCAACTACGACGGCTCCACATGGACCCCCCGAAGCACCGACAAGAAGGAGATCATCGGCCAGACCGTCACCCTGAAATGGGGCCTGGCCAACAGCTCCAACAACATATCCGCCTTCCTGATGAAGCAGTTCGGCCCCCAGGCGATGGCGCAGATGATGCACCGTATGGGCATCCA
This sequence comes from uncultured Bacteroidia bacterium, assembly GCA_902782225.1. Classification (GTDB taxonomy): domain Bacteria; phylum Bacteroidota; class Bacteroidia; order Bacteroidales; family UBA932; genus Cryptobacteroides. The sequence goes on along the minus strand of CACZMF010000028.1, from coordinate 14,281 downwards.
CAGCCACGTGGACGAGGTCTACTCGCTCTGCGTGGGCCCCGCCGACATCGCTCTGTATGAGATGGTTGCGGCCTACAACACCTTCCCGTCCAGGGGCGTGTACGCTTCGCCTCTCTACGTGACCCGCATCGAAGACAACCAGGGCAACGTGATCACCGAGCACACCGGCACCAAGCGCGAGGCCATCAGCGCCTCTTCAGCCTACCTTATGGCCAACCTGATGCAGGGCGTCGTGAACGGAGGCACCGGAAGCCGCCTGCGCTATGCCTACAACCTCAAGGGCGAGATAGCGGGCAAGACCGGCACCACCAACGACTGCTCCGACGGCTGGTTCATCGGATACACTCCCAGGATCACGGCCGGCGCCTGGATAGGCGGAGAAGACCGCCAGATCCACTTCAACACCCTCGACGGCTCCCGTATGGCCCTGCCTATCTGGGGCATATGGATGAAGAAGTGCATCGCTGCCGGACTGTTCAGCGAAAGCGACACCTTCCAGGCCCCTCCGGGCACGGCTTTCAATCTGGACTGTTCCTCGTCGGGCACCTTCCTTGGGGGCGACGAGGACATGAATGAAGCCGCCGAGACGGCCAACAACCAGGAAACCGACTATTATTTCAACTGATATGGCTAAATACAACACGATAGCAGTCATCTACGGCAGCGATTCGTCGGAGTGGGAAGTATCCTGCAGGAGCGGCGAATTCGTGGCTTCCGCAATCGACGACAGGGAGTACAACGTGTACGAGATTTTCGCCCGCTTCGGCGAGTGGCAGCTCGTCGCCTGCCGCCGCAAGAACGCGATGCGCGTGACCTTCCCCGAAGGCGCCCGCCCCGAAGTGGACAAAACCGACTTCTCGGTCAACGTGCTCGGGAAGCGCATAAAGTTCGATTTCGCTTTCATCGTGCAGCACGGAGCGCCTGGCGAGACCGGACAGATACAGGGCTACCTGGAAATGCTCGGGGTGCCGTTCAGCTCCTGCGGCTCTTATTCAAGCATGATCGCTTTCAACAAATACGCCTGCAAGTCCTACGTGCGCGGCATCGTGCGTTGCGCGCCGGACCTGTTCGTGCGCCAGGGCGACGACCTGGACGCCTTCTGCGCCAAGGCAGCCGCCACTCTGAAGTTCCCCGTGTTCGTGAAGCCCACGCAGGGAGGCTCCAGCTTCGGGGTCACGCGCGTGGCCGAACCTTCCGAGCTCCTGCCCGCAATACAGTTCGCCTTCACGGAAGGACCTATGGTGCTCGTGGAGCAGGGCGTGGAAGGCAGGGAACTGACCTGCGCCGCATGGTTCGACGGCAAGCAGGTGCGGGCCCTTCCGCCGATAGAAATCGTCAGCGACAACGAGTACTTCGACTACGACGCCAAATACAACGGCCACAGCCGTGAGATCTGCCCCGCCCCAGTGCCCTCGGAAGTGACGGCCGAACTGCAGGAGACCACCTGCCGGCTCTACTCGTTCCTGGGCTGCAAGGGCGTGGTGCGTATGGATTATATCCTTGGCGCCGAAGGGCTTTGCTTCCTGGAAGTCAACACGATACCCGGTATGACCAGCGCGTCGCTCGTGCCCAAGATGGTGCGCGAAGCTGGCATCTCCATGAGTGAATTCCTCTCGCAGATCATAGAGAATTCATAGTGCTTCTCTCGCAGTTCATACGCGAAAGCACGGCGGCTCTCGAGGCCCTTTATCCTCCCCGGGAGGCAAAGGGCCTCGTGGTGCGTCTGGACGAGCATATCCTTGGCGTCTCTTCTTATGCTCATATAGTCGAGCCCGGGCTGGAAGTGCCTGCGGACAAGCTGTCGGCACTCTCGGCAGCTCTCGGGCGGCTGCTTGCCGGGGAGCCGCTTCAGTATGTGCTCGGGGAGCAGGAATTCTGCGGGCGGCCCTTCAAGGTGAACCCGTCGGTGCTCATTCCCAGGCCGGAGACGGAGCAGCTGGTGCAGGAGGCCGAACAGGGACTGCGGTCGGGGATGCGGGTGCTGGACCTCTGCACGGGCTCGGGCTGCATAGCCTGGACCCTCGCCCTCGACGTGCCGGGCTGCAGCGTGACGGCAGTCGATATCTCGGAAGGGGCGCTGAAAGTGGCCAGGGGGCAGTTCCCCGAACCCGCCGGGCCGCTGTTCATCCAGGCCGACGTGCTGGATGTGCCGGAGGCGTTCCCGGGCGCGCCCTTCGATTTGATTGTTTCCAATCCCCCATATATACGCGAAAGCGAGAAGGCCCGCATGCACCGCAACGTCCTGGAGCATGAGCCGGAGCTGGCTCTGTTCGTGCCTGACAGCAATCCGCTGCTGTTCTACCGCGCCATCTCCCTCTGGGCCCGGCGCTTCCTCTCTCCCGGAGGCCGCTGCATAGTGGAAATCAACGAGGAACTGGGCGAAGAGACCGCAGCGCTGTTCGCCGGCTTTGGCCGCGTCCGGGTGATCAGGGACCTGTTTTCGCGGGAGCGTTTCGTTGCCGTGGAAAAATAAACGTTGCAAAATTTGCAACAACGGATAATTCTGCTTCACTTTGTAGTCCTAAACATTTTTGGCTATGAAGTACATCAGATTTATCCCCGCCCTTCTGCTGGTCTCCTGCACGGGCACAATCGAAGCCCCCGGCATCCCCGAACCCGAACCTGCGGCCGCCGAAGTGGATTTTTCGCCCGCCGGCCTCGCCCGCCTCTTTTCCGCCCTTCCTCTTGAAAAGGAGCATCTGGAAGAAGTCTTCGACGCCGTGGGAAGTTCGTGCGGCAACGGCTACGACGAAGAGTACACCATGTCATGCCTCATCGACGAACCCGGAAGAGGCGTCGGCGAAAAGCCCGGCACAAGGGCCGGGAAACCCTCCTACAGGAAGCCCCTGCGCGACCTGATTCGCGACCACCTGAGCGGCAGCGCCCGCACGCGCGCCGGCGTCGAAGACCTGCTTGCAGCCCTGGCAAAGACCGATTTCCAGCTCTACTGGCCATACTCCAGCGACTGGGACGGCGAGACTTTTCCAGTGATCACGTTCGACCCGGGCTCCGGGCTGGAGACCAACTACGGCTATGAGGTTTCCGTGGGGCCTGACGGCGCCCGCATCGTGGACTCGGTCTATGTGGACGAGGCCCTCGCCATGAAGCGGCCGGTCTGGGTGTTCAACAGCAACAGCGACGCTGCCTTCAGGCCTCTAAAAGCCCCGGACACGTCGTTTTTCGACCCTGCCGCAGCCCCGGCCGGACGGCAGAGAAGGCTGCTGCTGAAATCCTTCAAGATGCTCCGCAACTACGATTCGTGGTTTGGCGGCGCGAGTGAATTCTGGGTCCGGGTGGGCTCCGTGGAGGGCTTCAACGCCACCACCGACGAGGAGCTGAAACTCTACTACCCGAGCGTCACGGATTTCATGATCGTGGTGCGCCGCCGCGACCTCGGCAAGGACCTGCCCTACGAAGCTCTGCTCGTGTCGGACTTCACGCCCCAGCTGGACAAGCTTGCCTTCCTGCTGGTCGAGGACGACGGCGGCAGCCGCACCCAGTGGAAGGCGGAGGTGGCCGTGAAGATCCAGTCCAAGAGCTACGGAGTCAGCATCGACATCCCCTACAACGAGAAAGACGACATCGTCTGGCGCGGCCAGCTCTCGGCACGGTTCTTCGAAGAAGAGGACGTGGTCACCGGCCGCTTCGGCGATGTCGTGGCCAGCTTCGAGTTGTATTGAACTCAGTCCTCGTGGGGCACGGGAGGCGGCAGAGGCGGGCAATGGCGGGCCGTGCCTGCGGTCGGTATACGGCCAAGGCGGGGCGTTGCCGCCGGGATGTCACGCAGCGGGTCGATCGTCACGTCCTTCGACAGGAAGTCGTTGAAGGAGAAAGCATCCCCGGAAAGCGAGAAGATGCGCTTCACGATCAACTCCCTCTGCCAGGCCGAGAAATACTGCCGGTTGTCTATCATACAGCTGATCATCTCGGAACGCCAGCGGTTAAGCGGATAGGTATCGGCTCCCTGGAAGCGCCCGATTCGGCCGGGATAACGGGCATCGATGGCCGAGAGCATGGTCATGTTGTCCAGAAGGTCTTCCTGCCAGGGCACGGTATCATACTTTGCCGAAACATTAAGGTGTGCCGGCACCTGCCAGGTGTGCAGACTGATCGAAGTGGCAGTATTGTAACTTGTTCCATCCCAGTACTCATCCGCGAGGCGGCCGAAGCAGTGGCCCCCGAATTCGTGGAGGAAAGTGTTGCGCCAGTCTCCGACACAGAGCGCCATTTCATCCCGCTCCGCCTTTGTCGTGGCGCGAAGTCCGGCAGACACGTCCGAATCGCTGACAGCAACATAGTCCGGGAACGCCCAATTGATGCTGTCCCCTCCGTATGAATACGGTACGTGCGCTATACCCTTGCCGGAGGAATGGAAATGACATATGCCGCCAAAGCGGGAATCATTGATGATCAGGGCCACGGGCACCTCGTCGATAGTATGTGTGCCTTTTACTATTTCAGGGCACATGTTGCTCACGTAGGAAAAGACCTTGTCCCTGTCCGAATCCATGTCCCCGTAACTGTTCGCTCCCCAGGCCGCTTTGAAATAGGTGTCCCGGGACGTGGTGATATTATGATTGCCGTCGGTCACAGAAGCGCCGGATTCATTGGACACCACTGGCAGGATGTAGACGGTGAAATAGTCTTTGTAGGTCTTGTAGGGCTCCGTGCCGAACAGGAAATCGACGGCGCTCTCCGCCAAAGACACGAAATCAGACTGCTGCGAGGCGGTGAATCCATCCCCCGTGACGGCAATCACCACCGGCTTGCTGCCGCGGCTGCTCTCCATATACCTGATCACGTTGTCGGGCAGTTCACCGAAGACCTCATCCAATGTGACGGTGCCCAGATCCACGATGCCGGAGCGCGGGAACTCCACAGTCCTGCTCGGGCGTTTCACCAACACGTTCCCGTCTGCGTCCAGGAATGACAGGGTAAAGTCGACGGCGGGGCAGGGTGCGAACGCTATATAGTAGTCCACTCCGCTCTCAAAAGGCCCCGTAAGTTCGACCGAACTGCTCATTTCATAGATGCGGGGAGCAAAGTAACTATAGAAATCAAATCGCTCCAGCCCAACGTAATAGACTCCGTCTCCGGCTATATGACGTCCGTTTGCCGTGAACTTTACGCTCCGCACGTTCCCCGCGCTCTTGCCGTCAAGCTTGAAGCGCAGCAACGAGAGCATATTCTGAAAATGCAGGTCGCCGGCCATCGAATCATCCTGTCTCGCAAATGCGAAAAGCAGGTCAGGATCCACGCCGTCCTTCACCGCCGTCTGCACAGGAGGGATGGACACCCCGACGTATGCGCCATTTTTGGCATCATAAGTGATGCTCTTGAACTTGGAAGCGGGATAAAAAGCGTAATAGCCTTCGATATTGCTGTTGTTGGGATTCCAGCTGTGGCAAGCGAAATCAGCCGAAGCGGTGCCGCTGTCGGAAGTGGTGAAGTCATTATGGTAAAAAGCTCCGTTGGGCAGAAGGGCAAAAACGGTTATTGCATCGCCTGCCTCCCAGAGGACATGGGCGACGGAACCGTCCTGCTGCAGCGAGGTGCGGGTGTCACCGCCTCCAAGAGTTGCGTGGAAAACCTTAGTGTCGAGGCTTTCAACCGTGCAGGAAGCCATTGCTGCAATGGCCAGGGCTGCAAAGATCAAACGTGTTTTCATGCCAGTCCTGCGTCAATGGGGTTGATGGTATAATCTTCATTGCTCGCCACAAGGAGACTGATGGCAAGCAGCAGCGGCGCGGTCTCAAGCACCGGAGGGGTGTATTTCAGTTTCATATCAGTTGTGATATTTCAATAATCCATTGATGGGCGCTGCCTCGAAACCGCCTATGCACAGGCCGTTTTCCGTGCAGATGCGGGAGAAGATTTCGCGGCAGGCAAAGCCGAAGCCCCCGACCACGCCGACGGGGTAGCGCCGGGTGTCGTAGTGCCGCAGCGCCCTGTCCACGAAGGACTGGAAGTTGCCGTCCACCAGCGACTTGACATAAGGGTCGGAGTAGTGCGACAGGATGAAGGGAGCAAGGCTCCCAAGGAACCCTGCCGGTGCCGGACTGCGGTACACATTCTCCACGATTCCGGCATACGACGCATCGAATTTCGAAGCAAAATCCGCCGCCACGACTTCGGGCACGAGCCCCTTGATGAAGTCGGCAAGGAACAGCTTGCCAAGGCACGCGCCGCCGCCCTCGTCGCCGATAATGTAACCTCCGGAGCGCACCTTCTGGGACACGGTCTTGCCGTCGTAGAAGCAGGTGTTGGAGCCGGTGCCGAGTATGGCCACGATGCCTTCGGAGCGGCCGCAGACGGCACGGGCAGCCGCCACGAGGTCGTTCTGGATGTCGATTTCGCCCACTTTGACGAGTTCACGGATGCGCCCCTCCAGAGCTTCGCGTACGGGAGGCGTAACTATGCCTGCCACATAAAGATAGATGCCTTCGAGCTCCGGGCGGCCAAGGGCCTCGAGCGCGTCCGAAAGCACCCCGAGCACATGGTCCAGGGGCATTGTGGACACGTTCATTCCGGGGAACAGGCGTGCCTGTGCAGGAGCCGTTCCCGTGATGCGCCAGTCGCTTTTGGTGGCGCCGCTTTCTACGATTATCTTCATTTGCGTTTCCAGGCTTCCACCGCCTCGCGGACGTGGCCGTGGCGGAGGAGAAGCGCGCGGGCTTCTTCGTAATCGGTGATGCCGGTGGCTTCCATTATCATCCTTGCGCCGCGGTCCACCAGCTTGCTGTTGGTCAGTTCCATATCCACCATCTTGCTGCCTTTGACGTGGCCGAGCCGTATCATGGTGGCGGTGGATATCATATTGAGTATCAGTTTAGTGGCTGTGCCGGCCTTCATTCGGGTGCTGCCGGTCACGAATTCCGGCCCCACCACGGCGACCACGGGCAGTTCCGCCTCCCGGGCGAGCGGAGAGTCTTCGTTGCAGGTGATGCAGCCGGTCAGCAGGCCCCTTTCGCGTGCGGCTCCGACGGCGCCCAGCACGTAGGGCGTTGTGCCCGACGCAGCTATGCCGACCACGGTGTCGAGGCTTGTAGGGGCAAAGGTTTCGATGTCTTTCCAGCCCTGCAGGGCGTCGTCTTCCGCACCTTCGACGGCCGAGCGTATGGCTCCGTCGCCGCCGGCGATAAGGCCGATGAACTTGTCGCGCACGCCATAGGTCGGGGGTATTTCGGAGGCATCGACCACGCCGAGGCGGCCGCTGGTGCCGGCTCCGGTGTAGAACACCCTTCCGCCGCCCTTCATTCGCGCCACGATGCCGTCGACCAGTCGTTCGATCGAGGGAATGGCGCGCTCCACCGCATCCGTGACCATCCGGTCCTCGGAATTGATGCCCTTCAGCAGTTCGCCGGTGGACATGCGGTCGAGGTGGGCGTAGTGGGAGTCCTGCTCGGTGGTGCGCATCAGACTTCGGGAGCGGTGGCGAATTCGTGCAGGAAACGCATGTCGTTCTCGAAATAGTGGCGGAGGTCGTTGACCCTCCACTTGAGCATTGCGATGCGCTCAAGTCCCATTCCGAAGGCGAAGCCGCTGTAGCGCTTCGAGTCTATACCGCTGGCTTCCAGCACGTTGGGGTCAACCATACCGCAGCCGAGAATCTCCAGCCAGCCGGTGCCCTTGCAGATGTTGCAGCCCTTGCCGTGGCAGATGTTGCAACTCACGTCCACCTCTGCGGACGGCTCCGTGAACGGGAAATAGCTGGGGCGCATGCGGATCTGGGTGTCGGGGCCGAACATCTCGCGGGCGAAGAGGAGGATGGCCTGCTTGAGGTCGGCGAAGGTCACGCCCTCGTCGATGTAGAGGCCCTCAACCTGGTGGAAGATGCAGTGCGCGCGGGCGCTGATCGCCTCATTGCGGAACACGCGTCCCGGGCAGATCACGCGGATGGGCACGTCCATCTTCTCCATGGTGCGAACCTGCACGCTGGAGGTGTGGGTGCGGAGAAGGAGCGGGTTGGGGTGGCCGGCGGACACGAAGAAGGTGTCCTGCATATCGCGGGCGGGGTGGTTGGCGGGGAAATTGAGGGCTTCGAACACATGGTAGTCGTCTTCGATTTCCGGCCCCTCGGCCACGTCGTAGCCGAACTTGCGGAAGATGTCCACGATCTCCTGGCGCACTATGCTGACCGGGTGCCTGGAGCCGAGTTCGAACGGGTCGCCGGGCATGGAGAGATCGGCCTTGGGGCCGTCGGACGCGCCGCTGTCGGCCACGGTGCCCTTCAGCTCCTCGATCTTTGCCATCGCCTTCTGCTTGAGCTCGTTGAGCGCCTTGCCGAACTCGGCCTTCTGGGCGCGGTCCACGTTGCGGAACTCGTCGAACAGGGCGGTGATTTCACCTTTCTTGCCGAGAAGGCGCACGCGCGCTTCCTCGACTTCCTTCTGTGTCTTACACTTCAAATCGCCTAAGAAAGAGGCGATACGGTCTATGTCTTCTCTTTTCATAATCTGCCTTTCTTTGCGGCCCGTTTGTCACGTTGTTTCTTTTCGCGGGCGGCGCCTCCCTTGAGGTACTTGGCCCACTGTTCTTCGTCAAACACCTTGTGCATTGCCTGGTACATCTTCTCCATCCACTTGTCCTGCACATCGTAGAACAGGTCGGAGTTGGCATACTTGGCCGCGGACATGGTGGTGAACTCGTCCTGCATCGCGCGGTAGTCGTGGGTGAGGATGGAATCCACGTAGAAAACCTGCCAGTCGGAGAGCTCGAGCTGCTCCGTGAGGCGGTTCACCTGGGCCTCGATGGCCTCGTAGAATTCCTTTTCGCGCTGCTCGGGAGTCTTCTGACTCTCCTGCGCCAGGGCCATCTGCCCTGCCGCCGCCAGCAGCAATATCAGAATCACTTTTTTCATATAACCTACAAATATAGTAAAAAAACTGCCGAACTTGCGTACGGCGGCAATATTCATTATATTTGCAGCATCGAGTTATGGGTGCAAAGAAGAAAAACGACAAAGATGTGTTCTGGAAGATCATCTTCCCCGGACTGCTGTTTCTGCTGGCGATTATCGCCTATGCGGCGGTGCCGAGAGTCAACGCATTCTTTTTCGAGATTTCGGCCGGCTGGCTGGGACTCGTGATACTTCTCGCGCTGGGCGCCTTGCTCTACCTATGGTACAGCAAGCTGTACCGCATGAGCCGCAAGGCGAAGTTTTACGTGATCAGCGTCATCCTCTTCACCATCTTCTGCATCTGGATGCTCGCCAACCACGAAGTCGTCTTCACTACCCTGGAAGACACCCTCGGTGTCTGGGGCATGTCCGGCGTCCTCCTCGTCCTCTGCATCGCCCTCATCATCGTGATGAAGATCCTGTTCTGAGCCGCCCCCGGGCAGGCCGCCGGTTGGCGCCACGGCCTCCTGACGGATTTTTGGCTTCTACTTAAAGCTTGTCGCTTCCGCTTCCAGCCGTGAAATAATCGCGCCGGCATCTTGCGCTTCCATGAGGGAGACGGCAAACCATTTCTTCCCAAGGTCCTTGACCGATGCTCCGATATGATAAACACTGTCGTCTATAATCAAGAACCGGTCACAATTTGTGACCAGTTCATATGTCTCCTGTTTTGTAAGCCGGAATCTGAATGATTCGGGAAATCTTTCTCCGTTTCGTTTGACCGCCTGGTTAAGGACCTTTGTCTCAACACCATATAACTCAGCAAGGTCGCGGTCTATCATTACGTAAGTATCGCGTATGGTGTATATCATTTTTTCGCGTAGGACTATCAATCGAATAACGTTGCCTACTCCCCCTATTGATACATAGGACTCTCCAGGGGAAATACCATGATGAACCTGCATCCGCGGTCGTAGCTGCTGTCCAGTTCGAGGCTGCCGCCCAGCAGGATAACGTGCCGCTTTGTAAGCGGAAGGCCCATGCCTAAGCCTTCTGAAAGGCTGTCAGACTTGTAAAAAGGTGTGAAGACGCTATTGTGGTACTCCAGCGGTATTCCTGGGCCGGTATCTTCAAAGATGTACTGGACTGAGTTATCGCAGGCCTTCACGCAAAGGCTGATGTTTTTGCCGTCGGAGTACTTGGCCGAATTGAACAATATTTCGCGTATGCTCCGCATGAGGTATAGACGGTCGGTTTTGATGGTAAAAGAATCTGCAATTTCGGTCTCAAACTTTAAGGAGACATCCGGAAAATAACGGTTGACATATCCGACACACTCCCTGGCTACATCGTTGCAGGAAACGGCGGCTTGACCGAGGTGCTCCCTTTGATCACGGTATCCGCGGTCTGAATTGTCGTACAGCATAAGGGACATCCTGCGCAGAGTCATCGTGTGGTAGTCTATTACGCGGAGTAGCGCCTGCTTTTCTTCAACGGACATGCAGTCGCCGGCATCCCGAAGAAGCTGGGCAAAGCCCATGATGAGATTCAGGGGGGTACGGATCTGGTGGGTCATGTTGGAGACGAACTCACGCCTGCGGCTGATGGCATCCTCCAAGGCGGAATTGGCTGTTTTTAGCTCTTCGTTGCGTTTTGCCGCTTCCTCAATGGCGCTGTTAAGCTCCTGGATGTGACGGCTGAGTGTCTCCTGCATTTCCGCAAAGCTGTTCTGCAGATTGCCTACAACACTGTATTCGTTGCCGCGGGCAATCTGGGTAGAGTAGTCGCCATCGGCAATGCGTTCTGCCTGTTCCTCCAATAGTTTCACGGGGGCAAAGGCCTGTACCACGGCTCTCCGGCAGATGATATAGATGATGAAGAGGCCGATGGCGATGATAATCAGAATGCTGAAATGAAGGCGGTGGTACCCGTGCATTACATCATGCTCAGGGCAAATGAGCGCAGCGCTCCAGTCCGTTCCTGGAACAGGTTTATAACAGATCAGGCACTGGACTGCCCCAACTTTAGCGCGCATATTCCCGCTGCGCCCGGCAGTCATTTCATAACCAAGGGCCAGTTTCTCCGGGTAGAAACGGCCGTTGGTGAGATCGAAGATGGTTTTATTGACAATCTTTGCTGTATCACGGTGAACATAGAATCTGCCGTCATGCCCCAGGAATATGAAATAGCAATTAGAGTACGGCTTTATGGAAGACAGCGCTCTTGAAAAATCAGGCAGGGATATGTCTGTAGAGATTACGCCGAGAAGCCGGTTCTTCCTGTTGTACAAAGGGCGGGAGTAAGAGGCTGTCCTGCGATTGGCGGAAAGTGATCCCGCAATGCTGTCGATGGAGGGATCCACCCATACGGCTTGTCCGGAAACTGCCGCCTTGCTGTACCAATCCTGCTCGGAGCAGTCGTATCCGTCTTCAACGGAGGTGATGACGGCATCGCCTTTACGGACCGAATACGCGGTATAGTAGCTTCCGTGCTCGGGGAACATGTAAGGCCGGGCTGAAATGGCGCATCCGGAGACAAAAGCGCTTTTTTCCACAACCCTTTTGGAATAGGCTGTAAGGGAGTCCGGATAGAAATGATCCTCCACCATACAGGCGCTTAAATCTGTGACCGTTTCCACGGATCTGAGATAGCGCTCGGCCTGGGCGATAGCCGCATTAAGGGCCTCCGATGCATTGTTGATGGCGATGGATTGGAAATGACGCCAGGATATGCCCATGAAAACGTAATTTATAAAGACAAATACCAAAAGCGCAACGAAGAACATATAGAGGCTGATCTTCGATGCAAGCGATTTCTTGATACGTCTTATAAGTCTGCCCATGGCCGCCTCAACTATTTGATTTCAGCATGTCGTTCAGAATCTCCGTCACCCTGACCCCGTCTTCTTCAATGCTGCCGATAAGCCCCTTTATCTCCTCTTCTCCCATTCCGGCCCCGAATTCACAGAGTTTGTCCACGTTGTCCTGGATTTCTGCCGTCACATCGGCCATCTGGTGGGTCATATTGTCGAAAAAGGCTTCCTGGTGCTTCTGGACTTTTTTCGTCCTTGCGTATGTCCGGGCAAGGACAGTCTGGAGCGAGGCTTCCTTCTCCGACAGATTCTGCAGCTGTTCCACATGGCCTGCAACGGCATTCAGCATTTTGTTGTACTGGGTTTGAAGCCGCCCTACTTCGTCTGTACGGGAGGTCTCAAAGCCGGGTAGCTTGTAATTGCTTTTTGAGATGATATTGGTCAACTTCACCAGGTCCCTCAGCGGCTTAAGGCTGACGTGCGGGATGGTATAGGCGCCGGCAAACAGCAGCAGAATGCCGACAATCGTCATCAGAACGGCCAGGCGGAAACCAGGGTCAAATTCTTCAAACAATTCTTCTTCCGGGTAGATGACGGCAATGCTCCACCCAAGGCTGCCTATCACTCGTCCGGGATAGGCGGAGGGCCGGAAGGGCATAAAAGCTAAGAGGTATCGTGTGCCATCCAGCATGAATTCCCGTCTCCCGGATTGCCCCTGGACCATTGCCTGCAGTGCTTCCATGACAGACGGATCCTCGGCGTCTTTCAACTCGGCCAGGCTGTCCATGTGCATGAGTCTGGTGCTGTCGGGGTGGACGATATATGAGCCAACCCGGTCGAGGAGGGTAATGTAGGAATGAGAAGATGTTCTGTAATTCTGGGCAATCCGTGTAAATACGTCGAGAGAAATATCTATCCCCAGGACTGCTACGGCAGAACTGTCCTTGACGATGGGAACTACATAAGAAATGAGGGGATCCGTTTCCGTTTCCTTGTTTTTAAGCGGACCCACCCACGATGCGCTTCCTTCCAGAAGGGGTTTCAAGTACCATTCCTGTTCTGTGAACGGCAGGGAGGTGAAGGTCTCGGAAGCGATTACAGCCTCGCCCGTCCTGTGAAGGTAGGCCATGAAAGGCTTGCCGTGAGGCAGGTAATGATCAGGATTCAAGGCAATGGCGCAGCCGTTGATGGAGGAATCGGCCTCAAGCACTTTCCTGCATAGCTCATAAAGCTCCTGCGGCTGGTCGAGATACCTTGGCACATCCTGCTGGATAATGGCGGAAGTCTGCTCGATGCCGAGTAAAGTATTGTCGATCCTGTAAGCGATGCCGTCCAGCGCATGGTCCACTTCACGCCCTACTTCTTCCCGTATAACCAGACGCGTTCCAATGACCATGGCAAGGATTGTGGGTATGAGGAGCAGGGTAATGGAAGACACTGTCTGCAGGATAATCCTGGCAGATAATGTTCTGGGTATGAAATCACGCGGCTTGGGCATCGTAGTCCAAAGAGTCGGTCACGTTTCAAATATACAAATTAAAATCCGAATCCCCAAGGGGCGATTCTACCGCTGTATATATTCTTTCAGGGCCTCGTCGACAGCTGCGTTGATGGTGTCGGCCAGGGAATGCCCCTTGGGTCCGAGGCCGGGAATCGAATACAGATCGCCTACTGCGGCGCGCAGGCCGAAACCCGCTACGTCGCCGGCGAATCCCACGGACTCACCTCGATCACACTGCTCTAACACAGAAAAAACCGCCTCTGAAAATTCAGAAGCGGTTTTGTGGAGGTAGTCGGATTCGAACCGGCGACCCCATGCTTGCAAAGCATGTGCTCTACCAGCTGAGCTATACCCCCGTAGAGAAAAAAAAGTAGGCCCGCGCGGAGTTGAACCGCGGACCTCCACATTATCAGTGTGGCGCTCTAACCAACTGAGCTACGAGCCTATATATAATATAGAAAAAGATAAGTACAAGGCACCAGCCTTGAACAACCGCGAGCTTCGTGTCAAGGTCTCGCTCCAAAAAGGAGGTGTTCCAGCCACACCTTCCGGTACGGCTACCTTGTTACGACTTAGCCCCAATTACCAGTTTTGCCCTAGGTCGCTCCTTGCGGTCACGAACTTCAGGCACCCCCGGCTTTCCAAGGCCCGGGAACGTATTCACCGCGCCATGGCTGATGCGCGATTACTAGCGAATCCAGCTTCACGGAGTCGGGTTGCAGACTCCGATCCGAACTGAGATGACTTTTCGAGATTCGCTCCCCATCGCTGGGTGGCTTCCCTCTGTAGTCACCATTGTAACACGTGTGTCGCCCCGGACGTAAGGGCCGTGCTGATTTGACGTCATCCCCGCCTTCCTCACACCTTACGGTGGCAGTCCTGCTAGAGTCCCCATCCTGAATGCTGGTAACTAGCAGCAAGGGTTGCGCTCGTTATGGCACTTGAGCCAACATCTCACGACACGAGCTGACGACAACCATGCAGCACCTCGATACAGGCCCCGAAGGGAGTTCACATCTCTGTGTCCGTCCTGTACCGTTCGAGCCCGGGTAAGGTTCCTCGCGTATCATCGAATTAAACCACATGTTCCTCCGCTTGTGCGGGCCCCCGTCAATTCCTTTGAGTTTCA
>CACZMF010000027.1 GCA_902782225.1 uncultured Bacteroidia bacterium | reverse complement strand
CCCTTTTTACCAGGATTTATGGGCCTGGGGGCCATAGCCTCCTGCTGCCCTGTTATGAAGCGTTTCATTTGCATTTGAAAGGTCCGTCGACGGAAATTATATGGTATTCAAAATCAGTGTCATCCAACAAATATACAAAATATTCTTTACCCCCCGGCATCACACGGATCACCACGTGTCCCCCTATGCCGGCAGCGCGGGAATACACATCCTTGTGGGCCTCCAGCTGCTGCTGCCCCAGGTTGGTGAAGTACATATACTTGCGCCCCGGGTATAGTTCGTCGGAGAGGATGCGGTCCACGATGGTGTAGTCCGGCTGAATGTCGCGGACGGTGAATCCCTGGGTCACGATCACCTCCGGCTGCAGGATGCGCATGGTCTCGTCCTTCATGGTGTAGTAGGAAAGGTGGTGGTTGGCCTTCAGCGCCTCGATCGGCCTCCCGATGGCACGGGCCACAGGAACCTCCACCGGAGAATTGCCCCCGGCGTCACCTCCCGTGTAGTAATCGAAGTCGCCGTAGCTCAGAAGGAAACAGCAGGAAGCCCCGTTTTCGCGCATCTTCTGGCCTTCATAGGCGTCGGTCTTCTTGCTGCCGTCCCAGATGATTCCGCTTGCAGCGTAATTGAAAATGCTGAAATTGCGGTAGCGGCAGGGATGGTGCCGCAGGCGCAGCTGTTTCCGGGAGCCCACTTCCATGGCCTCGGCCTTCATGCCGTCGTGCCTGCAGGCATAGCGGACGAATGCTGGATAGAAGTCGATATTCTTGGAGGAATTCTCCAGGAGGGACTCCTCGAAGCGGGGCCAGGCCCTGTCCACGAGGCGCCGTATCGGGATCTCGGACTCCACGCCTGAGATGCCGGTGAGCACGTAGCCCCGTTCGGGATCTGGCACCATGTCCTTCTCCTGCTTTCCGGTGTGGTCGATGTGGTAGTGGGTGATCACGGCATAATCCAGGGCGCCCCTGCTCGCGGCGGGCATAAAGTGCTTTATATAGCGCACATAGACTTCATAGGGGCGTACGCCTTCGTGCGGCTTCTGGGGTACGAATGGATACTTTTGCGTGGCCGGGACGAATTCCCCTGCATCCACAAGCATGGTGGTGCCGTCCGGAAGTATGAAAAACGTGCACTCCCCGCGCCCGGAGTTGATGGCGTGGATATCGAGGCAGCCCTCCTGCCACGGCGGCAGGGGGGCGCCTGCGATAAAGGCTGAAGCCAGCAATGAAATCAGCAGATGCATCACTTCTTTGTGACCTTGATGTCGAATACGAATATGCGCGGGGCGTTCTTTGCGCCCTTAGGGCAGTCGATCTTGAACTTTGTCGCGCTCGTGAGCCCGCTGGCTTCCAGACGGATGTGCGAAACGGGCTTGTCTATGTCGGCATTGTTCCAGGAATGGGGGAAGTAGTCGTCGTCGGCCAGTTCCAGGGTGGTGCCTCCCTCCTGGAAGCTGCCCAGCGCGGTCGATGCCTCGGGGAAGGAGGCTCCGGCCTGGCTGGCAGCGGTGTAGGCGTCGCGGGTGATGGTGCCGGACTTGAACGTGCCTCCGTTCTCCAGGATGAGGTACACCGGATCGGTGGACGAAGTGGAGAAGCGGGCGATCTCGACCTCGATCACGGCGTCGGTGCTGCCCTGGATGCTGCTGAATGCAGGAGTAGTCATGAATCCAGCGATGGATCCGGAGCATAGCTGCAAGCCTCCCGGGCGCTCCGCGGCATAGGCGAAGGCCCAGTCCTGAAGACCGTAGGCCTGCATATAGGCAGGAAGGGCTTCCGGCGCAGTCGAAATGTCCTCGGGGTAGTCGAAGGTGAAGCCGCCGTTGTTCTGGGTCACGGTGCCGCTGGCGGGAAGGTAGCCGTCGTAGGTGTCCGCCTTCTGGCCGTTGCCGTCGGCGGGGGCTATATAGTCGCCGCCAAGGGTGCAGAGGTCGAAGTCTTCATGGAAAATGACGGCGGGATCCGGAGCTTCTACGAGTTGGATGCTGTATCTGGGAGCGGCGGGATTGGAATTGTCGATGCGCACGTGCATCTTGCCGGGGCTCTCCAGGTTGACGGTGAAGGGATTGTTGGCAACCGCCGTGCTGGCCAAAGTGCCAAGTGCCCTTTTGACATAGTAGCTGCGCTTGCTCTTGCCGGCCGCCTTGATCTTTGCCACCGGAAGTGCGGATGCATCGGAGGTAATGGTGCCGATGCCGCCTGCGCCGGAGCAGGTGGCGAAACCGAAGGGCTCTCCGTCGAGCTCGACCGTGAAACTGGTGCTTGCGGGCACTTCGAATTCACCTTCGAATACGCCCGGGGACACCTGGCCCACATTGTAGTATTCGCCTCCCAGGTTGATACGGCACGGAGGGGCCATGACATCTTCGCAGACCACGATCATATCGTGCAGCTCGGCGCGTGAGACTCCGGTGGAGTAGTCGCTCAGGGCCTGGCTGATGACTTCCTGGCCCTTGGCGTCGCGGAACGATGCGTTGATGACTGAATAATCTGCAGCAGGCACGGGCAGGAAAGCATAGACGCTTTTGCCGGCGGCCCCGACCAGTAGTTCGGCATTGCCCTTCTCGGTGGCGTCGGAAGGCCGCAGGCCCCGTTCAAGGATGTCGGAAACTGCGCATTTGAAGGTGCCGCTCAAGGCTCCGTCGGGGCTTGACAGCAGGATCTTGCTGGCTCCGGCGGGGTAGTTGTTGATCGTGAGCTTGAGGAAACCCAAGGCCTGTTTGAAACTGAGGTTCCAGTCGTTGCCGATGGCCGCGACCATCACTCCCGGGTAGGTGGAAGACACGCTGGCCTTGTAGCTCCCGGGCACCTTGAGACTGACTGAACCGCCGTCGCAGGACACTGCGGCGGAAGCGGGATACACCGCCACGCCGCCGAGCTCCTTTCCTGCGGGAATTGTGCCTTTGAAGATGGCGCGCTTGGTGTCGCCGGTCCCGTCGAGGCTGAAGGTCACGAGGGTGCCGTCGGTGCAGGCAACCGCAATCTGGTCGCCTCCGTCCCAGGTGCCGTGGCCTTTTTCGTCCATGAAAGCCTTGGTCTCCAGGTTCTCGAAAGTGGCGAGGAACGATACTTCTCCTGTGCGGGAGAAGGTCTCATCCGGTTTCCAGGTCTCGTAGCTATAGTCTTTGCAGCCGGCAAGCAGGGCGATTGCCGCTGCGCATATTGCAATATACTTTTTCATATCCATTGTGTACTAATAACCGGGGTTCTGGTCTTCTTGGTTGATAGCCGGGTTGGTGCGGATTTCCGTGTCGGGCAGGGGCCAGAGTTCGTCCTTTCCCGTCTGGAAGCGCATGTTGATGAGCACCCTTAGGTTGAAAGCCTGGCCGTCCCAGGTCTGGGCGGGATCGTAGGACACGGTCCAGTTCTCGTCGATGGTGGGCTTGGCGTTGGAGAGATTGTTCTTGAATGCCGGGGCGTACTGTGGTCCGTTGACCACTTTTGCGGCAAGAGGCCTGCCGTCGGCAAGCTTCCAGCGGCGTATGTCGAACCAGCGGAATCCTTCGGCGCAGAGCTCCACGGTGCGCTCATAGCGCAGGGCGCTGCGGAGTTCGGCCCGGTCGAGGGTGTTGATCTTCGGCATCTTGACCCTCT
The DNA here is from genome assembly GCA_902782225.1 of uncultured Bacteroidia bacterium. GTDB lineage: Bacteria > Bacteroidota > Bacteroidia > Bacteroidales > UBA932 > Cryptobacteroides. The sequence continues at coordinate 41,608 of CACZMF010000027.1, read as the reverse complement.
GGCGTATCTGGTTGATGTCGTTCTGGGCCCTCTTGAGGTCGCCGCCGTCCATTTCGATATTGGCTTCAGCGTCGATGAGAAGCAGCTCTGCGTAGCGCATTATGCACACGTCAAGGTCGTCTTCGTAGCTGGTGGTGAGGGTCTCTCCGTAGTAGGTCTTGTCGGCAAACTTGCGCCACAGGTAGCCGCCGGGGCCCTTGGTGCCGTTGGGACCGTACTCGCTCTTGTTGCCATAGACGTCGTTGTTGTTGACCATGGCGTCGGTGTTGTAGTCCCTGACCTGCTTTGCATTGGGATCGGTGCTGTATTCGACGTTGTTGATGCGGGTGTCGGACCTGAGACAGAACAGGTCGAGTCGCGGATCCCTGTGGTTCCAGGGGTCTTTCCAGTTGTAGAGCGGCGACTCGGTGATGGATTTGCCGTCGGTGCACTGGAAGGTGTCCATGAGGGCCTGGGAAGGGCCGCAGCCGGCGGCGCCGTTGGCTACACGGGAAGAATATGTGTAGACCATCGCATGCACGTTGGAGGCGGCCAGCTTGTTGTACTGTATTGCCCACATCCACTCGTCGCTGGTCTCTCCCTTGAACCCGAAGAGGTTGGAGGCGGAAGGCTCACCGGCAGCGAGGGCGTTGGGATAATAGGTGCAGTCAAGGGGCTCGAGACTGTAGACGCCTTCGGACAGTTCCATAGCTTTGGCGGAGTATTTGGCTGCGTCGGCGTAGAGACCCCAGTTGAGGCAGATACGGGCCTTCAGGGTGTAGGCGGCGGCGCGTCCCAGGCGGCAGGAGCCCCAGGTGGCCTTCTCCCAGCGCACCGGAAGGGCCTCCAGCAGGTCGTCGTCCATTTCCTTGAGGATGCGCTCGATCACCTGCTCCCGGGGTGTGCGGGCATAGGCATAGTCATCGAGCGTGAGGCAGTGGTCGATGAAAGGAATGTCGCCGTAGAACTGGCATCCCATGTCGTAGATGTATGCCCTAAGGCATAGGAGCTCAGCCTTGAATTGCTTGTAGGTCTCCTCGGACATCTTGTCCTTGATGGCATCCAGCTTGTCGAGCACCAGGTGGATACGTCCGGCTGTCTTGTAGATGCGCCCATACAGGTAGGTGGCGTCGCTGGTGGTCTGGGTGATGGTGGAAGTGACGAAATAGTCCCAGCTGCGCAGACCCACGCGGTGTGTGCCTATGTCGGTGATGTTGTCGGTGAAGCGGCTGGGGAAGTTGCTGTATTGCAGCTCGCTGTTAGCAAGGTTCTTATAGCTCACCAGTACGCCGCTCAGCGCCTCTTCCTCGCTGGCGGGGAAGGTGCCGGTGGAAGGTCCGTTCAAGGGGTAGCGCTCCAGGGCCTTATCGCAGGCGGAAAGCAGCAGGACCGATATCAGTATGAATATGATGTTCTTTTTCATGGCTCCTTAGAATTTAATGTCAACTCCGAAGGTATAGGTGGAAACCAGAGGATACTTGGCACCTTCCGCACCGGCTTCGACGCCCTGGCTGCTGGTGGTGAACATATTCTCGGGGTCATAACCCTGCCAGTACCTGGTGAGGGTGAAGAGGTTGGTGGCGTTGGCAAAAAGCGTCAGGTTGCTTATGCCGGCCGCTTTGACCAGCTTCTTGGGGAAGGTGTAGCTGAGCTGCAGGTTCTTCAGGCGGCAGTATGATGCGTCGGCCATCCAGAATGAAGAGGTCTTCTTGTTCAGTTCGCTTGCATAGCTCAGGCGGGGGAACCTCCCGTCCGGGGTGTCGGGAGTCCATCGGTCGAGGTGCTCCTTGCGGAAAGTTCCTCCCTGCACGCACGGCTGGGTGTAGTAGCCGCTCAGGTAGGCGTCCACCTTGCCGACGCCCTGGAACTGCGCGCTGAGGTTGAAGCCTTTCCATCCGAAGCTCAGGATGGCTCCGTAGGTCCAGCGTGGCACCGTGCTGCCGATGATCTGGCGGTCCTGGTCGTCGATCTTGCCGTCGGGGGCGGGAATCTTGTTGCCCTTGGAGTCGAGGATGAAGTCGCCGTTCTCGTCGACCTTGAATTCGCCGGCCACGTCTTCATAGATAAGGTCGCCGGGCTTGGTCTCCACGCCGTATTGCGGGCAGCTTGCGTTCACTTCGTCGGCCTGTTCCTGGGTGCGGGCCATGCCGATGCACTTGAGGGCGTAGATGGAACGGACCGCATAACCTTCCTCATTGCGCAGGAGGCTGCCGTCTGCGGTGCCCTTCATGTCGGTAATCTGGTTGTGGACGTCGCTCAGGTTGGCATCGATGCCCCAGCGCCAGTCGCCCTTGGAATCGTGGTAGCCGATTCCCACTTCCCATCCGATGTTGCGCACCGTGCCGGCGTTCTGGTAGGGGGCCGAAAGGCCTATGGTGGAAGGGATGTCCAGCTGCATCAGGATTCCGTAGGTGTTCTTGTAGTACCAGTCGGCCGTGATGTCGAATTTGCCGAGCAGGCCGGCGTCCAGGCCGATGTCGTACATTTCGGAAGTCTCCCAGCTTATCTCTTCGTTGGCCAGGCTGTTAAGGCCTACGATGGGATAGATGATGTCGGCGGCGGAGATGCTCGAAATCGTCAGGGACTGGATGGTGGGGTAGTAGTCGGAACCGATGTTCTGGTTGCCGAGCTGTCCATAGGAAGCGCGGATCTTCAGCTCGTTGACGGTCTTCTTGATGCCCTTCATCCAGGGCTCCTCGGTGATGCGCCAGGCTGCCGAAGCGGAAGGGAATATGCCCCACTGGCGGCCTTTGGCGAAGCGGGACGAACCGTCGAAGCGGATGTTGGCCTCAAACAGGTAGCGCTCCTTGTAGTTGTAGTTCACGCGTCCGAAGAAGGAAGCCAGGGCCCACTGGTAGCGCGCGCCGGCGTTCTCCTTGAGCTCGTTGTCGGCGCCGGCATTGATGGTGTGGTACTGGGGGTATGCGAAATCGCGCCTGTAGGCTTCCAGGGTGCGGTTGTCCATGTCTTCATAGGAAGCGCCGGCCAGGAACTGGAAGTCGTGGGCCTGGGCGAATTTCTTGTGCACCTTGGCCGTGAAGAGGTAGTTGCCGTAGACGGTGTTGCCGTGGCTTTCGCGCAGGGAGTTGTATTCCCTGTTCTTGATGGGCGACACGGTGCCGTAGGGATCGGAATAATAGGACACCAGGTCGGTGAAGTTGCTGGTGTAGCTAAGGGTGAGGCGCGGAGCTATGGTGCCTTCGAGGGTGAGCCAGCTAAGCGGCTTCCATGTGAGGGCGGCGGCACCCGAGATGCGGTAGGTGTCGGCAGTGACCTGCCCGCCGAGGCCTTCGTCCATCATCGGCAGCAGGTTCACGGTGCCTCCCGTGAAGGGGGCGTAGGTGCCGTTGGACCACTGGGCCAGGAACAGGGGGTCACGGGCGTTCATGAATCCGAAGAAGGAGTTCTGGTAGGGGCTGTACTGCCTGCGTCCGAAGCTTCCGGAGAGGTCGAAGCGGAACTCGAGCTTGTCGTTGATGTCCACGTTCATGTTGTTCCGGAAGTTGTAGCGGTGGTAGTCGGAGCTCTTGATGATACCGTTCTGGCTCAGGAATCCGAAGCTGGTCAGGGAGCGGACCTTGCCGGAGCTGGCGTTGAGCGTCAGGGTGTGGTTGTGGGTGAGCCCGTTGCCGTTGAGGGCGTGCTGGCGCCAGTTCACGACGGGGAAGTTGTCGGGGTCCAGGAAGTTGTTCTTCAGGTAGTTGGAGATGTATTCATCGGTGTAGATGGACACGCTTCCGTCGTTCTCCGTGGCTTCGCGGTTGAGGATCATGTAGTCCACCGGACCCACGGTGTCCGGGGTGGTGGTGGGAGTCTGCCAGCCCACGTAGCCCCTGTAGCCCACGGACGAACGGCCTTTGTCGGCGCGCTTGGTGGTGATCAGGATCACGCCGTTGGCGGCACGGGAGCCGTAGATTGCGGATGAAGCGGCGTCCTTGAGCACGGAGATTTTGTCTATCTGGCTGGCGTCCACCGAGTTCATGTTGCCCTCGATGCCGTCGATGAGCACCAGAGGAGCGGGACTGGATTCGCCGAAGGTGCCGATACCGCGGATGCGGATGTTGCCCGTGTCGGCACCCGGCGCGCCGCCGCCCGTGGTCACCGTGACGCCCGGAATTGCGCCCTGGAGGGCCGTGGAGGCCTGCACGATGGGCTTGTTGTCGAGCACGTCGGAAGAGATTGCGCCCACGGCTCCGGTCAGGTTGACCTTCTTCTGTGTGCCGTAGCCGACAACGACCACGTCGTCGAGGAATTCGGCGTCGGGCTCCAGGGCCACGGTGTAGCTGCTCTGTTTGCCCACCTTGATTTCATTGTTGCTGAAGCCCAGGAACGACACCACCAGCACGTCGCCTTCCTTTGCGGGGATGGTGAAATTGCCGTTGTTGTCGGTCACTGCCCCGGTCTGGGTGTCCTTGATGAACACCGAGGCGCCCGGGAGCGGCAGTCCGTCGGAATCGACCACGCGTCCGCGTATCTGCCCGGCAGCTGCCTTTTGCTGTTCGCCTGCGGCCTTGGGCTGCTGGCTAAGGACGATGTTGCCTTCGATTATGGAGGCGCTGATGTCGGTGCCCCGGAATACTTCCCGGACCACGTCCAGCACGTCCTTGCCTGAGGCCGAGATGCTGATCCTGCGGCTCTTGTCGAAGGCCGCATCATTGTAGAAGAACGTGTAGCCGCTCTGCCGCTCGATGGTTTTGAGCACCGAGGCAACAGTCTGGTTTTCGGCCTGGATGGATATTGTCCGGGTCTGCGCCGCTGAAGAAGCCGAGAAGGCAAGCAGGCAGAGGAACAACAGGCATCCTGTCAGAATTTTTGGTTTTCTTCCCATAGTGTTATCAATAAACGATTATTATTTGCCGGCCGGACAGGTTGTCCGGATCTGCGCTTGTGAGATCTGTCTCGAAATGTATGTTGGTGGTGCGCTTGAAGTGCTCCAGCACGATTTCCAGGCGCTGCCCGGAGAAGGTGCCGGTGTAGCGGTTGGAGAGCAGGGCCTGGTTGCGCACCATGAATTCCACGTTGAATCGGTTGCCTATGGCGCGCAGGGCGTCTTCAAGGCTGGTGTTGTCCAGGATTGTCTTGCCCTCCTTCCAGGCTGTGACCTGGTTGCCGTCCGTGGCCACGCGCATCAGCTTGCGGGATTCGCGGTTGTAGATGAACTGCTCTCCGGGGTTCACGTTGAAGACGTGGTCTTTGCCCGAAGCGTCGGGGCAGTGGAGAAGTATGCTGCCGGAAATCAGTGTGGTACGCACTTCCGGGCAGCTTTCCGTGTAGGCTTCGATATCGAATTCGGTGCCCGTGACTTCCACCTGCTGGCCGCCGGCTTCGACTATGAATCTGCGCCCGCCTGCTTTTGCAACCTCGAAATACCCTTCCCCTTCGAGGACCACCCTGCGCTCGCTTCCGAATATTGCCGGGTAGCTGAGCCTGGAGTTGGAGTTCAGCCACACGCGGCTGCCGTCGGGCAGGGTGGTGCAGGACACCATTCCCGTGGTGCAGCGGATTTCGACCGGGGCGGACTGGGTGCTGCGCCTGAGAGTAGAGGACAGCCATGCCGTGGCAACCATCAGGGGGATACTGAGTATGGCGGCGCAGTACACCAGCCAGCGCAGACCGCTGCGGCCCTGCTCCCGGCGCATCCTGGAATGGACGCGGGAAAGGGCGGCGTCGGTGTCGGCATTGTCGATGGATTCTATCCTGGACTGCAGGTACTCCAGATTAAGACAGTCTTCTGCCTCCTTCCGGTGGGCGGCACTGCTGCATATCCATTCATCTATCTGCTTCCCGTCCTGCTCGCTGACGCAGCCTCTTGCGTAGTCGGGCAGCAGGGATCTTATTTCTTTCTCGTCTAACATACCTATTAGACAAATAAGCCGTGCTTTCCCCTAAACAAAAAATGTTTATATTTGCATGGACGACACTGACTCATGACCAGCGACCAGCACCTTCTTTCCCTCATCCGGAGCGGCGACAGGGAGGCCTTCGACAGGCTTTTCCGGAAGTGGTATCCGCCCCTGGTGGCCTATGCAGGGCATTTTCTTCCCCGCGAGGATGCCGAGGACGTGGTGCAGGACATAATGTTCGCGATGTGGAAAAATGCCTCTTCCACATTCATTTCAGGGACTTTGGGCTCATATCTGCATTCTGCGGTGAGGAACCGCTGTCTGAATCTTCTCGACAGGGAGCTGCTGAAAAACCGCTATCATTCTGCGGTCCGCCAGTCCGTCCTCGATTCCTCCGCCGGGGATGCATATTCATCTTTCAGCGAACTGAGTTCCCGGCTTTCCGAGGTTCTGGCGACCCTTCCCGAAGAGCAGCGTGCCGCGTTCGTGAAAAGCCGGTCCGAAGGCCTCAAATATGAGGAAATCGCCCGGGACGGAGGAGTGTCGGTGAAGACGGTCGAATATCGTATATCCAAGGCCCTCAGGGCTTTACGGCTCGCTCTTGCCGAGTGGACAAATAATTGATAGCCCTATGCTGAAGAAATTTGCCTGCGCTCTGCTGCCCTTGCTCCTTGCTGCCTGCACGTTGGAAGTCCTCCCGCAGGAGGGAGGCGACAGTTTCAGCGCGGGAATAGAGGATGGGGGCAGAACCTATATAGATCTTGGGCTGAAAGTCCGCTGGAATGCCGGCGACAAGGTGAGCATATTCGACTCCGGCAGGACCAATGCCGAATACTATTTTGCCGGCTCCGACGGCGATCTTTCCGGCACTCTTAAGCCGACGGACGGAGGCAGCGCGGGCGAAGGCCCCTACACGGCCGTGTATCCCTACCGCAGCACGACCACCATTTCGTCCGACGGCACCGTCCGTCTCGGCCTGCAGTCGAAGCAGACCTGGGCGCCCGGCAGTTTCGGCCCCGGTGCCTGCGCGATGATTGCAGTGTCTGAAGGCCGCGAGCTGCTATTCCGCAATGTCTGCGGCGCCCTGGTGCTGCGTTTCACGGGCACGGGGGAGGTCAGTTCCTTGACGCTGCGGGGCAACGCCGGCGAAACGCTTGCCGGCACTGCATCCGTGGACATGAAAGACGGCATCCCCGCTTCGGCCTTTATGCCGGCAGGCTCGGGCACGAGCCTGAAACTCAGCTGCGAGTCTCCCGTTACGCTGGGCACGGACCCCGCTGAATTCTGGTTCTCGCTGCTACCCATGACCTTCACGCGCGGATTCACGGTCACGCTCTCCGATGCGTCCGGGCGCACAGTGGATTTCTCCACTTCGAAACCCATTGAAATCAAGCGGAATACGGCTGCCCGCATGGCGCCCCAGGCCGTCGACTTCGCGGCTCCGGACGCCGTGGTGGCGGGCGAACCGCTCCCTCTCTGGCGGCCCGGCTGGCTGGATATCCACGGCATCAACGGCGGGCGGGGCGAGGCCTTCTACTTCATCATGCCGGACGGCACCACGATGCTTGTCGATGCCGCGGGAGCCCCTCCGCACGAGCTCTATGACTACGGCGAAGGCAATTCGCCGGGTGTGCCCTCCAGGCCCTCGGCCGATATGACCAGCGGCGCCGTGATTGTGGATTACATCCGTCATTTCGCCCCTGCCGTCGCAGCCGGCCGGCTGGACTATTTCATGACATCCCACTACCACGGCGACCATATCGGTGCCTGGCGCAGCGACTATTCCACGTATGGCTGGCCCGCAAAAGACAAAAATGGCAACACCGTCTCTATTGTTAACCTGAACGCCGGCGGTTTCGTGGTCAACGGAGTCTCTGCAGTCGGTATGGAAATACCCATAGACAAGGTGCTGGACCGCGGCGACTGGGCCAGCCGTCCGTCGATAGACTACTACAGCAGCACGGGGAAGAAACGCTACGACTGCTACGTCAACTTCCTTGACTACAGCGCCCGGGCGTTCGGCACCGTGCGTGAGACCCTCCGTATCGGACACACGGACCAGATAGTCCTGCGCCACAGCCCGGCGGATTACACCGGCTTCAGCATACGCACGATAGCCTCCGGCGGCGATATCTGGACCGGAAGCGGCACGGACGTGAACACCAGTTACGTGCCGTCGGCCGCCGAGTGCGATGCCCACCATGAGGAGTGGGAGATCAACGAAAACATCTTCTCCAACGTGTTCCACCTCAGCTACGGGAAGTTCGACTGGTTCAGCGGAGGCGACATCCAGTTCTCGGGCAAGTCCTACCAGTCCTGGAAAGACATCGAACTGCCCATTTCTAAGGTCATGAAGAAGGTGGAGGCGATGAAGGCCAGCCACCACAGCACCAAGAACACCAACAGCACGGAGCTGCTTGGGGTGCTGAAGCCCGATGTCTACATCGCCGGAGTCTGGCGCGACGTGCAGCCCAACCCGGCCACGATCAAGCGCGTGCTCACCGCCAGCCCGTCGGTGAAGATATTCACCACCAACCTCACGCAGAACAATATCAGCACCCTCAAGGGCGAAGGAGTCGATGCTTCCAAGTTCAGCGCCACCGGCGGCCATGTCGTGGTGCGCGTCCTCCCCGGCGGCGGCAGCTACTACGTCTTCGTGCTCGACGATTCGGACTGCAACTACCGGGTCAAGGCCATCCACGGCCCGTTCACCTGCAAGTAAAAAAGAGGTCGGCCTCTGTTGGGGCCGACCTCTTCTGGTATAGAGCATCCGTTACAGCTCGCTGAGCTGGCGGGTGAGGTCGTCGTTCTTCGTCACGATGAGGTCCTGGTATTCCTTGAGGCCGGTGCCGGCAGGAATAAGGTGACCGCAGATGACGTTCTCCTTGAGGCCTTCGAGATGGTCCACGCGGCCGCGGATTGCGGCTTCGCTGAGCACCTTGGTGGTCTCCTGGAAGGAGGCGGCGGACATGAAGCTGTCGGTCTTGAGGGCTGCGCGGGTTATACCCTGGAGCACCAGACGGGCAGTTGCAGGACGGGCCGGACGCGTCTCGATGAGCTTGAGGCCCTGACGCTGAAGCGATGCATTCTCGCCGGCGAGTTCGCGGGCGCCGATGATGTCGCCGGTATCGAAGCGGTCGGAGTCACCGTGGTCTGTCACGATGTACTTGCCGAAGATACTGTCGTTGGCGTCCATGAACTTCCACTTGTCCACGAGCTCTTCCTTGAGGAACTGGGTGTCGCCCGGATCGGTGATCTCGACCTTGCGCATCATCTGGCGTATGATGATCTCGAAATGCTTGTCGTTGATCTTCACACCCTGCAGACGATACACGGCCTGCACCTCGTTGACGATGTACTCCTGTGCCTTGACCGGACCAAGGATGCCGAGGATGTCGTTGGGGGACACTCCGCCGTCGGACAGAGGGGAGCCGGCCCTGACATAGTCGTTTTCCTGGACGAGGATCTGCTTGGTCAGAGGTACGAGATAGTGCTTCTCCACACCTGACTTGTTGCGGACCGTGATCTCGCGGTTGCCTCGCTTGGTCTTGCCCATGAGCACTTCGCCGTTGATCTCGGAAAGGATGGCGGGGCTGCTCGGGTTGCGGGCTTCGAAGAGCTCGGTGACTCGGGGCAGACCTCCGGTGATATCGCTTGCCTTGCCGATCGCACGGGGGATCTTGATGATGATATCGCCGACCTTGACCTTGCTGCCGTCTTCGGCCATCACGTGGGCTCCGACAGGCAGGTTGAACTGACGCACGCTGCTGCCGGTGGCATCCACGATGTGGAGGGTAGGGCTCTTGGTCTTGTCCTTGGCTTCGATGATGACCTTGTCGGTGTTCATGGAGAACTCGTCGGCGCTTTCCTTCTGGAAGGTGGAGCCTTCGACCATGTTCTCGAACTGGACGGTACCGGCGGTCTCGACGATGGTGATGGCGTTGTAGGGATCCCACTCGCAGATGCGGTCGCCCTTGACCACGGTGTCGCCGTCTTTCTTGTAGATGACGGAACCGTAGGGTATGTCGTACTGTGAGAACTTCATACCGGTCTGGGCGTCGACGATCTTGAGCTCGGCCATGCGGCTGACCACCACTTCCTGTGCGTTGCCGCTTTCATCGACCCTCTGGATGGTGCGGAGCTCATCGAAGACGAGCTTGCCGTTGTACTTGGAGTCGATGAAGGAATCGGCCACGGCGCCGGATGCCGTACCACCGACGTGGAAGGTACGGAGGGTCAGCTGGGTACCAGGCTCACCGATGGACTGTGCAGCAATCACGCCCACGACTTCGCCCTTCTCAACCATACGGCTGGTGGCGAGGTTGCGGCCGTAGCACTTGGCGCACACGCCCTTGCGGCTCTCGCAAGTGAGGACGGAACGGATCTCCACCTGCTCGATGGGCAGGGAGTCGATCAGGTCGGCGTCCTTCTCGCGGATCTCGGAACCTGCGTGGAGGATAATCTCTCCGGTCAGAGGGTTGAAGATGTCGTGGACGGTGGTGCGGCCGAGTATCCTTTCGCCGAGGGATTCGACCACCTCATCCTTGTTCTTGATGGCGGTGGCGATGAGTCCGCGGAGGGTGCCGCAGTCTTCCTCGGTGATGATGACGTCGTGCGACACGTCCACCAGACGCCTGGTCAGGTAGCCTGCGTCGGCGGTCTTCAAAGCGGTGTCGGCCAGACCCTTACGGGCACCGTGGGTGGAGATGAAGTACTCGAGCACGGACATTCCTTCCTTCAGGTTGGAGATAATCGGGTTCTCGATGATTTCAGCTCCGGAGGCACCGGACTTCTGCGGCTTGGCCATAAGGCCACGCATACCGCAGAGCTGCTTGATCTGCTGGGTGGAACCACGGGCGCCGGAATCCAGCATCATGAACACGGGGTTGAAGCCCTGCTGGTCGCCGGAGATCTGCTTGGTCACGATTGCGGTCAGGTTGTTGTCCACGCTGGTCCAGAGGTCGATGACCTTGTTGTAGCGCTCCTGGTTCGTGATGAAGCCCATCTGGAAGTTGTTCTTGATGCCGGCGATGTTCTGGTAGGCGTCTTCGATGAGGGTCTTCTTCTCCTCAGGGACGATCACGTCGCCGAGGTTGAAGGAGATACCTGCACGGAATGCCTGGTCGTAACCGAGGTTCTTGATGTCGTCGAGGAACTTGGCGGTGCGGGTCACGCCGGTGCTCTTGATGACGCTGGTGATGATCTTGCGGAGGGCCTTCTTGCCGAGCACCTCGTTCACGTAGGGCACTTCGTCGGGAACGTACTGGTTCACGATGATGCGGCCTGCGGTGGTCTTGACCATCTGGGTGCCCTTGGACGCGTCGTTCTTGTCGACCGGGAGGCGGACTTCGATTTCAGCGTGCATGTCGATGGCTTTCTCGTTGTAGGCGATGATGACCTCTTCGGGGCCGTAGAACTTCTTGCCCTCGCCCTTTGCGCCGGGACGGATCTTGGTGATGTAGTACAGACCAAGGACCATGTCCTGGGAAGGCACCGTGATAGGGGCGCCGTTGGCCGGGTTGAGAATGTTCTGGCTTCCGAGCATCAGCAGTTGGGCCTCCATGATGGCGGCGTTGCCGAGCGGGAGGTGCACAGCCATCTGGTCACCGTCGAAGTCGGCGTTGAAAGCCGTACAGGCGAGAGGGTGGAGCTGGATGGCCTTGCCTTCGATCATCCTGGGCTGGAAGGCCTGGATACCGAGGCGGTGGAGGGTCGGTGCACGGTTGAGGAGCACGGGATGACCCTTCATCACGTTTTCGAGGATGTCCCAGATGACGGGATCCTTGCGGTCCACGATCTTCTTGGCGCTCTTGACGGTCTTCACGATGCCGCGCTCGATGAGCTTGCGGATGATGAACGGCTTGTAGAGCTCTGCAGCCATGTACTTGGGAAGGCCGCACTCATGCATGTTGAGTTCGGGACCGACCACGATGACGGAACGTGCGGAGTAGTCGACACGCTTTCCGAGGAGGTTCTGGCGGAAGCGGCCCTGCTTGCCCTTGAGGGAGTCGGAGAGACTCTTGAGGGCACGGTTGGACTCGCTCTTGACGGCTGAAGACTTCTTGGAGTTGTCGAACAGGCTGTCCACGGCTTCCTGGAGCATACGCTTCTCGTTGCGGAGAATCACCTCGGGGGCCTTGATCTCGAAGAGCCTCTTGAGGCGGTTGTTGCGTATGATCACGCGGCGGTAGAGGTCGTTGAGGTCGGAGGTGGCGAAACGGCCGCCGTCGAGGGGGACGAGGGGACGGAGATCCGGCGGGATGACCGGAATCACCTTCATGATCATCCACTCGGGGCGGTTGACACCCTTGGACTCCTGGAACCACTTGACGACCTGGAGGCGCTTCAGCAGCTCAGTCTTGCGCTGCTGGGAGCTTTCTTCCTGCATCTTCACGCGGAGTTCCTTTCCGAGGGCTTCCACATCGAGCTCCTTGAGGAGGTCGTAGATACCTTCGGCTCCCATCTTTGCGACGAACTTGTCGGGATCGGAGTCGGAAAGGTTCTCGTTGCCCTTCAGGGACTCGCTGCTCAGGATGTCGAGATATTCTTCCTCGGAGATGAGGTCCATCTTCTCGACCCTGGTCTCGCCCTTTCCTTCGGAGGGCTCATACTTGCCGACGTTGACGACGATGTACTTCTCGTAATAGATCACGGATTCCAGCTTCTTGGCGGGGAGGCCGAGAAGGGCGGAAATCTTGTTGGGGGCTGACTTGAAGTACCAGATATGGGCCACGGGAACGGTGAGGCTGATGTGTCCCATCCTCTCGCGGCGCACTTTCTTCTCGGTGACTTCGACGTTGCACCTGTCGCAGACGATACCACGGTAGCGGATACGCTTGTATTTTCCGCAATAGCACTCATAGTCCTTGGTGGGACCGAAGATCTTCTCGCAGAAGAGACCGTCCCTTTCGGGCTTGTAGGTCCTGTAATTGACCGTTTCCGGTTTCAGGACTTCGCCGCAGGACCTCTCGGTGATGTCTTCGGGAGACGCCAGGGAGATGCTGATTGTCTGGAAATTGTTCTTTACCTTAGTTTCCTTATTGTTGAAAGTAGGCATAGCTAGTATCGTTCAATAGATTATTCCAAAGTGACTTTGAGACCGAGTCCGCGGAGCTCGTGGAGGAGCACGTTGAGGGATTCAGGAATGCCTGCCGGCGGCATGGGGTCGCCCTTGACGATGGCTTCGTAGGTCTTCGAACGTCCGGTGACGTCGTCGGACTTGACGGTGAGGATCTCCTGCAGCGTGTTCGCAGCGCCGAATGCTTCGAGGGCCCAGACTTCCATCTCACCGAAACGCTGGCCGCCGAACTGGGCTTTACCGCCGAGAGGCTGCTGGGTGATGAGGGAGTAGGGACCGATTGAACGGGCGTGCATCTTGTCGTCGACCATATGGCCGAGCTTGATCATGTAGATGACACCGACCGTGGCGGGCTGGTCGAACCAGTCACCGGTGCCGCCGTCGCGAAGCTGCGTCTTACCGAAGCGGGGGACACCCGCCTTGTCGGTGTAGCTGCAGATTTCGTCGATGCTTGCACCGTCGAAAATAGGAGTGCTGAACTTGAGCCCGAGGCGTGCACCGGCCCAGCCGAGCACAGTCTCGTAGATCTGTCCGAGGTTCATACGGGAAGGCACGCCGAGCGGGTTGAGCACGATGTCGACTGGAGTTCCGTCCTGCAGGAAAGGCATGTCCTCCCTGCGGACGATCTTCGCGACGATACCCTTGTTGCCGTGGCGTCCGGCCATCTTGTCACCGACGGTGATCTTGCGCTTCTTCGCGATGTAGACCTTGGCAAGCTGCATGACGCCGTTGGGGAGCTCGTCGCCGACCTTCATCTTGTCGATTTCACGCTTGAAGGCTGCGGCTTCGGTCTTGATGGTGATGCAGTAGTTGTTGATGAGGTCGCGGATCATCGCGTTGGTGTCCTTGTCGGCGGTCCACTTGTTGGAATTGACGTTCTGGTAGTCGATTCCACGCAGGATTTCTGCGGTGAACTTCTTGTCCTTGGGGACGATCTCGACGTTGTAGAGGTCGGAAATGCCGGCGCTCTTGCGGTTCTTCGTCAGGACGGTCAGCCTACCCACGAGATCCTCGAGGAGCCTGGCAGCCTTGGCGTCGAATTCCTGCTGGCGCACTTCCAGACGGGCCTTCTGGTCCATCTTGCTGGCGCTCTTGCGGCTCGTATCCTTGGCGAGCTTGGTGTAGAGTGCGGTCTTGACCACGGTGCCGCTCAGTGAAGGATTGGCCTTCAGGGAAGCGTCATTGACGTCGCCGGCCTTGTCGCCGAAGATGGCCTTGAGGAGCTTCTCTTCAGGGGACGGGTCGCTCTCGCCCTTGGGCGTGATCTTGCCGATCATGATGTCGCCCGGTTCGATATGGGCGCCGATGCGGATGATACCGTTCTTGTCGAGGTCCTTGGTGGCGTCTTCGCTGACGTTGGGGATGTCGGAGGTGAGCTCTTCCATGCCGCGCTTGGTGTCGCGGACTTCGGTCAGGTACTCATCCACGTGGATGGAGGTGAGGATGTCCCACTTGACCATCTCTTCGGAGAGCACGATGGCGTCTTCGTAGTTGTAGCCCTTCCAGGGCATGAAAGCCACCTTCAGGTTGCGTCCGAGGGCGAGTTCGCCGCCCTGGGTCGCGTAGCCTTCGGTCAGGACCTGGCCCTTCTCCACCTTGTCGCCCTTGCGCACGATAGGCTTGAGGTTGATGGTGGTGCTTTGGTTGGTCCTGCGGTAGAGGGGCATCTTGTAGATGATTTCCTCCGGAGCGAAGCTGACGAATTTTTCGTCTTCGGTGCGGTCGTACTTGATGCGGATCTCATTGGCATCCACATAGGTGACCACGCCGCTGCGGTCGGCGATGTACTGGGTGCGGGAGTCGATGCAGACCCTCTCTTCCAGTCCGGTGCCGACGATGGGGGACTCGGGGCTGAGGAGGGGCACTGCCTGACGCATCATGTTCGCACCCATCAAGGCGCGGTGCGCGTCGTCGTGCTCGAGGAAGGGGATGAGGGATGCGGCGACCGAAGCCATCTGGTTCGGAGCCACGTCCATGTAGTCCACCTCTTCCTTGGACACCACGGGGAAGTCTGCCTCCATGCGGCACTGCAGACGCTCTTCGAGGATGTTGCCTTCGTCGTCCATGCGCACGTTGGCGAGGGAGACGAGCTTGTTCTCCTCTTCTTCCGCGCTCATGTAGTGGCAGCCTGCGGCGCTCAGGTCCACCTTTCCGTTCTTGACGTCACGGTAGGGGGTCTCGATGAAGCCGAGGGCGTCGATGCGGGCATACACGCAGAGCGAGGAGATCAGACCGATGTTCGGACCTTCCGGGGATTCGATAGGGCAGAGGCGTCCGTAGTGGGTGTAGTGGACGTCGCGGACCTCGAATCCGGCGCGGTCGCGGGAAAGACCTCCCGGGCCGAGTGCGGACAGACGCCTCTTGTGCGTGATTTCGGCGAGCGGGTTGGTCTGGTCCATGAACTGGCTCAGCTGGCTGGTGCCGAAGAATGAATTGATCACGCTGGAGAGCGTCTTGGCGTTGATCAGGTCGATGGGGTTGAACTGTTCGCTGTCGCGGACGTTCATCCTTTCGCGTATGGTGCGGGCCATGCGGCTCAGGCCGACGCTGAACTGGTTGGCGAGCTGCTCGCCGACGCTGCGGACGCGACGGTTGCTGAGGTGGTCGATATCGTCGACCGTGGCCTTGGAGTTGATGAGCTGGATGAGGTACTTGATGATCTCGATGATGTCGGTGTTCGTCAGGACACGCACGTCGGGACCGATGGTGAGGTTCAGCTTCTTGTTGAGGCGGTAGCGGCCCACGTTGCCGAGGTCGTAGCGCTTCTCGGAGAAGAAGAGCTTGTCGATGACGTCCCTTGCGGTGCTCTCATCCGGAGCTTCGGAGTTGCGGAGCTGCTTGTAGATGTAGTTGACAGCTTCGAGCTCGGTGTTGGTAGGATCCTTCTGCAGGGTGTTGAAGATGATGGAGTACTCGTTGGAGTTGGCCTCGTCTTTCTGCAGCAGGATGGATTTGCACTCGGTGTCGGAGATGGCGGCGATGGTGTTGTCGTCGAGAATCTCGCCGCGCTCCACGATGGCCTTGGTGCGTTCGATGGGGATGATTTCGCCGGTGTCTTCGTCTTCGAAGTCTTCCGTCCAGGTCTTGAGCACCTTGGCGGCGAGCTTGCGGCCCTTGTTGGCCTCGAGGGCTTCGGAGTTGTTCTCCACCTCGTCGGCCAGGTCGAAGATGTCGATGATGTCCTTGTCGGAATTGAATCCGATGGCCCTGAGGAGGGTGGTGACAGGCAACTTCTTCTTGCGGTCGATGTAGGCGTACATCACGTTGTTGATGTCCGTGGCGAATTCAATCCATGAACCTTTGAACGGGATGATACGGGCGGAATAAAGTTTGGTGCCGTTGGCATGCATGCTCTGGTCGAAGAACACGCCGGGCGAACGGTGGAGCTGGGAGACGACGATGCGCTCCGAGCCGTTGATCACGAAGGTGCCGCCCGGAGTCATGTAGGGAATGTCTCCCAGATAGACGTCCTGGACCCTCGTGTCGAAATCTTCGTGCTCGGGATCCGTGCAGGACAGCCTGAGCTTTGCCTTGAGAGGGACGTTGTAGGTCAGTCCGCGCTCCAGGCATTCCTCGATCGAGTACTTGGGAGGATCGACGAAATAGTCGATGAACTCGAGTTTGTAGTTGTTCCTCGTGTCCTCGATAGGAAAAATTTCCTGGAACACCTGGTAGAGGCCTTCGTTTTTCCTGTTTTCAGGGGTGGTCTCAAGCTGGAAGAAATCCTTGAAAGACTTGAGCTGCACCTCGAGAAGGTCCGGGTATTCCAGAATTTTCGATGTTGCGAAGTTGATGCGCTTTGGGGCAGTCTTTTTTGACATATATAGCTTTATATGGAGAAAAACTTTTAATACGGAAAAAAGGTTTAGAGCCTATTATCCCCGGCTCTAAACCTGTCTGTTCCCTAAGCAGCAGGGAAGAGGCGGATTTATTTAATCTCAACCTCAGCGCCAGCTTCCTCAAGGGCTGCCTTGAGAGCTTCGGCCTCTGCCTTGGAAATTTTCTCCTTGATCGTGGAAGGAGCGCCGTCAACGAGGTCCTTGGCTTCCTTCAGACCCAGTCCGAGCTCGGTCTTGACGACCTTGATAACGTTGAGCTTGGCCTGACCTGCGGAGGTGAGGATAACATCGAATTCGGTCTGCTCTGCCTCGGCGGCTGCACCTGCACCGGCGCCATCTGCTGCAACAACGACTGCTGCGGCTGCGGGCTCGATACCGTACTCTTCCTTGAGGATCTTAGCGAGTTCCTGGACATCTTTCACAGAGAGGTTTACCAACTCTTCTGCAAGGGCTTTAACATCTGCCATAATGATTATATTTTTAAATTGTTAATATTTTACTATTCTGCTGCAGGAGCTTCGGCTGCGGGAGCCTCTTCTGCGGGAGCTGCCTCGGCTGCAGGAGCTTCAGCTGCGGGAGCCTCTTCGGCTGCGGGTGCTTCAGCTGCTGCGGGAGCCTCGGCTGCAGGAGCCTCGGCCGCCGGTTTGGCGGAACCGATCTTCTCGTCGTCGGCCTTTCCTTCGGATGCATTCTCCAGAGCGGAAACGACACGCTGGATAGGAGACTGGAGGAGGGAAATGATCTCGCCGATGAGTTCTTCCTTCGTCTTGATGTTTGCGAGCTGATCGAGCTTGTCTTCACCGATGAACACGCAGTCCTGTACGTAGGCGCCCTTCACGACGGGCTTCTTGAAACCTTCCTTCTGGAGTTTCTTGATGAGCTTTCCGGGAGCTGCAGGAACTTCGGTGTACATGATGGCGGTATTGCCGACGAGGGTCTCGGTGAGAGTCTTCATTTCCTCGTTGTCGATACCGTTGAGGACGTGGGCGAACAGGGTGTTCTTGACCACGCTCAGCACGATGCCAGCCTCGAAGCATTCGCGACGGAGCTTGCTTGTCTGTCCAGCATTCAGGCCGGCGATATCCGTGATGTAGAAGTTGGGATATGCCTTGAGCTGCGCTGAGATGCTTTCAATAATCTGACCTTTAAGTTCTTTTTTCATAATATTGAATTTTTACTCAGCACCGTTGAGGAATGCCTTGAGATCAACTTTAATACCGGGGCTCATGGTGGAGCAGATAGCTGCACTCTTCATGTATGTGCCCTTGAGAGCCTGGGGCTTCAGCTTGGCGATGGCGTTCAGGACCTCGGCAGCGTTCTCGTAGAGCTGCTCGGCGCTGAAGGACACCTTGCCGATGCCGGTGTGGATGATACCGGTCTTGTCGACCTTGAAATCAATCTTACCGCCCTTGACGTCTTTGACTGCGTTGCCGATTTCCATGGTCACGGTGCCGGTCTTCGGGTTAGGCATGAGGCCGCGGGGTCCGAGGATCTTACCGAGGGCGCCCACCTTAGCCATAACTGAAGGGGTACACACGATCACGTCCACGTCGGTCCAACCGCCCTTGATCTTCTCGATGAACTCATCGAGGCCGACGTAATCGGCGCCTGCTGCCTTGGCCTCAGCTTCCTTGTCGGGAGTACAGAGGGCAAGCACGCGGACCACCTTGCCGGTGCCATGGGGGAGGGTCACAACGCCACGAATCATCTGGTTGGCCTTACGAGGGTCGACACCGAGGTTCGCGGAGAGCTCGACGGTAGCGTCAAACTTGGTGTATGATATTTCCTTTACAATCGAGCACGCTTCTTTAAGCGAGTAAGCCAGGGTGTGGTCGAATTTGGCCTCAGCGGCTTTCTGGTTTTTCGTCATTTTACTCATAATGCGTGTGATTTAAAGGTCCTTGGGGAATTCACCGGTCACGGTGATACCCATACTTCTTGCTGTTCCGGCCACCATGCGCATAGCGGAAGCGATGGTGAAACAGTTCAGGTCCGGCATTTTGCCTTCGGCGATAGCCTTCACCTGGTCCCAGGTGACGGATGCGACCTTCTTCCGGTTAGGTTCGCCGGAAGCCTTGTCGATCTTGGCTGCCTCCTTGAGGGAGACTGCCACGGGCGGCTGTTTGACTTCGAACGTGTAGGACTTATCCGAATAAACGGTGATGACGACAGGGAGGATTTTGCCTGCCTGGGCCTGCGTGGCTGCATTGAAAGCCTTGCAGAAGTCCATGATGTTCAAGCCTTTGGAACCGAGGGCCGGTCCTACCGGAGGTGCTGGATTTGCAGCTCCGCCTTTGATTTGGAGCTTAATGAATCCGGTAACTTCTTTTGCCATAATGGAAACTTATTCTTTTGTTACTTGTGTAAAATTGAGTTCGAGCTGCGTCTTTCGGCCGAAGATGACGACGATGACCTTCATCTTGCTGCGATCCTGGAGGATTTCATCCACGGTGCCGTTGAAGCCGCTGAAAGGACCATCCGTAATGCGGACGCTCTCACCGACTTCATAATCCACGATGGTCTCGGCAGCGCTGTCGATATTCTCGTCCTGGACACCCAGGATGCGCTGGGCCTCGTCCTCGCGGATGGGCACGGGAATCCTCTCGAACTGGGTTGCACTCGTGGCACGCTTTTCGGTCAGGAAGCCTGACATACCGGGAACGTTGTTGCGGATGATGTTCTCGAGCATGGCGCTGAGCTCGGCCTGTATAAGCACATAGCCGGGATAGAGCAGCTTGTCGACTGCCTTCCTCTTGCCATTCTTGGTGACAATCTCCTTCTTGACGGGAACGAGCACCTGGCCGACCTGCTCCTGCAGACCGTTGCGCTCTATTTCCTTTTCCAGATATTCTTTGGCCTTTTTCTCCTTACCGCCCGCTGTGCGCAGGACGTACCATTTCATTTCGCCCATGGAGTCGCGATATTAGATTGTGTAGATTAGCGTCATCAGCTTCTGGAACGCGAAATCCACGACCCAGAGCACGGCTGCAAGAATGACCGTCGTGACCAGCACGAGCAGGGCGGAGCTCTGAAGCTTCTCCCATGTGGGCCAGGTGGTCTTCTTGGTGAGTTCCACGAAGGACTCTTTGCAGTAGTTGATTAACTTTCTCATTTTTACATTTAATGGATGCCGTGAAATGGAAGCTGAGGACGCGGCATCTGTTAAACATTATCAAGTCGTAACCCTTGATATTGGCAGGGGAAGCAGGATTCGAACCCACATCGACGGTTTTGGAGACCGCTGAACTACCCTTGTTCTATTCCCCTAAAAAGCGGGCCGCCCGCTGATGGACTGCCCGCAATACATTCGACAAGTATTAGTCAAGAACCTTGATAACCTGTCCTGCACCGACGGTGCGGCCACCCTCACGGATTGCGAAACGAAGATTCTCGTTCAGAGCAACAGGAGTGATGAGCTGGACATTGATCTCGACATTGTCGCCAGGCAGTCGCCAGGCATGACCATCTCGATGCCCTCGGGGAGAGTGATCTCACCGGTAACGTCGAGGGTACGGATGAAGAACTGGGGACGATACTTGTTGTGGAACGGAGTGTGACGGCCGCCTTCTTCCTTCTTCAAGACATAGATCTGTCCGAGGAAGTGGGAGTGAGCCTTGATGGAGCCGGGCTTGGCGATAACCTCACCACGCTTGACTTCCTTCTTGTCGATACCACGGAGGAGGAGACCCACATTGTCACCTGCTTCGCCCTGATCGAGGAGCTTGCGGAACATCTCGACGCCAGTGACCACAGTGGTCCTGGGCCTGTCGTTGAAACCGACGATTTCGGCGGGATCATTGACATGGATGGTGCCGGTCTCGATACGTCCGGTGACGACGGTGCCACGGCCGGTGATGGAGAAGATGTCCTCGATAGGCATCAGGAACGGCTTCTCGTTCTCACGCACGGGGAGGGGGATGTAATCGTCGACGGCTTGCATGAGCTCGAGGACTTTCTCTTCCCACTGAGGCTCTCCGTTGAGAGCTCCGAGGGCTGAACCACGGATGACGGGAGCGTTGTCGCCGTCGAAATCATACTTGTTGAGGAGGTCGCGGACTTCCATTTCAACGAGGTCGAGCATTTCCTCATCGTCGACGAGGTCAACCTTGTTGAGGAACACAACCATCTTAGGAACGTTCACCTGCTTTGCAAGAAGCACGTGCTCGTTGGTCTGGGGCATGGGACCGTCGGTAGCAGCGACGACGAGGATGGCGCCGTCCATCTGCGCAGCACCGGTAACCATGTTCTTCACATAGTCAGCGTGGCCAGGGCAATCGACATGCGCATAGTGACGATTTGCGGTCTGGTACTCGATGTGAGCGGTGTTGATGGTGATACCGCGCTCCTTCTCCTCGGGAGCGTTGTCGATCTGGTCGAAAGACTTGATCTCGCTGAGGCCCTGCTTTGCCAGAACCTGGGTGATAGCAGCGGTCAGAGTGGTTTTGCCGTGGTCAACGTGGCCGATGGTGCCGATGTTGACATGGGGTTTGTCCCTTTTGAATGTTTCTTTTGCCATAATATTATGTATAAAGTTGTTACAAAAATAAACCGGATTTCTCCGGTCTTGAGCCGATGATGGGATTTGAACTCATGACCTCATCCTTACCAAGGATGCGCTCTACCCCTGAGCTACATCGGCAGTATTTTGAGCGGGGTAGGAGAATCGAACTCCCATTTTCAGCTTGGAAGGCTGACATAATAGCCGTTATACGAACCCCGCTGGTGGGAAGTATTCTCTTCCGCTTCGTGGGCAAGGATGGATTCGAACCACCGTAGGCGTGCGCCAGCAGATTTACAGTCTGCCCCATTTGGCCACTCTGGTACTTGCCCATAATGTTCTGCGATGAGCCGATGGAGGGAATCGAACCCACGACCTTGAGATTACAAATCACACGCTCTGGCCATCTGAGCTACATCGGCAGTATTTCAATGCCCTTTACAAAGGGATTGCAAAGGTACACATTATTTTGGAATCTCCAAAAACTTTTGAAAGATTTTTTCCATGCTTTCTTTGTCCAGTCCCCAATCCTTCCGCTGCTGAGCCTGCGATGCTTGCGTCACGAACTCATCACCTATGCCGACAGGTACGATCCGGGCCTTGCAGCCGCGCCGGGTAAGGAATTCCGACACCGCCCCGAAAAGCCCACCGGAGAGGGCGCCGTCTTCCACGGTGACTATTTTGCTGAACTTTGAGGCAATCGATTCCAGGACTTCTGTGTCAAGCGGCTTGACGAAGGGGAAATGGTAGACCGCCACCCTTTCGCCGAAGCCCTCTGCGGCCTCCAGCGCGCGGTTTACGGCCGGCCCCGTGCCCACGACGGCGATTTCACTGCCCGCCTTCAGCTCGACCGCCTTGCCCACCGGCACGGCCTCGAACTCCGCATCCTTCCATCCGGCTCCTTCGCCGTTTCCTCGCGGGTACCTTATTATAAACGGGCCTTTGTCCTGCTGCAGCGCGGTGTACATCAGCTGCTTGAGTTCAAGTTCATTGCGGGGCGCGGATATGACGGTGCCCGGGATGCTGCGGTAGGCGGCCATGTCGAAGGCGCCCTGGTGTGTGGCGCCGTCCTCGCCCACGAGGCCCGCCCGGTCGAAGCAGAGCACTACCGGCAGGTGCTGCAGCGCGATGTCGTGGATGATTTCATCGTAGGCGCGCTGCGAGAATGAGGAATATATGTTGCAGAAGGGGCGCAGGCCTCCGGCGGCAAGGCCGGCCGAGAAGGTGGCTGCGTGCTCCTCCTCTATGCCCACGTCGAAGAAGCGGTCGGGGAAGCGGCGGCCGAATTCGGTCATGCCGCAGCCGCTGGCCATTGCAGGGGTGATGCCGACTATCCTGGAATCGCGTTCGGCAAGGTCGCACAGCACCTGCCCGAACACATCCTGGTAGCGCGCCACGGAGCGGGCGCTGGTCAGCCTCTCGCCGGTTTCCGGGTCGAATTTTCCGGGTGCGTGCCAGGTCACGGGATCCTTTTCGGCGGCTTCGTACCCCTTGCCCTTGACGGTGTAGCAGTGGAGTATGCGGGGGCCGCTGATGCTGGACAGTTTGCGCAGGGTGTTCACGACCGTGGCGATGTCGTTGCCGTCGATGGGACCGAAGTAGCGGAATCCCAGGGCTTCGAAGAGGTCGCCTCCGGTGGGGCTCACGGTCCAGGATTTAATCTTCCGGGTCCAGTTCTGGATGGCCCGTCTGACACGGCTCTCGCCGAGTTTGCGCCACACCTGGTCCTTGAGGCGGTTGTAGCGCATGCTGGTGGTGAGTTTCAGCAGGTGGTTGTGGAGGGCGCCGATATTACCGTCGATGGACTGGTTGTTGTCGTTCAGAATCACGAGCAGGTCGGCGCCACTGGAGCCGGTGTTGTTGAGCCCTTCGAAGGCCAGGCCTCCCGTGAGCGCACCGTCGCCGATAAGGGCCACGACCTTCTCCTTACGGCCCTGGAGCCTGGCGGCCTCGGCGAGACCGAGGGCGGCGGAGACTGAGGTGGAGGAGTGGCCGGCGCCGAAAGCGTCGTGGGGGCTCTCGGAGCGGCTGGGGAAGCCGCTGATGCCGTCCCGGGTGCGGTTCTGCCGGAATGCTTCCCGGCGGCCGGTCAATATCTTGTGGGCATAGGCCTGATGGCCGACGTCGAAGACTATCTTGTCGGCGGGGCTGTCGAAGACATAGTGGAATCCCACTATCAGTTCCACGGCGCCGAGGCTGGATGCCACATGGCCGGGATTGACGGCGCAGCACTCCAGGATATAGCGGCGGATTTCTCCGCAAAGCTTTCCGAGTTCTTCCAGGCTCAGGCCCTTGAGGTCGGCGGGTGAATCTATTTTGTCCAGCAGCTCGTACATAATTTTCGGTCCACAAAAGTAAGAAAAACTTTTCTACAATCGTGAAAAAGTTCTATATTTGGAACTACTAAAATATTTTTGATTATGCCATCATTGAATAAAGTAATGCTTATCGGTAACGTTGGAAGAGACCCGGAAGTACGTTACCTCGACCAGGGAGCCGGACAGCCCGGCCAGAGCACCAAAGTTGCAACTTTCACCCTCGCCACCACCGACCGCTACCGCGACCGCAACGGCGAACTCCGCGAGAACACGGAGTGGCACAATATTGTAGTGTGGAGACAGCTTGCAGACGTTTCGGAAAAATTCATCCGCAAAGGCAGCCAGGTCTATATCGAAGGCCACATCAGGACCCGCTCCTACAACGACCAGCAGGGCCAGAAGAAATTCATGACCGAAATCGTGGCAGACAACCTCCAGCTTCTCGGACGCCGTGAAGGCGAAGGCGTGCCCGCAAGCGGCGGATACCAGCCTGCCGGTGGCGGCTATCAGCAGCCTCAGGGCGGATATCAGGCGCCTTCATACCAGGCACCTGCCTATCAGGCCCCTGCCGGCCCTGCGGCTCCTCAGTCGGACGGCTACCGCCGCCGCGACGCCGCTCCGGTCCAGGCCCCTCCGGCCCCAGACCTCGGCGCTCCCGCCCCGGACGACGATTTGCCGTTCTAGCGGCAAGCAGTCGCCTGGCTATTTGGCCTTCCCTTCGTCGAGCCGCAGTTCCGGGCGGCGGCGTGAAGCGCCCCGGAGCAGGACGGCCACAAACACCGCCACGCAGCCGAGTCCGATGAATATCCACTCGGCTGCTACTGCTGCATCGACGCCGGAGCGGGCCTTGAATATGCGGCCCACGAAGATCGGCACCAGCAGCATGCCCATGTTCTGTATCCAGTAGATAAGGGAGTAAGCCGTGCCCAGATTGCGCTCGGGCACGATTTTCGGCACGCTCGGCCACATTGCCGACGGCACCAGCGAGTAGCCGACGCCCAGCAGCGAGATGCCGAAGTATCCCCAGAACGGCACGCCCTGAGGGGCGAATGCAATCACCAGGTGCGCCGCCAGCACCAGCACCGACCCGCATATCATCCAAAGCGTGCCCTTGCCCAGCTTGTCCACCAGCGCCCCGAACAGCGGAGTGAACACCACCGTGAAGAACGGAATCATCGTAATCACCCATTTGGCGCTGTCCAGTTCCATGTCGAAGCGCGGAATCACGATCGAAGTGCCGAACTTCTTGAAGGAAATGATGCAGCAGTAGAAAAACACGCAGAGCAGCGAAATCAGGATGAACCTGCCGTTGGTCAGCAGTTTGCCGAGGTCCGAGATCTTGAACTTGTCTTCCTCACGCACGGCTCCGCGGCCGAAGGTGATGCCGCGCGCCTTGTCGAAGCGGGCGTCCATAGCCACGAAAATGCCCCATAGCAGCACGCCTCCCAGGATGAGAGCGAGTCCGAAAGTCGCGGGGCGGGCGGTCTCCAGCAGGGAATACATCTCCCCGGGGGCCTTCTGCGCCACGAGCACCGGCGACAGTATGAACGCAAGGGCGGTGCCTAGCCGCGCCACGGCCACCTGCGCCCCCATCGCGAACGCTACCGGTCCGTCCTTGAACCATTTGGCAATGGAACGGGTCACGGCCACTCCGGCGATTTCGCTCCCGAGTCCGAACACCATGCATCCGGCATAGGCAAGCAGCAGCGAAGTGCGGGGCTCGAGCCCGCTGCGCAGCGCCACCACCACCAGCCCGGCGCCCAGGGCCATCAGCCCCACGAACACCGAACCTATGATCCGCACCCCGAACACGTCCAGCAGGATGCCGCACACTATGAGCCCGCCGCACACGCAGAGGAAACTGTAGCCGCCGGCGTAGAAGCCGTAGTCAGCGCTGTCCCAGCCGAGCTCAAGGCACTCCGGATGCTGGAATATCTGGGAAAGGGTGGAGAAGCAGTCGTCGAAAAAGTACGACGCGAACATTGGCACCATCAGGCAGATGAGTGCCACCCAGCGAAGTTTCTTGTACATTTATTTCTTTATGTTCGGAAGCTCCAGGCCGTAGGATTTCCTGCGGTCCTCGGCTTTCAGCAACAGACTGAAAATGAAGGCAAGCACGCCGAAGCTCGAGAACACTATCATCGGTATGGTGTAGCCCCCGGTGCTCTGGCGCAGCGAACCGATCAGCATCGGCACGAGGCAGAGGCCTATGTTCTGCACCCAGAATATCAGGCAGTAAGCGCTGCCCAGTATCTTTTCGTCTATAATTTTCGGCACGCTCGGCCACAGGGCGGCGGGCACGAGGGAGAAGCTGACGCCCAGCACCACGATCAGCAGCACGGCAAACCACTTATGAGGGAACACCGGCAGCACGAATGCGAAGCAGAGGTGGCAGGCAATCATGATCACGGAGCCCAGCATCAGCATCGTGGCTCCCTTGCCCACCCGGTCCAGGAAGATGCCCAGAAGCGGGGTCAGGCACATCGCAAGGATGGGGAAGCAGCTGAACAGGCGGGCAGCCGTGGCCGCATCGATACCCAGGGTCTCCTCCAGGAAATTGGGGGCGTAGCGCTGGAAGGGGAATATGGCGCTGTAGTAGAGCACGCACAGCAGGGCCACGATCCAGAACATCTTGCTCTTGAAAATGGCGCCAAGGTCGCTTACGTGGAACTCGTCTTCGGGCGACTTCTCGTCCGTGGCGAGGCCGGCGGCGACGAGCTGGCCATCGAACTTGCGGTCCATCACTCCGAAAATGATGAAGTTGATGAGGCCTATGCAGAGCAGGGCGCCGCAGAATCCCAGAGGGGCGAGTATGCTTCCGCCGGCGGCGTTGGAAATGATGGGCGCAATCCACATCACGGCAAACACACCCAGCCGGGCGATAGCCATCTCAAGTCCCATGGCGAGGGCCATCTCCTTGCCCTTGAACCATTTGGCGAGAATCTTCGACACGTTGGTGCCTTCCATTTCGCAGCCGCATCCGAAAATCATGAAGCCCAGCGAAGCCATCTTGGCGCTTGCGGGCATCTCGACCCACCAGCTTCCCAGCCACTGGGCGAAGCTCGTGGCCTGGAACCAGTCGCTGATACCTACGAACTTGATGGCGGCGCCAGCCACCATGAGGCCCGCCGACAGCACGCCGGAGAAGCGCACTCCCAGCTTGTCGAGAATCACGCCGGCGATAATCAGGAAGCCGCACACGTTCAATATGTACTCGGATGCCGCATACTTGCCGAAGACGCTGCTGTTCCAGCCCAGGTCGCTTTCCACGAGCGATTTCAGCGGGCTCATCACGTCCACGAACATATACGCGAAGAACATCATCAGTGCCACGAGCACAAGTACGGTCCACCGCGCAAGCGGCGAATCGTTCATCAGTTTTGCTATCTTCTCAGCCATATCATAATGATTTTTCAGATTGCTAAGGTAGCAAAAAAAACCATATATTTGTGTTTATGAAGAAAATCATAGTTCTGGCGGTTTTTGCCCTTGCCCTTATGTCCTGCACGGACCCGGATGTGAAATCAGTACGTGAGCTTGCCCTGCGCGTCGTTCCCGGCAGCGCCGGGGGCTTCCAGTTCGAGTGCGCCCCGGCTGATTCCGACTATTTCGCGATTTCCAGCGCAGGCGGCAAAGTGCACATTAAGGGCAACAACGCCGTCTCGATGGCCACCGGCCTGAACTACTACCTGAAATACATCTGCAACGTGGACTACGGCTGGCTGCCTTCATGCGGCACGCCGGTGCTGCCGGACCCCCTTCCGGAAGTGCCGGAGCCAGTGTGCTGCAAGGCCCGCGTGGACAAGCGTTTCTTTCTGAACTACTGCACTTTCGGCTACACGATGCCCTGGTGGAAGTGGGAAGAATGGGAGCGCTGCATCGACTGGATGGCGCTCAACGGCGTGAACCTGCCGCTCGCTATCACCGGCCAGGAAAGCATCTGGTACAAGCTGTGGACGGAAATGGGCCTCTCCGACGAGGAGGTGCGCTCATATTTCACGGGCCCGGCGCATCTGCCCTGGCACCGCATGCAGAATATCGACCACTGGGGCGGCCCGCTTCCCAAAAGCTGGCTGGACGGCCAGATGAAACTCCAGCAGCGTATCGTGCGTCGTGAACGTGCCCTGGGCATGCGTCCGGTGCTTCCAGCGTTCGCCGGTCATGTGCCGGAGGGCCTGATGCGGCTTTACCCGGACGCCCCCATCGACACCCTGGGCAAATGGGCCGGCTACCCCGACGAGTACCGCTGCCTCTTCCTGGATCCCCTGAGCGAACTTTACGCCCGCATACAGAAGCGTTTCCTGACGCTGCAGGAGCGTTACTACGGCAGCAGCCACGTGTACGGGCTGGATATTTTCAACGAAGTGGATCCTCCGAGCTGGGAGCCCGACTACCTTGCCCACGTGAGCCGGAAGGTCTATGAGACGCTGTCGGCCGCCGACCCGGAGGCGGTGTGGCTGCAGATGGGTTGGATGTTCTACTACGACCGCAAGAAATGGACGCCGGAGCGCGTGGAGGCCTATCTTGGAGCCGTGCCCGCGGAGCGCCAGCTGATTCTCGACTATTGCTGCGAACGGGATGAAGTCTGGCGCCGCACCGATTCTTTCTACGGCGTGCCCTACATCTGGTGCTACCTGGGCAACTTCGGGGGCAACACCCATCTGGCGGGCCCCTACCACAGCGTCGAGGAACGCATCGCCGGCACCTATGCCCAGGGCGGCTCCAATTTCAGCGGCATAGGCTGCACCCTGGAGGGCTTCGACTGCAACCCGCATATGTATGAATACGTGCTCGAACAGGCCTGGGCGCTACCGGAACGCGACTGGACGGCCCGTTTTGCCGACAGGCGCCTGGGATATGCGGAAGAGAGCCAGCGTGAGGCGTGGAAACTGCTCTGCGACAGCGTGTATGTGCGGCACTCCGGGTCTTTCCTGGGCACCATGGCCAATGCGCGACCCTATATCGGCAAGAAGAGCAGCCACACCTTCGCGGGCGCAAGCTACAGCAACGGGACGCTGCGCCGTGCAATAGGCCTGATGCTCGAGGCCGACGGCATAGGCACGGCCTACGAGTTCGACCTGGTGAACCTCACCCGCCAGTGGCTGGGCAACCTCTCCACCGGCATTTTCGAAGAATGGACTGAGGCCTTCAACCGTCAGGACTCGGCGGCAATGCAGGCCGCTGCCGCGCGTATGCTGGAACTTGTAGACGATATGGACAGGCTCACCGGCACCCAGAGTTTCTTCCTTGCCGGCAAGTGGATCTCCGACGCCCGCAGCTGGGGCGCAAATCCCGCTGAATCAGATTATTTCGAGCGAAACGCCCGCAACATCATCACCACATGGAGCGATGCCGGCATGACGCTCAATGACTACGCCGGCCGCGAGTGGAACGGACAGCTCGCCACTTATTCCAGGCAGCGCTGGGAGAGCTTCTTTGAAGCGGCTTCAGCGGGCCTCGCCTCCGGCGACGGCGAGTGGTACGGGCGCTGGCTG
Organism: uncultured Bacteroidia bacterium; assembly: GCA_902782225.1. Taxonomy (GTDB): domain Bacteria; phylum Bacteroidota; class Bacteroidia; order Bacteroidales; family UBA932; genus Cryptobacteroides. Next base: position 12,558 of record CACZMF010000027.1, on the reverse strand, counting down.
AAGGAAGTCAAGGCCTTCGAGAGGGCCTGGGGCGAAGAACTCCCCGGCGAATTCGCCGAGGAGCCCTCTGGTGATCCCCTCACCATCGTCCATGAGCTATACCTCAAGTGGTATCCCCACTGATGTATTATTTATACTCCGGAGTTGACGGTGAGTTGTTGTAGGACGGGCGGCGGGGAGCCGGGCGTTTCACGGCCGGGCCGGAGCCCTTGGGAGTTCCTTTCCCTTTGACAGGCCTTATCTGTGCACCTACATAACGGAGATAGCCCCAGGGATAGCCATGTTTATAGACATTACCAAAGTAGTCAGTATCAATGATAAAATACTGGGCCTCGTGCAGTTTGTAACCGTACTTTTCAAGTTTAAACGCTCCAGTTCCGACATCGGCTGACCAAATATATGCTAGATATAAGTAATTACTAAGAGCATTGTCGTAAAACAGCCCTGACGCGGGAATGATGATTCTGCTACTGTTGTAGTTGCTTTTGCCAACAAAGTATACTCGTCCTTCTTCTGTCTCTTTGGTCCATGTACAAGCGTCGAACATCTCCTGGAGTTCTTCCATCGACGGCATGCGCCAGTCGCCTCCGAGTATGACTCTTGCAGCGTCGTCTTCGGGGTCCAGCACCATTTTTCCGTCAACTGCGTTGTATTTGGTCATATTATCGTCCGAGGTGCAGATTCCCCACTTGTAGTTGTCTCTGGTGAAGTCCAACTTCGTCTGCGTCTCTCCCCATGCAAAATAGGCTCCTGGTTTTTTAGGATCCGTTGCTCCGAGGTCGCAGGATGCCCATTTCAATCCGGAAGGCAGTCCGAGGTCTATTTCTTCCGGCTGGGAATACTTATACTCAGGTATGATTTCGCAGACATCTGATAAGGATCTTCCCGGCGTGCTCACGGTGATTCTGGCTCGTCCTTCACAGACAATAGTGACGAGGCCCTTCCTGTCAACGGTGGCGATATCTTCATTGCTGCTCTGCCATTGTACCAGGGTTGAAGACAGCTTTTCTGAACCGGAATATGCAGTCAGCTGTACCTTGGAGCCGGCTTTGGGCGTGATTTCGTGCTTATCCAGTTCCAGCTTTGTGATGGTGGGATACGGCTCGGCCCACACCGGCCGGATGTTGCATCCCATCCATTTGCTACAGGAGCTAATTGTAGTATCATATAATCCTGCAGCGTTTGTATTTGTAGAACTACCCAGTGAAGAAGTCCAGATACAAAGATGGCTTTTGCTGTTAAGTTCATAGTCATACCACCCCCCGAAAGGTATGAAAATAGATTTTCCGTTGGGGCCGGTGACGGTGTAGCCGGAGGCTTCTTTCGTCCATGTACATTCACTCAGGAGTTCCCTCATCTCAGGGGGTGTCGGGATGCGCCATTTGCCTCCCAGTTTCACGTGTGCTGCATCGTCTTCAGGTTGCAGCACATCAGGTGCCTTTCCATACTGGTATTTCGTGTTGCCCTTGAATTTGTAGTTGGAACTGCTGAAATATCCCTTCGGTTCGGTTTCGCCCCATGCGAAGTAGGCACCGGTTTCCTGCGGCTCCCAGGCACCCAGGTTGCAGGATGCCCATAGTATGCCGGAAGGCAGGCCGAGGTCAATCTTTTCGGGCTCGGTCCAGGAATAAGCGGAAATTATCTGGCAGGCGGCAACGAATCCGGAGCATTCAGCCGAGATTGTGGCCAGGCCCTTCTTAAGGATATCCACGTTGCCTTGCTGGTCGACTACGGCCACTGATTCATCGCTGCTGCTCCATACCACCAGATTATCCGTGGCGTTGGAAGGCTGCACGGTTGCGCGTATCTTTGCCTTTGCCGGCCCGAGGTTCTCCAACTGCGTGACATCCAGTTTCAGGCTGGTAACCTTCACGTAGTTGCCCTTGACCGGCCTGACGCTGAATCCGAAGTAATAATCAGTTTTCCATTTTTTAATATTGCCGAATCCGTCCTTATTGAAATTGAAGGGGCTCAAAAACTTCTCAAGTATCATATAGTCGCCCCATGATTCGCTGTCTTTGCCCAAAGTAGTATATGATGCAAATCCTGCTGCCGGGAGGAAGATGCTGTTGCCGTTGGGACCGGTGACTTTCTGCCCCTTGATACCATTTATTGTGGTCCAGGACCATGTGCACTTGTCCATGAGTTCCCTAACTTCAGCCGCGGCCGGGGTGCGCCAGCCGTCGCCGTACATGGCTGTGGCGGCATCGTCTTCCGAATCGAGATACACTTTCTTGTCGGTGTCGTTGTATTTCGTAAAAGGCTCAGGACCTAGTTTATAGGTGTCCGGGGAATAGTTTTCCTTCGGCTCTGTTTCGCCCCAGGAGAAATAGCTGCCATAGTCCTCGGGGGCCGTGGATCCCACGTTGAAACTGGCCCATTTGACGCCGCTCGGAAGGCCCAGGTCAACTTCCTTGGGCATGGCGAGCACCTTGACCAGGAGTGAGGCGGAAGGCCCGTCGGGGGCGGTGACTGTGATTTCGGCAACGCCGCCGGTGATGCCCTTGACCGTGAATTCGTTGTCAGATGTCTTACTGGCCTCTGCGATTGAAGGTGCAGAAGAGGCTACGCTGAAACTCTTGTCGCCGGCATTGTCGGGCCCGATGGTCACTTTGATTGCCTTGGAGGTCTCGCCTTCCTTTATGCTTATCTGGACTTCGCTGAGCTTGACGGTCTCCGCCTTGACGGCCTCGACGGTCACATTGCAGGTGGCCTTTGCCTCAGGGTTCGAAACGGATTGGACCGTAATGACAGCGCTTCCTGCATTGCAGGCGGTAGCTGTGCCGTCTTTGTCGACTGTCACCACCTGCGTGTCGGAGGAGGACCATTCCAACTCCGGTTTAGTCGCGTTGTCTGGTGTGACCTGCGCCATCAGGGCATGGGTGTCGCCGACCTTCATCAGGAGGTTGTCCTCTGAAATGGTCACGCTCTCGACCTTCACTTCAGTGTCCGGATTCTCGGGATTATCAGGATTCTCCGGGTTATCGGGTTGCCCGGCTTCCTTAACGGTCACGGAGCAGGTGGCTGTCTTGCCGCCGGAGACCGTGGTCACTATTATGGTGGCGTTGCCGGCGCCGATAGCCTTGACCGTGCCTTCCTGCACGGCCGCGACGGAAAGGTCGCTGCTGGTCCAGTTGACGCCCTTGTCGGTTGCATCCGAGGGCTCCACGGTTGCCGTCAGCATCGCCGACTGGCCAATCTCAAGGCTGAGGCTTGTCGGACTCACCTTCACTCCGGTGACGGCCACTTCTTTTTCCTTGGGGGTGCACGCCGCAAGCATCAGACCTGCCGCAAGTACCAGAATTGAAAATAAACGTTTCATAGTGGTATTAATGTGTTAATAAATACAAACAATCATGCAGTCCCGCCCTGCCGCTGCCGCACCGCCTCAAATAGCAGGATCGCAGCGCTCACGGACACGTTCAGCGAGTCCAGGGAACCCAGCATCGGGATACGTATGTGCGCATCGGCGGCCTCGCGCCAGCGATCCGACAGCCCAGTGCTTTCCGTGCCCATCACCAGGGCCGTGGGGAGAGTCAGGTCGCGGTCGTAATACAGCGAAGAATCCTGCAGTTGCGCCGTCAGGATCTGTATTCCTTTTGCTTTCAGCCAGGCTATGGCTTCATCTGAACTGCAGGCCACCGTGGGCACGGTGAAGACGGCCCCGATGGAAGCACGGATTACGTTGGGATTATAGATGTCGGTGAGGGGGTCGCAGATGAGGAGGGCGTCGGCTCCGGCGGCGTCGGCGCTGCGGAGCACTGCTCCCAGATTGCCGGGCTTCTCGACGCTTTCCAGCACCGCTATCAGCGGATTGTCCGGCAGGCGGAGGTCTTCCAGGGGAAGGTTCCTGGTAAACACTTCCGCGATAATGCCCTCGGTACTTCCACGGTAAGCTATGCGCTCATAGACCTCCCGGCTAACCTCAAATACCTTCGCTCTGCCGTTAGGGGTCCATTTCCCCGCACCCTTATCGTCATTTTGGGCCGAATTTGCTGTTACGGGTGCATTGCTATGTACCTCTATCGGCGGCAGCGGGGCTTCCGGGGCCGTCTCCCCTGAAGCCAAATCCGCCCATGCCCGCGGCCCACATAGCTCCGGGCACATGAAGACGGTGTCGACGGTGAAACCGGCGCCGAGGCAATGCCCGAGCTCCCGCTGCCCCTCGACGACGAAAAGCCCCGTCTCGCGCCGCAGGGAAGAATCCTTCTGCAGCGCAAGCAGGCGCTTGATCTTAGGGTTCTGCGCGGAAGTGATCAGTTCCGTCCCCGGCATGCTACTCCTTCTCCGCCTCTTTCTTCAGCGACTTCTCAGGCCTCATCTGGGGGAAGAACAGCACGTCCTGGATAGTCGTCTGGCCGGTCATGAACATGGTCAGGCGGTCGATACCCATTCCGAGGCCTGAAGTCGGCGGCATACCGTACTCCAGGGCGCGCACGAAGTCCATGTCGATATACATGGCCTCGTCGTCGCCCTTGCTCTTCAGGGCGGCCTGCTCCTCGAAACGCTCCAGCTGGTCGATAGGGTCGTTCAGCTCCGAGTAGGCATTTGCCAGCTCCTTGCCGCAGACGAACAGTTCGAAACGCTCGGTCAAAGTCGGATCTGTGCGGTGGCGCTTGGTCAGAGGAGACATCTCCACAGGATAATCGATGATATAGGTGGGCTGCACCAGCTTCTCCTCGCAGTAGGTTCCGAAGATGGCGTCGATAAGCTTGCCCTTGCCCATGGAAGGCTCGATATCCACGTTCAGGCGCTTGCATGTGGCGCGGAGTTCGTCTTCGGACATACCCTTCACGTCCACGCCGGCGTACTCCTTGATTGCCTCCAGGATAGGCAGGCGGCGGTAAGGGCCGGCGAAATCGACCTCCTGGCCGGCGATGTCCACCTTGGTGGTGCCGTTCACGGCGACCGCAATCTTCTCAAGCATCTTCTCCACGAAGGCCATCATCCAGTTGTAGTCCTTGTAGGCGACGTAGATCTCCATGCAGGTGAACTCCGGATTGTGGGTCTTGTCCATGCCCTCGTTGCGGAAGTCCTTGGCGAACTCATAGACTCCGCTGTAGCCGCCCACGATGAGGCGCTTGAGGTAGAGCTCGTTCGCAATTCTCAGGTACAGGGGGATGTCCAGGGCGTTGTGGTGGGTCACGAAAGGCCTTGCGGTGGCGCCGCCGGGGATGCTCTGCAGGATGGGGGTCTCCACCTCGAGGCAGCCGGCTGCGTTGAAGTACTCACGCATCGTGGCGATGATTTTCGCCCTCTTCACGAACACGTCCTTGACCTGCGGATTCACGATGAGGTCCACGTAGCGCTGGCGGTAGCGGAGCTCGGGGTCGGTCACGGCGTCGAACACCTGGCCCTCGGCCTCCTTCACGATGGGAAGCACACGGAGCGACTTGCTCAGCAGGGTCAGTTCCTTCGCGTGGACGCTGAGCTGGCCGGTCTGGGTGATGAACGCAAATCCCTTGATGCCTATGATGTCACCTATGTCCAGAAGTTTCTTCCAGACGGTGTTGTACATGGTCTTGTCTTCGCCGGGGCAGATCTCGTCGCGCTTGACATAGATCTGGATGCGCCCGCTTTCGTCCTGCAGTTCGCCGAAGGAAGCGGCGCCCATGATGCGACGGCTCATAAGGCGGCCTGCGATGCACACTTCGTTAAAATTCTGTTTGTCAGGATCATAGCCGGCAGTTATCTCTGCGGCTGTGGCGTTGACGGGGTATTCGGCTGCGGGATAGGGGTCGATTCCGGCCTCCCTGAGCTTCGCCAGCGATTCGCGGCGAATCTGCTCCTGTTCACTAAGTTCAATATTCATAACGCACAAAAGTACAAAAAAAATAGGAATTGACCGATTCCTTCCCAAGTTGCTCGTGGTCCGCGACCTCCTGGAACGGGAGGAGATTATCTGTGAAAGCTATAGAGCAAGAACCTGTTCCTCAGTAAGGCCGCATGCTTCGGCTATCGTGGGAACGGGGATATCCTTTTCGCGTAAAGACCTGGCAATTTCCGCCTTGGTCTTGTTGATTGCCGTTCGCCTCTGGCTTCGTGCATCAACCTCGGCCATTAAGGTGCGGATGTACAAATATTGCTGTTCGGTAGTCATATTTGCAAACCTACACAATTCGAACAACTTTACCAAGACTTTTTCCGAAAAAGATGCCGGGCGCTCTTCCAACGCGGATATATGTGTCAGGGAATAGAAGATTTTGTCTGCGACAGTTTCAAGTTCGTCCAGGCTCTTGGTGAACTTCGGCAGTTCCACGGTAACGTATGACAAGCTTCGCGTCAGTTCGGTGTTGGTATCCTGTATGTTCCTGAGGCGGTAACAGTTGAGCATCCTGTCGTTGCTGGCCACACTCGATATGATGAAATTGAGGACACCTATGATGTAAATCGGGGCTTTGAAAGAGTAGCTGGTGCCTCCCTTAGTAAGACTGTTGAAAATTGGGAATGAAGAATAGAACACCATCCTGTCGTTGAAATCATCCTGCTCCTGGAATTGCATTTCTACTGAAACGAAATCTCCGGATGAAGTATTGCATGAGACGTCAAATACCGCGCTGCGTGCATTCTCGTTAATACTCATACGCTCCGTGGGCGCTAGAGAGACGCTGGTAATACCCTTGTCGGGCAGAACCGCCTGTATTAGGGCTAGGAGAATGTCTTCGTTGCCAGGAGTTCCGAAAATCTGTTTGAATGCCCAGTTGCGGCGCAGGTCGATAAACGTGCCGATCTTTGTAGATGAATAATCCATATTTAAGTTGGGAGGGGAGTTTTACGCATCCGGATCAACCCGCGGAAGGCGGCTCCCTGTACGGCAAAGTTGAACAGAATGTTTGTTCCGGCAATGGCTCCTCTGCATTTGACGGCAAGATTTTGCTGATTTTTATAACAATCCGCCGGAGTAGAAAAATAATTAACACTGATTTTTTGTACAAAAGATTCTTTTTTCGATATCCTACTGAATAGTTGATATCAGTTCCGGCAGCAGCCTGGCCAGAAGGCGCAGGGCGGTTATTACAGATTATTTGTAATCATTTCCGGGATAGTTATATCGTTGCCGAAGCAAAAAACGCTATATTCGGACGATGAAAAAACTGATTGTCATAGCACTTGCGTGCGTATGCTGCTGCGTGCAATGTTCCAAAGCGGCAAGGGAAATACCGACCCCGGTATTTGACGCCAGGCCCGAATACGTCCAACTGTACCGGAAAGCCTGGGAGCAAGCTGAGGCCCACATTAAGTACCAACCCGGCTTGGTACAACCCCTGTATATGGATGAAGGTTTTCGGGATGAGGCTATATGGATCTGGGATTCCGAGTTCATGGTGATGTTCTGCAAGTACGCACCGGACATCTTCCCCGGCATCCAGACGCTCGACAATTTTTACTACACCCTGCACGAAAATGCCGGCTCGCCCCTCAGCGTCTGGCATCCCGACAATCCCCCTTTCTTCGCCTGGGTGGAGAACGATTACTTCAAATTCACCGGTGACACAGCCCACATCCGGGAGCTCATAACGCAGAAACGCTTCCTCCAGAAGCACTTCGAACTGTTCAATACCATGAACCACGATACGGAGTTTCCATTTCCCATCAGCAACGACGGCATCCGCATACAATACAAGGGCATAGGCTACAACTGGCAGAGTTGGCAGAGCGGAATGGACAACACTCCAAGGAAACGGGCAATGCCGATGTTCTGGATCGACGCCATCTCCCAGCAGGCCCTCTCGGCACTTTACATCTCCCGCCTTGCAGCGATTTCAGGCGACAAAGCTACAGAGGACGAGTACCGGGCCATCTATCAGGAATACAAAGAAAAAGTCAACAGGTACTACTGGGATGACGATGACGGCTGCTATTACGACATCCGCGAAGACGACCTTTCAAAGACGCGCATCCTGACTCCTGCATCCTTCTGGCCGATGCTGGCGGAAATACCTTCGCCGGAACAGGCAAAGGCTATGGTAGAATTCGCCCTGAAGGACGACAAACTCGGAGGCGCCGTGCCATGGACCTCCGTCTCCAGGGACGACCCCGAATTCGACCCGGATGGGAATTACTGGAAAGGCTCGATGTGGCTTCCAACGGCCTATATGGGGATAAAGGCTCTGGAGAAGTATGGTTTCTACAAGGAAGCAAACGAAACCGCGGAAGCCATCCTTGACCATATGTGGCAGACATATTCCCAATATGACCCGCATACCATCTGGGAGTGCTACAATCCCACCAGGCCCGAACCCGCCAGCAAAAAGGAAGGCACCAAAAACGTTAAATCCGTAAAAGCGGACTTCTGCGGCTGGTCCGCACTGGGCCCCATTTCGCTGTTCATCGAAAACGTCCTGGGATTCTACGATGTCGATGCCGGAAACGCAACCGTCCGTTGGAACCTGTACCAGACCTGCCGCCACGGCATAGAGAAACTGTCATTCGGTGATATAACCACCGACATCATCTATGAAGACGGAATGGTGAAGGTGCGTTCGAACAAGCCCTACACCCTATTCATTAACGGCAACGGATACACGATCCGCCGTGGCGTCACTTCGATAAGACAGATAATAATCCCTGACGACATAGAAAGCCAGTTTCCGTCGGCCACGCTCGTCGATGAGCCCCTTGCGGTTGAAATCGTCCTGGATGCCGGCAAGCGGCCTCTTGGGTGAACGGAAGTCCTTGAGACACCAGGGGCACAGGCCGCGAAGACCGGGAAGCCTGGAAAGCATCTTGAGGTTGTGGCGATAAAGGAGCGAGAGGTATTCCTCAGTGAACAACTCTTTGTCGCTGCCGTGGTTGCCAAATAGTGCGCCGCCGCCGAATTCGCTGATAACCACGGGTTTGCCCGAAGGAATCGACCATTCGAGCGAGTCGCAGTCCGCTGGGCTTCCGTCGTACCATCCCTCATACTGGTTGAAGCTCAGGAGGTCGGTGAGACCGATGAGTTCATCTTCGACTACAGCGTGGCGCGGGTCGGTCAGCTTCTTCTCAAGCGCGGCGCTGACCAGCCGTGTGGGGTCTTCAGCACGTGTTTTCGCTATCAACTTACCGAGGAATTCCAGCCTCTCCGGCTTGCGCGGCGTCTCGTTGGCGACGGTCCAAATGATAACTGCGGCACGGTTGTAGTCTCTCCCAATCATCTCCAGGAGCTGGTTTTCGGCATTGGCGTAGGTCTCCTCGGAAGACCAGTCGATATTCCAGTAGCAAGGGATTTCCTCCCAAAGCATAAATCCCATTTCTTCTGCGAGCCGCACCATCTGCTCGCTGTGTGGATAGTGCGCCAGGCGCAGGAAATTGCATCCCAATTCTTTTGCCGCGGCAAGAAGCGCCTTTGCATCTTCTTCGCCCCTGCATCTTCCGGGATTGACGCCGATGGATTCATCGTGCATGGCGACTCCTTTCAGGAAAACGGGTTTCCCGTTGAGGAGGATTTCTTCACCTTCAACCCGTACGGTCCTGAATCCGATGCGGTCCGTGATGCAGTCGCTTCCGCTTGACAGGACGATTTCATACAGCCTTGGGTTGTCCGGCGACCAAAGCTCCGGCGATGCCTTTATCTTGAAATGTGCCACGCCGTCGCGTCCGGCACAGGCCTTCTTGCTGATGCCGAGTTCCGAAATCTCAATGGTCACGGAACCGGACCCTCCGTCAAGGGATACGTCAAAGGATGCAACCTTCCCGTCGAAACGCATCCTCCAGTCTTTGATGAACACCTCCGGCACGCCGACGAGCGTGACGTCCCGGGTGATTCCGCCGTAGTTCCACCAATCGTAATTCAGGGTCGGGACCTCTGACACGCCGCGGGTATTGTTGACCCATACGACGAGGCTGTTCGGCCCCTCCTTCAACTGGTCTGTGACTTCGAATTCAAACGGCGTAAAACCGCCCTTGTGCGCACCCAGGATGGTGTTGTTCAGCCCCACCATGCACTGGTAATTGACGGCGCCGAAATGAAGGAACCATCTTCTCCCCGGGGTTTTGTGGAAATCAACAACCGTTCTGTACCAGATGGTTCCTTCATACAGATAAAGCTGTTCCGACTGGGTGTTCCAGTCGCCCGGTACTTCGAGCAGGGGCGCTTTTTCGAAGTCGTATTCCACCAGTTTCGTCCTGTCTTCGTAGAAGTGCCTGTCGGCGAAATAGCGCTTGTGGGGCTTCTGGAGCGTCATATGGTACTTGTATATGCCGGTATCCATCGGATCCACTATATAGTTCCATTTCCCGTTCAGGGAGCGGCACTCACGCCCTTCGGCAATGGTGAAGGCACCTGCCGGGAACAATGTAAGCGTAAGGGCCGCAAGAAGACATAGCAAGCGTTTCATATGCTAAAGTTCCAGCAGGGCGATGACGTTGTTGGCAAGCGACAGCCTCACGGTTCCGTCCCCGGAAGGGAAGAGCGGGATCTCCGTGTAGATGTGTTCGTCGTCGGTCAGATGGTAAAATGCCTTGCCTATGCGGCTTCCGGCGACCGAAACGGTCACCTCGGCGAGGTTGCAGGCATTGTTGTCTCCGTCGTAACGGGTAAGCAGCACAACCGGCCTGCCGTCCCTCACGGATGCTACCGCATATACGTCTCCGGACCCGCCTTCGACCTTGCAGGCGCACTCTTTGTCGCCCAGTTTGCTCCACGCGTAGAATGCATAATAGAGGGGCATATGCTTGTAAAGCTGAGTGTCATAGAAACCGCAATAAGTGGTCGACGGTCGGAAATCGTAGTACATCATCATATCGACCGGAGCATGTTGCAGGGCGGACATAGTGGCCATCGCAAACGCGGCGCCTTTAATGGAACGTCGGTTCTCATAGTTGTATCATGAGTTCCGCGTCTTCGTATCCGTACTCCTTCATCCATCCACGGATCAGGTCAGCCTCCATCAGATATACCGACGGCTCGGCGCCGTATTTGTGCCATGACACGAAGTCAATTGGGACCTTGTTGTCCCGCATATATTCGAAGAACTGAGGGAAATAGGTCTTGACTCCCTGGATGCGGCAGTAGGAGGGGCCGCCGATCTTCAGTCCGGGGAAGCGTTCCTTTAGATGCTTCGCAACGACGGCATAGAACTTATGGAATTCCTCTATCGTGCCTCCCCAGGTGCGCGGTTCGGTCTTCCAGCGGCCGGAGGACTGGTCCAGGTCGGCCTCGTTCCATATTTCCCAGTACTTTATCCCGTAATGGAGACCGTCTGCCCAGCCTTCGTTATAATGACGTATAATGTGCTCGCAGATGCGCGCCCATTTCTTATAATCCTTCGGTGGGTAGATGTTGTACTTTGCTGCAGTCTGGTTTTCTATGGACTGACCCAGTCTGTAGAACGGTTCGCTGCCTGAATCGATTAATGTCTTGATATACAGGTCTGTCTCCCGGAAATCGTACGAAGCCGGGCATTCGGGGTCTTTGTCGAAATCCGGGAATATTTCGGAGACATCGACAAGGTGCTCTCCATAGCACTCTCCCAAACAGGCGTCGTGCGTGCGGCTGTAAGGAATCTGCAGTATCCTGAAATCCTGCTGCTGCAGTTCGCTGTCGTACGCCGGGCCGTTGTTTACGGCGTTCATAGGCTTGATGGGCCCGAGTATGGATGAAGGATTGACTGTAACGTTTACCTGCACGGAGGTTATGTCCGGCTGGATTTCCTCCTGGGCGGACAACGTGACGCCGCAGCAGAGGCACAATGCGGCAAGAAGAACTTTTCTCATTTCCATTTTACGTCTCTGAGATAAACCTGACGGCTCCCTTCGTGGACGGAATTAAAGGCCAGCTGGCTGCCGTCCGGCTTCCAGCGGGCGTGAAGGTCGCAGCGGGAGTATTGTTCCTTGTAATATTCAGGCACGAAGAAACGCCCCAGGGATATGATGGCCTCATCTTCCAGGCGAACGAGCACCCAACTGCGGTAGCCGTCCTTGTTCCAGTAGCCTTCGCTGCTGATGAACTCTCCGTCCGGAGAGAAGATGCAGTGCCCGTCCCAATCCATGATGCCAGGGGCGATGTGGCGTACGTTTTCTTCATCTCCAACCGTAAAGGCCGTGTGCGCCCAGCATCCCCCGCCGTCCCACCGTGCCGTCACGACAAGGGTCTCGCCGTCCTTCCAGTTGAAGTGAGAGCCCTGCCATCCGTCCGGGAAACAGCGGCGCAGGCCCGTTCCGTCGGTGTTGATGGTAAAGGAAACCGTGTCCCAGGAATAAATGTATCCACGCTCGGCGAGCTGCGCCTTGAATCCTTGTACCGTACGTGCAAGGAAGAATACCTTGCCGGCGTCGGGGCTGATGATTGTGTGGCAGAAGTACGCCAGGCCGTCATCGGAGGTGATTTCCGGCATTTGGCTGCGTGCGTCGGCAATCGACAGCAGAAGCCTCTCTTCTCCGGTCTTGAGGTTAATCATCCACAGGCCGTCGTCTTCCGGCCAGACCTCATCCAGCTGCGGGTCTTGGCCGTCCCCGGCATAACCGTAGTCGGGGCGACATACCCTCAGGCGGGCGTAATTCAGGCTTACGGCCCATTCGCCCGTGGGGTCGATGGCGCTCACCGGACGGGAGACGATGCGCTCGCCGCCTGTCTTC
>CACZMF010000026.1 GCA_902782225.1 uncultured Bacteroidia bacterium | reverse complement strand
CAGATTTACTTCACGGCCGACTTGCATTTCGGCCATCCCAATATCCTGAAGCATTCACCCAAGCGGCCGTATTCGGATACGGTGGATATCGTGGCGCACGATGCGTGGCTGCTGGACCTGTGGTGCAGCACGGTGGACAAGCGTGATACCGTCTATATCCTTGGGGATCTGACGTTTCTAAAGAGCGAGGAGGCGCATCGGCTTCTGGAAAAGCTGCCCGGGAAGAAGTTCCTGATTGAGGGAAATCACGATGGGTCGATTCGCGCGTACCACAACTATTTCAGGGAGGTCTATCAGATTAAGGAGATGCGGTTCAAGCCCACAGTGGCGCCTTTTCTTAAGGAGGACTTTAGCGTAGTGATGTGTCATTATCCGATGGTGACGTGGAACCAGAAACCGAGGGGTTCTGTGATGCTGCACGGGCATAGCCATGGGAAGTTGGATGACTATAACGCCCAGTCGATGGACTTGCGCTTTGACGTTGGGATCGACGGGGCTTTGGCCAACCTGCGTTTTCTGACGTTGGAGGATGTTTACAACGCTGCGACAGAAAAGATTACGCAGTACAAGTGTGATACGTTTGAAGAGTATGCGAGGAATAACTATAGGGGAGAGGTGAGGTAATAATATGAGCACCGGGGACGTCAAATAATCCTCAACTCCCTTCCTTCCAGATACTTGTCCAGCAGGTCCCGTGTGCGGATCTTGACAAAGCAGGTGGGGGTGCCGTCAGTGCAGGCGAACCACTCCGCTTGTGCAATTGCGGCGTCCATTACGAGGTGGACCGGGGCGGCCTCCGGCAGGATGGCGCTGAGGATCGTGGTGGCGCCTACGCGGACGCCGGTGAGCTCCCACAGCCTCTCTGCCGAGGCGAATGACACGCGGGGGATGCCTCCCATCGCCGCGCAGAAGTCACGGGTGACGAAGGGCTTGTCGTCGGAGGTGACATATAGGTAGAATTCCGTCTGCTGGCGGTTGCAGAGGAAGATGGTCTTGACGATATGGACACCGATTTTGGCGTCTATGTGCTGGCAGTCCTCCATGGTGATGCCGGGGTCTGTATCCACGCGGCTGAAGGGGATGGATTTGGTGGCAAGCGTCTCGTAGACAAGTTGTTGCAACTTTGTTCCGAACTGTGGCGGCGGGGTGGATACGGGCACGCTTACGTAAAAACCGTCCAGTTGCTCCCGGAGCTGCTCCACGGTATCGACCATGCGGTTTCCCGCCAGTTCTTCTTTGGTCCGATATCCCCAGCTCACGGCAATTGCTCCGATACCTCCGTTTGCCGCCGTGCGCATATCGGTAGGGGAGTCCCCCACCATTACGGCTTCTTCACGGCCGATGTTCCCTTTCGAAAGCACCTCTTCCACGATGGCCGGCTCTGGCTTCAGAGGCTGTCCGGGCCGGTTTCCAAGTATCGCAAAGAACTGAATGTCAGGGAAAAACTCCTTGATCAGGTACTCCGTCCCTTCCTGAAACTTATTGGAGGCCACACCCATCTTCACCCCCTTTGCCTGCAGCTCGCTGAGCAGTTCCGGGATGCCCGGATACGGCTTTGTGTGCACGTCGATGTGTGCCTGATAGTACTTCTTGAAGTCTGCAAGAGCCTCACCGACCGACTGGTCGTTGGTTTCCTGGCCTGAAGCCTCCAGGGCGCGCTGCACAAGGTTTCGCACCCCGTGCCCCACCATCTTTCTGTATTCATCGACGCCGTGGAGCGGCAGTCCGCGCAGTTCCAGCGCGTGGTTGACGGCCTCCGACAGGTCTTCCAGCGTGTCGATGAGCGTGCCGTCCAGGTCCCAGAGTATCAGTTTCTTCATAAATGTACAATATTGACGCGAAGTTACTGTTTTTTCCTGAATCGCCGGCCATTGTCGCAAAAAGGAAACGACGCGTAGGGTGTTTACTGCCCTTCACCGCGCACACCGGTCCACTGGACTGGACCAGTAGGCTCAAAAAGGCCCGTTTTTGAGCCTACCCTGCCGCGCGAGTGGACCGGTAGGAACACCGATGCAATTTTTTCTTGCAAATCCAACAATATTCCTTATATTTGTAGACGGACGCGCTAAACCTGGCGTCCGCCTTGAACTATGAATGCTTTCAACGACATTGACGCACTTCTGCGTGTCATTTCCCGGGAAAAGGACATACTCAGATTCCTGTTCGTGAGCAGGAAGGCGCCGTCGCTCCGAAGGGAGCAGGCGTTGGAGAACTTCCTTTCCCAGGACACCCGCAGGCTGGAATATCTCCTTGAGCACGGGGTCATCCGCGAGACGGACGGCCTGCTGGTGCTGGAAGACACGTACCTGCGCTTCTTCGAGGAGGTGCTGGAGGTGAACGAGGAAATCAACGTCCTCTCCGTCAAGCAGCATATCGACGCCCTGAACGAGAACATCGAGCTCTGGCTCACGGTGGGATCGGACGCCCGCAAGCACCGCTATATGGGTGAGATTCTGCGGATTCTGCGGAGCATCGCCCTCTCCACGCACCGCAACGTTATCGACCTCAAGCGGGCCATCGACAGCACCTACAAGAATGAGCGGGACTATGCCGTGAAGCGCAAGCGCCTGGAGAACCTGGACCGCAAGCGGGCCGATATCGCCCTCCTGATCAAGGAGGCGGAAAAGCTCTTCGACGTGCGCCAGCAGGTGTTCTTCGGTCCGGGGATGGACGCTCACCTGAAGGAAACGGTGGCTGGCGTAAAGGACTCGCTTACAGAATCTTATCACGGCCTGCTGGAGCTGGACCGCCAGATCATCGTGTACCTGAATAAGATTGAGGCGGAGCAGCGGCTGGTGGAGAAGATCCGCCGCATCAAGTACCTCAAGGACCAGCTGGTGTGGGAGAGCGGGACGGATGTGATCTGGGCGCTGCAGACGCATCGGCCCGCATTCCTGGAAAAGCGCCCCTGGTACAACTGCCTGCCGTCGCTGGAGGCGCTCACCAATACGCCCGATGGTATCGCTGCCCTGAAGGAGGCGCATGCGGCACTGAAGAACCCTACCGCCAGGCGGAAGACTGATCCGGAGCCCCTGACGCCTGAGGAACTCTCCCGTGGCGCGGTGGTGAAGGACACCCTGAACACTTTTGAGGTGCGGAGCGCCTTCCTGGGCAATTCCAAAGACCTGATGAGCTTTTTGCGGGAGAGAGAGGAGGCTCTATCTGGAGCATTGACCCTCTCTTCTGCGGAAGAAAGAGCACCCTCTCTCTCCGAAGACACCCTTACCCTTTTCTGCCGCCTCGCAGTAGAATTCGACGAAGATTTCCGCATCACGGACCGCTATGAGCAGTCGGGCGGCTTCACCTATCCCTTAATTTTTGCAAGATGATCAGGACCAAAGAGATATTCGAACTCCTCTCGCGGGGAGGATTCATCAGCCAGGACAGCACCCGGGCCGATGTCCGCCGCCTCTATGACTATATAGAGGAGAACTTCGACGAGTACAAGGCTTATTATCAAGGAATTGGCTTTGTGCTGGAGCAAGGGAACGGCTACTTCTATTTCTCCCGCGAAGAGTCGCGCACGGAGCTCACCCGCCGTCTCACCGCCCTGGGCGTGTGGATCGACCGGCTGGATTTTGTGAAGACCTTCCACGGTGGCTTCTCCACCGGGGTGCGCTTTACGCCATCGGCCATCACCGAGGCCATATCGGCCGATGTGGAGCTGAAGGAAAAGGCCCGGAGGCTCTATCCCGGGCAGCACAGCGCCAAGGACACGGTGCAGATGCTGCTGGACGATATGGACAAGGCGGGGTTCATCGAACTGGAGAACGAGTTCGAGCAGGTGTACAAGGTGACATCGGCCTTCCATTTCCTGGAAGGGCTGGTGGAAATGTTGACGATCAGCGAAGAGGAGGCCGCAGATGAGACAGCTCAGTAGAATCGTATTTGTGAACAGCGCAAACATCCGCTACGGGGAAGTGCGCCTGGACGGGAATGTGCATCTGATTGGCACACAGGGCGTTGGAAAGAGCACCGTGCTCCGCGCCATCCTGTTTTTCTACACGGGGGACAAGACGCACCTGGGCATCAGCCGGGAGAAAAAGTCGTTTGACGATTTCTACCTTCCGGGCTCCAATTCCTACATTGCCTATGAGGTGGAGACGGAATTCGGGGCCTTCACGGTGCTGGCGTTCCGCTCCCATGCCCACAGCGTCTTCCGCTTCATCGGGGCCCCTTTCCGCAGGGAATGGCTGGTCGATGAGGCAGGAGAAGTGACGGCCGATGCTTCGGTAATCCGCCGTCGTCTGGACGGTGCTCCCATGACCCGAATCGTGGACGAATACCAGGAGTACCGGGACATCATTTACGGCAACAAGCGCGCCACCGGCAAGGAATTCGCCCGCTTCTGCATTATGGAAACGGCTAAGTATCAGAATATTCCGCGCTCGCTCCAGAATGTGTTCCTGGGCGCCAAGGTGGATGCCGATTTCATCAAGGACATCATCATCCGCTCCCTCGGGGACGAAGAGCCCGGCATCGACCTGGTGTATTTCCGTAGCCAACTTGCCGGGTTCGAGCGGGAGTACAACGACATTTCTCAGTGGTTCCAGAAGAACAAGCAGGGCGAGGTGACGGTGCGTCGCCAGGGAGAGAAGGTGGTGGAGCTGTACCGGAAGCTCCTGTATCTGGACGATGAGCTTGCCTCGAGCCTGCTGGAGCTTCGCTACGCCCGCCGCGATGCCCTTGAGCGGATTCCGCTGCTGGAAAAGCAGGTGGAGGATACGGAGGTGCTGCAGCAGAAGTGCAGGGAAAATCTGGCCGAACTGCAGGACAAGTTTAACCACGAGCTTTCCGCCCTGGAGCAGGAACTGGGCGCCCTGAACGACAAGCTGGACAAGATTCCGAAGCTGCGGAAAAAGTACGAAGGACTTGGCATTCAGGCTCTTATCGAGGAAGATGGGCAGGAGCCGGCACTGCAGGCTTCGCTGGAATCGGCCCGGGCGCTCCGGGAGCGGCTCACGCGGGAATATGCGGATATTACGGCCAAATACAAAGACCGCGAGCGGGAGCTTCGGCTGGGCTTCGATGCCTGGCGCGCGGCCCGGCAGGGGAGGAAGGTGGAGATTGGCGCGGCGCTGAATGCGCGGATCCAGAAGCTCTCCGAGGCGCTCCAGGCGGGGCTCTCCGGTGTCGATGAGGCTTATCGGGAGCGGGTGGAAGCCCAGGAAAGCCTGGTTTCGGACCTAAAGGAGCGGATGGCCGCGGAGGATAAGCAGCTGGCGCTGGCCGCCCATCTGTCGCCTTTCGCCCAGGAAATACAGGCCGCTCGTGCCGAGCAGTCCCGCCTCGCTGGCGAAAAGGGCCGGCTGGAGGCTTCCGTGAAAACGCAGGAGGCTCGTATAGAGGCGCTTATGCAGGAGGGGCAGTTCAAGCAGCATCGGGAGACACGTGAGTGGGAGGACAAACTCTCCAACCTCAGTGATGAGATGAACGGCCTTAGCGTCCGGATCGCGGAAATCGACCAGCTGCTCGCCTCCATGGAGGGCTCCCTCATCCAGTGGCTGTCCGCTCACAAACCCGGCTGGGAAGAGACCATCGGCAAGGTGGCCGATGAACGTACGGTGCTCTATGCAAAGAGCTTATATCCGAGAGAGGTGAAGGGAGATTCGCTTTTCGGAGTGGCTCTGGACCTGAGCTCCCTCAAGATGAACGCGCGCACCCCGGAGCAGTTGATGAAGGAAAAACAGCAGCTGCAAAAGGAGCTGGCGGGGCTTAAACAGCAGCAGGAGGCCCTTCTGGCGGAGAAGGAGTCTGCCCTTACTGCCCTTCGAAAGAAGTACAATGCCCGGATCAAGCCGCTGCGGGACGAACTTTCCGGCCTTCAGGCGGCGGCCCTGATGCTGCCCTCCAAGCTGGAGGACGCCGGGCGGCGCACCTCGCAGTTGGAGGAGAATACCCGTAAGGCGCAGGAGGACGCTATGGGCCGATGCAAGGAGGCTCTTCAGGCGCTGACCGCGGAAAAGATGCTGGCGGCAGAAGCGCTCGGTGCCCTCATGAAGGAGAAAGATGCTGAAATCCAAAAGCTTAAGGAGGCGGACGCCCGTGGACGCAAGTCGCTGCAGAAGCAGCATGACGAAGCGCTTGCCCAGGTGGAGGCGGAGATATCGGCCCGGGAGAAAGAGCTTTCATCGGCACTGGAAGCGCTTGCTAAGGAACAGTCCCGCGAACTGGCCGGGCAGGGAGCCGATGCCACGGCGCTTGAGCGGTGCGAACAGGACATCCGGAGCCTGCAGGAGCGCCTGAAGAAGATTGCGGCAGGCAAGGAAACGCTTTATAATTATCGGAAAGACAAGGAAGAGTACCTGGACAAAAAGGATATCTTCCTCTCGGAAAAGACTAAGGTGGAGGGTAAAAAGGCCTCGCTTTCAGAGCGTTACAAGCTCCGGCGCAGAAAGGAGGACGATGCCCTGGCCCGCGCAACGGAAAGCCTGCAGGAGCTTCGTGAAACGCTTCGGCAACTCAAAGAGGGCCTTTCGGAGGCCGAGAACTTCGAGCAGAGCAATGCCCTTCCCGTCCTCCCGGAGGGCCGGGAGAGCCAGACCGGCAAGACTTGCCGGCAGATCATCGACATCATCCACCGGGTCCTGATTGACAAGCGCAATACGGAACAAGCTTTCTATCAGGGTGTTAATACCTTCACCTCGCATTTCAGCCCTGGGAATATCTTCGACTTCAAGACGGACAACCATTCCGACGAGGAGTACCGCGCCTTTGCCTCGTCGCTGGTGGAATTCATGGAATCGGACAAAATAGAGGAGTTCCGCAGCCGCACCAGCGGGCACTACACGGAGCTGCTGCTGCGCATTTCCCACGAGATGGACGAGGTGTCCCGCAATTCCTCCGAGATTGCCGGCATCGTCAAGGACATCAACTTCGACTTCAAGGAAAAGAACTTCATCGGCGCGGTGAAAAGCATCGAGCTCCGCACCATCCCGTCGGCCGATAAAATGGTCACCCTGCTCTCACGGATCAAGGAATTTGCAGATGAGCACGGCTACGACCTGGAGCAGGTGAACCTCTTCTCCGGGGCTTCCCGTGACGAATCCCGCAGCGCGGCCGTGGGGCATCTGCTGTCACTGATGAAACTGCTCACGGGCGAGCACGCGATGCGGCCCCGGCTCACGCTCAGCGATACCTTCCAGCTCCAGTTCCGCATCACCGAGAACGACAACGACACCGGCTGGGTGGAAAAGATTTCGTCCGTGGGCTCCGACGGCACGGATGTGCTTGTGAAGGCGATGGTTAACATCATGCTTATCAATGTGTTCAAAGAGCGGGTGAGCGGGCGGTTTTCCGATTTCCGGATCCACTGCGTGATGGACGAAATCGGCCGTCTGCATCCCCGGAATGTCCGCGGCATCCTGGATTTTGCCGGGGCGCGCAACATCTATCTGGTGAACGGATCGCCCGTGCCCTACAATGTGGCGGATTACAAGCACACGTATCTGCTTTCGAAGGACGGGACGCGCACAGTGATCCGCTCGCTGCTGAGCCGGAAGGAGGCGGCTGCGGAATGAGAGCATCTCTGATTCAGGCGTTTGCGGCGCTGCGGCAGGGCGAGACGGTGCCTTTCAGCCGTTTTCCTTCAGATTGGGCCGAGGAAATGCTGGGCGAGGGTGGAGTCACCAGCATCGTCCGGGGCAGCCGTAAGTCGCTGAAAGTGGTTTCCAGAGCGGCATTTGACGTGTTCCTGTTGAGCAAGGGCCTTCAGCCGGAGAAGCTGGAGGAAACGGTGGAGGTCCTTTCGGGGGCCGATTCCCGCGCGCAGCAGGTGCAACTGGTGGGGGACTCGAAGGCGGTGGCCGTTCGCTCCTGTCCGGGCTTCCCGGTGAATGTGACGGGGCCGCTTAGCGTGCGGCTGGGGGAGCGGAAGATTCTGCTTTGTCCGTGCCCCGGTAGTTTCCTGTATATCAGTAGTTTTTGGGACTTCCGTATCCCCTCCGACGCTATTGTAGTGGGAGTTGAAAACATGGAGAATTTCCGCCTCCCGGAGCGGCAGACGGCAGTTTGGGAAGAGATTGCTGAGCAGTTTGGCGATGGTGGCGTGCCGCCCCTGCTGCTGGTGTCCCGCTACCCCCAGTCGCGCGATCTGGTGAGCTGGCTGCAGGGCATCCCCAACCAGTATGTGCATTTCGGCGATTTCGACCTGGCGGGTATCCACATCTATTTGACCGAGTTCTACCGTTACCTGGGCGCAGAGCGTTCCGCCTTCTTCGTCCCTTCCGATCTGGAGCAGCGGCTTGCCACCTCTGGCAGCCGTGATCGCTATCAGGTTCAGTTTGAACGCTTTGGGAAGATGGACGTGCCGGATTCCCGCCTGCTCCCGCTGGTCTCGCTCATCCACCGCCACCAGAAAGGGTATGATCAGGAGGGATATATCTGGTGATGTCGCAGCCCACTCTTGCCGCGTCTACCGGTCCATCGGATTGTACCCATATGCGCAAAAAAGGTCGATTTTGACGATACCCTGCTACGTAGGTGGACCTGTATAAGCACTGAGGTTGAAATGGCTTGCTCATATTGTATAAATTGCAAAGAAAGAAGGCTTCGGGGAGGATTCCAAATCGTTGCAAACCTTGCAACGATTTGTATGTTTCTTGAGAATTGTTAATAGAAGAAACTTTCTGATTTCCGAATCGTTGCAAACCTTGCAACGATTTGCAACGTGGCGTAATCGAGCGTATCTTTGCATCAAACTCAGCGGGGTGCGCGTCGAATCCCACCCCCGCTACAATATAGTTTTTATATATGAAGATTCAATACGCATCGGATTTACATCTGGAATTCGCCGAAAATCGCGATCTGCTGGAGTTGGGCGGCGGGCTTACGCCAGCGGGTGATATCCTTGTTTTGGCAGGAGACATATCATATCTGGGGGATCTGGAGATGATGAAGCGGCCCTTCTTCGATTGGTGTGCAGAGCACTATCGGGAGACGTTCATCGTACCGGGCAACCACGAGTTCTATGGCGGGTATGACATCGCTCAGACCCTGGAGGATTATGAGTACGCATACCGGCCGAACGTGCGTTATATCAATAACAAGAACGTGGCGTTGGGGGATGTGGAGCTGTTTTTTACTACGCTCTGGACGCAGATTGATCCTGTATTCCACTGGAAGGTCCAACGGGGAATGAACGATTTCCGCTATGGCGTTCTGGATGGGCGGCGGTTCTGTGCCAATGATGTAAATCATCTTCACAAGCGTTGTGTGGACTGGTTGAGAAATGCTTTGGAGGCATCATCGGCAAAAACCAAGATAGTTGTGACGCATCATTGCCCTACGATTCGGGGCGCTTTCAATAACTATCCCGGTGGCGTGCTGAATTCGGCCTTTCAGGTGGATATGGACGACTTTATCGAAAAGTACGGGGCCGATTATTGGCTATATGGACATACGCACTATGCCGGAGGCAGCGGAACGGTCATCGGCCGGACAAAGCTGGTTTGTAACCAGATGGGGTACGTGTGCTATGGAGAGAACAGGGATTTTGTGGCGGATGCAGTGATCGAGGTGTAGGTGGAGACAGCGTCGCGAGGGTACGATACAGGCCATTCGGATAACGTTTGATATAGTAGCCCCTGGCTTTCCTGGCGCCAAGGGCGGCGACGAACTTATTCTTAATGCGTGAGATGTTGGAGTAGAAGACCCTTTTGGACTCTGCACAGAGGGATTCCAGGGCATCGTCTCTCAGGCCTGGATCATCGTAAAGCGACTCGCGCTCATACAAGGATTGGAGTTCCTGCCAATGGAGAAGGAGATCGTCGGCAAGGATACCTTCCGGATGCGCGAGGAAGAGGCAGAAGAGCGTGCGCTCCACCGGGTTGAGGTAAATCTTCAGGTCGGCTTCAGGCAATAGGACGTGCCCGCGGTACTTTCCGATACCTGGGGCGATGCTGATAGTATGCTTTCCTGCCTTTGACATTGCACGCTCTTTTTTTGCAAAAGTACTTTGCGGGAGATGCAAATAAAAGCGATTACAAGCTTGTAATTGTTTGCTTTTGTCGAATGTTTTGCTATAGCTGATGGCCGATAAGGCATTAGGTTCTAATCTGCCAGAAAACGGTGCGCTTGCTGTGTACAATATCAAAAAATATGTTGTAATTATTTGGTAAATGTCAACATTTTGCTTATATTTGTTGAAGAATAAAATGAGCGAATATGCCGGCATAGAAGCGCAGCTTGCCTGGTTGCTGCTGTTCTCAAATGAAGATGGTTCCCTGAGAGAATCATCTGTCGTCGATTATGCCGGAATGCTGGAGGGAATGGAAGCGACGGAGCTCCTGGCTCTTGTTCGGGCGGCCCAGCGGCGTCTCGTGAAAATGGGTGTGCAGAATGAAGCTGACGCTCAGGCTCCGGTAGATCTTTATGTCGATAAGAGTTATTGTATCCGCATGGGCGGGCCGGCAGGGACTCAAGTCCCTTTTCGGCCTCTGGTGCGTGCGGTTTTCATCCTCTTTCTAAAGCATCCTGAGGGGATTCTGCTTAAAGACAGAGCCCGGTTTCAGAAGGATCTGGAAGACATTTATAAAGTAATAGCGCCCGAAGTCGATGCCGAAGACAGACGGCGCCGGGTACGAAAACTGACCGATCTGGAAGACAACGCGTTCAGTGAGAATCTGTCGGTGCTCAATGCGACTTTAGAGCGTATATTGCCAGTTTCCCAAGTGCATAACTACAAAATCCAGGGCAACAACGGATATCCCAGGCGTATTCCGCTTTCGCCGCTGCTCGTGCACTGGGAAGGTGCTTCTACAGGTCCACCCGAATGTAACATATGATAATGCGGTTTAGATTCTGCCATTGAGGTAGTCCTGCCGCAGTGCTTCCGGGAAGCGCTCGATGGCGTAACGGAGCATGGTGCGGGGCATCTGCCTGTAGCGGGGGCGCAAAAATGCCTCCAGGGCGGCCTGGTCGCGTTTGCCGGCCTCGCGGAGGAGCCAGCCCACCGCCTTGTGGATGAGGTCGTGGGGATGGTGGAGGAGAATGTCGGAAATGGCAAAGGTGTCGGCGAGCTGCCCGTTCCGCACGAAGGCCATTGTGGAAACTATGCCGATGCGCTGCTCCCAGATGGTACGGCCGTTGCGGGCAAGGTCGTAGAGGAGGCTGCGGTCCTGCTGCGGCAGCAGCCATTCGCCCAGCAGGGGATAGCAGGAGAGGTCCACGAGATCCCAGTTGTTGATGCGGTCGGTATGACCGAGGTAGAAATCCACGCAGCGTTGCCGCAGCGCAGGGTCTTTACGGGCATGCGAAAAGATTTCCACCAGGACCAGCAGGGCGGCTAGCCGGACCTCGTGGTACTCGCTGCCGATGCATCGCCCGATCTCGGCCCAGTCCGTCTCCCGCCAGCACTCCCGGACAATGTGGCGCGTCGCGGGGACCTTGATTCCCAGGAACTTATCTCCTTCTCCATACTGCCCTGGGCCGGTCTTGAAGAATCGGCTCAGGCCTTCTACCTGCGACGGATCCGCCGCCGCCATCATGCAGTCTTCCAACTTAAGCATCGTATCAGTTTTCCCCAAATATAAGCATTTCTCCGGAATGGGCCTCAGCGTCATTTGCCATTCCCAGGGAAATTGCCTACATTTGGGAAACGCAAAACGACTATGCTCAAGATTGGAGACAAGATGCCATCCTTCGAGGTGGTGGACCAGGACGGGAAAACCGTTCGCTCAGAAGACTTTATCGGGAAGAAGACCATCATCTACTTCTATCCCAAAGACAACACGTCCGGCTGCACGGCGGAGGCCTGCAGCTTCCGGGACAATTACGCCGCGCTCACCGAGGCGGGCTACAACGTTGTGGGTGTGAGCAAGGACAGCGCCAAGTCCCACACCGGCTTCCGTGCCAAGTACGAGCTGCCGTTCCGTCTGCTGTCGGACACATCGACACAGATGCTGCAGGTATTCGGCGCCTGGGGCGAGAAGAAGATGTACGGAAAAACGGTTATGGGCACTCTCCGCCGCACGTTTATCTTCAACGAGGCCGGCACCCTGGAACGCATCATCGAGAAGGTGGACACCAGGAACGCCGCTGCGCAAATACTTTAGGCAATCAGATGAACAGGCGGCGGTAGAATTCGGCTTTGCGCTCGAGCGGAAGGGGATAGGCGCGGGAAGATGAAGGCATCCTCCAGAAGCGCAGCCGCCTGACGGTGTTCATGCCGGCGCCATCTTGGCTGCCGGCCCCCATGCTGCTAAGGTCGTCGCGGTGCAGACTGTCGGGCCCTTTGCTGACCAGGTCAATATCGACATATGCTCCCACATCCGGAACGGGGCACCCGAAGCTTTCGGCGACAACGCCGGTAGCTTTTTCGCCTGTGGTGATGAGCATCCGGCAGTTGGGGATGCGCTCCAGAAGGGAGCGGATGTCGGTGGGGGTGACTACCTCCAGGAAGGCGTCGGAGGCGTTGTCACGGAGGCGGCGCACTTCGCAGGCGGTGTCGTAGAAGGCGAGGCCGGCATCGGCACAGAACCGCCGTATGGCTGCTTCGTCAAAGCGCTTTTCCCGGGTCTGGCAGAAATGGTCCTTGTCCCCGAAGTGGATAAGCCCCATGATGCGCCAGAAGTCGTTGATCCAGTTGGGGTAGTAGAATGGCATGCACCAGCGGTGCGGCTGTGGCGGGAAGCTGCCCAGAAAGAGCATCCGCGCTCCCGCGGGCAGGAATGGCTCGAAGGGATGGCGCTCTACGGGACGGTCCTGACGGGTGCCGCTTCGGCGGCTCCGTTTTTTTATGGGGCTGCTGCCGGGGTTGCTGCCGGGATTGCTGCCGGGATTGCTGCCGGGATTGCTGCCGGGATTGCTGCCATTGACTTTCATAGCGCTAAGTTACTGATTATTTCTGAAATCGCACGGGCCCATTTCTGAAATCGCACGGGCTCCGGCGCTTGAGCCTGTTCACACGCGTATAATCTCTGCCGCTACCGGAAGCAGTGCCTGTTCCCTGATGCTGAGCCCATTGCCGGAAGCGGTGCCCGCTTTAGAAAACCATGCCCGCTACCGGAAGCGGAGCCTGTTCCCTGATGCCGAGCCCATTGCCGGAAGCAAAGCCGGCTTCAGGTGGCCGCCCGCCTGCTGGATACAGCATGGTGGTGCTGATACCGGTCCAAGTGACTGTACCCCTATAAGCAAATCCGGCCGTATTTGACCATACCCTGCCGCATCCGTGGACCGGTATGGTCGGCAAAGGCCACAGAGTTGACCTGGGTGTTGACGGTACCCTGCCGCATCTGTGGACCGGTATGGTTGGCAAAGGCCACAGAGTTGACCTGGGTGTTGACGGTACCCTGCCGCATCTGTGGACCGGTATGGTCGGCGAAAGTGGCAAAGTAAATATATGTATCTACATTTTTTTGAAATCGGTTGAAAAAATATTTGGAGGTTGTCAACATTTTACTTATATTTGTAGAAAGTTCTTGCGGCGGTGCTGCGATTAGAAAGACAGGGGGTCGGCCGGGGTTGGCGGACCAGCCGGATAATCTGAGGCTGCTGCACTATAAACGAAAGAAGGCATGAGGAGGTATTATTTGGTGACAACGGCACATCTGGAAGAGGGGCTGTGGTTCAGGGATGATGAAGATTTTGCTACCGGGATGAACTATGTAGCAATCCAGGCGGTGCTGACGCCGAGGGTTATTGTGCTGGTGTTCATCCTTATGTCCAATCACGTGCATTTTGTGCTTTATGGAACACGGGCAGAGGTGGAGGCGTTTGTGAACAGTTTTAAGGGCAGATATTCCCAGTATCTGAGGCGCAAGTGGGGCACGAAAGAATTTCTCCGTCGCAACAGTCTGGATATTAAGGAGATATCGACAGAAGAGCTTGAGGCTATAGAACGGGCAATGGCTTATGTGCAGATGAACTGCGTGGCGGCGAATATCTGCCTGCATCCATGTCAGTATCGGTGGGGGACCGGGAATGCGTTCTTTCAGGCCGGCATGGTTAATTCCCGTCGGCTTGGGGACTTGTCCGGCCGTGAAAGAATCCGCCTGTTGCATAGCGGTGAGGCGGTGAAACTTCCGGATGGATGGCTGATTTCGGATGCGGGTTATGTCCTGCCTGAGTCGTATGTCGACGTGAAGAGGGTAGAGTCCATCTTCAATAATCCCAGGAGGATGCAGTATTTTTTGAACAGTTCTTCCAAGGCCAGGAAGCGCCTGGAATCGGAGGATGAGAACTTGCCGGCTTTCAGGGACCAGGTGATACTTGGTGCGCTGCCAGACCTTTTGCAAAGCTTGTTTAAGAAGACGGCATTCAAGAACCTATCTGTCAATGAGCAGGCAGAGACTCTCCGTCAGATTCGTTTCCGCTTCAGTGCCGGTGTGCATCAGATCGCCCGGGTGTGCGGAATTTCATATTCCGATGCCGCCCGCCTGTTGGATACAGCGTAGTGCTGATACCGGTCCAAGTGACTGTACCCCTATGAGCAATAACGGCCGTATTTGACGGTACCCTGCAGCATCTGTGGACCGGTATAAGCACCGGGAGCTGGAGAGCGGGAGAGCTGGAGTGCTGGAGTGCTGGAGAGCAAAAGAGTGAACGGGAGAGCGGGAGAGCAAAAGAGCGGGCGCAGATACGACAATCCCCGGCTCTAAAGCAGCTCTGCCAGCACTTTGTGGTCGATGGTGCTCAGGTTGCCCTTGCGGACGATGACGAACTCGTTCTCATAGGGCTTGCCCGGGGTGATGCGCTTGGTGCGGAAGGTCTGGTATTTGATTTTTAATAATGACTTTACCCTGGAGTCTTCGAACATTGCGGCCGCCGACCCAAAGTAGAAATGTTCATGGGTGTCCTTGACCTCCACATGAATGATGGTTCTGTCGTTTTTGAGCATGATTGTGTGGGGCAAAGATAACACATTTCTACAATTTTTCAAACCATGTTGAACGATTGGGCGATGGTGGGCATAGAGGGACTGGGATCTGGCCCCCTATATGCGCAAACTTCCGTTTTTGACGATACTATGCCACCAGTTTTGGATATTCCAGGAAAAGCACTAACTTTATATGCTTTTTGCTTACGGCATGAGGAAACGAAAGTCTACAAATAATGCCACTAAAGCGAACGCCTGCAAAATGCCGATAAAGCGATGAAATTTATGTCTATACTCACAAGCCTCCTGTCGTTCCTGGGCTGCTCGGGCCGGGGGTACACCAATCAGGCCGTGGCTGAATTCGAGGCCGAATGTGCAAAGCCTGAAGTGGCCATAATCGATGTCCGCACGCCGGAGGAATACGCTGAAGGACACCTGCCCTGGGCGTCCAACGTCGACTGGAAGTCCGCTGACTTCCTCCAGCGGATCGAAGCCGCATACCCCGCGCAGACGCCCCTTGCCATTTATTGCCGTAGCGGACGGCGCAGTGCCGAGGCCGCTGAAGCGCTTGCCCGGGCCGGCTACACCGTCTGCAATCTCCAGGGCGGATATATGGCCTGGACCGGGGCGGGGAAGCCGACGACGACCTATGCCGTAGAGACGTTCTGCACCCGCAGGGGCCTTCCCGTGGCCATAACCCTCATCAAGCACGGCACGCTGGCCCTTGGCTGCAAAGGCATCACCATCCACGTCGACCCGGTGGGCGGATACGGCAAGCCCACGGACTACGAGACCGAATTCCCCAAGGCCGACGTCATCCTGATAACCCACGAGCACGGCGACCACCTCGACAAAGATGCCATCGCGGCGCTCACTTCCGGAAACACGATGCTGGTGACCAACGCACGATGCGCCGAACTGCTGAAGGACGCGGCTTCCGGCGGCAACGCCCCAGTTAAAATCACCGTCATGGCCAACGGCGACTCTGCTACATTGCCAGGAGAAATCCGCCTCGACGCCGTCCCGGCCTACAACTGCACGCAGGGGCATACCAATTTCCACCCGAAGGGGCGCGACAACGGCTTCGTGTTCACCATCGAAGGCCTGCGCATCTACATTGCGGGCGACACCGAAGACATCCCGGAGATGGCGGAGCTGAAGGACATCGACGTGGCCTTCCTGCCTGTGAACCAGCCATATACAATGACGGTGGAACAGTGCGTCCGCGCTGCCGAAACCATACGTCCCAAGGTGCTGATTCCTTATCACTTCTCGCAGACCGACCTAAGCGCGCTTCCGGGCCTCCTCCCGGGCATCGACGTCCGCCTGCGGGAAATGCAATGAAATATGTAATAACAACCGAAACGAATAAGGATAGGCGAAATCAATGAGAAACAACCATATAGTGATAATGGCAGGCGGAATCGGGAGCCGTTTCTGGCCCCTGAGCACGCCCGGGCGCCCCAAGCAGTTCATCGATATCCTGGGCTGCGGCAGGACGCTGATCCAGATGACCGTAGACCGCTTCAAGGGCATCTGCCCCATGAGCAATTTCTGGGTAGTGACCAACGCCAAATACGTGGAGACGGTGCGGGAGCAACTGCCGGACATACCGGCCGGACACATCCTGGCTGAGCCTGCCGCCCGCAACA
The DNA here is from genome assembly GCA_902782225.1 of uncultured Bacteroidia bacterium. Taxonomy (GTDB): domain Bacteria; phylum Bacteroidota; class Bacteroidia; order Bacteroidales; family UBA932; genus Cryptobacteroides. Next base: position 9,637 of record CACZMF010000026.1, on the reverse strand, counting down.
CTGCCCCCTGTATCGCCTGGGCCTGCTGGAGCATACGGCAGGAGGATCCGGAAGCCAACGTGGTGGTGACTCCCGCCGATGCGGTGGTGCTGAACCCGGAGGAATTCCGAAGGGTCATCGGGAACGCGCTCGGCTACACTGAAGGGCACGACGTCATAGTGACGATAGGCATCAAGCCCTCCCGCCCGGAGACAGGCTACGGCTATGTGGAGGCGCTTCCCCCCGCCGAAGGCGAAATCTGCGGCGTGCTGGAATTCAAGGAAAAACCCGACCTGCAGACGGCGCAGAAGTATCTTGCGGCCGGCAACTACCTCTGGAATGCAGGCATTTTCGTGTGGAACATACCCACCATCTCCGCCAGCATCCGGCGCTACAAGCCCGGCATAGCGGCCGATATGGACCGGATAATGGCGAGCGGCGACGTGGCGGGCATCTTCCCACTATGCGAAAAGATCTCCATCGACTTCGCCGTGATGGAGCCGGCCTCCAGGGAAGGGCTGGTGTTCACCCACCCGGCCGATTTCGGCTGGAGTGACCTTGGCAACTGGGCATCGCTCCACGATAAGCTGCCCAAGGACGAAAACGGGAATGCCGCCGTGGGCAAGGTGCGCTTCTACGAATGCCGCGACTGCGTGGTGCATGCCGAAGACGCCGCCAAAGTGGTGCTTCAGGGACTCGATGGTTATATAGTCAGCGAAAAGGACGGACGGCTCCTTGTGTGCAAGCGGACCGAGGAGCAGCGGATCCGGGAGTTTTCGGAAGAATAAAATACTGGAAATGAAAAAGATACTGGTCACCGGCAGCGCCGGATTCATAGGCTCCAACCTGGTGAAGCGCCTCTTCAAAGATATGGAAGAAGGCGTCATCGTGGGCATCGACAATCTCAACAACTACTACGACCCTTCGCTGAAGGAGTACCGCCTGCGTGAACTGGAAAAATCGAAACCGGAAGGGATCAAATACGTTTTCGTGAAGGGTAGCATAGCCGACAAGGCGCTGATAGACAAGCTCTTTGAAGAGTACCATTTCGACATCGTGGTGAACCTTGCCGCCCAGGCAGGCGTTCGCTACAGCATCGAGAATCCCGACGTGTACATCGAAAGCAACATCATCGGCTTCTACAACATCCTCGAGGCCTGCCGCCACCATCCGGTGGAGCACCTGGTATATGCCTCCAGTTCAAGCGTTTACGGCGGCAACAAGAAGGTGCCGTTCAGCACCGACGACAGGGTGGACAATCCCGTGAGCCTGTATGCCGCCACCAAGAAGAGCAACGAACTGATGGCGCACTGCTACAGCAAGCTCTACGACATCCCGTCCACCGGGCTTCGCTTCTTCACCGTCTATGGCCCCGCCGGACGGCCTGACATGGCGTATTTCGGCTTCACCAACAAGCTCCTCGCCGGAAAGACTATCCAGATCTACAACTACGGCAACTGCCGCAGGGACTTTACCTATGTGGATGATATCGTGGAAGGTATAGTCCGCGTCATGGCAGGAGCGCCCCTGCGCAGGAGAGGGGAGGACGGCCTTCCCATCCCTCCGTATGCCGTCTATAACATCGGCGGCGGCCAGCCCGAGAACCTCCTGGACTTTGTGAGCATACTGCAGGAAGAGCTCGTGCGCGCAGGCGTGCTGCCGGAAGACTACGACTTCGAAGCCCACAAGGAACTCGTGCCCATGCAGCCCGGCGACGTGCCCACGACCTATGCCGACGCCTCTGCCCTCGAGCGCGATTTCGGCTTCACTCCAAAAATCACCCTTCGCGAAGGGCTCCGGGAATTCGCCCGCTGGTACAAGGAGTACTACGGCTAGTTTGAGTTATGATAAAAATGCGTATCTTCGCAAACTGTTAATAAAAAGAATTATGTTCACACTCATTTCTTTACCATACGCACCGGACGCCCTTGAGCCGGTGATCAGCGCCAGGACCCTTGGTTTCCACCACGGAAAGCACCTGCAGACTTATGTGAATAACCTCAATGCGCTCCTCCCCGGAAGCCCCTTCGAGGCGCTCTGTCATTCTGAGCGCAGCGAAGAATCTGCCCTTGCGGAGATCGTCCGCAGGGCCAATCCCGCCGGCGGCAGCGACCCCAATCCGGCCGTGTTCAACAATGCCGGCCAGATTCTGAACCACAACCTGTATTTCAAGCAGTTCAAGGGATCACAGGATGGCAATAAGCCCCATGGAGCCCTGGCGGCGCAGATCGATGCGCAGTTTGGCTCATTCGAGGCGTTCATGGCCGAGTTCGTGGCCAAGGGCGCGGGCCTTTTCGGCAGCGGCTGGGTGTGGCTTTCCTCAGATGCAGAGGGCAAGCTCGTTATCACGCAGGAGCCCGGCGCCGGCAATCCCGTCACGAAGGGCAGAGTGCCGCTCCTTACCTTCGACGTCTGGGAGCACGCCTATTATCTTGATTATCAGAACCGCAGGCCCGACCACCTGAAGGCTCTCCAGGCCATCATCGACTGGGCGGAAATCGAGCGCCGATACACCAAGGCCTGAAACGGAAAGGGGCTGAGATGGCAGACAGTAACTTCATAGACTACGTCAAGATTTATTGCGCTTCCGGGCACGGAGGAGCGGGTTCGATGCACCTCCACAGGGCGAAGTACATCCCCAAGGGCGGCCCGGACGGAGGCGACGGCGGCCGCGGCGGGCACGTGATCCTGCGGGCCAACGCCCAGTTCTGGACCCTGATCCACCTCAAATACCGCAAGCACATCAAGGCCGACGACGGCGAGAAAGGCGGCTCCGCGCTCCGCAAGGGAAAGAACGGCACCGACATAATCCTCGACGTGCCCGTCGGGACCGTGGTGAAAGACGCTGAAAGCGGCGAGCAGCTGTTCGACCTCAATGAGGACGGACAGGAAAAGATACTCTGCCAGGGCGGCAAGGGTGGATGGGGCAACGACCATTTCAAGACGGCAACCAACCAGACGCCCCGCTACGCCCAGCCTGGCGAAGACGGGGAAGAGGGGGCGTATATCCTTGAGCTCAAGCTGCTTGCCGACGTGGGCCTGGTGGGTTTCCCGAATGCCGGAAAATCCACGCTCCTGAGTTCGGTCACTTCGGCTAAACCCAAGATCGCTTCCTACGCCTTCACCACGCTCGAGCCCAATCTCGGAATCGTCCGCTACTTCGACGACCGTTCGTTCGTCATGGCCGACATCCCCGGAATCATCGAGGGCGCCCACGAAGGCAAGGGGATTGGCACACGATTCCTGAGGCACATCGAACGCAATTCCGTGCTGCTCTTTATGGTGAGCTGCGAAGAGGACGACATAGCCGCCGGCTACAAGACTCTGCTGAAGGAACTCAAGCTCTACAACCCCGAGCTGCTCACCAAGCAGCGCGTGCTTGCCGTCACGAAGTGCGACCTCATAGACCCGGACATCGAAAAGGAAATAGAGCCGAAGCTCCCGAAGCGCGTGCCCCACGTATTCATCTCATCTGCCAGCGGAGAGGGGCTGGATAAACTTAAGGATCTGTTATGGAAGGCTTTGCAGAAGTAATCAAGTATCTCCACCATCTCGACAAGGACGTCACGCTTGCCATCAATTCCCTCGGCTTCCCGGCCATGGATGCGGTGTGGCAGCTGTTCTCCGCAAGGGAAATCTGGATCGTCCTATACCTGACGGTGATTGCCTTTTTCTTCGTCCGTCTCGGATGGAAGAGGGCGCTTGTGGTCATAGTCTCCTGCGTGCTTTGCGTGACGGCTTGCGACCAGCTTGCCAACCTCGTGAAATTCAGCGTGGAACGGCTCAGACCCTGCTATGATGCTGAAATGCTCCAGAGGGGGCTCCGGGTGCTCGAGGACCCCGGCCAGCTGTATGGCTTCTATTCCGCCCACGCCGCCAATGCCCTGGGATTTGCGATTTGTTCGTGGATGGGATTCCGATGCGATAAGCATCTCAAGTACAAGGGCTATGGGTGGGGCATAGGCATCTGGGCCCTGCTCGTGGGTATCAGCCGGGTGTTCGTGGGGAAGCATTTCCTTGGCGACGTGTGCGTCGGCTTTGCCGTGGGGATTGCCTTCGGGGTGCTGTTCGGATGGCTGGCGGGGAAGGTGATACGAAGGTTCTTAGATTCTTCGCTTCGCTCAGAATGACAAAAAAGAGGCCCTGGCATCGCGCCGGGGCCTCCTTTAATTACAAATCCGTCTAAAGGGCAAAGCGTCAGTCTTTGACTGCCGCAAGGGCTTCGCGGACCTTTGCTTCGATCTCCTCGCAGAGCTCGGGATTGTCTTTCAGGAGCTGCTTCACGCTGGAGAGGCCCTGGGCGAGTTTTTCGCCGTTGTAGCTGAACCAGGAGCCGCTCTTGTGGATGATGTCGAACTCGATGGCAAGGTCGGCGATTTCGGCCACGTGGCTGATGCCTTCGCCGTAGACGATGTCGAATTCGGCCTTCTTGAAAGGCGGGGCCATCTTGTTCTTGACCACTTTCACGCGGGTGCGGTTGCCGGTGGCTTCGTCACCGTCCTTGAGTTGGGTGGTGCGGCGCACGTCGATACGCACGGAGGCGTAGAACTTGAGGGCGTTGCCGCCGGTGGTCGTCTCGGGATTTCCGAACATGATGCCGATCTTCTCGCGCAGCTGGTTGATGAAGATGCAGCAGGTGTTCGTCTTGGAGATGTTTGCAGTCAGCTTGCGGAGGGCCTGGCTCATCAGGCGGGCCTGGAGGCCGACTTTGTTGTCGCCCATTTCGCCTTCGATTTCGGCCTTGGGGGTCAGGGCGGCCACGGAGTCGATCACGACTATGTCGATGGCGCCGCTGCGGATCAGGTTGTCTGCGATTTCAAGGGCCTGTTCGCCGTTGTCGGGCTGAGAGATGAGGAGGGTCTCGAGGTTGACTCCGAGAGCCTGTGCGTAGCTGCGGTCGAAGGCGTGCTCCGCATCAATCATCGCGGCGATGCCGCCCATCTTCTGGGCTTCGGCGATGGCGTGGATTGCAAGAGTGGTCTTGCCGCTTGATTCCGGACCGTAGATTTCGATAATTCGGCCGCGGGGATAACCACCAATGCCCAGGGCGTGGTCGAGGGCAACGGAGCCGCTCGGTATCACCTGGACGTCCCATTGTGGCTGATCTCCCAGCTTCATAATCGTACCTTTTCCGAAATCTTTCTCGATCTTGTCGATCGTGGCCTGCAATGCCTTCAATTTGGCGGCATTGACGTCAGAGGCCTGTGTTTCAATTTCTTTAGCCATAACGTGTGGTTTTAAAAGTTACGAAGGCAAATATAAGAGAAAAATTCCTATTTTTGTAATGTGAAAACAAAGTTGTTGGGAAAAAATCCGGACGAGCTTGCAGCGGCTGCCGTGGACTGCGGGCTGAAGCCTTTCGTGGGGCGTCAGCTGGCCGAATGGCTGTATGTGAAACGCGCCTGTTCGTGGGACCGGATGACCAACATTTCCCGGGAATCGAAGGCCCGGCTCCAGGAAAAATATGATCTCGGCACATCCCTGCCCGTTGCCAGCGCATGCTCGGCCGACGGCACCGTCAAGTACCTCTTCGAAGTGGAAGGAGGGGAGTCGGTGGAAGCCGTGCTCATCCCGGACGAAGACCGCAGGACGCTGTGCGTGAGTTCGCAGGCCGGCTGCCGCATGGGCTGCAAGTTCTGTATGACAGGGCGCCAGGGCTGGCACGGCAACCTCAGCACTGCCGACATACTGAACCAGTTCATCAGCATTCCCGGTGCCGAGGGGCTGACCAACGCAGTGTTCATGGGCATGGGCGAGCCGCTGGACAACAGCGACGCCGTGTTCAAGGCCATCGAAATCCTGACCGATGAGAGGTGCTTCGGCTGGAGTCCCAAGCGCGTGACGCTCAGCACCATAGGCGTGCTGCCCGCCCTGAAGCGCTTCCTCGACGGAAGCTGCTGCCACCTGGCGGTGAGCCTCCACAACCCTTTCCCCGACGAGCGCCTGGAGATGATGCCGGTCCAGAAGGCCTGGCCGCTCAAAGACGTCCTGGACCTGATCCGCCAGTACGACTTCACCGGCCAGCGGCGCGTCAGTTTCGAATACACCATGTTTGCCGGCTGGAACGACGACAAACGCCACGCTGATGCGCTGATCCGCCTCCTTGGCGGGCTGGAGTGCCGCGTGAACCTGATTCGTTTCCACAAGATCCCGGATTTCCCGTACGATTGTGCGCCGGAGGTCCGGATGGAAGAGTTCAAAAACCGTCTCAACAACCACGGAATAGTATGCACGATAAGAGCTTCCAGGGGCGAGGATATACTTGCCGCATGCGGGATGCTTGCCGGGCAGCGCTCGCAGTCTTAAGCGCCGTCCTGCTGATGTGTCCCGCAAAAGCGCAGACCTACGAGAACGGCCTGCTGACGGAGAGCGTGAATCCGAAGGCGGATGCCGCAGTGATTGCCCGTATGCAGGAGCGTATGGACAGCATCCACCGCAGCCAGCAGCGCCCGACCGTTGCCCTCGTGCTCAGCGGAGGCGGGGCGAAGGGCGCGGCCCACGTGGGCGTGCTCCGGTATCTCGAAGAGCAGCATATCCCCATCGATATGGTGTGCGGCACGAGCATGGGCGGCCTCGTGGGCGGCCTGATCGGCCTCGGCTACGATTCCCGTTTCCTGGATTCCCTCCTCCGCAGCCAGGACTGGAGCGTGATGCTCACGGACCGCATCAATCCGTCGTACTACCCCTACAACCGCAAGCTCTACCGTGAGACCTACCTCATGTCCATCCCCTTCCACTACTCAAAGAAGGATTTCCAGACGCGTATCGACGACCAGGTGCGTTACATTGAGGACGGCCGGCGCGGCCCGGTGGGGCAGAACACCTTCATGAGTTCGCTCCCGTCGGGGTTCGCCTATGGTTTCAACGTCAACAACACCTTCTCCAGCCTCTCCGTGGGCTACCAGGACCACATCGATTTCACGCAGCTGCCCATCCCGTTCTTCTGCGTTGCGGCTGACGTGATTTCCCTGAAGGCCAAGAACTGGTCGTCGGGTTCGCTCAAGGATGCGATGCGCTCCACCATGAGCATCCCGGGGCTCTTCAAGCCGGTGCGCACCAGGGGAATGGTGCTGGTGGACGGAGGCGTGCAGAACAACTTCCCCGTGGACATCGCACGTGCCATGGGTGCCGACATAGTCATAGGCGTGGACCTTTCCGACGCCGATCCCAGCTACTCTCAGGTCAACAACGTGGGCGACATAATGATGCAGTTCATCACTATGCTGGGCAAGTCTTCATTCGACCGCAACAAGAACTCGACCGACGTGTTCATCAAGCCTCATCTTGACGGCTACAATATGCTGAGCTTCTCCACAGAGGCAATCGACACCATCATCAACAGGGGCTACAGGGCCGCCTGCGAGGTGGCGGACTCCATTGCCGTGGTCAAGGAGCAGATGAAGGGCGCAGAACCTTACCTGAGCGCTCCCAAGGCCGTTGACATAGGCAGTACCCCGGTCAAGATCTATGGCGTCGAGTTCGCGGGCCTGACCAATCCCGAATCCCGGTTCCTGCAGCGCAAGATAGGATTCAAGGTGGGTTCCACCGTGGACAAGAAGGAAATGGAGAGGATGATGTCCATCATCGAGGCCACCGGCTGCTTCTCGTCCGTGACCTACGACATCCTCGGCAGGGAAGAGCCCTACCGGCTGATCTTCAATTGCGTCAAAGGCCCCAGGCACCAGTTCGGTATGGGTGTGCGCTTCGACACTGAAGAATGGCCGGCGTTCCTCTTCAATGTGGGGCTGAATGCACACAAGCTGAGCGGCGCCAAGCTTGACGTCAACGCCAAGGTAGGCCGCAACCAGTACCTGGCCGTCAGGGGAGCCCTGGACCTTGCGTGGCTGCCCACGGTCAATCTCGAGACGTCGGTGATGAACGTCTCATCGACACTGATCACGGATCTGGCCCGCGTGGGATCGGAGGCCCGCTGGTGGGGCCACAGCGAGAAGCTGTATTTCTCCAATATCAAGTGGACCAACGTGGACGTGAAGCTCGGAGCCCAGTACAGGCGCTACATCCTTCCCTACAGCACCAGCTACGGAGAGAAGATCAACGTGGCATATCCCCAGCTGGCGAGCGGAGGCTATCTCGGCGCTTTTGTCAACGGCACAATCTACACCTACGACACCAACTACTACCCCTCGAAGGGCATGAAGATGACCTTCGGCTACGACCTGGACTTTATGAAGCGTGACTGTCCGGGCTTCAAGCCCCTGCACCAGCCGTTCCTGAATTTCGCTTCGGTGATTCCTTTCGGTGGCAGGGTTGCTTTGATTCCGGACATCCATATGCGTGTGGTTCTGGGAAATGCAGATGAGCCTGACCCTCTTCGGGTTACGGATCCCAATTATTCTTTTGCACACCAGAACTACGTAGGCGGAATGATGGCGGACCGCTATATAGAGCGGCAGATTCCGTTCATAGGTTTCAACAACGTCTATCAGGCCGATCCCTACGTTGTCGTCGCCAATCTCGGACTGCGTGTGCAGCCTGCCAAAAACCTGTTCCTGACGGCCACCGGAGGCTATTTCCGTGAGGCGAAGACGATCAAGGATATGGTCAGCACCGTACTTCCCACGCTCTGGGGCGCCGGCTTCGAGATCGGCTACCGCACCCCGGTCGGGCCCGTGAAGGTGGTCGGCACCTGGTCGGAACGTTTCCACAATTTCGAGAAGGACGCCGGTCTGTATATTTCCCTCGGATTTGACTTCTAGCATGGACGATCGTATCAGGAAAGTATTGGTTTCGCTGCAGGGCAGGTGTGCCAGGCGGGAGTACTGCCGGGCCGAGATGCGGCAGAAGGCGCTGAAGGCCCTGGACGGGGATGAAGCAGCCGCAGTGGAGGTCCTTGACAGCCTTGTCGAAGACGGCTTCGTGGATGACGCCCGCTATGCCGGGGCATTTGCCCGTGAGAAGGCGGTGCTTGACGGCTGGGGCCCGGTTAAGATACGCTATATGCTGAAAGCCAAGGGAATAGGATCTGCCGATATAGACTCTGCCCTGGAAAGCATTGATGCCGTTGCGGCAGCGGAAAAGCTGGACAAGCTTCTGGCTGCCAAGGCAAAGAGTCTCCAGGGCGACCCCCAGGCCCGCCTTAAACTGATAAAATACGCCCTTTCGAGAGGCTATAACTACGACGATATAAAGGTATGAGCGTGAGGCCCCCCATATTCCTCTACACCGACGGCGCTTCAAGCGGCAATCCCGGTCCCGGCGGCTGGGGGGCCGTGCTGTGCTGCGGCTCTCTCCGAAGGGAGATGAGCGGCGGCTTTGCCCGCACGACCAACAACCGTATGGAACTGCTGGCCGTCATCGAGGGTCTTTCGGCGATCCGCTGGCCCGGGGCGCAGGTGGAGGTGTGGAGCGACTCTCAGTATGTGGTCAACACCGTGACCCAGGGCTGGAAGCGGAAGAAGAACCACGACCTCTGGGCCCGCTTCGATGCGCTTGCAGCGGGCTTCACGCTGAATTTCCATTGGCTCAAGGGGCATGCCGGGCATCCGGAGAATGAGCGCTGCGACCGCCTCGCCGTCGCCGCCTACTCCCAGCCCAATCTCCCTGAGGATACTGGTTTTGTAAATGATAATCAGCAGGGGTTACCCACTGAGAACCAAACTGTTAATTTGTTTGCAAATGATAATCAGCAGGAGATACC
>CACZMF010000025.1 GCA_902782225.1 uncultured Bacteroidia bacterium | reverse complement strand
TTTTTCCTGCATTACTGCTATCACAGTACATTCAGGAAGGGTATAAGCCCATTTTTCTTTCATAACACTACTAATTAATCTCACAAATATAGCAAAAAAAAGTGCCAAGGAAAAGTGTTAAGGCGCTTACCGGAATAAATCTGCCGGATTGATACTTAAAAAGTCTTCTGCTTTCATTCCCCCATCTCCGACAACCAGTGCCAGGAAGGGTTTGTACTGGACCTTGAATTCGGATAAGCCGTCATTCCCGGGGTCACTGTTGCTTTTTACCTCAATAGCGATTACGCGGCCCTTTTTTTCCAATACGTAGTCTACTTCGCAGCCGGGTTTCGTTCGCCAATAATACACTTTGTAGTCACCGGCATAGGCATAGCTCATGATATGGGCACCGATGGCGGACTCGAACAGCCTGCCCCATAAAGCCCTGTCCTGAACGGCATCGGCAAATGGTTTCTCACAGTAGATATTCTTCAGGGCATTGTTGTAAACCTGATGCTTGGGGACGCTGTTCTTCTTTCTGGCCAGGTCGACGGCGTACTTGTTGAGTGCGCAAACCAGACCGGCCTGGGACAGCAGGTTCAAATAACCGGCCAGGGTCGTTGTATTGCCGGCATCCTGCAGCTGGCCGATCATCTTGTTGTAGGACAATTCCATGCCGGAATACGCCGCCGAGAGTTCAAAGGTCTGACGCAGCAGCGCCGGTTTGGCAATCTTCTCATTGACCAGAATGTCTTTGTTGATGGTGGCGTCGACAATGGAACCGGTTACGTAATCGCGCCAGCGGTCTTCATCACCGATCAACTCTGCCGCACCGGGATAGGCTCCGTAATAAATGAACTGGTCCAATGTGAATCCGAAGGCGTCGCGCATTTCAGCAAAGGACCAGTGGGAAAGGATGATACGCTCAAAGCGGCCCTCCAGACTATCAGCAAGGCCTTTATCCAGCATTACGCGGGAAGAGCCCAAAAGGATGACTTTGAGGTTGACATCGTAGAATGTATCGGTATCCCACTCCTTTTTGACTACCTCGCTCCAACCCGTGATTTTCTGTATCTCGTCAATGACAAGGATGAGCTCCCCGAGACCCTCCACGCGCATCTTGGCGCGGGCGGCGTTCCAGCAATCGCTGATCCAGCTGAGCTGGGTGGCCGGAACCGCATCGGCAGGATAGAAGACGAATGGGATATCCAGAGCGTTCACGACCTGTTTCATCAAGGTGGACTTGCCGACCTGGCGGGGACCCATGATTACTTGTATGAAACGTCTCTTTTCCCGCATTCTGGAATATAGAGTGTTGTATTGTTTCCTTTGATACATGGCGAGTTATATTGATCGATAAAATTTTACTCAACCCACTGCGCAAATTTACTCAATGAGTTTGAGATTAGCAAATAAGAAATCTGGATCACTCCGTAGCGATAGTGCGAAGCCGCCGGAACGGGCCATGCGCACGCTTAGGGTGTCGGCGGCCGTGAGCTCCAGATGCTTGATTTCATAGGCCTGGGGAGCGGTCTCGTAGTCGGCTTCCGGTGCGTCGGAGTAGAGAGTGGCCTCATAGCGGAGCGCCGGATCGAGGAAGTCGAACTTGATGGTGACTTCCCTGGCCTGCTCGCCGCACACGCCGCCCACGTACCACACGTCGTGCGCCTTGCCGTCCTTGTACACGAATTCGTATGCTCCCGACTTGCCCGTGAGGCGGCCGGAGTTGAGCGTCTCCAGGCGCGGCTTGCGGGCCGTCACGATGAATTCACCCGGCTCCGCCTCGAGATACAGGCTCTTTTCCCAGTCCACCGCCACGTCCTTTATGAACTGGAAGGCGTCCGGGAAGCGGGCGTAGTTCTCCGGCAGGTCGGCCGCCATCTGCAGCGGCGAGTAGAAGGTCACGTAGAGGCCCAGCTGGTTGGCTATCGTGTGCCGCATCTTGCCGCTCTGCCCCGGGGCGGTCACGGACATATCGGTCTCGAAAATGCCGGGCGTGTAGTCCATAGGGCCGCCCTGCAGGCGCGTGAAGGGCAGGATGCACGTGTGGCCGGGGTTGATGCCGGCGCGGTATTCCGTGCCCATGGCGCTCTCGTTGCCGATCAGGTTGGGCCAGGTGCGGCAGAGGCCGGTGGGGCGCACGGCTTCGTGGGCGTTGACCATAATGTGGTGCCTTGCCGCCTCCTTGATCGCGTAGAGGTAGTGGTTGATCAGCGGCTGGCTGTAGTGGTGCTCGCCGTAGGGGATGATGTTGCCCACGTAGCCGCTCTTCACGGCGTCGTAGCCGTGGCGGTTCATAAGGGCGTAGGCGGCTTCCATGTGGCGCTCGTAATTCACGGTGGATGAAGAGGTTTCGTGGTGCATCACGAGGCGTATGCCCTTTTCGTGGGCGTAGTTGTTCAGGGCCGGCAGGTCGAAATCGGGGTACGGGGTCACGAAGTCGAACACGTAGTCCTTCTGGCATCCGAACCAGTCTTCCCAGCCCTCGTTCCAGCCTTCGATCAGCAGGGCATCGAAGCCGTTCGCGGCCGCGAAATCGATGTAGCGGCGCACGTTCTCATTGTTGGCGCCGTGCTTGCCGTGGGGCTTCGAGGCGGCGTAGTCGGTCACGCCGAGCTGCACTGAAGGGTAGTCCCAGGTGTAGGACCACTCGGTCTTGCCGGTGATCATTTCCCACCACACGCCCATGTATTTGACCGGGTGGATCCAGCTCACGTCGTCCAGGGCGCAGGGCTCGTTGAGGTTGAGTATCAGCCTGGATGCCAGCACTTTGCGGGCGTCGTCCACGACCATCACGGTGCGCCAGGGGGTCACGCAGGGGGCCTGCATGCGGCCCTTTATCCCTTCGGCGTCGGGGGTGAGCCAGATGCGGAAGGTCATGCTGCCCTCGTCCAGGTCGAGGTTGGCGGTGGGGTAATTGACCACCGCTGCTTCGTGGATGTTGATATACAGGCCGTCGTCGGTCTTCATCTGCAGGGCGGTCTGCACGCCGGTGTCGCTGAATCCTGTGGCTGAGGCGTTGCCCAGGCGCATCGAACGGGAGCGCGCGCGGATTCCGCTCAGGCGGGTGTGGCTGTAGTTGTACTCCTGCGTGTCGTAGTCGCCGCTGATCCACCAGGCGTTGTGGTCGCCGGTCATCGCGAACTCCGTAAGTTCCTCTTTGATATTGAAATAGCGGAGCTTGTTGTCGCGCGGGAACTCGTAGCGGAGCGCCATGCCGTCGTCGTAGAGACGGAAGCGTATGCACATAACGGCGCCGCGGCCGGAGGCGTTGCCCGGGTCGCCGGTGTAGCCGGGATCCGTGGCGCCCACGCCGTCCTGCGGCGCCCTGACCTCGCCCGTGCCCTGTTCAAGCGTGACCAACATCTCGTTGTAGTGGTTGCGGATCTCGCGTTCCTCGCCCCAGACGGGGTTCCAGGTCTCGTCGCAGGAGTCGAAATCGACGCTGTAGACGTTGAAGCCGCTTTTCAGGAAACTGCCGTCTGCAAGGTCGAAGCCGAGGCGGGACACATCGACGACCTTCTGTCCCTTGTATTCGAGGGTGTAGGCGGGGACGCCGCCGTCCAGCAGCCCGAATGTCAGCTGGAGGTTCCTGTCGGGGCTCTCCAGCACGTCCTCCGCAATGATCACCGGCAGGCTCTTGCAGCCCGCTGCCATCAGCACCGCCGCAATCATGAGCGCCGCCCCTATGAGCGCCGCCCCAATGTGCGTTTTTCGTAAATCTTTCATTTTCAATCTTTTCTGTGTCTCCTGTGCTCCAAACGGCGCATAGGAGAATTGTAACTTATTGATACGCAGCGACTTACCAAAAACGGTCGAAGCTGCAGGGAACGGTCGGAGCTGCAAGGGCCGGCCGGAGGGTCGCTAGCGGGGGAATTGGACGATCAGGGCGCTGCGGGCGGGGATTTCCAGGCCGTCCTGGAGCACCACGCTACCGCCGGTCAGGACATCCGTGCCGCTGACGGGCCCGCTCACGAACTCGGAGTAGTGGCTCCAGTCGAGGGTGCGGGACTCGGCGTTGTTGTTGATGTACACGAACACGGCCTCGTCCGGCAGGTAGCGGAAGTAGGAGTAGGCGTTGTCGGTTATGTTGCTGGCTCCCACGTTCTTACGGTGGAGGAAGTGGAGCGTCTTGCCGTGCTGGACGGCCTTGCAGCCCTTGCGCCAGCCGAACAGCCGCGCCGTGTAGTCGTGGAGCTCGGCGGCGCTGGCATAGAGGCCGCCGGCGGCTGCGCGCCCTGAGGCGCTGAACAGGTCGACCGCGTCGCCGGCCCAGCCGCCCGGGAAGTCGATGCGCTTCGCGCCGTCGTGGCTCTTGCAGTCCTTGCGCTCCAGGAACATCATCTCGTCGCCGTAGTAGAGCTGCGGGATGCCGCGTATCGTCGCCAGCATCGCGATGGCAAGCTTCATCTTTGCCGGATCCTCACGCAGGATGTCGCCGGTGCGGGCATGATCGTGGTTGGCGAAGAAGATCATCATGTTGTCCAGGTCGGTGTAGGCAAAATCCTGCGCCAGCACGCTGTAGACGCGGGTCATGCCTTCGCTCCACCAGACCTTGTCTTCGCAGAGGGCGGTGATCATGGCGCTCTGCAGCGGGAAGTCCATGATCGAGGGAAGGTGGCTGTCGAAGCCGTTCTTGTTGGGGTGCCCGGTCTGCCAGTAGGCCACCTGGGGTATGTTCATGTCCCAGCACTCGCCGACGATGTTGATGCCGGGGTACTCCCTGCGCACCGCCTCACACCAGCGGGACATCGGCCCCGGCTCGTTGTAGGGGTAGGTGTCCACACGCAGACCGTCCAGGCCGGCGTACTCGATCCACCATACGGCCCACTGCTGGAAGTACTTGAGCACGAAGGGGTTGTCCAGGTTCATGTCGGGCATCGAAGGCACGAACCAGCCGCTCTCCTGCCGCTGCAGGTCGGTCTGCGCAGCATTCGGGTCCATGTACACGGAGAACAGGGCGTTCATCTGCATGTACTCCGGGAAACGGTGCACCCAGTCCTTGAACGGCAGGTCCTCCATCCACCAGTGGGCGGTGCCGCAGTGGTTGGTCACGATGTCCATGATGACCTTCAGCCCGCGGGCGTGCGCCTGGTCCACGTAGTCGCGGTACAAGGCGTTGTCGCCGAAGCGGGGGTCGATATGGTAGTAGTCGGCGCAGGCGTAGCCGTGGTAGGACTCAAACGGCTGGTTATCAAGCAGAAGCGGCGTGTTCCAGATAGCGGTGGCGCCAAGCCCGGCCACGTAGTCGAGGTGCTCCGTCATGCCCTGCAGGTCGCCGCCGTGACGGGCCACGGGGTCGGTGCGGTCCACGGTGTCGGGCGTTTCAGGCACGCGCCAGGGAAGGGCCGAGCCGTCGTCGTAGGTGCCGCCGGGCCAGCCCCGGTCGTTGTCGGGGGTGCCGGAGGCGAAACGGTCGGGCATGATGAGGTAGATCATGTCTTCGGTGGTGTAGCTGGCGCGGCCGGCGCTCCCCTCTTCGCGCTCACGCAGAAGGTAGGGGTACTTGAAACTTTCGCTGCCGTTGTTGAACACGAGCCAGCAGGTGCCCGGACGGGCGTTCGTGCCCACGATCACGTCGATGAACAGGTAGTTGGGGCTTTCCGCCTTGCTGACGCCGCCGACCTGCACGCCCGGGGCGCCTTCGATGCTCACGGTGCATCCGGATACTCCGGGACCCTGCACCATCAGCTGGAGGGACGTTTTCATCCCGGTCCACCAGCAGGGCGGCTCCACGCGGGCGATTTCCCCGGCGGTGGCGTCACGCACGGAATCGGGGTTGAAGCCCGGGCGGCAGGACACGAAGGCCAGGGCGGCGGCCGCAAATGCCGCAACCAGTGCCGATGCTGCGCTAAAGTGCCTGATAGTCATATGGTTTTATTTTTCAGTTCCGTGCCATACATTGACGATGTAGTCCCATCCGGCCAGCTCGCTGCCGTCGTCGAGGAGAATGGCGTCGGGCGTGAGGTTGGCTTCCACCGTGACCGCATTGCCGGCCACTTTGCGGCAGAAGGCAAGTATGCCTTCAGGCACATCCTGGATGTATTCGAGGGTGCCGCCTTTCTCTCCGGCCGCGAGGGCGGGATTGTCGTGCTTGAGGTCCACGAGGCCCTTCCAGAAGGTGGTCCACTCGTTGGCGCTCCAGTCGGTGATGGGGTCCTTTTCAAAGAACGCGAGGCGCCTGTCGAGGCCGATTTCCTGTCCGGTGTAGATGAGCGGCTGGCTCTTGGGAAGGGTGAAACAGAGCATGGCCATGACCTTTGCGGCATCTCCCATCCTTTCGAATTCGGTCCCTGCCCAGGAGTTTTCATCGTGGTTGGAGGTGAAGGTGAGGCGGAAGGCCTCCCTGGGGTATTTGGCGTCGTCGCGGGCCAGGTAGTCCTTGAGGTCGCCCACGTTTTTCTTGCCCTGGGCGATCTCGTTCATGAGGTGGTGCAGCTCCCAGGCGTAGGTGGCGTCGAAGGTCTCGGCGGGGTCGCTGAGCTCCGGCTTCTCCGCCTCTGCAAGCAGGTAGGCGTCGGGGTAGTCGCGCTTGAGGGCGGGGAGCACTCCCTTCCAGAAATCGGCCGGCATCTCGCCTGCGGCATCGCAGCGGAAGCCGTCCACGCCTTTGTCGAGCCAGAAGCGCATCGCTTCGTCCTGGGCCTTCCAGACCTCCTTGTTCTCGTAGTTGAGACTGCGGGTGTCGGTCCAGTCGTACTCCCAGATGGCGTTGCCAAGGGAGTCGCGCTCGTAGAAGTCGGCGGGCTTGGTGGTCATCCACACGTTGTCCGGGGCGGTCTGGTTGGCCACCCAGTCGAGGATGACCTTGAATCCCTGTGCGTGGGCGGCGCCCAGCAGGGCTTCGAAGTCCTCCATCGTGCCGAATTCAGGGTTCACGGCGCAGTAGTCGGAGATGGCGTAGTAGGAGCCAAGGGAGCCCTTGCGCTCCACCTCGCCGATCTTGTACATAGGCATCAGCCAGAGCACGTCCACTCCGAGTTCCTTGAGGCGGGGGAGCTGGGCTTCGACGCCTTTGAATGTGCCTTCAGGGGTGAACTGGCGGATGTTGACCTCATAGACGACGCTGTCGTAGGTCCATTCCGGATGCACTGATGTGGCCTTCGGGGTGCAGCAGAAGAGGGTAAGCAGTGCTGCGGCTGCAAGGAAAAACTTTTTCATACGTATGTGGTCTTATTTGAATGCGTTCATTATGCTGGTCGGGCGGCCGTCGGACGAGAAGGCCCCCATATCGTAGGAGCCCCAGCCGAGGGAACTGTAGACGGCCGGCCTCCAGCCGCCGTAAACCTCAGGTTCCCAGTAGAATACACCCTTGCAGGAGGGGATGTTGCGCACCCCTTCCATGAATGCCTTCAGCACGGCGGCGGAGGCGCTTTCGGTGGCAGGTTTCACCCCCACTTCGGCCACGAACACCGGCACTCCGTAGCCGGCGGCGAGGGCTGCGATGCGGTTCAGGGCGTTGCTGTTGACCTGCTCCGGAGTCATCTTGCTTTCGGTCTGGGGGTAGTGCGACAGGGCGATGGCGTCGAACTTCGCGCCTTCTGCCTTGAACTTCTTGAACCACCAGTTGTTGTCTTCCCAGGCATTGTTGATGTGGGGCATCACGAGGGCCTTGGGGAACACGGCCTTGGCGGCGTCGTAGCCGGCATTGTAGAGCTGCACGAAGCGGGACCAGCCTCCGGCGATGTCGCCTGAATTGTCCCAGAGCTGGCCGAGGGGCCAGAGGAAGCCGTTGCGGGTCTCGTTGCCTATCTGTATCCACGCGGGGGATATGCCTTTGTCTTTCAGGGTACCCAGGACTTCGGTGGTGTGGGCTTTGATGCGGGCAGCGGTCTTGGCGGCGTCTGCCTTGTCGGCCTCCCAGTCTTTGGGGAAGGTCTGCCGCGAAGGGTCGGCGAAGAAGTCGCTGTAGTGGAAGTCTATCATCAGGGCCATTCCGGCCTTGGCTGCCCTCAAGGCCAGGGCTGCTACATCGTCCCTGCCGCTCCAGCCGCCCGTGGGATTCACCCACACGCGGAGGCGAATCGAATTGATTCCGCAGTCCTTAAGGACTTCGAAAATGTCGGCGGGCGTGCCGTCGGCCTTCTTGAAGGTCTTGCCGGCCTTCTCCATTTCGGAGGCCCAGCTGATGTCAGCACCCTTAGCAAAGTCGGGCGTCTGCACCGCCGCCGGGAGGTCCTGGGCGGGAGTTTCAGTGTCTTTTCCGATGCCTTCCCCGGGTTTTCCGCCGGGCTCTCCTCCGGCCTTGCCGCACGCCGCCAAAAGCAGCGCCGCCGCTATCAATGTGGTTATCTTTCGCATAGCCTACAATTATAGTGAAAATAATTGTATTTTCCACCCATTCAGCCCGTCGATCTGTTTGCCTTTCTGCCCCCTCCTCCGGCTTGACCCCTCGCGAGGACGATGTGGGGGTGCTGACGTTGTCTTCGCGCGCTGGGAAAGGGCGGAGTGGCCGCAAAACCCTTCGCGAGGACGACGTGGGAGTGCTGACGTTGTCTTCGTGTGCTGGGAAAGGGCTGAGTGGCCGCAAAACCCTCCGCGAGGACGATGTGGGGGTGCTGACATTGTCTTCGCGCGCTGGGAAGGGGCGAAACGGCAGCCTTGTGGCGCAGGTCCCCCGGTCGTTTGGCGCAGGTTCTTGGCATCTCTGGCGCAGGTCCGAAAAAGAAGTGGGGACCTGCGCCACGAAAAGGCTTCCAGTGCATCCCTGTGGCGCAGGTCCCTTGCCAAAAAACAGACCTGCGCCACAGATAGTGGGTACCTGCGCCAAAGATAGTGGGTACCTGCGCCAAAGATAGTGGGTACCTGCGCCAACCCCTCCTGCTTCTCGCGGGGGGCTAAAGGGCGAAGTCACCTAGCTGCTGGATATCGAGGGCGGGACTCTGGTGGATGGGACTCTGGTGGACGGGACTCTGGCGGGCGGGACTCTGGTGGATGGGACTCTGGTGGATGGGACTTTGGAGGGCAAGGCTCTGCTGCGTGGAGCTCTGGCGGGCGGAGCGGCAGGCGATATGCACGGTCTTTTCCTCTCCCGGAAGCAGCGCGAAATAGTTGTCTGAATAGCCTGCGGGCAGGATTTCCTCGCCGTTGTGGTCTTTCAGGACAAGCCGCACCAGCAGGGCAGGGACTGAATCGTTGTTGCGCACGGTCACGGATACGTCTGACCCTGAGACCTTTACCATTTTGCCGAGCTTTGCCGCACGAAGGCCCCTCAGAGCCTTGAGGCTGCCGGACCGTTCTTCCGGAATCATGTAGAAGTTCTCCGACAGCAGGTCCCCTTCCGCCGAGAGCAGCCGCAGTTTCAGCAGGAGCGCCGGCGCCCCTTCCGGCAGGTCGGCGGCAAAGCAACTGACCGTTGAATCGTCCGGGGAATCCACCACCGCCGAACGGCTGCCCAGCAGCGTGCCTGCATAATCATAGACCTCAAGTCCGGCGCGGAGCCCGGAGAGGTTGCCGCTGCACAGGTTCACGACTTCGACCTCCTTTGTCATGAGGTTGTACTGTATGTGCAGCGGCTCGCAGGCCTTCCTGCATCCGAAGAACGCACCGGTCGGCTCGAAATAATAATCGTAGGTGCAGAACACCATCGACGGCCAGCAGGAGTGCGTCATCCACAGCAGCATGCCGTTGCGGCCGGATGCGTTGGCCGATTCGAAGATCGCGCGGTACCCTTCGTAATTGAGCCATTGCGCAAGGAAGCAGTACTCCTGCGGCGATGCCGGCTTGCCCCAGGTGGTCTCCAGCAGGCGGTTGTAGGTCTTGACGCTCTGGGCGCCGTCCGTGGTGAAATCGTGCTTGCCCCACAGTTCGCCCATGGGCCAGCGGTCCTGCTCCGGGAGCATCCTCTGCAGGCTCTCCCAGGTGGGGGCATTGGGCATCCCCCTTTCCGAATGGAGCTTGCCGCTCTGCCTGGAATAGTACTCCGCAAACGGGATGGCGTTGTAGGGGCCGTGGCCGCTCACGATGCCGTCGGCGGAATCGGAGATGTAGAGCATCCCGGGATGCAGGCGCGCTACGATATCGTCCCGCAGCGCCCTGTCCAGCGTTGCCGGAGGCACGCCTTCATTGCGGCCGCAGTAGAGCGCGAGGCAAGGGTGGCGGCGTATCCGGCGCACCCAGTCTTCCGCGTTCGCAAGGAACATCTCTTCGTCGTCCGGGTCGGGGCCGTCGCTGGGATTGGCGAGCCAGAAATCCTGCCACACGGTCACTCCGTAGCGGTCGCAGGCGTCGTAGAACTCCTCGTCGCCGACCTGTCCCACCCAGTTGCGTATCATGCTGAAATTCATGCGTCTGTGGTAATCGAGGGCGATGTCGTACTTCTCGCCCGGGAACACCAGGTTGTGCTCGGAGAAGCCCCAGTTCCCGCCCTGGGGCACGAGCCTGCGGCCGTTGATGAACAACTTCAGGGCGCCGTCGCTGCTGTCCCAGGTCATCTCCCGTATGCCGGCCTTGAAGTGCAGGGAATCCGAAAGCACGCCGTCGATGCTGACGGCGAATCCTGCATCGTGCAGCACCGGCTCCCCGTATCCCACCGGCCACCAGAGGTCAAGGCTGCAGTCGCACAGCTGCGGGAAATCGGCGGGCGCAAATGATATTTCCCCGTCGGCGGTGATCTCCCGGCTGAAACGTAGGCCGCCTATCCATCCTTCGAGTGTCACTTTGCCGGCGGCGGAGCCGGTGCCCCTGACGAAGACAGACGGGGTGATGCTGGCGGTGCCGTCGGGGTTGACCTTCGAGCTGACCAGCGGGTCCGACACAGACACCGGACCTTCTTCGGAGAGGCGTACGTCGTTCCAGATGCCGCAGTTGCGGCCGCGCACGGTGGTTATCCAGTCCCAGCCTATGCTGGCGTGGAAGGTGGGGTTGTCGGCCCCCAGCACCCCGCCGTTGTATCCTGTCCACTTGGCCGTCTTCTCCTTCACGGCGCCGGGATGGGCATTGCGTTCAGTCTTGACTGCCAGCACGTTGCGTCCGTCCCGGAGCAGAGAATCCACGTCGAACCGTCCGCGGATGAAGGCGCCTTCGATCCTACCTGCCTGCACGCCGTTGAGCCAGACGTCGGCCTTCCAGTTGATGCCGTCGAATTCAAGCACGGGGCGGCCGGAGCCGCGGTGCCATTCGAATTCCTTGCGGTACCAGAAATCGCTGTTGAAGTAGGAATCGGAAATCTGGCTCCAGTTGTCGCCGTAGCCGGGGTCCGGGACGGCTCCGGCGGCGATGTAATTGGCAAGGACGGTGCCCGGTACGGAGGCGGGAAGCCACCCGGCGGTGGGGAAGCCGGGCGTGGATATTTCCGCTCCGCCGGCGTGGGTTTCAGAGGCGCGCTGTATCTTCCAGCCGCCCTCGCTCTCGCCGCCCTCCGGGCTCTCCGGGCCAAGCACTTCGAGCTCCGTGAGGCAGAAGCGGGCGGACCCGTCGCCATGCATGTCGAGCCTGACAAAGCGCCAGCGGCCGGGGCTGAACGCCTTCCAGGACTCTCCGTCCCTGGAGACGCTCACCTTGCAGGCCTTCGGGGCGCTGATCCACACAGGGTGCACCGAATCCACCTTGCGGACTGTCCCAAGGTCCACCATAATCCATTCATCTTCAGCGCCTTCGCTCATCCAAGCGCTGGTGAAATGCTCCGAGGGGAGGACGCCTTCAATGCGCTCGTCCCCGTGGTAAAAGTCTACGTTTTTCACCCGCCAGCGCCCTTCGTGGGGGAAACTGAGATCAATGCGGATGGCGCCGTCTTCGCCGGCCACTACCGGCACGACCGCGGTGTGCTCGGGACCGCCCCAGTCCCCATTCCGTCCATCCTGAATGAGCACTTCCGCTTTGTCTGCTGACACTTTATACCCGTGGAAACGCCACTCCAGCCAGCCTTCGGCAGTAGTGATGACATGGCATGAATTCATATCGCCGTCGAATGCATTCACTCTCTCCACCCTGCTCACGGGCCCTTCGGAGGAGAACACTTCCAGGAATGCCGGCTGCCCGTCCAGCACGATACCGTCCGTGGCCAGCTGGGCTGTCAGATTGCTGTCGAAGTTGGACGAAGCGATTGCCGCCCTGTGCAACGCGATGTTGGATTGGGGCGCTGCGGCACATGCCGTCAAGGAAAGGGATAGCAGAATGAGCGGTAGCTTTGATTCCATAATACAAAAATACACTTTCCTGCTCTATAAACAACGAAAACAATACCTTTCTCTATTTTGTTGTTTGTGGGTGATAAAATTTAACTATCCTTGATTCCTGGATTGGGAAAGGCAATATTATCGCTTTGCATGTACGGATAACCCTGAACGCTGTTCCTGTTCCTTGTCGTGCTTAATGCCGGAGAAGTAGATTTCGTTTGCACTAAGCCCGGGAAGACGGGCTTAGGCGGGCAAAGATAAAGGCAAAATGAATCTTAAAAAATCGTAAAAATGTGACGAACAATCCAAATAGTGTGACGAGGCTCGAAAAGTTTTGCGATTTTTTAAAGATGCGTGACGAAGGTTTGAGTATTATTGCATGGTAAAAAATTAACGCGTCCATGGATAGGAAAGCGCAAAACACTATGAAGACATTTGGATTATGGTATAAAAATCTATACCTTTGTAGGAGGAAGGTGACGAATGAAACGCTATAAAGTCAGACACGTCGTTGCCCTTCTGTATAAAGATGGTTGGGTAATTGATAGGATTATTGGTGACCACCGTCAGTTTAGACACAAAACAAAGCCTGGGACAGTTACTGTCAGAGGAAAAATGAATGAAGACCTTAGTCAATTCATTCTAAATAGTATTTGGAAACAGGCTGGTTGGAAGTAATAGTATATTGTAACAATAATGGCAACAGTAAAGATTAACGTAGATTGGGTTGGTCACAACTTTGGTGCGGCACCTCAGGATGATGCCATCGCTTGCGTTGCTACAGGCAAAACACTTGAGGAGGTTGAACATAATATCGTGGAAGCTATACGTTTCCACTTGGAAGGAATGCAGGCACACGGAGAAAGCCTCCCCGTTGGATTCCAGGATGGCTGGCAACCGGAATTCATCCTGACAACCCGTGCGCAACTTCGCTATACTGATAATTTTATAACCAGAAAGGCACTGTCAAGGGAAACAGGTATAAACGAGCAGCAACTAAGCCATTATGCCACTGGCCGGAAAACTCCCCGCCCCGACACAAGAAAAAGAATTACCGATGGAATCCAGGCAATCAGCCGACATCTTGCGGTTCTCTTTTAGTGAAAAGTGAAAAAGATAGGAACCGCACTATAAATCGCCAAACGGCGCGATATTACCCGCCCTGTGGCGATTTATAAAATTATATTTTGCCAAATCATATATGTTTTGTATCTTTATGGCGAAATATACTTAGTGTTGACTATGGCTGAAATTATCGGAAGAAAAGAGGAACTCAAGAAAATTAAATCCCTGTTTGTCAGTAAACAGTCTGACTTCTTAGCTATCTATGGAAGGCGGCGCGTGGGAAAAACATTCCTCGTCACGCAGTTTTTCAAGGACAGGTTTGCGTTTCGTCACACCGGCTTATCTCCATATGAAGAGAATGGTCAGATTACAATGCACGACCAACTGCAAGCATTTCACTACTCCCTGATCCGCTTTGGCCAGGATGAGAGTATTCGTTGTCCCAAAAGCTGGCAAGAGGCGTTTTTCCGTCTGGAAAGGCTTCTGGAAAGAAAAGCGGACGGCAATAAAATGGTCGTATTCATTGATGAATTGCCGTGGATGGACACTCCGCGTTCCAAGTTCGTATCTGCATTCGGTAATTTCTATAACGGATGGGCGACCGGCCGCGATGATATTTTGCTGATTGTCTGCGGCTCAAACAGTTCCTGGGTTATAGAGAATATTGTCAATGGAAAGGGCAGTCTCTATGACCGGATGACTTGTGAAATGAAACTTGTTCCCTTCACGCTTAATGAAACGGAAACATACTTGCAATCAAAAGGCGTCCAGATGAGCCGATACGATATTGTGCGAACATACCTGGCGCTGGGGGGAGTGCCGTACTATTTGAGTTACGTCCAGCCTGGTATGAGTGTCGAGCAGAACATTGACGAGATTCTTTTCAGGGAGAAGGCTCCCCTGAGAAATGAATTCAAACGCCTTTTCGATACGCTGTTCCACAACTCCGGGAAGTATGTGGATATTGTCCTGGCCCTTTCCAAGAGGAACTACGGATATATGCGGGACGAGATATCCAAAATGGTAAATATACCTTCCGGAGGGGGGCTCACAAGTTACCTGGATAAACTTGTCGAAGCCGACTTCGTGGACAAGTATACACCCGTGTCTGCCGAAGGCCGGGAGTATTACCGATTGAAAGATTGCTTCTGCATTTTCTATCTGAAGTTCCTGTATGGTAAAAAAAATCTGGACGAGCATTTTTGGAGAAACAGCAGTGGGAAGAAGGGTGTTCAGAGTTGGTGCGGCATCGCCTTTGAACAGGTTTGTCTGTCCCATTTGGAAAGTATCCGGTGGTCCCTCGGAATCAGCGGTATCGTTACTACTGCATCGAAATATATAGTAAGGGGAGATGAGAATAATGCCGGGGCCCAGATAGATTTGGTTATCCAAAGGGCAGACGGCAACTCTAATCTATGCGAAATGAAATTCCTTAAGGGTGAGTTTCTTCTGAACAGCACGGAGCATGCTCTCCTGGAAAGAAGGGTAGAGACCCTGAGGAAGGCCGTTAAACCCAAGGGAACCATATTCCCAACACTTGTGACCACGGAAGGTCTCAAGTATAATATGTATTCCGGTATTTTCCAGAACTGTCTCACTTTGGATGACTTGTTCCATTGATACTCTGCCCCAGGGCCTCGATAATTGCCGCTTTCGTGCCCGGCGCCACTGCGCCGCCGAGAATGACACTAGGATAATTACTTGCAAAAATTGGAATTAATTGTATATTTGGAGAAAACTTTGATGCAATGAAAAGATTATTCGCTGTGATCGCGGCTGTGTGCGCAATGCTTGGATCTTCAATGCTCAACACTTCCTGTGAACCTATCGAGCATGGATTCATTCTCTATAAGGTCGATTTGGGAAATTACGAAGACACCCATCTCAATCTGGCCTATGCCATAGCCGACGGACTTGCCGCTGCAGGTCTCGCACCCGAAAGTGCTCCGTATTACTGGAAACTCGATGGAGAGAAAAAAGCTATGAACAAGAAGGCCGCCAACGCTTTCACCAGCCGTTGCGCAGCCATAGACAAAGACCGCAGCATCCTTGATGATCCGAGCGCACCCATCAAGGGCGTGACCGCAAAGCTCCACTTTTCCTTCGGAACAGCAGATGAGGGCTACTGCGCCACCTACACCTTCAAAGAAGCGAACAAGTAGGCCCGTCTGTCGAGACCTGTAAGGGCTGGGGCGGAGATCCTGGCAAGGGCGCTGGAGTTCACCTGCTCGGCGGTCTTGCCGCAGCCCGCCAGAAGCAGCACCAGCGCCATCAATGTGGTTACCCTCAGCATAACATACAATTATAATCAAAATAATTGTATTTTCCACATTTTCCCGCCTGTTCCGGGATTCCTCGGCTTCGCTCGGAATGACATGGGAGACGGCACTCAGAAAGAAAAGTGCCGGCGGATCAGAAAATAGATTCGATAATCTTGTCTACAATTTCATTGAAATATTCTTCCTTGACAGAACCGAGTTTACGTATCACTGAAGACTCAATGTCTGCCGCTACCAGATGGCATTTAACCAGCTGGGCTTCTCCAGATTGAAGGTAAGCATCTCGTCCGTCAGTTGATAGGAATACTGCCGACTGAAAGAAAAATCTTTTGAGGAAACCATCACTATGTAGACGAAGCCCTCATTAATCTGAAGCTCGTCATTCGATACAATAATGGCCGGGTGGACTTTATTACCTTCGCCAGGAACAGGAAAATTGATTTCTACAACGTCTCTTTGATGGTATTTCATAGTTTATTTCCAAAGGCCTTTGCGGCCATAAGTTTAGATCCGTAAAGGAATTCTTCGACTTCTTGTCTAAGTGCAGCTGTTTCTGCATCTGAAGCAGAGACAGGCGTGGTTGAAGAAGCCTCTTTACTTTCAAACAAGCCGGTTTTTAGAAGTTCGGCAAGTTTTTTTCTTGCCAAAGCATTATTCTGATCATATGATAAAATAATAGTGCACATACGGCATTGTTTTTTGCAAACATAATTCATTTTCGACGGAAAAGCAAATAATTCAAATCCGCCGTTGCTCTGGAGATTGTTCCGGGATTCCTCGGCTTCGCTCAATGATAGAGGGGGGCGCTCAGAATGACAAGGAGGAAGTCAGAATGACAGGGCTGCAACCTCTCCCCGGTTCCCACAACACTGTCATTCTAAGGGATCCCCAAACTGTTATTCTGAGGGAGCTGTGCGACCGAAGAATCTCTTCCCCGCCAGACAGCCCCCTTGGCACAGGTTCCCTATTGTTGATCCTTTGAATGGAAATCCTGAAGGAACCACTCAATGCAGTTCCATTCGGGATCGTTTTCGATTCTATACTCAAACTCACGAAGTTGATTACCCTCTGAGATTACCCCATCGAGATACTCTTTAGCAGTTTGTGCATCGTGGAGCATCCATATCATCTGACAGGTGCCTCTATGTGTAACCCGTGCTACAAAGAGTGCGTTGGGATGCTCATCGTTAATTTTGAGGCCCTTGTCAAAAGTCTCAACATAATCGCGCATATATGAGAACTCTTCAGATGTTGGCCATAGGTTTTCGTCAATATCGTTATAATCAAATATAACAGAACAGTAGTAGCTGAAAACCTGTTTTAACTGGGTATCGTCTTTGTGGTGTTTTAACGTCGCGTTAATAACCATAACAGCCTTGTATCCTTCATCGTCGGAGGTGTTGACGAGGTCATAACTCTCGTCAGGGATAAGGATCTGCACGGTCTCTTTTTTAGATTTATGTGAGAATAATCTGTCTTTTAAGCCCATAATAATATACACCTTGGATTATGTAGATTTAATCAAGAGAATTGAACGGGAATATGCCGGAGTATTGAAATATTCTTTGGTTTCATAATCATAATAGTCATCTTCCAGCCATTCGTAATAATATGCATCATACTGTCCTGACAACTCATAAGATAAATGGATGTTCAAATAACCCTCACTAATTAAGTCCTTAATCAATGCGTCTTTGTTTTTATCCTTGTAAAAAACAAAAACCGGTGGTACATGTTCTCTGGATGCGTCCTTTAATGACAGCGTGTCAGGGATATTGCCCTTTTGAAACTGAGACTTTAAGGTGAACACCATACAAACTGTCATATTAAGGCCTTTCGATTGTATCAACGAAAGCAAGTAATTATAAACCGTCTCCGCCTTTATCATCCAATCTTTTTTACGAACAAATCTAATGAGTTCATCCAATTCTACCCAGTCATCTACTCCCTCGTCAATCCACCAATCAAACCACTCTTTAATCTTCTTTAAATGGTAGCTACTTAGGCAAAATCCATCCGCTATCAAGGAGAAATTGTTTTTCTGCATTATTAAGTTGCTTAGAATTATCGCCAGTAGGAGCTTCATAATTATAAACACGCCCAGCATCGGTTATGTCTTGAGATTTTGGCTGTTGACTAGTGGGTATTCCTGCTTCTCGCATAGACTCTCTTCTAGCAGCACGTGATGTTTCCATTGTTTTGGCTGTCTTCTTTCAAACTTGCGTTGCCGATCAACGGTAATAAGTGCAGCCCAAAACGTTCAACCAAAGCCTCAATCTCTTCCCGTGCTTTGTTTGACCGGATAGATAACAAATAATCATTCTCGATGGTCAGCATAAAGCCTTTGGAAACATTATACAGAGTCGTCCAGTTGTTGTGCCGAAGCGAACCTGTGATAATGGGATCTATCTTGGTGACGCCAACCCTCATAGAATCTTCCTCGGTCAGATAGTTGCACCCATGTGCCAAAGCTAAGGCCCGGGCGCAGGAGACATAATTGTTTTCAACTCTTAAGTATTCCTGCTCAGTGAATACCCTGCCCGCGAACTTTTCCCCAATTTCAGCATGTGATATCCAGTCATTGGACGTATAATAACCCTGTTCAATTTGTCCGGGGCCATATTTTCCAATAATAAAACGAGATTGAGGAATGTAGTCCTCATCGTTCATTTTAAATAACCATTGTTCTGCCTTCATTTCCCAATTCAATACTAATCACGCTAGGGAAAAAATCTCCTCCATTGCAACTTCTCCTGCGCACATCCCATGCTCAAAAGACAGTAAGGATCAGTCTTTTTTGCACCAATTCTTAACATATTCAAAAGCGTCTCCTTTTGGCCCAACAAAAGTGACACGACTCTCAGCCTTTAATGCCTCAATATGGTCCAATGCTTTTTCTTTCATACCGGAATGAATCTCCATCATTAATGTGTAGATGGGGTCAATCAAACCATACTTGCTGTTATTCTCCGGGGAGAACAGTTCAGGATCGGGGTTTTCTTCAAGGAAAGCCTTAATGTCCTCTTCAACTTTCTGAAAACGACTCTTCCAAGTTGCTTCAATTTGAGATTCATCAAAAGTGAAAACATCCTCTTTCTCAAAAACCTTATATTCATGCAATTGTGGCGCCGTCACGGCAAATGCTCCGATACCTCTCAGGCTTTTAGGCTCCTGTTTGTTGCTGGGCATTTCAAAAATATCCCACCACAGGTCATCTACAAACAGAGGCTTTACATTGAGTTCTAGTTCATCCACAAGCGGATGATAGAGAACAAAATAATAACCGGAGATTATTTTCCAATTAATGTAATCACATTGTTTCCATCCAAAATCTTTGGAAACCTTTCTCCTGACCGCGGTCTCAGTCTTCTCAAACTCATTATACTGTTTCGCTTCCGCTCTTGTCATATGCTTTTCTGTTCTGGGCGCCTCTGAATCTTTCTTTTTTACTGATTCATCCAACACATGCGGATGTTCAATGCTAAAGTCATGAGTCTCGATATAGTTAATAATATCTGGAATAATACTCTCGTGTTCTTTAGTACTTATGTCTGGATACTTTCTGTGAAGCATCGAGTCTATTTGAGATAATATCAATGATTTAACTTCATCATATTTTTCCGGATGAGTTATTTTGGTCAACACTAAATAACGTGGCCACCATATATCAGAATTTGGAAGAGACGCTTCTTTACGCAAAACAGGAGCAATACAAGACTCATACATTCCATCCAATGTTTCGTTTTGCTTAAGGAAAGGAATTCCAGCATCAAATATTACCTCGCGAAGCCTCTGATAGTCTTCTTCAAATGTGTCTCGTGTGCGGAGAAAATCGACACAATACCAATCTTTACGGTATTTTTCTGAAGTAAGGTCTGGTTTCCAGGAAATAGATGTAAACCGTCTTTTGGATATCAAGAACAGTTTTTCGAACCAAACCTCCAGAACATCGAAACGACGATAAAAACCAGGACTTACATATAGACTTAATAAATTGTCTCTATCAAGATCAACGCTTGTATGACTTGAAAAACATAATCCAAGTTCGCCCAATGCGTCACGCTTGACAAGACTCGTTGAGGATTTAATAACTTTATATCCGCTCAGCTCTGGCTCATCGCATAATCGATTCAAAAGCCGCAGTCGAAGTTCATCATTTGAAATTAACATAGCTCGGATTATTATAATGAATCACATACCTGGAAACGGTAATAGATGTATCATCTAAGTCCTTATTAGAAGATTTTATCTTAAAACTCCCACTCCCTTTCCTAACCTCGTCTCGAACTGCTTTTTGTCCTGTTGATAACTTACTTTTAGGTGTTAATTTTGTTTCAACTACCGTATAGGTGCCGTCTTCATTCTTAATCAATTGATCAACAGTACTTCGGTTGCCCTTAATGTTACCTTTGCCATTTTGTGGTACAAGCCGAACTTGTGTTTGTACGTCCAAACCAGCATCTTTTGCGGCTTTTGCAGCATCTTTCTCAAACTGTCTTCCCTCCGCCACGCGCTCAGCGTTCTTCATGCCTTTTGCTACATCCCCGGCACGGTCGGCAGCTTTGACGGCATCAGCACCTTTATCCAAGGCCCTGACAGCCTTGATTCCCATGCTGGCGCCACCAGGCATAAAAGGCGTAATGACAGCAGCGGCATCAAAAACAATTCCTATTCCGTCAACTATTGCCGCACCAGTGTTTCCCTGCTTGACATTAGATACGAAACTACGTACACCGTCAACCAGGCTTGCAACATCAAGAAGCGTTTCAATGATATTCCCGTCCGGATCCGTCAGGTTAATGGGATCCCCGGCGCAATAGGCGTATGGGGAAATCCAGGGATACTTCTCGGCGTAAGGGTCGATGGAAGCAAAAGATCCGTCAGTGAAGAGGAAGCGAGCGCCGCTGTCATAGACAGTTCCGTCAAAGATCGTCGTGAGCAATTCCTTGCCCGTCCAAAGGTAGCGATTTTTCCAGTAATTTACGCCGTTTTCCCAGAAGATTCTTCCATATGGAAGGTAATCCGCTTGCCCTGAGAGAGTTCCGTCTGTGTCAATCGTGGCTCGGGTGTTGCCAAGGTGATCGGTGATGAAGTACTGATGCAGGATTGTCAGGACGTCATAGCCGTGTTCTATGCCCGGGTAACGCATCCCCGCTTCACGTCCTTCCTTGCCGGTCGCGGCCTTACGGCGGAGGAGATAGGGCTGTGCTCGCTATACGTGTCCGATTATCGTCCCCAGGAGCTGCCGGACATTCTTGGAAAGGGAAGCATAAACCACCGCAATACGGAGATCCGCAGCAAACTTGGTGACCTCGTCGAAGGCACCACGCTCCCGGTCTGGCTCCGTCAGCTCTTTGACCGGAAGGAAACCTCGTAGAGCCGATTAGTGTGCATTTGCGCGAGGTGTCCCTAATATTGGGACGCCTCAGTCGTTATTGCCGGTTTTTCGCTCGAGGTGTCCTTGTTTTAGGGACACCTCCGTCACTTTAGATTCTTCGCTTCGCTCAGAATGACATGGGGCGCTCAGAATGACAGGGGGCACCGAATCCACCTTGCGGACTGTCCCAAGGTCCACCATAATCCATTCATCTTCATCGCCTTCGCTCATCCAGGCGCTGGTGAAATGCTCCGAGGGGAGGATGCCTTCAATGCGCTCGTCCCCGTGGTAAAAGTCTACGTTTTTCACCCGCCAGCGCCCTTCGTGGGGGAAACTGAGATCGATGCGGATGGCGCCGTCTTCCCCGGCCAGTACGGGCACGACCGTGGTGTGCTCGGGGCCGCCCCAGTCCCCATTCCGTCAAGGAAAGGGAAAGCAGAATGAGCGGTAGCTTTGATTTCATAATACAAAAATACACTTTCCTGCGAGAAAACCCCTGATTTCGTGCCCGGGAGGCATGGCGTGCGTAATATGAGGCTTATTCTGATACCGGACGAATAGGGTACCCGGTGTGGCGATAATCGTAGGCCACGGTCTCTTTATCAATATCGTAGTGAAGGTGCCAGGCAAAGTATGCGCGGTCAATCATAAGGAACGAGGACCAGTAGTCGCCAGATTCACCATACTGGGCATGGAGCGTTCCGCTACAATAGCCGGCAGCCGGAAGAAAAATCGAGTTGCCGGTGTGGCCGGGAACTTTACTTGATATTATAAACCCGACTACACCTGTGCCTTTATAATTGGATGTCCACGTCCACTTGCAGCCGCCTAACAATTCTTGAAATTCTCTCATTGTAGGCATCCGCCAACTGCCGCCGAGCTTCACATGAGCAGCATCATCGCTCAGGTCGAGGTAGGCTTTATTGTCTTTCTTGCTGTACTTTGTCAATGTCGAAGCAGAGCTTGTCAAGCCGAATTTATAATTGGTACTATTGTATTCCGATTTTGGCTCAGTCTCACCCCAGGCGTAAAAATCGCCGCATTCTTCCGGCCTGGAGGCCCCCAAATTCATCGTAGCCCATTTGACGCTCAGGCCAAGGTCGACGGCTTCCATCTTAACCGTCTCCCCAGGGACGGTTTGTTCCTGCGGGTTACTACTGTTCTCTTTGCCGCAAGAAATCAATAGCACAATAGTCAAGGCAAGAAATAATATTCTTTTCATACTCTCATCATTATCTGAACACAAAAGAGGGCGTGCCTCGTGGCGCGTCCTCTGAGATTTCAATTTTGGGGGCATGCTTATGCAGCGAGCTTTTCGGCGACCTTGTCGATAGCGTCCTTGACGGTTGCGATGGTGCTGGTCTCTTCATCGGGAATCTTGATTCCGAATACTTTCTCAAATTCCATGAGGAGCTCGACAGTGTCGAGAGAATCTGCACCGAGGTCGTTGGTGAAGTTGGCGGTCTCCGTCACTTCGGAAGGCTCTACGCCGAGCTTGTCGACGATGATGCCCTTTACCTTACTTACGATTTCTTCGTATGTCATAATTTAAAAATATTGGTTTATAAATTTTAATACAACTTTCTAAATGTAGGCTGCAAAGGTAGGCAATATTATTGAGATTTGCAACCATCTCCCCTTTTCGCAATCTCCCGGGCGAGCTTAGGGCCCACCAGCGCCGCTAGGTCCGCTTCCGGCGCGGCAAGGATGCGGGCAAGAGAGCCAAAGTGCAGAAGCAGACGCTCTTCCGTGCGCGGCCCGACCCCCGGAATGTCCCTCAGCGTGCTGTGGACCTCGGCCTTGCGGCGGAGCTCCCGGTGGAAGGTGATGCCGAAGCGGTGGGCTTCGTCGCGGGCGTGCTGCAGCAGCTTCAGGGCCTGCGAATTGCGGTCCAGGAACAGGGGATACGGATCCCCGACCCGTATGACCTCTTCCAGCCGTTCGGCGAGGCCCACCACCGTGAGGCGGTCCTGTATGCCGAGCTCGCACAGGGCCTGCCAGGCGAAGTTCAGCTGCCCCTTGCCGCCGTCTATGACCACCAGCTGCGGCAGGTCGTCCGGCGCCTCCTCCAGCATACGCGAATAGCGCCTGTTCACGATTTCCTTCATCGAGGCGTAGTCGTTGGCGCCGATCACCGTCTTCACCTTGAAGCGCCTGTAGTCCTTCTTCGAAGGCTCTGCGTCACGGAACACAACGCAGGCCGCTACCGGATTGGTGCCCAGGAGGTTGGAGTTGTCGAAACACTCTATATGCCGCGGCAGCACCTCCATTCCCAGGGCCTTGCGGAGCTCTTCCATCACCCCTTCCCGGAAGGCGTCCGGGTCGGTGTGCTCCCGTTGCTTGAGGGTGTTGAAATGGAACTCCTTGGCGTTCTTTGCGCTGAGTTCCAGGAGCGAAAGCTTGTCGCCCCGGGCCGGGATGGTGAACGACACGCCGTCCAGCTCCACGTCCGGCAGGAACGGCACCACGATCTCGCGGGAGAGCTCCCCGAACTTGCTTTCGATTTCAGCGATGAAGCTGCTCAGCACGGAGGCCTGCTCCTCCTCGATCTGCATCTTGAAGCCGAGGTTGAGGCTCTGGATAATGGCCCCGCCCCGCACGCGCAGGAAGTTTCCGAAGGCGTCGGGACCGTCGAAGACCAGCGAGAATACGTCCAGGTCCCGCTCGCCCGCGGCCGTGATTATGGATTTGGCGTAGTGCTTCTGGAGCGCATCCACGCGCTGCTTGCAGAACTGCGCAGTCTCGAAGTCGAGGGCGTCGGCGGCCTGCTGCATGGCGGCCTTGTACTTGCCGATGACCTCGCTGACGCCGCCTTTGAGCAGATGGACGATTTCATCTATCCAGGAGTCGTATTCCTGCTCCGAGACCTTGCCCACGCAGCAGCCGCGGCAGCGGCCTATGTGGTAGTCCAGGCAGGGGCGGTACTTGCCGCGCAGGATGGCGTCGGAGTCGATTTTCAGCCGGCAGCTGCGAAGGGGCCAGTTGCGCCCGAAGAACTCCAGCAGCCCGCGGGCATGCAGCACGGAGCTGTAGGGGCCGAAGTAGCGGGAGCCGTTCTTTTCCACGCGGCGCGTCAGGAACACCCTCGGAAAAGGCTCCGAAGTCACGCATATCCACGGGTAGGTCTTGCTGTCCTTCAGCAGTATGTTGTAGCGGGGCTTGTACTGCTTGATGAGGTTGTTTTCCAGCAGCAGCGCGTCCGCTTCCGTGTCCACCACGGAGTACTGCACGTCGGCGATGCGGGCCACCAGGAGCCGCGTCTTCACGTTGAGGCGCTCCGGGTCCACGAAATACTGGTGTACGCGTTTGAAAAGGTCCTTGGCCTTGCCCACGTAGATCACCGTCCCCTTGTCGTCGTAGTAACGATACACTCCGGGACTGTGGGGCAGCAGCTCTATCTTTTCGCGTACGTCCATCTACTGCAGGTAGACAACGGAAGAGTAGGGACTCATCGTCACAGTGGCCCCGCTGGCGGAGCAGATGCCGTTGGACACGATGATGTAGGAGAGCTTGTAGCCGCCCAGGCTTGCGCTCACGGTGGCGGGCTTGAAGTTGTGGACCACCAGCACGGTCTGGCCGTCATAGCTCATGGTCCATGCGGCTATCGCTGCGTTGCCGGCCTGCACCTCCTTCATCTCGCCCTGCGCCAGGGCCTTGTAGCCGTTGCGGGCCTTTGCGAAGGCGCGGTAGACGTTGAGGATGGAGCTTTCGCTGGCGGACTGCGCCTCCACGGAAATGTCGGCCGAGAGCATCGCGTTGTCCACCTTTCCGCTCAGGGAGGCGGTGGGCACGGAGCCGCTGCGGGTCCACTTTATGGGAGTGCGTATGTATTCGTCGCCGCCGGACTTTGTGCCCCAGTAGCCCAGTTCTTCACCCTGGTAGATGAACGGTTTGCCGGGGGAAGTCAGCAGCACGGCTCCGGCGAGCTTCTCCTTGGCTATGTCCCTGCCAAGGTCGCTGCCGGCGCGGTCTTCGTCGTGGTTGGAGAGCTTGATGGCGTCGATGAAGTCGGCACGGTGCGACTTGTACTGCGCGCGGAACCAGAGCACGGTCTTCGCGAAATCGTCGCCCTTGCCTTTGCTTATCCTGTCTTTGAGCGTCCACCAGTAGCTGAAGTTGAAGAGCGACGGGAGCCCCTGGTAGTAGGACGCAATCTTGGACGTCTCTTCCCAGGCTTCGCCCACCATGTAGATGTCGCCCTTGCCGCCGCGGGCCTTGTAGGTCTGGTTGCAGCGGTCGTACCATTGCTTGAGGAAGCTGGCGTTGGCGGCGGCCTGGTTCTGGTAGATCCAGATCACGGCGTCGAGCCTCAGTCCGTTCACGCCCATGTTGATCCATTTGTCGGCGCTTTCGGCGAGGGCCTTGAAGGCCGGGGATGCGGATGCGTTGGCATAGGGGCCGTAGTTGAGGTCGGGCATGGATTTGTCGAAACTGGCGAAATACCAGATGCTGGAGCCGCCGAAGGTGATGTCGGCAGCGGTGCTGCTGTTGATGGAGTAGGGCTGGCCGAAGGTGAGGCTGGTGCCGTTGCCGCCCCATTTTGTGCCGTTGTCCCAGCTGGTGCTGGAGGAGCGCACGAGGAAGCCCCAGTCGGTGTCCACGTCGATGGTGATTTCATGGGTGTCGCTGCCGGTCTGGTAGAGGCCCACGAGGCCGGCACTGCCTATCCAGAGCCACTTGTTGGCCGACGGATTGGATTGCTGCGCGGCGGCCGTGGTCTCGGTCACGGTGATGGTCTTCTTGGCCCAGTCCAGCTTGAAGTGCAGGCGGCCCTTGTAGCCTAAGTCGCCGCCGGCAGCGGTGTACCAGTTGCCCATTCCGGGGGTTTTGGCGCCGCCGTAGTTGTCTACCTTTCCGGCCGCCACGTCTGCGGTGGGATTGCCGGACAGCACGTAGAAGCTGCGGTAGGGGCTGCTTTCGGAGGCTATTGCGCTGTTGAACCATTCCCCGCGTCCGGAGTGATTGAGCACGTAGTCCATGTAGATGTCGATGCCCTTCTCCTTCGCTTTGGCTATCAAGTCTTTGAAGTCGGCTTCGGTGCCGAGCTTGGGGTTGATGGCGCTGTAGTCCAGGACGTCGTAGCCGTGGTAGGAGGCGGAAGTCTGGATGGGGGAGAGCCAGAGGGCGGTGGCGCCCAGGCCGTCGAGGTAGTCGAGGTGCTGGGTGATGCCCTTGATGTCGCCCCAGCCGTCGCCGTCGGAGTCGGCGAAACTGTAGACATTCAGCTGGTAGGTGATTCCGGCGAGTTTCTCGCCGGTCTCCGGCTGGGTATCGCCTCCTTGGCCTTCGCCCTGCCCTTCACCATTACCGTTGCCATTGCCGCCGCCGTTGTCCGGATTCACCGGATTGCATCCCAGCGCGACCGCCAGCATTGCTATAAGTAAAAAAATCCGTTTCATAATGAAGTGTTCTACAACCCGCAATAATAATAAATACTCCGCTGAAAACCAAAAAAAAGACCGACGCGGATGCGCCGGAATGTCATTCTGAGGCAGCGAAGCGACAGAAGAATCTCAGACATCTCGACTATTGTTGAAAGCCA
>CACZMF010000024.1 GCA_902782225.1 uncultured Bacteroidia bacterium | reverse complement strand
GCGATTTACACCAGGATTTATGGGCCTGGGGGCCATAGCCTCCTGCTGCCTTAAACATCTGGCATCCTTCACCGCATGCTGCCTGGCAGTGCTGGCACTGTTTGCTACCTGCAAGCCGGCAGATAACCCCGACAATCCCGGAAAGCAGGAGACCAGGCTCCCTTCCGATGCGGAAGTGGGCAAGGCGCTCCCCGCCTGGGCCGAGGGCTGGCTGGACATCCATGCCATCAGCACCGGCCGTGGAGAGTGCACCTTCTTCATAATGCCGGACGGCACCACGATGATCATCGACGCCGGCGAGACCGTGACATCGACCTCATCGCCCGTGTCGGTGGCCCAGAGGCCCGACGCAGGCACACGCCCCTATTTTACGCAGGGCCGCTACATGAAGCACTTCCTGGAAGCCACTGGGCACAACTACCTGGACTATGCCGTGATGAGCCATTTCCACATCGACCATTACGGCACCCCAAGCGGCAAGGGCTTCACCAAGAGTGCCGAGGGATACACCCTCACCGGAATGATGGCCCTCTACATCACCCTTCCCTACAAGAAGATGCTCGACCGTGCGTGGGGCGCCGACGACCCTGAGTACAGCTTCATTGCCAAGAGCGGCAAAGACTACAGCTCCGGCACCGTGGGCGACTACACCAACTTCGTCAAGTATGCGACATCCAAAAAGGGACTTGAGATGGAGCGCTTCAAGGCAGGCACCGACCAGCAGCTGAAGCTCTGCTACAACGCCGCCAAATATCCTTCGTTCAAGATATTCAACTACGCGGTCAACGGCGAATACTGGAACGGCGGGGCCATTGTGGACGCCTATGGAAGTTCCATTCCCTATGAGAACGGAAACTCTTGCATCTCGCTCATAAGTTACGGAAAGTTCGACTACTACACGGCCGGCGACGCCGGCGGCAACACCAAGATGGCGGTGCCTGTGGCCAAGGTTATCGGACGCCCTGTTGAGGCAATGAAAGCAGACCACCACATGTCGGTGAACTGCCTGCCGCAGGAGCAGATGAGCATACTGCAGCCGCGCGTGGTGGTGACCCAGAGCTTCGCCCAGCGCACCGACCAGCCTATGCTTGGCACCGTGGAGGCGCTCCTCGACCACAAATACTACAACGGCGACGTGTCCCTGTATTTCACCTGCATAGACCCGGTGATTTCCTCTCCCAACGCCAATCTCTACGACCGCTGCCACATCAACGGCCACGTGGTGATACGCGTGGAGCCGGGCGGAGACCGCTTCTGGGTGTTCCAGCTGGACGACACCAACAACTTCTACAAGGTCAAATCGGTGGAAGGCCCAATTGAATGCAAATAACACATGATAAATATAATGCTTATGAAGAAAAAACTGATGACTTACTCAGCTCCGCAGACTTGCTGCGAAGCGGTGGAAGGCGACTTCGGCCTCTGTCAGGCCAGCGCCTCGGACTTTGAAACCCCCACAAGCGTAGACGACCTCACCTGGTCCGACTAGTGTAACTGAAAAAACTGAAGAAAGATGAAAAAGTTAGCAAAGTATATGCTGGTCGCAGCGGCCGCACTCGCCGCTTTCG
This sequence comes from uncultured Bacteroidia bacterium, assembly GCA_902782225.1. Taxonomy (GTDB): domain Bacteria; phylum Bacteroidota; class Bacteroidia; order Bacteroidales; family UBA932; genus Cryptobacteroides. The sequence goes on along the minus strand of CACZMF010000024.1, from coordinate 24,857 downwards.
CATGTAACAAGGAAGCCGGAATCGAGGCTCCTTCCACGAAGACAGGCACCATTGTCTTCACCGCCACACTTGACGACGCCGTCAAGGCAACTCTCAATGAATACAAGGTTTGCTGGGAAGAAGGCGACCAGATCGCTGTCCATAACGGCACTTCCTGGGCCGTATCTTCTGCCCTGAGCGATGCCGACATCGAGGCTGACGGACGCACCGCCACCTTTGCCGTGGACATCGCCGCTGCCGCCTCCTACACCCTCGTGTATCCCGCTTCAGCGGTCTCGGACGCCACCATTCCGACCGACGCACCTGCAGGAAGCATCATGCTTTCCCTGCCCGCCCGCCAGGAAATTCCTGCCGGCAAGTGCGTGGATCCCGCTGCCCTCGTGCAGATAGCCACCAGCACCGAACCCACCAAGGTGAGTTTCAAGAACGCTACTTCCCTTGTGGAATTCAAGGCCCCCGAAAGCGGAATCAGTGCCGTGGGCATAGAGGCCTTCAGCGCAAGCGGCTCCGCCATCAAGATTATCGGCAACGCCCCCGTGCTTGCCGAGCCCGCCGCCGTTGCCGGCTCCGCTCCTAAACTGACCGTGAAGGCCGATTTCGCTGCCGGACAGAGCTATTTCGCAGTGGTATGGCCCCAGGAGAACGTCGGTTCCATCCTTTTCTGCTTCAGCAAGGGTTCAGCCAAGGCCGGACGCCTCGGCACTTCCGCAGCCGGCTTCCAGCTTCCCGTCAGCGGGGGCAAGAAGTTCGAAGACTTCGGCACCCTGAGCTGGCTCGAGACGATCAACTCCAAGGCCGACCTCGACCGCTGGGCACAGATATCCGACTTCTATGAGGAAGGCGAAACCGTGGCCCTCGGCGCCGATATCGACTACGAAGGCGGCACCTGGACTCCCGTGAACGGCAATGCCATCAGCGACCACTTCGCCGGTGTCTTCGACGGCGCAGGCCACTCCATCTACAATATCGTGATCGAAGGCAACGGCCAGTTCCCCGGCTTCTTCTCCACCCTCGCTTCCGAGAACAAGATTCTCCGCGTCAAGGACCTCACCCTCGGCCGCTCCGGCGACGCCAGCACCTGCCTTATCACCGGCACCGCAGTTGAAAACGCAGGCGTGCTTTCCGGAAGGATCAAGAACACGATCGTCCAGGGCGTCGTCAACAACATTCCCGTGATATTCGAAGCCAGCCCGGCTTCCGGCACCCCGGTCTTCGGAGGCATCACCGGCAGGTCGATGGAGAATTCAGACATCATCGGCTGCACCAACAAGGCAGACATAGTGTGCAACAACAACATTAAAGCCACTTACTTCGGCGGCATCGTGGGCACGATCTACTCAAACACTACGATCGAAGGCTGCGCCAATGAAGGAAGGGTTGCACGCGACGTCCAGGCCACATCCGGAGGAGTCACCACCTTCGGCGGCATCCTTGGCCGCACCGGCAACGATGCCGAGAACTGCATCATCAAGGACTGCTCCAATTCCGGCACGGTAGAGACTACCATCAATGTCAAAGCCAGCCAGCTCTACTTCGGCGGCATATCGGGAATGGACGGAAAAGTGCCCGAAGGTTCATCGGAAATGAATCTCCAGATACTTGGCTGCACCAATTCCGGCGCCATCAACGGCTTCAACCAGAGCCAGGCCTCTTACGCGGCCGCCGGCGGCATCATGGGCCGTATGTCCAATTATTCCCTCATAGAGAACTGCACCAACCTCGGAGCCGTGACCAAAGTCGGCAACCACTCTATCGAAGGCTGCTTCGGCGGCATCATCGGCATGACGTCCGACGCCACCGGCATTGTCAGAAACTGCACCAACGGAGCCGCTGACGACGACACCAAGGGCATCGTGACCGACGCCGTGCAGACCACCAGCAAGAACCTGAGAATCGGCGGAATCGTAGGCTTCGCGCAGAGGGGCAACATTGAATTCTGCACCAACTACGCCCTCGTACACTCCACTTCCACCCAGACCAAGGTCTATGTGGGCGGCATCGCCGGCAACAGCACAATCGGCCTTATCAAGGGATGCGCATGCTACGGCGACGTGATCGTTGAAAACGAAGCCACGGACACCCGTACGGCCGGCGGCATTATCGGCCTGCAGAACGGCAGCAGCAGCGAGGTCGCGACCGGAGAGGGTTGCATCGTAAAGTGCAACGTCAGCAGCGGCGTGCCCGGTGATGCGGGCCTTGTGGTCGGCCGCTTCTCCAACAGCGTGCCCGCTGTCTGGGGAAGTTCCTCCGAACCCGTGGTCATCATGGCGGGCTGCACCCTCAACGGAGCCGCCGCCACATCGAGCAACTTCGAGTCCATGCTGGCCGGCTCCTCCTACGGCATCACCGCCTCCGGCGTCGCCAGTGGCAACAACACCATCTGGGCAAAGTTCCAGTAAATCTTATGGTGCCCGGTAACTCATATCAAATCAGCCACTTACGCTTTTTGCCTGCATGGAAAAACGTGCAGGCAAAAGCCGTAAGTAATTTATAACCAAAGACGTAGCGGGCACCGGCAGAACACAATGAAACGGATACTATTTGCAATCACTTTGATTCTGGCAGCTGCGGCGTGCCGGAGGGAGGCTGCCGAGGCCGAGAAGCCCGGGGCCGAGGGGATGTACACCCTGGTGCTCACGGCGCATACGCCGGAGCCGGGAAGCAAGGTGGCCGTGGCAACTGACGGCAAGGTCAGCTGGACCGCAGGCGATGCAATAGCCGTTTACAACTCATCCGGACAGAAGTTCCGCGCCACCCTCAGCGGCGGCGCGGGCACTTCCACCGGGACTTTCACATGCACCGGCTTCTCCGGCACTGCCGGAGATGTGACCGTGTATCCCTTCGACCTTGCAGGCGATGCCCCGGGGGAAATTGAAATCCCCTGGAGAACCGAACGCACGGACGACACCCCGGCCATAATGGCCTCGCACCTGGGCTCCATCGAGGGATCTCAGCCCCAGGACCTCCATTTCGTCCACATCGCGCCGGTCGTGGACCTGACCCTGCACGACATCCCCGCCTACGCCCGCGCCCTCGTGGTGCAGGCCGGAAACAAGCGTCTCAGCGGCAGTTTCAGTTTCAACACCACGACCCTCGGCCCCCTAAAGACGGATGAAGTGACGTCCACCCGCCTGTTCAGTTTCCCCTACTGCGCAGGCTGCGGCACCGACCTTCGCTTCCGCTTCGCAATCCCCGCCGGGGACTATAGCGAGCTCAGCATCGGCCTGCTCGATGGCGATGAGACCTTCATCGAAGGGCTGGAGAGCATACGGTTCGGCAGCTCTTCTCTCAGCCTGCAAGCCAGGGATTACCTGGCCATGCCGGCCCTTGACATCCGATCCAAATGTGCCAGAAGGGCCGACATACGGAAAGTGGAAAACATCTGCTGGGCCTCCGGCAACCTCATCGCGCAGAGCGGCGGGGCCACCTCCGACGGCTTCCAGACCGGCTGGCGCATTGCCTCGCAGCAGTATGAATTCCTTGGCTGCGAGCAGGTGGGCAGCTCCGGCAGCGGCGTCACTTTCACCCAGTCCGCCACCGCCTTCGACCGCTTCAACTGGGGCGGACTCGCAGGCGACTCATGGAAAGCCGATGCCGGCTATATGCTCCCCACTTCGGCCAGGTATTCTATTTCCGGCCGCATCTTCAACGTTGACGCAGGCGACGAAGAAGCGCTTGACGCGGCGGAAATAGGTGGCAGCGACCGCTTCGCCACTCCTTCCGGCGGCGCCCTCGGCACCGGCTCCGCAATCCACGGCGACGTGGCCTTCTGGGCCAGCAAGGGGCAGTACCGTATGCCGGGTTCAAGTGAGATACAGACACTCCGGGCCGGGGGCTCACCGGCCAACGCCTCCGGGCAGGCGGGCTACGTGACCGTGGGCGTCAACAAAATCTACGGCATCTTGCTCACAAGCACCCCTTCCTGGGAAGAGTCGGAGCTCAACAACACCGCGCGCGCCCTGACCGACGCCGACCTCGAGAGCGGACTTTTCCTTCCCAAGACAGGCCGCGGCCGCTACACCAACGGAAGCGCCGCCATCAACTACGTCAACGCCCAGGGCTACTACCGCAGCGCCGTGTTCTCAGGACTCGACCTGACCAAGTATCCCGAAAGCGACCACTGCACCACCGTGCTGGGCTTCCGTTCCGCCAACTCCTGCGACTACGGCTACACCGTGCACCTGAATTCGGATGCGTCCTACGGCGTCGGCCACGTGCAGAAGTGCCTGGCAATCAGGCCTGTGCTCTGCACGGACACCCCGGATCCCGACCCCGTCCCCCAGCCGTCCGCGAACACCCTTCCCGCCTGGAGCCCCGGATTCCTCGACATCCACTCCATCAACAGCGGACGCGGCGAATGCACCCTCATCATTATGCCGGACGGCACATCTATGATGGTGGATGCCGGCGAGTACGAGACCACATCCGCCAAGGCCGTGGACCGCAAGCCGTCCGCAGGCGTGAGGCCCTACAAGGTCTATACGACCTACGCCCGATACTTCCTGAAGCCCACGGGGCACGAATATCTGGACTTCTTCTACCTCACCCACTACCACCAGGACCATATGGGCCAGCACAACGTCACCTACGGCACTTCCGGCGACGGCTACTGCCGCTCCGGCGTGATGGCTGTCTATGACGACCTCCCCATCAAGAAACTGGTGGACCGCTGCGGCCCGTCGAACTCTCCGGCGACCTCAGACTACAGCACCGCCGTCTATGAGGACTTCCGGCAGTTCGCCCAGTACCGCCAGGCCGTCGACGGCATGGAATGGTACCCCCTCAACCTCAACGCCTCCGGCAACTACAAGAAGCAGTTCGTCCTCAAGTACGACACCTCCTATGATTTCACCGTCACCAACCTCGGCGCCAACGGCAAGTATTGGGACGGCAGCGGTTTCAGCACCCACGGCAGCAGCCTCACCGAAAACGGGATGTGCGGCACGGTGCTCGTTTCCTACGGCCAGTTCGACTGCTACCTCGGAGGCGACTGCGCCTGCCAGACCGGCGTGATGCAGAAAATAGTCTCCGGCCTCGGCAGGAAGGTTGAAGCAATGAAGGCCGGACACCATATGTACTACAACACCCTGGACGCCGCTTCGGCCGCTATCCTGCAGCCGAAGGTCACGGTGGGCCAGATCTTCGACTCCGACAAGCCGGGCGACCCGTCATTCTCCCGCCACGCCCAGTACGGCGACGTGTTCCTGACCAACATCCACCAGGGACGCATCGACAACACCGCCGGCATCAAGGGCGGCACCCCGGTGGAGGACCTTGCCTCCAAAGTGAAGGACTACGGCGGCCATTTCGTCATCCGCGTCTCACCCGGCGGCCGCCAGTTCTATGTCTACAAACTCCGCGACACCGACTTCTCCTACGAAGTCGAAGCGACCTACGGACCCTACAGCAGCTATTAGCCCCAGAGAATATGCACCCTTACCGACAACCCGAAATCAGCGTCCTGCAGGACTGTCCCCTGCTGCCGCTCTGCCAGTCACCCAATGCTGACGACATGACCTACCGCGACGGCGACTGGGACTTAAGCATCTGACGCCATGAGACCATATCTGACCACACTCATCTGCATGGTCCTGGCAGTCGTGTCATGCACGAGGACCACCGGGCCGGAGGCGTTGCCGCCGGGAGATGTCCGTATCCTCACGGTCGGCGCCAGCCTTCCGGGCACGCGCTTCTCCGTGGACAGGGGCAAGGTTGCCTGGTCCGACGGAGACGCCATAGCAGTGTACAATACGGCCGGCGCCAGGTTCGAACTGGTGCTGTCCGAGGGCGCCGGAAGCAGTTTCGGCAGGTTTTCCGGATCCTTTTCGGGCACTCTCGACACCCGCTTCGCCATCCATCCTGCGGCATTTGCAGGCAGCAATCCGGGCATGTTGACCATTCCTCCCTGCATCGGGCGCAGCGACAATGTGCCTGCCGTGATGGCATCGGAGCTGGAAGTGTCCGGAAGCGAGGTGAATGCCCTGCGTTTCCACCACCTTATGGCCGTGATGGAGTTCACGCTCAGGGACCTTCCTGCCTGCGCCCAGGCCTTCAGGCTCGTTTCCGCCTCAGGGACGCAGATCAGCGGGGACTTCGCCGTCAATGCTTCCGGGGGCGGGGTCGAGGCCGGCGCAAGCGGATCCGACAGCCGCACGGTTTTCTTCCCCTGCAAGACCGCCTACGGCGCGGAAGGCAGGGTGAAAGTATACATTCCCCTGCCCGCCAACAGCTACCCGGACCTTGCAGTGCAGGTCCTCGACGGCGACGGCGACCTTCTGGAAGGCACTTCTATCCCGGTTCCTGAGACTTCAGCCAACCTCAAGGCAGGCGACTACGTGGCCATGCCGGAGCTCAATGTCCGGACCCTGACAGGCGGCGCCCAGCCGGACTACATCAAGGTCCAGGGCATCAAATGGGCCAAGGGCAACCTGCTGCGCGACGAGAATCTGTCCAACGGCACATGGGTGCGCGGCTGGGGCCTGCACGCCAATCAGTGGGAATTTGAAGACGGGCAGGAGAGCCAGGAAAAGTACGACCACTTCAACTGGGGCGGCATTTCCGCCGCGGCCTACCAGACCGACAGCGTGGTGGTGTATCCCAACACCGGCGCCTCTTCCGGCACCAAGGTGGCGTACTACACCTACATCTGGCCCCGGGGCAATGCCGTGGACATCCAGGGCAGGACCTACCGCTACCAGGACGGCACCAATGAACGGGCTTTCGATTATTCGCTGCTGGACGGCACCGGAAAGGGCGCCCCGTATTTCTTCTACAGCGGCAACAACGACGGCTCCGCCCACCCCAAGACCTGGGAGAGCGGCGGCACGCCCGCAAGCGTGAAAACTTTCTCCAGCTATTTCGGGGACCTTCCCTTCTGGGCCAGCAAAGGCCAGTATATGATGCCGGGCGCCTCCGACTTCGAGACCCTGGTCAACGGCGCCAACCAGCAGGCCGGTTATTATGAAGCCGGCGGAAAACGCATCTACGGCATGCTCTTCACCTCCTGTGGCCCATGGCAGCAGCGCACCACCGACCTGAATTTCCGCCCCCTCGACGACGGCGACATGGAAAGCGGCCTGTTCCTACCCCTCTCCGGCTACAGGAAGCCCCGTGCGGAAAGGGACGTGGCCACAAAGGCGGACCTCTCCAGCTGGAGTCCCGCCAGTTCTGAAATCTCCGCCGGCGGGACTGCCGGTGCATACTGGGCCGCTGAAATTGCCGCCTCCGGGGTGGCCAGCCGCCGTCCGCAGATGCTTTATATGCTTGCCGGGGATTCTTCTTCGTGCAGCATCAGTTTCGGGGATTCCGCTTCATCGGAGAGCGTAACCATCTCACCCACACGCTCCTGCAACGTGTTCAGCACACCTGCCGGACTGGCGGTTCGCCCCATTTATCTGTCCACCACCCAGCCGGAGCCGCAACCGGAGCCGGAACCCGAGCCAGAGCCTTCGGGCAACGGATTCCCGGCAATCTGGGAAATCACGTCTTCCACCTACGGGACCGAAAGCAGCCCCACAGCGGCGGGAAGACAATGGCTGGAAAAGGGCATTGCAGTAGCCACCAACAATTCATCCACTTCCGGCGTCGCATACATAACTACGAGCAGCCCCCGGGGCGCTTCAGCGCTCACGCATACGTTCAGTTCGAACGGATGCCCCGCTGTCGGAGGCCTCGACGAGGGCGACTGCATCGAGTTCTGCTCCCCCGTCGAGAATCTCCCTGCCGGAACGGATTTCGACCTTATGCTCACCGTAAACGCCAACAACAAGGCGCTGCCAAAATACTGGCTGCTGGAGTACTGGGAGAACGGCGGATGGAAGGCGGGAGATGCTCCCTACACCGCCGCCGAAGACCCCTCGGTCAGGTATTCCTGCACCATCCTGCGTCCGTCCACATCGTGCTACCGCACCCTGGTGCTGAGTTTCACGCTGGGTGAAGCGGTCGGCAAGGGATTCGTGCGGGCCCGCCTTCGCGCCGTAGGAAAGATCAACGGAAACAGCGCCAGACTCACTCCGTCCTCAGGCGCGTTGCTGTACTTCGCTCCAATGACCTACGTGGCAGCCCGCTTCATTTGCTACGCGGGGGCCCCTGCTGTCCGGGACACGAAGAAAATCCTGGTGCTCGGCAATTCCTTCACCTACTACTATAGCTCCGCTTTCATGCTGAAGGAGCTTGCCCGCCGGGAAGGCCACCAGCTGGAAATGAGGATAAGCCTGAAGGGCTCGAACCATTTCTACAACCACCTCTACGACATCGATTATTCCAAGGAGGCCGTGGCTGAAGGAGGTTTCGACTATGCGATGCTGCAGGACGGCACCTATTTCGCCGCCGAATATGCATACGGAGACGCTTCCGTCATTTCCGGCGGTGCTGCATACACTCCTGAGCAGGTGCTGCAGTACACCAAGGAGATGGACGCCTCGATCCGGGCATCTTCGCCGAATGCGCAGATAATGTATGAAATCTGCAAAACGTCGCCCACCAAGACCGGAGACTTCAGCGGATTCGGCAGCTACGACGCCTTCGACGAATACCAGCGGAGCGGCGCCTTTGCACTCGCCGGGGCCGATCCCAACATCAACTGGATCAACCCCGTGGGGGTGGCGGCCAGGAACGCCCGCGCCAATTATGGTTTCACCTCCGGCTACAACTACCTCAACTACACCGACAATTCCCATCCCACCCGCGAGTGCCAGTACCTCAAGGCCTGCACCACGTACCTCATTATGTTCGGCGAAGACTTCGGCTCCTGTCCGGCCGAATGCGGGATTGCCTCGTCAGACGCCGCAAAATTGCGCCAGGCAGCAAAGGACATCGCCCTGACCGACAGAACAAGCTACAAAATCAGATAACATATCGCCATGAAGAAAAAAACACCATCCTACAAATCCCCGCAGATATGCGTGGAACAGCTTTGCAGCGACGATCTGCTTTGCCAGGCAAGCGGCGCCTCCTTCAATGAGCCGCAGGAACTCGACAACTTTAACTGGTCTTAATTCGATGATTATGAAAAAGTTTGTCAAGCTTACCCTCATAGCTGCCGCCGCAGTTGCCGCCGCAGCCTGCAATAAGGAAGCCGGAATTGAAACTCCAGCCGGCCCCAACGTGATTGTCTTCACCGCCACCCTCGAACAGCCCACCAAGGCAGACCTGACCCAGTACGACGTGGTCTGGAGCGCAGGAGACCAGATTGCCGTCAGCAACGGCTCCACCTGGGCCGTATCCGCCGCCCTGACCGACGCCGACATCGCCGAAGGAGGCCGCAGCGCCAGCTTCAGCGTGGCCATCGATCCGGCAGCTTCCTACACCGCCGTGTATCCGGCAAGCGCAAAATCCGACGCCGCCCTTCCCGACGGCGCCCCTGCAGACGCCATAATGCTCAACCTTCCCGCCGCCCAGGTGATTCCCGCCGGCAAGAAGATAGATCCCGCGGCACTCGTGCAGATCGCAACAACGGATGAACCGACCAAACTTGCATTCAAGAATGCCACTTCCTTGCTGGAAATCACCATTCCCGAAGACGGCATCGAAGCCGTGACTTTCGAATTCCTGAACGCGGCTGGCTCCAAACTCAAGGTCGCCGGAGACGCACCCGTGGTGCCCGTTCCTGCGGCTACCAGCGGCAAGGAATCCAGCGTGACCATTTCCGGATCCTTCGCTGCCGGGGAGGTTTATTATGCTACCGCCCTGCCGCAGACGGGAGTCAAGAGCGTCAACCTCATATTCTCCAAGTCCGGCACGGACTGCAAGGTCCTTGCGAGCCGCACCGGCACGGGAGCTGCAGAGTTCGAGCTGCCTGTGAACGGAGGTTGGAAGGTGCGTAACTTCGGCACTCTCAGCTGGTTCGACGGCACCATCTCCACCAAGGCCGATCTCGACCTCTGGGCCCGGCTTGCCCCCTACTACAGCAAGGACGACGTCATAAAACTCGCCGCCAGCATCGACTACGAAGGCGGCTCCTGGACCCCCGTCAGGGCAAATGCCAAGAGCGGCCAGTTCAGCGGAGTCTTCGACGGACAGGGCAACTGTATCTACAACATCATAATCGATCCGACCGAGGAATACAGCGGATTCTTCTCCACCCTGGCTTCGGTCGACCCTATGGAAAGGGTACGCGACGTCTGCTTCGGCAAGAATCCTTTCACCGGCGAGTACGACGGGGTGAGCAAGCTGAACGCCGCTTCTGACGTGGTCAAGAGGCTGGGCGTCGTGGCCGGATATATCTCCAACTGCGATGTGATCAGGGTGGACAACTACATCCCCGTCACAGATGCCACCACGGCCAATGACGTGCTGCTCGGCGCCATAACCGGCCGCACGGGCAGCCTTGTGAATATCATAGGGTGCAACAACTACGGCACTGTGGAGTGCGTATCCACCACCCAGACGGCACACTACATCGGCGGCCTCGTCGGAGTTCTCGACGGAGAAGGCAGCACGATCGACAAATGCGTCAATTATGGCGTTGTCCGGAAGACAAAGTCCGCCAACGGAAAGGGCAACACCTTCATCGGAGGCATAGTGAGCCGTACCGGTTCCGGAGTCCACGGACTCACGATCCGCGGCTGCGTCAACAACGGCAAGCTGGGCAACACCGGAAATGTGCAGGCCAAGCAGATCTACGTCGGAGGCATCCTCGGCATGGACAACAGTTCAGACAGCGAAACCGTGCCCAACATCAAGATCCTTGGCTGCACCAATGAAACCGAGGCCATCGTGGAATCCAGCAGCCTGTCCAAATCCACCAACGGCGCCGCTTTCGGCGGCATCATCGGCAAAGCCAGCGGCTATTCGGTAATCAGCGGCTGCTCCAACTACGGCACCATCCTGAAATCCAACAACCACAACGGCATCACCAGCAAATTCGGCGGCATCGCCGGCATGGTCAGCGGCGAGAAGGTCCTGATCGAGGGCTGCGACAACGGCACCGTGTACAACTTCGACTACGGAAAGGTGACCAGCACGATCGAGACCAAGTCAGACAGTTCCACTGAGTACTACGGAGGAATTGCCGGAGGATTCGACGCCGGAGTCATCAGGGGATGCTCCAACTATGCCAACATCAAGACGGAAAGTACCGAGACTGGCATCGTGGAAATTGCCGGCGGTATAGCAGGACAGGTTTCGGGCGGCACGCTTGAGGGTTGCGTGCACCAGGGCATGGTGTCCGTGGCCGCGCCCCATTCGACCTGCGCTGCCGGCGGAATAATCGGTATCATGAACAACGCCGCCGCATATGCATCAGGTACAGGCTGCAAGGCCTCCGGAAGCATCCTGTGCGGCTATGCGGGCAACACCGGACTCGTGGTCGGTCTCTATGACAACACCGCCGCGTCCAGTGTGGGCAGTTCCGAGTCTCCCGTGACCGTCCGCTCAAGCACGATCAACGGTAATCCGGTTGATTCATCCAACTTCGGGTCCAAGCTTGCTGGAAGCGACGCCGGCATCACCGCCTCCGGCGTTGCCTCCGGCCTCAACACCATCTGGGCCGTCTTCCAATAGCAGCAGCCGCGCCGCCCATTTAGCTGCATATCAGCACGTTACAACTTTTGCCTGCACGTTCCTTCGTGCAGGCATTTGTTTTAATACACTGACATTCAGGCGTTTACCCGCCACGCGATTTGCAGCCCTCCGGGGCAGGTGACAAACTTGCTTTTTCAGCAAAAGAGCGCTATCTTTGCGGCCTGATTGACCAATTTATACACCTTATATTATGATTAACACTAAAAACATTTCAGTCTCCAAGACGTACAGCAAGCCTTGGAGCGAGCTTCTGGAAGCCGCACCTGAAGCGATTCTCTGCATCAGCGGCGAGGGCACGATCGAGCCTGTAGACTACGAAGAGTGGGGTCCATTTTAACATCTGAGATTATGAAGACTTTATTTCGTTCTGTTTTTGCACTGGCTGTAGCAGCCGCTGCAATCTGCTCCTGCAACAAGGACCTGAATGAGGGCACCACTAATGATGGTTTCAAAGTGGATTTTATTGCACAGGCTCCGGCCACAAAGGCTGAATTCGGTGCACTTTCCGGCAATCAGATGCCCGTGCTGTGGCAGGCTGGAGACAAGGTCAAATTAAGTGTCGGCGCCACCGCTGGCGGGGTTGTGGAGGTCGTTCCTTCCTCCGATTTCAAGAGCGCCACTTTCTCTGCCGAACTGACCACCTTCCCTGCAAAGGTTTACGCAGTCTGCCCCGCAGGCGCCTGGGTATCGACATCTAACAACAAGACCTACGGTGACTACGTACAATATATGATTTCCAGCTCCCAGGAGCCCGTGGCAGGAAGCGTGGATCCCCTTGCAATGCCGGTCATAGCCAAAGCCGACCTTCAGGACGCCCCGTCATCGGCCGTTCCCGTCGCCTTCTCGCACCTGGCCGCCTTCGGAAAGCTCAGCCTGACCAACCTTCCTTCCGGAGCACCGGTCAAAGGCATCACCCTCGATTTCTCCGAAGCCAAAGTGGGCATCGCCGGACGCTTCATCTACCAGCAATCGGATGATACGTTCTTCAACAATCCCAACAGTATGGCCTACACCATCACCCTCAACACAGACCAGACCGAGAACGTTTTCTTCGGAATAGCCCCCGTCGACATTTCCGGAACGACTTTCAAGATCATCGTGGAGGTGGATGGCGGCAACTATATCAAGAGCGTCACCGCTCCCGCCGGCAGGGAATTCAAGGCCGGCACGGTGTCCGCATTCAGCATCAATATGTCCGGAGCGGAGTTCCAGAAAGCCAAGGTCTACAAGCTCGTCACGTCCGTTGCATCCCTTGCGGCAGGCGACGAACTCATCATCTCCTCGGTTAAGGAATATAACACCGATAATATCAAAGGACATGCCCTGCTCAGCACCCAGGTCAACACCAACAACATCCAGGCGACCTGCTGTGAAGACAAGTTCGTGGGCGGAGATATTGTCAATCCTCCCGTGAACGTGGAAGTGTTCACCCTTTCCAACAGTTCTATTTCCGGCACATGGATGCTCAAGGGCGCCAGCACCGAAGCATATCTTGCAAGGCAGAACTCCGGCCCGAAGAAGAATTATGCAGGTTATTATTCCGAAGCCGATATGGCCACCGAGGAACTCCTGAAGAGCGCCAGCTGGACCATCGCCGAGGAAGACGCCACGACCCATGCCGTCACCATGGAATCCCAGTGCCCCCTGAAATTCAACAGCGGTTACGGCGGATTCCTGCGTACAAACCTCAACAACACGTACATATTCGCCTGCTATGGCGAAGGCAAACAGGATCCTATCTGCCTGTACCGTCTGGATAAAACCAACTAGCCATTCTTATGGCGGTGGCGCCTAACTGCCGCCATATCAGTTACTTGCTGCTTCTGCCTGCACGTTCCTTCGTGCAGGCATTTGCTTTAATGTACTAACATTCAAACGGTTACTCGCCACGCATTTTACGGTGCCGACGCTTCGTGATTCTTTTGGTTCCAATCCATAAGAACTTGTCCAACTGCTCCTGGCTTGCCTGTGTGTATCCATACAGCGTTTCAGCAAGGTCGCGCTTCTCCTCGAGGGGCAGGGATATCACCCTTTTGCTTCTCACGGGTAGTTCCAGCGCCCTTAAGGTATTAGCCATTTGCGCATATATCTTATCGTCTCCTTTTGTTGTGATCTCATTAATGTCATACTCGCTGCCAGTGTTAGAATGAATCGCCATCAGCATGTTTTCGAACCCGGAAAAATACTCACTTGCGCCTTCATAGTCGATACAGTTGTAGGCAGTGATGATATAATCCGTCAATTGGTTGCATTCTACTTTATTCAGGTCTTTCATCAGTCTGCCCAACATGGCATAAGACAACGGAATGTCCTGCTTTCTTGACGCATCAACCTCAGCAAGTGCCCGTCTGAAGACTTTGCGGGCTGTTTTCCTGTCAATGGGCGGTGAAAACGGGTTGGGATTGTTTCGATAGGCAAGAAAGTTCCATCTGTACTCTTCCGCTTTTCTGCATAGTTTCTTCTCCACCGGATTATTGTACAAATAGGCGATTGCTGTCCTAATTTTCTTTCCGCCAATCTTGATTGCAGAGCCAAATGACTTGTCAAAAACCTGGCCGGTCCTTCCAGCGGACAGATTGAAGGCTCTTGCATACCTGGATGATGACTCTCGGATTAAGCCGGTCAATTGACAGTGTCTCTGTATCTCTGCCAGATCATGAATATGATCCGGCATTAAGCATAACCCGTACACTTTAACGGGATACTTCCTTGAGATGGTACAGAATAACGTGAAGTAGACAAGACAATCCTTCACTGAATAAAAAATCAACCCTCCAGTACGCGTTCTTTGATACGCATGTTTTACAATTGTTTTCATAGTCATAAGTTTTGCTGTAAAGCTCGCATTTTTTCAAATAAAAAGCAAATCCTTTCGTCCGGTGCCCAATAATTCGCTATCCTCCAACGACTTACGCTTTTTGCCTGCATGATAAAACATGCAGGCAAAATCAGCAAGTCACTGAAAATAAGAATGTTAGCGGGCAGGAGGAATGCGAATGGGGGAGACACACGACACACGGCACAGGTCCTGTGACCTGCCGGCTTTGATATTTGGAAGTGGATTTGTATCTTTGAGGTTGTGATGAAGAAAAAGATTCTGTTGCTGCTACTGCTGGCGGCGGCGTGCAAGCCAGAAATAAAGCCCGGGGGCGATTTCTTCGGCACCATTGCCGAAGAGAGCATCGCATCCGGCTGGGAGCAGGATGCCAGAATTTCCGTATTCGACGGCAATTCCGGCAATTCCGAGTACATCTATGAGGGCGAAGCATCCGCCAGGAGCGGGAAGTTCACCGCGAAGAAACTGAACTCCGACGGCATCACGCTGCCTGGGCGCTACGGGGTGTACCCCTACATGTCCTCGACCATAGTGACCAACTCCGGACTGATGTATGTCGAACTGCCGCAAGTGCAGGAAGGCGCTCCGGGAAAGCCCGGCCGCGGAAGCGCGGTGATGGTCGCCAGCAGCAGCGACAACAATCTGGAATTCAAAGACATATGCGGAGCGCTGGTGCTCCGTTTCACCGGCGGCGAGGAGACGATATCCCGGGTGACGATAAGCGGCCTCGGCAATGAAGTACTGACAGGGAAAGGAACGGTGAGCATAGATGCCGACGGCAACCCGTCGCCAAAATTCACCTCCGGCGGCAGCACCGTCAGCTTCAAATGCACCAACATCGTAGAAATCGGCGCCGGCAAGGAAATATGGTTCATGATGCCACCCGTGACATTCAGCAACGGCCTGAGCGTGAAGGTGGAGAACGGTTACGGAAAGGAATGCGAACTCTCCATAAGCACTCCCGTCAGCGTGGCCCGGGGCGAAATCAAACATATCACGGCCGGCGAGGTGAAATACTCCTCCCCTGATAAGGCAACCGTGGGCGAGCCCCTGCCCCTCTGGCAGGAAGGCTGGCTGGACATCCACTCCATCAACGGCGGGCGCGGTGAATCGTTCTACTACATCTTCCCGGACGGCACGACCATGCTCGTGGATGCGGCCGGCGGCAACGATTTCGAAATCGAAGGCCCCGACGGGTCCGGCATCTTTTCGCGGCCATCGCAGCAGTATTCCAGCGGCAACGTCATCGTACGCTACCTTGGCCGCTTCGCCCCGGAAATCGCCGGCGGCAAGATAGACTACATGATGATTTCCCACTACCACTCCGACCACATGGGCGGCTACACCAGCGGTTTCGCCAAATACGGCTGGCGCGTAGTGGACCGCAACGGCACCATCACCCCGGCCATCAACCTCGATGCCGGCGGCTTCCTGCTCAACGGCCTGCCGGAAGTCGGCATGTCATGCCCCATCGTCAAGCTCATCGACCGCGGCGACTGGGACAACCGTGCCTCCTCAGCGTGGGAGAGCGGCAAAGGCAGACGTCAGAATTACTACAACTTCATCGACTGGACCACCCGGGTCAACGGCACCGTGCGCGAGAAACTGGCCATAGGGCACACCGACCAGATAGTGCTGAAGCACGACGCGGCGTCTTATCCCAAGTTCACGGTGCGCGGCATCGCTGCCGGCGGCGACGTCTGGACCGGAAGCGGGACCAACGTCAACACCACCTACGTGCCATCCGCAGCCGACTGCCTCGCAAACCTGAGCACCTACGACATCAACGAGAACATCTTCTCCTGCGTGTTCACCCTCAGCTACGGCAAGTTCGACTGGTTCGCCGGCGGCGACATCCAGTACAACGACTACACCAAATACAGCTGGAAAGACATCGAAAAGCCGATTTCCAAGGTGGTCAGCAAGGTGGAGGCTATGAAAGCCAACCACCACTGCACCAACAACACCAACAGCACGGCCCTGGTCTCAGCGCTTAAACCCGACAACCTGATAGTAGGCGTGTGGACCCAGAACCATCCGACAGAAGCCACTTTGAAACGCTTCTTCACGGCCAGTCCTGACCTGCGTGTGTTCACGACCAACATGTCGGAGAATCTCAAGACCACGCTCAAATACGCCGGCTACTACCCCTCGCGCTTCGACGCCACAGGCGGCCACATCGTGCTCCGGGTGCAGCCCGGAGGCGATTCCTACTGGATCTACGTGCTGGACGACTCCGATTTCGAGTACCGTGTGGCGTCCATCCACGGGCCGTTCGAATGCAAGTGAGGTCTTGCGCATTTCGCGAAAGAAAACTATCTTTGAAAGATATTAACGCTCAAAGACCATGAAGAAGAATAGAACCGCTACAATCATAGGCCTCGCCGTAGTGGCCTTAGTGGTGCTGATCATCAGCTGCACCAAGATGGTGGACAACTCCGAAATCGGCATCAAGTTCAAGAAGTTCTCCCTGACCGACCAGGGCCAGCTCATCGCCACGGAGGTGACGGGTCTGATATTCTACAACCCCATCACGACCCGCGTCTTCACCTATCCCGTTTACATCCAGAGAGTTGACTACCAGCCCTTTACCGTCACCACAAAAGACGCGGCCGAATTCACCATGGACCCTATGCTCGCCTACCAGCTGGAGCGTGACAAGGCATCCTACGTGTTCAACAAATACCGCCGCGACCTGAGGGAGATCGAGAACGGCTACATGCGCACCTGCATCTACGACGCCTACCGTATCAGCGCCAACAACTACACCTCCGACGAACTGATGGCCAACCGCGCCAAGTTCGAGCAGGAGGTGCGCCAGATGCTGATCCACTCGCTCGGCTCCGAGGGCTTCAACGTGCAGGAATTCACCTCCCGCATCACCCCTCCCAAGTCGCTGAGCGCAGCCATCGAAGCCAAGAACCAGGCCATCCAGGAGGCCCTCAAGGCCGAAAACCTCGTCAAGCAGGCGGAGGCCAATGCCCAGATAGCCATCGCGAAGGCGAAGGGCGAGGCCGAGGCCACCAAGGTCAAGGCCGACGCCGAAGCCTACTACAACCGCACCATTTCCGCCTCCCTGAGCACCCTCATCGTGCAGGAAGACTGGATCGAGAAATGGGACGGCAAGCTCCCCGAAGTCATGAGCCAGGGCAACGGCCTGATGATGAACCTCCCCGCCCTGAACAAATAATATGCGCCGTTTTCTGCTCACGCTGCTCGCCTTAGCGACCTGCGCCGTTACCGCTCAGGCCCAGGACAGGCCCGACCGCCAGGAACTCAGCGTCCCGGGCGGTTCGACGATGATCCTGCTGGGGGACCCCCAGGGCTACGAGAAATACGACATCAACCAGGGTATCTTCGAAATCTGCACCGCATGGATACGCGACAACGTGGAGCATCTCGGCATCAAGGCAGTGCTCTGCACCGGCGACCTTGTGGAACAGAACGACAACAACGCCCTGGACCGCCGTATGCTGAACCAGACCTCCCGCCAGATGTGGGAGTCGGTGTCCCGGGCTTTCGAACGGCTTGACGGGGTGGTGCCCTACATCACGGCCCCAGGCAACCACGACTACGGCTTCAAGGCATCCGAAGACACACATACTTTCTTCCCCGACTATTTCACCGCCGAGCGTCAGGGGCGCGTGCTGCTCGACCGCCTCGTCAGCGAGCACCCGAACCGCGAAGGCAGGGCCTCCATCGAAAACAGCGCAACCCGCTACGAACTTCCCGGATGGGAGCATAAGATACTGGTAATCAGCGCTGAGTTCTCGCCTTCTGATGCCGTGCTCGCCTGGGCGAAGAAGCTCTGCGAGAAATATGCGGACGACTACGTGATCTTTATCACCCACTCCTATATGAAGTGCGCCGGCCGCTGCGGAAATGCCCGCTACACTAAGCCGGAGAATTATCCTCTCTGCCAGGATCCGTCCAACAACTACGGCCAGCAGATATGGGACAAACTCGTCAATGAGGTGCCCAACCTAAGGCTGGTGCTCTGCGGACACCACGGCCACAGCGACTTCCGCAAAACGCACGTGGACGACTATGCAGCCAATATGGGCTGGCGGGTGGATAAGAACAAGGCCGGCAAGAACGTGGGGCAGATGATGTTCAACGTGCAGACTCTCGGCGGCGGATGGGAAGGCAACGGAGGAGACGGCTGGCTCCGCATCCTGGAGTTCCTGCCAGACGGCAAGACAATGCGCGTCCGCACCTACTCTCCCCTCTTCGGCATCTCCCCCCTGACCCGCCACCTATCGCACCTGACGGATTCGCTAAACCAGTTTGATTTTACATTCGAATAACAATATGAAAAGATTCAGCCTTTTCCTTGCCGCGGCGGCACTGCTGCTGAGCGCCTGCGGCAATCCGGACGAAGTGAAACTCAAGGTCACACGATGCTTCGACTGCGACGTACTGGTGGTCGGCGGAGGCCCTGCCGGCATCGGCTCGGCCGTGTGCGCGGCGCGGCATGGTGCCAAGACCATCCTGGCGGAACGAGGAGGATACCTCGGCGGCATGGCCACGAACGGCCTCGTGGCGCCGTTTATGTCCTCGACCACCCCCGACGGCAAAACGCTGCTGATCAAGGGCTTCTACGAAGAGCTCGTGAACCGTATGATAGAGCAGGGCGGCGCCATCCACCCCCTGAAGGCCGAAATCGGATCCTTCTCCGCCTACCGCGACAAAGGGCACCACGGCCTGACCACCTTCGACTTCGAATGCCTCAAGCGCACCACCGAACAGATGTGCAAGGAAGCGGGCGTAGAACTGCTCTACCACGCCCTGTTCGTCAAGGCTGATACCAGGGGCGGAAAGATCACGGCCGCCTACTTCGCCACCAAGGCCGGCATCTGGAAGGTCACGGCCAAGAACTACATCGACTGCACCGGTGACGGCGACGTGGCCGCACAGGCCGGAGCCCCGTTCGTCTATGGCGACGGCGAGGGCGGCGTGCAGGCGACTTCCCTCTTCATAGTGCTCCGGGGCATCGACTGGAAGGCGATGGACGCCCACAACGAGGCCTGCAAGAAGGCCGGCGACTTCGAGGGTCAGTTCTATATGCGTGAGATACTTGCCGCCCGCGAGGCCGGCGAGTTCCCCATGTGGCGCCAGAAAATAGCCCTTTTCCAGAACCTCGACGGCACGGCCACGGTGAATATGACCCAGACCGACGACGTGGACGGCCTCGACCCCAAGCAGGTCACCGAGGCCGAGATCACCGGCCGCGAGCAGGCCGACTACGTGGTCAAGTTCCTCCGCAAGTACGTGAAGGGCTGCGAGAAATGCGAACTGGCCCAGTCGGCTGAGAACCTCGGCGTGCGCGAGACCCGACGCATCATCGGCGAATACACCGTGACCACCGACGACGCCAAGAACTCCGTGAAGTATCCCGACCCGGTGTTCTGCTGCGCCAACCATATGGACATCCACCGCAAGGGATATGTGGAGTATGTGGCCCGCAATACCAACGACCCGTACTACTTCCCCTACAGGGCCCTCCTCCCGCAGAAGGTCGACAACCTGCTCTGCGCCGGCCGCTGCGCCGCCGCCGAGCGCCCGGTGATGGCGGCCATACGCGTGATACCGCCCTGTTTCGCAATGGGACAGGCCGCCGGCACCGCCGCAGCCCTCTGCGTCAAGCAAGGCGTAGGGCCCAAGCAGCTGGATCCCGCCATCCTGGTCTCCACCCTCAAATCCGACGGAGTCTATCTGCCTGAATAAGCTCGCGGGCAGGCTGCGCAAGAATCAGTAAAGCAGCAGCCCGAGCACGGCGCCGGCCAGAATCACCAGGATAGGATTCACCTTGCCCCAGCAGGACGCCACGAAAGCGGCGCCGAGCAGGCACCAGCTCTTCCAGTCCACGAAATTCTCCCGCACCACGGAGAAGGACGGCACGCATCCCGCCCAGGCCACACGCACCACAAGGATCACCGCAGCGGCGCCGATAAGCCCCACCACCGCCGGCCGCAGCCAGCCCATGGTGCCCTCGAAGAGGGGGCTGTGGCTGAATCTGGTATAGACCCGCACGAGGGCGAGCACCACCAGGAACGACGGCAGCACAAGGGACAGCGTGGCCACGGCGGATCCCAGCACGCCAAGCAGGTGCACTCCCGTGGCTTCATACAGCACGCTGTAGCCAACGTAGGTGGCGCTGTTGATGCCGATGGGGCCCGGAGTCATCTGCGAAATGGCTACGATGTCGGTGAAGGTGCTTTCGGAAATCCACCCGTGCGCCACGACCACCTGCCCCTGGATCAGCGACAGCATCGCATAGCCCCCGCCGAAAGTGAAAGCCCCGACCAGGAAGAAGGTCCAGGCCAGCTGCATGAACAGGCTCAACTCTTCCATCGCTGCGAGAAATAAGTGATGCTGAATCCCAGCACTATGCACACTATCAGGATATAGATGGGCGAGACCCCGAGAAAGGCCACCAGCAGGAGCGAGGCAATGGCGATGAGCCACTTCCACCAGCTGGTGCAGGACTTGCGCGCCATATTGATCATCGGCACGGCGATGAGCGAAATCACCACGGGCCTGATGCCTTTGAACGCACGTTCCACCCAGGGGTTGTCCCTGAAAGCGGAGAAGAAGATCGCTATCGCGAGGATGATCAGGAATGAAGGCATCACGCTGCCGAGCGTGGCGGCAATGCTCCCGGGAACGCCCCGCAGCCGGTAGCCGGCGAAGATGGAAATGTTCACCGCCATCACGCCCGGGGCGCTTTGGGAGAGCGCCACAATGTCCGGCAGTTCCTCATCAGAAATCCACCCCCGCTTCGACATCTCCCGCTGGATGATGGGTATCATTGCATACCCACCCCCGATGGTGAACGCCCCTATCTTTGCGAACACCCCGAAAATCTGCAGCAGTGAAACTTTCTTATTCATCGAGCGGATACTTGAAAATGTTCACCCGACGCGCTGGAGAATTGCCGGCGTCCTTGCTGGCAAAGCCCAGAAACAGCACGCCATCCTTCACCTTTATGCCTTCGGGCTCAAAATAGCCCAGATCGGTAAGCCCCTGTGATGCAAGCAGTTTCAGGTCTGCCACCCAGGGCACGGATGCCTCGGCAAGCTTCTTCCCGGAAGAATCGATCAGATACGCCGTAGCCCAGTTCTTGCCGGTCCCGGCAACAACATCTTCCGCCTCTGCCCCGGCCCCCCTGAGAAACCAGATTTTCCCGTGGTGCCAGTCGTAGCCCTGCGGCACGTTGTTGAATGGCATCTGGAAACGGAGAACAGGAGCAAGATTTGACAGATTGCAAGCCCTCACAGCAGGTTTCGACGTGACGGCAGGATCCCCGTAACTTATCGGAGCCGACAGCACCAACGACTCCTTTGGCGCAGACTTAAGTTCCTCTATGCCATACACATAGAACCATGCCGTCCCTTTAGCGTCCCGGCACCATATACCTACTGTGCCGTTGTCCTTGTCGTAGGCCGCAATCATACGTTTCATCCCGGGCAGTATATAGTTGTCCGTGCTCTCCGAGGGTATCATAGTCACCCCGGAACGGAAGCGCACCCGGGACAGCACCTGGGAATCCGTGTAGCGATTGGTCTGTCCCGACTCCAGGGTGCCGTAGTTGGAAGTCCAGAGCCAGTCTCCGTCGGTGCAGCGCTCCACGAACATATTGTCGCCGTGGCCGAAATACTTGAGATGCATATACTCCTGCGGATCCTGGTCGTGGACGGGCTTGCGGGTGTAGGTAAGCGTGTGCGGGCTCCCGCACACCTGGCAGGCATACATACAGTCATCGAAAAAGTCCCAGGACTGCACGACGGACTTGTAGTAAATCGTGTGGCCGCAGCTGAACTGCAGTGAGGCATTATAGGCGCGCTTGATCTGTGACAGGTTTACCACCCATATCTTACGCTCGGCTGTGACGCCGGAATCCACCTCCGTGGCCGTGATTACGGTACATCCCGGCTCCCGTGCAGTAACCTGCCCCTGGCTGTTGATGAAGGCGACGACGGAATTGGATGACTTGTACAGTATTTTGTATTCTTTCGATGGGTCGTATGCACTGCCCCCGGCCTTGCAGTCCAGCCGGGCCGTCTCCCCGGGATACAGGTCCAGATAGGGGTCCGTGAAAGCAAGGGTAAGTTCTTTCTTCGGCTCCGGCTCGGGCTCCGGCTCCGGTGCGGGGTCGGGATCAGGCTGCGTCTGTGCCGGCCCGTCCGGCTCCTCCGGGCCCGCATCGGGCCCGCATCCCGGCAGCAGCAGCGCCGCAGCAACTATGCACGCCAGCAGTTTCTTCATCCCAGCACCAGCTCCACCGGGCAGTGGTCGGAGCCGTAGATCTCGTTGTGGATATCGGTGGACTCGATGCGGTCGCGAAGGCCGTCGGACACGAGGAAGTAGTCGATGCGCCACCCCACGTTCCGCTCACGCGCCGCCATACGGTAGGACCACCATGAGTATTTGGCTTCATCCGGATGCTGGAAGCGCCAGCTGTCGGTGAAGCCGGCGGCAAGCAGTTCCGTCATTTTCGCCCTCTCCTCGTCGGAAAAGCCGGCGTTGAAATGGTTGGTGTCGGGGTTCTTCAGGTCGATTTCCTCATGGGCCACGTTCATGTCGCCGCACACCACCACACCCTTGCGCTCCTTCAGGCCGCACAGGTACGCCCGGAAGGCGTCCTCCCATTGCATCCTGTAGGGCAGGCGGCGCAGGCCGTCCTGGGAGTTGGGGGTGTAGACGTTCACCAGATAGAAATCCGGCATCTCGAGCGTGACCACGCGCCCTTCGGTGTCATGCTCCGGGACGCCGATGCCGTACGTCACTCCGATGGGCTCCTCGCGGGTGTAGATGCAGGTGCCTGAGTAGCCTTTCTTTTCGGCGTAATTCCAGTAGGAGGTGTAGCCGAGGAACTCCAGATCCAACTGGCCGGCCTGCAGTTTTGTCTCCTGCAGGCAGACGAAATCGGCGTCAAAACCATCGAAAATGTCGGCAAAACCCTTGCCAGCAACGGCCCGCAGGCCGTTCACGTTCCAGCTTATGAATTTCATGGCTGTAAAGATACAGTATTTTCGGCAAGGGGCAAACCTTATTTTTTGACGGGACGGACTGAGAATCCGTTGTAACGTTCGCCAAGCCCCTGCAGAAGGGAACCTCCGGAGTTACCAAGGAATTCGTACGCACGGCTCGGCCAAGTACCAATGCCTGTAGGGAGGGTTGAACACCAATAAAAACAGGCATAACCGACAGAAGATAGTTGAGCGTCAACAGGCGCCAGTCTCCGCGCCGAGGTTGAAGGTAAGCCCACTTGACGCTCAGGCCGAGGTCGACGTACTCGGGTCTTCAGGTGACCGTGACTTGCCAAGAGGTGCTTACGCCGCTGCTGGCATAGATCGTCATGGTAGTGGTGCCGGGGGCAACGCCTGTGACTGTTATGGCGCCGGTGTTGGAATTATACGTAGCTGAGGCAACGCTCGTGTCGGCGATCTGGATGGTTATGGTCTTCTGCGTAGCGTTTGTGGGCGTGAACGTTACCTGACATGAAGCACTCTTGCCGACGGCGACATTGATGGTCTGTTCCGATAGGGACACAGTCGTCACCGGGTACAGTTTGCCGAAGACGGGGCGGACTGAGTACCCCCAATAACGGTAGCCGTCGTGCCTGTACACTCCTCCAGAAGTGAACCAGAAGCGCCATACGTAGGACGGGTAGTCGTCCGTACTGAGGGAGGAAGACCAATAGTAACCGGAGCCAAGATTCTTGAGGCTCGTGCCATTCATTTGGCCAGCGGCGGGAAGGAAAATGGACTTGGTTTCGTAGCCGGACATGTTGCTTGTTACTATTCGACCCGCTATGCCTGTTTCATTATAATTGTCTGTCCAGGTCCATTTGCAATAATTTCTGAGTTCTGTCCAATCAGCATCTGTCGGAATACGCCAAAAGCCTTCCCAGTTAGCACTGGCGGCGTCGTCCTCTGAGTCAAGAACGGTCTTGTTATCCACTAGATAGTAACCATCCCAATAAGAACTATCCGTACAATACTTTGTGAGCTTATTATAGTCGCCGTTGCACCACTTGTAGGTTGACCAGCTGTAGTCTGACTTTGGCTGTATCTCGCCCCAGGCGAAGTAATCGCCGTACTCCTCCGGCTTGGAAGCACCAACGTTGAACGAGGCCCACATGGTTCCGGAAGGAAGTCCCAGGTCGACCGCCTTGGGCGTCGGTCGCGCATACTCGTCAAGCGCCTTGGTGAGCGTGCCGAAGACACCCGCCTTGATGGTGCGGGACTTTGTGCTCTTGACCACCAGAGACTCGCCGCCTTCGGTGGTAAGGGTGATGGTGAAGCCTTTGGAGAGGCTGCCCGGGGTGATTACGATGAAGTAATCCTTATTTGCCACCAGGTTGTCGGTGGAACCGTAACGCTTGAGCGTGATGCTCGTGGACCCGCTGCTGCCGCGGCTGATGTCGGGAGTCTTGCTGAGCTTCGCCACAGTCACAGTTCCCGCTACCTTCTCGCCGTTGTTACCCTCGAAC
>CACZMF010000023.1 GCA_902782225.1 uncultured Bacteroidia bacterium | reverse complement strand
GTCGATGGCGCTCACCGGACGGGAGACGATGCGCTCGCCGCCTGTCTTCCAGTTGAGGAGAACCGTCACGAAACGGCCGTCGCGGCAGTCGTTGAAGGCGCAAAGGCCCTCTTCCCATGGGATCCAGTGGAACATCGCCGCCTCCTGGAAGTTCCAACAAACTGTATGGCTGATCGGGATATAGCGGCAGCTGTCGGCCAGGTCGACCAGGGCAACGGTTGCCGTATCAGTCTGTTCCGCAAGCCTGCCGGTAAAATCCGTCCCCAGCACGCATACGTAGCGGCCGTCCGGACTCCAGGCGTTGATGCCGAAATAGTTGGCGAGCAGATGGTCCTCCGGGCCCTGCGTGATGGCGTATGGCTCGCCGACCTCCGGGAAGGGAGGCAACTGCCTGCCACAAGCAGCCAGGGCCAGGATGCCGGCCAGAACAAGTAAAGCTTTTCTCATCAGTAGATGGTTACGGGGGTATATCCTTCGTGCGAAGATCCTGTGCTATTGTACTGCTCTGTAGCGCCGGGAACCATGCAGTTCTTCATCGGGTTGCCTCCGAGCTGCGACCAGTTGGCTCCGGGGCCCGTGGTCCTCGGACAGGTTATTTTGTAGAGGACGGCGCCTTCGTCATCGATGGAAGTACAAGTTACGTATATATTGCCGTTATAGTCAATCGTAGGGCTTGTCCTTGGCTGGGCGTTTTCGAAAAGGAACTGGGATACAAGCGAACCGTCCTGAGGCGAGAGCTTGAGCATGCGCCGCAAGGTTGTCGATGGCGGGGACGCCGCAGTTGCCTGTCCCGGTATCGCGTGACCATGCCAGCGAGCCGTCGGAGGCGTTGAGCTTGAAGATCTTGTCGGCGGCACGTACATAGGCGTTGCCGTTGTCATCAAGCACACAGCCAAGGCCGAAGTTGTTGGCCGCAGCTTCCACTTCCACCTTCCAGATGGGCGTCGGCGCAGAGCCGTAGATATAGTTATCCATGCGATAGCGGGCGATGATCATATTGTCATTGTCGGTCGTGGCGCAGACATAGACGCTGCCATCCACGGTGGAAATCGCAGGCTGGAAGCCCTTGGTCAGGTAGCCATTGCCGTCGGTATGGGTCATGCCCAGGAAGTTGGTGCTTCTGCCGGAGTCGCTGTTTGCAGAGGTACTCCATTTACCGTCTCCGCCAAGGATACCCACCTTGTAGCCGCCGCTGGTCTCGGTGCCGGCCGCAGTACCTGAGGAGGCGCCGCCGCGGGCGGAACCGAATACAAGTTTACCGTCGGCGCTCACGGCCATGCCGCCGTATGAGCCCTTGTCGCAGCCAAGTGTCTGGTAGAGACTGCCGTCACTGCGGTTCAGGATAACCATGTTCGAGTCGAACAGACCGCTGTTGACATTCCGCGTAATAACACTAACATAACTTCCGAATATGGCAGGAATGTGTGTGCGGTAGGTTGAATTCTCACCGGTAGTCACATACCACTTCTGAGTCATATCCGGGCGGATGCAGAACAGGCCGCCGTTGCCGCCGGCGTTGGCGGAATACTGTACGGGGATATAGACATTGCCCTCCACATCAATGGACGGACTGTTGCGTGCCGGAGGCATTGTATGCGACGAGATGATAACCGGAAGAAGATACGTAAATCCGGTCTCCGGCGCGGGTTACGGCAGGGGAAGTCCAGTAAGCTGTGGCTTCCGTTGAAGAATCGTAAATGCGGCTCCACGCTGCGGTGAGCTTGTGGTCATCGGAACTGTCAACAGTGATAAGCTTGGTTGCGCTTGCGCGTTGGCCGTTGTTGTCAGTGACGATCAGGCGCACTTCAGCCTGGTCCTTGACAGACTGTAACGTGACGGTCGGATTCTGCTCATTGGAGCGGATGCCGTCTATGTCCCATTCCCAGTAGGCGATGCCGGCCGGAGAGTAGGAGTGGTCCGTGAATGTGACCGTCTCGTCGATCTGCGGCTCCGCCGGCAGGTCAAAGTCGACCGTCGGGACAGATTGACTGTTGCCGAGATTCGGATCAAACACTGCAAATACCGGATAGTGGTCGGAGATATATTTGTCGTTCCACTTGCGATTGTCAGTACGGAACAGGTAGCAGTCGCCGATACCGGAATAGTAGATATGGTCAATCAGCTTGCTCTGTGTTCCCCACCAGTGGTAGGTGCCGTAATGATCGGTTGTCTGAGCCGTATGGCGTGCATTGGAATAAGCGGCCTCAATGGGATCCAGCCACGAGTCGCCTTCCATCAGGTTCCAGTCACCGGTCATGATTACCGGAAGATTACCGGTATTCTTGCTGTTTACCGTACTCATGATCTGGGCAATTTCATCGGGCCGCGAAGCGTACAGGCTCAGATGCGTGTTCAGCATGAAGAACTGCTTATTCGTGGGCTTGTAAGTCATTATAGCCCAGGTGGATGTCTGTGGCACATGGTCTGTCATCGCCGAGTAATAACTGCCGGCAGTATTGGGCGTAGTGGAATGCCAGAACGTACCAGAACTGTTGAGGGTAATGAGATCGGTCCTGTAAAGGATGGTGGATGATTCCTCACCTGCTTGAGTGCCGGGTATCAGACCCCCGTAACTGTCGTTTGCAAGGATATCCTTGCCGTTCTTGCGCCCAAGACCATAGTGGCCGTAACCGCTGCAATTGTTCTTGATATCCTGCACCTGCTCTTTCTGCGCTTCCTGCAGGCCGATTACCGCCGGACGGTAGTAATTGACCATGTCGTAGTAGGCGCTCTTGCGGTTGGTCCAGTCGCGGTCGCCGGTATCGGGGTTGCTGTCTTTGTCGCGGGCTGATGCGAAACGGACGTTTGACGACATCACCATCAAGCCATCTGGAATTGTTTCCGGCGCCGGAGAGTATGCATTGGATGTGAGGGTGTACACTTTTGCTGCCAGGGCATTGAACGAAGAGTTCGTCGAGAAGGTCATCTGCGTGCCGTCTGTGGCCCGGACGGTGAAACGCATGCCGCTGGCATAGGTCTGCGCCGGAATCAGTACATACATACTGTTGCCGAAGGCCACGCCGTCGCCGGGGGCATATACGACAACCCTGGATGTGGCTCCGGATGCGGCGGTAATGCTGCTGAAGTCGGTGTTGAAAGGTCCGCTGACCTTCTCGCTCCCGAGGCTTTCGAACATCATTGATGATATCTTTGCGTCGTAAGTACCGGGGACGGTAAGCTTGATGGCCGCCATCATAGGGTTGAAGGTCAGGGCGCCGGAACTGCCGCTGCCAACCATCACGAATGCGGACGCATCATAAGTGTCTGACTGCATGTTCTGGGTTGCCGGAAGTGTGATTCTTGCGCTCCCTGAATTGTAATTGGACACGAATGCCGCCGGATATGCGTAATTGAACGGGGCGTTGATGACGCCAGTAATCGTGAACACGGCCTTGCTGGTCCCGACGTATTCGGAACCGGCTTCCAGGGCCGAGGATGTGACGCCGTTCACGGAGATGGCATCTCCGGCCGCCCAGTAATTGGGATAGGACGAACCGTTCTTTGCTCCAAGGACGGTCTTGGTGGCGTCATCCGAGGGTTGGCAAATGTTGGCCTCGAAACTGAAGGTCTCGGGAACGGCAGGCTCAATAATCGGCTCCTGGGTGCATGCAACAAGGAGCACAAGTGCGAATAAACTGAACTTTTTCATACCGTCGGCTAATTATAGTTCCAACCAAACCCTTCAAGGTCGTCTTTTTCTTCAAGTTGCGTCAGGTCATTGGTGCTGGCGCAAAGAGGACGTCCGGTTCCGGCTATCAGAACCAGATGTGCGTCCGGGGTTAGATATTCTTTTTTCATAATCATCAGTAGTTGGCGCCGGGAGGCGTACAAGTCTTCTGGGGATTGCCTCCGAGCTGCGACCAGTTCGGGCCGGGGGCTGTCGTTTTCTGGCATTTGATCTTGTAGAGAATGGCACCCTGGGATGAGCTGCCGGTCACGTAGATGGTTCCGTCAGGCCCGATCGTGGGGCTGGTCCTGGGGTTCTCAAGTTCCAAAGAGGAAATGAGTTTGCCGTCCGCGGAAGAGAGCTTGAGCAGCTTGTTTCCGCCGTAGTCGACCACATACACATAGCCCAGGGCGTCGATGGCCGGGACTCCGGTGTTGTAATTGCCCTCCGTATTGTAAACCCAGCCTTTGTCGCCGGTCTTTGAGTTCAGGCGGAATACCTTCTCCGCAGCGCGGAAGTAGGCGTTGCCGTCGGCATCGAGCACGCAGCCAAGGCCGAGGACGCCGCTGGTTGAATGGGTTTCTAGTTCCACTTTCCATATGGGAGTAGGCGCCGAATCGAATACATAATTGTCCAGATTGTACTTGGCGCAAATCATATTCTCGTTGTCGCTGGTGGCGCAGACATAGACGCAATGGTCGCTGCCCACAGCAGGCTGGCCCGCTTTGGCCAGGTAGCCGTTGCCGTCGGTGTGGCGCATGCCGAGGAGGTTGGTCTTGCGGCCGGAGTCGCTGTTGGCGGAGGTCTTCCAGTTGCCCAGGGCGCCGTCCACGACTGCTACGTGATATCCACCACTGGTTTCGGTGCTGGGCTCGCGTCCCTGCTTGGTGCCGCCCCTGTTGGTCGAATAAATGAGTTCTCCCTTGTATCCCGCAGCCATGCCGCCCCAGGAGCCCTTGTCACACTCAAGTACCTGTACCAACGACCCATTGGAGCGCCTGAAAACGGCGGCGTTCCTGGTCAGGTCGTTTCCGCAGTTCGTCAGGACCACTGCGACATAGTCTCCCACTATGGTAGGAATCGTATTGCGGTACTGCGATGTGTTTCCGGTGTCGTGGTACCAGTTTTCGCCGGACAGGTCGGGCCTGATGGAGTACAGGCCGCCGTGGCCGCTTTCGCTGTAGCCGTATTG
Organism: uncultured Bacteroidia bacterium; assembly: GCA_902782225.1. Lineage (GTDB taxonomy): Bacteria > Bacteroidota > Bacteroidia > Bacteroidales > UBA932 > Cryptobacteroides. The sequence continues at coordinate 31,051 of CACZMF010000023.1, read as the reverse complement.
CACGGGAATGTACACATTGCCCTGGGAGTCGATGGAAGGTGTTGGTGTCTGGATGTCGCGGTCGGTGATGCACGGTTCACGTTTTCCGATGTCGTAGGAGCCGAAGATGCTGCCGTCGGGATTGAATCCGACGAGATGATAGCCGGAGGAAGCCACATAAATCTTGTCTCCTGCAGGAGTGACTGCTGGAGCCGTCCAGTCTGCCACTGCGGTGCCTTTCCCGTCCGTGGTTTCGTCATAGAGCTTGCTCCACTCTATGGTGAGGTCGTGTCCTTCCGAGAGGGCGACGGAGAAAGTCTTGGATGCAGACGCCTTCTGGCCGTAATGGTCCGTAACCGTGAGGCTTACCGGGATGTCGTCTCCATAGGTGTTGAACATCACCTCGGGATTCTGTGCTGAGGAAACGATGCCGCCGATGTTCCATTCCCATACCTCGATGCCGTCTTCCGACGTGGATTTGTCCGTAAACCTGATGATTTCGTCCATCTTGGGATTCGCGGGAATATCGAAGGCTGCAACAGGTTTTTGCTTTTCGGTGGAGCCGGTCTTGAACTGGAAGATTGCATATACCGGATGATGGTCGGATATCCACAGTTTTTCCCACTTCATGTTGAGGGTGCGGAAACGGAGACATTTTTCAAATCCGGACCAGAAGATGTGGTCCAGGTGCTGATGCTTGGAAATCGTGCTCTGACTGCCCCACCAATGGAACGTTTCGATGTTGTCCGTGAGAGGAGCAGTCTGCCTGGCGCTGGAGTATTGTCCCAATATAGGCGCCAGTATCGGGTCGGTCTCTTCGAGGTTCCAGTCTGCCGAAAGGACGGTCGGAAGCCCGGCGGGGCATTTTTCCTTTACGGTATTCAATATGACCTGTACTTCCTTGGGCTGGGATGCCTCATACAGGCTGAAGTGTGTATTGATGTAGAAGAACCGGCGCCCGCTTTCCTTGGCGGTGAGTACGGCCCAGGTTGCGGTGCGGCTTTGCCCGTATTGTCCGTCGGTCATTTCCGGGAAATAGCTTCCGACTACATTGGGCGTGGGCGACAGCCATACCGTACCCCAGTCTTCCAGCGAGATTTCATCCGTCTTGTACAGGATCGAGGTCGATTCACCCTTCTGTGATCCGTCGTTGCGGCCGACGCCTACATAGGCGTACCCTTTGCAGTTGGCGACAATGTCTGAAACTTGATTCATTTCGGCTTCCTGGAGACCGATTACCATAGGCTTCATGGTGTTCACCATCTTAAAGTAGCCTTTCTTGCGCACTTCCCAGTCGCGGTCGCCGACGTCAGGATCGTCCGCCTTGTTCCGGGCCGAGTAATAACGTACGTTGGAAGACATTATCATGAGGCCCTTTACTTCCTCGGAAGGGAGCGGGTCTTCATCATCCACCTCGACGGTGTACCATTTGCTGTAGTCCAATTGCTGCTGCTTGTAACAGGAGGACAGCAGGAGAAGCAGGAACAGGAGATTTATATATTTTTTCATGCTTTTAGATTTTTCGACTTCGCTCAAAATGACAGAAGGTCACCATCCGGGGTTCTGGTCAAGTTTGTAGCCGTGGTTTTCATACTCGCGAATGACTTCGGCGGGAATGGGATAGAGGTACTGGCGGTCGTCGTCGTGCCATTTGCGCTTCACGATAACCTCATAGCGGAGATCATATCCGCCGTCGGGGTTCTCATCCAGGCGGAGGCCCTGCTCTGCAGAGCTTTCGGGGAAGACTTGAACGTATTTGTTCTGTGCGTAGCTGGGAACATTGGCGTACTCGTCATAGGTGACGTAAAAATCCTGGGTGTCGTCGTCGTTCACCTTGAACTGGGCGTTCAGGACGGGGACGTGGATGCCTGTCCAGGGGACTCGTTCGAAGTTCTTACCTTCCTTCCAGCGTTTGAGGTCGTCGGCGCGGAAGCCTTCGTAGACCAGCTCGATAGCCCTTTCGCGGCGGATTTCAAGGATCACGGGATCGTTGATGTCGGGATAGAAGGTCTCCTGCAGGTATTTGTCCACCTTGGTGGGCTTGGACAGCGTCACGCCGGGCTTGTCCTGGAAACCGGCCCGCAGGCGCAGGGCTCCGATTGTGGCGGCCCAGTCTGCGTCGGTGAGTTCTCCCAGTTCCGCCATGGCCTCGGCATAGTTGAGCAGCACCTCGGCGTAACGGAATACGGGCTGGCTGTTCTCGTTCTTGGATGTGCCGTTCTTTTCCGTAGAGTCCTCGACGAATTTTATGGGCTGGTAGCCGGTGATGGCAACCCCGTCCACTATGTTGGGACGGCGGTCTCTCCAGCCTCCGCCCTTCATCTCATACCTGGGGCCCTTGACTGTCTGGGCCAGGCGGGCGTCGCGGCCGGCGAATTCATTGATGAAGTTGATGGCCTTGTACGCGGGTTTGTCGGTGAACGGCGTGCCGTCAGTGCAGAGGTAGGTGAATATGAATGCCCTTGAAAGACAGGAGCAACCGCCGTAGGTAGGTGAATTCCAGTACCAGTTGGCATCGCCTGTCACCAGGTCGATGAGGGATGCCTGCACGCCAAGGATGACTTCATCGGTGATGATGTCCTTGGAGTAGAAAAGGCTTCTGTATGCCCCGAGCGAAGGATTGTCGGTCAGATATGCATCTGCACACACCTTATTGTTAAGCTGCACCAGGGGGTCGTTGATAATCACCTTTGCGGCGTCCGCTGCCAGCCGGTAAAGCTTGTTTGCGGTCCAGTCGGCAGTCTCCAGGTTATGGTATTTGCGCCAGGATGCTTCCCAGAGACAGGCGCGGCTCTTCAAGGCGTAGGCGGCATTCTTGGATATGCGGGTGTTGCTTTTCGATGATGTGGTCCTGATGTGTTCAGCAGCGAAATCAAGGTCGTCTATTATATGGCTGATGATGACGTCGCGGGAATCCCTGTTCTTGTACATCTCGTCCAGCTCGTCATTCTTGAGGCAGTGGTCGAACCAGGGCACGCCGCCATAGGTGAAGAGCTTTTTGTAATAGAAGTACGCCCTGAACCAGCGTGCAAGACCCTCGTAATGGTCTTTGTCGGCCTGAGATACGGTGCACATTTCTTCATCGTGTATGCCGTCGATAAAGTAGTTGACCGTGCGGAGGTAGCCCCAGCCCCAGGAAGTGGATGTCTCTGCCGTATATGCTGAGGTGTAGAACGTACTTACGCTCCTGCCGACGGCATAGTCTGTAGTTCCTTCACCGCTGGTCAGTTCACTCAGCGACGGGAGCTGATTGTAGAAGGAGAGTGAATATGCTTCCAGACCCTGTGCCGAGCCGAAAATCAGGGCTTTGTTCCCGGATGTCACCGGCAATTCCACCAGGGAGCAGGAATAAACGCTGAGCGCTCCCAGGGCGGCGATGATCAATATCCTGTACTTTTTCATAACCGTCAGATTTTAATGGTTATACCAAGTGAGAACGTCCTCAGGGAGGTGAGGCTGTTACCGTCTCCCAAGTTGTCGGTGCCGTTGCCGAGGTCTACGTCGGATCCGTGTGTGGCGGTGACGACATCAACGTCCGTGGTCAGCCTGTACAGAGGCGACCAGGTGTAAAGGTTCTCGCCTGAGAAATAGATGCTGAGGCCGCTAAGGCCGATGGGCTTCAGCCATTTGCGGGGAAGGTTCCAGCCGACCTGCAAGTTCTGGAGCCGGCAGTATGCGGCATTCAGGACGTAGCGGTCCACTTTGTGCTGGCCGGAGAAGAAGATGCGGTAATAGCCGCTGTATTTCGGCAGGAATGCATTAGGATTCTCCGGGGTCCAGGCGTTGTTGACCGTCCAGGCCAGGGCATTTCCGTATGGCCTGTGGTACTGGCCCCAGATGATGGATTCACCGCTCGGATACCAGTCCTGCTTGCCTATTCCCTGGAACATCGCGGATGCGAAGATTCCGTTCCACTCAAAGTTCAGGGATAGGGAATAATGATATCTTGGGTGCTTGTTTCCGACAATCACCATGTCTCCGGCATCGTTTGCCGTCTGGGCACCCTTGTCAATCATATAGTTCCCGTTGTTGTCCTTCAGGATGACGTCCCCGGGTTTTGATATGTATCCCTCGTTGATTTGGATGAGCTTGTTGACATAAGGGATTCCCGGGCCGTAGAAATTGTTGATCTGCTCGTCACTTTCGAAGAAACCGTCAAACTGGAATCCCCAGATTTCGCCGATTTCCTGACCCTCGTAGTAGTCACTCAAGGACTTTGACGGGTTGTTGTAGCGGGTGATGAAGGAACGGTTGTCGGCAAGGGTGGCCTTGATTCCGTAATTGAAGTCGTGGCCGGCGATGGGGACGGCATCGTCGTAGCTCAGCGAAAGCTCGAAGCCGCGGGTGATCAGGTCTGCATAGTTGCCTTTGGGTGCGCTGGCTCCGTAGGTGTCGGGCAGGGTCGGACCCACGGTGTACATATTCAGCGTGTTGCGCACGTAATAGTCGCCCGTGAAGTTGATCTTCCCGTTGTAGAAGCCTATGTCGACACCGCCATCTATGGTCCTGGACGTTTCCCATGTCAGGTTGTCCGGAATCTGGCTCGGTATCGAGGTTATGCGCCTCTTGGACTCTCCGTCGATGACGTTGTTGAGGTTGGAGAATCCGAACCTCTCCACAAAGGAATACTCCGATACGTTACCGTTGCCGAGCTCGCCCCAGGAGACACGCAGCTTGAGGTTGGATATGATGGAAGGGTTTACGTTCCACCAATGTTCCTTGGAGACTCTCCATGCGGCAGAAGCGGAAGGGAAGAAGCCCCATTGCTGGTTGGTTGGGAACTTGGATGACCCGTCATAGCGACCGTTGAGTTCCAGAAGGAATCGCTCGTCGAAGGCGTAGTTGAGCCTTGCGAACACGCCCGCGCTCTTCCACCGGCCTTCGTAGGAATACTCGGAGAAATTGTCTCCCATTGCCATGTTGATGGATTCCACGTCCTCGGATATTAGTCCGTAGCGCAGCATTTGGAACTGCTTTGATGCGTATTGTTCCCAGTTGAAGCCGGCCAGGACCTTGAAATCGTGCTTTTCGTTCCACACTTTTGCATACTCTGCATAGGCATTGGTCGAAATATAATTGCTCCGGAGCCAATACTCCTGGACATAGTCGTTCACGCCGGGAGTTCCTCTCCATGTGATTTCTCCCGGAGCCTCACTGTAGCTGACCATGGTGTTCTTCTTCAGGTTGTTCTCCCAGTTAGCCCTGAAGGAGAAGTCTGCGTTGAGCCGGAGGGTATGGTCAAAGAATTCTGCGCGGGCTCCTGTCGTGGTGGTTAAGCTGTTCCGGAGTTTGTCGGTGTAATTCTTCCCGGTCACCAAGCCGCCGATTGCCATGGCGCCGCTCTTGGTGAGGGTTCCGTCGGGATTGAAAACGGGGACGCTCACGTGGCCCTCGTCCTGCATGCTGCGGAGGAACAGGCCGTTGTTGTTCTGGTTATGGCTGGCGGGGATATGGTTCTTTTCGTAGTTGAACGAGATATTTTCCCATATTTTCAGCCAGTCGAACGGCCGGGCCGTGACCTTGGACCTCAGGGCGGTCGTGAAGTATTCGTCCGGGTTGAAATTCAGGATTCCGTCGTATTTGTAGATGCGCCCCGATACGTAATAGTCGATTTTTCCGGTCGTGCCGCTTGCGGACATGTTGTGCGTGCGGGCCATCGTATATGGCTTGTAGATAACCTTGTAGTAGTTGGTGTTGCCGTAATAGACGTAACGGCCGCTCTCGTCCACGTCCACTTCATCGGTGATGCCCTTTTGCTTGCGCCGCAGGAATTCGTCCAGCCAGGCCTGCGAGAATTCCTGGCTGGTGTTGATCCCGGAAGGCAGCACGCCCCAGTAGTTGTAGTATGCGTCCCTGAACAGCGAGGCATATACATATCCGTCATCGACAATGTTAGGAAGGTTGCTCGGCGTCAGGAAGGAAAGATTCTCGTTGTAGCTGAAATTGAATTTGCCCGCTTCGTTCGATGCGCTCTTCGTGGTTATGAGCACCACGCCGAACGTCGCCCTGGAGCCGTAGATGGACGCTGATGCGGCATCTTTCAGCACGGACACGCTCTCGATGTCGTCCGGATTGAGCAGCGCCGGGTCTCCCTCCACGCCGTCGATGAGCACGAGGGCGTTGCCGCCGCCGCCGACCGAGGTGGTACCTCTGATGTTGTAGTCGGCGCTGCGGCTTGGCTTGCCGTCAGAAAGGGTGATATTCAGGTTTGGAATTGCGCCCACAAGCATCTGGGTGGCATTCGATGACGGACGTCCCGAGAATACCTCGGCAGTGACCTGGTCCACTGCTCCTGTCAGGTTTGCCCTCTTGGCGGTGCCGTAACCCACGACGACCACCTCGTCCAGGAACTCGGAAGAAGAGGACATCATGACCTCCACGGGGCCAGGGCCGGAGACTGTGAATGTGTAGTCTTTATATCCCAGGGACGAGATGACGATCTCCTGCCCTTTGGAGGCTGAAATCGAAAACTCTCCGTCGATGGATGTGACCGTTCCGCCGGGCATACCCTTGACGAACACGCCGGCTCCGATCACAGGCTCTCCGGAGGCGGCGTCAGTGACGACACCGGTGACTGTCAGGGACTGTGCGAAGCCGGTTACGGCAAGGAATGCCAGCAATAATGATGAAACAAAACGTTGCATATGGTTATCCGGATAACTATTTGATGCAAAAATAAACCGGACAGCCGCAAATTGCTACACCAATTATTTACATAATTGCAACTATTATTTATTTTTGGCTGCTGCCGGCTGCATTGAATTTCAGAAGGACCACTCCGTGTGAGGGAATGCCTGCGGTCTCCGGGCATGCTGTCTGGCGCCACAAGTCACGGGCGCGTCCCACTCCGGTGTATCCTGCCGCTTCAAGCATTTCAGTTATATTCACGGTTGTGTCTTCTTCGCCGAGGTTGAAAATGCCGGCGGCGTAAGAACCGTCACTCAAAGGGCGTCCCCATACCTGCAGGGATTCTTTTTCATATAGCAGGGGGGCCTGTTTCCCGAGCGGATCCTGGTCGACGGCTATCACCTCGTTGTTGCACAAAAGGTTCAGCGTGAACTTATCGATGGAGGACAAATCTCCGCCTATAATCAGCGGAGCTGCCAGCAAGGCCCAGAGGGATACGTGGGAGTACTGCTCATCGGCGGTGAGGCGTGTGTCGCGCAGGCCTTCCCCCCAGCCGACTTTCCCTATGACCAGCATGTCCGGATCGTTCCAATGACCAGGGCCGGAGAACGGGGCAAGATTACGCTGTTTAACGAATCCGATGCGTACTACACGCTCCCATTTATCCGTCAGGTCACCGTGGGTCCTCCAGAGATTGCCGCCTGCTTCCTGTCCCCAGGTCCATACATCCTCCAGCCCATACTGGCAGATGGAATAGCATATGTCCCTGGGCTGTTTCCGGAGGGCCTCCTTCATCACAAGATACGGCTTCATATGCTCAGCCTTGCCGACCGACGGCATTTCTTTCAGGATTGCCCTATAGCCGCACAGGTCGTATTTGAGGTAATCCACGCCCCAAGCATTCCATGTGGCTGCGTCCTGCTCTTCGTGCCCGAGGGCGCCAAGATAACCGCCGCAGGTGAGGGCGCCTGGAGAGGAATAGATTCCCAGGCGCAGACCGTTCCCGTGCAGCCATTCTCCGAGTGCTGCGATGTCCGGGAAACGCTCGTTCGGAAGCAGTGTTCCGTCGTCGCTTCGGGAGGCGCCCTGCCATGCGTCATCAATATTGATATAGCAATACCCATAGTCGGCCAGGCCACTGGAAATCAGGGCTTTGGCTGATGCGAACACCTTTTCCTGGGAGACCTCGAGCCCCCAGCAGTTCCAGCTGTTCCATCCCATGGGCGGAGTGAGGGCTATGGTGTCGCCGACCTTGAGGGTCAGCCGTCCTTTGCCGCATCCTGCTTTGTTGCTGGCTTTTAGCTTGATGGTATATTCTCCCGCATCTACTGAACCGCTTATGACGCCGTTTTGTCGATCCAACGTCAACCCTTCAGGGAGGCCGGAAACGCTGAATTTCATGGGCCTGACGCCGGAAAAAGGCAGACGGAAATAGATTGGGGCGCCGGGACTTGCTCCAAGCACCGCCGGACCATTGTACCTCGGCCTTGCCGGAGCTTCCGGCGTCAAGCAATAGCGCTCGCGCGGGGCGGCTGGAAGTGTCGTTCGGAACAATACCGGATAATGGTCGGAAATCAATGGCACGTCAGGGCTGTAGGAGGAATCGTCAACAATGTATTCTACCGGTTTGCCTGCGCCGTAAAAGATATAGTCGATGATGGAAGCTTTCGACTCCTTTCCGTAGCAGTTGAAGGTGTTTTTGACGGTCGATTCGGATTCGGGGCACTTCAGACGTGCATCGTTGAACCATCCGGAGAGTGTCTGGATGGCCGATTTGTCCGGAGAGTTGTTGAGGTCTCCGACAAGGAATATGGGGGCGTTTTTGAACCCTTCCCGCTTTATCCCGGTCAGCTTCTCCATTTGCGTGAGCAGGGTCTCGACTTCCTGGTCAGGAAGCTGCGGGTTGGCATCCACGGACCAGCTGATATGCGCGGAGAAAAACCAGATGTCCTTTCCAGGATGCGCTTTTTCTTCAAGACGCAGCCAGGAAGTGATAATGGGGCTTTGCTGTCCGAGGCGTTTCGATGCCGTGTCTGCGGGTGCCTCGCTCAGCCAGAAGCATCCGTGGCTCAGCATATTGAAGCGGGCCTTGCGGTACATCACGCCCACAGACTCGTCCGAAGTACGGATCATCCTGCAACCGCTGAGCCGCCCGGGGCAATAAATGAACCATTCTGCCCCCAGGTCTTCCGCCAGGTCGGCCGCCTGGGCTCTCCTGACCTCCTGAAGGCCTATGATATCCGGGCATTTCTGCTCAAAAAACGCCTTGACGGCGGGACGCCGCACCGGCCAGGGCTGTCCTCCGAACTTATAATCATACTCCGGCCTATTGTCGTCCAGGAACCTCACGTTGAACGTTCCCACAGTAATCCCATCTCCGCCCTGCTGGCCAAAGCACAGCTGTGGCAGCATCGCCAGGGTAAATAAGAAGCTAAGTACCTTGATCATATTATTTCATCGGTTTGGCGACGTTGCGGAGCCTCCACTGCCGGGGTGTCATGCCGAATTCGCGCTTGAAGCATTCAGAGAAGAAGGAATGGGTGTTGAATCCGACAGCGGAGGCCACTTCCTGCACCGATACCGAATCATCCTTCAGCAGTTCCACGGCGCGGTGCAGGCGCACTTTCATCACGTACTCCATAGGGGAGAGCCCTGAGTACTCCTTCATCTTCTTGTATAGGGATGACGGGGACATGCATACCACTTCAGCAATGTCGTCCAGCGTGATGTTGCGGTGCAGGTTGGCGGAAACGTATTCCTGTATGCTTCGGAGGAACTTCTGCTCCATCGCCGACACCCTTCCGGTCGGAAGTTCGCCGCTTGAAGGCAGCGAGGACACATAGAACTCGTAGATGCGGCGGCGGTTCTCAATCAGGTTTTCCACCGTGCTGCGAAGTTTTTTCGGCGAGAACGGCTTCTCCAGGTAGGCGTCGGCTCCGCCCTCCAGGCTTTCCTGCATAAAGACGTCGGGCACCTCTGCCGACAGCAGGATCAGTGGAATGTGGCTCGTGGCAAGGTTGCCTTTCAGCGCCTTCGTGAATGCGATTCCGTCCATTTCCGGCATAATAACGTCGGAGACGACCAAAGTGGGGGAGGCCCCCGCCTCAATCTTTTCGAGTGCCTGCTTGCCGTTGGATGCATAGATGATTCCGTAGGTGTCGCCAAGAATGCTTCCGATGACGTGTGCCATATCCTTGTCGTCCTCGACGACCAGCACGGACATGTCCTTGTCATCTACCGTCGGCAGTGCATTCGACTGTGTATCTTCCGACGAAAGGGGAAGCGTGAATATGAAACGGTTCACCTTCAGGTCGTCATCCATAGTAAGGGACCCTCCCAGCAGGGTTGCGAACTGGCGGCTGGTGGACAGTCCCAGGCCTGTGCCTTCCACATTCGTGGATACATTGTCTTCGTACCGGTAAAAAGGCGTGAAGATCAGCTCACGGACGTCTTCCGGAAGCACCGGGCCGTCGTTCACCACGCAGACGGAAGCGTCGCCTCCGTTGACCGTAAGGGTCATCGAAGTGTGCTTGTCGGAGTACTTGAGAGCATTGGAGAGCAGGTTGTCGAAGATGCGCCCGAGGGAACGTACGTCGGTTTCGCAGTACACGGGGACTTCCGGAAGTCCAAGCGTAATGGTCTTGCCTTCCTGAAGAAACATAGGATGGAAGCGGCGGTGCGCATCTTTCAAGATACTTCTTATGTCGAGGAATTCCGGGTGGATCTGGAACGTGGAGTCGGTCAGTTTGCGGAAGTCCAGGAGCTCGTTAATCAGAACGTTGAGTTTCAGGGAGTTCCGCCTCATTATATCCAGATTCTCCTGCACGGAGCCGTCCGGGGAGGAAGAGAATTTGCGTATCAGCGCCTCCAGCGGGATCTGCACCAGGGAGAGGGGAGTGCGAATCTCGTGGGCTATGGAGGAAAGGAAGTCCATCTTGGAGTCCAGCAGTTTGCGTTCCTGTTCACGCGCTGCTTTGACTTTAGCCCTGCGGTCCGAAAAAAACGCAATTGCAACTGTGATCGACAGGAACAGGAGCAAATACAGCAGCAGGGCCACGGGGCTCAGCAGCAGAGGCGGCTGCACTCTCAGGCCCGTGGATGCCTCGGGACTCTCTTCACCGGACAGGGAAAGGGCCTTCAGTTTCAGGTCCCACTTTCCGGCGGGGACGTCGTAGACCGTGAATGTGCCGCCTTGCACCGGTGTCCATTCGTTGAACCCGTCAATTTTCCAGTAAAGCTCACGGCTTGGGAATCGCTCGTAATCCAGCGTGGACACATTCACGGCAAAGGAGCGTATCGTGCGGCCTATGTTAAGGTATGCCGGACACATGAAATGGCCGTCATCTGCGTCCTCTGATGAAGACAGTGTGTACAGTGATGAAATGACCGGTGCGTGAGGGCTCGAAGACTGCTCCTTCAGGGCTTTGGCGGAGAAGGATATGAAGCCGTCTGATGTGCCAGCGTAGAGCGTGCCGTCGGAAGAAATGAAGTTGGACGAGTAGTTGAAGCTGTCGACGTCCAGGGCATCCCGGGGGATGACTGGCAATTGCTTGGTGTCGTCGGGGTTTAGGGCGAGGATGCCGTGCGCTCCGGTCACCCAGAGCAGGCGGCCGTCCTTTTCCCTTGAGATCTTCAGCAGGCGCATTTCCGTGCCATTTCGAGGCTGGAAGACGTTCTGACCGGGGTCGTACTCCCAAAGACCGTTGCCCTCGGACGTGACGAACACCCGTCCACCGGCATCTTCGGTGATGTCGGTAAGGATGTTGGCGATGGGGATGGTGTACGTGGAAAGGACGTTCCCGGAATATTTATAGATAGTGCCGCCGATGCTGGCCACCCAGACACTGCCGTCCGTGGTGCAGATGATGCTGCAGACTTGCGAGGCGGGCATGAAGATTTCCCTTGTGAACTTGCCGTCGGGGCGGTCAAGGCCTGCAATGAATCCGTCCTTGCCGCCTATCCAGAGCCGGCCGGAAACGTCCCTGCAGAAGGCGTAGGCGGACTTGCCGGCCTCCGGATAAGCTGTCATACGTCCGGTTTCGGTATCAATCAGGGTCACCGGGATGTCTTCGTCTATGGTTCCGACCCAGAGCCTGGAGCCTTCAGCCATCAGGCCCGTGACGTTGCGCCCCGGGAGGAACTGCCTGGCGCTGCGGTCCTTGCCTGACTGAGAATCCAGGCAGAGCAGGCCCCTTGTGTCGCTGCCAATCCAAATGCGGCCGTCGGGCGTTTCTACGAAGCCCCTGGCCTTGAACCGGCCGCCGGCGAAGGCGTCGGAATAATGCCTGAACTGTACTTTGTCCGGCGTGATCTGAGCCAGGCCTTCGAAAAGGGTTCCCGCCCATACCCTGCCGTTGCCGTCTTCCGTGAGGCATCTGAAAGAATTGTCGTGGAAGGGGCGTATGACGCGGGTGAGTGTCAGGGTGCTGTCCATCACGTGTATTCCCTCCCTGGCGGCAATCCAGAGTTCCCCGGAGGAATGCTGTATGGCATCCCTCATCCTGTTCATAAAGGGCAGGGGCTCGAGCTGCATGCTCTGAAGGTCCAGTGCACAGGCGGATTCGTTCTCTATCGATGATATCAGGAGATGATGCCCGGCGGCCACGGCTCGATAGACAACGGTTCCGGGTATTGTTGTGCTGCCTTCCGGCGTCAGGCACTCAGGCTCTGACATGCCGTCCGCAGAAACGTATAGCTTGCCGTCCCTGGTAATGGCGAAGAGTGCTCCTTCGGGATTGCAGCAGATGGTTTCGGCGGCCACAGGGGTTGTTTCGACCACGCCGGATGCTGTGTTAAGCCGCACAAGGTTGCGCCCTTTGACGTTTACCCAGAGGAAGCTTGTTTTGCTGAAACACATCTGCCTGATAGGCGCCGTGCCAAGTTCGGGGCAGTCGAAGTGCCGCATTTCAAGATGGTCCCGGTCGATATGATACAAGCCTTCCGATGTGCCGGCCCAGATGGTTCCGGACAAGTCCTCGGCAAGGGTGAAAACCACAGGTACTGTGGCACTGCTGACCCCGGCAAAGGCGACCTGGGCGATATTGCAGCCGTCATACAGGTCAAGTCCGGCGTTGGTGCCGATCCAGAGGAAATGCCGCGAATCCATCAGCACGTCGTTGATGCAGTTGTCCGACAGCCCGGCCTGCATGTCGAGACGGGTAATTAGCCAGTCCTCCGCCCCAGCCTGGCAATAGCCGGCCCGGGGTATCAGCGAGAGCAAGATCAGTATGAAAACGGCTTTTTTCAGAGGCGGACTATTTATCGTAATAAGCCTTTAGGGCGGCGACATCGGCTTCGCTCAGCACATCGGAGGTCATAATGAACTCGTCCATACGTGCGGGGAGCTTATATTCCAGTTTGCCGGTGCCGTCCTGGCCGATGTTGAGGTCCATCGAGTCGAAAGGCGTATTGGCTAACGAACTTGGTATTGCGGCTTCTTCCCCCTCAAAGGTGAAGTCGTAATAAATGCGGACTTTGCGGTTCGGACGGTCCACCGTCAGGATCACGTGCATCCAACCGGTGTCGTAGTTAGTTGGCAAGAGCCGGACGTAGTCCATCCTGTTCTTGCCGCCGTCACCTGCGTTGAACTTGATGTCCCGGGTGCCCCTGTATGAAAGGATAAAGCCCTTGTAGACTCCTTCCTGCCAGTCCTTGTTGGAAATCAGAGACGGATCGGCCTTTTCCGGAGTCACCGGGGAAGCCTTAAGCCAGAATGCCACGGAGAAGGAACCGGTGCCGACCGTGACGTCTTTCAGCGTGACATATCCGTTATTCAGGTCCACGCCTTTCCCAAAGAAGGCGTCGGCGTAGGTCAAGGTGCCGGAGGAAGTGGTCGTCACTTTGCTGAAGGCGTCACCGATACTGCCGTCGAAAGGCAGGTAAGCGACCACGTTGTGTCCGGAGAGCAGGGATTGCAGATTGCTGAGGGCAGGAGTGGGCTTCGTCTGATGGTTGCGGTACTCCGCTCCCGGATCCTTATGCGCGTCGGCTTCCGTGACATCCTTGAAAACGCCGGCGGGAACGCGGCCAGTCCAGGTGGAAGGACACTCGACCCCGAGCGCATAGGCGGCAATCGCCGCAACGTCGCGGGCTTCGGCCTCCACGATTGCGCCGTCAGCCACAGTCTTGCCTGAAGCCCCGAGGAATACATTTCTTTCCACATCGGTGTCTCCGCCGTGGCCCTTGTTGATTCCTCCGTGGTCTGCCGTGACGATGAACAGGGTGTCGTCAAGAACACCTTTCGCTTTCAGCTTGTCATAAATGCTTCCTATGAGCGCATCAACCGTACTGATCGTGGCCAGATAGATATCGGAGCCGAAACCGTACGTTTCGCCTATGTCGTCAGGGGACGAAAACTGGACGAACATCAGTGTGGGGGTGTTACCAGCCAGATATTCAAGGATTCTGCCGGTTACTTCGGCGTCATCGGCACCAGTCCCTTTTACAACATCCAGACCGTTCTCGACGATGCCGACATTGATGGGGTTCCACTCGACGAAGGAGGCCAGCGCTGCATCCGGCATGGCGTTCCTTACCACCTTGAAAATGGACGGATACGGGCTGTTCGCCGGATAAGGGGTATTCTTGATGATGTCGTTGGTGAGTCCGTGATACTCTGGAAGGACTCCATGGAGGATGGAGCCCCAGCCCTGGGCACTCATGGAGGGCATCCCGACCCTGCACGTGTACGTCGTGGCCCCTCCGGCGAAAATCTCGTCGCACCGGGGCGTATCGGTGTCCTTGAAGAACGCTCCGGCACCGTCAGCGCCTATGATGACGACATGCTTGTAGGCACCTTTAGACACCACTACCTCCGGAACTTCGGGCTCCGGCGTATCGGGCGTATCGGGCGTATTGTCGTCAATGATATCATCGGGGGTGCTTGGGGTGCATGAAGCGAGTATGCAAAGCAGAACTGTAGAAAAATATGTGGCAATCGTTTTCATAACAGCGCGAAGATACTGTAGTATCATGGACCCGGTTATAACGGTTATTCCTTTTTTTGCAAGTATTCGGTAAGTATCGACTTAGTATTATGTATCACAATGTCGTTATTATTCACTTGCTATTGCTTCCATCCTTTCAAGAACAATTCCAGAGCGACCGTCTTCGGATAGCGCGCAGTCAATTTCTTCGCGGATATTAGGCCGTTTGAGCAAGTCAGAGAATTCAGATGCTAAAAAGTTTCTTACTTCGATGTCAGGTGAAGCCATAACCTCGTCAGGCAGGCGTGTACATGTATTGAGTACAAATATGATGTCTTCAAAGTCTTTTTCTCCGCTAACCAAGTACCTGCAAATGGGTGCGTCTTCTGATGTGTCATTGCAAAAACGTTTAGCATAGAGTTTTTTCTCAAACTCTCTATACTCTCTGTAGGTGGTCAGATTGACCACACAATCCACATCATATGTTGTCGATGGATTTGCTGATGCGGCATCTGACGAATACAGCTGAACTACCGCACCTCCTACATATATAACTTCGCTATTAAGCTCTGCCAAAGCATCAGCAACCAGCTTTATGCGTTCATTATTGCTTAGTTGCGACATACCGATTCAAATACTTATCCAGTTCTTCCATTGCAATCTGTCGCTCCCGGGTTTTGCCTATCCTAAAAGAATCAACAATGGCTAACAGTGCGTAGAAATCAGAATCTTTCTTTGCTGCCTGAACTGCTTTTGCATACAACGGCAGAATTGATTGCCCCCTTTCCGAGCCTGAAGCATCTTTCCACACATATTGTTCTCCGTTTGAAGCGATGCTATTGCTGATTGGGCTTGCTGATGATGCAGTAGGAAAACCGCGAACAATACTCCCAGGCTGCACGGGAAAGCAATATCGGATACCATATGTGATAAAATCCTTTAAGGCTAAAACATTAATGCGTGACTTGCTCGCATCTATCAGCTGGGCTATGCGGGCCCGCTCCAACGCAATTGAAACCTCTGAAGCGCTGATTTCCAGCGATTCCGCCAATTGTTTGCCATTCATCGTATCTCCGGCCGGGGTGATTTTTTTAAGCAGGATGACGATATCCAGGGGCCTTATTACTACTTGTTTTTCAATCATATATACTAGTGATTCACGATTTATGTATCGTGAATCGCAAAGTTAATACTTTTTTTTGAAGAATAAATGGAAGAAAACAAAAAGTAAAATAAAGCGGTCCGGGCTGGAGCTCGGACCGCTGTGTAAGGGTATTGGCTGTCGGATTAGTTCTGGTAGCAACCGGGCCAGGAGGTGGCGCCGCGGTTGTTGCCGTTGATATCTTTGCCAAGTGCTCCGATGCTGTTGAGCCAACTGTAGAAGTCGGCGTCGGCGCTCTGGATCTGAGCGTTGACATCGGCGGTGGCAGCGAGCATATTGCTGTTGGTGCCGGAGAGAGTGCCGTTCCAGATGTAAGGAGCACTCCAGCCGCCAAAGCTCGCAGAGGTTGCATAATAGTCGTGACCGGAGCCGGTGTCTTCCGTCCAGTTCGTCCTGTTGTCTCCTTCCTTGGAAATCTTGCTGTACCAGCAATAAACAGGGAGTTTCGGCCCTCCGGCTGATATTTTTGTAGCTCCGTCGACCATTATGTCTCCGTTAACCCAGAAACTGTTACCGACCGGGTCGAGCGAGCAAAGGATGGTGTTGAGGAAATAGTAATTGCCGGTGTTCTGGAACTTGATGACACCCCAGTTGTTCTTCCTTCCGGCTCCTGTTTCAGGAGCACGATAATTGTCGCCGACGATGGTTGTATTTGCGAGGATGAGCGTGCTGCTTGTGTTATCCATGCCAATCCATGAAATGTCATCGGAGTTACGACCACCATAATTGTCATGGAAGGAACAGTTGTTGAAGGCAAATGTACTGCCGGCCAAAGTGGCGAAGACCGTTCCCCTCAAGCCGCCATATCTGCCTGCATCGTTGCTTACTCCGGAAGTGTTTTCCTTGAATTCGCAGGCGTTGAAATAATACTTGACGTCACCTACGCGGCAATTGACGATAGCAGCGCAAGGGTTGTTAGCGGAGTTCTCTCGGTTTGTCCAGTTGCCGTCGAACACGCATCCGTTGAAGTACCCTTCGCCGCCTTCCTGCTGGATACGGAGAATACCGCCGGAATAGGTGTTTGTTCCAATATAATTGTAATTCTCTTTAAACAGAACATCCGTACAGCTGACCTTTACGCCGGAGCCTGTCGCATAAATAGCTGCTCCGGCGGCTTTTGTATTATCTGCACCATCGGCGTGGTTTCCCTGGAACTTACCGCCTGTGAAGGTGGTATTGGCGTTGCCCTTTTCAATCATCACAGCTCCGCCCATCTTGTCGCACCAGTTGTTGATGAACTCACAGTCCGTGAAAGTGGTGGTAACACCGGTTCCGCTGATACAAATAGCACCGCCCTGGACGGAGGAATGATTCCTGATAAAGTCACAGTCGTCGAAGGTGATGGTTCCGGCTCCGGAAATATAGGCTGCGGCACCGTATTCGCCTGCGTCATCATTATCTTTGAACGTGACCCTTGTGCAGGTGAAAGTATCGCAAGTCTGAGAATAAACGGCATTCTTGGTGAAACCCTTGGCCTCGCTGTCAGAGATGTTTACAACCGCACTGGCATTGTTGACGTGTACAATTCCGCCGGCACAGGTACCGTTGGAAAACGAGCAGTTAGTAATATTCAAAGTGGCGGAGTTGAACAGGGAAATCGCCCCACCATTGCCTGAGGTGCTGTTGTTCCTGAAATAGCAGTGGTCCAGATTCACCTCCTTTGCACTGTTGTTGATACGGATGACCGAGGCGTTGGAGGCGCCGTTAGTGCCAGTGAACTTGACGTTCTTGATGGTGATATACGAGTTTTGCTGAGGCCACAGCACGCCGGCCGTAGTGCCTTCGAGTGCAGTCCTTCCAAGGAAAGTTGTGGTGTCCGTAGGAGTTACGGTGCCCTCTATGGTGAAATTTACGTGGCCGTGATCAGGATAATTCGGCTTTACATAGTCATCTCCGAAGGAGAACTCTTCCGCAGAGAAATGGAAGGTAGATCCCTTGAGGAGGAAGTGGTTGTCCTGGTCTTCTACAAACTCCTTGAATTTTGCAGCGGACATAGCATTGCTCCAACTCTGGCCGGCCTTAGTGCCTGCGCCTAAAGGTGTGACATAGTACTGGCCGGCTTTGGAATCAAGGTCGGTGAGCTTTATTATCTTGCCGCGTTCGGTGGTAAATGAGCCGGCGTAGAAGAACGGAGTGAGCTGGTCTTCTCCTTTGAAGTAACCAATGCGGAAACCATTGGAAAGTGCAACGTCAGGCAAAACGGGAATATAGTAGTTGCCGGGGCCGTCAACTGTCACGCTGACTGTTCCGCCCGTATCAGTTGCTGTGCCAAATACAGGGTCTCCGCTTCCGTCTATACCTACAGGGAGATAGCCGGATATGGCTTGAGCCTCATCAGTATTACGTCCGCCCATAACTTGTATTTTGGTGATGTCGCTGGCGGTCACACCGACTTTCAGCAGGCATGCTACATTCTTGAATGCCAGTGTGGTGCTCCAGGTGTCGCCGGTCTTGACGGCCTTGGCCACGCAGATGTCGTTAGCGGCGAAGGATCCGTCGGACCGTGAGCCGTTGAAGTGGACGTTGACGTTGCCGCTGTCGTAGCTGCCGCCTGCAGACGCGGGATACACGGCATAAAGCTCGGTAGCACCTTCGCCGATTTCAACGCTGAAGGTGGTGCTGGCGCCGGAAGAAGACGCGGTTGCGGTGGTCGAGCCGCCGGCCCAGACGAATTTGACCTCGTCGCCCGCTGTCCAGGTGACTACCTCGTCATTGGAGTCGATGGCGGTCTTGGTGGGGACGTTGGCCGTGAATACGACCACGTTGGGGTTGGCCGGGACAGGCTGTTCCTCGAAATTCTCTTTTTCGCAGGCAACCGAAAGGATTGCCATTGCAGTCAATGCAAATAATATAGTTTTTCTCATGATTGGAATGTTTTATTCGAACAGGTCAATGGAGTAATAATCCTCGTGGGAGGCACTTGCTGATGCTGTCGAGGCCGCGAACAGGCGCTCGGTGCAGATGAAGATAATCTTCACCTCGGGTACTGTGTAGTTGCTTGGCAATTTGTGGTTATTCATAATAGATGCAATTTTTACTCACAGAGATCAAAGACTTCATAGTCCTCGAGAGTGGCATTACCTTCGTAGGTGAAGGAATTAGATTCCGCAAAAAGACCATAGGTGAGAGCGGATACCACATCACAGTGCGGTGCGAAATACTTTGAGTGTGACAGGTCGTTGTACATTGTGTGTGCGTGTTCTTATTGATTGACACGCAAAGGACACATTTTATTCGTGAGAATTCTACAACGATTCTTCCTTTGTTTGCGACTATTCTGCCGAAGGATTAATACATGTTCATTTTTTTTGTGGCGAGGCCAAGAGCAAAAAAATAATTGCTATATTTGTAAACTATGACGAAGGAATGCAAATGGATAGTGAAGGAAGCGGCCGATCCGGCCAAGGTGGACAAACTGTCCGCCGAGGTGGGAATTGACCGTGTGCTTGCCCAGTTGCTCGTGGCCCGCGGCGTGGAGACTTTCGAGGAGGCCCGCCGCTTTTTCCGTCCTTCGCTCGACGACCTTTTCGACCCCTTCCTGATGAAGGACATGGATGCCGCCGTGGAGCGCCTCCAC
Source organism: uncultured Bacteroidia bacterium (assembly GCA_902782225.1). Classification (GTDB taxonomy): domain Bacteria; phylum Bacteroidota; class Bacteroidia; order Bacteroidales; family UBA932; genus Cryptobacteroides. The sequence continues at coordinate 11,781 of CACZMF010000023.1, read as the reverse complement.
GCCGCCATCACTTCCGGCGAAAAGATCCTCGTGTACGGCGACTACGACGTGGACGGCACCACCGCCGTCGCCCTCGTGTTCTCCTTCATCCGCCGTTTCACCCCCAACGTGGATTTCTATATTCCGGACCGCTATGACGAAGGCTACGGAGTGTCCTACAAGGGCATAGACTGGGCGTTCGAAGGCGGATTCGGGCTCATAATCACCCTCGACTGCGGCATCAAGGCCATCGACAAGGCCGAGTATGCCCGCACCAAGGGCGTGGACATGATAATCTGCGACCACCACCTTCCCGAAGACACCCTTCCCGACGCGGTGGCGGTGCTCGACCCCAAGCGCGAAGACTGCAACTATCCCTTCGACGACCTGTCCGGCTGCGGGGTGGGATTCAAGCTCGTGCAGGCATACTCCCAGCGTTACGGAGTGCCTTTCGAAAGCCTCGTGCCCCTGCTGGACCTGCTGGTGGTCAGCATTGCGTCCGACCTCGTCACGATGGTCGGGGAGAACCGTACCCTCTCCCATTTCGGCCTCAAGCAGCTCAACGAGAACCCCCACAAGGGCCTCCTCGCCATGATAAACCTCTCCAACCTGGAGCCCGGCCACATTACAATCGACGACATAGTCTTCAAGATCGGTCCCCGCATCAACGCCGCCGGCCGTATGGAGTCAGGCCGCCTCGCCGTGGAACTCCTGACCGCCGAAGACGTGGAGCAGGCAATGTTCATAGGGGAGAAGATCAACGCCAACAACAACGACCGCAAGAACATCGACCGCGAGGTCACAAAAGAGGCCCTGGAGATGGTGGAAAGCGGCAGCTGCCTTGCCCGCGAAAACGCCACCGTGGTCTATAACCCTCGCTGGAGCAAGGGAATAGTCGGCATCGTGGCTTCCCGCCTCGTGGAGGCATATTACAAGCCCACTGTGGTGCTGACCAAGTCAAACGGCTTCATCACGGGCTCTGCCCGCAGCATCGCCGGCTTCGACCTTTATGAAGCGATAGAGAGCTGCGCCGACCTGCTGGAGAATTTCGGCGGCCACGTCTATGCCGCCGGCCTGACGCTTAAGGAAGAGAACCTGGAGGAGTTCGCCCGCCGCATAGACAGTTTCATCGCAGGCAAGATCACGGCCGAGATGCTGGTGCCGGTGGTGGATATCGACGCCCGCTTGGACTTCTCCCAGATCACTCCGAAATTCTTCCGAATACTCAAGCAGTTCCAGCCCTTCGGTCCCGGCAACGGCAACCCTGTTTTCATGACTGAAAACGTCTACGACGCAGGCAACGGCCGCAAGGTCGGCGCCGGCGGGGTGCATCTCAAACTGGATCTGATCCAGGAGTCCCAGCCCTACCACCAGATTGCCGCCATTGCCTTCAATATGGCCGAGTACTACGACTACATCAAGTCCGGCAATCCCCTGGACGTCTGCTATTCCATAGTCGAGAACTACTACCGCGGCAATTCCACGATACAGCTCCGGGTCAAGGACCTCCGGGAGAGGGAAGAGCTGATTTGAGCCCTTCCCCTACTCGGTTATTACAATCTTAAGAACTATAGGGCATTCTATTGCATTGCATTCAAGCAGTGTCGACATTTCGCTCGGGAAAGTCGTAAGCGACTGAACGGCAAGGGCCTTGTATGTGCCCGGCAATTTCTCTTTGGCCGCATAGGTCCTGATGTTGACCGCGGTCTCCGACCCTGATTCAAAGGAGCACAGGACTACGGCATTTGCCTGTGACGCTGCATTCCTGACGCCGCGCTTCCTGGCAAGTTTCTCGACTTCGGAGAAGACGTACCCTCTCTTCTGGAACATCTCAGCCAGGTCAACCCTGACAGCCTTGCGCTTCTGGCCGTCTGCCTCGAAGAAATCCGCGACCTTCAGGTTGACGTCAAGAGTGTCGGTGTGGCGGCTGTACCAGGTCATTTCCACAGGGAAGGCGGAAGAGCCGCCATAGCGGTCGAATGCGTGAATCTTTCCTGAAACCTTGATGGTGGTGTGCTTAGTGGTATCCATCAGGGCTTTCCATTCGACCTTGGATGTATCCGGGAGGAAACGTACATATCCTGAATCCCTGTGAGGCTCCATGATGACGATGGAATCTTTCTTGGAATTGCCCTCGAAAGCGAATGAACGCAGGTTTTTGCAGGAATAGGTGCGGGTGTCGCTATTATCCTTCTCGTTACGGTATGTGCGGTGGTCGAAGGAGAAGCAGATACTGCCAAGGGTTTCGGTCCACACTTCGATGTACTTGTCGTCCTGACCCTGCTGACCCTGCTGACCCTGTTGTCCTTGCTGGCTCTGAGGATCCTGCTGTCCCTGCTGTCCCTGCTGAGAGGGCACCTTGACAGACTTCATCTGGGCGTGGGTGACATTGCCGCGGCCATAGCCCCAGTTGGTCAGGCCTTCGTCCGGTTTGGGCATCATCACGAGCTGGAAAGGAGTGGAGCTGACATACTGGACCTTCTTTTCCTTGTCGAGGTAGGCGCCGACCAGCGAGAATATATTGTCATCGATCAGGTTGCGTGTCTCGGTGGTCTTAAGGCGGAGCGCATACTGTCCGTCAGTTTCCTCGTTTGCGGCATTTCTGCTTTTTCCGAGGGAATCGGCCACAAAGTTCTTCGATTCGGTTATATAGCTGGCCCTTGTCTCGGGGGCGTAGAGGAACTTCTTCGAGGACATGTTGTCAAGCACCACCATATCCTTCGTGAAAGGAACCCCGGAGGGATTCACTCTGAAGAGGAACACATAGGGCAGGCCTTTGGTGATGGTGTCCGCCTGTGCGTAGTTGACAAATCCGAAAAGGGCATCGCTCACCTTGAGTCCCGCAACCACGTCTTCCAGGGCCTTGACCCTTGCCTCCAGATCCGCGATTTTCGTCTCAAGGGCGTCGACCTCATCGTCAATGCGCTGTTGGACGGCGCCGATTTCCTGGGCGATCTTTTGGTCGATAACGCCGTTGTTTTCAGAGATGGCGTCCGCTATGGCCTTCTTGTAGGCTTCAGTGAGTTCTTCCTTGGCCTTGTCGAGTTCGGTTTTAATCTTTTCTATTTCAGAGTTGACGGACTCGGTAGTGGCGAGAGCGGACAGCTTGGCGTCCATGGCCGCAATGTCGTAATACCCGGAGAGCGCATCACCCACCCATGACTTCAATGACTCTTCGAGCTCGGTAAGCTGAGTGCCGGAGGCTAATTTGCTGACTTCTTCCTGAAGCTGCGAGAACTGCTCCAGGGTGCAGTATGTCGTCTTGAGGCTCTCGATAAGGTTGGCCACGGTGTCGGATAAGGTCTGGTACTGCTCCAATGTAGCGAAAGTCGCCGTGACCCAGTTCTTTTCATTGGAGAGTGATTCCTCGAGGAAGCTTCTCAGGTTCTTGATCAAATCTTCAAGCTCCGTGTCTTTCTTGCTCAGCTCCTCCCTGGCCTTTTGAATGGCTTGAATGGAGGCTGCGATTCCTTCGTCTCCGTCAATCTGGCCGCTGAGCTTTTGGATGAGGTCCTCCAGCTGGCCGTCTTTTCTCTCCAGGTCTTCGCGTGCAGCGGTGAGTGCCTTGATGGTCCCTTCGATCGAAGATATCTGCTCGTCGATGGATGATATTTTAGACCCTTCAAGGATTGTCAGGCGGGACTCGAGGTCATCCAGTTCCTTTTCGATTGCACGGCATCCCAGCAGCATAAAAGGGATGATCAGAAATGGCAGTAAACGTTTCATTTTTTCGGCTTGTTGTTTTATCATGTAAAGATATATAATCCAGGTTTTTTTTTATTATTAAGGTATGGCTGAATCACGTGAGTTGTGGCGGGTTAGCCCGCATTGGTTGAACCCTCACCTGCCTGACGACTCAACGGAGTACGCGCCTGAGCGCCCATGCGTACCAAAGCTCTATTCCTATTGTGATGATTTCCATCACCAGCATTCCCCAGGTCTTCTCAATCAGGCCGGTCACATAGAACAGGACCGGCACAAGATTCAGTACAAGGATACGGATTGCCATCCACAGGCCTGCCAGGCCAAGCCGCCCACGGTACCAGATAAACAATAAAACCCCCAAAGGCAGGTAGATAAGCGGCAGAAATGTTGCGACGATGGCCGAAACCCCGTGGAACTTGTCTCCCAGACATACGATCAGGAAGCCAAGTAAATTGGCGGCGATGGTTATCCACCACAAAACCGTTAAAGGATGATGCAGCGTCTTCATCCCCCGCATGAATGCATAATAGATAATCACCATTCCCAGAGTTGTCAGGATGGCAAATGGGATGGGCGCATGATTGAGCAGCCATTCTTGTATGGAATGGTGCGAACAGACTGCCGCCGCGATCATGACTGCAAAGGATGCATCCAGGACGGGACGGGGCAAGCCGCTTTGGATGGTGTCGATGGATTGATTTCTATTCACAATGGTACAAAAATAGGGAAATTAATCAAGGTATCGGGGAAATGGCTGATTTTTTACATTATTTGCCTTGTTTTTAGCCATAATGAAGTTATTTTTGCCGGCACATGATGAATCTTGCCTGATTATTATTCGTTAAATTTGCAAGATAGTATGCTCAATTATTATGGTTGACGTTTCATACGTTGTGGTTTTTGCAGTTGTCATTTCTTTCCTGTCTCTGTTTGTCGTGATCATCATGCTGATCAGGACGACCAGGAAAGTGGTCGACAATACGAATATATTGCTTAAAAGAGAGGCGGACGCGGCCGCTGCCTCTCCTGTCGATATGATCAAGCAGGATCTTTCCTCCATGAGCCAGCCTTCTAAAATGGATGATACCCAGCTGATGGCATGGATGGACGCCAAAATGGATGAACTGTCGTTGTGCCAGAATCCGGATCTAGACCTGAAGACGGCTTCGGAGGCCTTGGGGATATCCCAGAGGCGGATTGTCCGTTTGCTTAAAAGCCAGCCGCAATATGGGACTTTTGCCGTGTATCTCACCGAAAAGCGGCTTGCAAAGGCCTGTCTTATGCTGAAGAGCCATCCACAGTATACCATAGAAGCAATCTGCCTGGACTCCGGATTCCGGACGCGCCGGACCTTTCAGACAATATTCAAATCCCGCCTGGGAGTAAGCCCTTCCGAGTATAGGAGTGCTGTGCGTAACAACTGATAAATCAATAATTAACATCAAAATATGAGACTCTGCAGAAATATCCTTATCGCCGGCATCTTGCTGGTGCTGGCGGCATGCGAAAAACCCGTTTATGTCACCGTCAATGAAGAGTTCAATATCGTGGTTGACAACACCACGGAGACTGTCAGGATGGTGATCGAAGGTGGCTTCAATCCCCATGTCAGGCAGGTGGTTTCCAATGCCGACTGGCTTCAGGTCAGTTATTCCGGGACCATCAAGCTCGGGGAGTTCAAGGATCCGGACACTGGATTCTTCTGGCTCAGCGGTGGTGAATACCCTCAGTTCGAACTCTCCTACACTACTTATGAATATCTGGATGAGTATGACGAGAGGGAAACCGATGTGGTGATCACTACCGAGTCCGGCAATACGCTGACGATCCACGTGACCCAGGGCGACCGGAATCTGGAACCGGATGATGAAAAGCCAAACTACTGCTTCGCGCCCACTGAAAAGGGCATCTTCCTGGTGTTGAACACTGGAGGCGGTATGGGCGGCCCCAAGCTGAGCGACATAAAGTCTGCGAATACTGACTTTGAAGCCGACTGGACCCAGGAAGAGGCCATCTACCTGTTCGACGGGAAAGGCCCCGAGGTAGTGAACGGCATCAAGGGATATACTATCGTACCGCTTCCCTGGGCCGACATCAATGAATCCCATCTTCCGGACGGGGAGGCCAAGAAAATGCTGAAGAACGGCCAGTGGAAGCTGGTGCTCAATTACACTGGCAACCGCTCCCTCCCGAATTTCAACTACTTCGCAATGTATAATCCTTATGTGGGCAAGCTCCGTTTCTTCTATTACCTGGCCGGCGATGCCAATATGAAGGATATCAACGACCATCTGTGGGCCGTCACCGTTCCCAGTGAGTGGGCGGCTGCTTTGGAACGCCCCTACGCCCTGGCTTACGACTTCACCGACCACGGCAAACTCAGCAATTACCGCAACGGCCGTTTCACGTATCTGACAACGCCTTATACGGACGACGGACGCTTCGGCACTTCCGGCAACATCATTCCGGAGAGCGGCTGGTGGGCCATTGACATAGATATGCCCTCTATGATTCAGTCAGTTTGACCGGACCGCAATCGCCAAGAAAGATATCAGCCTCAGGATGCTCACCTTCAACAAGGACCACGTTTCGCTCCAATCCCTTGTCAAGGCCGACATCAACGGCTCTTTCAACGGGAATCTGAATCTGGATGCCCTCTGGAAGAAGCCTCGTTCCGTCAGCAGTCTGGGCACCGTACTTTCCACCATCACCGGCCTGGGATCCGACTTGACGGCCGACGATAATTTCAGCGCTTACTTTCTGGATGCTATGGACAAGGCCAAGACGGCCGATCCCTATGCCCTGGGCCTGGCTGTGGCCAGCATCGGTTTTAAAGCCATATCTGGTGTAATAACGGGATTGGACGAGGAGGAGGAGCCCGACATCTCGAAGACCGGACAGATGGAAGGGACCATCAAACTGGACCTCAAAGGGACCATCGACACGGAAGGCTTCATAAGGGGAGACCGTCAGTCCGGTCTCAAATTCCCGACGTTTACCGTGGACAAACTGGCAAAGGATGCCGGCATTGGAGAAGGCCTGTGGAATCTGGAAACCGCCCCCGTTGCTTATTATACTGCTGCCAGCCTTTATTTTGAAAAAGCAGAAGACCGGGAACACTATCTGGGCAACAGTGCCTCTTCCGGGGCCGTGGACTACTTCTTCGATCCCTCTTCGGTGCGTATCAAGCTGAATGAGAGACTTTTCCCGGCTAACCAGATTCAGTCCATGTCTATCAGGATGACGCCCGAAATTCCCGTGAAGGAGGCCAAAGCCTCTTATCCCGGAATGCCCCTTCCGCAGGAAATGATTCCGAAAATCAGCAGGCTGGGCTATGTCAACAAGGCCCTGATGTTCTATACCAAAACGGAAGAGGAGGATCCCTTCAACCCGGATATGAACCTGTGCGGCCTGGGTATCTCGAAACAGTTCCTGTCCTGGCCGTTCTGGTTGGATTATTCCCTGCCGTCCGACAAGGAAATGTACCTTCCGGAGTTGTCCGTAATCCTGAACCTCTATATTCAGTTGAAGGACGGAACGCGGTGCAGCTACACCAGAACCTATCCCGTAAGATTCCAGTATGTAGAATCATTCGATGAGTACAACAATCTGCTCAGGGGCTCTGCCGCCCGTTTGGAAAAGGTCCCTTATGCGAAGTTGCTTTACCGGGACGACAAGACAGTCGAGAATATGCTCCAGCGGGAAATAGGCCTGCGCTACTGGTGGGAATACTAATGTCCGCCCGGAGTTTTGGGAAACAGGATTTCCATTATATCCTGGGCTGACATCTCGAATTCCGAGAGGGTCTGCCAGTCGCTCGTCGTCACGCTCATCGCCCCGACTATGCCTATGCCTCCGACAATGTTGGAGTAGGTGAAGTTGGGGGGCGTGACGCCGAAATTGGAGAGCATATTGAAACTGACCAGATACTGGGCCTTGCAATAGTTGTAGAGCTCGTCGCTGAGGCGGTAGAGCTCCAGGCGGATTTCCTGTTTTGAGGATATAAGTATCTTCGGGTCAGGCATTTCCGGTTCTTCAGGCTCTTCCGGTTCTTCAGGATCCACCGGATCCACTGGCTCCACTGGCTCCACCGGCTCGTCGGGGAGCACGGGCTCATCGAAATCGAAATCTATGTCAGACCAGCTGAACGAATCCAGCGAGTTGACGTAAAAAGAGTACTCAGCACCGTCGAAGCGGCGGCTCGACAGCAGCATCATGGGCTCGCCGCGGAATAAGCCGCTGGAAATGAAACCGTTCTCGAAACTGATGCTCGCAAAGCCGTCGAGGTCGAGATTGTTGATGTCGGCAGTGGTGGCTATCTGCCCGGCGCTGGTGTAGATGACGCTGACCGTGGTGTCGAGCTGCACCGGAAGAGGGAAAGCCGCTGTTGGTCCAAATTGCGGCATTGGCGGCATCTTGGGCACGGTCATGCTCACGGCTGTGGTGCGTATGGCGGTCTTAAGCCCGTAGTAGTCCCGGTCTGACACGGCGGAAGGCAAGGTCATCAGCACGCGGGTGGCTTCGGAAGAATCTCTCTGCACCTTTTCCAGCCCGACGGACGCAATTTCAGGCATTTGGGGCACCGTGGTCTCTGCATGGATGTCCTTCACCCCGTGGCCCTTCACCTCGACTCGCACTTTGTCGCCCGGGGCGAAGCGGCATCCGGGCCGAAGCGTGAACATATTTCCGTCACTTTCTATCTGGCTGTCGTCCAGGGGCATTGCCTTGCCGTTCACGCTGATGAGGACGTCTCCGGCCGAAAGGGAGTAGCGCTTGCCGTCGTCTTTCCCGAAAGCCGGATCGGCGTAGGCGATCCTCATCCCCGGAGCATCCGAGCCGCCTGCCGGGATGTACTGCACATAGATCACCGGCTCCGACACATCGTCCAGCGCAAAGGGAATCTCGCAACTGCTGAGAGCCGCGGCAAATGCCAGTAATACGCCAATTTTCAGAACTTTCATCGGTCAGAACTTAAATGATGCGCTAAGTGTCGGGATGATGGGCACGAGGCCGTATGCCATGCCTATGTAGTTGCCGTCGGAATCGGTGTCGAGCATCGCGAACGAGGCATTCATGTGGTTGTAGACGTTGTAGATGCTGAGGTTGAACGCCAGCTGCTTGCGGTCCGGCAGGAAGATGCGGTAGTCCGCTCCTATGTCAAGCCTGTGGTAGTCGGGGAGTTTCGTGTTGTAGGGGGCCTGGAAGAGCATGTTGGAATGGCTCTCGTGGAAGTAGATCACGTGGCTCGGCAGGGTGATGCGGTTGCCGCTGTGGTAGTTCCAGTTGAAGTACAGGCTCCAGTTCCTGCTTGGCTTCCAGGTGCCCACGAGGTTGACCTTGTGGCGGTTGTCGTTGTGGTCCGGGAAGGGGAAGGGATAGTAGGCCTCGAACTGCCTCCAGGACCAGCAGAGGGTGTAGTAGGCGGTCAGCTCGAGTTTCGGGCTTTCGTAGCCTGCTTCCACCTCCAGGCCGTAGGATTCTCCCTTTCCGGAGGTGAATGAGGTCTCCCAGTTCACCAGAGGGGGGTAGAAGGCGTTCGCCCCGTTGTAGGAAAGCATGCCGTCCATGGTCTTGTACCAGCCTTCCACGTTGAAGCGGAAGTGCTCCGGAGTGAAGTACAGGCCTCCTGCGATCTGGTCTGACACCATGGGCGGGGCAGAAGGGGTGGAAGGCATCCAGCTGTTGGTGGGGAGCTCTATGTACATAGCCGACACCAGATGGGCGTACTGACTCATCCTCGTGTATGACAGCTTGGAACACAAGTCTTTGGTTATCATCCATTTGATGGCGGCGCGGGGCTCCGGATTCACCCATGTTTTCCCTCCGGAACTGAACATCGAGAGGCGCAGTCCGGCGTTGAGGGTGAAGTTGTAGGCGATGAAGAATTCGTTTTCCGCATACAGCGCCGGCTCGAAGGCGTCGTAGGCCTTGCCGTCGCCTCCGGTGTTGGTCTCGGGAGTGCCGTCTTCGCCCTCCAGCGAGGGCATCAGTCCGTTCCGCTGCTCATATTTCCGGGACGTGTTGTAGTGGTGGTAGGCCATTGCGGCCCCGAAACGCATATGGTTGAAGCTGTTGGGGTACCAGTCGAAATCGTATTTGAAGCCTCCGTCCCGCACGGCGCAGATGTTGTCGTCGTCCATGTAGAGCGAGGCCACGCTGCCGTCGTCCGAACGGGTGCCCACGTCGAAGGTGTAGCCCACGTCGGAGCCGCTGCGGCTGTAGTAGCCCAGCAGCTTGCCGCTCAGCTTCGGGGCGTATTTATATTCCCAGTTCACCGAGGCGGCAAGCGAGCCCCAGGTGGTGCGGGTGTTCATTTTCAGCACGAGGTCCGAGTCTTCATTGATGCCGGCGTGGAGGTCGTCGCTTCCCCAGTAGAAATTGGCGTTCAGCTTGCTCGAGGGGCTGAATTTATGGGTGACGCGGGTGTTGAGGTCCCACATCGCGTAGCCTCCGTCCACCTTGGGGCTGCCGCCGTTTTTCCAGTTGGCGTAGGCGATGGCGGGCGCCGTGACCACATCCATCCATGAGCGTCGCAGGCCGGCGTTGAACGAGGTGCGGTCCTTGATGATGGGGCCCTCCACCTGGATGCGCCCGTCGATCAGTCCCAGCGACACGTTGCCGTGGTATTCATTCATGTTGCCTTCGGAGGTCTCCACATCCACGACGGACGAAAGACGCCCGCCGTAGCGTGCCGGGAAGCCGCTTTTGTAGAAATCGAGGTTGTCCACCACGTCGGTGTTGAAGCTCGAGAAGAAGCCGCCGAAGTGGGCGATGTTGTAGAGCGGCACGCCGTCCAGCAGGAAGAGGTTGTCGTTGCCGTCGCCGCCGTGGACGTAGAGGCCGGACATCAGTTCGTTGCCCGCTGCCACGCCCGGAAGCATCTGGAGGCTCTTGATTATGTCGGGAGTGCCGAACACGGCCACGCCGCTGCGCAGCTTGTCTCCTTCCAGGCGGGTCAGGCCGGTCTGGGTGGTGTTGCGCATCTTCTCCTTGACGGCGGTCACGTAGGACGTTTCGAGCGTATCGCGCTTCTCGACCACCTGCCCGAACAGGTTTGCGGCCGCCAAAGTGGTGGCCGCAAACGCGAGGGCTATGTGTTTTCTATTGAACACTAACGATTTACCTGGAAGCGGGTGTTGCCGGTGGCGAAGTAGTCCACGATCTGGCGGGCTGCTGCGAGGCCGGCGTTGAGGTTGGCTTCGGCGGTCTGGGCGCCCATCTTCTTGGGAGTCGCGAACACGCGGAGGCCGAATTTCTCCTTGAGGGTCTCGAAGTTGTCGGGGGCGACGTCGGTGACGTACTTCAGGTCGGTACGCTCTTCGAGGGCTTTCTCCAGGCCGGCTTCGTCGATGACCTCCTTGCGGGCGGTGTTGACGAGGGTGGCTCCCTTGGGCATGCTGGAGATGAGCTTGTAGCCTATGCTTCCGATGGTCTGGGGAGTGGCCGGGATGTGGATGGAGAGGTAGTCTGAGGTGGCGTAGAGGTCTTCCAGGGAGGAAGCGGGCTCGGCGCCGCCGGCCACGATCTGCTCGTCCTTGAGGAAGGGGTCGATGGCTTTCACCTTCATGCCCAGGGCCTTGGCCTTGGCGCCGACCAGACGGCCCACGTTGCCGAAGGCCTGGATGCCTATGGTCTTGCCGGAGATCTCACTGCCGGTGGCGGGGGTGAACTGGGTGCGGGCCATATAGATCATCATGGCGATTGCCAGTTCGGCCACGGCGTTGGAATTCTGGCCGGGAGTGTTCATCACCACGATGCCGCGGGCGCTTGCCGCTGCCAGGTCCACATTGTCGAATCCGGCGCCGGCGCGCACCACAATCTTCAGCCTGGGAGCGGCTGCGATGACTTCCGGGGTCACTTTGTCGGAGCGTACGATGAGTGCATCGGCATCGGCCACGGCGGCCACCAGGTCGTCCTGCGCGGCGTATTTTTCCAGCAGCACGGCTTCGTGGCCGGCGGCTTCAAGGATCTGCCTGATGCCGCTCACGGCAGCAGCGGCAAAAGGTTTCTGTGTTGCAATAAGTACTTTCATAATTTTGCATTTTGCCGGTCCGGACTGCCCCTGCCGGGGCCTTTGTCCTAAGTTTATGGCCCCGG
>CACZMF010000022.1 GCA_902782225.1 uncultured Bacteroidia bacterium | reverse complement strand
GAACTTTACTTGATGCAAATATACTGAAATATATCGGATAATGGGCTAAAAACATCAAAAATCGATGCTTTTAGCCCGCTATACGAATTGGAATCGGCCTTGCAGTGCGCTCTGGATGCGATTGAGGTTACAGAGAGTCAAGATGAGAAATGATGCCATCGACGTGAAGGTCAACAAGGGATTGTTGGCCTTCTGGACTGAGGAGGAAGGCGCAGTCGGCGGGGTTGTCCATGAAGAGGTTTTCGGTGAGGACGGCGGGGCAGCTGGTATGGCGTAGGAGATAGAAGTCTTTCTCGAGGTCGGGGTCGGCGTCGGTGTAGTCGGTGCGGAGGCGATGGCCGGGGAGGTGGGCCTGGGCGGCGGCGTAGAGGGAGCTGGAGAGGGCATCGGCCCGGGGCCTTCACGCCCAATATGATTGACGTACGGGCCTACGACGTGGAGAAGGGCGACAGCCGGGTATTCAAGGTGATGCGTATCCATTCCGTTGAGGCCACCGAGACGCCCTGGGCCTTCGAGGATAAGCACAAGGTCAAAAAACCGGATGTCTTCCGGATGACCTGCTCTCCGGTAGAGAAAGTGGTCCTGCAGCTGAACACTCGCGCCAAGAGCCTCCTGGTGGAAGAATATCCGCTGGCAGAAAGAGACCTGAAGCGCGAGGATGGCACCTGGCTGCTCCGTCCCACTTTCCGTCCCACTTTTTTCTGACGCGAAAATCTCTATTTTTTTCGTCCCGCTCGGGAATCGAAAAAAGGCATTAGAGGGCATTAAAATGGAGTTTAATTCCCAAAAAAGTGGGACGGAAAGTGGGACGGAAAAATAAAACCCGCTCTGTCTGAGCGGGTTCAAGTGGTGCTGGGAAGAATCGAACTGCCGACACAAGGATTTTCAGTCCTTTGCTCTACCATCTGAGCTACAGCACCATACCAAAGTGGAATGCAAAGGTAGAAATATTTTGAGACTTTACAAATTATTTTTGATATTTTTGTATTCCGATGCAGGAGGCGTATTACATACAGGTCATCGTGCCGCTCAGGCTTGAGTGGACACCGACATACAGGAGTCCCGGACCGCTGGAGCCCGGCACGAGGGTGACGGTGGTTTTCGCCCGCCGCAGCTACGTGGGCGTGGTCTGGAAGACCGGGGTGACGCCCGACATCGAAGGCTCCCGCATCCAGAACATAGTCCGCACCGAAGACGACCTTCCCCCAGTCACCCCCGAAGAGCTCAGGTTCTGGGAATTCATTTCCGACTACTATCTATGCAGCATGGGCGAGGTCTATAAAGCCGCCTACCCCGCCGGCAAGATACGCAGCGAGCAGACGGCCGCGAACGTGCTCCAGCGGCTCCGCAGCAGGCTTGCAGTGCGCGAAGAAGCCCTCACGAAAAAGCACAAGGACAGCGTACGCGAGCGTCTCGAAGGCGAAAAGGCGGCCATCGCCGCCCAGATTGAAGCCCTGACCAAGATTCCCGGCAGCGCCAGGTCTTCCAGGCCGGCTCCCGGGAAGCCCCTGCTACTCACGGGCGGCGGCCGCAGCGAGATCTACCTGGAGCTGTGCCGCGAGACTATCTCAAAAGGCTTCAACGCCTTGATACTCACCCCGGAAATAGCCGCTTCCGAACAGCTCGACAGCATCTTCGAGGAAGCCTTCCCCGGCCAGGTGCACTGCGTCAGCTCCCACATCACCGAGACCCGCAGGCGCCGCATAGCCGACGACATCCGCTGCTTCGGCGGCCAGATAGTCACCGGCACCCGCAGCGCCCTCTTCCTCCCCTGGAGCCGCCTTGGGCTCATAATAGTGGAGAACGAGCAGGACGTACTCTTCAAGCAGACGGAGCCCTCACCCCGCTACCATGCCCGCGACGCCGCTGTCATGCTCGGCCGCATCCACCAGGCCCGCGTGGTGCTCGGAGCCCCGTCCCCCTCGCTGGAATCGCTCCACAATGCCTTGAAGGGCAAATACGAGCTCCGCCGCACAGGCACTATACCGCCCGAAGGCACCATCATAGACATCAGCGCAGAGCGCCGCAAGAACGGCATGCCCGGCCGCATCTCCCGCAAGCTCATCGAAGCTGCCCGCAAGGCAGGCGGCCCAGTGGCCTTCATCCGGGGCTGGGAAAAGCCGGACGAACTGCTTGAAGAGACCGAAAAGCTCTTCCCCGACATTCCGGTGGACATACTCACGCTCCAGCAAGCCCGCCTCTCGGACCTTCGCGGCTATGCCCTCATCGCCGTGCTCCAGGCCGACGCCCTCTTCCCCGAAGGCGACTTCCGGGCCGACGAGCGGGCCGTGCAGGCGCTGGCCATGCTCCGGGAGCAGTGCACCGGGGCATTCATAGTCCAGACGGCCAAGGCAGACCACCCCGTATTCCGCAGCGGGCAGGACATCGAAAGCGCCCTGCTCGAGGAGAGGCGCGCATTTGGCCTTCCGCCCTATACCCGCCTGATAGACACCGACTTCGGCGGCCACAAGGAGCGCCTCACACTCCCCTGCGACTCCACCCTAAGCACCCGCAAGAAACAATTGCTCGCCCGCGCCCAGGCCTTCGAAAAGAAGTCCGGAGGAAGGGCGCGCGTGACCATAGACGTAGATCCAATATTATGAGAATCATCATTATCGGCGCAGGCCCAGGCGGTTATGAGACCGCAGCGGAAGCCGCATCCCGCGGCATCGAGACAATACTTATCAGCGAAGGCCCCCTTGGCGGCACCTGCCTCAACGAAGGCTGCATACCCACCAAGGCCCTCTGCGCAATGGACGCCCCCGACCAGGAGCGCAAGGAAGCAGTCATATCCCAACTGCAGGCCGGAATCGCCCAGCTGATGCGGCACAAACTCATAACCCTCGTGGATGGGCGCGCAAAGCTCATCAGCCCCCGCAGCGTGGAGGCGGCAGGCACTGTCTATGAAGCCGATGCCATCATCATCGCCACCGGATCCATGAGCGCATCCCTCCCCATCCCGGGCGCAGAGCTCGCCATCGACTCCTCGGCAATGCTGAACCTCACCACGGTGCCAGGCAGGCTCTGCGTCATCGGTGGAGGCGTCATCGGCCTGGAATTCGCATCCATCTACCGCAAATTCGGCTCGTCAGTCACCGTGCTGGAGTTCTGCCCCGGCATACTCCCCCGCTTCGACACCGACCTGGCAAAGCGTCTCAAGGCCTCGCTCGTAAAACGCGGAATCACGATAGAAACCTCCGCCCGCGTGACCTCCATCACCGAAGGCAAGGTCCACTGGACCAAGGGCGACAAGGAGTTCGACACCGAAGCCGACTGCATACTGATGGCCGTCGGGCGCCGTCCCAACCTCGCTTCCCTCGACCTCGATTCTCTCGGGATAGCCCACAGCCCCCGCGGCATCGCGGTGGATGCAAACATGCAGACCAACGTGCCCGGAGTCTATGCTGTCGGCGACATCACCGGCGGAATGATGCTGGCCCATGTGGCGTCAGCCCAGGGGCGCAGGGCCCTGAACCACATCTGCGGCACCCCCGACGGAATCGACTTCTCAGTGGTGCCGGCGGCGGTTTTCACCGTGCCGGAGGCTGCCTGCGCAGGCAAGACAGAAGAAGAGTGCGAAGGGATTGAAATCGTCACCGGGAAGGCCAACTACCGCGCCAACGGCAAGGCGGTAGCGTCCGGCGAGGCCGACGGCTGGTGCAAAATAATCGCCGAGAAAGCGAGCGGCCGCATCATCGGGGCCCACATTCTCGGCGCACACGCTTCCGACCTCATCCACGAGGCCGCAGTGTTGATTGCCCTCGGCGCCACGGCGCGTCAGGCGTGCGACATCATCCACGCCCACCCCACTCTCAGCGAGGTACTGTATGCGGCACTGGCGGGATGTGCTAAGGCTATCGGATAACCTGCGTAAATACGGGGGCCTGTCCCTCCTCCACGGTCACATAGACCTTCATCTCCTTTGCCGGAGGCATCTTGGGATTGTCTCCGCGAGGCTGGGGCATTGCCGTGAACAGATATTCCGTTCCCTCGGGAATGCTGCGGGAGGCAACTGCCGTGGCCTTCGTGCCCTGCATCATGGGGTAATCGGCAATCGCGGCATCGAGGATGGCAGCCTCTTCTTCGCTTGCAGGGTGCATCTCAGGGAAAGGTTCGGGCTTCACGTATTCGCCCTCGATGAATCCTTCGGACTTCAGGAAGTTGTCAACCTCCTTGGGCACGGCTGTCATACGGGCTGCGCGCACACCGTATCCGTCGAGCACTTCGGCGCCGGGCTGTGCAGCCTTGAGGTCACGCACGCTGGAGTCGAGTCCGCCGCTGCCGAAAGTGCAGAAGGGCACGACTTTCTTGCCGCTGAGATCGATCTGCTTGAGCAGGGTGATGACAGGCGGAGCATAGGTTCCGAACCACACTGGATAGCCCAGGAAGATCACGTCGTAGGCTTCCAGGTCGGCTACCAGGGGCTGGATTTCAGGCAGGGTGCCGCTTTCGCGCTCCTGCATGCAGCGCCCTATCGTTGCCTCAAAATCCCCGTCGTAGGGGTTCACGGCCACGATTTCTTCGATGTCGGCGCCAGTCTTGGCTGCGATTTCCTCGGCGACGGCCTTGGTGTTCGAAGTCTGGGAATAATAAAGCACAAGAGCCTTGGGGGCCTGTTTCTGGCCGCAGGAAACGGCAGTAAATACGGCAAGCATTGAAACCAGTAATTTAAACTTTCGCATATCGGTTATTTTTCGACGAAAATAATGATTTTTGCAGAAATGTTTGCAACCCGGTTGCATAAAAGTTGCGCTACCTTTGCCGTGTAAAAAACAAATGACATGGCACACGAACATCATCATAATGAAGAAAGCAGCCTCAAGGGCCGCATCCTCCTTATCGCTGCTGCGGCAGTTCTCCTGACGGCGGCAATTATCGTGGAGCATAAAACCAGCCTCGCCGTATGGCAACTCCTTCTGATATACCTCATTCCTTATTTGCTGGTAGGATTCGGCACTCTGAAAGAGGCCGTCGAAGGCATTCTGCACGGTGAAGTATTCGGCGAGGACTTCCTAATGACAATCGCCACCCTGGGCGCTCTCTGCATAGGCTTCCTGCCCGGCGCAGAGACAGCGTTTCCGGAGGCAGTCTTCGTGATGCTTTTCTTCCAGGTCGGGGAACTCTTCGAGGAATACGCCGAAGGCCGCAGTCGCGACAGCATCAAACACCTCATGGACATACGTCCCGACTACGCAAATGCGGAGCGGGACGGCAAGGTCGAAATGATTGGTCCTGAGCAGGTTGCAATAGGAGAAACAATAGTTGTACGTCCCGGCGAGAGAGTGCCGCTCGACGGCGTGATAATAGAAGGGGCGACAACTGTCGATACAAAAGCGCTCACCGGCGAGAGCGCACCCCGCGAATTGTCGGAAGGCGACGAAATACTTTCCGGATGCGTGAACCTGTCCGGTGTGGTGCGGGTGCGCACGACAAAAGACTTCGGCGGCAGCACGGTATCCAAAGTCATTGAGTTGGTGGAGAATGCAGGCGAGCGCAAATCGCGCAGCGAGGCCTTCATAACCCGCTTTGCCCGCATCTACACGCCAGTCGTGGTGCTGGCTGCGGTAGCGCTTGCTGCTGTGCCGACGCTGCTCGGCGGCAGTTTTGCCACCTGGCTGTATCGAGCGCTGATGTTTCTCGTAGTTTCGTGCCCTTGCGCGCTGGTCATCAGCGTGCCGCTTACCTTCTTCGGCGGCATCGGAGGAGCTTCACGCCGCGGCATCTTGGTCAAAGGCGCCAGTTACATGGACACTCTCTCAAAGCTGGACACCGTAGTATTTGACAAGACCGGCACCCTCACCTACGGCCAGTTCGCCGTTGAAGCGGTGCACCCCGAATCCTGTGACGAACGGCAGCTGCTGCACCTTGCTGCGCACGTGGAACATTATTCCACCCATCCCGTAGCCGCAGCGCTGCGCGACGCCTTCCCCGATGAAGCAACGGACGGATGCAGCGTCGGCGAGGTGGAAGAGATCGCCGGGCAAGGCATCAGGGCCCGGGTCGAGGGCGACATAGTTTGCGTGGGTAACGCCCGTATGATGGAGACCGTAGGAGCCGCCTGGCACGACTGCCACCTGACGGGCACGGTCATCCACGTCGCCATCAACGGCGAGTACGCAGGGCACATAGTCATAAACGACCGCATCAAGCCCGACAGCGCCGCCGCAATTGCCGAACTCACGCAACTGGGTGTAACATGCAGCGTTATGCTCACCGGCGACCGCGAAGAGGTAGCCGCAGACGTGGCCGGGAAACTCGCCCTGAGCGAATACCATGCAGGACTGCTGCCCGATGGAAAGGTGGCGGAGGTGGAACGCCTGCTCACCAGCAAGCGCGCCGGAAGCACCCTGGCCTTTGTGGGAGACGGCATCAACGACGCACCGGTGCTGGCACTGGCCGACGTGGGCATAGCGATGGGAGGGCTCGGCAGCGATGCGGCAATAGAAGCGGCCGACGTGGTCATCATGGACGACAAGCCTTCTAAAGTGGCCCTTGCAATACGGATCGCGCGCCGTACGATACGCATCGCCCGCCAGAATGTCATTTTCGCCATTGGTGTGAAAATTGCAGTGTTGCTGCTGGCAGCTTTTGGTATAGCTTCGATGTGGATGGCCGTATTCGCAGATGTAGGTGTGACGGTCCTGGCAGTGCTCAATGCCATACGTGCCCTGAGAGTATGAATCACAATTCCGATGAACAGACGCTCCGGAATGCCGGAGTACGCGTCACTGCAGTACGCCTTATGGTATGGCGCGAAATCGGCCGCACCTTCAGCGGTCCGTTTTCGTTGGCCGACCTTGAAGACGCCCTCCCCACAGTAGATAAATCAACCCTGTTCCGTACGCTCACGCTTCTGAACGAGGCTCACCTGCTGCACGACATAGACGACGGTTCCGGCACCCATAAATACTGCATCTGCCATCATGAAGACACCCGCCTTTGCAGTGGCCACGTGCATCTGAGTTGCCGTATCTGCCACAAAACGTGGTGCCTTTCGGACGTACGTATCCCTCCTGTCACCCTGCCCGAGGGCTTTCTCCCCGAAGAGACCGAATATCTGGTAAAAGGCATCTGCCCCGACTGCCGGAACCGTGATCAGTAAGTAACTTACTACCAATAATTTACAGAAACCCGATTGCACCAAACGGAGCAATCGGGTTTCTGTAAAAAACTATTAATCAGACAGTTGCTGCTCACGCTACTTCATCATGGCGCGACCGGTCTTGCCGTCTATGCACACGGAAAGCGGCGAGCGGAAGCGCACATGGCGCAGATACCTCGTCTCCTCCACGGCGGGCAGGGCATCCAGCACGCTGAAATCCATCAGCTCGTTCGGACGGGCGAAGGAGTTCACGTTGATGTAGCCCACGTTGAAGGACGTGAGGTTCTGGAAGAAATGCGTGCCCTGGCTCGGGTCGATCTGGAAGTGCTCCAGGGAGCACTCCACGATTGCCTTCGCCTCTGAAATGTCGCCCCAGCCCACGGGTACGCCCAGGCTCGGCTGGCTGGTGCCCCAGCGGCCGAAGCCGATGAGCACATATCCCAGGCCGTCTTTCTGCATGCGGGCATTGATTTCCGACACTTCGCGGGCCATATCATAGGTCCTGAGCACGTCCCAGGCGGATTCCTTGATATACACGACGTCCTGCACACCTTCGACCCAGCCCACGCCGAGGGCGCATTCGGAGCGCAGCCAGGCGCCGCTGCAGTCGATTTCGTCCCAGTTCACCTCGGCATAACGCGAGTCGGCGGAGATGGGACGCACCTGCAGCACGGAGAAGCGGCCGCGCCCGTCGGGATCGAAATCGGCGGCGAACTCCAGTTCCACCTCGCACTTCATTTCCGCGCGGGCAATCTCCAGCAGCGTCTGCAGGATTTCAGCCAGCGGGAAGGTGTTGTAGCGAAGCATACTCGCGAAAGTGATGTATTTCGGACCTTCCGGGAGGGCGGAATCGACGATGCGCATATTGCCCAGGTCCCAGGTCGAGGCGACCCTCTTGAGCGACGGGAAATCCAGGCACTCGTCCACCCCGAGGCGGGCAAGGTTGACCGAATCGTTGACGGAAGCCTTGAACTTCTCGGGCCGCAGGTCCATCGCGTACATAGCCCTCTGGGTCTCACGCACAGTGAGTTCCGGAGTTGATGTCTGGAGAGCGTGCTTGGGATACTTGGGCGAGAAACGAAGCACCTGTTCCCCGTCCACGACCGCTTTTCCGAGGCCGTAGGCAAGCTTCACGATGCCGTCTTCCGGCTTCTCGTGCCCCACGGGATAGAAATTGATGGAACGGGCCACGCCGGACAGGGTCGGGAAGAAGTAGTCGCCCTGCTTGCTGCCGCAGATTTCCTGTATCACGATAGCCATCTTCTCTTCCGAAATCACGTTGCCAGACGAGACGATGTAGCTCCTGGCCGACTGGAAATACACGCTGGCATACACGCTGGTAATCGCCCTCGACAGTATGCGCAGCTGCTGGTCCTCGTTCTGCGCGGCAGGGATCATATAGGTGGAATACACCCCCGCGAACGGCTGGTGGTAGGAGTCTTCCAGCTTGGAGGAAGAGCGCACCGCCAGCGGCCTGCGGACCACGCGGATAAAGGCCCTGAGGGCATCCAGGAGGTCGCGGGGCAGCGGCGAGGCCACGAACTCGGACAGCAGCTCGGTGTCGCTGAGGTCGGAGTTGATGACGTATTTGAGTCCGTTCTCACGGATGAAACGGTCGAAGTAGTCGGTGGTGATCACGAGGGTGCGGGGCACCATCACGCGCACGTCCTCCCATTTGTCGTAGAGGTCGTATTTCTGGAGTATGTGGTTCAGGAAAGCCAGGCCCCTCGCCTTTCCGCCAATGGAATCCTGGCCGAAGCGGGCGAAGCGGATGGCGTCGTTGTAGGACTCGGGGTTGAAGGCCGCCACGACGCCCAGCCCCTGCGACATACGGTAGTCGTGGATGGCTGCCACGTCGGCCTTGCGGTGCGATTCTATATCGTCGTAGTCTTCGGAACGGATGGGACGCAGTTTCCGGCCGAGCTGGAACAAACCCCTGGCGAACAGCCACTTGGAAAGGTAGTTGTTGTCGGTCAGGCGGCGGAAGTTCGAGGCCGGGATGGTGCGTATGACATTTTCGAACTCGTAGAGGTCGCGGGCCCTGGCGATTT
The DNA here is from genome assembly GCA_902782225.1 of uncultured Bacteroidia bacterium. Classification (GTDB taxonomy): domain Bacteria; phylum Bacteroidota; class Bacteroidia; order Bacteroidales; family UBA932; genus Cryptobacteroides. Next base: position 19,764 of record CACZMF010000022.1, on the reverse strand, counting down.
CTTCGTGGGTCTCTGGATCGATCACCACGAAATCGCCGAAGCCGAATTCCCGCTCGATGTACTCGCCGAGCTCCTGGATGAGGGTCTTGGAGGATTTGAGCAGGAAACCGGCCTTGAGCCTTTCGGCCACCTGCTTCATGCTGGCCTGGGAAGACTGCATCAGGAAGGACATCCTCGGATTGTCGGCCCGCACCAGATTGCAGAGGTCCACTCCGGCGTCTATCTTTTCCGAAGACGAAGGGTCGCCCTTATGGAGCACGAAGCCCACGTCGGATATGACGCCCAGAAGGTTGTGCTTGTATTTTTCATAAAGGGCCACGGCGTCCTCATAGTTGGTGGCCATAAGGATCTTGGGACGCGCACGCTTGCGCATGGTCTGCTGCTGCTCGTTCAGGGCATCCTTGATGGCCTCGGTGTTCTGCCGGAGCACCAGCTTGTAGAGGGCAGGCAGGTAGGTGGAGTAATACTTGATCGAGTCTTCCACCAGCAGGATGGCCTGCACGCCGTGCTCCAGGATATCGGTCTCGGCGTTCATCCTGTCCTCTATCAGCTTGATGATGGCAATGATAAGGTCGGTGGACCAGTTCCAGCAGAATATGTAATCGATGGCCTCGGTGCCGGCCTCTTCGATCTTGCGGTAGACTTCCCGTGAAAATGAGGACAGAAGGACCACAGGCACGGAAGGGTCGAAATCCTTGGCCCTCGCGGCAAAGTCGAACACGCTGACCTCGCCCACATAGTACATCGTGATGATGAGGTCGAAACGGTCGCCCCGGGAGAGCAGGGCGAGGGCGTCGGACGTGGTCTCCGCCTTGTGGATTTCCGGGGGATTGCTCAGGTGCAGATAGTTGTATTCCTGGGCAATCTTCACGTCGATACGCCCGTCCTCCTCAAGGGAGAAACTGTCGTAGCTGTTGCAAATCAGCAGGATACTGCGTATCCGCTTTGCCATCAAGTCCTTGCCGTCCTTCATGCCGTGATGCCGCTTAAACGAGTCCCTGGTCCATCATGGCACCGGCCACCTTGAGGAAGCCGGCGGTGTTGGCGCCCTTGACGTAGTTGACGTAGCCGTCCTCTTCGGTGCCGTACTTGATGCAGGCTTCGTGGATGTCGGTCATGATGCGGTGGAGCTGGGCATCCACTTCCTCCGGAGTCCACTTCTGGCGTATGGAGTTCTGCGTCATTTCAAGCCCCGAGACCGCCACGCCTCCTGCATTGGACGCCTTGCCCGGGGAGTAGAGCAGTTTCGCGCCCTGGATGATGGCGATAGCCTCCGGGGTGGTGGGCATATTGGCGCCTTCGGTCACGCAGATGCAACCGTTGTCGACGAGCTTCTGCGCGCCTTCGGCGTCGAGTTCGTTCTGGGTGGCGCAGGGCAGCGCGATGTCGCACTTGATGCCCCAGGGGCGCTCGCCGGGATAATAGGTGGAGGCGGGATACTTTGCCGCATATTCCTTGATACGGCCGCGCGCCACGTTCTTAAGTTGCTGTACGTAAGCGAATTTCTCTTCGTCGAGGCCGTCGGGGTCGAAGATGAAGCCGTCGGAGTCGGACAGGGTCACCACCTTGGCGCCGAGGCGCATCGCCTTGGCCGCCGCATACTGGGCCACGTTGCCGGCGCCGGACACGACCACCGTCTTGCCTTCGAAAGACTCGCCGCGGGTGGCGAGCATCTGCTGGGCGAAATAGCACACGCCGAAACCGGTGGCCTCGGGCCTCAGGCTGCTGCCGCCCCAGGCGAAACCCTTGCCGGTGAGCGTGCCGGAGAACTCGTCGCGCAGGCGCTTGTACTGGCCGAAAAGGTAGCCTATTTCGCGGCCGCCCACGCCGATGTCGCCTGCGGGCACGTCGGTGTCCTGACCTATATGCCGCTGAAGTTCAGTCATAAAGCTCTGGCAGAAGCGCATCACTTCGGCGTCGGACTTGCCGCGCGGGTTGAAGTCGGAGCCGCCTTTCGCCCCGCCCATCGGGAGGGTCGTAAGGGCATTCTTGAAGGTCTGCTCGAAAGCGAGGAACTTCATGATGCTGAGGTTGACGCTCGGATGGAAACGTATGCCGCCCTTGTAGGGGCCGATGGCACTGTTCATCTGCACGCGGAAGCCGCGGTTGATCTGGATCTCGCCGGAATCGTCCATCCAGGGGACGCGGAAAATGATCACTCGTTCGGGCTCGACCATGCGCTCCATGATTTTGCCGTCCAGAAGATAAGGATAGGCCTCGAGGCAGGGAGCCACGCTCGTGAGCACCTCTTTGACTGCCTGGTGGAACTCCGGTTCACCGGGATTGCGGGCCTGCAGGCCGGACATGAAACCGGATATGTATTTTTCTGTGAATCTGCTCATTACACTAAAGTCTTGATAAGTTGTTCCCTATCCCCTTCCAGCATGTCGATGACGGGGATTTCTATCATCGTGTAGCAGCCCGGCTTCTGCCTTGCCGCAGCGCGTGCGGCCATCACCAGGACCTGTCCGGTCAGGGCCGGGTTGTTGATTTTCATATTGAACTCCAGCAACTGGTTGTGGGTTGCGCCGGACACACCCTTGCGCACGAGGTTGACGCCGTGTCCCATGTCGTTGAGCGCATCGATGCTCTCCACGGGGATCACGTGGGTCTCGTCGTGGCAGAAATAAGGGTCGGCGAGGATTGCCTCGCGCACGGCGGCTTCGGAAGCGCCGTCTTCAAGTTCAACATAGACCATACGGCGGTGGAGGCCTGTGCCCACGGGGATGGTCACGCTGAGAGCGTCCCTGACGCCGGGCACCGCCTTTGCGGCCACGGAATGGCCCATCGAACGCCCGGGGCCGAAATTGGTGTAGCTGATTCCCTTGGGGGCGAGGCCCTGCATCAGGGCCCTCACGATGGAATCACTGCCCGGATCCCAGCCGGCGGAAATCACGGACACGGCGCCGTGGGCGGCAGCCACGGGGCCGAGCTTTGCGCGAAGCGCGCAGATGTCGCCGTGGATGTCGAAACTGTCCACGGTGCTGATGCCCTGGGAGAGATACTTCAGGGAGTTCTCTTCCACCGAGCGGGAGGGCACGGAAAGTATGGCCACGTCCACTTTCCCGAGCCCGGCGATGTCGGAGACCACCTTGTAGGGGGCGAGCTCGGGAATGCCTTCGGCCGAACCGCTCCTGCGGACCACGCCCACGCATTCCATATCGGAGGCGGCTTCCACGGCTTCGAGAGTGAAGCGGCCGATGTTGCCGTATCCGACGATGGCGATTTTCAATTTTTCCATAACACTGACTAACTTATAAACAATAATTCTCTGTACTTGGGAAGGGGCCAGATGCGGTTGTCCACCAGCTCCTCGAGACGGTCGATGGGCTTCCGCAGGGCGGTCATATCCTGCACTATGCGGGAATAGGCAAGGGCGCGCCGGAAGGAATCCGGCTCTGCCTTGGCGGCCTTTCCGGCCTCCTGCATCGCATCCACGCGTGCGCTGATAGTCTCCACCAGCGAGGAAATCTCTTCGACGAGGCGCCGCTCGGCTGAGCAGCCGTCCAGGTTGCCGAACACGTCCTGGTTGAGCTTCAGGCCCTGCAGGAGCCGGGACTTGTATTCCAGCGCCGCAGGTATGATATGGTTGACCGACATCCTGGACAACACCAGCGACTCGATCTGTATCTTCTTTGAATAGGTGTCCCACTTCACATCGTTGCGGGCCTCCAGTTCGCGTTCCGAGAAGACTCCCGTGCGGGCGAACATTTCTATGGATTCCGGGGCCGTGTAGGCAGAAATGAGTTCCGGCACGCAGGTGCGGGTGTCAAGCCCCCGGCGTGCGGCTTCACGGACCCATTCTTCAGAATAGCCGTTGCCGTCGAAACAGATCACGTCCACGACGGAGGCGATGATCGGCTTGAGGGAGTCCATCACCGCCACGTCGAATTCCTTGCCAGCCGCGAGCTCACGGTCCAGGGCCGCTTTGTATGCGACCAGCTGGTCGGCCACTGCTGCGTTGAGCACGGTCATGGCTCCGGCGCAGTTGGCCGATGATCCTACCGCCCTGAATTCGAAGCGGTTGCCGGTGAATGCAAAGGGCGAGGTGCGGTTGCGGTCGGTGTTGTCCAGAAAGATTTCCGGGATTTCAAGCAGGTCCACCTTGCGGCCTTTCTTGCCTGCGATTTCCACCGGGGTGCCCGACGGCAGTTCGAGGAGCTTGCGGAGCACTCCGGTCATCGTGCGCCCGAGGAAGGCGGACACGATTGCGGGAGGGGCTTCGTTGCCGCCTAGGCGGTGTTCGTTGCCGGCGCTCGCTATGCTGGCCTTCAGCAGCGCGTTGTGCTTCTGCACCGCCGCGAGCGAGTTGACCAGGAATATCATGAACTGCAGGTTGCTGCGGGCGTCCTTTCCGGGGGCGAGAAGGGGCACGCCGGTGTCGGTGCCAAGCGACCAGTTGTTGTGCTTGCCGGAACCGTTGATGCCTTCGAAGGGCTTCTCGTGGAGCAGCACCACGAAGGAGTGCTTGCGGGCGATGGTGTTCATCAGGTTCATCAGTATCTGGTTCTGGTCGTTGGACAGGTTGGCCTCGCCGTAGATTGGCGCGAGCTCAAACTGGTTGGGAGCCACTTCGTTGTGCCTTGTCTTCACGGGGATACCGAGGCGGAACGCGGCGATTTCCAGGTCGCGCATGAAAGCGGCCACGCGGGTGGGGATGGCGCCGAAATAGTGGTCGTCCAGCTGCTGGTTCTTGGATGACATGTGGCCAAGCAGGGTGCGGCCCGTGATCATCAGGTCCGTGCGCGAGGCGTAGAGGGCCTCATCCACGAGGAAGTATTCCTGCTCCATGCCGAGGTAGCAATAGACCTTCTTCACCTTGGGGTCGAAGAGACGGCAGATGGGCAGCGCCGCCTCGCAGACGGCCTTCAGGGCCCGTTTGAACGGGGTTTTATAGTCCAGCGCCTCGCCGGTGTAGGAGACGAAGATAGTCGGTATGCAGAGCGTGTCTTCCTGGATGAACACTGGGGATGTCGGATCCCAGGCAGTGTAGCCGCGGGCTTCAAAGGTGGCGCGAATGCCGCCATTGGGGAAGGATGAGGCGTCCGGCTCCTGCTGCACGAGGGAACTGCCGTCGAAACGCTCGATGACTCCGCCTTTGCCGTCGTAGTCTATCAGGGTCTCATGCTTTTCGGCGGTGCCGTCGGTGAGGGGCTGGAACCAGTGGGTCACGTGGGTGACGCCGTGGGAGAGAGCCCATTCCTTCATCCCTTTGGCCACTTCGTCGGCCGTGCGGCGGTCGAGCTGACCGCCTCCTTCGATGCATTCGAGGAGGGCTGAAAGCGTATCGGGATCGAGATATTTGCGCATTTTCGCGCGGTCGAAGACCAGTTCGCCGAAAATATCGGAAACCTTTCCGTCGAAGGGTCCCGTGGAGAGAGCTTTCTTTTCGAAAGAGCTCCTGACAAGGTCCAATCTGTTCACACTCATAACTAAACAAACAAAAACCTTGCAAGTTAGTAAAAAATTTCAAAAATCCGAAACCCTTGACACAGGAGCTACATCGAGCGGCGTGCGGTCGCCGGCAAGATAGTGGTAATAGCCTGCAATTGCGATCATTGCGGCGTTGTCGGTGGTGAATTTAAACTCCGGCAGGAAGGTCCTCCAGCCGCGCTTTTCCCCTTCCTGAAGGATGCGCTGCCGCAGGCCGCTGTTGGCGCTGACCCCGCCGCCTATGGTGATGTCCCTTATGCCCGTCTGCCTTGCCGCCTTCACGAGTTTGTCCATCAGTATGTCTATCAGGGTCTTCTGGAAGGATGCGCAGATGTCTTCCTTGTTTTTCTCCATAAAATCCGGGTCCTTGGCGATTTCGTCCCGCACGAAGTACAGGAGCGAAGTCTTCACTCCGCTGAACGAATAGTCGAGGCCGGGAATGTGGGGCTTGGCGAACTTGAAGCGCTTGGGATCGCCCTGCGCGGCCAGGCGGTCGATGACCGGACCTCCCGGATAGCCGAGTCCCATCATCTTGGAGCATTTGTCGAAGGCCTCCCCCACCGCGTCGTCGATGGTCTGGCCGAGGATGGTGTATTCCAGAGGGCTGTCCACCCTGACTATCTGGGAGTTGCCGCCGCTGACCAGAAGGCAGAGATACGGGAACTCCGGCTCGCGGACCTCCCCCCCGGGCACTCGTATGAAATCGGCCAGGAGGTGGCCCTGGAGGTGGTTCACCATGACTATCGGGATGTCGAGCGCAAGGCCAAGGGCCTTGGCGAAAGAGGTGCCGACAAGCAGCGAGCCGAGCAGCCCGGGACCGCGGGTGAAAGCAATGGCGGTAAGGTCGGAAGTCTTTATTCCGGCACGGGCGACGGCCTCGCTGACCACGGGCACGATATTGAGTTCGTGGGCCCTTGAAGCCAGTTCGGGAACCACGCCGCCATAGGCCTTGTGGACGTCCTGGGAGGCTATCACGTTGGACAGCAGCCAGCCGTCGCGTATCACGGCGGCGGAAGTGTCGTCGCAGGAAGATTCTATGCCGAGAATAATGTCTGCCATACAAAAAGGGTTAGTGCGGCCGCAAATTTAACAATATTTTGCTAATTTTGTAGGTTAAATACTTTTATAGCCATCAGCAAGACAAGATACATAGCCGCGCGCGTGGCCGGATTACTGATCCTCCTTCTGCTCTGCTTCTTCATCGCAGTGCAGTCGCCGCGCGTGCAGACCGGTCTTGCCCGTTACGTGACATCCCGCCTGGAAAAATCCCTCGGAGGGCACTTCAGCATCGGTGCAATCCGGCTGATGCCTTTCAACGCAGTGGTGGTGAAGGACGTGGTGCTCCTCGACGACAATCCCTACACCGAAGACATCTACGGCCGCGGGCACAAGCACCTCGACACTCTCGCCAGCATCGGCCGCCTGTCCGCCACCCTTTCGCTAGGGTCCCTGTTCAACCACAAGGGCCTCCACCTCAACCGGGTGGAGATTGAAGACCCTTTTTTCCTGCTCACCTCCGAGCCCGACAGCGTCTATGGCTCCAACCTGGCGAGAATACTCCGCCTCGGGCCCAGCGGGGATGAAAGCCCGATGAGCCTGGACAGCATCTTCACCATCGACCATGTGAACATCATCAACGGACGCTACCGCATGGTCAGTTTCTATCCCGGCACGCCCGGCAAACATGGCATCGACTACGACGACATGGACCTCAGCTTCAACCTCAAGGGCCACGACGTCAGCTTCTACGGCGCCCGCTGCCACGCCGTGGTGGACCACCTCGACGCCCTCGACAAGTCCGGATACGGCATCACGGACGCCCGGGGCACGGTGGCCGTGGGCCAGGGCAGGACGGAAGTGGGCAAGTTGCTTTTCTGCGACAACATGGGCAGCGAGCTGCACATGAAAAAGGTGACGCTCAGCTACGAGGACATGAGCTGCTGGAGCGATTTTCTCAACAGGGTGGACCTGGACGTGCTGTTCGAGCCTTCGCACCTTATGCTGGAATCCATCAGCGGTTTCTCGGGTGGAGTCTTCTACGGCGACCGCTTCCCCATCGACATAAGTTCCGGCCGCTTCAAGGGCACGGTGGCCGATTTCCGCATCAGCGACCTCCGCATGACCAATCCCACCGGCGGCACTTCCGGCACGGTCAACGGCACCTGCCGCGGCATCCCCGACACGCCCAATATGGCGATTGACGCCACCCTGGAAGGATTCACATTCACCCTCGAGGGTCTGGAGAAGGGCCTTGCCGAGCTCAGCGCCAAGGTGCCGCTGAAGAAAATGGCTCCCGGCACGGTGTTCCACATGGACGGAGAAGTGCACGGCATACTCAACGATTTCGCGGCCTTCATCAGGCTTCGATCCGCAATAGGCAGCCTGAACGCCCGCGCCAAGGCCCTCTATGTGCTGGACCAGAAGCCGATGAGCATCAGCGCCACGGCTTCTTCCGACGCCCTGGACCTCGGCAAACTGCTGGGCAGCGGCGAACTCGGCCCCTGCACCATGAAGGCCGACGCGAAGATCCGGCTCCCGAAGGGCGGACCGCAGATAGACGTGGAGCGCCTCGACATCGAGCGCCTGCGCTTCCACGGCTACGACTACGGCGACATCGCACTCACCGGCAGTATGAAAGGCGACGACGTGGAGGCCAGCATCGTGAGTTCCGACCCCAATGCTCCGCTCTCGTTGCTTGCAGACCTGAATATCTCCGACAAGAACGGACGCGTGAACCTCGATCTGGGCGACGTGGACCTTGCAGCCCTGAACCTCGACACCCGCGGCGGCGCTTCCCGCGTCAGCTGCAGCATCAGCGCCGAACAGGGCCTGGACAAGGAAGCCCCCGCCGACATCTTCATCAGCGGCCTGAAACTGACCAACGACGCAGGCATCCACGATATAGGCGACATAGGCGTGATGGCGAAGGTCTGGTCGGAACACTGGTCGGTGATACTGACTTCCGACGCCCTGGACGCCAAATTCGACGGCACATCCAAGTTTGCCGCGCTCCTGTCCGACATGAAGCGCGTCACGCTGGAACGCCATTTCCCCGGATATTTCACTCCCGGCGCAGACGTTGACGACAACCACACCCGAGCCGCCTCGCTCAGCGCCGTCTTCCACGACACGGAAGGACTGCTTTCCTTCATTATGCCGGAACTCAGCATCGCCCGCGGCACCGCCCTCAACCTCGACCTGGACGAAAGGGGCACGCTGATGGGCTACATAAAGTCCCCTTCCATCTCCTATGGCGGCATCAAGGCCTCCGGCCTCGGGCTGGCCCTTGGCAACCAGGATGGCGAACTCGGCTTCAACCTCAACGCAGACCTGCTGAAACTCAACAGTATAAGCTTTAAGGAGGCCACGCTTGGCGCTACCGGCAACAACGACACCGCGCAAGTGTCGCTGACCTATGAAGGAGCGGACCTGCTGGAAAAGGGCAGCGAACTCTTCATCGAAGCCGGCCTCGGCCGCGATGCCGACGGCAAGCCCGCGATGGAATTGCGCACCCGCCCTTCCTTCATACGCATCAAGAACGACACCTGGCAGCTCGACGAATCGGCTATCTCATTCACCAGCAAGGGCTTGCTGGTGGATGGCTTCCGCCTTGCAAGCGACAACCAGAGCATAGCTATCAACGGAGCCACCAACCCCGACAGCTATGAGACCCTGGATGTGGATCTCCACAACCTCGACCTTTCGATCATCAACGATTTCATCACGCAGGGCATACCCAGTCTCGGAGGCATCATCGACGGCAGCGCCACGCTCGTGTCCCCCTTCCCCTCCGAACTCGGACTCAGCGGCAACCTGAAACTCAACGACCTCGTGCTCGGAGGCAGGAAGGCCGGCGATTTCCACCTGCAGAGCAGCTGGGACGACAAATCCAGGCACGTCAACCTCAACCTCATAAACATGGTCGACAGCGTCCGGACGCTGCAGGTCTCCGGAGGGTACGGGACCAGGGACAGGACGATCGACGCCGAAGCCGACCTCTCCGGCTTCGACATAGGTATAGTGGCACCCTTCGTCCAGGGAGCGCTCAAGGACATAGGCGGGACCGTTTCCGGCAGGATCAAAGCCGCCGGCACGATGGACAAGCCCCTGCTCACCAGCGACGCCATCCAGCTCCACGACGTATTCGCCCACATAGACTACACTAATGTGACCTACTTCGTCAACGGCATAATGGACCTCGACGGACAGTATGCGCATTTCAACAGCATGGGCATCAAAGACGCCAACGGCGGCCTGGGCGTGCTCAACGGCACATTCAAATACAAGGACCTCAAGGACTTCCGCATCGACGCCGGAGTGGTCATGAACAGGCTCAAGGCTATCGACATCCCCATGCAGAGCGAAGCCGCCATCTACGGAGACCTCGCCATCTCCGGCAACGGCCACATCAGCGGACCGTTCAATTCGCTCTACGTCGACGCCGACATATCGACTGCCGGCAACGGCATCGTGAACGTGCCCATCTCCTCGTCCTCATCGGCTTCGGGAAGCGACCTTCTCACGTTCACCAAGCCCGAGATGCCGGACGATGGCACCGAAGGCGCGGAGCCGGCCCAGGAGGCCCCGAAGGGCAAGAGCTCATTCTCCATGCACGCCAAGGTGAATGTGTCGCCGGAAGTAATTGCAAACGTGGAGATCGACAAAGATTCCGGGCACGTGCTCACCGCAGGCGGCAACGGAGCCGTGGTGCTCGACCTCAACACTGCCAAAGACCGCTTCCAGCTGCGCGGAGACTACATAATCGACAATGGCAAGTACCAGTTCAACATCCCCGGCATCGTCAGCAAGGAATTCGACATACGCGAAGGCAGTGCCCTGAAGTTCAACGGCAACGTGATGGAGAGCACGCTCAACATCAACGCCGTCCACACGGTCAAGACTTCCCTCTCCCCCATCGTCGCCGACTCCACGGCTGTGTCGAGCCGCCGCCTTGTCGAATGCATACTCAACATCGGCGGAAAGCTGAAGGAGCCCGACGTGAAATTCGACATCAACGTGCCTGACCTCGAGCCCGGCACCAAGATGCAGGTGGAAGGAGCCCTGGCCACCAACGACAAGAAACAGAAGCAGTTCGTGGCCCTGCTGCTGTTCGGGACCTTCCTTCCGGAAGAAGGCGCCGGGGTGGTGAACGGCACCAACATGATTTTCTCGAACGTCGGAGAAATAGTCTCCGGCCAGCTCAACAATATCCTGCAGAAGCTCGACATCCCCCTGGACTTCGGCTTCGGCTACCAGCAGGACAACGTGGGCACGGACCTCTTCGACGTGGCCGTCTCCACCCAGCTGTTCAACAACAGGATCATAGTGAACGGCTCCGTGGGCAACCGCAAATACAGCACGTCCACCAACCCCAACGGCGACGTGGTGGGCGACATCGAGATCGGCTACAAGATCTTCAACAGCGGTGAGCTCATCGTAAAGGCATTCTCCCACTCCGCGGACCAGTTCACCAGCAGCCTCGACTTCTCGCAGCGCAACGGCGCCGGCCTGACCTACCAGAAAGAGTACAACACCGTCAGCGAGTTGTTCAAGGAGATGTTCATGAGCAAGAAACGCAAGGCGAATGAAGCCCAGCGGGAGTCCGGGAAGAAAAAGGAAATGAAAGTAATCAATATAGAGTGATGGGGAAAGGTAGAATAGAGCTTTGCGGAATGAGGTTCTTCGCCCGGCACGGCTGCCTGGAGAGCGAGAGGACCGACGGTAATGAGTTCCTGGTCGATTTCAGCTGCGAGGCCGACCTGGAGGCGGCCGGGCGGAGCGACGACCTTGCCGACACCCTGGACTACAGCCGCGTCTATGCCCTGGTGGCGGAGGAAATGCAGACCCCGTCCAATCTTCTGGAGCACGTGGCCGCCCGGATCGCCGACAGGCTCGCAGCCGAACTTGGCCTCGAAAGCGGCTATGAAGTCAGGGTATCAAAAAAGAATCCTCCGGTGGGAGGCGAATGCGAATGGGCGAGAGTAAGCATAAGAAGATAGCGTTCCTGACGCTCGGCTGCAAGCTCAACTACGCCGAGACGAGCACCTACGAGCGCGGTTTCCTGGAAGCCGGACTCGAAGTGGTGCCCTGGTCGCAGAAGGCGGACGTCTATCTTGTCAACACCTGTTCCGTGACCGCAACCTCCGACGCCAAGTCCCGCAACCTGATACGCAAGGTGCACAGGGTCAACCCTGAAGCCGCCGTGGTGGTGACCGGATGCAGCGCCCAGCTGCGCAGGTCCGAAATCGAAGCCATTCCGGGGGTTTCGCTGGTGTTCGGCTGCAACGAAAAGTCCGCGGTGGTGCCCGGCATGCTGAAGCACCTGGGCATCACGCAGCTCTCTCCCGGCGCCGCCGGCGACGTGTTTGCCGCATGGAGCAGCGGGGAGCGCACCCGTTCGTTCCTGAAAGTGCAGGACGGCTGCGACAACTTCTGCGCCTACTGCACGGTGCCGTACGCGAGAGGCAGCAGCCGCAACGTACCCATCTCCGAATGCGTGGAAAATGCCCGCAGTGCAGCGGCGCTCGGAGTCAGGGAAATTGTGCTCACCGGCGTGAACACAGGCGATTTCGGACGCAGCACCGGGGAATCGTTCCTCAGTCTGCTGAAGGCCCTGGACGCTGTGGACGGCATCGAGCGCTACAGAATTTCCAGCATAGAGCCGAACCTTCTGACCGAAGAGATCGTGGACTGGATCGCCTCGGGCACCAAGTTCCAGCCGCATTTCCATATACCCCTGCAGACCGGCACCGACGAGCAGCTTGCCGCCATGGGGCGCAAATACACCACAGGCTTCTTTGCCTCCCGCATCGACCACGTGCGCAAGGCCCTCGAGGCTCCCGGGCGGCCGCTGGTGTTTTTCGGCATAGACGTGATGGTGGGCCTGCCCGGTGAGACGCCTGAGCAGTTCGCACGCACGTTGGAGTTCCTTCGGGACCGGGTGCGGCCTGCTTTTATCCACGTATTCCCTTACTCCCGCCGTCCCGGCACCCCGGCCGCTTCGATGCCCGGACAGGTGCCAGAGGCCGTGAAGAAAGAACGCGTGGCTGCATTGGAGGAACTCTGCTCGCAGCTGCACGCAGACTTTGTCGAAGCCAACCGCGGCATCCGCGAACGGGTGCTCTGGGAGTCCACCGACAGGGATGGCTTCATGGAAGGATACACAGGTAATTACATACGCATACGGAGGCCCTGGGAGCCTTCGCTGAGCGGAAAGATAACTGAAGTGACAATATGAAAACCAAACTGACTATACTGGGTTCGGGCACCTCTTCCGGAGTGCCTATGGTAGGATGCAACTGTGCGGTCTGCCGTTCTGCGGACCCGAGGGACAAACGCCTGCGCGCTTCCGCGCTGGTGGAATACGGGGGCCTTACGATACTCGTGGACTGCGGCCCCGATTTCAGGGCCCAGGCACTCGCCGCCGGCATCGGCCACCTCGATGGTATCCTGCTGACCCACAACCATATGGACCATATCGGAGGGCTCGACGACACCCGCGCCCTCAACCTTTGCGAGAGCCACCCCGTCAACATCTACTGCGAAAGCTACGTGGAGGCCTCCCTACGGCATATGTATGCCTATGCCTTCGCGGAGCCCAAATATCCCGGCGCCCCGGAGTGGCATATGCACACCATCGACGGCTCGTCTCCGTTCAAGGTGTACTCGAACGCCGGCGACGAAGTGATCAAGTGGGAAAAGGGCTTCGGCTACCGTCATTTCGGGAACCAGGGCTCCGAGGGCAAAAGCGTGGAGGTGATCCCCATCCAGGGCTGGCACCACAAAGTGAAGAAACTCTCAGTGCTGGGCTACCGCTTCGGCGACATCGCCTACCTGACAGATATGAACCTTATAGAAGACTGCGAACTGGAGAAACTGCATGGGCTCAGGGCCGTGACGCTCAACTGCGTCAAGTTCGATTCCCACCATTCCCATTTTTCGCTCCATGAAGTGCTCGACTTTTTTGCAAAGGTTGGCGCACAGGACTCATACATAACACACATTTCCCACCTGCTGCCGCCCCACGCGAAGTTCGAGGAGATACTTCCGGATGGCGTACACCCAGCCTACGACGGACTAATCATTGAATAATATATGAAACGTTTTATCCTCGCGGCCGCGCTGCTTGCCGCCGCAATGACATCCTGCAAGATGGAAAATCCCCTTCTGACACAGTCTCCGCTTGAATACGGAGCTCCCCAGTTCGACAAGATCAGGAACGAACACTACCTGCCGGCTTTCGAGCAGGCCATAAAGGACGCCAAGGCGGAAATAGACGCCATTGTGGCCAATCCCGACGAGCCCACGTTTGCAAACACCATCGAAGCGATGGAGCAAAGCGGCGAGACGCTCGAGAACGTGGCTTCCATATTCTTCAACCTGATGGAGGCAGACACCAACGAGGAGATGCAGGCCATCGCGGAGAAGGTCTCCCCCATGATGACCGAGTACTCTATGTATGTGTCGCTCAACGAGAAACTCTTCGAGCGCGTGAAGGCCGTCTACGACAAACGGGATGCCCTCGGGCTCGAAAAGGACCAGATGCGCCTTCTGGAGAAGAAATACCTTGATTTCACCCGTGGCGGAGCCAACCTCGGCGCCGAAGACAAGCAGGCCTACAGCAAGCTCAGCGAAGAGGAATCCCTGCTCGAGCTCTCCTACGGAAAGAATTTGCTGGCGGCAACCAACGCATTCTCCCTCGACCTCACCAGGGAGGCGGAACTCGAAGGGCTGCCGGATTTCGTGGTGGCGCTCGGCAGGCAGACCGCAGAGGAAAAAGGCAAGGAAGGCTGGGTCTTCGACCTCAGCTATCCCAGCTACGGGCCCTTCATGAAATACTCGGCCCGCCGCGACCTGCGCGAGAAAATGTATATGGCCTACAACAGCAGGGCCTTGGGCGGGGACAACGACAACACACAGGTTGTCAAGGACATAGTCTCGCACCGCATACAGATTGCCAGGCTCCTCGGCTACTCCGGCTGGGCCGACTACCAGCTCGAAGAGCGCATGGTCAAGACTCCCGCCGAAGTGAACGGCTTCCTACAGGAACTCATGGGGCCGTCCCTTCCTGCCGCGCGCAAGGAAGTGGCAGACATCCTGGCGTTTGCGAAGGCAAACGGATTCGGAGACACTGAACTGATGCCCTGGGACTTCAGCTACTGGAGCGAGAAGTACAAGGCCGCCAACTACGATCTCGACGACGCGGAGCTCAAGCCCTATTTCCAGCTCGAGAACTGCATCGACGCAGTGTTCGGCCTTGCCACCAGGCTGTACGGCCTGCAGTTCATCCCCCGTCCCGACCTTCCCGGCTACCACAAGGACGTGAAAGTCTATGACGTGAAAGACGAGGACGGCAGGCACCTGGCCCTTTTCTACGCCGATTTCTTCCCCCGCGAAAGCAAGAGGGACGGCGCCTGGATGACCGAATTCCGTGGCCAGAGCATACACGACGGCGTGGAGAAGCGCCCGCTGGTCAGCATAGTGACCAACTTCAGCAAGCCCACGGGCGACGCCCCTTCGCTGCTCACCCACGACGAGCTGACCACCTTCCTCCACGAATTCGGACACTCCCTCCACGGAATGATGGCAGAAGGCCGCTACGGCTCGATCTGCGGCACCAACGTGGCCCGCGATTTCGTGGAACTGCCTTCCCAGATAATGGAAAACTGGGCGTTCGAGCCCGAGTTCCTCCAGAGCTTCGCAAAGCACTACCAGACCGGGGAGGTCATACCCATCGCCCTGATAGACAAGATCGTAGCCACACGCAACTACCTTGCGGCCTACAGCCAGGTGCGGCAGCTGGATTTCGGCATCCTGGATATGGCCTGGCACAACCGCAGCTCCGTGCCCGAGGAAGGCACGAAAGAGTTCGAGAAGGCAGTCCTCAAGCCGTCGGCCCTTATGCCCCAGGTGCCCGGGACATGCATTTCGACCTCATTCAGCCACATCTTCTCCGGCGGTTATTCAGCTGGCTATTATTCATATAAATGGGCCGAGGTGCTCGAGGCCGACGCCTTCAGCCTGTTCAAGGAAAAGGGTATATTCGACCGCGAGGTGGCCGGCGCATTCCGCCGCGAGGTCCTTTCGAAGGGCAGCAGCGACGACGAGGCCACGCTCTACCGCAATTTCCGGGGCCACAATCCGGAGCCCCGCGCCCTGCTTGAGAAACTGGGAATAGTGCAGAAAAACTAGAGCAGGCCTTCGTCCAGAAGCCGGCGCCAGATTTCCATCGCATTCTGCGGCAGTCCGTTACCCGGGTTGTCGCAGAATTGCTTCACGTCGGCCGCCGTGCAGCCAGGATGCTCCGCGGCGAAGCGCATGAGGGCTGCGCGGGTGGTATCCGTGGATTTGCGGCCCCGGCACACGTCGCAGCTGCCGCAGTCTTCCGACTCTTCCTGTCCGAAATAGCGCAGGAGCTGCCTTGAGCGGCATTCAGTGCCGTTGGTGAGGTATTCCTCCATCGCCTCGAGGCGCTTTTCCGCGTTGCCGCGAAGAAAGCGGTATCGCTCCGGCTTGAGGTCGATGTTGCCGGGCACCAGGCGGTCGTGGTGGAGATACACAAGGGAACTGCGGGCAGCAGGGATGTAGGATATCACCCTTTCCAGCGAAAGCTTGTAGAGGAGCTGGTGCAGTTCCGGTATCGTGGCGTCGCAGTCCCGGGCGAGCTTCTCCTCGTCGATGGTCATCGAATACGAAAGGATGCCGGGGTAGCCGCGCATCAGGGCCTCCAGCAGCGGAATCATCTTCGGATCTGGCAACTCAGTCTCGTACAGGGTGTTGCGGGCCGTGTTGATGCGCACTCTCGTGGGGAATTCAGCGTCTTCCGTGTAGCTTATGTGGCCGGATTGCTCGAGGTAGCGCAGGGCGTAGTGGACCTGCGGAATCTTCAGTTTGTACTGCTTTCCGAAGGCTTCCGGATCGAAATGGAGGGTACGGCCCTCGCCGGTCTCGTAGATGATTTCGTGGAATATGTGGAGCTTCTGGTAGATGTCTTCGATGAATTCGAGCGAGGGGAAGGAGGTATCCAGCATCTGGCGCAGGTGGGCCAGGTTGGCGGCGTTCCAGAGAAGCACCGCATAGGAGCGCTTGCCGTCGCGGCCGGCCCGTCCCGCCTCCTGGAAATAGGATTCCAGGCTGTCGGATGGCTCCCAGTGCACCACGAAGCGCACGTCGGGCTTGTCGATGCCCATGCCGAAGGCGTTGGTGCACACCATCACCCGTATCTCGCCACGCTTCCAGGCCTCCTGCCTTTCGCTGCGGCTCAGGGGCCCCAGGCCGGCATGGTAGTAGGAAGCGCTGACGCCCTGGCTTTTAAGCAGTTCCGCCACTTCTTCGCAGCGCTTGCGGTTGCGCAGGTACACGATTCCCGATCCGGGCACGCCCCTGCAGATGTCCAGCAGCTGGCCCGCCTTGTCCTGGCACTCGCGCACTATGTAGGACAGGTTGGGACGCTCGAAACCGGCGCGCAGCACCTTGAACGAGGGCCGCTCCGGGTCGGTGGACAGGCGTATCGTGATGTCGCGGGCCACTTCCGGCGTCGCGGTGGCGGTGAGTGCGATCACCGGAGCATCCACGCTTTGCCGCAGTTCGCCTATATTGAGGTAATCGGGGCGGAAGTCGTAGCCCCACTGGGAGATACAGTGCGCCTCGTCCACCACCAGGAAGCTGATCTGAAGCACGTCCAGGTAGGATCGGAAAAGCGGCGTGCAGAGGCGCTCGGGCGACACGTAGAGGAACTTGCAGTCGCCGTAGGCGGCGTTGTTGAGGGCCGTATCCACTTCGCGGCGCGTCATTCCGGCGTGCACCGCTATGGCCTTGATGCCCCGCTGCTCAAGATTCTGCACCTGGTCCTTCATCAGGGCGATCAGCGGCGTCACGACCAGCGCCAGGCCGTCGCGCATCATGGCAGGCACCTGGAAGCAAACGGACTTGCCGCCGCCGGTGGGAAGTATGGCGAGAGTGTCACGGCCCTCCAGCGCGGAAGCGATGATTTCCTTCTGCATCGGACGGAAGGCGTCGTAGCCCCACCAGCGCTTCAGAACCTGCTCGGGAGTCATGCCAGAACGATGAATACGCAGGGACGTTTGCCTATGGTCACAGGATCGCGGCGCCACGCTGCGACCGTGCGGGTGCGGATGAAGGCCGTGGGAAGGGTCAGGTCGGCCGCCACGGTGAGGCGGGTGGAGGGCTGGAGGAACTGCAGCAGGTCCTTCAGGAGGGAGTCGTTGCGGTAGGGGGTCTCGATGAATATCTGGCTCTGGTCCAACGACTTGGAAAGGCGCTCCAGGTCCTTGACGGCGCTGCGGCGCTCCTCGGTCTTCGCGGGCAGGTAGCCCCGGAATGCGAAGCTCTGGCCGTTGAGTCCGGAGGCCATCAGGGCAAGCATCAGGGAGGAGGGCCCCACAAGCGGCACCACTTCTATCCCCTGCCTGTGGCACAGGGCCACGAGCGCGGCGCCCGGATCGGCGACGGCGGGAAGCCCGGCTTCCGATATGAGCCCCACGTCGCCCTTGTCGAACAGGGCCGCGAGGGCCTCCACCTCCTGCGGCTGCGTGTGCTCGTTAAGGGTGTGGAACTCAAGGGTTTCGATCTGCCCCTTCAGGCCGGCGGCAGAGAGGAAGCGGCGAGAGGTGCGAAGTTCTTCCACCACAAAGCATTTCAGGCCGCAGGCTATATCCAGCACAGGGCGCGGCAGCACTTCCTGCGGGTCATACTCTCCGAGCGGAGACGGTATGAGATACAATTTTCCTTTCACGCTTGCAAGATACGAATTTTAATTGCCTTTTCAAGGAAAATAGTTAAATTTGCAGACTGGAAACAAACTTATTAATTCATTATATTTATGTCTAACATCAATCTTCGCAAGTACGGCATCAAGGGTGTGAAGGAAGTGCTTTACAACCCCACGTACGAAGTTCTTTACAACGAAGAGACCACTCCCGGTCTCGAGGGTTTTGACAAAGGTCAGGTGACCGAGCTCGGCGCGATCAACGTCATGACGGGTGTCTACACCGGACGTTCTCCCAAGGACAAATACATTGTGTACGACAAGACCACCAAGGAAGGAGCACCCGGCGAGATCTGGTGGACCACCCCCGAGTACCCCAACGACAACCACAAGATGCCCGTGTCTGTCTGGAAAGAAGTGAAGAAGATGGCAGTCTCCGAGCTCAGCGGCAAGCGCCTGTTCGTCGTGGACGGCTTCTGCGGCACCCACAAAGACACCCGCATGAAGGTCCGCTTCATTATGGAGGTCGCATGGCAGGCCCACTTCGTGACCAATATGTTCATCCGCCCCAAGAACCAGAAGGAATTCGACCAGGAGCCCGACTTCGTGGTGTACTGCGCATCCAAGGCGAAGGTTGAGAACCATGAGCAGCTCGGCCTCCGCAGCGACACCTGCGTGGCCTTCAACGTCACTTCCCGCGAGCAGGTCATCCTCAACACCTGGTACGGCGGCGAGATGAAGAAGGGTATGTTCTCCATGATGAACTACTACCTGCCCCTGAAGGGCATCGCTGCAATGCATTGCTCCGCCAACACCGATATGAACGGCGAGAACACCGCCATTTTCTTCGGTCTGTCCGGCACCGGCAAGACCACCCTTTCCACCGACCCCAAGCGTCTCCTCATCGGTGACGACGAGCACGGCTGGGACAACAAGGGCGTGTTCAACTTCGAAGGCGGCTGCTATGCCAAGGTGATCAACCTCGACAAGGAAAGCGAGCCCGACATCTACAACGCAATCCGCCGTGACGCCCTCCTCGAGAACGTGACCGTCAATGCAGAAGGCAAGATCGACTTCGCCGACAAGTCCGTGACCGAAAACACCCGCGTCAGCTATCCTATCTACCACATCGAGAAGATAGTCCGTCCCGACAGCCACGGCCCCGCAGCAAAGCAAGTCATCTTCCTGAGCGCCGACGCTTTCGGCGTGCTGCCTCCCGTCAGCATCCTGACCCCCGAGCAGACCAAGTACTACTTCCTCTCCGGCTTCACCGCCAAGCTCGCAGGCACCGAGCGCGGCATCACCGAGCCCACCCCGACCTTCTCCGCCTGCTTCGGCCAGGCCTTCCTTGAGCTCCACCCGACCAAGTATGCCGAGGAACTCGTGAAGAAGATGAAGAAGAGCGGCGCCAAGGCCTACCTGGTGAACACCGGCTGGAACGGCACAGGCAAGCGTATCTCCATCCGCGACACCCGCGGCATCATCGACGCCATCCTGAACGGCAGCATCGACAAGGCCCCGACCAAGAGGATCCCTTACTTCAACTTCGAGGTTCCCACCGTGCTCGAAGGTGTCGACACCGGCATCCTCGATCCTCGCGACAC
>CACZMF010000021.1 GCA_902782225.1 uncultured Bacteroidia bacterium | reverse complement strand
GTATTCATGTTGAAAATACCTGCCCGTTCTCTACCCATATGGGCCGCGATTTCCTCATCAATGTTGAGTTTATTCACCTGATTGGCAAGTACCTCTGCTTCCCGTCCATAAGCAGCTGAATCGGTCTTCCCGCCATACTTGTTTTCCAGATATATATCGGCAATCCCCTTGCCGTCAGACGTTGTAGCCAGGTTGTCCGACGCTAAGGTTTCCAGCGTTATTTCTTTTTTGTTTGTACTGTTATATTGCTCGATAGCCTGACGGAATTCTTCGCTGTTCTGGATTTCCCGCTCGAATGTTTCGCTAAACTCATTGCGCTCACCTACAGTGAGTTTACGGGAATCCCATACCATGCCGCCGACCATTGTCTCTGCTTTTTCGTTGCGGATTCTGATGGCTTTATCTAAATCGTTAAGCGCCAGAACATCACGGTTAATACCGGTAAGTGATGATGTCCCAATTACCTCTGCTGAACGAGCATAAGCTTCGAACGGGTCTCCTCCCGCAAAGCCAACGCTAAGCTGCACATTAGAGTACTTGTCCAGCCCTTCAATCCCCATTTTATCCACATCAAGATTGTTTTCAATAAGGCTCTTTTGGAGATTATTGATACGGGCATTAAATGATTTTAAGACGACTGCTTCACCATTTTCATTTGTTCCCGTTACCTTGATTTCGGCATCCGCACGGGCAAGGAGGGCGTACACCAAGTCACCGTCCTTATCACCGTTCTGACCGGCAAGCGTGCTTTGTGTGATACGCGCCTGATTGCGGGATAAAGTTCTGTCGAGGAACAAATAGGAGCCACCGACGGAAGTATTATACTCTGCAGGTTGACGCATCTGCAGACCAAGACCGCCGCCGTCGTTAATGTTGTCGAGGAAGTTGTTTATCGTAGCCTTGCTATCGCTTATTCCGAGCTGCCCAAGGATGTTATTCATACTCTCATCCTGGAGCGCATTCAGGAAGAAATCTTCCCCCAGGAATGTTGCATTGATGTTGTGGCCAAGCCTTGTGTGTTCGGCAAGGCTCATGCCATCAACCATTGCAGTGTTCATTAAGCTGAAAGCTTTTTTCTTACCAACATAAGTGATTTCTCCTGCCTCGTTACGGGTTAACGTCTCAAAGGTGTTGTCGGCCGTCATGCGAATAATATCCGCCTTGAAGATTCCAGAACCTGTGATATAGTCGCTGGTTACCTGGGCTGCTGCACCTTCTTTGTGGACGGAAAGATTTACAACGGCTTTTAACAGCTTGTCAACGCCTTTATCAAATTCCTCTTTGTAGAATTGGCTGACCGTTGCTCCCCGATTAACCTGTTCCTGATAATAATGGGACAAGGAGCCAATACTGTCGCGGATTTCTGAACTTGAGATTACACCGCTGCCGCTTGAAGCATCCATTACGGAAAGATTTTCCAGTGGAACGGCCACATACCGTTGCTTGGAATTTTCCCCCAAATCGATAATCATGTTGCGGTTCGTGGGATTAAATGGGTCATTCTGCCCAAACTGTCTGTCCGTATGCAGATTTGCGATATCCTGTATAGAAAAATCCGGATTTGATTTTGTAAAGCGCTCGATAAGCTCTGCTTTTTCCGCATCCGTTTCTGCCCTGGCCATCTGTGCATTAAACTCATTTGCCGCCGCACTGGACTGGTAAGAATACTGACTCAGGAAGTTATTTATGCCGATAATCTTAGCACCATGGGCTTCCTCGTACGCCTTAATCATGGTATTGATAGACTCTTCACTGATGCCGCGCTCTTTTAACTCACGCAAATCATCTGCATGGATATGACCATCGATAATGACGCCGCGAACACCATTGTCATTAAGTCCTTCGCCCCAGACTGCACCAAAGCCCTGGCCACGGACAATTTCCTCTTCCATGTTCTTGATGATGGCTGCATTAATGCGGCGCAGCTTACCAGGCTCACCATAGTCTGCCGTAAGATTTCCACTTTCGGCATCCCATTTTGCCGAGATACCGAAGTCTTTATACCTTCGATTAAACCGGTCTACAATTTCTCTTTGCGTATTTATTCTTATCATCGTCATGTTTTCAAATCTGCTGAGTGCAGGTCTTCCGGATTTCATCAGCGATATGATGGCTTCAATGCCCGGTTTATCATCGGATTCGCCTCTCGGCTTCTCCTTAGTCCCCGACTAACCCTGATCCGTTTAACGTTGTTCAGGAAACCTGGGGTTTTCGGTGTCAGAATTTCTATTCTGATTATCGTTACTTATGCCTACATTTTCTTTTCCAGACGCTCCAGCAGACCTCACGGTCCACCTTCGACGCTGACTGGAATGCTCCCCTACCACACATACTCGCGTACGTGTCCTTAGCTTCGGCGACAGTTTTTATGCCCCGCGTCCTTAGCTTCGGCGACAGTTTTTATGCCCGGTCATCATCCACGCATCACCGCTCGACTAGTGAGCTGTTACGCACTCTTTGAATGAATAGCTGCTTCCAAGCTAACATCCTAGCTGTCACTGCGGTGTCACTTCGTTTCGTCTCAACTTAAACTGCTCTTGGGGGCCTTAGCTGAAGGTCTGGGCTCTTACCCTTTTGCCGACGGATATTAGCACCCGACGACTCACTCCCGGAATCTGAATTGCGCGCATTCGGAGTTTGTCAGAAATCGATAGGCGATGAAGCCCTCTTTTCCTATCAGTAGCTCTACCTCACGCAATCATAACCGAGGCTGTCGAGGCTGTCCCTAAAGACATTTCGGGGAGTACGAGCTATCTCCCAGTTTGATTGGCCTTTCACTCCTACCCACAGCTCATCCAAGCCCTTTTCAACGGAAACTGGTTCGGGCCTCCAGTACCTGTTACGGTACCTTCACCCTGGCCATGGGTAGATCACTAGGTTTCGCGTCTGTTCCTGCTGACTGAACGCCCTGTTCAGACTCGCTCTCGCTGCGGCTCACGTCCCTGAAGGACTTAACCTCGCCAGCAAGAAACAACTCGTAGGCTCATTATGCAAAAGGCCGCTTGTAAACGAACGGTTTCAGGTTCTATTTCACTCCCCTGTTCGGGGTGCTTCCCACCTTTCCCTCACGGTACTGGTCCACTATCGGTCTTCCGATCATATTTAGCCTTGCGGCATGGTCGCCGCGGATTCAGACAGGATTCCACGTGTCCCGCCCTACTCAGGTGCCTGTCTCGCTCCAACCCCGTTACCCGTACGGGCCTTTCACCCTCTGCGGACTGACTTTCCAGACAGTTCCGGTTCCTAGCTGGTGCTTTGTGACTGGTCCTACAACCCCGAATACGCCGTAACGCACTCGGTTTAGGCTCTTCCCGTTTCGATCGCCACTACTCCGGGAATCGATTGTTTCTTTCTTTTCCTGCAGGTACTAAGATGTTTCAGTTCCCTGCGTTCGCCCCGCAGGGGTTCCCCCATTCGGACATCTCCGGATCAATTCCTGTTTGCAGATCCCCGGAGCTTTTCGCAGCTTACCACGTCCTTCTTCGCTTTCGGAAGCCAAGGCATCCTCCGTTCGCTCTTGTTCTCTTTCTCTTTGTGAATCACTTGCGACTCTTCGTCTCAAGTTTTACTCGTTTTGCCTTGAAATTGTAGCCCTACAACTCGAAAAAACTCGAATTATATTACAGACTATAATCTCTTTTTACCTCGTTATCTCTCTCAGTATTGTCAATGAACTTTTTGTTTTGTTTCCCCTCCTTTCCGAAGGGGATGCAAAGGTACACATTTTTTTTTACCCACCAAATTTTTTCTCGATTTTTTTTAAATATTTTTCAAAAATCTTTTTTGACCCCAAAAACATATATAACACTTTTGATTTTTGTTATATTCTTTTTATCTTCGCCTTTAATATATATGGTATGCAGACAAGCTCGAAAAAAATCCAAACCGCCTTCCGGCTGGACGAAAACCTTCTGATGAGGGCAAAGCTTCGCGCCAAGAGAGAGCAACGCAGCCTCAACAGCCTGGTCGAAGAAGCCCTTGAGCGGATGATGCCGCAGGAACTTGAATGGCCTAAAGTAGTAATCCCTACGGAAATCAGCCCGGATATACTTGCAATGAGACTTCCCGGGAAAGCCACATTCACGAAAGAAGAAATCGCAGCCGATGAACGGCTTGCTCATGCGCTTGGTGAGATATGAGAGTATTCTTTGACACCAATGTCATTATGGACACCATGATTGAAGGGCGTCCATCATCAGAAGCATCCAGACAGATTGCCCAACTGGCAAAGCTGGACGTCATACGCATCAGCATATCCGCCCTCAGCATAGCCGATGCTGTTTACTCCTGCCGTAAACTCTTCGACCACAAGGCCATTTTGACAAGCGTTGACGCCATGCGAAAAACATGGCGGGTTCTTAAACTGGACGAATACAATATTTTCGACGCCCTGCGCTCGGACTGCCCCGATTTCGAAGACGCCCTGCAGATATCCATCGCCGAGGGCGACTGCGACGTGATCGTGACCAACAACACAAAACACTTCAAAGGCCACACGGCCCTTGAAGTGTGCACTCCCGGGGAGTTTCTCGCCAATATCAGCGCCGGCTGATTTGCCAGGCCGGATCACTCACCACTTCAGCGCCTGCTCCATACGCAGGGCAATCTTGTCGTTGCAGAGATTGCCGATGCTGCCGGCATGGGTGTGGCCAAGAGCCGATGCGGAAAGCCCGGAGCCGGAACCGCGGGAATATTTGAAGCGCCCTTCTCCCACTTCGATTCCCACCTGCCTGTAGGCATCACGGAACGGTGTCCCTGCCAGCACGCGGGCGTTGACTTCCTCGACTGTGAACAGGTGCTCGTAGAGTGGATTATCCAGTATGTGCTCGTTTACCTTTATATATTTAAGCATATAATCCGCCATCTTAAGGCACTCGTGCAAGGACTCCAGGGCGGGGAACAGAATGTCCTTCAGGAGCTGCAGGTCGCGGTGGTAGCCGTGCGGCAGGTTGCCGCAGAGCAGGGATATCTCATTTTCGGCCGCCATGATGCGGTTGCAGCGCCCACGCATAATCTCCCACACGTCCGGATTCTTCTTGTGCGGCATGATGCTGGAGCCGGTGGTCAGATTGTCGGGGAACGAAATGAATCCGTAGTTGGGCGACATGTACATGCAGCAGTCGGCGGCGAACTTGTTCAGGGTGAGCGCAACGCTGCCGAGGGCCGATGCGACGCACTTCTCAGCCTTGCCGCGCCCGAGCTGCGCGCCCACGCTGTTGTAGCTCATGCTCCCAAAGCCCAGCAGCTGCGTGGTCATCTCCCGGTCGAGCGGGAAGGAGCCCCCGTAGCCGGCGCCGGAGCCCAAAGGATTGCTGTCCACCACTTTAAAAGCTCCGTGCAGCATATACACATCTTCCACGAGCGCCTCCGCATAAGCCCCGAACCAGAGCCCGAACGACGACGGCATTGCTATCTGCCCGTGTGTGTAGCCCGGCAGCAGCACCTCCTTGTGCCGCTCGCTGAGCTCCTGCAGCGTCCGGAACAGAGCGGCCACCTCACCCCGCACCGAGATAAGTTCATCCTTCAGGAACAGCTTCACGTCCACTAGCACCTGGTCGTTGCGCGAACGGCCGGAATGGATCTTCTTCCCGACTTCACCGAGCCGGCGCGTGAGCAGCAGCTCCACCTGCGAGTGGATGTCTTCCACGTCCGGTTCGAGCACGAAGCTCCCGTCCTCCACGCTCGCAGCAATGTCCGCAAGCGCGGCGTCGAGCGTCCGCCACTCCTCCTTCGTCAGCAGCCCTATGCTGCAAAGCATGCTGATATGCGCCCGCGAGCCCGAGACGTCGTAGCGCGCCAGCCGCAGGTCCAGCACCCTGTCGTTTCCCACGGTGAAATCTTCCACCCGTGCATCGGCCTCGGTGCCCTTATTCCACAATGTTGCCATATAGATTCATAATTATATCGGTGTACATCTTGATAGCGCCGGCTATTTCATCCCGCGTCACATATTCGTCGGGGCGGTGGGAACGGGAAGACTCCCCGGGGCCGAGCTTCACGGCGTCGCATCCCATACGCATCCAGTCGGAAGTCGTAGGAGACGAGAACACGGGGATCCCCAGCGCCTCCACGGTGCGCACGAGGGGCGAGCCGGGGAAGCTGGCGGACGAACGGTTGCCCATGCGCCTTGGCACCAGCGTGCTGCGGCAGAGGCCCTGCAGTTCGGTGAGCAGTTCCTCGGGGCTGTAGAGTTCCGTGGGGCGCACGTCCACGACGAAGCGACAACTGTCCGGCACCACGTTATGAGCCGTGCCCGCCTGGATCTGCGTCACGCTCAGCCGCACTTCCCCCATCACGGGAGACACGCGCCCGAAGCGGTGCGCACGCAGGGCGGCGATGTCGTCCAAGGCAATGTAGAGCGCATTCACCCCCTCGCCGCGCGCAGCGTGCCCGGCCACCCCGTGCGCTTCGCCGTCCAGCACCAGCAGGCCACGTTCGCTGGTGGCAGCGCGAAGGCCGGTGGGCTCGCCCACGATGGCCCAGCGGGGCAGCATTCCCCGGGAAGAAAGCAGGCCGTCGGGAGCATACACCCAGGCGGCTCCGTCCGGCCCGGAGCGCTCCTCCTCGCAACACAGGGTCAACAGCAGGTTGAACGGCAGCGGCTCGGAGCGCAGGGCGCGGAACACGGATACCATTGCCGCCACGCTGCCCCCGTCGTCATTGCTTCCAAGGCCCCGGACCACGGCAGGATCGGCCCCCGGATCGAAGGGGTCGAAACTGTAGCCTTCGCATGGAGGCACAGTGTCGATATGGGCATCAAGGGCGAGCGTCGGGCGGGCGGGATCAAAGCCTTCGGAGACGGCAAGAATGTTGCCCCTATCCACCGAATGCGGCACTCCCCAATCGCGCAAAGCGTTGGAAATCAGATCCACAACCGCAGCCTCCTCAAAAGACGGAGACGGGACACGGACCATACGGCGCAGCAGCTCTATCGAATCATCCAGGTACTTCATAAACATATCTTGGTGCCACCCCTGCTGAGCAGTCCCGACGCCGACTTCAAGATGACCTCGGGCACACCCTGACGCAGGGCGGCGAAAGCATTTTCCAGTTTCGGGAGCATCCCTCCGGCCACGGTGCCGGACGCCTTAAGCCTCTCAAATTCAGCGGAATCGATAAAAGGAATCACGCTGGAAGGATCGTCCACGTCGGAAAGCACCCCTTCCTT
This sequence comes from uncultured Bacteroidia bacterium, assembly GCA_902782225.1. Lineage (GTDB taxonomy): Bacteria > Bacteroidota > Bacteroidia > Bacteroidales > UBA932 > Cryptobacteroides. The sequence continues at coordinate 35,825 of CACZMF010000021.1, read as the reverse complement.
CTCAAAACAGCACACCAGGCGCGCACCAAGGGCGGCGGCGATGCTGGAGGCCACGGTGTCGGCATTGGTGTTCAGAAGCTGCCCGCGGCCGTCGTGGTTGATGGCGCTGAACACGGGCACCAACCCCATTCCCAGTATGTTGCGCACGAAGCGGGTGTCGATGCTCGAAGGGCGCACATCGCCCACAAATCCGTAATCCACCTTCGTCTTGCCGTCGGCAAGCACGCGGGGCAGGCGCATGGCCGAGGTGATGCATCCGGCATCGCAGCCCGAAAGGCCTATGGCGTTGCACCCAAGGCTCTGGAGCAGAGCCACCAGGCGCTTGTTGCACCAGCCGGAATAGACCATCGTGACCACGCGGAGCGTGTCGGCGTCAGTGACCCGGCGCCCTTCAACCATCTGAGGTTCAATGCCCAGCGCCTTCTGTACATCGCCGGCCAGGGCTCCGCCGCCATGGACCAGCAGCTTCGTGCCGGCCAGGGCGATGAAATCCTTGCAGAAGCGCCCAAGGAGCGCTTCATCGTCGAGCACATGGCCCCCTATCTTGACTACCGTAATCATAGACTCTCAAGCATTCGTTTCATGACCACCTGCGCCGCAATCTCCCTGTTCGCCGCCTCAGGGATCACGAGGCTCGTGGGCGCGTCGATGACGGCGTCGGACACGATCACGTTGCGCCGCACCGGCAGGCAATGCATAAAGAAGGCGTTGTCCGTGACCGCCATATGCGCCTCATCCACGGTCCAGGACCTGTCGTGGCTGAGTATCTGTCCATACTGCTCCGGATTTGTGACCCCGGGGCAGCTCCAGTTCTTTGCATACACGAAGTCGGCGCCCTCGAGAGCCTTCATCTGGTCGTACTCGATACGGGCTCCGGACGTGAAGCGGGGGTCGAGTTCGTAGCCTTCGGGCTGGGTGATGACAAGGTCCATTCCGGCTGCTATCATCCATTCAGCAAAGGAGTTGGGCACTGCCTGGGGCAGGGCGCGGGGATGCGGAGCCCAGGTCAGGACCACCTTAGGACGGGGCTTGCGCTTGTGTTCGTCGATGGTGATAAGGTCGGCGAAGGCCTGGCAGGGGTGGACGGTGGCGGACTCGAGGCTTATCACCGGGCGGCCGCTGTACTGCACGAACTGCTGCAGCACGGATTCGGCGTAGTCGGCTTCGCGGTCAGTCAGGCCGGCGAATGAGCGCACGCCGATGAGGTCGCAGTAGCAACCCATCACGGGGATGGCCTCGCGCAGGTGCTCGGACTTGTCACCGTCCATAACCACTCCGAGTTCGGTCTCAAGTTTCCAGCTGTCCTGGCCTATGTTGAGCACTATGGGGCTGAGGCCGAGATTCAGGGCGGCTTTCTGACTGCTCAGGCGCGTGCGGAGGCTGCTGTTGAAGAAGACCAGCATTATGGTCTTCCCTTCTCCCAGCCCGCGCCACGCCAGCCGGTTCGCCTTAACCTGCCGCGCTTCTTCGAGCGCCGCTTTGATATCACCTATGTCTTTTGCGTAAAAGAATTGCTTCATATGGTTATAGATTCTTCACTTCGTTCAGAATGACAGAGAGGAAGCGGTCGCAGTCCTGGAGGGAGAGGCAGAGGGGAGGGAGAAGGCGGATGATGTTCTTGCCGGCGACGCCTGTGAAGATGTGGTGGTCGTAGAGCAGGCGGCGGCGAAGCTCGTCGATGGGCTCGTCGAACTCTATTCCTATCATCAGGCCCTTGCCGCGGACTTCCTTGACGTGGGTGCCGGGAGCCATCTCCGAAAGCTCCCCAAGAAGGTAGTCGCCGCAGGCCAGGGCATTGGCCATAAGCCCCTCTTTCTCAATGATATCGAGCACCGCGAGGGCACAGGCGCAGGCAAGGTAGTTGCCGCCGAAAGTGGTGCCGAGCATCCCCTTTTTCGGCTGGAACTCAGGAGCGATCAGGATGCCTCCGCAGGGGAAGCCGTTGGCTATGCCCTTGCCCATCGATATGATGCCTGGGCGTATGCCGGCCCACTGGTGGGCGAAAAACCTGCCGGTGCGGCCATAGCCGCTTTGGACTTCGTCGAGGATGAGCACGGCGCCGTATCTTTTGCAAAGATCCGACAGCTCCCGGAGGAATTCACCGGAGGGGATGTTAATGCCTCCGCAGCCCTGTATACCCTCAATGATGACGGCGGCTACGTCGCCCATGGCGAGCTCTTTTTCAACTGCCTCGCTGTCGCCGAGTTCGCAGAAGGTGATGCGGTGGTGGGAGTTGAAGGGCGAGACTATTGCGGGGTTGTCTGTGGCTGCCACGGCTCCTGAAGTCCTGCCGTGGAAGCTCTTCCGGAAGGCGACAACGCGGTCGCGGCCGGTGGCGAAGGAGGCCAGTTTCAGGGCGTTTTCGTTGGATTCCGCGCCGCTGTTGTCAAGGAAGAGGCTGTAGTCGTCGTAGCCGCTGACCTGGCCTATTCTCGCCGCCAGTTTTTCCTGCAGCGGATTGCGGACGCTGTTGGAGTAGAAGCCGATCTTTGCTGCCTGCTCCGACAGGGCCTTAAGGTACGAAGGGTGGCTGTGGCCCACTGAAATGACGGCATGGCCTCCATACAGGTCCAGATACTCAGTCCCCTTGTCGTCCCACACCCGGCATCCCTTTGCCCGCACCGGCACGACATCAAAAAGATTATATACGTCAAACAGTTCCATGCTAAAATGCTGTTGCCTTCAGGCGCAGGCCGGATGTTTCCGGGAGTCCGAACATCAGGTTCATATTCTGGACCGCCTGGCCGGAGGCGCCTTTGAGGAGGTTGTCGATGACCGAGCAGACGACGAGGCGGTCGCCGTGCTTTTCCAGTTGGAGGAGGCACTTGTTCGTGCCCGTGACCTGCTTCAGATCCACGGCGCCAGGAGCCACGAAAGTGAATGGGGCCGAGGCGTAGTAGTCTTCGTAGAGCTTGCGGGCGGCGGCTTCGTCGAGGGGGCACTCGGTGTGGACCGCAGCGAAAATTCCGCGGGGGAAGTCGCCCCGGAGAGGGATGAAGTGGATTTCAGGGGAAGCAAGGGTGCGGCGGATTTCGGCGAGGTGCTGATGCTCGAATATCTTGTAGGCGGAGATGTTGCCGGAGCGCCAGCTGAAATGGGTGGTGGGGCCGGGACGGGCGCCTGCGCCGGTGGAGCCGGTGATGGCCGTGACCTGGACGGCGGATTTCAGCAGTCCGGCAGCCGAGAGGGGCAGAAGCGAGAGCTGGATCGCCGTCGCGAAGCATCCCGGATTCGCCACGCTCTCGGCGCCCCGAATCGCAGCCGCGTTGCATTCCGGCAGGCCATAGACATAGCCGCAGGAGCCGTCGCGGAAGTCCTGCGCGAGGTCCACGACCTTCAGGCCTTCGGGCCTGGGGTGCGACTCCCAGAAGGCGCGGCTCGCTCCGTGAGCCGAGCACAGGAAGAGCACGTCGATGCCGTCCAGGCAGATTTCCGGCGTGAAACGCAGGTCCGTGTCGCCGTAGATGCCTTCGTGAATCTCGCTGAGCAGCTTTCCTGCGCTGCTTTCCGAGTGCACGAAGGAGATTTCCGCCTCCGGATGGTTGAGGAGGAGGCGTATCAGCTCGCCCGCCGTGTAGCCGGCGCCGCCTATGATGCCTGCGCGTATCATCACCGCACCTGGTCCGGATGGACGCTGTAGAAGGCACGCAGGGCCGTGGAACTTACTTTTATGAAGCCCTTGGCATCTTCGGACGTCCAGGCCTTCGCCGTCTCGCCGTATTCGCCGAGCTTGTTGTGCACGAGGTCGCCGGGAGCGTCGCAGCCCACTGTGGAGAAGGAGTACGGCCTCAGTTCGAGGGTCACGGTGCCGGTGACGTTGCGCTGGCTGCTGTCGAGCATGGCCTCGATGTCGTCCATCACTGGCTCCAGGTACTGGCTTTCGTGGATGAACATTCCGTACCAGTTTGCCACCTGGTCCTTCCAGTACTGCTGCCACTTGCTGAGGGTGAACTTCTCCAGGAACTTGTGGGCGCCGATGATGAGCATGGGAGCGGCCGCTTCGAAGCCCACGCGCCCCTTGATGCCGATGATGGTGTCGCCGACGTGCATGTCGCGGCCGATCCCGTAGGCCGAACCTATGGCCTCGACGGCCCGGATGGCTTCGATAGGATCGTCTATCCGCTTGCCGTTCACCGCCTTGAGTTCGCCCTTCTCGAAGCCGAGTGCGAGGATTTCGCTGCCGGTCCTGGTGACCTGCTTCAGGTAGGCGCTTTCGGGGAGGCCCTGCGACGAATCGAGTATCTCGCCGCCGCAGATGGATGTGCCCCAGAGGCCCACGTTGTAGCTGTATTTGAGTTTTGCGAAGTCGGCCGGGAAGCCGTGGGAATTGAGATAATCGACCTCCTCCTTGCGGCTGAGGTTGCCGTCACGGGTGAGGGTGATGATTTCCATTTCCGGGCAGAGCACCAGGAAAGTCATGTCGAAACGGACCTGGTCGTTGCCTGCGCCGGTGGAGCCGTGGGCAATGGCGTCGGCGCCTATCTCCTTGGCGTAGCGGGCGATTGCAAGCGCCTGGAACACACGTTCGGATGAAACCGACACCGGGTAGGTGCCGTTGCGGAGCACGTTGCCGAACACCATGTATTTCAAGCTTTTGTCGTAATACTCGCGGGTCACGTCGAGGGTCACGTACCGGGTCGCGCCAAGCTTGTAGGCGTTCTCCTCGTTGGTCTTCAGCTGGGCTTCGCTGAAACCGCCCGTATTGGCGCAGGCGGCGTGGACCTCATAGCCCTTTTCCTTCGCAAGGTACATTACGGTGTAGGAGGTGTCGAGACCTCCGCTGAATGCTACTACTACTTTCTTTTTCATGATCTATTCCCCTGGATGATGTATTTCAAGATGCTCGTCCGGGTCGTAGAGCAGGCCCGTACAGAGACACATTTTATAATCGTTTGCCTTGAGTATGTGGAAGTTGCGGCAGCCTTCGCAGCCCTTCCAGAACTCCGGGTCGTCGGTCAGTTCGGCATAGGGCACGGGGCGGAAGCCGAACTCGTAGTTCATCTTCATCACCGCAGCTCCCGTGGTGATGGAGAAAATCTTGGCCTGCGGGAAGAGCTTCCGCGAAAGGATGAAGGTCTGCTCCTTAATGCGTTTCGCCAGGCCCAGGCCCCTGAACTTGTGGGCCACGATGAGGCCGGAGTTGGCCACGAAACTCTTTCCTCCCCAGGACTCTATGTATGAGAATCCGGCGAATTCCCCTTCGTCGCTGACCGCGATCACGGCCTTGCCGGCAAGGATCTTCTCGTTGATATACTCGGGCGTACGGTTCGCAATACCCGTATTACGCTCCAACGAGGAGACGTAAATCTCCTCGCATATCGCTTCGGCAAATTTCAGGTGGCTGCCGTCGGCCACAGTGACTTGTATGCTCATCTTTTGAGGCTTGAGGCCTGCCTGTCAAAGGAAAATAACCGCCCTAATGGCAAGACAAACCGGGATTGTCAATTGCAATTTTCGTTTTGCTATGTGTGCGATTGCCGCCTAAAGCTTCACCGGCAGGTCGATCTTGACGGAGGCGGAAGAGTCACCAACGATGATCCTGTACTCGCCCGGGGTCACGACCCAGTCGTGGCTGCTGGCGCTGTAACTGCTGAAATCGTTGGGCGTGAGGGTCACGCTCACTGTCTTCGATTCGCCCTTGCTGAGCGTCACTTTCTCGTAGCCCTTGAGCTCACGGGCGGGACGCGGAATCTTGGAGTCCACCTTGGACACATATACCTGGGCGACTTCGGAAGCCGTCACCTTGCTGGTGTTCTTCACGGTGAAGCTCACCTTAAGGCCATAAGGAAGCTGCTCCACGGAGCCGCCGGAATACTCGAAGCTGCCGTAGGTCAGGCCGTAGCCGAAGGGGAACATAGGTTTCACGCCGAAGCGCTCCACCCCCCTGTAGCCCAGGAAGATGCCTTCGCTGTACTGGGTGTTCGGGAAGGGGTCGCGGTTCTTCTTCGCCTTTTTGACTTCGGGCATGGCGGCGTGGTAGTATCTGGCCGCGGGATTCTTGGCTTCGGAGCCCCAGAACGTGAACGGGAGGCGGCCGGAAGGAGACACGGCTCCGGAAATGATTGCCGCAAGGGCACGGCCGCCTTCCTGTCCGCCGTACCATGCCATAATAAGGGCCTTGACGCTGCCTATCCAGGGGTTCACGTCGAACTCGCCGCCGCTGTTGGCCACGACGATCACGTTGGGATTGATGGATGCCACCCTGGAAATCAGCTTGTTCTGGCCCTTGGGGAGAGAGTAGCTTCGGTCGGCGCCTTCCTTCTCGGTGTCGTGGTTGAAGCCCACGGCCACGATCACGGCGGTGGCCTTCTTCAGAGCCGCCTCATCGATTTCCATCCAGTCCATCAGCGTGGTGCTGTATTTCTTGCCGAGGGCTGCAAGACCCTGGTAGAGTGTGGTCGTGGTGCCTTCGATCGGATCCATGCGTCCGGAACCGCCGCCGTAGGGGATGCAGTCGGCATTGGGGCCAAGCACGATGATATTGTTTTTCTTCGATGCCTTGATGGGCAGGATGCCTTCGTTCTTGAGAAGCACGGGGCCTTCGAGGGCGGCGGCATAGGCCTTTTCGCGGGAAGCGGGGTTGTTCTCGGGAATGCTTTCATCCTTCATGGGCTTGTCGAGTAGGCCGTACGCGGCGAAAGTCTGCAGTATGTGGCAGCACTTCTCATCGATCACGGATTCGCTGACCGTACCGTTCTTCACCAGCTCGCTGACAGCCTCATAGTTCATCACGTAACCCTTCGGCATCTCGAGGTCGAGGCCGCCGAGCAGGCAGCCGAGGGTGGTGTAGGTGGAGGTCCAGTCGGACATCACGATGCCTTCGTGGCCCCAGCGGCGGAGATGGCCGATGAGCCAGCCGTTTTCAGCGGCGTGGGAGCCGTTCACAGGGTTGTAGCTGGTCATCACAGCGCCGACGCGAGCCTCTTCGACGGCCTTGCGGAACGACGGGAAGTAGATTTCGTTGATGGTGCGCTCATCGGCGATGGAGGAGGTCCAGTGGCGGTCGTACTCCTGGTTGTTGAGGGCGAAGTGCTTGATCGTGGCGATCACGCGCTGCTCCTGGATGCCGCGGATATACTGGACTGCCGTCTCCGAGGAGAGGTAGGGATCCTCGCCGTAATACTCGAAATTGCGGCCGCAGAGAGGTGAACGGTAGATATTCACGCCCGGGCAGAGCATTATCCGCACGCCTCTCGCGCTGGCGTCCCAGCCGATTCCGGTGCCCACGCCGTGGGCAATCTCGCGGTTGAAGGAAGCTGCGAGGCTGATACCGCAGGGGTAATAGGTGCTGTTGGTCTTGTTGCGGACGCCCTGGGGGCCGTCGGCCATACGCACCGAGGGGATGCCCAGGCGCTCGAAGGCGGCGGTGTGGAAGCCGTCGTCCTGACCGGTTATGAGGGCACATTTTTCCTGGAGGGACATCTGGCTCACCAGAGCCTCAGCCCTTTCGCGGTCTTCGCGGGTGACAAGAATCTGGGCCTGGCTCACAAGCGCGGCAAGCAGCAGGACAACAACGGATAAGCTTCTTTTCATATTACGGTACAATTTTCTCCAAATTTACTAAATAATCTCAATTTTTCACGCTAATGTCGGCGAAATCCAAAATCCACGTCCAGTCTATGGCGGCAAAGCCGTGGCCGTGGGGATGGCGCACGTAGCCGAGACGCGGCCCTATCGCGGAAGTATCATAGTCTTCCGGCCAGTCGACCGCAGGAAGCCCGGGAACCCCCAGGAACGTCCACACGGGCGAGGCCGCCTGCAGGCAGAGGAACTCTCCCTTAGTGTCGAACCACGGATTATTGAATCCCTCCACGAGGAAGGCCCGCGGAGCGAGACAGCTCACCAGGAGGTGCTGGTCGAAGGGCATCGTGGAGGCCTCTTTCTCAGCGTATTTCGCATAAGAAGGCGCGAACCAGTGGGTGAATCGGGTGGTCTCCGACAGCACGTGTTCGCCGAAATTCCGCTTGGCGAGGGGCACTCCCCCGCCGCCTGTCTGGTTCACCACCACCGCCTTGAAGCGCTCATCCCATGCGCCTGCGAGCAGCGCCGCCTTTCCGAGCCGGGAAGAGCCGGTCACAAGCACCCTGGACGCATCCAGGGCAGGTTCAGTCTCAATCATATCGAGCCCCCGCATAAGTGCCCAGGCCCAGGCTCCCAGAGCCCTGGGGCCGTCAGGCTTGCCGGCGTCTGGCCATAGTTTGAACACCCCTCCGTAGGCGAGGGAATCCTGCAGCTCGGGAGCCTCGGGATCGGCGCTGACATCCCCGTAACATGCAGTCACGAAGGCATATCCACGGGAAAGGATCATATCCACGGGGAATGTGGAGAGCAGGTTCTTGTCCAGGAAGATGCCACGGCCTTCTTCCGATGCGCGGTTGCCGCTGATCCTGTAGGTCTTACTGTCGTCCAGCCAGCAGTCAGGCACGAGCACCTCGGGGTCGGACAGCAAGGTGTGGTTGCCGTAGTAGTTCAGCAGCATGATGACCGGCACCGGGCCCTTTGCGTCGGCAGGACTGAGGATGAGCCAGTCTATCTTCGGCCCCGTGCGGTCCGGGCTGAACCACATGCGGACCTGCTTGCGCCTGGCGAACCGGGCCATCGTGACACCCCCTTCGAGCGAGTCGAGCCAGACAGGGGACGGGCCCGGGATGCGGCCGTACATTTCCTTTTCGAAAATGGAAAGGATCTCCTTCCGGCGCTCGCGCCACTGGGCATTGTCCTGCACCGGACGGCCGTCCGCAAAACGGAGCGGATCTTCGAGCATGTAGGGGCCGACTTTGCTTTCGTCGGTGTTGTACGTCAGACGTATCTTATTGTCTTTCCACCGGATACGTTCAAGCAGGTACTGGCCCTCGTCACGTTCCACCCTCTCCTGCACGCGGCACTTGAGGTCGCAGCCACGTATCGTCACGTCGGAGGCATACGACATCGGTATGTCATCCCGCCCCTTAAGGTCGAAGAACTGGCGCCAGGGCTTGATGTAGAGCAGCCGGTCCGCCTGTCCCTTGACGCGCTCGATGAGTATGTGGGAGTAGTTCTGGGGCGTGTCGGGACGCATTTTCAGCCACAGAAGGCGGTCGGTGCCCTTCACCTTGCAGTCGCGAAGCACCACGTTGCGCGCGCCCACGCATTCGCTGCCGAACACCAGCACGCCTGCGCCGTGACCGAAGCTGCTGCGCTCCACCAGGATTTCGGAGTTGGTGCCGTTGTCGGGATCGGTGTCGGCCCAGGGGCCCTTGCCGCCCTTGATTGCTATGAGGTCATCGCCGGTGGCGAAGCTGCAGGAATCGATGTGCACCTGGCAGCAGGCGTCGATATCCACGCCGTCGGTGCTGGGCGCCTTCACGGGCCGGACGGGCGCATAGACGCTGACGCCCCGCAGACGCACGCGCCGGCACTTGTAGAGGTGGATGTTCCAGAAGCCGGCGTTGCGAAGCCTGACGTCCTTTATGAGCACGTCGGAAGAGCCGCTGACGCTTATCATGCGGGGACGGCGGACTTCCAGGTTGGTGCAGGCTGGATTCTCCTTGCGGCGCGCCCAGAAGGCATCCCAGTAGCGGGCGCCGCCGCCGTCGAGCGTGCCGGGGCCGCTGATGGTGAAGCCGTCAGCGTTGTATGCGTTCACGAGGGCGGCAGCGTAGGGCTGCAGCACGCCTTCGATGTGGACGGGGGCGTCGGGGTAGGCGGAGATGTCGTCGCTGCCCTTGAGCACGGCGCCTTTTTCGAGCAGCAGGTGGGTGCGGGGCCTGAAGAAGAGCGCACCGCTGAGGAACACCCCTTCGGGCACCACCACGGTGCCGCCACGCCTGGCCGCCGCATCGATGGCTCTCTGGATTGCCTCGGTCTGCAGCACCGTGCTGTCGGGCACGGCGCCGAAGTCAAGTATGCTGAAGCGCTTCTGCTCACATTTCCTGACCTGCTTCTCCTTCTGGCTGAACCACTTGTCAATTACGCTGCCGTCGGGCCAGCAAGCCGGAGCTTCCCGGGTGTCCGGTCCGGAGACTGTAGCCACCCTCGGCTCCACCCCGAAGGGCAAATTGGAAGAAGTGTCCCAGCTTGTTGGGAGGGGCCCTTTAGGGAGGGGTCGCGAAGCGACGTCTTCCGGACCGGACACCCGGGAAGCTCCGGGGACTGTAGCCACCCTCGGCTCCATAAGAGGGAGGGGCCCTTTAGGAAAGGGTCGCGAAGCGACGTCTTCCGGACCGGACACCCGGGAAGCTCCGGGGACTGAAGCAGCCCCGATAACTCCGGAGAGGAGTATGAGAAATAACAGCCTCACAGAGTCTTATGGAACTTGTAGCTGCCGGCAGCGTAGTCGGTGGACTCGGTCTCACCGGGCAAGGTCACGGTGGCAACGGCTCCGTCGGGCACGGTGATCTCCCAGTGCCACTCATCGCCTTCGAAGCGCCAGGCGCTCCTGATCAGGCCCGCGGCGGAAGGATACTCGGCCTTGATGCTGCCCAGGCGGCGGTCAGGAACGGGGCTCATGATTATGTGCTTGAAACCGGGATCGGCAGGGTCGGCGCAGATGCCGGCGGCAGTCTCCCAGATCCACTGGCACACGCAGCCGTAGGCATAGTGGTTGAAGCTGTTCATGCCCTTCGGTCCCATGCCTTTCTCGATCATGTAGCTGTTCCAGCGCTCCCAGATCGTGGTGGCGCCATTGTCGACGGAGTACAGCCAGCTGGGGTTCTTGCGCTGGAAGAGCAGGTCCCAGGCCACGTCGGCCATGCCGTTGTCGGTCAGGGTCTGCATCAGGATGGAAGTGCCGAGGAAGCCCGTCTGCAGGCATCCGTCGTGGGCGGCGAAGTTCTCGCGCAGGCGCCGGATCATAGCTTCGCGGGCCTCTCCTTCGACTATCCTGTTCTTCAGGGCGAAGAGGGCCGGGGTCTGCATGGTGTTGAGAATCTCGGTCTTGAATGTGCCTTCGGGGGTGAGGAAGGTCTCCCTTAGCTTTGCCCTCGCCTCTTCCGCCATCTTGATGTATTTCCCGGGGTCCTTATTGGTGGCCTTCGCCATGTCGGCCATCATGTCGGAGTCGATAGCCCAGTAGGATGAGCAGAGGTAGTTCCAGTACTCGATGGCCTCTGGAAGACGCTCGCGCTTCTTGTCGGTGTTCTTGTTGTAGATGCCGCCGCCGCAGGACTCGAGGGGCTCATAGCTGAGCCAGTCGGCCCACTGGTAGTTGCCGTTTTCGTGGGCAAGGGAGGCGTGGTCGTATTTCACCTCTGCGATGTGGTCCATCCAGAGCTCCATCGAATCCCAGTTCTCAAGGATGATGGTCGCATCTCCGAACTGCTTCCAGATGGTCCAGGGCACGATCACGCCGGCGTCAGCCCAGCCGAGGCGGGACATCGAGGACGGAAGGGAACCGTACTGGGCGAGCGGGGCCACGCCGGGATATGCGCCCGAAGGCAGCTGGGTGTCGCGCATGTCGCGCATCCATTTGTGGAAGAAGGCGTCGGTGTTGGCGAAGAAGGTGCCGGTCTCGGTGAACACCTGGGTGTCGGCCGTCCAGCCGAGGCGCTCGTTGCGCTGCGGGCAGTCGGTGGGCACGGAGAGGTAGTTGGAGCGCTGGCCCCACAGTGTGTTGGATATCAGCTTGTTCACAGACTCGTCGCCGGTGGTGATGCGGCCGGTCTCCAGTTCCTTGGCGATGGATGTCACGGGGACGGACTCCAGCTTCTTGATGCTGACTTCGCCGGTGGCTGTCACGGAAATGAATCGGTAGCCGAAGAAGGTGCAGCGGGGCTGGTAGGCCACGTAACCCTTGGAGGGACCGAAGGTGTATTTCAGTATCATTCCCTGGTCGGGGATACGCAGGTTGGTGCGGTGGCAGCTGCCTTCGGGGCCGTCCATGCCGCGGCTCTTGGCGCCGTTGCCGTCGTTAAGCAGCTCGGCGGGAAGGCAGGTCAGCTCAGTGCCCTCCTCCGCCTTGAACACGAATGAAGGCACGGCTGAAGCGTTCTGTCCGAAGTCCACGACGAGGGTCTCGCCGGGCTTCAGCGTCATCGTGGCGCCGGGGGCGAACTCCCTGGCTATCACCACCTTGCCGAACGCCTCTTCGCTGGCGCCCTCGATGTCGCTCCAGATGTAGGCCTTGACCGGCTTGAGGGCAAGGTCGGGACGGAGGTAGATTTCAGCGCCCACGGTGGGCACAATCTCGCCGGGGAATTCCGTGTTGATTTCCGGAGTCTCAAGCAGTCCGGGGGTCTCGAAGCCGGGCTTTTCGCGGGCGTCATACTCCTCGCCGTCGAAGATGGCGGCGTGCTTCACGGGGCCCGCGATTCCGGCTTTCCAGTGCTCGGTATCAGTGCCGAAAAGCTCCTTGGTGCCGTCGGCGTAGTTGATCTCGAGCACGGCGCGGAAGGCGCACTTCTTGCCTTTCATGCCTTCGGTGCCTTCAGCGGTCACAATCTTGTCTGCCCACCAGCCGGGGGTCAGCTGGGCGGAGAGCTGGTTCTCGGCACCGGCCTTTTTGTTGAAGACGTCCGTCACGTCGTAGGTGTAGGAAATCTTCGTCTTGCCGAAGTGGGTGAAACCGGGCTTCAGGACTTCCCTGCCGATGACTGTGCCGTTGATGTAGAGCTCATAGACGCCGAGGCCGGTGGTCATCCAGGTGGCGCGGGCCACGGGCTTTTCGTTCCTCACGGTGGCGAGGAACCAGCTGGCGCCGTCGGCGGCGCGGCAGTTCTCCTTGCCCTTCACGATTCCGGTCACGACCGGCGCATTTGCTGCTGAAATCCACTGGGAGCTGTCCCAGGCATAGTCTCCGAGGGGTTCGACGAGGCTCCCCGCGTAGTCTGCGGGAGCCGAACAGGCAGCCAGACATGTTGCCGTCACGGCCAGAGAAAGGAATAAGCGGAAAAAGGTCTTCATTATCTTGGTGTTTGATTTTTCAGGCAACTACAAATATAATAAATTCTCCGACAATCCGAGCTTTATCGGTCGGAGCAGTTTGGCTTGTGGCTAGCATTGCCGGTTGGAGACCCTGTCATTCTGAGCGCAGCGAAGAATCTGCCCCCGGCAGCGCCCCAAACGCATCCTCCGAACTCCCCTCCGCCCCTCCGCCCCTCCGCGACAGGATCGGCAGCGCCACCACAGTCCCGTCGCTGCACAGATTTGCCCGCAACGCACCCTCCGCCCCTCCGCGAAAGGATCGGCAGCGCCACCACAGTCCCGTCGCTGTACAGATTTGCCCGCAACGCACCCATAACATACCGGTGGCGCAGGTCCCACATACTTCTGGCGCAGGTCTCCTGGCTGAGCGGTGCAGGTCAGTTTTTTGTTTGGGGTCCTGCGCCACTGGAAGGCTATAGGATGCCGTTTTGCGGCGCGGGTCCCCCAGTTGTTTTCGGACTTGCGCCAGAAACCAGCAGGACCTGCACCAAATACCGGGAGGACCTGCGCCGCTCTGGGAGGACCTGGTCCGTTGCGGTAGGCTGGTAACCGGTCCAAGAGGTTGGTAACCGCTCAAGAGGCTGATCGTCGTTACGGGGTGGCGGGAGGGAAGTCGCCGTTACGGGGCGGAGGGAGGAAAGCCGTCGTTACGGGGTGGCGGGAGGGAAGCCGTCGTTACGGGGTGGCGGGAGGGAAGCAGCCGTGGATGCAGAAGTCCTGGTCGTTGGGGAGGCCAGGGCGACCGGCTCCCTGCCGCATCAGCGGGACAAGCTCCTGGAAATAGTCGGTGTACACGCTCCTGGGGAGGGAGGAGTGGTGCCTGCACACGGCTGCGGCAAGGCCGACCACCTCTCCCATCATCCCGCAGGTGCGCATCACGCGGACCGAGCCCATAGCCACGTGGGTGCAGCTGATGTCGCGCCCGGCCATGAACAAGTTGCCGACGTTGCGGCTGTAGAGACAGCGGTACGGGATGGGATAAGGATCGAAGTATTTATGGATGGCATAAGACTTGAACGGCCGGCCCTGGAACTGGCTGGCATTCAGGGAGTCAGCGTAATGAAGGTCGATGGACCAGGAGGTGGAGCATGTGCCGTCCGGATAGGGAACGGCGTCAACGATGTCGTTCTCTGTGAGTATGTGGTCACCCAGCAGCCTGCGGGATTCGCGCTTGCCGGTGATGTACGCAACCCAGTTCAGTGAACGGTCGCGGAACTCGTCAGCCCCGGTGGCGTGGTTCTTCAGAAATGACCAGTTGGAGTAGATGGCCAGCAGCCCGTAGTCGCGGATTTCCTCCACGTCGGTGATCATGTCCATGTCCAGTCCTGTCTCCCAGTCCCACTTGCTGCTGGTGGCGCGCACCACGCTCTCGTCCGTGAACTCCATTCCGTAGTTGAATTCGGGGAATTCCGTCGGTCCGTCTGTTTTGCGGGAGTTCCAAAGGAGTGACGCGCCAAGGTGTTCGTTGTCAGCGACTTCCGGAGCCATGGATTCGTTATGCTCGCTCCTTGCCTCCCGCCCTTCGCGGTAGTCGGCGCCGGCGAGGTAGCCAATGGTGCCGTCGCCCGTGCAGTCGGCAAAAAGAGGGGCGCTCAGGGACAGGACAGAGCCGTCAGAGATGTGCCGGCACAGTATGCTCCTGATGCTGGTGGAGTCCATATCCACAGCATAAGCGTGGTACGGCATATATATATCCACGCCCGCTTCCCGCAGAATGTCCTCCTTCTTCCAGTCTTCGAACTTCTTGCCGGAGTCGGCGTTCTTGCATTTCTTGTGGCCGAATTCCTTGATCAGGTTACCAAGGTTGGGATACGGATCCAGCTCGATGCGCCCGCCCAGGTGCACGCGGACCTCGGCGCTGTTGTTGCCGCCAAGCACGGGACGATTGTTCACAATGGCCACCTTAAGCCCTTGCCGGGCCGCCGCCACCGCAGCGCAGATACCTGAAATGCCGCCCCCCACTACCACGAAGTCATAGTTTCCGGACACTGCCGGCTCATCGTAACCCGGGTTCACGGCAAGTCGAAGCCGGTGCAACCCCTCCTTGTCAGCAGGAAGGGCGGGACGCCTGCTGCGGCTCAGGCACACAGCGTCGCAACGCCCGTCGAAACCGGTCAGGTCCTTCAGGGTAAGGGTCACATCGGGAGCCGCAGCCTCGAATGAGCCGGCGTACTGCCAGTGCCACTCGCCTCCGATGGTGCCGCACACTGACGGAAGGTCCACGCCGTCGACCGCGAGGCGGAATGCTCCTGGGCCCTCCTTGTCCAACCATGGGGCCGTCCAATTCCGGGTCAGCACCCAGACATACCAGCGTCCCATGCCCGGAAGGGAGACTACCGTAGATGCGTCCGGGACCGGCACTCCGGCGCCGTGTGCCAGCAGCCACGCCGTCCCACGCACATCCATCCCCTGCTGGTCGACCACCCAGCCCCCCGGCTCGGCAAATACCTCAGCATCAAGCAAAACCAATGCTCCATCCCCCGCCAGTCGGCACGCATCCCGGCACCCCGAGGCCAAGACACCGAAAATAAAAAGCACCGAAACTGTCGCTATCAATCGTTTCATATTTACCTCTACAACATCGGTAAAAATAATCAAATTCCCCGAAACTCATCACCACCGTAATCAAAAAAACATCGTTTTGCGCACGGGGTAGGCGAGGCAGGCCCGGCCGGGGGCAAGGGGCGACTGATTTGCTCACGGAGGGAGCATGCGGTGGCAGGCCGGCAGCGCAAAAAGCCGAGAGGAAGGGGGAAGATAACAAATAATAGTGTTATATTTACGGCATAACTGATTAATACAGCGATGAAGAAGATTATTATCACCCTTGCCTCTCTTCTGGCCCTGCTCGGATGCGGCCAGAGAGGAACCGAACTCGTCAATCCGGACGGCTTCGTCATGGAACACTTTGCCCTGGATGTCGCAGATCCCGACGCCACCGCTGCCTGGTGGTGCGAGAATCTCGGATTCACGGTGACCGCCCGCAAACCCGACGCCGCCCACACTATCTTCATCGTAGATGCCACCGGGCGCATTGCCCTGGAGGTTTACCGTGCTCAGACACAGCCGGTTGCGCCCGACTACGCATCAATGGATCCGCTCACGATGCACTTCGGCTTCAGCTCGAAAGACGTGGACGCAGACATCGAGCGCCTCACCAAGGCCGGAGCCACCCTCGTCGTGCACGAGAAAGTCCCCGGATTCGAAGGCGCCATGATGAAAGACCCATTCGGAATCTCCATCCAGTTCGTAAAGCGGGAGAAAAGCGTGCTCCTGAAGTGAGCTTAGCTACCGAATCACTTGACTGCGAAACGGAGGCCGTCGGTGCGGTCCCACTCGCCGCGGGTGAAATCGGGCATGACGACCGGCATCGAGCCGTGCTTGATGGAGACTTCGGAAAGCTCCACCAGTGAACTCCATTCGGCGGCGTCATAGACGTCTTCGTCCAGCGGGAGGCCGTTGTGGAGGCAGTAGATGAGGCGGTAATCCATGATGAAGTCCATCCCCCCGTGGCCGCCGACCTTCCGGGCCAGCGCCTCTATCTCCCTGGCTATCGGGTGCTTATAAGCAGCAAGCAGCGAATCCCTCTGCTCTGCGCTCATATACTTTTCCGCATCAAGGTTATCGTAGGCCGCCCCCTCCAGCGACTCGCTTCCGAGCGCCAGTCCGGGCGATGGGTACTTGTTGGCATAACCCTTCGTGCCAACTATCTGGTACATCCTGTTGTAGGGCCGCGGCGTGACCACGTCGTGCTCCACCAGGATGGTCTTGCCCTTGCGGGTGCGTATGAGAGTGGCGGCGAGGTCGCCGTTCTGGTAGTCCACGGTGCCTTTCCCGTAACGCGCATCGGCCTTGTCCTGGCCCGCGAAAGCGTCGGTGTCCATAGACACAAGCAGGTCCATCTTGTCGCCACGGTGGATGTTCAGCACCTGGCAGACCGGGCCGATTCCGTGGGTCGGATAGACGTCGCCGTGGTGGTCTTTGTTGTAGGTCATGCGCCAGTCGCCCTGGTAATTGTCCCACCAAGGGTCGAGGTTGTGGATGTAGGAGCCTTCAGCGTGGACCACGTCCCCGAAAAGCCCGTGCTGGGCCATGTTCAGGCAGGTCAGTTCGAAAAAGTCGTAGCAGCAGTTCTCCAGCATCATGCAGTGGCGGCGGGTGCGCTCGGAGGTGTTCACCAGGGCCCAGCATTCCTCGATGCTGGTCGCCGCCGGCACTTCGACAGCCACGTGCTTGCCGTGCTCCATAGCATACACCGCCATCTTCGTGTGGAGCTGCCAGGGGACCGCAAGATACACAAGGTCAAGGCCTTCCAGCGCACAAAGCTCTTTCCATCCGTCCTCCCCAGTGAACTCATATTTCGCCCTCGGGGCGCCTCTCTTCACGAGGCTTTTCTGCGCCCGTTCCACGCGCTCTGGCATCAGGTCACAGAGAGCCACCACCGACGCGTGCTCGATGTAGGCCATACGTTTGGGCACGTCTTTCCCTCTGTCTCCCAGGCCGATAACCCCTATCCGGACGGTATCGATCGGATCGCAGGCAAAGCCCAGCATACTCTGCTGCCCCGCAGGCCGCGGCGGCGTGTTGTACACGATCTTGTGGTCCCTGACCGAATATCCATATTCATCTGCGCAGGAGCAGAAGCCCGCAAGTAGCGCGGCAAGCAAGAGGAGACGTTTCATAAAAACACGAGCGATGAAAGCCATTTCTATATAGCACAAATATATAAAGAAAATGGCTGATATGCGGCCTATTGTGGAGGAAATTTTGCACCGCAAAGCTCTTAACTCGCTCACATTCAATTTAAAAACACAGCTTCTGCACGGGAACTCTCATCAACTGCTTACCGCAAGGAAAAACGGAACGCCTTGACTACACAAAGCGGACGGCCCGGAGCTGTTCGCTGAAGGACAACCCGGTAATACACCAGAGTGTGCTAAGCTATTTCTTTGATGACTTTTGCTGTTTTTTGCTCCCAACCTCCCCATACCAACCCTCCGGACTAACTAACAAGCAATGGTAATTCTTTCTTGACTCTTGGAAAAATCGCCGGCATACATCTCCTGAGCAACTTTATTCGTTCTGAATATAGCCCAAAAGGCAGGTGATGAGTATCTCTCTTCTTGTTTTTTCCACTTGTGCTCCAACAAATCTTTCTCAAGGGTCCCATTAGCAATGGTAAACTTCAAATACTCGGTCAAAACCGTTGCGAAAGATTTTTTCGCTTCCTCAACACTATGACCGCAACCACTGAGATCAAGGGCCGGAGCATACGACAGATAGACATCGTCTTTGTCCTTTCTGATCAATACATCGAGGCACACATCTACAAATCCGTCATGAATATGAATGTAATTATTGGTCATAACCTTTGTCTTAATCCATTGCAAATATGCAAAGAAAAAGCAGAACAACCAAACAATGCGGTAAGCAGTATGGCAACGAGCGCTTTATTCCTGGCTTCTCAGAGCATTGACAAGCCTCACCACATCGCGGGAGATGCCTTCCAGCTCGAAGCCGGTGGCGCAGCGCTCCACGGTGATGCGGTCTTCCCAGATGCGCATAAGGCGGTCGGCAACGGACTTCTTGCGGAAGCGGCGGACGCTCGCGTCCGTCATTCCGAGTGGACGCGAGGAACCGGCCGGCTCCTCGACGTAGCCGTGAAACTCCATAACCCGCCTCAGCACCGGCTCCACCTCCTCGTCGGCGCCGGGCACAAGTGCCTGGCGCCGGACATAACCGAAGCGGGGATATATGGCTGCAAACGCCGCCATCATCAAGGCAATCTGCCACAGGGAGTCATAGCCGTTGACGAAAATCTTCGAAATATCGGCGTCCACGACCTTGGCGACGATGAGTATAGCGATGATGAGCGCCAGGATCACCATCAGCTGAAAGAAGTACTTTACAGCACGTACAATGTATCTCATTACTTACGAGAAATCGCCTTCTTGGCTGCCTCGGCGAGGTGGGCGGCGTCGAAGCCCCAGGCCTTCATCAGCTCGGCCGGAGTGCCGGACTGGCCGAACTTGTCGAGGCCGTTGACAAACTCGATGGGCGTAGGGAGCTTTGCGGCGGCAAGGTTTGCGATTGCCTCGCCAAGGCCGCCGGCGGCGTTGTGCTCCTCGGCAACCACGGCGCAGCGGGTCTTCCTGAGCGATGCCAGCACAGCCTCCTCATCGAGGGGCTTGACCGTGGCCACATTGACCACTTCAGCGCTTATGCCCTCAGCCTCAAGGGCTTCCGCGGCCTGAAGGGCTTCCCATACAAGGTGCCCGCAGGTGAGGATGGACACATCCTTGCCCTCATTCATCACGTATGCCTTGCCAATCACGAACGGCTCGTCGGGATCGGTGAAATTGGGCACGGAAGGACGGCCGAAGCGTAGGTACACAGGACCGTCCCATTCGGCGGCGGCGATGGTGGCCTGCTTTGTCTGGTTGTAGTCGCAGGGCACCACGACGGCCACTCCGGGAAGGGCGCGCATCAGGGCCATGTCTTCCATCGTCTGGTGCGTGGCGCCGTCCTCGCCAAGGGTGATGCCGGCGTGGGAGGAAGCTATCTTCACGTTGGTGTGGCCATAGGCAACTTCCTGGCGGAGCTGGTCATAGACGCGGCCGGTCACGAATTCGGCGAAGGAGCCGATGAAAGGCACCTTGCCGGTTATGGCGAGACCGGCGGCGGCACCGACCATATTGGCCTCGGCAATGCCGCACTGGATGAATCTGTCGGGGAACTCTGCGGCGAAAGCGTCCATCTTCAGCGAACCCTTGAGGTCCGCGGTCATTGCAACGACCCTGCCGTCCTTGCGTCCGGCTTCGACGAGCCCTGCTCCGAAGCCGCTTCGGGTATCAACCTTACCCTGGTCTGTGTATTTTTTCATTCTAATAGTCTCCTAAAGTTTCTTCCAGTTGCTTGAGGGCTTCCTCGCACTGCTCGGCACTGGGGGCCTTGCCGTGCCACTTGTGGGTGCCGGCCATGAAATCGACGCCGTGGCCCATCTCGGTGCGGAAAAGTATCATCTTGGGCTTGCCGTCGGCGGCGTGGGCCAGTTCGAAGGCTTTGAGAATGGAGTCGAAATCGTGACCGTCGGCCTCGATGACGTCCCAGCCGAAGGCGGTCCACTTGTCGCGCAGGTCGCCGACTCCGCCCACGGCCTCCACGGGGCCGTCGATCTGCTGGCCATTCCAGTCGGTGAAGGCCACCAGGTTGTCCAGCTTGTGGTGGGCTGCCCACATGCCGGCCTCCCAGATCTGTCCTTCCTCGCTCTCGCCGTCGCCCAGAAGGCAGAATACGCGCTCGCTCTCGCCGTCCAGCTTCTTGCCGAGGGCGATGCCGGCGGCGCAGGAGAGTCCCTGGCCAAGGGAACCGGAGCTCTGGAACACACCGGGAAGGCCGTCCGTGATGCACGGGTGCCCCTGCAGGCGGCTGCCGAACTTACGGAGCGTACCGAGCTCAGAGACAGGGAAATAACCGGCACGGGAAAGGATGGAATAATACACCGGAGCGAGGTGTCCGGCCGAGATTATGAACGCATCCTGCCCCTTGGCGCTGCGTGTCCAGGTGGCGGGATCGTGTTTCATTTCGCTGAAATAAAGTGCAGTCATCACGTCGGTGATGCCCAGTGAGCCGCCCGGGTGCCCTGACTTGGCGCTGGTGACCATACGGACGATGTCCCTGCGCACCTGGGAGGCGATTCTGCTTAATTCTTGAGCGTTTGCCATATAGAGTTTATTTTAGTGTCCAGTTCACAAAGATACTAAAAATAAATTATCTTTGCATCCGTTATGGAAATGAACCGGATTCGCAACTTCTGCATCATCGCCCACATCGACCACGGCAAAAGCACCCTGGCCGACCGTCTGCTCGAGCTCACCAGCACCCTGTCCGCACGCGACATGGAGAACCAGGTGCTCGACGACATGGACCTTGAAAAGGAAAAGGGCATCACCATCAAGAGCCACGCCATCCAGATGAACTACAACGGCTACAGGCTCAACCTCATCGACACCCCCGGCCACGTGGACTTCTCCTATGAAGTCTCGCGCAGCATCGCCGCCTGTGAAGGCGCCCTGCTGGTGGTGGACGCGACGCAAGGCGTTCAGGCACAGACCATTTCCAACCTCTACATGGCCATAGACCACGGCCTTGAAATCATTCCGGTCCTCAACAAGATAGACATGGATTCGGCCCAGCCCGACATCGTGGCCGACGAGATCTGCGACCTGCTGGGCTGCGACCCGGACGACATTTTCCGCGTGTCCGCCCGCACCGGCGAGGGCGTGCCGCCCATCCTGGATGCAATATTGGAAAAGATTCCCGCCCCCTCCGGCGACCCTTCAGCCCCCCTGCAGGCCCTGATCTTCGACTCCGTGTTCAATTCCTTCCGCGGCGTCATCGCCTATTTCAAGGTCATGAACGGAAGCGTGCGCAAAGGCGACAAGGTGAAATTCGTCGCCACCGGGATGGAATATGAAGTCGAAGAGGTCGGTTCGCTGAAGATGAAGCTCATCCCCGGCACAGAAGTTGACTGCGGCGACGTGGGCTACATCATCACCGGCATCAAGAGCGCCGTGGAGGTGAAGGTCGGCGACACCATCACCCATGTGGCCCGCCCCTGCGACAAGGCGATCGCCGGCTTCGAGGAAGTGAAGCCTATGGTGTTCGCCGGCATGTACCCCGTGCAGGCCGACAAGTTCGAGGAACTGCGCAGCGTGCTGGAAAAATTCCAGCTCAACGACGCTTCGTTCGTCTATGAACCCGAAAGCTCGCTTGCGTTGGGCAGCGGCTTCAGATGCGGTTTCCTCGGCCTTCTGCACCTTGAAATCGTGCAGGAGCGCCTGTTCCGCGAATTCGACATGGACGTAATCACCACCGTGCCAAACGTGTCCTATAAAGTGTACACGATGCAGGGCGAGGTGCTGGACGTCCACAACCCCTCGGGCCTGCCGGCGCCCACCCTCATCGACCACATCGAGGAGCCCTTCATCCGTGCCCAGATCATCAGCAAGACAGAGTTCTTCGGGCCCATCATGAAGCTGTGCCTCGACCGCCGCGGCACCCTCATCAGCCAGCACTACATCACCGCAGAGCGCGTGGAGCTCAACTACGACATGCCCCTGAGCGAAATCGTGTTCGACTTCTACGACAAGCTCAAGACCATCAGCAAGGGCTACGCATCTTTCGACTACCACGTCAACGGCTACCGCCCCGCGAAGCTCGTGAAGCTCGACATCCTGCTGAACGGCGAGCCCGCCGACGCGCTTTCCACCCTGATCCACGAAGACAATGCCTACACCTTCGGCCGCAAGATGTGCGAGAAGCTCAAGGACCTGATCCCCCGCCAGCAGTTCGACATCCCCATCCAGGCGGCCATCGGAGCCAAGATCATCGCCCGCGAGACCGTCAAGCAGGTGCGCAAGGACGTGACCGCCAAGTGCTACGGCGGTGACGTGACCCGCAAGCGCAAACTCCTTGAAAAACAGAAGGAAGGCAAGAAGCGTATGCGCCAGATAGGCACGGTCCAGGTGCCGCAGAGTGCCTTCATGGCGGTGCTCAAACTCGACAGCTAGTTTAAACCCTGGCTGGGTTTTTGCGTCTAAGGAGCGTATGCCCGAGCAGGAAAAATATTTCAACGATCTGGTGAAGAAGTACAGCGAACCGCTGTACTGGCACGTCCGTGCCATGGTCGGAAGCCACGAAGACACCGACGACCTGCTCCAGGAAATATTCATAAAGGTGTGGAATGCCATGCCCCGCTTCCGGGGAGATTCCGACGTGTTCACCTGGCTCTGGCGCATAGCCACAAACGAGACCCTCAGCCATCTGCGCAAGGCCCGCGTGCGTGCGGCCCTCAGTTTCGTGCGTATCGACACTGAAGCAGAACGCATTTCCGACCCCGACCCGTATTTCGACGGCAACGAAGCGCTCCGCGCCCTGCGAAAGGCAATCGCATCCCTTCCCGACAAGCAGCGCCTGGTGTTCACGATGCGCTATTATGAAGACCTGAGCTACGAGCAGATCTCAGAAATCACCGGCACGTCCGTGGGCGCCCTCAAGGCCTCCTACCATATAGCATACGAGAAAATCAAACAGCATCTGACCGAATAATTAAACCTTCGCCGGGCTTCGGCGTCTAAACAAGCGAAATGAACAAGAAACTACCATATTCGACCCCTTCGGGATATTTCGACAGTCTCCAGTCGCGGCTTTCCAGGATTCCAGCCCGCAGGACACGGTTCAACTTCGTTCCGTACCTGGCACTGGCAGTGAGCTTTTCCTTGCTGGTACTCATCGGCAACTACATCCTCACCAAATCCACGGCAAGCCAGCCGGCAAGCGACGAAGCGATTATCGAATACCTCATAGACTCGGGCACCACACTCGCCCAGCTTGAAAACGCGGTTGATTATTAATTAAAAGTATTGATTATGAAACAGTTGATTTCCATTTTGCTGACACTCAGCATTTCAGTCGCGGCGCTTGCACAGCCGCAGAACGGTCCCGGCAAAGGACAGCACAAGCACGACTTTGAGAAGATCAGGGCTGAAAAAGTGGCCTTCATCACGAGCGAGGTGGGCCTGACCGCCGAGGAGGCCCAGGCATTCTGGCCTCTCTACAACGAAATCGAGAATCAGCAGAAAGAGCTTATGATAGCCGAACGCAAGGCTTATATGGCTCTCTGCAAGGCTCTCGGCGAGGGGCAGGGCGACACCGCCGCACTTCTGGACGCCTATCTCAAAGCCAAATCCGCCAACCAGAACCTCCAGCTGGCTGCCTCCGACAAGTACCTCAAGATTCTTTCCGTCGAGAAAGTGGCCAGGTTCTACACCTGCGACGAAAAATTCCGCAGGCAGCAGATCGGCAAACTGGGCGGACGGGGCCACAATGACGGCCGCGGCGCCCCTCAGGGACGCAAGCCCAGAGGCGAGAAAAGCAAGTAGCTGTCAGGCATCAATGATTAACCCGGGTCGAGCGCCCGGGTTTTTCGTATCTCAAAGCTGCAAATCTTCAGTTAAATGAGGCCGGCGATTATGCTGTCCGCAACGAACCATCGGTCTTCAGGGATGCGGCCATATCCGGGGACGCCATCGGCGGTCCGCAGTCCCAGCATTATCTGCTCTTCCCGGATTTCGTCCGGGGAGAGAATCTCCGAAGAAGAGGTCCACCCGCTCAGCGCCTCTGAATTCCAGCTCCGCACGTCGGGATTCCGCCGCAGGCTGTGCGCCCCGGGCCCGAGTCCTACATAAGGGGCGCGTGTCCAGTAGGCACTGTTGTGCACGGCACGGCGGCCGGGAAGGGCCCAGTTGGAAATCTCATAATGTTCATAACCGGCGGCGGCAAGGGCCGAGCAGACGAACTTATACTGCACCTGGCTCTCGTCGTCATCGATTTCAATGTACTTTCCGACCTTGTTGAGCTCACGCAGATCGCTGTTGTCGTCGATGGACAGATGATAAGCGGAAATGTGCTCCGGGTGCCATTCCAGCACCTCCTGCACAGTAGCCTTCAGCATCTCAAGGCTCATCCCGTTGACGCCGTAGATTATGTCCACGCTGATGTTGTCGAAGCCTGCCTCCCGTAGGAAGCTGAACGCCCGCCGCGCACCGACCGCAGAGTGCCGCCTGCGCATCCACTTCAGCATCCCGTCGTCCAGCGACTGCACGCCCATGCTGACCCGGTTCACCCCAAGCTCACGCAGCCCCAGGGCATATTCACGGGTAACGTCGTCCGGATTCACCTCCACCGTCCACTCCTTGTAGCGGCGGCTCCCGCAGGCGTCGGCGATGCGGCCGATAAACTCAAGAGGCAGCACCGATGGAGTGCCGCCTCCTATATATAACGTATCCACCGCCGCCGATGCGGCTATTTCCGCCCTCCTGGCAGTCGCTTCCCTGCACACCGCGGCAACATAATCCTCGGTCGGCTCGACGCACTCCGAGTAAAACCCGCAGTACAGGCAGAAGCTCCTGCAAAACGGCACATGAACGTAAATCATCGGTGGCGGCTAATTACCTATATACCAGCTACTTCCTAAATTTGCCTGCACGGAATAACATGCAGGCAAATTGCGTAAGACATTGCTATTCAGCGAGATAAGCGGCACCGCTAGCGGAGCATCAGTTCGGCGGAGCCAAGGCGGGCCTGCTCGGTGAAGGCCTCGACCGTGTAGATTCCCTTCTCGAAGGCGGGAATGTTGTTCACGTAGATGCTCAGCTCGACCTCCTGTCCCTGGTAATCGACCTCACGGGATGCAGTGGCGGCCAGCTCCTGGCCTGCCAGGGTGAAGGTGGCGCCCCGGCCGTCGTCCAGCAGCTTGCCGGAAGGATCCTTCACACGCACATACACGCGGACCGGGCCGGGCTCGGCCAGTGCGTTCTCCACGAGGCTCAGGGTCACGAGCAGGCGGGCCACATTCTTGCTGCGGTCAATCAGCTTGCCGGCGTTGTTGTAGGCCTCCATGCGCAAGCCGCGGGCCTTGATCACGGAACCGGTGACCACCTTGCCGGTCAGGTCCTCGACCTGGGCGGTCAGCTGCTCGTTCATCTTGCGGTGCTCGGCGGCTTCCCTGCGTGCGTTGGCGGCATCCACGGTGAGCTTGTGGTTCAGCTGGTTGAGCGAATCGATCTGCACGATGTAGCCGCGCATGATGCTGCGGAGGGTGCCGAGTTCCTTTTCATACTGGCGCATCTTCACGCGGTTTGTGGCCTCGGTTTTCTTGATGCGGTCCACGAGCTGGGCCACCTCCTCGCGGGAGGAGTCGAGCTGGAGGTTGATGGCATCGTAGTCCGAGGAAAGGCCCTCGTAGTCGCTCTGCAGGGCCTCGATCTGCTCGGTCAGCTCCTGCTTCTCGATATTGAGCTGGCCCACCAGGGTGTTCTTCTGGTAGAGCACGTAGGCAAGGGCGGCGGCAAGCAGCACGGCCACGGCGATCATCACGTACATAACGGTCTTGGAACCGCCGTTCTGTTTGCGCTCGCGCTCCCTTCTTTCTATTCTTTCAAGGGGATCTTCTCTTTCCATATCAATGAGTTTTAGTCTGCAAAATTAGCAATTTTCCGGCACTTTTGCTGCAACCATCGGGCCACGTCTTCTTCCAGCAGCGGAGAGAGTGTCTCGAAGACCTTCCGGTGGTAGGCGTCAAGCCACTCTGTTTCTTCCCGGTCCAGAAGGTCAAGGTCAAGGGCGGAAGTGTCGAACGGGCATAGAGTCAGCGGCTCGAAGCCCAGCCAGCGGCCGAATTCATTTTCGCCCCTGGACACGCATAGAATAAGGTTTTCGTGCCGCACGCCGTGCTGGCCTTCACGGTAGATTCCGGGCTCGTCGGACGTGATCATTCCCGGCTGCAAGGGCACGGGATTGAGATTCTGCCTGATGTCCTGCGGACCTTCGTGGACTCCGAGGAAGCAGCCGACGCCATGCCCCGTGCCGTGCCCGAAATTGCGCCGTGCCCTCCAGAGCGGGGCGCGCGCGAGGGCGTCGAGCCGGCAGCCGGGAGTGCCTTCGGGGAAAACGGCCATCGCAAGGTCGATGTGCCCCTTGAGCACGAGGGTGTAGTCCTCCTTTTCGAGCGGGGTCAGCTCGCCGAGCGGGACGGTGCGGGTGATGTCGGTAGTGCCGTCGAGGTACTGGCCGCCCGAATCGCACAGGTACAGCCCGTGCGGCTCGAGTTCGGGAGCGTCGGTGCAGGGGGTTACGTAGTGCGGCAAGGCGGCGCCGGGCCCCCAGGCGGAAATCGTCTCGAAACTGTCGCCCTGGTAGCCGGCGACCTGCGAACGGAATTCGCCGAGCTTCACGGCGGCGTCCCATTCGGTGACTCGCCTGTCGGCTCCGAGCGACTTTTCCAGCCAGTGGAGGAAGCGCACCACAGCCACCCCGTCGCGTATGTGGGCGGCGCGCATCCCTTCTATCTCGAACGGGTTTTTCACCGCCTTCCAGAGCCCCACGGGAGACACCCCGGGCCGGGCGGCAACTCCGGAAGACCGGATGACGTCCGCGAGCTGGCGGCCTATAGCCCTGCAGTCCACGTAGATGCTCATCCCGCCGCATTCGGACAGGAACTCATCCAGGGCGTCGTAGCGCTCGAGCTGTATCCCGTCCTCCGCCAGCAGGTCGAAGGTACGTTCAGAATCGGGATCCTCGATCTTCTCCTTCAGCACAAACCAGCGGACGTCCTCTTCCGTGACCAGCAAGTAACTGATAACGTAGGGGTTATATTCAATGTCCGAGCCTCGCACATCCAGCGTCCACGCTATTTCGTCGAGAGCCGACAGCAGTATGCCGTCGCAGCCCTGCGAAGCGCAGAACTCCCGGAGGCGGGCGATCTTCGAAGCGCGGTCGGAGCCGCTGTCCACGGTGAACACCGGGGTCTGCGGAATCGCGGGCCGGTCGGTCCAGAGGTAGTTGATGAAATCCGGGGAGCTCACGATATATGGCTGCGCTCCGCCGAGCTCGAACGCGCCCACGATTTCATCCACGAACGCGTCCATAATGCTGGCGCCGTCCACTGCGATGACGGGCTCCGGGGCATCTGCGAAGCGAGCTGCCAGCCATTCGGGAATGAGCACCTGCTCCGGTACCCGGGTCTTGTGGAGCTCCACTCCGGTGCCGGCCAACTGCGCAGCGGCCTGGATGAAGTAGCGCGTATCGGTCCAGAGGCCCGCGTGGTCGAGGGTCACCACCAGGTCGGCCGCCTCGCCGGTGAATCCGGTAAGCCAGCGGACCTGCTTGTAGCGCTCGGCGGGGTATTCGCTGCCGTGGGGGTCGGAACCGGTCAGGACCACCGCGTCCCAGTCCCTGGCGCGCATAAGGGCCCGCAGCGAGGCTATGCGCCCGGCATAGATGTTCATAAGTCGGAAGGGATGAATGTGGGGATATGGAGTATCTCCGTCTTGAAGAAGTTGCGGCGGTGCATCCGGTCGATCTTGGCCCGGATTTCCTCATCTTCGCACACCCCTTCGCGGATGTAGCGGTCCAGCGTGGCATAGCTGAATCCGAACTTGGCCTCGTCCGGGCAGGAGCCGGGCAGGCCGTCGTCGGGAGTCTTGTCCACCCAGCGGGCGGGGAGTCCCAGGTCGTGGCCGACTTCCAGCACTTCGCGCACCACCATCCCGCCCAGGGGCGAGAAGGAGCCGGCGGCGTCGCCGTAGAGGGTGGCGTAGCCGATGTAGTCTTCGCTGTGGTTGCAGGTGTTGGCCACCATGCCGCCCAGCGACTGCGCCGCGGCGTAGAGCACGGTCATACGTATGCGGGGCGGGATGTTCTGGATGCTCTGCAGGGAGAATTCGCCGCCGGGCATCAGGGCGCCCAGGGCGTCGCATTCGGCCTCGATGCGGCCTATCGGCAGGCAGAGGTAACGGATTCCGAGGTAGCGGCAGATTTCGTCGGCCTCATTGAGACCCTGGCCCTCGGCGGGCATGGCTATTCCCACAACGCGTTCCGGGCCGAGGGCGCGGGCGCAGAGGGCCGCCGCTATGGTGCTGTCTTTACCGCCGCTCATCCCGAGCACTGCGGTGCAGGCGGGGCCGTTGGCGTCGAACCAGCCCCGTATCCAGTCGATACAATCTTGCGTGAGTTTTTTCATACCACAAAAATAAATATTTTTCCACAGATTCGGTAATATTTTGTAAATCAAAAAATTAGTTGTATCTTTGCAGCCCGCAAAATTGTGATGCGGAGACTAATTTATTTATTATCAATTAATTAACAAAACCAATGCCTGGATTAATTGGAAAAAAAATCGGAATGACTTCCGTTTTCAGTGCCGACGGTAAGAACATACCGTGCACTGTTATCGAGGCTGGTCCGTGCGTAGTCACGCAAATCCGCACTGTCGAGACCGACGGTTACGAAGCAGTGCAGCTTGCCTATGACGAAACCACCGAAAAGCACGCCAGCGCGCCTCTGATGGGGCATTTCAAAAAGGCCGGTACCACTCCCAAGCGCAAGCTCGTGGAATTCCCCGCTGACTACAGCAGGGAGCTCAAGCTTGGCGACGTTCTCACCGTTGAGGATATCCTCAAGGCTGAGGTCCCCTTCGTGGACGTGGTCGGCACCTCTAAAGGTAAGGGTTTCCAGGGCGTTGTGCACCGCCACGGCTTCGCAGGAGTCGGCGGCAAGACCCACGGTCAGCACAACCGTCTTCGTCACCCCGGTTCCATGGGAGCATCCTCATGGCCTTCCCGCGTACTTCCCGGTATGCGCATGGCCGGCCACATGGGCAACGCCCGTGTGAAGGTGTTCAACCTCAAGGTTGTCAAGATTCTCCCCGAGAACAACATCATCGTAGTCAAAGGTTCCGTCCCCGGAGCCAGAGGTTCTTATGTATTAGTGGAGGCTTAAGAGTATGGAACTTGCAGTATTGAAAATCGACGGTACCCAGTCCGGTAAGAACGTCACTCTCGACGAGAAGGTTTTCGGCATCACCCCGAACGACCACGCCATCTATCTGGATGTAGTTCAGTACCTTGCCAACCAGCGTCATGGCAATGCCAAGACCAAGGACCGCAGCGAGACCGCCTTCAGCACAAAGAAGCTCGGTCGCCAGAAGGGCGGCGGCGGCGCACGTCACGGTTCACGTAAGGCCAATATCTTCGTCGGTGGCGGCCGCGTGTTCGGCCCCGTGCCCCGTTTCTACCACAACAAGCTCAACAAGAAGGTCAAGAAGCTTGCCCGCTTCTCCGCTCTCAGCTACAAGGCTCAGGAGAACGCCATCATCATGCTCGAGCCCTTCAAGATGGAGGCCCCCAAGACCAAGGAGCTCCTCGGAATCATGAAGGCCATCAAGGCCGGCGACCGCAAGGTCCTCGTCGTGCTTCCCCAGAACTCCGACAATATTTTCCTTTCATCCCGCAATCTCCAGCAGGTCAACGTCATCACCGTTGACGAGATCAACACCTACGCAATCATGAACGCCAATTCCCTGGTGCTCATCGACGGCGTGCAGGACATCCTCTCGGAGAGAGCCTAAAAGCACAAGAAGATGGGAATCATTATTAAGCCAATCGTTACAGAGAAGTTGACGGCTCAGGGCGAAAAGTTGAACCGTTACGGCTTTATCGTTGATCGTAAGGCCAACAAGCTTCAGATAAAGGACGCCGTGGAGAAGATGTACAATGTCTCCGTGGCAGATGTCAACACAGTCAATTACCATGGCAAGAGGAAGAGCCGCTACACCAAGGCCGGCCTTCTCCGCGGACGCGCCAACCACTTCAAGAAGGCGTACATCACGCTTGCCGGTGAAGACAAGATCGACTTCTACGCTAATATTTAAGGGAGGATCAAGCTATGGCAGTTAAGAAATACAAACCGGTTACTCCCGGTCAAAGGAACAAAGTGATCAGCGCTTTCAGCGAAATCACCACCAGGAAGCCCCAGAAATCATTGCTTGAGCCCCTCAAGAGCACTGGCGGCCGCAACAACACCGGCCAGATGACCGTCCGCTACATCGGCGGCGGCCACAAGAGAATGTACCGTATCATCGACTTCCTCCGCTCCAAGGATGAGTGCACCGCAACCGTTCTGACCATCGAGTATGATCCGAACCGCAGCGCCCGCATCGCCCTCGTGCAGTATGAGGATGGCGAGAAGCGTTATATCATCGCCCCCGACGGTCTCAAGGTGGGACAGGTCATCGCCTCCGGCAGCGGCGTCGCTCCCGAGGTAGGTAACGCACTCCCTCTTTCTGAAATTCCTGTCGGTACCCTCGTCCACAACATCGAGCTCCGTCCCGGCCAGGGCGCCGCTATGGCCCGTTCCGCCGGTACTTCCGCTCAGCTCGCAGCCCGCGAAGGCAACCACGCTGTCCTGCGTCTGCCCTCCGGCGAGACCCGCATGGTCCTCGTCAGCTGCCGCGCCACCGTGGGCGTGGTGTCCAACACCGACCACAATCTCGAATCCCATGGCAAGGCTGGTCGCCGCCGCTGGCTCGGCAAGCGCCCCCACAACCGTGGTGTCGTTATGAACCCTGTCGATCACCCGATGGGTGGTGGCGAAGGACGTGCATCCGGCGGACATCCCCGTTCGCGCAAGGGTCTGCCTGCAAAGGGCTACAAGACCCGCAACCCGAAGGCTGCGTCCAACAAGTTCATCATTGAGAGAAGAAAGAAATAACGGAATAAAACAAGTAAGAGATTATGAGTCGTTCACTTAAAAAAGGACCGTACATCCAGGAAGCCCTGGAGAAAAGAGTTCTTGCTATGAATGATGGTAGCAAGAAGAAAGAGGTGGTCAAGACCTGGTCTCGTGCCAGCATGATCTCCCCGGACTTCATCGGCCACACAATCGCCGTTCATAATGGAAACAAGTTTATTCCTGTTTACGTTACTGAGCAGATGGTCGGCCACAAGCTCGGCGAGTTCGGGTCATTCAGGTAACAATAAGAAGTAATCACTATGGGAAAGCGTAAAAGACTTATGGCCGAAAGCCTCAAGGAGGCTAAGAAGGTTACAGCTGTTGCCAAGCTGAATGACGTCCCCACTTCCCCCCGCAAGATGCGTCTGGTAGCAGACACCATCCGCGGCAAGGAGGTCAACCTCGCCCTCGACCTGCTCAAGTTCAGCAAGCGTGAGGCATCCATCCGCCTGGAGAAGCTTCTCCGCAGCGCAATTGCGAACTGGGAAGCCAAGAACCAGGATCAGGCCAAGGAACTGGACAACGGCAACGTCTATGTCAAGACCATCATGGTCGACGAAGGTCGCACGCTGAAGCGCATCCGTCCGTGCCCTCAGGGCCGCGCCGGCCGCATCCGCAAGCGTTCGAACCACGTGACCGTGATCCTCGATGTAAAACAACCAGTGGAGAATAAGTAATATGGGACAGAAAACTAATCCTATCAGCAACAGAATCGGTATCACCCGTGGTTGGGACTCCAACTGGTGTGGTGGCAACTATGCAGAGAAGATCGCTGAAGACTACAAGATCCGCGAGTATCTCGGCAACCGCCTTGCCAAGGCCAGCCTCAGCAAGATTGTCATCGAGCGCACACTGAAGCTCATTACCGTGACCATCTACGCCGCACGCCCCGGTTTCATCATCGGCAAGGGCGGCACCGAGGTTGATAAACTCAAGGAAGAACTCAAGAAAGTCACGAGCAAGGACATCCAGATCAACATCTACGAGGTCAAGCGCCCCGAGGTTGACGCCCACATCGTGGCAGACTCCATCGCCCGTCAGATCGAGGGCCGCGTGAGCTATCGCCGCGCCATCAAGATGGCCATCGCCAACACCATGCGTGTCGGTGCAGAGGGCATCAAGATCCAGATCGCAGGCCGTGTCGGTGGCGCTGAAATGGCTCGCAGCGAGATGTTCAAAGAGGGTCGCACCCCTCTGCACACCTTCCGCGCAGACATCGACTACGCCCTTGCCGTGGCCAACACCAAAGTCGGTACCCTCGGTATCAAGGTGTGGATCTGCAACGGTGAGAAGTACGGCCGTCAGGACCTGACCCCCGCCGCTCTCGCAGCAGCCAACGCACAGGCCGCCGGCGCTCCTCGCGGAGACCGCCGTGGTGGTGACCGTCGTGGCCGTGGCGACCGTCGTGGCGGACGTCGTGGCGAAGACAGGAAGTAATTCTAACCTTCCGATACCAATCAGGGGCGCCCATACGGACGCCCCTGATTTTTTAATTTACTCCTCCTTCTCCGACGGATCGAACGTTATCGGCCGCTGGACGGTCTTCTCGAACTTCAGACGGCCGTCGGAAGCGTAGATGCGCACCGTCACAGGTGATTTGGCGGACGAGGCCCTGGCCACGAACATATGGAAGGTGTTGTCCTTGGGCTTGGGCGTACTGTGCTTGTAGGGGTTCATGATACGGGGAAGCTCATAGGCGAAGGTCTTCGCCGGATCCTCATAGCGGGTGGCCTCCACCTTGAGGCTGCGGTTCTTTTCCAGTATCTGCACGGAATCTCCGGGCTCCCAGCCCCAGTAGTTCAGGAACACGTAGTTGCGCCATTTCTTGTCGCCATAGTCCAGGCGTGAGCCGTCGCTGTAGAGTTCCTTCATTTTCTTGATGCCTTCGCTCGAGCGGTAGGCCTTGCCGACCTCGTTCATGTCGTAGATGCGGCAGTACTTTTCGCCGTAGAGATAAGTCTCCAGACGGTAGCGCGGAGCCGCTCCCGCTTCGAATTCACCCACCCAGAAGCCGGCGTCCGAGCCTTCGTTGCCGTAGAGCGGCCAGTCCACGGGGGTGGTCCACATTATTCCGGATGTGGCCGGCAGCGAGCGCTGGTGGATGCGCGGGAAGTCCGGATGGTCGCAGATGTCGTTGCGGTGGATGTGGCCGGAGAAGACCGTCACGTCGTGCCGGAACGGGGCGCAGAGGGCCGCAATGCGTTCCACCTGCGACTGCGGCATCAGCAGGCCGTTTTTGCCGCCCGTGTAGAGCACGGGAGCGTGGGTGCATATGTAGATGCGGGCATCCTTGTCCACGAGGGCGAGATCGGCGGCAAGCCACTCAATCTGGCGGGTGGTGAGTTTGGACTTATAGCTGCGGTCGCCCTTGACGCCCGGGGCCTTCTTCCCCTTGCCCTCCACGTTGATGTAGAAGATGTTGTCCAGGAACACCCAGTGGTCGCCGCCGATGTTCACGGAATAGGCTCCGGGGCCCCAGCAGTCGCGGTTGAGCCAGCCGGCCCGCCTGTCCACATCCTCGCCCACGACGGAAGGATCGTGGTCGTGGTTGCCCATGATGCTGTAGAAGGGCGTGGGATACGGCAGGTCCTGGAGAGAGCGCAGGCCGTCGAACTCGTTGAACCCCATTTCGCCCCAATAGACGTCGTGGGTGGTGTCGCCAAGGTTGACGGTGTACACGGGGCCTTTGGACGCGGCCCTGGCGGCTTGCTCACGAATGCAGGGCAGGACCTCTTCCCTGAAGCGGCGCAGGTCCTGGCGGTCGGGGTCGTTGGTGAGGTGGAGGTCGGCAAGCATGAGCATCGTGTAGCGGCTCTGGTCCTGCTTTTCAAGCACGAAATCGTGGACTTCTTCCTGGGTGGCAGGGAGATAGAGCGGCTGCCAGAAGCCGGGTCGCAAGCCGTCCAGGGTGCGGGCGATGAAGCCGGAAGGAGTGATTATGAACACGGAGCCGTCGCTCTTGTCAGAGTCCAGGTCGTAGCGGCCGGAGGCGTCGGTGAGCACGATGGAGGCGCCGTCGGACACGGGCACTCCCTGCACGGGCAGGCCGTCACAGATGACGCGGCCCCTGACATTGCCTGCAAGGGCGAGTGCGGAGGCCAGCAGGCACGCTGTCAAAATGGTGATTCTTTTCATTTTACGGTTTTAGGTTTACCGAGCATACATACAAGAGTGGACACGAGTCCGCCGATGGGGCACCACCAGGTCCAGGCGATGTATGACTGGCCGAAGAACTCCTTCTGGAACATCAGCGGGATGATTATGAGGGCGCCGACCACGAGGGCGGCCAGCACGCTGGCCTTGTTGCCGCGTTTGGTGAAAATGGCGGTCAGGAAGACACCTATCATACCGGCATAGGCGAAGCACATGATGCCGGTGGCGAAGTCCACGAGATTGAGGCCGCTGCTCTGCTGCATCACGCAGGTCACGATGGCGAAGCCGGTGAGGCACATACCCATGAGGCCCACCATCCAGCGGGAGGAGGCAATCTGGTCCTTGTCGCTCTTGACGGCCTTGCCGCGCCTGGCGCGCAGCGGAAGATACAGGTCGGCAACGAAGCTTGAGGCCATCGAATTGATGGCGGAGTTGAAGCTCGAAAGGGCCGCTGCGAGCAGGCCGGTGATCATCAGGCCGCGCACGCCCACGGGAATGTGATTCTTGATATACTGAGGGAACACGTCGCGCGCGTCGGTGAAGAAAGCCGCGCTGAGGGCCCCGTCCGCCTGCGGATCGTGGATGTACTTCACATAGAGCAAGAGTCCTATGCAGAGGAAGATAAGCACCACGGGGAGGGCGAGCAACTGGGAGGCCACCAGGGACGAACCGGCTTTCTTGACGTCCTTGCAGGCGAGCTGGCGCTGCACGAACTCCTGGTCGGTGGTGTACTGGGCAATCTTGAAGAACGCCACTCCTATCATACCTCCGATGATCGTGTAGGGCTTGCTGAAATCTATGCTGGGATCGAACATCTGGACCTTGCTGCCCGGGACCCAGCCGGTCAGGGTGCCGTCCGCTGCAATGCCGGGGGCCACACCTGCGGCCGCAGGAGACTTGACCATTCCGTTCGTGGTCAGGGTCTCCCAGACCTCCCGGAGACTGATGCCACCCAGGTCGCAGGCCACGAGCACGAGGCCCACCACACCGGTGAAGATCATCAGCAGCGTCTGGAAGGTGTCGATGTAGAGCAGGCCCTTGATGCCGCCCATCATAGTGTAGAAAGTGGACACGACGCCGAGGATTATGATGCTCCAGACCATGAACTGGAACTGTATGCTGCCGAAGGCGATGACGCTGATGGCTATGGCGGCGATGAAGAGGCGGCTGCCGCTGGTCAGCAGCTGGCCGATTAGGAACATCACCGAGTTGGCCTGCTTGGATCCTTCGCCGAAGCGGTCGCCGATGAAGCCGTAGATGGTGATGGTCTTGGCGTTATAGAGCTTCGGGAGTATCAGCGCAGCCACGAGGATGCCGCCGAAAATCGAACCCAGGAGGTTCAGGACATAGGTCAGGTTGGTGTTGAAACCAAGCTCTGGGGAGCCCACGAAGGTGCCGGCGCTGATGGTAGTGCCCGTGGCTGCGATAGCCACGAGCCATCCGGGCATCGAGCGTCCGGCGACGAAGTAGTCCTCTATGTTCTTGTTTTTGTGGGAGAAAAGGTAGCCGATGGTGACTAGGGCACCAAGGAACAGGGCGACGATTAACCAGTCAATTACTGCCATATTGGTTTGTTTTGGTTCATTCTGTCTCTTCGGCGGACGGGCACTCCCCGGAGGGGCTTTTCCCCATGTTTTATG
>CACZMF010000020.1 GCA_902782225.1 uncultured Bacteroidia bacterium | reverse complement strand
TGGGCGAAGATCCAGGCCGACCGTTTCCGCTACGGGGTAATCCGCGGATTCCACACTGAACTCGAGACCATCTACGAGGAGAAGAATATGTCCCTCACCCAGGACAGCCGCAAGGTCTGGGAAGCCATCGACCAGGCTCTATATCCCAACCATCCCTATGGCAAGCAGACCACCCTCGGCAGCCAGGAGCACCTGAAGAACCCTTCCATCACCAATGTGAAGAAATACCACGACACCTACTACGTGCCCAACAACATTGCAGTGTGCGTGTCCGGTGATTTCAATCCCGATGAGATGGTGGCCGCCCTGGAGAAGTATTTCGGCGACTGGAAGCCCAATCCCGAAATCCCGGCGCTGGAGTTCGAACCCGAACAGCCCATCACAAGCCCCGTCGTGAAGGAAGTATTCGGCAAAGAGGCTGAGAATATCGCCCTTGCATGGAGGCTTCCCGGCGCGTCCGATCTCAAGAACGCAGCTATCGGTGAGATTGCCAGTTCCATCCTCTACAATGGTCAGGCCGGCCTTATCGACCTCGATGTGAACCAGCAGCAGAAGGCCCTTTTGATGTATGCCGGTGCCAGCGTGCAGCCCGACTACGGTCAGTTCCTCATGATGGCCCGTCCCAAGCAGGGACAGACCCTCGACGAGCTCCGCGAGATTGCCCTTGCCGAAGTGGCAAAGCTCGCAGCCGGAGAATTCGACGAGACCCTCATCACCGCCACCATCAACAACATCAAGCTCTCCAAGATGCGTCAGCTTGAGGATAACAGCAACCGCGCAATGGCCTACGTCGATGCTTTCATCAACGGCATCTCCTGGAAAGACGCAGCCAGGGAGATCGAGCGCTATGAGTCAGTGACCAAGGACGATGTCGTGGCATGGGCGAAAGAATTCATAGGCGAGGGCAACTATGCAGTCGTCTACAAGCGCCAGGGAGTCGACTCCAGCGAGCAGAAAATCGCCGCCCCGAAGATCACTCCCATCGTGACCAACCGTAACGCCCAGAGCGACTTCCTGAAGGAGATCAAGGAAACGGCCGTGAAGCCCATCGAGCCCGTGTTCGTGGATTTCAGCAAGGATATGTCCCGTTTCCAGCTTGCAGAAGGTGTCGACGTACTCTACAAGAAGAACGAGATCAACGACGTCTTCACGCTCGAATTCATCTACAATACCGGCACTGAAGACAATCCCGCCATCGGCCTTGCATCAGACTACCTGCAGTATCTCGGAACCGCAGACAAGAGCGCCGAGGAAATAGCCGCCCGTATGTACGAACTGGCCTGCAGTTTCTACTTCATGGCCGGTGCGAACCAGACCACGGTCGGCCTCACCGGACTCAGCGAGAACATGGCGGAAGCCCTGTCCATCGTGCGTGAGCTGATCGACGGCGCAGTCGGCAACGACTCCATCCTCGCCAACCTCAAGGCCGACGAGTTCAAGAGCCGCGCCAATGCAAAGACAAATCAGCGCAGCTGTTATTCCGCACTCAGCAGCTATGCAACCTATGGCCCTGAATTTATCCGGAAGACCCGCCTTAGCAATGAAGCCGTGGCTGCCATCACTTCCGACGAGCTGCTGAAACTTGTCCGTGACGTTGTCGCCAACGGATGCGAGGTGATTTACTACGGTCCTATGAGCGAGGCCCAGGTGAAGGCTGCCGTGCCTTTCGAAGGCAGCTACCAGCAGCTTCCCGAGCGCTATCCCGCCATGCAGCAGACTCCTGCCCCCAAGGTGCTGCTCGCACAGTATGACGCCAAGCAGCTCTACTACACCCAGTATTCCAACCGTGGGGAGAAATACGATCCCGCAAGCGAGCCCGTGCGTTCCCTCTACAACGAGTATTTCGGCGGCGGAATGAACAGCATAGTGTTCCAGGAAATGCGTGAGGCCCGCGGCCTGGCCTACAGCGCCAACGCCCGCCTGCGCAACCCTTATTCCGCCGACGGCACCTTTGCATTCTCCGCTTTCATCGCTACCCAGAACGATAAGATGAGGCAGGCGATAGAGGCGTTCGACGACATCATCAACAACATGCCCGAATCCGAAGCTGCATTCACAATTGCCAAGGACGCCATCGACAGCCGCATCCGCACCCAGCGCACCACAGGCGCCGGCGTGCTCAGGGCATATCGCAACTGCCGCCGTATGGGAATCGAAGAACCCACCGACAAAGCCGTGTTCGAGGCTCTTCCGAACCTCACCCTTGCTGATGTGAAGGCCACCCAGGAGCAGTGGGTCAAGGGACGCGTCTACACCTACGCCATCCTCGGCGATATCAAAGACCTTGATGTGAACTTCCTCAAGACCCTCGGCCCCGTCGAGACCGTATCGCTCGAAGATATCTTCGGATACTAGCCGGGAAGCTCGTCAGGCATTTCTATAACAAAAGTCCCGGGTTTTCGCCCGGGACTTTTGGTAAAGAGCTGCTTTGAAATCAGTATTCGAAACCGATGCGGATGCCGATGGCATGGGCCGGAGCTCCTACAGCACCACCGTAGTACTGGAACATGTAGGTCAGGCCTGCGACGAAATTGTTGCGCGGCTGGCCCACACGGACACCGATGGTGGGAGAGGCATAAATGCCCTGCCCGATGGTGTAGCCGGCATCTACGTTCCAGTAGGGAACGCACATGCGGGATTCCTGGGAAATGATGTTTCCCCGCAGGTCAATGATGATGGGAAGGTCGATACCGCTCCTCTCCATCGCTGCCAGCCTTGCAGGAGGGAATCCAATACTGGTGCTGGAATTGACGGGAATCACCAACCTCGGAGCGACGCCGGCGCCGATCTTGAAGAACTCGCCGAAACGATAGCCGAGAATGAGGTCCGCCTGCACGAATGTGGCGCGGCTGCCATTGGCTGCAAAAGCAGCTGCCGGGGCAAGCTGGGCCGCAAACCAGAATCCCTTGTCGAGACTGGGGAAGTCGATGTATTCGGCGCGCTGGGGCTTCTCAGGAAGTTGATAGTCAGTGTGGTTCTGCGCCAATGCGGGAACGAGCATCAGCGAAAGGCAGAGAATTGCAATTAATTTTTTCATAATAATCCGTCTTCTTTGAGTCTGGCACGAAGCTGGGGCACAAGCACGCGTACGGTGGTGCCGACCGTGACGTCGCGATAGTTGCGACGGGTGCGGGTGGAGCCGGCGCGCTTGTCTTCCATGCTGATATACTTGCGGTATTCACCGCGGTCCATGAAGAAAATGTCGAAATAGTCCTGATAACGCTGACGGGCGTTGACTTCCGTCATGATGGGACGCATGTTGTAGTCGGTGTTGCCGCGGGTGACGCCTTTGAAAAGGACATCATATACGGCCTGCTTCTTGGCCTGCTCGAGAGCATCTGTCTTGTTGCGGCCGGTGCCCCAGACGCGCAGCGTGAGGCTGCCGTCCATTTCCTTGCTGATGCACTCGGTCTCCTGGGCGAAAGCTCCTGCTGCGAGGAACAGTGCCATCAATGTGAAAAGAATCTTTTTCATATTATCACCACCAGCCGAAGCTGTTCATATTGTAGTAGTTGACCGGACGCTTGGCCATGGCCTTGCCGACTTCCGCCATTGCGGAAATCCTCTGGCTTTCAAGGCTCACGGAAGCGTCAAACTGTTTCATGGCGAAGTTCCACTCCCTGTTGTCCAGCTCCTTCACGCGGGCCTTGATGGTCTCGGAAAGTACCATACCGCCCTGCACGGCGGAAGAGAGGGGATGGATCTGCGAGAGATAACCCGCTGCCTCGTTGGCACCGCTCCAACTCTGGTTTGCGTTCCAGGTGTGGGTGGCCATATTGAGGAGATATGCACCTTCGATGTCGATCTTCTGCTGGAAAATCTGCTCGGCTGCGCGCATTGCCTTGTCGAATGCGTCCTTGCAGACGGTCGGCACGGTGAAGAGAAGGGCTATGGCCTCGTCATACTTGTCCTGGCCTGCGAGTGCGTTGGCTTCGGAGATGAGGAAGTCGATCTGGGTGTTGTACCACTCGATGATGCGGGTCTTTCCCGTCTCGATGAACTGCTTCACTGCGGGAGTGTCCGCCCTGAGCATCTTGACGGCCTGCATGTAGGCCTTGGTCTCATTGGTGCCGGCTCCCTTGACGGGGTCAAGCACGCAGG
Source organism: uncultured Bacteroidia bacterium (assembly GCA_902782225.1). Lineage (GTDB taxonomy): Bacteria > Bacteroidota > Bacteroidia > Bacteroidales > UBA932 > Cryptobacteroides. Next base: position 33,897 of record CACZMF010000020.1, on the reverse strand, counting down.
AGGCGTAGAGAGTGCCGGTCGCGGCATCACCGATGTAGAGGGTGGGGGTGAGCACGAGGGCCTGCATGGGCGGCGCCGTGGCAGTGGTCTCGTGGGAAAGTTTCACCATGTTGGCCGTGATGATGAAGCGGGGGTCGAAGCTGTCGCCGGCAAGACCGTTCTTGGTGACGATCTGGGTCAGCTTGTTGAGCACCACGTTGGATGCGGCCACAGGGATGGCGCAGTTATCCAGGATAACGGGCGTCAGGGCGATACGGCCCTTGTCGTCCATCTTGCCTTCGTTGTTCTGGGCGAAGGACAGGATGCAGGCGGACGCAAGTAAAAGGCTGGCTAAAATCTTTTTCATATTCAGTCGCTATTTGTCGCCGATAGTGATCCAGACATCTCCCAGACCCCTGGGGGAGGAACCGACGGTGAGTTTGTAAGGAGCTTTCTTGAGCATACGCACGAGCGGCTTCACGAATGCCTCGGCATCGATGGCAACGTCGCGGCCGTTCATGTTCTGGGCGTAGAGAGGGATGCGCACCTGGTTGAACCTCATGCGGTTGGCAGACTTGGCGGCAGTCGTGAAGCGGCCTTCGACGGTGTTGTCCGCCATCCAGGCTTCGATGATTTCCGCAAGTTCATACTCGTCTCCGTTGACTTCATACTCCTCTTCGAAATCGACGGGGCAGTTGTTGTAGCGGAGCAAGGTCACGGAAATTTCGCGGCCGTTGGCGAAGAGGTCGTCGAAATGGTGCTGCAGGCCATTGAGGAAGTTGTCCTTGAAACTGAGCACGCATTCTTCCAGAAGGGAAGTCATGGGCACGTTGGCGACAGAGCTGACGCCGGTGTTGCCGGAGATGATCTTGGAAGAATAGGCATCGATGGCCTGGAGGTTGAAACTGACCTGCTTCTGCGGGCCGAGACGGTGGATTTCGTAGTCGAGGTCGAGGATGATGTCGGCCTTCGCGCTCCTGCGGAGCCTTTCGAGCGGAGTCTCGTCCACTTCGGCACCGGAGTTCTTGCCGGTCATCATTGCGAGCTCTGCGTCTTCTGTCTGGAGGCGCTTGAGCTCCTGTTCAAGAGACTGGATGGGGAAGTCGTTCTTGGCCATGAAGTCGGCCATGGCCGCCACCAGTGTGCGGATGTCGGCGTTCTCCTTCATTGCCCTTGCGTAGTCGGGGGAGGTCACGGTTTCGCCCATTGCGTTGACAGTCTGGACGTAGCCGTAGCGCTCGCAGAAGGCGTCTGCGGGGACCACCATGATGGTGGGCTTTTTCGCCTGGGACCAGCCAATTGCCTGGCAGGCGAGCAGCAATGCTGCGATTATCAGTGATTTTTTCATATCCTAGAATCCGGAGCTGAGTTTGCGTGCGATCCCGTCAGCCTCGAGCTTGCGCTTGAGGTTGTCGTACATCACCTGGACATAGATTCCCACTTTGTAGCCGCCCTTGACCTTGCGCCTGTCGGTGCCTGAAGGGACACCGTCGGTGGTCATGCTGACATAGGCCAGATAGGGGCCGCCGGGTGCGAAGAAATTCTTGAAATAATCCTCGTGGGAGGCAAGTGTGTCGGGATTGGGGCAGATGGGAGGCGTGCTCATTGCGGTCGCGCTCCCGGGAAGGCCCCTGAAGATGCAGGCGTGGACGGCATTCTCCTTGGCTGCCATGGTGGCGGCGTCGACATTTTTGCCGAAGCCCCACACCTTGACGAACTTGGTGCCGTCAACACCGACTTTTTCGGTGGTGATTTCGTAGTTGTCCCAGCTTTGGAAGGACTTTCTGCGGTCCTTGTTCTGGGCGCTGGCACTCACTGCCGAGAATGTCATCAGCAGGGTGAGCGCGATCATAAGTGTTTTTCTCATATCGTTCAAAAAAATTAGAATGTCCATTTCAGGCCGGCCTGCAACCCGAAGCCACTCTTGTGGCCGACGTGCTGGTTGTAGGCCTTATACAGACTTCCCTGGATAAATTCGGGGTTCCAGTCTGCGAATGCCTTGGCGAATACCTGCAAGGGGTATGCCACATTTACAGCAACCCTCACGCCCGGCTCTAACACGAAGGCGGATTCGCGTATAAAACGGTCATTACTCGTGTCTGTAGTGGAGAAGCCGATATGGTCCAGCGCTAGCATTGCATAAGGCATTAGCTCGAAGAAACGGCTAAGGTGCAGGGCATAGCCGTATCCGAGGCCGAAGAAAATGGGAGTGTAGTTGGCCTGGTTGATGTCAAACGATCCGGAGAATATGGCGTATGACATTGAACCACCGGTATTTACAGTCAATAGATAATCCACGTCGACGGCAAATGAAAGCTTGCCCATCGAGCCGGTCTTGATGCCTGCGAGCACGCCGACTCTGAGATCGTTGCTCTGCTTGATGGTCCATCCTTCCTCGATGTTGGCGAGGCCGGATACCTGGTAGAACTCGGACGGCTCCGTCTCGCCGATCGACATTCCGCTGTTGTTGGCGACCTCGGTGGCGCGGAGGAAACCGCGGGGCACGGACTTGAGGTTGCCGTTATCATCTTCGGTGTAGGAATAGGCACGGTAGCGATTGCCATTGCTCAGGCCTTCCTTGGTGCCGATCTTGGCCCTGAGGGGCTTGCGTGCCATAATGGTCACGGCAACTTCCCATTCGGGGATCACGTTCTCAAGGCCGGTGATAAGCCCGCTGAGACAGTCGTAGGCCGCTGATTCCACAGAAGAAGATGTGGCGCTGTTGGAGGATGTAGCAACCAGGTTCATGGGTATGTCGAGCGCCTGGAATGCACGGATCTTGGCGTCGCGGGTGGCCGCGTCGTCGTCTTCGTAGATCCAGCATTTCTCATAGAAGTCATTAAGCCCGTTTTCCCTGAGGCCTATCCTGTAGGCGAAGGCACGGGCGTTGACGGACCAGTAAACCTTGCCCTTCTTGTCTGTGGAGCGCTCCACCTTGTAGAAGTCAGTGGCGACGATGTAGCTGCCTGCAATCAGCCTTTGGCCGAGGTCGCCGAGGGCATCCTCGCCTACGCGGGCGGCACGGGCGTTGATGACGTCCTGGTCTTTGGCGTCGTAATTGCCCCTGTAGCGGACCGTCTTGTCGTCCATCATGCCGTCGGAAGTGCGGTTGAAAATGGAGGCAAGAATCTCGCGGGCGAATCCGACTTTTGCAACCGCAGCACCGGTTTCCTCGGATGAGACGGATTCGGAGCGCAGTTTGTTCACCTTTATCGACTTTGTGGAGATCGGATTGATGTCGTACTTCTCGCTGGGGGAGAAGGAGCGCACGGCGTTGGCGGTGGCGCTGTCGTAGGAATCTCCACGCTCAATGACGACAAGGGAGATGCTCTGGCGGTTGTAGTCGCTGGTGACTACATCCTGAATCTTCGCCTGTGCGAAGGATGTCAGGCCGATGAAGCATGCGAATGCGGAAAGAGTGAGTTTCTTTAGCATAAGGTTATGATGGTTTTGTTGATATGTCTTGAAAGACAAATGTAATAAAAAAAAAGTATATAAAAAATTTTGCATTTTTGGGAAAAGGTTATATCTTTGCAGTCCCAAACACAGAGGAGGACTCGTTAGCTCAGTTGGTAGAGCATCACACTTTTAATGTGGGGGTCTCGGGTTCGAGCCCCGAACGGGTCACAAAATTGACATTTTGCTTCCTTAGCTCAGTTGGTAGAGCACCTGACTCTTAATCAGGGTGTCTAGGGTTCGAGCCCCTAAGGGAGCACTTCATACTGAGGGCTTAGCTCAGTTGGTTTAGAGCGCTTGCTTGACAGGCAAGAGGTCATCAGTTCAAATCTGATAGTTCTCACAAAAAAACAGACTCATTCCGAGTCTGTTTTTTTGTGAGGATTCTTTAGTTGATCTGGCGTAACATTTCGCTGACTGCCGCGGCCAGCTGGGGATCCTCCCCGCGCAGCAGGGCCTCCGGGCTGTTGTCCACATCGATGTCGGGATCAAGCTGGCGATTCTCCATATAGCGCTGTTCGGATTCTACCCATCCGCCCACCTGGGGGATGCCGAAGACAATCGAGGGATTGATCTGGTTCTCCCACCACACGGCCGTCATCGTGCCGGGCACGGGCTTGCCTATGAGCTTGCCGATCCCCAGGGTGCGGTAGGCAAAGGGGAAACCGGACGCATCCGAGTAGCAGTCTTCGCAGACCAGCACGCAGGAAGGCTTGACCCACTTGCTGTAGGGTTCGGTGCCGATGTACTGTCCCCTGGGCTTCCAGTCCACGTAGGCCTTGCCGCCAAGGAAAGTGACCAGGTCGTCATGCAGCCAGCCGCCTCCATTGTGGCGCGTATCCACGATCAAGGCGTCGCAGTTCCTGTATTTGCCAAGCGCCTTCGAATACACCTCGCGGAATGAAGGGGAGTTCATGCCCTGCACGTGGACATATCCCACGCGGCCGCCGGAAAGCTTCTCGACCATCTCTTCGCGCTGGCGCACCCAGCGGCGGTAGAGTAGCGTAGCATCCGAGCCGACGGGCTTGACGATGAGGTCCTTATCCTTGCCGGAGATACGAAGGGACACGACCACGTTCTTCCCGGACTTGCCGGCAAGCAGCGGATACCAGTCCATACCGGCTGTGATCCGGGTGCCGTCGATGGCCGTCAGCAGGTCGCCTGCCTTGATTTCCGGATCGGCCAGACTGAGAACGCCACCGGGCAGCACTTCGGCTATCTTCAGGCCGTCACCCTTGTAGGCCAAGTCGTAGAGCACACCGAGCCGTCCGAGGACTTCGCCTCCGTCTGCGCGGTAGCGGGCCCCTGTGTGGGATCCGTTGAGCTCTCCGAGCATTTCGGAGAGCAGTTCCTGGAAATCGAAGTTGTTGTCGATGTAGGGAAGGAATGCGGAGTAGTTCGCGTGCATGTAGTCCCAGTCCACTCCGTGGAGTCCGGGATCGTAGAATTTCTCCTTGACCTGCTTCCAGGCGTGCTCGAATATGTATTCACGCTCAGCCTTGGGCTTGAATTCGTACTCGCCGCTGAATGAAATCTTTTTGACCTTGCCCGAGGGCACCGACACCTGGGTGATGCCGCCGCGGGAGAGGACGAAGAGCTCCTTGCCGTCTGCGGAAGGGGTGATTCTGCCGCCGACACCGCGCGCGATGACCTTTATGTCGCCTTTGCGCAAGTCTTTGGAGCACAGCCCGGCTCCGCTTTCCAGAGGAGCTACATAGTAAAGCGTACGGCCGTCCTTGGAGAGATAGTGGTCTCCGAACGAGTTGCTGGAACTGGTGAGACGGATGATGCGGTCTTCGCGACCTTCCAGCTGAAGATCAAGCTTTTTCGGCTCTTCTTTTTTAATGGAATCCTTTTTCTCCTGCTTCTCGAGCTGCTTTTCGCTCTTGCCGCTGAGGAGCTTGTCGATCTTCTCGTCCTCTTCGCTGCGGCGGAACTCTGTCATGGTCTTTCCGTCGAGGAACATGATGTAGATGTCGCTCTGGGAGCCCCAGCTGCCGTGGCTGCGGTAGCCGTTCTTGTCGGATTCCCAGGTCATGGCCTTGCCGCCGAGCGCCCAGTGGAATGATTCGTCGGAATAGCCGCTCTCGGTCAGGTCGGTGACCTTCCCGGAGCCCAGCTCGATGAGCGCCACATCGACATTGTTCCAGCCGCCGTTTGCCATGTAAGTGGTGAGCAGATGCTCGCTGTCGGGGTTCCAGGCGAAGCTCAGGTCGCCGTCGGAGTAGGAATAATTGGCACCCTTCAGGAGGGAACGTACTTTGCCTCCCTTTGCGGGCCTCACGACCAGTTCTGTGCGGTCGCGCAGATATGCCACCCATTTGCCGTCGGGGGACACCAAGGGCTGGAAGCTGGTCTCTCCTGGCTCGGAGAAGAGTTCCTCCTTAGGATTCACGGCGTAGGTGAAGAGTTTGTCACTCTTGTTTCCGAGCACGCTGCGGTAGATGCCCCAGCAGCCGTCACGTTCGGCGGCGTAGTAGAGTTCGCGCCCGTCCTTGGAGAAGCAGACGCCCCTCTCCTGACCGGGGGTGTTGGTGATGCGGCGGGTGGTGGGGTATTCGGTGGAAGTCACGAAGACATCGCCCCTGATCACCACCGCAATCTCCTTTCCGTCAGGGGATAAGGCCATCGATGAAGCGTTGCTCAGGTTGAGTTTGGTCATCTCTCTTTCGCTCTCGTCGCACCACACGGTGATATCGACCTTGGCCGGCGTGCCTCCATCCCGGATGGTGTAGAGGTCACCGTTGTAGGAATATGCGACCGTGCCGTCGGAAGCCACGGAGATGTATCGGACGGGGTTGTCGTTATATGAAGTCAAGGACTTGCATTCGCCGGGCGCGCTGATGCTGCTTCGGTAGATGTTAAGGGTGGACCCGCCGCGCTCGCTGATAAAGTAGAAGGAGTCGCCGTCCGGGCTGAACACCGGCTGGCGGTCTTCACCTTCGAAGCCGGATAACTGCTTGTAGCTGCCATCTTTGCAGAGCCAGATGTCGCGGGTCACGGATGAACGGTGGTGCTTGCGGAAAGGGTCTTCGTAGCCCTTGTAGTCTTCGTAGAGCATGGCTCCGTCGGGGCGGATGCTGATTTCGGACATGGTCACGGACGTGAGCAGTTCCGGGCGTTTGCCGTCGGAGCCGGCCGCATACACCTGGGTTTCACCCGGGAATCCTCCCCAGTCGACGTCGGGCTGTAGGTTTGCAAGGAAGACCACGCGTCCGTCGGGAAGCACGGCCTTAGGGGTCTCGGAACCGGGGTAGTCAGTAATGCGCCTGGGCGCACCGCCTTCTGCAGAAGTCAGGAAAATGTCCTTTCCGCCTTCGCGGAAGGAGCTGAAATACAGCTGCTTGCTGTCTGCGGTCCACACCGGGTCAGAATCATAGGCGGAGTTGGAAGTGACCTGGAGGGCACGGCCTCCGCAGGAAGGGACCACAAAAATGTCGCCCTTGTAGCAGAAGGCAATCTTGCTGCCGTCCGGGGAGATGGCATTCTTGCGTAACCATCGGGGTGTTTCCTGGGCGAGGGCCGTCACGGCCAGGGCACACAGGAGCAGGGTGGTGATTGTGCGTCTCATAATAATATCGTTAATTGAGTTTTGCGATGTCGTCCTGCATCCCGGCAAAGCGCATCAGCAGGCTGACGGAACTGAAGCAGCAGTTGATCCAGAACGTGCGCTTGCGGTCCTTGCCGGTCTCACGCCACTCCCATGTGGTCGGAATCTTGCCGTTGACGGCATTCTGCTGGATGGTGATGTTGTCCACCATCGCTTTCGCCTTGGCAAGGCAGAGCAGGTCGCCGCTGTCTTCGTAGATGTCCAGCCAGGCGTTAGCCACATTGCATGCGCTGTTGTCCACGGGCATTTCGTAGTGGTACTGTTCGTGGACGCAGGGTGCGTTCTTTTTCGGGAAGCCGTCGGGGAGCAGATCGTGGTAGGCCCAGTGGACGAACTGGTCTTCGCTCAGGCGCACGAGGTCGCGGGCGTTGGCGCGGTCGCGGTCGGTGACGACGCTCTTGTGCAGCAGATATGATGCGTAAGGAGCAGCAGTGCAGTTGGTCAGGTTCTGATAGGGTTCAAGGCCCTGCACGTTCACATCCTCGAACTGCCCGGTCATGTCGAAGCGCTCCACGGCCACTTCGTCCATCCAGCGCTCGCCCTTCTCGCGGGCGGGAGCGAATTCCTGCAGGCCGTAGGACTCAAGGCGGGAGAAATAGCGCAGCAGCGGGTGGAGCATAGCGCAGACCTCGTTGACCGGCTCGCCGGTAGCGAAATCGACCTTTATCGGTAGGGAACCGTCTTCTCTCTGAAGCTTGACGTAGGTGCGGCCTATGCCCACGGCGCGGTCGAAATAACTCTTGTCGCCGGTCACGTCATAGAGGTCGAGGAAAGCCTGTCCGGCGGACGCGGCTTCGAGAGTCATTGTCTTGCCCTGGTTCCACTCACGCTTGGAGGCCTCCTTGTCGAGGTAGTAGGTGGGAGGGAAGAACGCCAGGGGATCGCCTTCGGGACGGCTCATCGAAATCAGGAACGCCGCGGCGCTGCGGGCCACCTGCAGGGCGTTCTCACGCCTCTCCGGGAGTTCGCGTGCAATGAAGCACTCGTTGCGTATCGTGGCTCCGATGATCTTGCAGGGATAGGTGTTGTGGGGATAGGACATATCGGGCACGTCGCTGCCAATCCAGTTCTGGACTTCGGGCATAAGGTGTATGTAGAGTGCCCCCTTGATTGCGGCTTCGCGGTAGTCGCGCACCGGCCCGGTGTAAGGTCCGCTGAAGGGATAATCCCGGATGAAACTGCGCTTGAAGATGGTGTCCATCTCTTCGCAGATCAGTTTGGCTTCGACGCAGAGCTCGACACGTGCCGGGGGGATGCTGTTCCATATCGGGGCCAGGCTGGCATGGGGGTCCTTGGTCTCGAAACTCCAGCTCTGCTCGCCGCAGCTGACGGTGAAACGGTAGGAAAGAGCGTCTGAGGGAGCCGGGACGTCGAATGCCGGGGCGTACATAAACTTTTTCGCAAACTTGTTCCAGCAGGGGTTGCGCCCTTCGGATGCGGGACGAATCGGCTGAAGGTACTCTTCGGAGGCCTGGCTGTTCAGGCGCTCATACAAGTCCGGACCGCTGCAGGAGCAGAGCAGGACGAGGAATGCTGTAAACAACAAATTTTTCATATCGTCAGAATTGGAAATATATAAACGGCTGGGTATCAGCGGTCACGAACTGATATAGAATGAACACTATAGCGGATGCGGCAACTGCCATCAGCGGAAGGGGCAGGGAAGCGAAGCCCAGGCGGTAGCGGCGCTTGAAGCGGGCCGGCAGGAGATGGATGACCATTCCGGCGACCACCAGCGCGAAGACCTTCCAGTAGCCTGCGCAGATGTCGGGAATGAGGGACAGATCCCACTGGGAGCCGATCTGGGCCACCATGTTGCGCGCAGTCTCCCAGGCCACCTGATTGGCGGTGGCGGGATCCAGGTTGGAGCCGCTGCGGAAGAAGAGGCGGGTGAAGGTGATGAACGTAAAAGTCTGTGCTACAGCCCATATGGTGCCAAGCCACGCCGTCCGGGCATTGCGTCCCCGAAGGGGCTTGCGCACGCTGTCCATCCCTGAAGAAGGGGCTCCGGCGGCGTCGGGGCGGAACAGGTGGTAGATGAAACGCACCAGGGTGCCAAGGCATATGACGGCGGTCCACACAGAGAGGATGCGCCACACCGGCTCGGGGTGGAAGCGGCAGAGCGCGGCAAGCCCGATGGCGAGCGCACCCGTGAGGAAGAGCCGCACGCCCCATTTCATATCCTTCCAGAGTATGTACACTATCATTCCAATGCCATTAAGGCCACCCCAGATGATGAAGTTCCAGCTGGCTCCGTGCCACATGCCCCCGAAGAGCATGGTGATGAAGCGGTTGATGTTGGAGAAGAGCTTCTTGCGGCTGCTCTCCCGGAAATGCGCCAGCAGCAGCATGGCGGCGCCGGACACCACCAAGATCACCGAGACCACCCAGCTGCCGGACAGAATCAGGGCTATCAGGGCAAACAAGATTATCCAGAAGTAAGTGCCGAAAGAGGCCCTGCGGTTGCCGCCCAGGGGGATATAAAGATATGATTTAAGCCAGCGGCTGAGCGACATGTGCCACCTGCGCCAGAAGTCCTGCGGATTGGGGGCCTTGTAGGGAGAATTGAAGTTCACCGGAAGGTAGAAGCCCATCAGCATGGCCACGCCAATCGCTATGTCGGTGTAGCCGGAAAAGTCTGCATAAACCTGCAGCGAGTAGGCGAACAGCGCCGCGAAATTCTCGAACCCGGTGAACAGCAGGGGATTGTCGAACACGCGGTCGATAAAGTTGACGGCTATGTAGTCGCTCAGGATAATCTTCTTCCCGAGTCCGTTGAGTATCCAGAAAACTGCGATTCCGAACTGCCTGCGGCTAAGCGAGAACTTCTTGTAGAGCTGAGGGATGAATTCCGACGCGCGCACGATGGGCCCGGCCACCAGCTGCGGGAAAAAGCTCACGTAGAAGCCGAAATCCAGGATGTTGCGCACCGGCTGCACGTCCTTCCTGTACACGTCCACGCTGTAGCTAATGATCTGGAAGATAAAGAATGAAATGCCCACGGGCAGCACTATCTTGTCCACGTCGAAGCGCTCAGAGCCGGCAATCATGTTGCCGAGCTGGGCAAACACGTCCACAACCTTCAACTCCAGGCCAGTGAGCGAGTTGACCACGTCCGTGAAGAAGTATGCATACTTGAAGTAACACAGCAGCCCGAGGTCGATGCACACGCTCAGCGCAAGCCAGGCCTTACGCCCTGCTCCGCCTTCCCGGGCCCGGGCCATCCGCTTTGCGATAAAGAAATCAGAGCAGATGACGAACAGCAGGATGAGTATAGAGAGCCCGCTTGTCTTGTAATAGAAAAACAGGCTGGCGAAAAACAGGAAGGCATTGCGCATCAGGCGCCTGCTCTTCACAAGGGAGAATACTGCATAGACCAGCCCGAAGAAGGCCCAGAAATAGAACTGGGTGAAAATCAGGGGCGAAGAGGGATCGAATGCAAACAACTTCTCCATGGCGCTATTCCCCGCATTCATTAATCAGGGCCGCATACAGCAGGTCCCCGAGCAATTCGTAGCCCTCGCGGGTGAAATGGAGCCGGTCCGGCTTCATCAGTTCCGCATTTAGCCATTGATCCGCGCTGCCAAAGCCGCCCATCAGGGAAAACAGGTCCCAGACTGCGCCGTCGTACTCTTCTGCAAGTTCATACATCGCCTTCTGCACGGTAGGCCCGTTGTCGTTGTGGACCATACGGCGGCGGGCGTATCTCCATGAATCGTTGTTGGTCACGAACACGAAGGCGCAGTTAGGCCGCAGGCTGAGCACCTGGTCGAGCAGTCGGCGGTAGTTGCGTTTGAAACGTTCAGGGTCGAAATCCTTCGGAGGGCAGGCGGAATCGTTTATCCCGAGGCCCCAGACCACGAGGTCGGGCTTGACCAGCGATAGCTCCCTTGAAAACTCGGGGCAGCGCCCGGTCCAGGTCGTGGTGCGTGCTCCGTTTACACCCGTCGAGACGTAGCGCAGGCCGCCGCCTTCACCGCTCTCAGGGAGCAGCCCGGTGACGGTGAAAAATGAGCCTTCTTTCAGCCGGAGTTCCACCCGGACGGAATCCACGGGCCGGGGGAAGTCGGCCACGAATCCGCGCAACAGCGTGTCGGGCCGGCATTTAAGAGTGTCGGAGCCGGCCACGACATAAGGCACAACCTCATCCGTGGAGCCGCTGCCGAGTATGCGCAGGCGAGTGAAGAAATATGGCGTGCCGATGCCGAAGGCGGCCGTGGTGTCGGCAGTGTACGCGGCTATTCCGGTGATGCCGTAGTCGGGCTTCACCGGAAGCTTGCGGTTGGGATTCGAACTGCGGCTGCCTTCCCATTCCCCCTCGCGGCTGGCGCTGAATGAATGGTCCCAGTTGGTTTTTGCCAGAGGGTATGGGAATATGTATCCTCGGTCTCCGGAGGGGTAGTGGCCGAGGGAGTCGAAATTGTGGCGCACGCGGGAAGGAAACCACCCTGCCTGTACGTGCGAACCGCCGACATGCCAGATGGTCACGCTGCTGTCCGGGCAGTCTTTCAGTCGCTTCAGCCGGGAGGCGAAGCGGGCAAAGCGTTCACGTGAGCCGGGGAAGCGCAGGGCGGCGCTGTCGGCTTTTACGAAGGACGGTATCTCCTGCGCGGAAGAGCACAGGCAAAGCAGGACGAAGAAAAATGTGGCAATGACCCGCTTCATTGCCGTTCGATGCTGCCGTAGCGGCGCAGCCTGTAATAGTCGTAGTAGAGCATCAGCGACTCGAAGAACATCTTTCCCATCGCTTCGGCGCCCCTGGGGGTGAAGTGGACATAGTCAGTGCCGGCCAGCTGCGGGCGCGCCTTCACCCACTTGACCATGGAGTCCTTGCCTCCCATGGCCTGGTAGAGGTCCCAGTAGGCCGCTCCGGAATTGAGCGCGGCGGCTTTCAGGGAATCCACCATCATAGGCAGATGGGGATAGGTCTGCATCCTGCCGTTCACGCTCGTGGACATGTCGGACGGGCCGATGAACAGTATGGCGGCATCCGGCATGACCGAACGTAAGTGCCGAATCTGCTTCTCAATGCTGGCCTTGTATTCGGAAATCGCCTTGCCGCTCTTGCGGTAGGGCATGGAGTTGCCTCCGAACTGGAGTATGACCATGCGCACGTTGTCGTGCTCGGCGTAATCCCTGAGCTGGGCAGAGCTGATGCGTGTGAAAACCGTGCCGGAGCAGCCGCGCATGGGGATGTTGTCCACGCTGACCCCGAGGGTGTCGTCCAGCTGCATGCCGTAGATGTCGGCGCTGCCCCAGGTGGAAAAACGCACGCTGGTGCTGCTGTCGGGCAGGTCGATTACGATGCGGCCAACCCCGGACGCGTCGGCGACAGGACCGAGTTTCACCTGCCTGCTGCCGCATTTGACATTTAGCGATCCGCCCACGTTGCCGGCCAGAAGAGTGAGCCTGCTGAAGCGGCGGCTCGGCGAGAGGTTGCTCTTTACGGCAGACACTGTCGTGTAGACGCTGGTGTCGATCCGGGCGCACTGGCCCATAACCCCGTAGCGCCCGTCGCTGCGTTTGCCTCCCTCGCCGAACACAATGCTGCGGCGCAGGCTGGCCGTTGATGACTGGGACACGCAGAGCGTGTAGTATGGCCGTCCGAATGGCAGGAGTCCAGGGCCTCCTCCGCCGAACTTTTCCTGGAGACCGGCGCGTATCGTGGATGTGACGCGGTCTTCTTCAAGCTGTGAATCTCCGTAATGGAGTATGCGCACATGCTCTTTGCCTGCAGATTCCATTGCTCTGAAAAAAGGGTCGAACAAGGTGGCGTCGTCGTTGGGAAAGCAGATCCTCGACGGGCTCGTGCGCATGAATGTGTCGAGCCTCTCGTGCTCGGTCTGCCGCAGGGCTTCAAGTCTCTGGCGTATCAGTTCTTCGGGGCTTGGCCCCTCCGGCTCAGGCTCTCCAGGCACGAAGGATTCCGCCATTTCTGAGATGGTGGGGAAACGCAGGGACACGCTTCCTGAATGCAGGCCGTCTTCGGGGAAGACCATGCATATGCCGGCTAAAAGCAGATAGACGGCAAGGATGAACAGCAGAACCTTGTGACTTGACATAACAAATCGCAAATTTAAAACAAATATTTATTATATTTGTGAACTCAAACACTTATTGATTATGAAGTCCAAGATTTTTGCCTGGGTAATAGTAATCCTGCTTCTGGCAGGCGCAGGCTTCGTGTATTTCAAGTTCTATTTCGTGCTGGGCGAAGGCGTCAAGGCCGGTGAGCTCAACCAGATAGTGTATAAGGGATGGGTGTGGAAGACCTACGAGGGCCGTCTCATCCAGACGGGATTCCGCGGAGCCAAGAAGGGTACGGGTATCCAGTCCAACGAATTCAATTTCTCAGTGGTGGACAAGGCCGTTGCCGATTCCCTGATGCGCTGCAGCGGCCGAGTGGTCGAGCTTCGCTACAAAGAATACAACGGGATGCTTCCCTGGAGGGGTATGCAGAAGTATGTCGTGTATGAGATTCTTTCGGTAGGCGACAATGCCTCAGTCTCGTCCGAGATTCCGTACGTGATGTCCGGAGATGAGATAAGTCTATGATGAAAAGCATTACAGCCGCTCTGGCGGCTTTTTTCTTTTCCTTACCCTCTTTTGCTCAATGGCAGGGTGATTCCACGGTGGCAATCGTCGCCTATTGGGCGAAAGGGGACCGTGCGGTTTATAAGACCGAGGCGGTGGTGAAGCAGGTCCAGGACAGCGTAGAGACCGTCCAGCACAAATCCGGCGGCACTGCTATAATCGACGTTCTGGATGAGACGGATACTTCATATGTATTCCGCCTCAGTTACCGTGGGCTTTACGATTCGCTAATAGAAAACGAACTCGTGCAGCGTTTCTCGACCGAATTGCTCGACAGCCTCTCGATGGATTTCGAGACAGATCAATTCGGCTCTATTACTTATATCCTGCAAGCCGGGAGGTCATCAAGCAAAATGTGCAATCTGCTGCCCTCCGTGAAGGAAAAATATGAAAAGCTTATCCCGAAGAAGGATAAACAGGCCCTCGAGGAGCTTGAGAAGTTTGCGCAAGGGTATAATGCCCTCTTTGCCGATTCCGACCGTTTGACAGACCTCTGCTACCGGGACGTCAAGGATCTTTTGAAGTACCACGGAGAGCGGCTCGATACGACTACCTCATATACAGGCCGTTATACATTCGAAAAAGTAGTCGGCGGTCAGGATGTGGAGGCTGAAATCGAGACTTGGGTGGACCAGGAAGCCTCAGATTCAACTTACGTGGTCATAGATTCTTACGCAAGTCTTGAAAGCGACGCTCTGATGCCGATTATGGAGAAGGCTGTAGAGAGTCAGTTCCGGGCCCGGACCTCGGACGACGACGAGTTGCAGGAGTATATGGACAAGTGGCTGGAAGAGGCAGCATCCACGAATATGGAAGTCACGGCTGAACGCCATTCGATAAATGCAATCCATATTTATACCGGATGGCCTGTGGCTTTGATTATCGAGCAGGTGGTCAGGATAAAGAATGATGAGAGCTGTTTCGACCAGGTCAGCTTGATTACTATGCAATATGCCGGCTCATCCTTGGACGAACCGGCAAGCGCGCAATAGAGGGGTTGCTCTTAAAGAGCTCCGTTGATAGCTTCCATTGGGCGCGAAATCCATCTCGTCCAGCAGCCATCCTGCGCCGCCCACCCGTTCGATGATGAACAGGAGGTAACGTATGTCTATGGAAATGTTGCGGCAGTAGTCGGGATCGAACACGATGTCGCTCATCGTTCCTTCCCACACCCTGTCGAAATTTATTCCCACCAGCTCGCCGTCGGCGTTCAGCACCGGACTTCCGGAGTTGCCGCCGGAGGTGTGGTTTGTCGCAAGGAAGCAGACAGGCTGGGATTCGTGGCCGCCTTCCGCATAGATGTCACGGAGTTTCTGCGGGATATTGTAGTCGAAAATGTCGGGATTGTCTTTCTCGATTATGCCCTTGAGGGTCGACACCGGGTTGTAATAGACAGCATCGCAGGGGCTGTAGCCCTTGACCTGCCCGTAGGCAACACGCAGGGTCAGGTTGGCGTCGGGATAGAAAGCCTTGTCCGGCTCGAAAAGCATCTGAGCCTTCATATACTCGCGCATCGCACTCCTGAGTTCGTGGTCTGTCGATACTATGACCGGGCGTAAATCCTTCTCATACCAGCTCTGGAAAGCATTGTACAGTTCGCAGGCAGGATCGCTCTCAAGGGCCTTCAGGTCCGCTTTGGTCAGAGCGGAGACTTTGTCCCTGTCCGTGAAGATGCTCCGGGAGAAAACGTCGTCCCGCCAGGCGGCAGCACTGCCGAACGCAGCCATTTTTTGCTTGAAATACGCAGGCTTGAATACCTCGGGCATATTCTTGTCGAATGCATCGACGAGGGCAGCGAAACACTCCTCATCAATGGGACGGTAGTAGTCCTTGAAAAAAGACGCCACCACTGGCCCGATCGGCCTTCCGCCTTTCAGGCAGTTCTGGATATTGGATGCAAAATGAAGGATCTCTATGCTGCGGATGGTTTCGTAGAAATACTCATAGGCAAGATAGCTGGGCTCCCGCCGCTCATAGATCGTCTTGATGCGGGAAGTCAGGCCTTCGTATTGCGTGCCTTTCGCCCAGGCCTCGAAACGGCGCTCGAAGTCCTGCTTGGCCTCTACTGTGCGGAGCCGGGCTATACCTTTCGATTCGCCCTGCCATTTCTTCCAGGCGTTGGCGGTGGAGGCGTTCTTTGAAGAATACTGGATGCGTACCTCCTGGCTTTGGGACATATATTTCTTCTGGATGCCAAGGCGTATCGTGCGAAGGGCAATCTTCTGGGGATCAGACACTTCTGCAATGTAGCGGACTTCCTCGGAATGGGCGTATTCACGGGTGCTGCCGGGACATCCGTAGACGAAGGTGAAGTCTCCTTCCCGAAGGCCCCTGGTGGAAATGCGGAAATGCTTGCGGGGCTTGTAGGGCACATTGTCGGGGGAGTAGTCGGCAGGGTTGCCGTCCTTGTCGGCGTAGATGCGGAATACGGAGAAATCGCCGGTGTGCCGGGGCCACATCCAGTTGTCGGTGTCGCCGCCGAACTTGCCTATCGACGAAGGGGGCGCGCCGACAAGCCGGACGTCACGGTAGATGCGATAGACGAAAAGGTAGTACTGGTTGGCGTAGTACAGGGCCTCAATACTGGCTTTGATGCCTTTGGCCGGATTGTCAATACTCCGTATTATCGATTTCGAATTAACGGCGACCACCGAATCTCTCTGGCTTTCGCTCATCCCCTCGGAAAAGCCGTGGAGCACCTGGGCGGTCACTTCTTCCATGCGGTCCAGGAAGCGGACGCTGAGTCCGGGGTTGGGGAGCTCCTCGGCAGGAGAGGAGGCCCAGAAGCCGTCGCGCAGGTAGTCGTGGCCCGTGGATGAGTGGCGCTGGATGTAGCTGTAGCCGCAGTGATGGTTGGTCAGCAGCAGGCCCCGGTCGGAGACCAATTCTCCCGTGCAGCCGCCTCCGAAGAGCACCACGGCGTCTTTCAGGGATGCCTGGTTGATGCTGTAGATGTCTTCAGCGGTGAGCCGGCATCCTTTGCTGCCCATGTCGTCTATACGTTTTGCTATCAGGGAGGGAAGCCACATTCCTTCGTCGGCGCTGGCGCATGGCGCAAGCAACGAAATGAGAATCAAGGAGACAATTATTCTTTTCATACGCCAAAGATGCTAAAAAATATTGTATTTTTGTACGTCTCCAAATAACATTGTCATGAACTTGCGCAATTGTATGAAGGGCCTTGCTTCCCTTGCCCTTGTCTCCGGATGCACCGCTCCCGCCGTGTGGAGCGAAGCAGAACGCGGCCTTATCGAGAGCCCGGAGCCCGTGATGCGTGTGCTGACCATACAGGATCAGGCGGATTCGCTGCTTCTGCGCCAGCCCAGCTGTGAAATCTCATCTGCCGAGCTCGCAGATCCTCTGTATGAGGAACTTGCGCGTAAGATGATCACCACCGTGACCAGTCCCGAGCAGGATGGCGTCGGAATCGCGGGGCCGCAGGTGGGTATACTCCGGCGAGTCGTCGCCGTCCAGCGTTTCGACAAGCCCGGAGAGCCGTTCGAGGTCTATCCCAACATCCGCATCACAGGGGTGCGCGGAGAGACTGAGGCCGGCAGGGAAGGCTGCTTGTCGGTGCCCGGCATGCGTGGCGAGGTGCAACGCTACAGGGACATCGACATCACCTACACGGCTCCGTCGGGACGTGATACGACAGAAAGGGTGCAGGGCTTCACCGCCGTTATTTTCCAGCATGAGACCGACCACCTGGATGGCGTGCTGTATATAGACAAGTTGTAGTCTAATAAGACTTTACCTCATTGGGCAGAAGATAGTCCGTACGGCCGCCTCTCAGCCACCAGCTGCCGTCTTCCAGCATTTTGCGGTATTTCTGGCCGAATATCGCGCCGTAGTGGTTTATCATATCCTCCTGACGGTCAGAGCCTTCGAAGAAGAATGAGCCGAGGCTCTCGGCTTCTGCTACAACCAGGCCTTTGAGCTCCGGGCGCAGCATGCTGTACAGGGCAATGCCGAACAGATGGTACCAGGCGCCGTAGTTGTCGCCGGATTCGGTGGAATCGTGTCTGATGTAGGCAAGCTTCTGCTGCATCGGATCCTTGTAGCGGCCTTTCCGGTGGGGGTCTGACGTCAGGATGTTCTCGCAGGTCAGGAAGCTCAGGTAGATGTTGCCTCCGTTCAGGACATAGCTTTCTTCGAAGAGCTCGTGCGGCATGACGCTGCGGTCGGGCCGGCTCATGATATACCCGGTCAGGGCAGCTTCCTTGCCGGTGACGCAATACTTTGACGTCCATCCGCACGCAAGGCAAAGGAAGAGTTTGCTCCGTCCCAGGATGGGGACAGGGGGGTCCTGCTGTCGGCCTTTGGAATGCCGGCGGAGCCTGTGCCAGTAGGCATGTGAAAGATAGTCTTCCGCTTCCGGAGACCAGCGGTGCTCCTGTCCGGCAGTTGGGAATATCTCCGGGAAATGGGCGCGCATGATTTCAGCGCACTTGTTGAGCAGCCGGTCTACATCTATAGGCAAACTGCGGCCTATGACCAGGGGTTTGTCCTGCAGCACCGCTTCCTCGTGCCGTTTGGCATCCATGGACTGGGGCAGCGGCTTTCCCCGGAACAATATGGCCCCGAGCTTTATCGGTATCGTGTCCAGCCGGCGGATCAGGCGCGCATCGCCCACGGGATCCACGAGCATCAGACTGTCCTGCTGGTATAGCTCAGCTATATACGACTTCTCGACCTGCCTCATGAAGGCAGCGTTCTGCCCGTATGCGGAGACTGAAGCGGCTGACAGAAATGCCAGCAGGACAGACCCGAGTATAGCTCTCTTCGGAAGCACCCGCAAACAATGCCGAAGATTATTGACTTACGCCTGGCCCTTCAGCACGGCGTCACAGACCTCTCCCACGGTCACGGGAGCGGGAGCTCCGTCGGGAAAATGCATATGGAATTTTTCCTCTGCCGCGAGCGAAAGCAGAAGCATGGTGAGGGAATCGATACCCAATTCCCGCACCAACTCCGTCTGAAATCCCACATTGGAAAGGTCTGTCTTGGGGCGGATGGTGCCGATTATCTCTTTCAGGCCTTCGAATACTTCTTCTCTTGTCATACGCGTGCAACTTTCATACTGCCGGTGCGCTTGAAGTCTTCTGTGCGCACGGTGACTTTCCTGATCTGATGGGTAGTGGGCAGAGTGGCGTTGATCCTGGCCACCAGATTGTTCATATATGCAACAACCTCGTCCCAGGGCTTGCCCTCGAATGCGGGCATAAAGGGCAGAATCTCCACGGCAATCACGTTGGCGCCGTTCATCTCGTCTTCCTTGACCATGGCGTCGCGGACGCAGGGGTCTGCGTAGAAGGGCTCTTCCAGGCTCTCGGGGCTCACGTTCTCGCCGTTGGAGAGGATGATGAGGTTCTTGATGCGGCCCGTAATGTAGAGGAATCCTTCTTCGTCGAAGCGGACAAGGTCTCCGGTGCGGAACCATCCGTCAGGAGTGATGGCTTCAGCCGTCTTCTCGGGATCCTTGTAGTAGCCGGAGAACACGTTGTCGCCCTTGACCCAGAGTTCGCCGTCCACGACCTTGGTCTCCTGGCCGGGATAGATGCGTCCGATTGAAGTGGGCCTCTCCACGGCGTCGGCGTTGGCCGACGTGAGGTTGGCGGTCTCGGTGAGGCCGTAGCCGAAGCAGAACTCGACGCCCAGTTTGGTGAAGATGTCCACCAGGCGCGGAGGCACGTTGGCAGCGCCGGAAATGATCATGCGGAGTTCGCCTCCCAGGAACTGAGGACCGTACATCTTCACAAGGCCGCTCAGGATGTCGCAGATGCCGGGCACGATGACCAGGATGGTGGGCTTGAGCATGGGCAGCTTGCCTATGGTGGCCTTCATGTCCTCGCAGGTGTAGATCAGGTTGCCGGTGTAGAAGCATCCCATTGTGCCGGCGATAAGGCCGAACACGTGGCTGAGGGGCAGTATGGCGATGTAGCGGTGCACGCCGATGACCTTGCCGGGCTTGTAGATGGCGTTGAAGTTGCCGCGCATAAGGGCACGGTGGCTGAGGACTGCGCCCTTGGGCTGTCCGGTGGTGCCGCCGGTGAAGAAGATTGCGGCGGGGCTGTCCGGGTCAATCTCTGCGGCAGGAGCGCCTTCAGCGGCGATGGATGCTGCGGGAAGGACCTTCACGCCCTGGAGCTTAGCGGTGAGGGGCATAAACTCATCACGGACGAATATGGCGGCGATGTCGAATTTCATGCAGGAACCGACGACGGCCATCTCCGGCAGGGAAGCGGGGAAGTTCATCGCCACATAGCCGGCACTGGTCACGGCAAGGAAAAGCTCGATGGCATCCTGGCTGTTGCGGTCGAAAATGGCAATGTGGGCACCTTTCGGCAGGCCGAGGCCGAGGATGAATGCACGGCGGCGGGCCACTCTTTCGCCCAGTTCTTTATAGGAAATGGTGTTGACAGTGTCGGAAATCGCCGGCTTGTCGGCGTATTCCTTGGTGAACCAGTCAACGAATTGTCCCATTGTGGGGAGGTAGTGAAGCCTGTCCAGTTCCTCCCGGGGAATCATTCTGTCAAAATACTCTTTGTTGGTCATTATTCTTTGTCGTTTAGATTGGTTTCACATAAGAGCGGCGACGCTGGTACGGCTGCGGGTCGTAGTCGCCGAAAAGGGTCTGTACCTTATGGTTGTCCTCCAGCTGGGGATTCATCAGCATCCGCTTTATTCCCAGTTTGATGAAGTTCTCGTGGAGGTGCTTCAGCATCAGGAGCGCAGCGCCTTTGGCCTGATATTCGGGAAGGACGCCGATCAGGAGGCCCTCGGCAATATGGTTCTTTTTCGCGTTGAGCTCAGGCAGGATATGCATCCAACCGAAAGGCAGGATGCGTCCCTTGGCCTTGCGCACGCCGGCGCTGATATGGGGCATCGTCACTGTGAAGGCCACCAGTTCATCTGCATCGTTCACGACGAATGCGACCATATCCTTGTTCATCACGGGGACGTATTGCCGCACGTAGCCGTCTATCTGGTCTTCGGAGAGCTTGCTGTATTCGTAGAGCCCCGCAAATGCGGCGTTCAGCACATGGAACATCTCCCTGCCGCGCCGGGCCATCTGCTTAAGGGTCGTAGCGCGGTAGATGTGCACCCCATAGCGCTTTTCCACCAAGTCTGCATATTGCATCATCGGCGGCAGCTGGTCGGAGAAATCGATGAAACGCTGGGTCCAGTCCGCATCTTTGGTGAAGCCCATGCGCTCCAGGTATTCTCCATAGTAGGGATAATTATAGATAACCGTGAAGGGGCTTTCGTTCTCGAATCCTTCGACGAGCAGGCCTTCGCGGTCCATGTCGGTGAAGCCCAGGGGGCCTTTGACCTTCTGAGCGCCGCGTGCCTTGCCCCATTCGATCACCTTGTCCACAAGGGCTTTCGCCACGTCGAAGTCTTCAATGAAGTCTATCCAGCCGAAGCGGACGGTGTTCTCGTTCCACTTCTTGTTGGCGTTGTGGTTGATGATTGCCGCTATGCGGCCGACCACCTTGCCGCCACGAAGGGCAAGGAATAATTCCCGTTCACAGAACGCAAGGGAGGGATTGTCGGGTCCAAGGGATTTATATTCGTCGTCCTCGAAAGAGGGCACCCATTTATCACAGTTTTTATAAAGGTCCAGCGGAAAGTTGATGAATTGCCGGAGTAGTTTTTTCCCCTGTACAGGGATGATGGTTAGATCTTGCATTAGTCCACTATTATTGCGGCAAAGATACGAACTTTTCTTGTTTTGTCCCTTTTTCGCCTGACTTTTTGTATTTTTACTGCCTATTATGCGTAGAACAACCATCCCGGGACTTGTCTTGCTGGCATTCTGCATTGCGTGCAGGCTATTTGCGCCTGTAGCGGAGTTCTATGCCAATTCCTTGTATCCCCACATCTCCGCCGGCCTTTCCTTCGCCTCCTCGGTCCTGCCCTTTTCCCTTGAAGAGATTGTCGTGATTGTCTTTGCGGCAGCTTTCATTTTCGTCCTTGCCCGGGCGGTGCAGAAGAGAGAGGGCTTCCTGAGATGGCTGCAAAGGACCGCCGTGCTGGCGATGTGGCTGTTTGTTTGGTTCTATATGGGCTGGGGCAACAACTACTATCGGACCGGGCTCTATCAGCGGTGCGGAATCCAGATGGTGAGTTATGAACACGAGGCATTCACGAGTTTCCTGGAGGATTATACCGTCGGGCTCAACAGTGCTGCTGCGGCTGTCGGAGAATATGACAGGGGAGTACTGGAAGAAGAAATCAAGGCCTTCTATTCCGAGCGTGCGACTTCTTTCGGGTACACGGAGCTCCACCGCTGGCAGCACGTTAAGAAGCCCCTTCTCAATTTCCTGTTCTCCGCAGTCACAGTGCGCGGTTTTATGGGGCCTTTTTTCTGTGAGGCCCAGGTGAACCGTTCTGTGCCTGAGATTGAATATCCATACACGCTTGCCCACGAAATGGGGCATCTGTCCGGGGTGACCAGCGAAGCGGAGGCCAACTATTGGGCGTTCGTATTCTGCAGGGAAAGCGGGAACGATGCGGTACGCTACAGCGGCTACCTGTCGGTCCTGCCCTATGTCCTGCTGAATGCCCGCAACCTGCTGCCGGAAGAGGAGTTCGACGCCTGGGCGGACGGGGTCTGCCAGAAAGCAAGGGATGACTTCAATGCCTCCCGGGAGTATTGGAGGGGAAAGAAGGTGGTCTGGATAGAGAGCATCCAGAGGTGGTTCTACAACATCTATCTGAAATCCAACGGAATTCCAGAAGGTATGAAAGACTACTCCGGAGTGGTGGAAATGATCATCACGATGGATACTGCGTCCTAGATGAAGATTTTTTTATATTTGTATGACAATTAAATATTTGAAGATGAAAGCAGTTTCTTTATTTATGCTCACGGTGGCTGCGGCAGAGTTGCTTGCATGCTCCGCAAATGAGGCGAAGTATGACATTACGGGCAAGAATGCTCCCAAGGACGGTGCAAAGGTATCCCTTGTGGACCGTAGGATAGAGGATGCCATCGACAGTGCCGTGGTAATCGACGGAGCTTTCCATATGAAGGGAAAGGCCGCTAAAGATGCCTTCCTGGGCATTGTGGTCGAGGACTTCGACTGGAATTTCCCCCTTATCAACGACGGCGTTCCCATGGAGATCGACTTTACTGACAGCTCCCTCACCGGATCGGCGCTCAACACCAGACTGACGGAATGTGACAAGCGCAACGGCAGGGAATATGACCGGCTCAACCGGCTCGTCAAAGACTATCTGGCCCTTCCCAAAGAGGAGCAGGCCGCTGGAGAAGATGCCTTTGTGGCTGAGTATGAGAAGGTTTACCAGCAGTTTGTCGACACCAAACTGGCCATCATCGAGGAGAATAAGGACAACCTAATACCCGTGGCTTTCATCGAGAACGTTCCCGAGGTGGTGGGATACCAGAAATTCAAAGAACTGCTCTCCATGGATGCGCCTTTTACCAGGCATCCGTTCGTGTCGGATCTCAAAGCCAGCGTGGAAGAAGCCATGGCGGAGGAGATAAAGGCCGATGATGCCAAAAACGCCGTCATCGGAAAGAAGTTCCTGGATCTGGAAGAGGCCGACCCGGAGGGCAATATGCACAAACTGAGCGAGTATGTGGGGAAGGGCAATTGGGTACTGGTGGACTTCTGGGCATCCTGGTGCGGTCCCTGCAAGGCCGAAATGCCCAACGTGGTGGCCGCCTACAAGAAGTATCACGGCAAAGGTTTCGAGGTCGTGGGCCTTTCCTTCGACCGCGAAAAGGAGCCCTGGCTCGAAGCCATCCTCGAGTGGAACATGCCCTGGATCCATCTCTCCGACCTCAATTACTGGAAGACCGTAGCCGCCAAGGTCTATTCGGTCAACGCCATCCCCGACAACCTTCTCATCGACCCCGAGGGTATCGTGGTCGCCCGTGGCCTCCGCGGCGAAGCCCTGGAAAAGAAACTGGCCGAGATCTACAAGTAGGGAGGCTACTTATTCAATTCCTCCAATTGACGGTAGCGGGCCTTCATCTGCTCCTCGAACTTCTTGTAAGCATCCAGGCCGGCGGAGAGGTCCTGCACGACGAACTTGTAGCCCGCGGGCAGTTCGAATACCTCAGGATACGGCACGCCCAGGTGGATGTTCCGCATATAGGTCTCAATGCCGTCGGCATCTTCGAAGAGGGTGATGCCGGTCTCCGGGTCGATACAGCTGGTCCGGTAATGCTCGTCGGTCCGGGAGCCGTAGGGGCCCTCGAAGGTCTCCGTTGTCACAATCGTCTTCATATAGCACCAGCGGTCGCAGGAATAGACCATTTCCTCCTCCGTCATCTGCTCCGATTTGGCCTTGACATCCATGTTGTTCAAGGCCTGCATCCCTTCGCCGGGCAATTTGGTGATGGTGCGGGTGGCATCGTCGATCCTGTAGACGGCAAGGCTGTCGGGAATTGAAAGCGTCTTGACGACCTGGTTTTCGCCGGTGGCCGGGTTGATGCCGGAAGATACGCTGAACTGGCGCTTGCTGGCAGCATTGTAGAACACCTTGGCCGGCGTTCCGTGGGTGCTGATGCGGTAGGCGCAGAACGAGACCTGCGGACGCGGCTTTTGCATCCCCGGTTGCGCATCCTCATCATGGGCCGGGAGTCCCAGCGGCACGTCCAGCGCAATGTCGGGAACGTCGTTGTAGGTGTACGGATTGGGGACCTGGGCCTTTGCGGCCAGGCAGAAGGACAGCGTCGCTGCCATAATAAGGACACTCTTTTTCATGTCAAAATTAGACTTTCTTTTTAGGATTGGTTTCCACATACAAAGTTCGTCAACCCCAAGCACTTGAGACTTATACAAAAGTATAAAAATAAGCCCCGCATGCCGATTTTCAGCCCCCGGAATTCCGAAACCTCGTCTCTTTTGCTAAATTTGTTTCGCCATGAAACGACTTTGTCTATCACTTTTTTTCATACAGGTTTTTGCCTGTTTTGCGAACGCACAGTACAACGATCACCGGGACCGGAAACTCGATTCCCTGGAAAACGTAGTGGCCGGATGGACAGCTGAGCGCCTGGCAAATGCTCCCTTTGAAACCAGAGCCGATGTGTGCCTTGCTTTTTCGCAATTGATGTACGGATATGAACGCATCAACCCTGACCGCTCGATGTATGCCGCGAGAAGGGCCTACCACCTTGGCAATGAGCTAAAATCCCTCTACCAGCCCTACCTGGCCTCCAAGTTCATCGGCCAGCTGTTCTATAATAAGGAACAGTATGACAGCACCATTTTCTACTATCGCATAGCGCTGGGTTATCTGGACCGCATGGCGGCTGGAGAGGCCGGCCCGGACACCCCGGAAGGCTACCCTCAGGAAAAGATAGACGATGCCGCATCAAGCCTTTACGGCAATCTCGGTAATCTTTACTATGAGATTGACTCCTTGCCGCAGGCCATAAAATACTACGCCAGGGCAGGGGAGATTTTTAAACAATACGACTGGAAGATCAGCAGTTCCATCCTGGAGCATAATCTGGGCGATATATGGGCCGGCGAAGGGAATGACGCCAAGGCCATCGACTGCTACAATGCAGCCATTCGCTATGCGCAGGAAGCAGGCGATTCCCTTTGGGTGGCATCACCGAAGTTGGGACTCGGCGCTCTTTTTATGCGACAGGGAAAAGTCACGAAGGCCCTCCGGTATCTCCAGGAGGCCGATGAATACTTCTCCAGGCATCAAGATCAGGAGTATTACGACCGAATCGCCACGCTTGACATCATGAGGCAGGCATACCAGACGCAGAAACGGCAGAAAACAGTGTTGGCAACCGCTTTTGCCGTTTTGGCCTTGGCCCTCCTGCTCCTCCTGATGACAACCCGCCGGGCACAGCGCCTGAAGAAAGAGAAAATCGCAGCAGACGAGGCCATCGGTGAGGCTCTGACGGGGTTGGAAAAGACCGGCCCGCCGTCCCGGAAGGTTGAGCTGAGCAGAGGCGAGCAAGAGATTCTTCCCATGATTGCCGAAGGCCTCACCAGCAAGGAAATTGCAAAACGCCTTTTCCTCACGGAGCAGACCATCAAATGGCGCCGCCAGCGTCTTCTCGTAAAGTTCGACGCCAAAAACACAGCAGAAATGCTCTCAAAAGCCAGCGAACAGATATAATTCTTGCAACGCTCTGAAGAAAAAATGTTACATTTGCATCGTTCCCCGCATCTATAGAGCGGGAACACAAAAGAAAAAGGAGAAACGAATTATGGCAATGGAGATCAGGCCTATACCTGTAGTGACAGGTGACGACGCCAAGAGATTCGTCGAAAAGGCTGAGCAGGCGGAGAAGAACCCCCACACCGTGAAATTGGGTATCACGCGTGCGGAGTTCGACAAGATGATGTCAAAGGCCAAGCTGAGCTGAAGATGGGATTTCTGACTGAATGCCGGATTTACTTCGTCCAAAGCCCCATCCTCCGGAACGTTACATCGCCTTCGATCAGGTTCGGCCCGTCCACATTCACCTCTTCGCGCGAGAGCACTAGCTTGTCCTTGCTGCACTCCTTGACATAGTAGCGTGCTGTTGGCGTGTAGGCCGCTTTCCGGTCCTCCTGCATAAAGTCGTGGTCAAGTTCAAAGAGGTAGAGCTCCGGCGTGGAACTGCCTACACCTGGATAGCCGTTCTGATGCTCTTGATAAATATATTTCGCCTCCGAATCCCCGGAGAATACATCAGATACGTATATTGTCAAGATAAACGGATCCTGGCTCTCTTTGTTGATGGTCGAGAAGGTCCAGATCACCAGCCCTGCATCCTGCACCCCTTCCGGGTACACTTTCTCCCAGCTTCCTTCCAGGTTGTTAGCTAAGTCAATCTCAGGAAACAGATTCTTCTCACACCCGCACAGTCCTGCCGCCAGCAGCGCCGCGCACACAAAAATCAAAGACTTTCTCATCATATCATTCAAATTGTTGTACAAATATAATCCAAAAGAGCGCAATTCCTTGCATCCAAACAGCGATTACTCCTTCTTCAACTCTATCGCCGGATTGGTCTTCGCCGCCTTCAGCGTCTGCCAGAGGACGGTGCCAAAGGCTATGGTCAGCGAAATCAGGGCGGCCACCACGAACACCCAGCCGTAGCCTTCAACACGGTAGGCAAAGCGCTGCAGGTATACCTGCGCAGCCCAGACGGCCAGCGGAATGCCCACAAGGCAAGCCACGCCGACAAGAATCATATAGCTCCGGACGTTCCTCCAGGTCTCGTGCGTCACATCAGAGCCAAATACCTTGCGCACAGCAATCTGCTTAGTGTTCTCATCGGCGAAGTAAGTACTCATAGCCAGCAGGCCCAGCAGGGAGATCAGAACAGCCAGGACCGCAAAGAGTTCTACCAGACGCAGCGTCCTGTGGACAGGAGCCAGCATCTTCTTGTTGATGTCACGCACAAAACCATACCGCCAGGCCGGTTCTTCCACGCCGGAGGTCTCCAGCCGGTATTCCCGGTAAGCCTGTCGGATGGCCTTGTCGTAAGATTCATCCTCTCCCGTGGTGCCGATGAGCATGCAATTCGCATATCTGAGCTCTTCGGCCCTGGTTACGATGACGCCGCCATTGGGGTTCTGATTGCTCTCGGAAGCTGGCCGGGCGGGGAAATCCGTTACCACGCCGCCGATGAATTCCGGCTGGGCACCGTTCATATTGATTCTCCGCGGGAATACCGTGGAGGTATCCGATACTGCCGCCGCATTGAAGGCACTGCGGCTCATCCAGAGCGAATGTGTAAGCGGATGACCGAAATCTTCCTCCACCTCCAGTCCCAGCAGTTTGAAATAGGTGGAATCGCAGAGGATGACGGGCATATCCACGTGGTGCTCCTCGTCCACCTTGATGCCCATCGTCATATTGATGAGCCCCGGAATACCGCGTCCTACGCCTGCCTTTGTCACGAAGGGCAATGCCTCCACCTTGTCCTGGAAGAGCTTCATCATATCATAGTTCTGGGCGGAGTACTCAATATAGTAAAGATTCTCCGTAGCAGCGTGCGTCGGCCTTGTGAGCATGTGGCGCATCTGTACCTCCATCACAAGGGCCAGGGCGATCAGGAAAACCGAAAGGACGTTCTGCATCACAATGAACACCTTGCTCAGTACCATCTTGTTGCGGCGCCGGAGGGTTCCTTTAATAACGTCGATGGGCTGGTAGCGGGAAGCAGCAACAGCCGGGAGCATTCCGTTGACCACGCCCAGAACCAGGATGCCGGCGATGTATGCCAGAATATACCCCGGCGTCATCATAAAGGACAGTCTTACGCTGTTATCGCCCATGCCCAGCATCAACTCGTCCGGGTCGGCGGTGGAAACCAGGCTGTTCATCATGGGCGAGAGCAAATCGGCCAGCAGCAGCGCCGCGGCAAAGCAGACGGCGGTGAAGGCGACGGATTCGCCGATGTACTTCCACAGGATGCCGGTCTTGTCGGCCCCCAGCAGGCGTCGGGTGGCCATTTCCTTAGACCGCTTGCCCGTAAGCGCCAGACTCAGGTTCACATAGTTGAAAACGGCCGATAAGAGGAGCAGGAGTACAACTACCGTCAAGAGTCTGAGCATCTGGGCGTTGCCTTGACGGGTGAGCCCGTTGCTGTTGCCAGTAGTGAAAAAAGCTTCATCCATCCGGTACGCTTTCCAAGCGTTCACCTTCTCCGCGCTCCAGATGGGGTCGTAGTTCTTATGCAGCAGCGCACTCACCTTGGCCCTCACATCGTCGGGATCCGCATCTTCGCGGACGCGGAACCAGGTGGTGTAGTTGCCGATACTGCCAAAGTTCCGCTCCCGCTCAGCGGCCCAGGTTCCCGAAATGTGCGTAATGATGTCGTAGGGCATGAAGAAGGTGCCGTCAAAGTCGGCAAAAACGCCTTTGATGCTGCGGTCGGAGTCGTTCACTTTGATGACCTTCCCAATGAGGTTATCACCATCCACGGAAAGCTTCCTCGCCAGGGATTCACTGATGAGGATGTCCTCCTTCCCGACAAAATCTTCTGCACTTCCTTCTACCAGACGGTATTCTGGAAACACCTTGAAAAAGTCGGCATCGGCCTCCATGCCGGCGCACTGGAGCACCTGGTCACCTTGACGGATGAGCGGCTGCCACAGCATGGCGGCACGGGTTGCCGCCTGAACCTCCGGGATATTCATCTCCAGCTCTTCTTTGTCCCAATAGGTCAGCCCCAGGAACTCATTGGTTCCCAGCACAAATGTGCGCTTCCACTGAGGCGACTCGTGCGCCACTTCATACTGCTGCACCACGTAGCTGCCAATCAGGATCACAAACGCCAGGCTCACGGCCAGCCCCACTGCCTCGATGGCGGTGTAGAGCTTGTTGCGGGAGAGGAATTTCAGGTAACTTTTCATCTTTTATTTGTATCTTTGTCGAAATACTATTTTATGCAGATTCTTCAAAAGCCCATCTCCATTGCAGAACTCAAAGAGTTGGCACAAAACACATTCGGCGATATGATAAAATGCGTGGCCGATGTTACGCGTGGCCTCCTGGCCATCGATGCCGATTTGCATGCAGACTTGGAGCGCCTGCTTCTGGAAGACGGCTCTGCGCAGGATGACCTCTGGGGATTCAATCTCTGGGTGGAAGAAGAAGGCGAGGATTTCATTGAGTTCGACTCACTTATCAATATCCGCTCCTGGCAGGGAAATCCTTCACGGGACGTGGAGGATCCGGAGGTTCGGGCCGCCATTAAAACCATTGTCGATAAATTCATTACAGCATAAATGCAACACGCGTCTTTGGAAAACGGCCGTTGGGCCGAACTCACTTTCCCGCAGCAGATGGCCAACATCGGCAGCGAGACTTCCCGTGTCCTGAAGGCACTGGAGACCGGGAAAGAAAGCCGTGCCCAGAGTGCCTTTGCCCGTTTCCAGGAACTCATCGACCTTACCATCCGATACGGCCGTCTCGGACAGCCGGCATCGGCCCGCAGTGCCATGTGGAAAGAACTGTGCCGTTTCCGGGAGCTGTATTGCGCCGCCTTCCAGGAGAGAAATCTTCCCGAACTCGCCGCCGCCAACCGGTATTTGGACCATTTCGCTTCCATACGATAATATATCATTCTTTTTTCAGTTCCACGGCCGGATTGGTGCGGGCGGCCTTGAGCACTTGCCAGATAATGGAGACAAAGGCGATAAGACCGGTGAGAAGCACGGCCACCACAAAGATCCACCAATAGCCCTTCAGCTTGTAGATGAAGTCTTTCAGGTATTCCTGAGCCGCATAAACGGCAATCGGAATGCCGATAATGCAGGCTATACCGACAAGCACCATATAGTCCCTTATCGTTCTCCATGCTTCCGTATCCACCGTGCCGCCGAAGACCTTCCGGACGGCGATGTCACGGGACTTTTCATCGGCATAATAGGTACTCATGGCCACCAGGCCCAGCAGGGCGATGATAATGGAGAGAAGCATAAAGATCTCCACCAGCCTCATATTGTTGCGGGCCGGTCTCCATGTCTCAGCTATATAATCATCCATCCAAAAAGGGGAATTCAGATATACCTCCCTCTCTTTTGCCCAGTCTTCATAGGCTCCCATGATCTTTGAAAAGGCCTCCTTCCTGTCTCCGACGACTTCCATTACATAGCCTCCCATAAGGATGTCTTCCGGACGGACCACAGAAATAATAGCATATTCCTCTTTGCCGATGTTGGAAACATTTGTAGGAAAAGCTTTGAACACGCCTGCCAGTTGGTTACAACCACGGGTCCGCCGCGAAAGCGCGCTCACATCGTGGTATTCATCGTCAAAGCCGGAAGCGGCAAAGCTCACGTCGGAGAACCATACGCTGCCAAACAGAGGCGCGTTATAGTCCTTCAGTATTTCAAAGTCAAACATTTGGAAAGCTATACTGTCCATTTGGAAAAAACGGTACATGATATCCTTACCGTCCCGCGTGGTACTATACTGACCTCCCGGATTGAACCCTGGGACCCCCCGGCTCCTTCCGATGCGTTTTACACACGGAAGCTTTTCCAACGCATCCCTGAGCGCTGCATCATCATCGTGTGTAAAGTACATCAGATAAAACTTGTCGGCCATATTACAGTGATACGGGCGGGTCTGTGTTTTCTGCATTTGGGCCTCCATCGTTATGGCAAGTGCTATCAATATGACAGTCAGGGCATTTTGTAGTACAATGAAAACCTTGCTAAACACCATCTTGTTCTTACGCCTTAGGTCTCCTTTCATGACCTCAAGAGAATTATATTTGCTGGCAATAGCGGCCGGAATCAAGCCAGTGATGGCACCGACAACTAAAATTATCAACAGATAAGCAAAGACGTACCCCGGAGACCAGGCGACCCGGATCGGAATATCCGGGTTGTTGAGGAGTCTGTTTATCATCGGACAAAACGCAACTGCCAGCAGGAGCCCGACCCCGAAACAAAAGGCAGTGAAAATGATGGATTCTCCGATATATTTGCCGATAATACTATTTTTTGATGCACCGTTCAGTTGCCTTACGGCCATTTCTTTGGCCCGTTTGCCCGTCAGCGCCACCGAAAGGTTGACATAGTTGAAGATGGCAGAAAGAAGCAAGAGAAGCCCTGCCAGAAGAAGTATCCTGATGGTTTTGATGTCGCCATGCTTAAACTGTAAATCGGTCTCCCTGAAGAAGAGTTCATCGAAGCGGAACAAATCCAGTTTCTCGAAGAAACTGTGTCCGTACATATCCGGATAGACCTTTTTACAAACCTCTTCTACTTTGCTGTAAAGTACTTCACGGTTCGTATTGGGACGCACCTTCAAGAAGGTAATGACACTCCCGAAATTGTCAAAAGGCTGCCAACGATCCTTGAATACATCAGCAGCCAGGAAGAATTCGTAGTTCTGGAAAACCGTTTCGTGCACTTCCCTGAAAATGGCGCTGACGGTATATTCAGATCCGTTAAGCGAGAGAGCATCTCCGAGCGTGAGATTCCTCTTGCGGGCAAAATACTCGGATATAATCACATTGGCGGGAGAGGTCAGTGCATCGGCGCTTCCCTCCACGAAGTCGTATTCCGGGAACATCCCGAAAAAAGAGGGATCTGTTGCAGCCGCATAAAACACCTCATTCTCGCTGTTGGTAATAGCAGGAAGACATAGCCTGGCCACGGCCTCAATTTCCGGTATCTGCCCAACAACATCGGGAAAGCCATACGTAAGGCCCGGTGAATCTGGTAATCCCGGAACATATATTCTTTCGCGGTCGGGATGCTCCCACGTTACCGTATATTGCTGCCAAACATACGAGCCGATGATTATCACGAACGCCAGGCTCACGGCCAGCCCCACCGCCTCAATGGCGGTGTATAACTTATTGCGGGAAAGGAATTTTAGATAACTCTTCATCCTACTCGTTCTTTAACGATTCCACCGGATTTGCCCGGGCGATGCGGAGGCAGTTCAGGACCACCACGCCCAGCACAATCAGCAGCACCAAGGCGGCTCCACCAATGAAATAGAGCGGATTCAGAGACACTTTCTCGGCAAACTGCTCCAGCCACCTCCGGGCCACGAAGAAGGAGGCGACGCAAGCAATGACGGCCATCACCGCAGAGAGTTTCATGATGTCGGTGGCAAACACGCCCAGAATGTCCCGGGTGGTGGCGCCGTTGATCTTACGCACGGCCATTTCCTTGCTGCGGCGAAGGCTTTCATCCCTTATGAAGCCGATGAGGCCCAGAAGGGCGATCAGTAGTGAGAAAACTGCACCCAGCGCCATTGTATTGCGCATTTTCTTGCTATCATCGTACGCCGCACGCATCTGCTCTTCGTAGGACATGATGTTGATTTCACGTCCTTCCAGTGCCCTTTCCAAGGCTTCACGCACTTTGTCCAGAGATGGCCGATCAAGTCGGCCATGACGCCCACCGTCATTCCCGGCTTGACCGGGAATCTTAAACAGCACATGTGGCATCCAGGAACTCATGCTGCCAATCTCCCCGTAGAACAGCGCGTTGGGGCGCGAGTCCACACCGGTCAGGTTGCCGATGAGATAGCTCTTATATACGCCTGCAATGGTGAAATAACTTCTATCGCCATCCCTTGAACGGTCGTGGCCAGTGATGAAAACCTGCTTGCCCACGGCACCGTCGCTCCAGTCCGTGAACTCTGCCATCTTGTCCACAAACTTTTCATCCACAGCGATTTCTGAGGAATCCCGGGGCGCACGACCCTCCAGGAACTCAATGCCCATCAGCTCATAAAAATCGCTTGAGCACTCATACTGGTCGGCAATATTGAAGAGCTCCCGGTCGTCATCCGGTAAATAAACATTATCGCCACTGGAGCCTTGGAACGGCAGATTGTAGGCGGTTGCCACACCGCTCACTTCCGGCAGGCTTTTCAGCGTCTGGTGTGCCCGCGTCAACGCCTGCCGGTCTCCGTCGAACATGTCAAAGTAGTACAGATTCTTGTAGTCGTAACCCGTATCGGCGTGCGACACCTTCTGATATTGCAGGCCAATGACAAGCATCATCACCACCAGGAACACGTTGATGAGCACCTGGACGCCCAAAAGGCTCAGTTTCCAGTTGCGGGAACTCTCCGTATAGTTCTTTAATGCGGCATAGACCGGAATCCGCTGATAGAGCTCGGCCGGAACCACAATCGAAATCACCAACACAAAGAGGATCACAGCTGCGATGGCCACGATGCTCTGCGGCACCAGCAGTGTCTGGAAAGGAACCCCAAGCAGGTTCTCCACGATGCTTCGTCCTGCGAAGATGATGATGGCGGCCAAGGCCAGCGAGAGGATGATATGCAGCAGCGCTTCCTTCGTCAGCATGCCGTAAATGTGCTTTCCCTCAGCACCGTAGCACTTGCGAACGCCCACTTCCTTGGAACGCTTCACCAGGGAGGAAATCACAATCAGGATGTAGTTGAGGAGGGAAATCAGGATGAGCAGCGCCGCCACAATAGACAGCAGAATAACCATCTGGTGCACTTCCGGGGCCGATGTATGCATCTTGCTGAAGGGCTTCAGGAAATAACGGAAGGTGTTCCCCTGAGCCTCGATCTGATCCAGCGGCTGGTGGGATTCCTGCATTTTCCGGATGCCATCGGTCAGGGTATTCGGGTCCACGCCCGGCATCAGTTTTACATAGCCCTTGTACCGGTCGTTGCCATTCCAGTTATCGGTGCTCTGCTTGCCGTAGGTCTCCATCGAAAGGAGAATGTCGTAGTCCAGGCTGCCATTTTTCGGGAAGTCCTCAAACACGCCCTCGATGGGCAGTTTCAGCCCCGCCATGTCTTCA
>CACZMF010000019.1 GCA_902782225.1 uncultured Bacteroidia bacterium | reverse complement strand
ATGTTCTGCAGGACGTTGATACGATCACTGCCGATGGCCTCCATGATGGAGGTAAACTCATCCCAGAAGATAATGAGACCGTCAGCAATTCCTTCGTCCTCGATGGCCTTTTCAACCTCGGCAAGCCACTCGCTGACGCTTTTAGATGTTAGGGTGACGCCCACGGTGTTGTAGAGCGCTTCCTCCAACTCCATATAGGTCTGGATGTCGTTGGCTTCAAGACGAGCGATCACTCTCTCCGGAGTAGGGGCGATGTCGTGCAGTTCATCGTGCTTATTGATGGCGTCCTGGGTGTAACTGTCGTGGTCCTTGACATACTGAATGGCACTTTCAAAATCAGACTTCACCACGATATTACCATGACCGGCTGCCACCAGGGCGTTCTTTACTTCTCGCTGGAGAGAGAGGGAAAAGCGGCGCAGATCGTATGCGCCCTCGACACCCTTGATGACCACAGAGAAGAAATGCTTGTTTTTACGGTAGTTGACGAGCTGGTTGCGCAGACTGGCGTCCTCGATCTTCTTGGTGTAGAACTCAATGTCACCGAAACTGTCGCAGAGAAGATGCCGGACGACGGAACTGGCGTGGGATTTACCGGTTCCGAAGGTGCCCTGAACCCAAATGCTCTTGCGCTTGGATTTGTCAGCTGAGGAGACTGCCGTGAGCGTACGCTGCAGCAGGTCGCAAAATTGGTGTGTGGGTATGAAGGATGCCCAGAGATTGTTGCTGGAATCTGCGGTAATGTCATATACCGGCAGGTAATCCTGCATTTGGATATAATCTGAATAACGTGCCATAGTTTCGTGTATCTGGGTGGTTAAAGCATCATCTTAATAATATCGGCGGAAGAGATGTCTTCTCGCAGATTAATGTTGTCGAGGCCCAAGTTGAGCTGAACGTTCAATACGTGATTCCGCTCTTCCTGAAGGGTGCGAAGGATACGCTCAAATGCAGGACGATCTATACCAAACTGACGATAAATACCCTCATCTTGCCCTTCCGAGAAAAACTCTGATACTGTGAGGGAGCGACGATCTTTCCTCTCCGCATAAAGGTATAAGGAATAGGCGACAGCAGCGATGGAAACATCGTTGTATGTCTTTCTCATCACCGCCAATTTTCCACTTTCCTTAGCCAAAACAACAAGTAGCGGGTCACGGCTCAATGAACTCTCTTTGAATGTATTTATAAGTGAATTAAGAGGGTTGCTCAAAGTGCGGCCTTTGAGGTCAGGATATGAATCTTGGAGGATAACATCCATTTCAGCCCTCGAGTACATCCGCTCAAATCCAATAGCAGAATGGAACCAGTGACAAATTTCAGAATTTGCGCACAGATTAATGAAGATAATCTCCCAAACCAGTTTGGGGTTTGTGGGGTAAAGGGACATCAACTTCATACCAATTTCGGAAATCTCCTTGGTCTCTTCTTTGAGAATCTTAGCCTCTCGTAGCCAGTTAGTAAAAGGAGGGATCTGATAATCCATATTAAGGCCGTGCTCCTCGTTATCGAAGAAGGTTTCATAACTGTCAAAATACTTGCGAAGCCAGTTCTCGCGTAAGCCCATGCCATCGTTGTAACGATTGATGCCGGATTTGGTCTGTTTCATATTGCTGGTGTTATTATTTGTCGGATTGTCGCCGTATGACGCGCTAACAGACGCTGCTGTAATGCAGCCCTTTTCATTGAAGTCAAGGCACTTGTAGCAGTGAACGCATTTATTCTTATCCACAGAAGCGATAGGAGTAACCGCCAGAGCGCCAGTAGGGCACTCGACCTCGCATACCTCGCAGTGGACGCAATATGTTGTTTTGAAGAGTATCTTCTTCAAACGGCTGATGAGAATAACGTCACCGCCAGTATCACCAAATTCAAAAGAAAGGGAGTCGTCTTTGAAATACTGTATTTTGAATGTGTAAACGACTTTGTTGTACTTCAGCTTCCCATCAATGATACTGTCATTTTGGGTGTATGTGTACGGACCGAGAATCTTAAGCCAGGTCAAGAGACTCTCTTTCGGATTATGAAGAATAGCCTTGAATGTAGGATTAATGGAAACGATGTTGATCGTGGACTTCGTTTTCAAATCACGTCCGCCAGCTCTCATTTTCCATCGCCCAGTCTTAATGTAGTTTTGGACACCTTCAACATTGTTCGAATGAAGGCTATTCTCGATCCAGGAAATGAATGGTTTAATGGTCTCAGGATAGAGTTTCCCGCACAGGTCTTCACTCCAGCCAGAAGAATAGGGGCAAAGAATACACCCCACACGAGACAGTCCTTTTCTATATGATTTATTGAAGGGGAGACCGTAGAGCAGAATGTATAGATAAATCTCGGTAGCGTTCCAGTCAAGAATAGGACTGACGTTAATCATATTGTTATGCTTAACGTTTTTTCCAATCCGCGAACGACCAGAGCGGCTCACACTTTCTTCGGCACGAACTCCATCAAACAGTAGAACGTGAGGTTGTTTCTTGCCACCGTTAATTTCTTTTAGCTTCTTCGCCAGAGGAGCGGACTTCATTACGCTACAGCACCAACGATGGATGCGGCTCGGAGAGCCGAGGTTATCCCAATAATACATAATCGGCTGCTCGTTTCGGGCAACATAGAAAGCCAGTTTCGGGTATCGTTCAGTGTAGTATTTTTTTGTCTCCTCGTAGAGCTCAAGTGATGTGGGGAGCTCGTACCCAGTGTCGGAATAAATAACAGAAAAATCTGTGTTGGGGACTACACGAGCAACCAAATCAAGAAGAACCTGCGAATCCTTCCCGCCAGAAAATGAAACCACGAATTCATCTATCTTGCTGGCAAGCACGGCCCCTTTTCCTTGAGCATTTGCTTCGCTCTCGGGCATTATATCAAAACTGTCGCAAGACTCTTTAACGACGACCTGCTTCTCTCCCGTTTTTTTCTCCAGGCGAGCTGCCAAGGCTTGGAAATCAATGTCGGGATTAGTCTCTGAAGCCTTTGTGATTCCCTTGTAACGCCGATAAATGCTATTGATAAACTCCATAGCCTCATGCTCTATTAAGAACATTGAGTCGTCATTCGCTTCGCGCAGAGCATCAATATCAATAGGGGTAAGGACAATATTCTTCCCTTCAGGAGTGATAATGATTTCGGGATCATCATACAGGTTGCCACCTTTCACCTCCATCACAAGCACGCCACAATAGAAGTAGCGGCGGTCACAGGCCCACAGAAGGGGAGCCTCTGAGTGGGGATAGACCCAGCCCATATGATTTAACCCAAGGAGATCCAGCTCTTCGTAAAAAACTGGCCTCGGTGCTATGCCGAGGGCTTCTCCAGCCGATGACATCGTGAGTGTCACTCCATTATGTGGTCTGTCCCAGACAATCTTGAACATAAAAATCCATTTATAACTGATGACAAATATAGGTAAATATTTTGATTTTACAAATTCTGTGATTTTATTTTTATAGAAATTACGAGTTTATTTATTTGTGAAAAATAAACCCCGCCGGAGTGGCGGGGCCTATCATCAGGGCTTGCGATACTGACCGTGGAACGCTCGTACCAGTTTTCCTTCTTTACAGAAGGTCTGTATGTACCGTTCGGCTGATCGCTGAGGGATATTGAGTTTCTGCGCCAGGGAGAGGTAGGCCTCCCGACTGAAATCTGGCGGCAGCTGGTCGTAGAAGGCTTGCTTGGCTTCCGTCTTCTCCGAGAGCGCGGATACCGCCGCCGAGGTAGGCAGGGACTCGAATACTTTCGCCGTATGTTTGAGAAGGACCTGAACCATCGACAATGCGTTCTGGAAGTCGGTATCGGAGCAGAAGACAATCTGCTGCATGGGCACGTTCTCCATGAAGCGCAGCGCCGTCATGACCATCGCGATACGGTAGGTGATCAACCCGAGACGGCGGATAGAACCGACAATGTCAAGGCCGTAGAGCTGGGCGTATTCCGTCTGGACGGAGCGGAAGAAATCATTGAATTCTTGCTCCTGAGGCGTCGTGAAGCGGAAGGTCATAGGTTCGGCTGCCTGCATCTGTGTATAGAGGTAGTCGAACCGTTTGCCCAGCTCGTCAAAGCATTCCTCCATCGTCTTGTCAGAAGAACCGGCGAAGACATCGTTCCATACCAGGGCTACGTCGATGGAATAGAAGATGAACCTGCTGAAAAGACCGTTTTCGGCATCCGGGATCAGGCTGAGCACCTGACGCGGAGTGCCGGACAGAACAGCGGAAAGGCGGGGTATCTTCAGCTCGACGAACTCCCGGTCCTTGCGCCGGTTGTAGCTGATGGATTCGTGGTGGAACGCTTTACGAAGCGCATCAGAATAGTTGCCGTGCTCGGACTTGAACGTGGTTGCGAGCGTGTCGCCCTCGGTTTCAAACATCAGGCCCACACCGTCGTTGTCGTTAAGCGTCTGGCACATGGCCGTGGCGCTGCTGTTCGCCGGCATGATGAGCGTCTTCATCGCAACTTCCTTGGGACGGGACAACCCCTCCTTGCGGCTGCTCTTGAGAAACGCTGTCATCTCCTCGTCGTAGGTTGCCTTGAGCCGAGCGTATTCCTCACGGAGTTTCTCGTGAATGGGCATTACGATGTTTTTGCAGAGGGAGAGGCGACCCTTACCAGCAGATGCCTGAGCTGTCACGAATAAATAAAGGTTCGCGTACACGCGCCGGCGATCATATACACCAGAGAAGTTCGGCAGGCACGCCGATATTGCCGTGACAGTGCCCAGAATCAACAGGTCTGCATCCATTGCCGAGTTGGAGAAGGATACGATGCGCTGAAGGAAAACCGGGAGGTCACCTTTCACAAGGTCGGAGAACGTGGGCATCGGCTCTGGCGGGTCCTCTGCCGCAACCGCCATTTCCGCCACTGGCGGAGTTGGCGGAGGTGTGGCGGATTGGCGCTTGATTGATACGGATACACCAGCCTGTTGAGCCAGGTGGAAGAAAGTGCTGATGTTGACCTTTCCGCTTCCTGTTGCCATGCAGGAGGAGTACTTCTTATCGGCTTCCTGCTCGTCATAACCGGGATAGAAGCGGCTAAGGCGCTGGAAATAGGAACGTCCAGCCTCGCCCAACTCTCCGGCAAGGGCGAAGCCGAGATCCAGCCAGTCCTGGTAGTTGGCGGTAATATCGATGCCAGCCGCCTCGATGCGCTGGGTGACGATTTCAATGTCGCTATCCTGAAGGTTCTCCGGAACAGCGACCGGTACTGAAGGAGCGGACTCCCTCTGCTGAGGCTGGGGAGTCCACTCGGTTAAGTTGAATTTCTTCTTGGTCATTTTTCAAGGAGTTTTGGATAGATGTACGCGTCGGGATCGAACGGAAGATAGCAGGCACGTGATACGTTGCTGCAGTTGATGTCCACGTCAATCCGGTAAGTGTAGGCGACATAGGCCGCTATTGACTCGTAGAAGCTCTTATGGGTGCCTTCCGTAATGTCAATGGGTATCACCCACTTCAAGCCATCTCCGGAAGGGCTACGGAACAATAATTGGGTCTCAAAGTACTCGTCCTGCAGCAAACGCTGGAACAATCCCTCAAGGTCAGTCACGTGATCAAAGTCGATGCATATCAACCCGGAGTGCGCTACCAGATCCCTGTCGTTGCGGGTAGCAAACGTGCCGGAGAAGGTGGCATAGTCGAATGCTGTTGACTTGAAGCGCTTAGCGGCCTTCTTGTCAGTCATGGCGCGGAGCCGTTCGGTTCGTTCCCTGGCGTAATCGCTGGTGATGTACTTGTAGATGTCCACCACGTTGGCGGTACGACACGGCTTAAGATTCTGTATGGGCGCACGGAAGAAGGAGAAAGGCCGGATGGATATGGTCTCTTCCTTAGGCTCCTCCGTGGGCAGATCTTTCAGCTGTGCATATTTCCGGACGGAGTAGAAACTGCGTTCCTCGCCGATATGCAAGAACATCTCCTGGTTGAGCGTATCCAGCAGTTCGTCACCGGTCTGATGGTAGTGCAACTCGGCGAAATCAAATGCGTCGCCTTCAGGAATGGCACCGTCAAGGTCTTTATGCAAGGCCCATTCGGCAGACATCGCTTTGCCGGGAACTTCCTTGTGTAGCCATACGTGGAGTGTAGGCTTGTCGCCGTTGAACGGATTGCGGGTAAGCCCGCAATCACGTCCGACGACTTTGAGAACGACTTCTCCGGGATAGTAAATCCGGAGGATGTGAGCGTAGATACCCAGCCCGTAGTGGGTTTTGGCGAGGACAGCCTCGCGTGTCAGCTTACTGTTCTCCATAGCGCTCGCGGATGTTAAACATAACGTAATTGCTGCGGAGGACACGCTCCAGGTCGCGCTTGAGATACCAGATCTTGTTGCCGATCTTCGTATAGGGGATTGTGCCGTTGCTGCGGAGAGTCTGGAGGGTGCGAGGGCTGATGTGCAGTTTCTGCATCACTACCTGGCCATCAATCCAGTCTTCAAGGAACGCGCGCTCACATAGGCAGTCCAGCTGCTCGTCGGTAAGGTCATCGATGCTGATGATCTTGCGTTTTAGGAGTTCTTCCTGAATGAACGGGCACTGGCGGAGGACCTTAGCGAAATCGTCTGTGGGGTCGGCTGCTATCGCAACCATAATGTCCCCAATCTTCTTGGGCTCGCTCATTTTCCCAGACGTTTGCGGTTGACGTAATCCTCGGCTGCTGCTGCCATCTCGGCATCAGTGTCCTGGCGACCGGAATTCATCCATTCCTCAATTTCGGAACGTTTGAAGCTGAGCTTCTTACCTTTCTTGTAATAGGGGATGAGACCGTTCCGAATCCAACCATAAACGGTTGGTGCGGCGGGATGGTCTGGCAAGAAAGCCTGAAGTTCCTTGACGTCCATCCACTTGCTGGTGGGTTCAGGCGCGGGTGCCTGCTGTTGTTTTTCGAGTAGCGACTCGAGGCGGTCGACCTTGTCGACGAGATATGCCAAGGCTTTTGGCATATCGTTGAACGAAAGTTCATCTGTTTTAAAAGCTGCCATTGTGCTTACTTTTAAAGGTTTTTGAATCGCCCTTCTCGGGTTGCATTACCCCTTGAAGAACCCTCTCCGACCGTCGGAAAGTGAGCGCAATTACATAGGTGATATTGGTGTGAAAAAGATGTGATTTTCGGTCGCCGAAATCACATTTTTTAGCAGCTTAATCTATTGATTTACAGATACGAAATTCGGTGACACTCGCAGGTTTTTTTTCTTACCATACACGGTGTCACCGAAAAATCACAAAGTTGGATATGTCTATGCTATTTGCCGACGTCTTGGTAGTAATACTGAGGCTTGTGACTGAAGCGCTTGTAGATAGTATCCCCGCCCCAAGTGTCCAGCTGAGAGAATAACTGCTGGGTTAGGTCAATCCAATTCTGGCGGCCAAAGTGTTTCAGCTGGCGATATAGCAAATAGAATGTGTACACAACATACTCATTGGATAAGGTAGTGGTGACTCTCGTTATATTATTGGGGATTTGGCCCGTACGTACGAAATCCACTACCGTATCATTCATCGTCTTGAAGTCGGCATCAGACATTATCTTTGCCCCTGCATGGGTGTTGCCAGACATAAAGGATAATGTCTCATGCACTTTCTTCTTCATTTGAGGAAGCGTCAGCCCTTGTTGCTTGGGCTTCGTCTTCACCTTCTTGCCGCCAGCGGGTACGAGGGTTGAAAACATGGCCCCAAGATTCTTCTCATATAGCTCCTGCTGCTTTTCCAGATAGTCTCTATACTGTGCGACTTGTGAGGAATGTGATTCTTTCGAAAGGCCTAATTCACCTATCGTCATGAGTTCGTCGCCTATCAACTGGAGTATCTCACGCGGGTTATCCAGGGCGTTTATTCTGCCTGTTAAATCTGCCTTGAGCCCCTTGAACGAAATCTCGTCCGCCTCGATTTGTTTTGAGAAGAGAGCATCCTCCAGTAAGGAAATAGTAGGCTTGAGCGATGATAAAGAAGTGTGTTTACACGAATACAGCAAGGCAAGAAGGCTTGTGTCCGCTTCGTCTGCTACGATCGCTTTCTGAGCCGCATGAATGTGTTTCATCTCGTCCACATAGGTTTCCAGGTGGTATTCCTTCGGGAACATTACAAGCACATCATTACAGAAGTCCCTGACGGGATCAACGTCTTCCGGCTTAAGAACAGCATCGAACATAATGCCGATTTCGTAGTACAGCTTACAGGCATACTGCCACAGGAATCTATAGATGCGATATACCATATCATAAGCATCTTCATCTTCCGGTGGAACTTCGTCATATCGTATGTTTAGGGCCGGGTGTATCTTTTTATCGTTGATTTCGAAAGCGGCCCCAGATACGCGTTGGAGTTGCTTAAGTGTTTCTTTGACATCATCTCTCGTAAGATCATCATCCTCGCGACTCGCGGCGTTCCGGAGTAACGTTTCTACAATACGATACCCTTCCCATATAATAATGGCATTGTAGTACCGTTCCACCGGAGTCCTGTTAATCGAATCCAATGGCAGCACGACAGGAATAATATCTCGTTTGATCGCAGTGTACTTTGCCTCTGGTGTCATCCGCACTGGAATCTTCTTGGGAGCTGGCGGGAAGGATAGGGAAGTGTCACCCTGCAACTCGGCAGTTAACCACTCCTCGGCTTGCTCCAGGGAAGACGGAACATCATTGAAATGCTGTTTGACCAGATCGCTTAGATGCATAGTGACACTGCACGGTGGGTACAGGTCGCCTTCGTTGATCTTATGGTAGATGGTAATGTTCATGCTTAGTCCTCCTTAATCTTTATCACTTCCGCTGCCTCACGTTTCTTCTTGTCTATAAGGTCGGCGTAGATTTGGGTTGTACTGACGTTCTTATGGGTAAGCATCTTGCTGACAGTGTAGATGTCGGCTCCACCAGCAATGAGCTGCGTGGCGTAGGTGTGGCGGAAGCAGTGGAAGGTGATGTACTTGGTGATACCGGCCTGTTTGAGCCAGGGCTTCAGGTACGTGTTGACCATGTTGCGGGTAAGACCTTTGAAAACAAGTCCGGATGAAGGTGGGCCACATAGCGCAAGGGCCTCTTCGCTTATGGGGATTGTCGCTTCCGTATCAGTCTTCTCGGTGCAGATTCGGATACACTTGCCGCCGTCCGGGAAATCTCTTACATCGTTCCAGGTTAGCGCGAGGATGTCACTGATTCTCAGGCCAGTCAGGCAGCTGAATAGAGATGCTTCCCGCAGGACCGGAAACTCGCAGGGGGTATTGTAGAGCCGCCTCAATTCATCCATCGTAAGGTATTCTCGACGAGTCTCTTTCAGTTCTATCTTATCCAGATTGTCGTTGATGTTTTCTTTCAAGTAGCCTTCCTTGTATGCAGATGCGAGAAATGCCCGGAAGGTGCTCCAGTAGCCGGAT
Organism: uncultured Bacteroidia bacterium; assembly: GCA_902782225.1. Taxonomy (GTDB): domain Bacteria; phylum Bacteroidota; class Bacteroidia; order Bacteroidales; family UBA932; genus Cryptobacteroides. The sequence goes on along the minus strand of CACZMF010000019.1, from coordinate 58,855 downwards.
GCTGAGTTCTGGGAGATCTGGAGTTTCTTGCTATTAAGCCGCTTGGCGGTAAGCAGGTACTCACGGAACCCATTGCACAGCTCGACATTCAGATCCTTGAAGGCGCATTTGCCATGGACGAACTTGTTGAAATGGTCATAAGCGCCAAGCCATTTCGGCCCCTTGGTGAGCATCAGGGAGTAGAAGTACTCTACAGCATCCATCTTGGCCTTGCTCTTGTCGATGAAGCCATACTGCTCGTTGATGAGCGACAATTCTCGCTGGGCACGGATGGCCTCGGCTTGTTTCAGCTTGGTAGCGTTGATACGGCGCTCTTGTGCGGTACGCGGGCTCTTCATGATGTAGATGCCCAAGTATTCCCGCCGGCTCTCTTCTCCGGTGCGGGGATTTTTGATGGCGGGGTAGAAGTCCAGGTAGAGGGATACCTTCCCGCTGGGGTATTCACGTTTGCGAAGTGTTACTTTTGTGCTGCCCATAATAGTCAACTACTTTTTCTGTTTGCGAGTATGTTGTCAACGTCTTCACGGATGAAATATACGAAATTTCCGCGTTTTATCCGAGGAACCTTGTGCTCTTTAAAGACACAGTAGAGGTGATTGCGGGAAAGTCCGTATTTATCAGTGATTTCCGCCATCGTGTAATAGAGGTCTTTTTCCACGTTCAGGCCCCTCGCTTCGTCCCAGTGGGTCTTGGAGATATAGGTGATGTTGTTCTTCTTCATTTTGGGAATCTTATGCTCCCGGATGAAGTCACTGATGGACTCCGTACGCATTCCAGTGGCAGTACGGACCTCGTCGAAGGTGTACCACTCTGTGATGTGCGTATAGTCCTGATTGGAGAACAGGCGATGCATCACGTCCCGGTCATAGAAGCCGAGGGTACCAATCATGTGGGTCTTGATTCCGCGCTTCTTGAGCACGGAATAGAACCAGCTATAGGTGACATCGTACTTTTCCATTACCTGTTCTCTTGTCATCCATTTGCCCAGATCGTCGCCAGGTCCCTGGATGGGGTTGCTTACATTGTAGTCTTCTGCTCGCTTGGCGGCCACTTTCTCCAGGTCTTCACGGGCAATGCGGACGGTCCGGAGCGAGAAGCGTTTCAGAGGGATGTCGTTCTCCTTGATAATCTTGTACAAGGTGTTCCGCGACATCTGGAGGAGTCGGGCGGCATCTGCAATGGTGAGGAAGTTTTTGTCAAGCAGGGCGAGACGTTCTCGCTCCCGGACATCATCCCCAAGATTCTGAAGCCGTTCATCGCGCAGCTTGTGCTTTTTGCTCAAGTTTGCGCATCTGGGGGAGCAGTAGCGAGTGACTGCGAAGTGGGATTCGAACTGGCATCCGCACTGCTCACAAACTTTGAGGTAGAGTCTCTGCGTGTCCATAGGGGTACTTGCGCAGCATAGTCTACTTTCTGCCGGTTTTCAATGTTCAACGATGTTCAAGGTTGTTCAACGTTGTTCAATCCAACGAAGAGTTGCGCCTGAAGGTCGGTGACCAAGAACCCTTTTGTACCGCAAAGGTACAAATAAGGTACAAATACCGACAAATAAGTTAAGAAATGCATCGAAATTTAACTGTTACACATAAAACCTCTGGACCTGTAACGAGGTGAGTGTCAGTTAGATTCCGATAGTTTCCGTAATTTATTGATAATCAATTACTTTCCGATGCAAAACCGCCCGAATATCTCTCCAAGCACGTTGTCGGGAGTGACCTCGCCGAAGATGGTGCCGAGGTGGCGGGTGGCGGAGCGGAGGTCTTCGGAGAGGAGGTCGGTGGGAAGGGAGGTGGCGAGGCCCTCCAGGAAGCGCGCGAGGTCTTCGGCGGCGGCGGCGAGGGCTTCCTGGTGGCGCTGGTTGGTCACGAGGAGGCCGTCGGCGGCTTTCAGCTCTCTCGTGGCGTCCGAGGCGATGGCCTTCTTCAGGCTGTCAAGCCCGTAGCCGGTCAAGGCCGAAATATCGAGCACTTCCGGAAGGCCCGGAAGGGAAGTGCTGCCCTGCGCCAGGTCCACCTTGCTTCTGGCCCAGATCACACGCGTGTCCGGACGGATATGCTCCCGCACCCTGGCCACAACCTTCTCCAGCTCGGCGGCAGGAGACAGGGCATCCAGAAGCACCACCACCACCGAGGCCTTGTCCATCTGCTCGAGGGAACGCTCGATGCCCATACGCTCTACCTCTTCCGGAGTGTCCCGGAGGCCGGCGGTGTCGATGAAGCGGAACGTGATGCCGTCCAGGACAAGCGTCTCTTCCACTGTGTCGCGCGTGGTGCCGGGAATGTCGGATACGATGGCGCGGTTTTCCCCAAGGAGAGCGTTCAGCAGCGTGCTTTTCCCGCTGTTGACGGCTCCCACGATAGCCACGGGAATGCCTTTCTTGAAGGCGTTTCCGGCGCGGAACGAGTCGGCCAGCCTGCGCGTCTCTTCCAGCGCAGCCCCGGCAAGTACGCTCAACTTCCTGCGGTCGGCAAATTCCAGCTCCTCCTCGGAGAAATCGAGCTCCAGCTCCATAAGGGCGGACAGTTCCACTATCTGCCGGCGCAACTCATTCAGTTTCCGGGAATAAGCTCCACGGAGCTGGGAGAATGCCAGCTGGTGCGCCGCCTGCGAATCTGCGGCGATAAGGTCGGCGACGGCTTCCGCCTGGGAGAGATCCATCTTTCCGGCCGTGAAAGCCCGGCGGGTGAATTCTCCGGCCTGCGCGAGCCTGCATCCGGAGGCGCAGAGCCTGCGGAGCAGCTCCCGGACGATATAGTCGGACGCGTGGCATGAAATCTCCGCCATGTCCTCCCCGGTGTAGGAATGGGGAGCGCGGAACACGCTGACGAGCACCTCGTCCAGTCCGTCCACCACCCCGAAGCGGACGGTGAACCCCTGCGCGGCAGCCGCGGAGCCGTGCCGAAGGCGGACCACGGAATCCACGGCTTCGAAGCACCGGCTGCCGCTCACCCGCACCACGCAGATGGCTCCGCCGGATGAAGTGGCCGGCGCGCAAATGGTGTCGTCAACGCTGTAATTCATTGCTACAGATGCAGTTCATGGGCGGCGATGTCGAATTCCACGTCATCTCCCATGTGTTTGCCGAAATCGTCGGAGATCTTGATTACCTTCTCCCAGGGGTCCTTCGAGCTCATGCGGCAGCGGCTCAGCTTCATCACTATGTTGGCAGCCTTGTAGCCGGGGATGCCAGGGTCGCAGGTGAGGTTGGTGCCTATGCCGGCGCTCACCTTGATTCGCCCCTTGAAATAGGCGGCCACATCGCGGTATTTCGGGAAGTCCAGGGCGTTGCTGAACACCAGCAGCTTGGTGCGGGGATCGATTCCGAACTCCTCCAGGCGCGCGATGATCATGTCGCCGATCAGCTTCTCGTCGCCGGAGTCCTGGCGGAAACCGTCCAGCAGCTTGGCCTGTTTGAGAGTGAGGGTGCGGAGGAAGGATGCGGTGGTGAATGTGTCGATGAGGGCTGTTCCGAGTGCGCCGTCATAGACCTTGATCCAGTCTTCGAGTCCCAGGTAATTGGCTCTCTTGTAGCCGAACACACCGCTGTGGAACATCATCCACTCATGCGGGAAAGTACCCACGGGGATAAGGTCATACTTCATCGCGAAGAAGACGTTGGATGTGCCCGCACAGTATTTCGGACAGCCGTGCTTAAGCCTCGCAACCACCTTCTCGTGGAGCTCGGAGGAGAAGCGGCGGCGCGTGCCGAACTCGGAGAATACCAATTCGTTGGCGTTGGCTATCTCGATCTTGGCATCAAGCCTTTCGAGCACGGTCCCGTTGTCCACCTGACACGCGAAACGCCGGTTGCGAAGCTCCGCGACTATAGCCAGTACCGGCACTTCGTAGAGCGTGACCTTGTAGAGAAGGTCGGTCACTTCGATATGCAGGTGGCCTTCAGCGTCCAGCAAGCACTCTATCTTGCCGGCATCGAAGCGGAAGCCGCGCAGCCACTCCCAGTAATTGCCCGCGATGTATTTGATATGCGAAGTCACATATTTGAATTCCTCATCCGTCAGGGCCAGTTTCGCCATATCCGCGAAAGCGCCCTTCAGGTCGGCGATGAAGGATTCATCATAAACTTCCTTCGAACGGTCGTTGAATGTGAACGTGCCTTCTGCCAGCGGATAGAGCTGGAAATAGGCGTTGGAAGTTGAAAACTTGTAGAGGTCGGTGTCTAAGATGCTGAGTATCATATTATTGGATTTTATACTGGAAAATAGTTACCATGCGCTTTGAGTCCGTGCTGTGCTTTGTGGCATATCCCAGGTAAAGCACGCCGTCATATACTTTCACGCCCTCCGCCTCCATGAAGCCGGTGTCGGTGATGCCGTAAGAGGCGAGCGCGCCCTTGTCGGACACGGCCCCGACATTAAAACGCCCAACGACGTTGCCGCTGAAATCCAGGACGGTCAAAGTCGATGATGACGGCTTGGACGGATCGTCGTCGTTGCCACTACCGGAAAGATGAAGGATCCAGTCTCCGTACAACTCGAATCCCTGGTTGGCTCCGGTCCCCAGCACGCCTCCGTTCAGTCGTATGCTGGTGATTGGCGACAGGCTTCCGAGGTTGCGGACAGAGACTTCGGGCTTCACCCTTGTCTCGGGAACGCCGCTCCCTTCCTCGCCTCCGTAGACAATCTCCCGTTCAAGGGTTATCTTGCTGATGGGCAATGCCTTGGCGGCGCTTAAGGAATACACTTTAAAGTACCCCGTATCAGCCTCCCCGTTGGCAAGGCCCCAGACAAGGAGCCTGTCGCGCTCCGCATCCAGGGCGGGGGAGACATTACGCAGGCCGGGCACATAATACTGCTCGCCGCACTGCGCCGGAGTCAGTTTCGCGCCCGCTTCAAAAGGGATGCGCGCTATCGTCTGAGAATTGGTGTATTTGGAGCCGTTCCAGGTACCGTAGCTTCCAACCCAGATGTAGTCCTTGCCGGCCACCCTTTCGTGCTCCATGCTGGCGCCGTGCCCTGCAAACGGAAGCTGCATGTACTGCTTGCCGTCATCGGAGCCCACGGGCTTGCGTGTAACATTCAGGAGGTACTTGTTCGTGCTCGTGCCGACCTGCACCCCGTACATGTAACCGTCTCCGCAAAGGGAGAAACTTTGCATCACGGACTGGTAGCGCAACGTGCAGCCGGCTGTGAGCACCATGGCGGCGTCCAGCGGAGACTGCACCACGCTGAAATCACAGTCACCGGTGCCTTCGGCGGGCTGTTCCACCTGTGCAGGGGGCAGCACCGGAGTCACGTACTGCGGCTCCTTGCCACACGCGCAGGCCAGCAGGACGGCCAGGCAGACTGAGCCCCGGAACCTCATCGGACTAATATTTGAAGCTGCTGCCGCCCACGAATTCGCGGAGCAGGGAAGTCGGAGGTATCTGGCGGTCGCTGACCGGAGTGAAATAACTCAGGAACTTGAGCAGGCGGTTGGCCTCGCTGTATTCGGGGCAGTTGCGGGGCACCGTGGCAAGTATGCGTTCGGCGTGGAGACGTATGACGGCGAACTCTATCAGATATGCTGAATTGAACAGCACGTCGGCGGTCTCCTGGAAGGGGTAGATCCACTTGACTTCGGCCCTTCGCACATTCGGCCAGTTGCTTATGGTCTCGCGGGCGCTGAAGGCGCCTTTGTTGTAGTCGCGCACGATGCGTCGCAGCAGGCGGTTGTCGCTGGTGGGGATGCAGTTGTGGTCGTCCAGCGAAATGCTGACTATGGTGTTGATGAATATCTTGAACTTGGCGGCATCCGGGATGCGGTCGGTCAGGCCGGGGTTGAGGGCGTGGATGCCTTCCACAAGCAGCACAGCGCCCGGAGTCAGCTGCAGCGTCTTGCCGTTGTACTCACGTATGCCCGTGACGAAATTGTATTCGGGCACGCTCACTTCTTCGCCGCCCAGGAGCCTTATCAGGTCGTTCTGCATGGCTTCGTGGTCCACGGTGTCGAAGTTGTCGAAATCGAAGCTGCCGTCGGGAAGGCGCGGGGTGTCGAGGCGGTTGACGAAATAGTCGTCGGTGGATACGGTCATCGGCTTCAGTCCGCAGGCCATCAGCTGGGTGCTGAGACGCTTGGTGACTGTGGTCTTGCCGCTGCTGCTGGGGCCGGTGATGAGCACCAGGCGCATGGCTCCGCAGCGGTAACGGCGGTCGATCTCTTCCGCAATCTGCACTATCTTCTTCTCCTGCAGTGCTTCGGCCACCTGGATAAGCTCGCCGGCGCGCCCTTTCTCGCAGGCGTGGTTGACGTCTCCGGCGTTGTCGAGGTCCATTATCGCGTTCCAGCGCAGGCTTTCCCTGAACACTTCGAAGGTCTTGGGCTGGGGCTCGAACACCGTCAGTTTCTCAGGGGCGTGGCGGTCCGGCACACGAAGCAGCATACCGTCCTGGTACTGAGACAGTTCCCAGACCTTGAGGTAGCCGGCGGAGGGCACGAGGGCGTCGTAGTAGTAGTCCGGGGTGCCTTCGAGGGTGTGGTAGCGGATGTAGAGCTGGCCGCTGGTCTCGAGGAGCTTCACCTTGTCGTCGTAGCCCATGCTGCGGAAGAGCTCTATGGCTTCTTCGCTGCGCACCTCGACCCTCTTGAACGGGGCGTCTCCCTCCACGATTTCCTTCATCCTGGCGCGTATCTTCTCCACGTCTTCGGAGGTCACCGGAGAGCCTTTCTGCAGGTCGCAGAAATAGCCCTTGGAGATGGGACGGCGCATCTTTATCTTGCTGTCGGGAAAGACGTCACGTGCGGCCTTGCTGAGCAGGAAGCACAGCGAGCGGCAGTAGGCGCTGCGGCCGGTGTAGGTGCGGTAGTCGAGAAACTCGACGTCGCGGCTGTTGAAGGCGCGGTATTTCAGGCCTTGCGAGACGTTGTTGACCTTTGCGCACAAGATGTCGTAGGGGCGTTCGAATTCGAAGCGGGGTAGCATTTCCGCCAGAGTGGTGCCTTCCTGGAATTCCAGGGAGGTGCCGGTGTTCTTGCAATATATCTTCAACATATCCCCACAAAAATAACAAAAAATGATTACATTTGCGAAAATCACATACCACATGAGCCAAGTTCATTTGATTGACCATCCCATGGTCCAGCACAAGCTGAGCATTATGCGCCAGAAAGAGACAGGGTCGAAGGATTTCCGCCAGCTTCTAAAAGAAATTTCCCTTCTGATGGGCTACGAAATCACCCGCGATCTCCCGCTTGCCGACATTGAAATAGAGACCCCTATAAGCAAAATGACAGCCAGCCGCGTGCTCGGCCGCAAACTGGCGGTAGTGCCGATACTGCGCGCCGGTCTGGGGATGGTGGACGGCCTTCTCGACCTCGTGCCCGTGGCAAGGGTCGGTCATATCGGTCTCTACCGCGATGAGAAGACCCACAAGCCTGTCGTGTACTACTGCAAGCTCCCCGAAGATATACAGGAACGCCTCGTGATCGTCACGGATCCCATGCTCGCCACCGGCGGCAGCTCCTGCGACGCCCTTGACATGCTCAAGGAAAGAGGCTGCACCAACATCAAGCTGATGTGCCTCGTGGCGGCTCCCGAGGGAATAGAGAAGGTGCAGGCAGCCCATCCGGACGTCGATATCTACGTGGCCGCCATAGACGAAAGGCTCAATGAAAACGCCTACATAGTTCCCGGTCTGGGCGACGCCGGCGACAGGATTTTTGGCACCAAATAATCAGAATTATATGAAAAGACTGTTCTACCTCGCTTCCAGCGTCGTTCTTTCGGGGCTGATGCTTGCTTCCTGCAATTTCTCAAACATCGATCTGGACGGCACATCCTGGGAGATAATGCGGTCGGAAGACCTTCTCAACGGCAGAGTCGTAAACTCATACCTGGATGATTCCGGCTATGTGGAGTTCATCGGTGACCGTAACGACTTCATGCTCACTATAGATTCCGGGAACGGCAAGGGCCCTGAGACCTTCACTTCCGAGGATATCACCATAGTGCGTGCGGGTGCCGGCGAACTTGTGTTCGACATGTACTACTATGAGTACGACGACGTCACGCTGGACGACGTCGAACCATACACCACCTACAAGGGCGTGAAGATCTACAAGGGCAGCTACCTCTACAACGGCAACTTCGAAAACTACTACTGCTACTTCAAGTCCAATGGAGTCGCGGTGGACGTGGGATGCTACAACTACGAAGGGGAGCCCGATATATGGTGGGACTCCTGCCGGTATTACTGCCGCCGGTCTCGCTGAAAAAAAGGGACGCTATCTGGCGTCCCTTGCTGATACTTTGCTCATATTGTCGAGCAAATCCACGTTTGTCTTGAACTCGTCCATGAGCTGGAGCATGAAGTTCATGGCTTCCAGAGGGTTCATGTCGGCGAGGAGCTTGCGGAGTATCCATATCCTGTTGGCGCTGGCCCTGTCCAGCAGCAGGTCGTCGCGGCGGGTGCCGGAGAGCACGATGTTGACGGACGGGAAGATGCGGCGGTTGGAGAGGTTGCGGTCCAGCTGGAGCTCCATGTTGCCGGTGCCTTTGAATTCCTCGAAAATGACGTCATCCATCTTGGATCCGGTCTCTGTCAGGGCCGTGGCGAGGATGGTCAGCGACCCGCCGCCTTCGATGTTGCGGGCTGCTCCGAAGAAACGCTTGGGCTTCTGCAGGGCGTTGGCGTCCACACCGCCGGTGAGCACCTTTCCGGATGCGGGCTGGACGGTGTTGTAGGCGCGGGCGAGGCGGGTTATGGAGTCCAGGAGTATGACCACGTCGTGGCCGCATTCCACCAGGCGACGGGCCTTTTCCAGAACCATATTGGCCACTTTCACGTGGTGCTCGGCAGGCTCGTCGAAGGTGGAGGCCACGACCTCGGCCTTGACGCTGCGCTGCATGTCGGTGACTTCCTCGGGACGCTCGTCGATGAGGAGGACGATTTCATATACCTCGGGGTGGTTGTCGGCGATGGCGTTGGCTATGCTCTTGAGCAGCATGGTCTTACCGGTTTTGGGCTGGGCCACGATAAGGCCTCTCTGACCCTTGCCGATGGGGGAGAACATGTCCACTATGCGGCAGCTCGGGTCGGTGGCGTGGCCTTTGCCGAGGAGGTTGAACTTCTCATCCGGGAAGAGAGGGGTCAGGAAGTCGAAGGGCACGCGGTCGCGGATGAATTCCGGGGTGCGTCCGTTGACGTATTTGATCTTCACCAGCGGGAAATACTTGTCTCCTTCACGGGGAGGGCGGATTTCGCCGGTCACGGTGTCGCCGGGCTTGAGGGCGTTGAACTTGATCTGCTGCTGGGAGACGTAGATATCGTCGGGGGAGTTGAGGTAGTTGTAGTCCGAGGAACGGAGGAAACCGTAGCCGTCGGGCATTATTTCGAGCACTCCGGTCGCTTCGACGGTGCCTTCGAATTCGGGCACGCGGGGCTTGGGCTGGAACTGGGGCTGCGGCTGCTTAGGCTGGCCTTGCTGCGGCTGCTGATTCTGCTGCTGGCCTTTGTCCTGGTGTCCTTTATGTTTGGGCTGGCCCTGCTTCTGGCCCTGCTGCTGGACTTGCTGGGGCTGCTCCTTCTTAGGGGCCTCCGCTTCGGAGACAATCTCAACTTTCTCTGCTGCCTTGGCGGGCCTGCCGCGCTTTTTCTTTGCGGGCTCGGCTGGAGCGGGAGCGGCCTCTTTTTCGGGAGCCTTGGCAGGCTCGACGCTCTTTATAGGCTCTGCGGCAGCTGCTGCCTTGGGCTGCTCTTTCTTGCTCTGGCGGCCCTTTTTGGCGGGCTTGGCTTCAGCATCCTGCTGCCCGGCTGGTTTTGCCGGCTCGGCCGGTTTGGCGGGCTCTGCGGGCTTTGCCTTCTTTGCGGGGCGGCCGCGTTTGGGCTTTTCGGGCACGGGCTCCTTGGAGACGAGCCTGGCCTCTTCGTCCAGTATCATATAACGAAGATCGTCGTCTGTATTCTTTTTGTTGAACTTGAGGTTCTTTTCCTTGGAAAGGTTTTCGAGCTGTTCACGGCTCATTGCGCTTAGCTCGGAAAGGCTGTGTGTCATGTTGAATATTGATTGGTGCGGACGGGCGATTGCCGGAGTCCGCCGGTTTTCGATATGCAAAGATAATCATTTTTCTCAAATAATTCCCATATTTGCATTATGAAAAACACTTTATTGTTCTGCGCCCGCGTTGTAGCATCCTTATTTCCTGTTCTGCTGATAGTTATATGTGTTTTTTCGGTCTCTCCGATCTATGATTTCAGCAGCCCGGCTCCCTTTTCCGGCCCCGATATCTACAACCCCTATGCGGGCCTGGACACAAGCGTCTGCTGGAAACGCGCGAACTTCCACACGCACACGCGTGTGGACAATATATTGAACGAATGTCCTGAGTATCCCGACGTGGTGCTCCGTGACTATCAGAAACTGGGATATGACATCCTGACCTTCTCCAACCACAACCAGCTGACCGTCCATCCGACGGACAGCACCCTGCAGGTCAATGTCTATGAGCACGGATACAGCCTGTTCAAATTCCACAAGCTCGTGTTCAATCCGAAACGGATGATGCTCTACGACCATCTGCTGCCCCTTTTCGTGTCGCAGAAACAGTGGCAATACGACTACCTGTCCCGGAATGCCGATTTCATAGTGATGAATCATCCCGACCGCACTCTCCACACCACACCCCGTTCGATGCGCCTGCTCACCGGCTATCGCCTGATGGAGGCCGATTCGGGGGCGTCGACGGACCTTCTCCACTGGGACGAGGCCCTGAGCGCAGGTCATTACTCCTACTGCCTTATCAACGACGACTGCCACGACTCGGGCAACCACCGGAAGATCGCGCGCCGCTGCTCCTGGCTCCAGACCCCTTCAGCCCGTTATGAGGACCTGAAGCACACGCTGCTGGGCGGCTGCTTCTATTCAATGCGCATCCCCGATTTCGGAGACGGCGACTGGGATGTGAAATATGCGGAAAATGCACGCCTGCCGCGGATTGCAGACATTGGGCTCCGGGCGGACACTACCTATATCCGCCTGTCCGCTCCCGCCCGCATCGAGGCCTGGGGGCAGGACCACACCCTGCTTGCGGAAACCACGGGCACGACGCTGGAATACGTCCTCGGCGAATCCGAACCCTATGTGCGCTATTCCGCCTTCTTCGACAATGGAGTGGTGATCTACTCCAACGCCTTTGCCCGCTTTGACAGCAGCACTGCGGCGACCCCCTACCGGGAATCGCCGCACAGTATCAATTATTTCCTGACCGTGTTATTCAACCTTGCCCTGCTGGGCATCATCTTCGGCAGCGTCCTGCTGCTCCGCAGGCTGTTTGCGCACAAAAAACTGAAATCCTGACCTTCTGTAAAGGAATTCAGCGTCCGGAACGTCGGCGCGCAGCTGCTCCACTTTTTCGGGTATGTCCTTCACCACGAAATAACAGGGCTTGTCTATGGGGCCCCGGCTCAGCCACTCGAAATCGTCACATCGGTTTTCCGGCTTGCGGAGGGTGTAGAAATACTGGGCGTAACTCTTGAAGTATGCGGGCTGCACGTAGCAGTCTTCCCCCTGGCGCTCGATATAGAAATCCACGGCCGACGCCTGGCTGTATTTCTCCACTTCAGGCACGGCGCACAGGATGGCGGTCATTGCGAAAAGCAGGTTGCCTGCGGCCAGCACGATGAAGCTGCGAAGCTGCTTGCGGCGCCCAAAACTCACGCAGAACCAGATTGTTGCGGCGACAAGCAGGGCTCCGACGAAGGGTTCGAACCCCTTCCATTCGCTGCTGGCCTCCATGCAGCTGACGGCGAAGGGATCGTGGACCATCGGGGCAATCCTGTCCTTGAAGCTGTCAAAAAGCGTGAGCGCCGTGAGGCCAAGGCCGAAGAAGGCCGCGGTGCCAATGAGCAGGCCGCCCTGCCAGCCCCGGAACCTCAGCTTGCCGTCCATCATCCGCGCGGCCGCCCAGGCGCCCAGGAAAGTGATGGGGAAGTAGCAGAAGGACGAATAGTGCACGATCTTGGTGCGCACTATCGTGAACAGTATCAGCACCACCCAGAACGAAGTCATCATCCAGCGGAAGAGGCCTGCGCAACGGCTTTCTTCCTCTCCCTGCAGCGCCTTCCGCCTGAATGCGGACAGGGCGAAGAATGACGCCGGGGTCACACCGAAGAGCAGTATCACGAAATGGTAGAGCAGGAACCCGCCGTGCCCGGCGTCCTTGGTCTCGAACAGGCGTATCTGGTAGTCGATGAAGTCTTTTATCACATCTGCGTGCCCGCTTGCGGCAAGCGCGATGAACCAGGCGCCTCCCGCAAGGGCGAGGGCGAAGAAGTACACGGCCACGTCCTTCCATCTGAAACTGAGACGGAACTTCCTGAAACATAGCCAGAAAAAGAATGTAAGGCAGAAGATGAGGAAGGCCACGGGGCCTTTGGTCAGGATTGCAAGGCCCATGAAGAGGCCGCTCAGTGCGGCATGGCGCATCCTCAGCCCCCCGGCGGAGGGATCTGTGTATCTGGAGAAGAAGTAGATGCCCAGGAAGATGAAGATGTTGAACCAGGGGTCGATGATCCCGGATTTGAAATAGAAGAACGGCAGGAAGGAAATAGCATATAATCCGGCCCAGAGCAGCCCGAAGCGGGTGTCTTCCGTTTTCTTGCCTATATGGAAGAGCACGAGCAGGGTGATGATTCCCATTATGGCGTTGGGGAAGCGGGCTGCAAATTCACCCACCCCGAAAACTTTCATGCTCAGGGCCTGCATCCAGATGAAGAGGGGCGGCTTCTCCCAGAACGACTCGAAGTTGATCTGCACGTTGAACCAGTCGCCGGTCAGCACCATTTCGCGGGCGGATTCGGCAAAATTGATTTCATCCCAGTCGAAGAGACGCACGCCGCCTATTCCGCTGATGAAAAGCAGGGCTCCCAGGACGACGATGCAGGCGTCTATGAGTAAAGTATTGTGTTTCATTTGTTTCTGAAAAGAAGGAGTTTCTTTGCGGCGAAGTTCCAGAAGAAGACCAGTACGGTGGTAGCCACTTTGGCGACCAGGTAGTGCATGCCCGCCTTATCCGCAAACAGCCACATCAGCAGCTCGGTGAGGCCGAGTCCGCTGACGCCGATCAGGGCGAAAACCGTGATCTCTGCGGCCCGGCTCTTCATGTTCCGCCTGTTGAAGACCCACAGTATGCTGAACAGATATGTTATGACGAGTCCGGCGGCAAATGCGATTGCCGTCCAGAGGAGCAGGTGCTCCCGCCCGAAGCATTCGGTCAGCAGGGCGAGGAGCCCCGCGTCAACGAGAAATGCGGTACCGCCCGACACCAGGTAACGGAACAGCTGGATACGGACATCGGAGGTGTGTCCCTTAAGCAGCGCGGCGGGCAGTTCGCGCAAGGTCATCTTGCGGGAAAGAGTTTTGAACGCATGAGGTGCCACTTGCACAGGCGGTACACCAGCGACACCCTGAGCACGCCGAAACCATACACGGTGCTGCGGCGCAGGCTGATGGACGATGCGTCGTCGAAATACTTGGTGGGGCAGGTGACCTCGCCGATCTCATAGCCGGCCCAGAATATCTGTGCGGCCATTTCATTGTCGAAGATGAAATCGTCGGAGCAGGCGTTGTAGTCCACCTTCCTCAGCACGTCGGCGCTGAATGCGCGGTAGCCGGTGTGGTATTCGGACAGCTTCTGGTTGATGAGGACGTTCTGGGTGAAGGTCAGGAAACGGTTGGAGACATACTTGATGAGCGGCATCCCGCCTTTGCGGGCTCCCTTGCCCAGAATCCTGGATCCGAAGACGACGGGGTACACTCCGTTGGCGATAATGTACGCCATTGCTTCTATGAGCTTCGGGGTGTACTGATAGTCGGGATGGAGCATTATCACAATGTCGGCTCCGAGCTCGAGGGCGCGGTTGTAGCAGGTTTTCTGGTTGCCGCCGTAGCCGCGGTTGGAAGGGTGCAGAAGCACTTCCTTTATACCCAGCTCGCGGGCCTTTTCCACGGTGCCGTCGCGGCTGCAGTCGTCGGTCAGGATGACTTCGTCCACAATGTCGCGGGGGATTTCGGAGTATGTCTGTTCAAGGGTCTTTTCGGCGTTGTAGGCCGGCATGACCACGATTATTTTCTTTCCGTGTATCATTTTATCTGTTGTCCCAGTAGCTGCTGCTCTTCTTCAGCTGGAGTATGTCCGCAAGGGCGGAGGCGTTGGCTGCAATCCTGAACTGGTAGGACGCCCAGCTTCCGGTCGGAACCCACGATACGGATATGTTGAAGCAGTGCAGGTCGTATGTGAAACTGAATTGGGTTGTAGTGATTTTCATCGCCTGGAGGTCGAAACCGGAACTGGCGTTGATGTTCAGACGCGGCGTCAGCCTGATGTTGCCGCTGAACTGCAGGGTCTGGGTGATGTTGTTCTTGGTGGTCAGTACGTCGTTTTCGAACTTGTAGGCCTTGTTCAGGCTGAACGAGTAGCTGAGGTTGACGGACCAGGGCACGTTGGGGTTGGTATAGTACAGCCAGCCCCCGGGTATGAATTCCCCGGTCACAGGGTGGTAGAAGTACCGCTGGTAGTAGCTGGCCGCGCCGTTGATGCTGGACCCTCCCTGGCCTACGCGGTTGCTTGGGTCCTTGACGCCGTCGTTGCCTTTTATCGCTCCGTCGCCGGATATGGAGTAGGATGCCGATGCGGACACGTTGTTGAGGCGCAACAGGCCCTGGCCCTGGGCCACGGCGAATTTATTCACCCTGCGGTTGGATTTGTCGATGGCGTAGGGGTCGAAGCTTGCGCTTGCGCTGATGGACACCTTGTCGAAGAGGGATGTGGACATCGACATGCTGACGTTGCTCATGTTCAGGCTGTCTGCCAGGAAGTTGTAGCCGGTGCTGATGTTGAGCTGGTCGATGAGCTTGACTTTCTTGCTGCCCTTGCCCGTGGTGTCGGCGAAGTCGCGCACCTTGGCTTCGAGGTTGTTGCCGATGGAGATGTTGGCGCTGGCGGAACGGCCTTTTCCGGGAGGGCTGTAAATCTGGCCCTGGTAGATGTTGTAGTCGTAGGTCTTCTGCTGGCCGTGGACGTCGGTGTAGCGGAGCGTGCGGTAGCCGTTCATGCCTTCCTTGCCCAGTTCAGGGCTGAAATTCATGGACACCGAAGGGGAAATGACGTGGCGTATGGCCTGCACCTTGCGCCAGGAACCGAAATTGAAGAGACCGTAGATACGGGTGCTCATCGCCACGGATCCGGAATAGTTCTGGGTGATGCCGAACGTGTTGAACTGCGTGCTCGGAAGCTCCTCCACCTTGTCGGTGTCGGGGTTGTAGGCGTATTCCCGCTTCCGGAACATCCAGTTCATTCCGTAGCTGACCGAAGGGTTGACGTTGATGTACTTGAACAGCTGGAAGTTCGGCAGGCCTATGCTGAAACTGTGGGTCATGCCGTTCTGGAACCTGTCCAGGAAGCCTTCCTGGCCGAATTCGGAGGCCTTGAAGTTGATCTTGTTCTGGAGGGTGGTGTTGTAGCCGAAGGAGATCTTCTCGTAGAAGCGCTCCTTGCCCACGCGCACCTTGCGCTTGAAGGGGTAGAACGTGCTCACGGAGAAGGTCACGTTAGGGAGAGTGAACGAATATGAAGAGTCCCTGGAACTCTGGGAGTGCAGGGCGTTGACGCTCAGGTTGAACTTTCCGTTCCAGTTCTTGGAATAGGAGATGGAAGACGAAATCTGGTTCTGCAGGGCCTCGTTGACCGAGCGGGAATTGAAACGGCTGTTGGAAGGCGACGAGAAGTTGACCGAAGCGCTGAAGGAGGTCCCTGGGTGGGCCTTGGAGTCCTGGGTGTGGGACCAGCGCACGGCGAAGTTGCTGTATTCCTGGAAATCCGGAGTGTCGGGCTCGCCGGTCTGGTCGTGGGAGTAGGTGAAGCCGAAGTTGCCGTTGAACTTGTATTTCACCATGTAGCGTGAGTTGACGTTGACCGCCCAGGAACCGAGGGTGTAGTAGTCGCCTGTCATGGACAGGTCGAGATAGTCGCCGAACACGAAGTACATGCCGGCGTCCTTCATGTAGAAGCCTCGGGCGTTTTCTTCACCGAAGTTCGGCATCAGCAGGCCGGTGGCGCGCTCGGGGCGTTTCGGGATGAAACCGAAGGGGAGTCCGACGAAAGGCAGTTTCACGTCTTCGACCACCAGGTATGCCGGGCCGAAGACCGTTTTCTGGGTCGGCTCCGTCATCACCTTGGCGGAAGTCAGGGAGAGGTAGTAGTGGGGATGGTCCAGGTCGCAGACTGTGTATTTGCCGTCGGTCATGTTGATGCTGCGGTCCGGCATCATCTTCACCTTGCCGCCGTGGAGTATGGCGCTGTCTTCGGTGGTGATGATGTTCTTGATGGAAGATTTCTTGGTGTTGAAGTTGTATTTGACCTCCTCCATGTTGTAGGTCTTGCCGCCCTGGGTCATCACGGGCCTTCCCACCCATTCGCCCTTCAGCGAATCGTACACGCCCTTGGCATAGACTGTGCCGGTCTTCATGTTGTACTGCATGTAGGCTGCGGTCAGCTTCATGTCCATGTATTCGACCGACACGTCGCCGTAGTAGTAGATCATGCGCTGGCCGTCGGTGAAAACCTCCACGATGGAGTCCTTGGCTTCGGAGAAAGCCGGCAGCTCAAGCGAACTCTTCTCGCGCAGGGCGGCCGAGTCGACCCTGTGGAGGGAGTCGGCCACGTGGATGGAATCCCGGCGGGCTATTTCCGCCGAGTCCAGAACCACCTGGCGCACTGTCTTAGGCACGGCGTTGCTGAACACCTGACGGGGAGGCCTCCTGCCCGCAGACTGGGCTAAGACGCTGCTCACAGACAGGACGGCCAGCAGGGCCGCGCAAACTATTCGCTTGAGAATTGACAATTGTATTAAATAATTTGTTAAATTTGCGAATCCACAAAATTAGCATTTAATTTTGAAACGCACAATTTATTTGTTCCTTGCCGCATTCGTTGCGTGCTTTTCAGCGGGGGCCCAGAACCTGAGCCTGTCCACCGTAGTCATAGATCCCGGCCACGGCGGCACCGACCCCGGAGCCGTCAGCCGCGATGGCAAAACCTATGAAAAAACCCTCACCCTGGATATCGCCAAGATGCTTTCCGACAAGATCAAGGCGGAATGTCCCGGGGTCAAAGTCATCCTCACTCGCGACAAGGACAAGACCGTTGCCCTCAATGACCGTGCCGCGATCGCGAACAGGGTGAACGCGGACCTGTTTATTTCTATCCATATCAATTCCACGGTCAAAAGCAGTCCCAACGGCTATTCGGTGCATGTGTTAGGGAAGTCATCGAAGAAGGACAGGGACCTTTTCGCCTACAACATGGATGTCTGCAAGAGGGAGAACTCTGTGATCCTGCTCGAAGACGACTACACGACCACCTATCAGGGATTCGACCCTTCCGATCCGGAGTCGTTCATTTTCATGCAGTTGATGCAGAACTCCAACCTGGAGCAGAGCCTGGATTTCGCCCAGATGATTTCCGAAAGCCTGAAAGGCGGCCCGATCGGCGCCAACAGGGGAGTATGGCAGGATCCGTTCCTCGTGCTGTGGAAGACTTCGATGCCCGCTGTGCTGGTGGAACTGGGATTTATATCCAACAGCACTGACCTCGAGGCCCTGAAAAAGTCTTCCGAGAGGGACAAGCTGGCAGCGCGCCTGTGCAAGGCTTTCAAAAAATACAAGACAAAGTACGACGGGAGCGTGGCGCTGGACGTGGAGGTCGAAGCTCCGGCGGCAAAGCCTGCTGACAAGCCCGCCGACAAGCCCACCGAAAAGCCGGAAGTAAAGCAGGAAGAAAAGGCGAAGAGCGAAGCCGCCGCTTCCGGAGTACGTTACGGCGTGCAGATTTTTGCCGGGTCCCGCAAGATCGATCCCAGGGACAGGTCATTCCTCGGATATACCCCGGTCATCATCGATACGGGCAAGCTTTTCAAGTACATCATAGGCGTTGAACCGTCCATCGAAAAAGCGAGGGAACAACTGACCGTCATCAAGGAAAAATATCCGGACGCTTTTTTGGTGAAAATCGAAGGGGAAACAGCTGTCCGGGCTAAATAATTCGAGTCTGGATTTTGCATTTTTTATACGTGCTGATAGCGCACAATGCGAATTAATCTTTAATTGGTCTTTTTGGAATAATTCCAGATTGGGAATATTGTGTATAATATATAATTAGTTTTCGCGGACTTTTTTAAGCTGTTGATATACAAGAAGTTATAAAATCGGTTATTTTTAAGTTGCCGGTATATATTTAGCGCTAAAAAAAATAAAAAACAATACTAAAGAGAATTTTTTTTAACTTTTTTTTCCACCATTTTTGCACTCGAGAACAGCCTTAAGGGGCTGTATCTTTTTCTAATGAACGAGAACGACAGACATATCAGCATCTGGAGCCATTTCCTGAAGATAGTGGAGCAGATCGTGGAGCCTCAGAAATTCACGACCTGGTTCAAGCCTGTGCGCCCTGTGTCTGTGGTGGATTCGACCCTCACGGTGGAGGTCCCTTCCGACTTCTTCCGTGAGTATCTCGAAGCCACCTATCTCGACGTCATAAAGAAGACACTCAAGCGCGTGATAGGCGCAGATGCCAAGCTGGTGTATCTTGTCAAGGCCGTGAGCAGCCAGCCGGCCATGGAAGTTCCCGCCGCCGCCGGCACCGCCCCTGTGAACCGCGAGATCAGCGTCAACATCCAGCCTTCCGGCAATCCAAGTCCGTTCGTTTATCCGGGCCTTCGCAAGATCCAGATCAACCCGAACCTGAATCCTGTCTATTGTTTTACCAATTTCATAGTAGGCGAGTGCAACAAGATGGGATATGCTGCCGGTTCTGCCATCTCCTTGGCTCCGGGAAAGAATTCCTTCAACCCGCTGCTCATATTCGGCGGTCCCGGTCTCGGCAAGACCCACCTCGCCCAGGCGATAGGTATTGCCATCCACGAGAAATTCCCCGAACTCATCGTGCTGTATGTCAACGGCCACGAGTTCAAGACCCAGTATATGGACGCGGTCAACGTCCGCAACAAGCTGACCGATTTCCTCGGCTACTACAAGAAGATAGACGTGCTGATAGTGGATGATATCCAGGACCTGCAGGGTCCCGGCACCCAGTCTGCCTTCTTCAACATTTTCAACCATCTCCACCAGTCCGGCAAGCAGTTGATATTCACCTCCGACCGCCCGCCTGTGGAGCTGCAGAACTTCGAAGACCGCCTGCTGTCCCGTTTCAAGTGGGGCGTTTCCGTGGAGCTGCTGCATCCGGACTACGGCACCCGCCTCCAGATGCTCAAGTCCCTCTGCCGCCGCGAGGGCGTGAAGATAGGCCAGGATGTGCTTGAGTATCTGGCGTCCCGCATCAAGACCAATTTCCGTGAGCTTGAAGGCGCGTTCCTTTCCGTGATGGCCTACGCCACCGCAATGCACGCCGAGAATTCGGTCGAACTGGCCGCCAAGGTCACAGAAAAGATAGTGAGCGCTCCCGTCAAGGAGCTCAGCATTGGCAGGGTCCAGTCCGCCGTGTGCGACTACTTCAACATCAGCACCGACGACCTTGTGTCCAAGTCCCGCAAACGCCAGATAGTCCAGGCCCGCCAGATATCCATGTATCTGTGCCGCAACCTGATAAGCAACTGCTCGCTTTCGACCATCGGTGCCGAGACCGGCGGCAAGGACCACGCCACCGTGCTGCATTCCTGCAACATCGTGTCCGACCTTATGGCCACGGACCGTGTGTTCAAGAAATATGTGACAGACCTGGAGTCGAAACTGGCTCCTGCCGCAGAATAACCCTAAAACCATTAATATGAGTCCCGAACGAGTTCTTGATATCTTCAAGGAGATAACACGCATCCCCCGTGAGTCCGGCCATGAAGGCCCCATTACCGAATGGCTTTGCAAATGGGCGGCAGACCGCGGCCTCCGCTGTAAACGCGATGCGACCGGCAACGTGCTTATCATACGTGAGGCCGCCCCCGGCAAGGAGGGTATACCCACGATAGTGCTCCAGGCCCACCAGGACATGGTCTGTGAGAAGAACGCCGGAGTGAAGCACGATTTCCGCAAGGACCCTATACCCTACGTGATAGAAGACGGCTGGATGATAGCGAAGGAGACCACCCTAGGTGCAGACGACGGCATAGGCATTGCCGCCTGCCTGGCGTTGCTTGAGGACAAGGCCCCGACCTGTCGCCTAGAATGCCTTTTCACAATATCCGAAGAGACAGGCATGGATGGCGCCGAAGCCCTCCAGCCCGGCTTTTTTGACGGAAAGACCCTGATTAACCTGGACTCCGAAGATGAAGGCCAGCTCTTTATCGGCTGCGCCGGCGGGCTCAACACCAATATCCGCTTCCGCATCCGCAGGGAAACGGCTGACGTGGGTGCGCAGTTCGTCCGTTGCACAATTTCCGGAGGCATCGGCGGGCACAGCGGGGACGATATCAACAAGGAGCGGGCAAACACTGTCCAGCTGATGGCCCGTTTCCTGTATTCCCGTCTGGATGAGGGCCTTCGCTTTGTCAGCATAGACGGAGGCGGCAAGCCCAACGCCATCGCACGCGAATGCGAGGCGGTAGTTGCAGTGCCGGACGCCAAAGCTTTCAAGGCAGCGTTCGAGGAATTCGCTTCCGACGTGAAGGAGGAGTTCCACAAGACCGATCCGGGCTTGCAGTTTGAGGCCCGCAAGGTCGCTGAGCCCGGTCTTCTGCCGGTCAGCGCCCCGGCGAGCCGCCGTATCATCACCGCCCTGTTCACCTGCCCGCACGGAGTGCAGGCGATGAGCCAGGATATCCCCGGCCTGGTGCAGACGTCCACCAACCTTGCCAGCATCAGGACCCATAAGGACCGCGGCATTGTGGAAATCGTGACCAGCCAGCGCAGCTCCGCAAAGAGTGAACGCAGGGCAATTGCCGCCAAGGTGCGTGCCAATTTCGAGAGCGCCGGGGCGAAGGTGCGCCATATGTATGAATATCCGGGATGGAATCCCGACGTGAACTCCCACATCCTTGCCCGCACGGTCGAGGCCTACCGCCGGCTGTTCAACCAGGAGCCAGAGGTAAAAGCCATCCACGCCGGCCTGGAGTGCGGTCTTTTCCTGGAGAAGTTCCCGGGGCTCGACATGATCTCATTCGGGCCCACGCTTCGTGGCGTCCACGCCCCTGGCGAGCGTCTCGAACTCGCTTCGATGGACAAATTCGTCCTCCTGCTTGATGATGTGGTCCGTAATTTCGAGTAGCCATGCTTGTATCGCCATCCCTGCTTGCCGCTGATTTTCTCCATCTCGATTCGGAAATGGAAAAGCTCAACCGCGGCGCCGACTGGATCCATCTGGACGTGATGGACGGCACCCTTGTGCCCAATATCTCCTTCGGATTCAGTGTAATAGATGCGGTCTCAAAAGTGGCCGCCAGGCCTATGGACGCCCACCTTATGGTGGTGCATCCGGAGCGCTGGTTCGAGCGGCTCGCCGCCGACGGCGTGAGTTATGTCAGTTTCCATCTGGAGGCTGCCCTCAGGAGCACTTCGTCGCATATCGATGCCATCCATGGGCTCGGCATGAAGGCAGGGGTTGCAATCAACCCGGACGTGCCGGTACGGCGCCTCTTCCCCTATATAGGCAAGGCCGATTTCTTTCTGATAATGAGTGTGTTCGCCGGTTTCGGCGGGCAGAAGTTCATATATGAATCGCTTGACCGTATCGCAGAATTGAAGGCCGAAATCCTGTCTCGCGGCGCGGAAGCGCTCATTGAAGTCGACGGCGGAGTCGGGTCCGGCAACGCCGCATCACTAAAGGAAGCCGGAGCAGACGTGCTTGTGGCGGGAAGTGCGGTGTTCAAGTCGCCGGATGCCGTTGCCGCAATGCAGGCTCTCAGGGAAGCCTGAAGTGATTTTTTCCAAATTCTTCTTGCAGCTTTGATCTGCCGTCGCTACTGTCTGTCATGGCAAAGCGGCGGCGGATTTTTTCTGTGAGCAGTTTCAGCTCGGCGCCGGTGTCGTAGGTCTCTCCGGTGATGTTGCGGAGGCTCACTGGATTGGGCAGGTCGGAGGGCCAGTCCTTCTCGTTGAGGTTGAAGCCTATCCCTATGATGCTGTGGCGGATACGCTTCCCGTCCAGGATGTTCTCGATGAGTATTCCGCAAATCTTCTTGTCCCCGACCCAGATGTCGTTCGGCCATTTTATGCGGGCGGTGACTCCTTTGTCAAGCAGGTAGTCCCGTATGCCGAGGGTGGTGGCGCAGGTGATGAGTATCATATCATCGACCAGCAGGTCTGCCGGATTGTACAGCATGCTGAAAGTGAGGTTCAAACCCTTGGTGGAATGCCAGGTGTGGGTGCCCTGTCCTCGGCCCGCCGTCTGCTCCCTCGCGGCCACTACTGACAAATTGTCGTAGGTTTCCAACCCTTCCCGGAGCGTTTTATTCGTGGATTCTGCGATTTCCAGCCATATTATGTTGTCAGGGCTTTGTCTTGGTGCCATTTTTGTTGTATATTTGCCCGGCAAAATTATCACTAAAATGGCTCAAAAGCAAGACAATAATAATAAACGTCCCAGGGTCCGTGTGGTCAGGATAAACCTCAGCTGGATTTTCTACCTGCTCCTGATCGTGAGTATCGGATGGATGCTGTTCAGCAACCGTGGGGTCCAGGCAGAAAAGATAGAATGGGCACAGGTGGAGAAAATGATACTGGACGGCGACGTCAAGGAGATAAAGTACGTTCGTAACGACTATCGCGGCACGGTATCCCTGCGTCCCGAGTCGGTGGCCAAATATTCTTCGCTTTATCCCGGCGGAGTGCCCCCGAAAAGTTCGCCCCATTTCTTTTTCCTGACTTCGACCAAATTCGATCCCGAGACGCTGTTCTCCGAACTCAATTCCGGCCTTCCCGCCGACCATCAGGTCAAGCTGGTGATCGAAAACGACGCCAAGATCTGGAGCGGCATACTCGAATGGATAGTCCCGATGGTGCTTCTGATCCTCTTCTGGGTGTTCCTTATGCGGGGTATGACGCGCAATATGGGCGGCGGTCCCGGCGGCCCCGGAGGAATGAATCCTTTCAACGTAGGCAAGGCCAGCGGCAAGCTCGCCGACAAGGATAAAGTCAACGTGAGCTTCAAGGACGTGGCCGGACTGTATGGCGCCAAGGAGGAGGTTATGGAGATCGTCGATTTCCTGAAGAACCCTAAGAAATACACTGCCCTGGGAGGAAAGATCCCCAAGGGAGCTCTCCTCGTGGGCCCTCCCGGCACCGGCAAGACCCTTCTTGCCAAAGCCGTGGCCGGAGAGGCTAACGTGCCGTTCTTCAGCATCAGCGGATCCGACTTCGTGGAGATGTTCGTGGGCGTCGGTGCCTCCCGTGTGCGTGACCTTTTTGCCCAGGCCAAGGAAAAGGCCCCCTGCATAGTGTTCATCGACGAAATCGATGCTGTGGGCCGCGCCAGGGGCAAGAACGTGGGATTCTCCAGCAATGACGAGCGTGAGAACACCCTGAACCAGCTGCTCACCGAGATGGACGGTTTCGGCACCAACAGCGGAGTGATAGTGCTCGCCGCCACCAACCGTGCCGATATCCTCGACAAGGCTCTGATGCGTGCCGGCCGTTTCGACAGGCAGATCAACGTGACGCTTCCCGACCTGAACGAGCGCAAGGAGATATTCCAGGTGCACCTGAAGGGCCTGCGCATATCTTCTTCGTTCGACCTCGAGGGCATAGCGAAGCACACCCCGGGCTTCTCCGGAGCGGACATTGCCAACGTCTGCAACGAAGCCGCGCTGACCGCAGCCCGCAAGGGTAAGCAGGATATTGATAATCAGGACTTTATGGATGCGGTCGACAGGGTAGTCGGAGGTATCGAGCGCAAGAAGACGATCATGTCGCCCGAGGAAAAGCGCCTCACCGCCTACCACGAGGCCGGACACGCTGTTGCCGGCTGGCTGCTGCCCGGCTGCGATCCGGTGCTCAAGGTGTCCATCATTCCCCGCGGCCAGGCCCTTGGACTGACCTGGAGCCTTCCCGATGAAAAGGTGATGATGTCCAAGTCCGATATGTTGGACGAGATGTGCTGCCTGGTGGGCGGACGCATCGCAGAGGAGATTGTCAACAACGGAGTGCCTTGCACCGGAGCGCTGAATGATTTCGAGCGTATGACCAAGATGGCATACTCCATGGTGGCGTACTTCGGAATGAGCCCGAAGGTGGGCAACCTTTCCTTCTATGACTCCACGGGCGGTTCCGGCTATGAACTGACCAAGCCCTACAGCGAGAAGACCGCGGAACTTATCGACTCCGAAGCGAGGAAGCTGGTGGACGAAGTGACTGAGCGCACGAAGAAGATTCTGACGGACAACTGGGCAGGCCTGGACAAACTGGCTAAGCTTCTGATAGAGAAGGAAGTGATAATGTCCGACGATATCGAGGCGATATTCGGCCCTAAAGCCGGCAAGCACGGCGAGGATAGACTGAAAGAGGCATCGGATAATACTGAAAACAAGGATGGCGATGAATGAGTTTCTTAAACGGACGCTGTCCGGAATAGTATTCCTTTCTCTGATGGTCGCAGGTATGCTTTTGCATCCCGCGGCCTTCGGCGTTTTATTTCTCGCGGTCCTGTATGTGTCGATGAAGGAGTTCCTCCACATCACGATGGGGGAGAGACGGCGTCTTCAGCAGCGCCTGGCAATCCTTGCCGGAGCCGTGGCATACATACTCTGCGTGGGAAACTGTTTCTATGGGATTGACGCCAGGTGGCTCGCCGTGGTCATTCCCCTGGTGCTGCTGATTCCTGTGTCCGAACTGTTCGCCCCTTCCCACGAAGGCGTGGAGGATCTGGCATACGCATATCTCTCGCTTGTGTATGTTGCAGGGCCGCTGTGCCTTATGCCTTTCATAGTGTCTGCCGGAGGAGATTTCAGGGGCTACGTGCTTCTGGATTTCTTCATCATCATCTGGTGCGCCGATGTCGGTTCCTACAGCATAGGCACGCTCTTCGGGCAGAAACCGACTTCCCGGAAACTGGCTCCCGCCATTTCGCCGAAGAAGTCGTGGTGGGGCTTCTGGGGCGGCATCGCCCTGGGGCTTGCCGGAGCATGCCTTCTGCACCTTGTGGGCTGGATGGAGTATCCCCTGGTGCATTGCCTCATACTTGGCGCAATCATTCCTGCCGCAGGCGTCTGCGGCGACCTTTTCGAATCGCTGTGGAAGCGCCGTTTCGGATTCAAGGATTCCGGCAACTGCATCCCCGGCCACGGCGGCATGCTCGACCGTTTCGACAGCTCCTTGTTCGCTATTCCAGTAGCGTTCGTGTATCTGACTTTGACCAGATTGTTATGAGACTCGACAAAAATACATACGGCACCGTGCTTCTGGTGTATGTGATAAGTGCAGTGCTGATTTTCGTGCTGCAGTATTTCGTGCGCACCTGGTGGATTGCCTGGCCCCTGACTCTCGGAATCCTGTGGGTCTGCGTGTGGCAGACTTGTTTCCACATGGTGCCGAGGCGCACTCCTGCCGGATCATCCACGCTGGTGACGGCAGTTGCCGACGGAAAGATAGTCACTATCGAGACTGCATATGAGAAGCTCTTCCTGAAGAGGGACTGCACCATGATTTCCATTTATATGGATTTCTGGGACGTACACGCCAATTTCTGGCCCGTCACAGGCACGGTGGACTACACCGAGTATTACCCCGGAGAGCACTTCCTTGCATTCAAGCCCAAGGCATCCGAGGAGAACGAACACACCTGCACCTGCATCCGCACAAGGGAAGGCAAAGAGGTGTTTTTCAAGCAGCTCGCCGGAGGCTTTGCCCGCCGTATAGTCTGTTATGCAAAGGAGGGTATGGAAGTCAAGGCCGGCGAGCAGTGCGGCATAATCAAATTCGGTTCGAGGATAGATATTTATCTTCCGACTGATGCGGAGATTTGCGTGAGCGTCGGCGACACCGTCCGCGCATGCGAGACGGTGGTCGCGAAGCTCTAGGTCCTATCTGTGGGCCGGTCTCAGCAGGTCCAGCACGGTTTTGACCGGGTTGAAGGTCTCGATCGGCACCTCCACGAAAAGGGTGTTCCAGTCTGACATTGCTCCGTTCCAGAGCCCGGGGAGTTCCAGGGCGAGGAGCTGGCGTCCTTCGTAGCTCTTGCTGCTGATGAATCCCGTTTCCTGGTCCACATAGTCGGGAAGATTGAATTTCTCTCCCTTGTAGTTGCGGAGGATGCACACCAGGTCCACGGGGTTGAAGTGGGTTGCGCTCTTCAGGGCGGCCACGGCCTCGGGGCTGTCGGGATTGATCTGCGCCCCCTCGAGTATCTGCAGGGAGGTGCTGCCGTCTTCGGCGCGCACGATGAACGGACCTCCGCCGGGTTCGCCTTCGTTTTTCACCATTCCGCACACGCGAATGGGCCTGTCGAGCTTGTCACGCAGCTGCTGGGCCCTGTCTCGGCAGTCTTTTGCCGGGGGCATCTCTATGCAAAGCTCATCCCTGAGGAAGGCCTCGATCTCGTTGCAGAGTTCCTGGCACTCAGGGGTAGCATACGGGTCGTCCTGCATCATGTTGTTCGCCGGAATATAGAGGAAGTCGGCGATATTCTTGCGGACCTCGGTCAGCTGGTCGAATGTGTAGAGGTAGTCGTAGATCTTGTCGCGAAGCTCCAGGGCGCGGCCCATAAGCACTTTCTTCCATTTGTAGGTGGCGGGCTGCATCCGTTCGGTGCAGACGTTGTCGATATTCTTGATGGATACGAGTTCCTCTTCCACATTGTTGAGGTTGTAGATGAGGGCGCCGTGGCCGGCTGGGCGGAACAGGGGAGTGCCGTCTTCTTTCAGGAAAGGCCCTCCTTCCGGGGTGGCGGCCACAGTGTCGGTGGCCTTGTCCTGGTAGGTGAAGGTGACGTCGTACGTGACGCCATAGCGTTTTTCGTACTTTTCCTTTATCTCGGCTACCGCAGCCTCGAACAGTTCGCGGTGCTCCGGGGAAATGGTCACAATCAGTTTGACGGATCCGTCTGCGTTGCGCATATAGGCCTGTCCTTCCACGAAATGCTCGGCAATTGCGGTGCGGACTTCATCCGGGTAGCGATGGAATTTCAGCACGCCCTTAGGCTTCTTGCCGTAGCCCAGGCCCTCGTCGAAAAGAAGCTTGCGGGCAGTATCCTTTGGGGCGAACGGGGCCTTCCCGAAGACCGCGGGGTCGTAGAAGGCGAAATTCTCGAGCTCGGCGGCAAGTTTGCGTACGGCGTCGTTTTCGGATTCCGCGCCTGCAAAAATATCCTTGAACATGCGGGAGGCGGCACCGGAGGCGGGCACGAACTTGCAGCGCCCTGCCACTTCGGTGTTTTCGGCGTAGGCTTCCGCACGTGTGGCCTCTTCCTCGGTTAGTACTTCAATGCCGCGGCCCGGAGTGGCGGGGGCGGCGATGTCGAGCCAGGGAAACCCCTTCTTGATGCGCTCGAGTTCGGCGTTGATCTTAGCGTTGTCCATATTGGTCAGTCAATGAAAAATTCTCTTCTGTAGCGGTAGTTTTCCCTCAGGCTTTCGAAAGCTCCAGGATTCATCCTGAACATAAAGTCATCCGTGAACACGGGGTAGTTATATTGCAGTGCCGATGCGATTTGGCCCTCGGACAGGCCGCGAAGGTCGAGCTTCACGGCGTCTTTGAGGTCGCCCTCAGGATTCGGGAAGAACTCATAGAGGTCCTGGATGCCGAAGTAGCGCGCCACGCCCCTGACGGCCATTGCGGTGCCAAGGAGCTTGCCCTGGTAGGAATAGCCGGCGATGTGCGGGGTGGCGATGTCGGCCATCTCCACGAGTTCGCGGTCTACGTCCGGCTCCCGGCACCAGGTGTCGATGATCACGGATCCGAGCTTGGGTATGGCTTCCTTCAGGTCGGCTTCGACCACGACTTCGCCGCGGCAGGTGTTGATGAATATTGCCCCCAGCTTCATCTTGGAGAAGAAGGCGGCGTCGGCCATGCCGCGGGTGGTGGGGTTCAGGGGCACATGCATTGTGACTACGTCCGAGTTGCGCAGCAGGAAGTCCAGGTCGCAGAACTGGGCGGGGCCTTCCGCCTCCGCGCGCGGCGGGTCGCAAAGAAGGGTGTTGAACCCGAGAATCTGCAGCGTGGAGGCCACCCTGCTGCCCACATTGCCCACGCCTATGACTCCGACCTTGCAGCCGGAAAGCTTGATGCGCTTGCGGGAAGCTATGCCGTAGAGGGACGAGAGGACATAGTTCATCACGCCTCCAGCATTGCAGCCGGCCGCGTTGCGTACGTAGATGCCCTTTGCCTTGCAGTAATCCTGGTCTATATGGTCAACGCCTATGGTAGCCGTGGAAATGATCTTCACGGAGCTTCCGTCCAGAAGGGCGGAACCGCAGCGCGTGCGGGTGCGGATTATGAGGGCGTCGGCGTCCTTGACGTCGGCCGCACTGATGGACTGGCCGTCCAGATAATGGACTTCGCCGTAGGGTTCCAGCACACCCTCGATGAATGGAATAGCTTTGTCGATAATGATTTTCATCGCAATACTATGTCTGTCACCCAGGAGACGTTGCGGTCTTCGGGGTCGAAAAGGTCGTCTGTGGCAAGCTTGTCGTTGAGGAGCTCGATCAGCATCGCCTTCTGCGCCTCGAGCCTGCTCCTGACCACGGACGACCTGGTGGTTATATACAGGGTGCCGCTTTTCAGATAGCGTTTCAAGGTGTAGGCTTCCGCTCCGGAGACAGCGTCCCAGGCCTTGAACACAAGGTGGGTGTTGAGACCCGTCGTCAGCCTGGCGTCGTGGATGAATTCACGTATCGCCGAGGAGAGGGGCCGGGCTGTCTTCCTTGCTATCCTATAAGTTGCCATCAATCTTGGTGAATGTGCCGGCCGAGGCCCTGAAATAGGCCCTGTCGGATGTTATCTTGTCGACCAGCGCCTCGGTGCGGGTCTTGTTGGTGTCGGAAATGAAAATCTGGCCGAAATCGTTGCCAGCCACCATCTGCAACAGGTTTCCGACGCGGTCGAGGTCGAGCTTGTCGAAGAGGTCGTCGAGAAGCAGGACCGGGGGATGCCCGCAGGCCTGCTTCATGATTTCATATTGAGCGAACTTCAGGGCCACCAGGAAGGATTTCTGCTGCCCCTGGGAGCCGCAGCGGCGTATGGGGAAACCTTCCATCGTGAAGATGAAATCGTCCCGCTGCACGCCCGAACAGGTGTAGCGCAGGGCCAGGTCGCGGCTGCGGTGCCGGGCCATCAGGTCTTCGAAGCCGGAGCCGTCCAGGTCGCTGCGGTATTCGATACCGACCGCTTCCTTTCCCCCGGAAATGGCCTCGTAGTAGCGGCTGACCACCGGCAGCATCTCTTCGGCGAAGCGTGCCCGGCATTCGTGGACAAGCCTGGCGGGGGCCGCCATGCTTATATCGAAGGTGTCGAGCAGTTCCGGGTCCGGAGAGTCCGAGCTGGGAAATGAAGGCGTTGAAGAACTTCCTCCGCTCTTCTCCGGACTCGCTGACCAATTCAATGTCGGAAGGGGACACCATCACGACCGGTAGCATGCCTATGTGCTCGGAGATACGGGGAATGGGCTTGTCGTCGCGGCGGATTTTCTTTTCTACGCCTTCGGTGACCTGTACGGAGAACCTGGTGTCGGGCCCGTCCTCCATGGCATAGAGGCCGCTGATGGCGAAGGATTTGCAGCCATGGCGGAAATTGAACTTTTCGGCAGGCTGGGTGCCGCTCCTTGTCATCGACAGATAGTGGATAGCGTCAAGAAGGTTGGTTTTGCCCTCGCCGTTGCCTCCCCAGATGCAATTGATGTTCGGGGAAAAAGAGAGTTCCTGCAAGCTTATGTTGCGGAAATCCTGCACGACTAGTTTCTTCAATACGGGCATACTGCAAAATTAGGTTTTTTTAATTGAATTTACTACCTTTGTGGGCTAATTTATCAGGAAAAACAAAAATTATAGTATATGGCAAACACAAAAGTAAACGAAAAGGAAGCTCTCCGCCAGGAGAACATCCAGGAGACCGTCTCCAAGACCGACCAGTTCTACAACGAACACAAAAAGACCATCTGGACCGTTGTCTGCATCTTCGCAGTCATTGCACTGGCCATTTTTGCATATGTGAAGTTGATTTATCAGCCCAAGTGCGCCGAAGCCTCCCAGCAGGCTTTCCCCGCCGAGCAGAACTTTGCCAACGGCGAGTATGAGCTTGCGCTCAACGGTGACGGCAATGTCCTGGGCCTGGCCGACATCATCGACCAGTACGGTGCCAAGGCCGGCGCCGCCGTGTTCATGGAGGCAGGTGTCTGCGCTCTCCAGACCGGCGACTATGAGGCCGCCCTTGAGTATCTTAAGAAATACAACGGCAAGGAGCCCATCCTCGCCGCCCGTGCCATCGCCTGCCAGGGCGACGCCTACGTCGGACTCGAGAAGTTCTCCGAGGCTGCTGCCGCATATTCCAAGGCTGCCGCCAAGGCCGACAACGTGTTCGCTGCCGCTTATCTGCTGAAGGCTGGCCAGACCTACGAGAAGCTCGGCGACAAGGCCAGGGCCCTGGAAGCCTACAAGACCATCAAGGACAAATATCCCCAGTCCATCGAGGGCTACGACATCGACAAGTACATCACCCGCGCAGAAGCTGAGTAATTATGGGAAGAGCATTTGAATTCCGCAAGGAAAGGAAACTCAAGAGGTGGGGCCATATGGCCCGTACCTTCACCAAGCTTGGAAAGGAAATCACCATCGCCGTCAAGCAGGGCGGTCCCGACGTGACCGGCAACCCCCGTCTCCGTGCACTCATGGCAGAAGCCCGTGCTGAGCAGATGCCGAAAGAGAACATCGAGCGCGCCATCAAGAAGGCCACCGAGAGCAAGCAGGGCGATTTCAAGGAGATCATCTACGAAGGCTTCGGTCCTTTCGGTATCGCCTACCTCGTGGAAGCCGCGACCGACAACAACACCCGCACCGTCGCCAATGTGCGCAGCTATTTCAACAAGTGCGGCGGTTCCCTCGGCACCAGCGGCAGCGTTTCCTTCATGTTCGACCGCAAGTGCACCTTCCGCGTGAAGGAGAAAGACGGCATCGACCTGGAGGAGCTTGAGCTCGAGCTCATCGACTACGGCGTGGAAGAGCTCTTCGAGCAGGTTGAGGTGGACAAGGACGACAACGAGACCAAGGTCATCGTGATGTACGGCGATCCGACTTCCTACGGCTCTATCCAGAAATACATCGAAGAGAACGGCTATGAGCTCATTTCAGGTGGTTTCGAGCAGATTCCCAACGTGGACCTCAAGGACGTCACTCCCGAGCAGCGCACCACCCTTGACAAGCTGACCGGCCTCCTCGAAGACGACGAGGATGTGACCAATGTCTACACTACGATGAAGCCGGAGGAATAATCCTCCCCTTATCCAAGAATACTGCGGTGCGCCATACGGCGTGCCGCTTTTTCGTTGGCGGAGACGGTGTCGCGTTCTTCCGGGGCGCAGCAGTTTTCAAGGAACTGCTCCCATATATAATTCACTGCCGTTGCAGAGGGATGCACAAGGTCCTCGGCGTAGAAACGGTAGTCACGCAGTTCGTCGTTGAGGATTTCGAAAGCGGGGAAATAGTCGGCCCCTTTGCAGGCGTCGGCGGCAAGCAGCAGGCGGGCCTTGCTGACGGAGTTGGCATGGGCTCCGTCGCCCATGTGGCGGATAGGGGAGACCGTGAGCATGAAGCGCTTTTCCGGATGCGCTGAAATGAGGGACTGGAGCAGGGATGCGGATTCTTCCGCCCCGAGCATCCTTCGTGTGAATTCGGATGAGGGGCGCTTCAGGCAGTTGGACACGGGCTTGCCGTCCACGCACCAGACGAAGGATGTGCCGAGGGTCAGGATGACCCGGTTGCATTCCTTCCAGAAGGCGCGAGCCTCGCTGAGGCGGGCGTTGGCATTGTCCAGGAAGGCTTCGGCGCTCTCCCGGGCGAATGATGTGTGGTGCTCGAAAGAACATATCCTGCCTGCTCCGGCGCCCATTTCCACACAATCGCCGGGGCCGAAAGGCAGGCCGGAATCCAGGCGCGCCACGGCTGCGGCAAGCGAGGCCGGGTTGTAGAGCGTGCCGAACGGGTTGACCTCGACCCGGAATCCTGCGGCGGCCATTTTTTCTCCGATAGAGTCCGCGAAGCAGCTTCCGAGCAACATTATCCTGTCAGCCAGGATGAAGGGCTTTTCCGGCCCGGTAAAAATAACTTTAGTCCAGAGTTTCATTTCTCCTGCAAAAATACTATTTTTGTCGTTATATGAAAAGAATCGCCTCATCATTGATTCTGCTTTCGGTTTCCCTCCTCGCCGGAGCGCAGAAACTGGACTGGAATGTCAGGTTCGATTATCTGCTCCGGAACTACGAGTACGACAGGTCCCACAACGTCTACGATGATTCATACACCATCCATGCGGCCCGCCTCACCCCTGAAATCGGCCTTCTTGTGAAGCAGAACAACAATGTCTATCATCGCATGAGGGTGGGTATCGACATCCTGAAAGACATGGGTGAAGGCAAGCAGAACCTGGACTTGTTCCGGGAAATGACCTTCTACTACAATGTGGAGGCCATCCTGGACAATGGCGGCCGCTTTGAGGCCATCGCAGGTTGCTATCCCAACACCTTCCCCGAAGGGGATGCTATCGGCCCGTACTTCGATGACGATTACGTTTTCTACAACAACAATCTCGAAGGTGTGTTCTTCAAATACAGGAACAAGCGTATCTTCGCGGAGATCGGGCTCGACTGGCCGGGAATGTTCGGCGACACCGCTCATCCCTTACGCAGGGAGCGCTTCCAGGTCATGGGGGCTGGCACCTGGAATTTTGCCGGGGATTTCAATTTCTGCTGGACCGGCTCTTTCTACCATTATTCCTATGCCCCGAATCTGCCGAATGTCGTGGACAACCATATGTGCAATCCCTGGTTCCAGTGGGAGCCTTTCTGCTTCCTGGACGACCTGAGGCTGGACCTGGGCGGTATTTTTACCTACCAGTGCGACCGTATAAGAGGGATGAATCCAAAGTTCCCTATGGGGCTTTATTCCCGCCAGATCATAGGTAAATGGGGCTTTGCCATAGACAATTATTTCTACTACGGCGACGACCTTATGCCATTGATGGATATGTCGTACAACGGCGTTCCGTATGAAGACCTGTATTTCGGGGACAGGGGCTTCCACACCCTTTTCGACCGCCCGAGCTGGGTGGATTATTTCCATATAAAATATGAGCCCGAGTTGAAGGCATGCCCCTGGCTTTCGCTTTCCGTAGTCTTTTCGTTCCACCTTGGCGAGCCGTCCAAGATTCTGGACACTCCGGTGTTCCGCGGCTGGCAGCAGGGAGTGGAACTGAAGGTCAACCTGGAGTCCCTGAGGCCCCACCCGACCGGAAATAAATCCAGGAGGGGCTACCATTCCCATTTTGTAAGATATTCACTATGAGCATGAAGACACTTCTTGCTGCCTTGCTGCTGGCCCCGGCCACTCTACTTGCAGCCGGAGGGCCCGGCGAACTCCACATCGTCACGACCGGAGACGTCCACGGATCCTATTTCAACCGCCCCTATGTGGGGAACAAGGCCCAGACCAGCCTGATGTCCGTCAAGCACTACGTCGACAGCCTGCGTGCTGCCGTCGGGCCGGAAAATGTCGTGCTGCTTGATGCGGGAGACGTGCTGCAGGGCAATAATGCTTCATATTACTACAACTACGTGGCCACTTCCGAGCCCCACGTCTGGCCGCGTCTGGCGGCTTATATGGGCTATGATGTCTGCACGATGGGCAACCACGACGTGGAGGCCGGACATCCCGTCTATGATAGGGTGCGCGAGCAGCTGGAAGGCGGCTTCGGCATCCCCTGGCTGGCGGGAAACGCGCTGAAGGAGGACGGAAGCCCGGTCTTCCCGGACCATGTCCTTCTGAGCAAAGGCGGCCGGAAGGTGCTGGTGATAGGTTTCAACAACGCCAATATCTC
Organism: uncultured Bacteroidia bacterium; assembly: GCA_902782225.1. Classification (GTDB taxonomy): domain Bacteria; phylum Bacteroidota; class Bacteroidia; order Bacteroidales; family UBA932; genus Cryptobacteroides. The sequence goes on along the minus strand of CACZMF010000019.1, from coordinate 24,904 downwards.
CGGGTGGCTTTCTCCCGAACTCTGGTCCGGCGCAAACTATGTCTCGCTGATACCCCTCGTCCAGAACCGTGTGTACGCACTGAGGCGGAAACTGAAACCCGATGCAGTCATTGTGGTCATGCATTCCGGGACCGGTGCGGGCGACGGCAAATCCCTTGAAAGCCAGGGACTTGATATATACAACACCCTCAGGGGCGTGGATGTCGTGGTGACTGCCCACGACCATCGTCCTGCGGCGTTGAACAGGGGGTTGTGCTGCCTCGTGAACGGCGGCGCCCGTGCCGGCTTCGTGGGGCACGCCGTTCTTTCTTTCGGAAGATGCGGCAAGGTGAAGACGCGTAGCGCAGAGGTGGTGCGCCTGGACAAGAATGCCGTGGACAAGGAGATGGTGGAGCGTTTCGATCCTGAATTCCAGGCGGTCAAGGCTTTCACGGTGCGCCCCGTAGGCGAGCTTGAGATGCCCCTCCGCATGCGTGATGCCTACACCGGAATGTGCGACTACATAGACCTGCTGCACACGGTGCAGCTGGAGGCATCCGGAGCGTCGGTCTCCATCGCCGCGCCCCTGACCTACAACGGATACATCCCGGCGGGACAGCTTGTGTTCAACGATATGTTCACCATTTATCCGTTTGAGAATCAGTTGTTTGTGCTTAAGCTCACCGGCCGTGAGATTAAGGACATTCTGGAGTATTCATATGACCATTGGATTTGCACTCCCGGTGAGCACGTACTCAAGATAGTCAATGCTCCCGATCCCAGGACCGGTGCCAACAGATGGTCGTTTGTGAACCGCAGCTACAATTTCGACTCTGCCGCGGGAATCAGCTACACGGTGGATGTGACCAGGGCTGCAGGTTCTCGTGTCGCAATCGCGTCATTCGCAGACGGGGCCCCGTTCAGCCTGGATGCTGAATATACGGTTGCCATGACATCCTATCGTGCCAACGGGGGCGGATCGTTGCTCACTGAAGGTGCCGGCATCCCGAAGGACGACCTGGCCTCGCGGGTCGTAGCGCGCCATCCGGAAATCCGCAACCTCATATACGACTATATCCGTAAGCACGGGAAGGTGGGCCCCGGACTGACAGGGCGCCGATCTGTGCTCGGAACCTGGAGTTTCGTGCCAGTGTCTGTCGTAGAGCCACTTATGAAGCAGGATATGGACTTAGTTTTTTAGTCTCCATTCTGCCGGGGTGCAGCCTGCAATCTCCCTGAACTGCTTCCTGAAATTGCTCTTGTCGCCGATGCCGACCTGTTCTCCTATGAGAATGGCCGGCGTTTCGCGGTGCTCGAGAAGCAGTTTTTTCGCTTCTTCTATCCTAAGTTCCTTTCTCCATTGGAGGAAGTTTTTCCCCCGGAGGGATAATGAATATGACCCCAGTTCTTCACGGGTTATGCCCAGGGAATCGGCGACTTGTTTCATTGTGAGGTTTTCCGTCCATTTCTTTTCCAGGACCCATTGGCTCATTCTGGATGCAAGTTGCCCGCTCACAGGGCTATTTGTATTGGTGTTGTCCGTACTGGCAATCTTACGCAGGAAAAATGAGTTGATTTTGCCCAGGATTCGCCAGATAATACTGTTTTTTTTCATAACTTTGTAAGTTCTAATTATTAATTATGTTTGAGAATCTTTCCGACAGACTGGAGCGATCCTTCAAGGTTTTGAAGGGCGAAGGTAAGATAACAGAAATAAATATCGCGGAAACCGTCAAGGAAATCCGCAGGGCGCTGCTAGATGCCGATGTCAGTTATATGGTGGCAAAGGATTTCTGCGACCGCGTCAAGAAGAAAGCCATAGGCTCGAATGTGCTGACGGCGGTCAAGCCCCAGCAGATGATGGTGAAGATCGTCCACGACGAGCTGGCCGATTTCATGGGATCCGAGCAGGTTGAGATCAATATCAAAGGCAGCCCTGCAGTGGTCCTGGTGGCCGGTTTGAACGGCTCCGGCAAGACCACCTTCTCCGGCAAGCTTGCCCTCCACCTGAAGGGCAGGAAGGGTAAGAAGGTGCTGCTTGCAGCCTGCGATACTTTCCGTCCCGCCGCTATCGAACAGCTCAAGACCCTCGGCGGACAGGTGGGTGTGCCGGTCTACAGCGAGGAAGGGGAGAAGGACCCCGTGAAGGTGGCGAAAGGCGCAGTGGCAAAAGCCAGGACCGAGGGCTATAATGTCGTAGTGGTGGATACCGCCGGCCGCCTTGTCGTGGACAAGGAACTTATGGACGAGATTTCCCTGCTCCATTCCTCCCTGAATCCGGACGAAACCCTCTTCGTGGTGGATGCCATGACCGGTCAGGATGCCGTGGAAAGCGCCAAGGCCTTCAACCAGGCTATAGACTACGACGGAGTGGTGCTGACCAAAATGGACGGAGACACTAGAGGCGGTGCCGCGCTTTCCATCAAGGCTGTCACAGGCAAACCTATCAAGTTCGTGAGTACGGGCGAGAAGATGGAGGCCCTGGATATTTTCTATCCGGCACGTGTCGCAGACCGTATCCTGGGAATGGGAGACGTGGTGTCTCTCGTGGAGAAGGCACAGGAGCAGTTCGACGAGAAACAGGCTAGAGAACTGCATAAGAAGATTGCCCGTAATCAGTTCACATTCAACGATTTCTATGAGCAGCTCAAGCAGGTCCAAAAGATGGGCAACGTCAAGGACCTTGCGGGTATGCTCCCGGGTATGGACAAGGCCCTGAAGGATGTCGACATCCCGGACGACGCCTTCAAGCCCACCGAGGCAATCATACAGTCGATGACCCCCTATGAGAAGGAGCATCCCGAGTGCCTGAACGGCTCCCGGCGGCAGCGTATCGCCAAAGGTTCCGGCACGTCGCTGGCGGACGTCAACAAGCTGATAAAGCAGTTCGAACAGACCCGCAAAATGATGAAGATGGCAATGGACGGTTCGCTCCGTCAGAGATTAAAAGGTTTCCGTTAGGAAATCTTTTTTTTTTTCTGTATATTTGTCAATTAACAACAAAGCACACCGATGGGTCTGTTCAGTCGCAGTTTGAAAGTATCCGCCTCCGGCCTGATGCAGGGCCGTACTGAATGGCATTGTCATATCCTTCCCGGCGTGGATGACGGTTTCAGGACTATGGAAGATTCCCTGGCTGCCCTCTCCCGCTACGAGGAGATAGGCATACGGGAGGTCTGGCTGACGCCCCACATCATGGAAGACATTCCCAACCGCACTTCCGCGCTTAGGGAACGCTTCAATGAATTGATTGCCGCCTATCGCGGCCGTCTCGTGCTCCACCTCGCTTCCGAGAATATGCTCGACAGCCTTTTCGAAGAGCGCCTGGAGGCGGATGACCTCCTCCCGCTTTCGGATAAGCGCCTGCTCGTCGAGACGTCGTTCTTCAATCCTCCCTACGAGATGGACCGGACCCTCGAGTCCATCAGGTCCAGGGGCTATTTCCCCCTGCTTGCCCATCCGGAGAGGTATATGTACATGGACAAGAAGCGTTATGAGCAGCTGAAGGGGATGGACATAGAGTTCCAGCTCAATATCCCTTCGCTCATCGGCTCGTACGGCCCTGAAGTGAAATCCAAGGCCGAGCACCTGCTTGAGGCTGGTATGTACAACTACAGCGGCACCGATCTCCACAGGCTTTCCTCGCTCGAGCACCTGCTGGAGGCGGACCTGAAGAAAAGTATCCTGCGCCTGATTCCTTAATCCGGCGCGGATTATTATATTTTTGCGGGCCCGGCCCCGCGTTTTCGCCCGTCGGCACCTGTGACAGGCGAGAACGGAGTTGTATTCAAAATCAATCAAATATGCGTAAAAAAATTCTTTTCCTGCTGATTGCCTTCCTTACCCTGGGGGCACAGCAAGCCCTGGCACAGATGTCTGACGATCAGATTATCTCCTACATCACCACCGGACTTGCAGCCGGCAAGACGGAGCGCCAGATCGGAGCGGAACTGATGTCGAAGGGTGTGACCACCTCCCAGCTTCAGAGGCTCCTCAAGGCCTACAAGAGCGGTTCCATGAGCGCGTCGGATGTCCCCTCGGTCTCCACCAAGCTGGATGGCACCAAGACCTCCCGCAAGCCTGTTTCCCTCGAAGAGGAGAGCAACCAGGCCGTTACCAAAAAGACCCTCGACGACAGCCGTGAGAATATGGAGAAAAAGGCCAGGACCAAGCCCCGCAAGAAGGATAAGAGCAAGAGCCTGGGCACCCTAAAGATGAAAAAAGAGGCCAAGATCGACCCTGCCACCGGACTTCCCGTCCCTGCGACCGAAGAGGATGTCGACGAAGAAGAGTTCGATCCTCTCTATGACGAGGATGGCTACAGGAGGATTTACGGGCTGGATATCTTCTCCTCCCAGACTCTTTCTTTCGAGCCCAATGTCAACCAGGCGACCCCTGAAGACTATATCCTTGGTCCCGGCGATGAGGTTCTTATCGATGTGTGGGGCCAGCACGAGGCTACGATTTCCCAGAAGATTTCTCCGGAGGGCCGTATCATCATTTCACAGGTGGGTCCCATTCAGCTTGCCGGCCTGACAGTGAAACAGGCCCGGGGAAAGGTGAAGAGCGCCTTGTCCAAGATCTATTCTACGCTTCGCACCGGATCCTCCCAGATGAGTCTCGTGCTTGGGGACATCAGGAGCATAATGGTGAACGTGATGGGCGAAGTCGAAGCCCCCGGCACCTACCGCCTGTCCTCGTTCTCGACGGTTTTCACTGCCCTCTACAGGGCTGGCGGCATCACCGAAATCGGTTCCCTGCGTAACGTCAAGGTGATCCGTGGCGGGGAAGAATTCGCCACCGTGGATGTGTATGAATACATTTTCAACGGCAAGTTCGATGAGAATGTGGCGCTCAAGGAAGGGGATGTCATCACGGTGCCGGCCTACAGCGCCCTTGTCAGTATCGAAGGCTTTGTCAAGCGCCCTATGTTCTACGAGGTCAAGGAGAACGAGCCGGTTTCCGAACTTGTCCGCTATGCCGGCGGGTTCAGCAGCGGAGCCTGGCAGGAAGAGGTCGGCGTGGAACGGAAAGACGGCCGTGTCAACCAGATGTTCACGGTCAAGTCCGGCGATATGGCCTCCTTCGCCCTGAGAGACGGCGATGCCGTGACCGTGAGCGGCAATGAAGTTGACGTGTTCAAGAACCGCGTGGAGATCAAGGGAGCCGTCCGGCGTCCCGGCGTGTTCGAGCTTGGAGATGAGATATCCACCGTGAAGCAGCTGGTCAACCACGCAGGCGGTCTTCTGGAAGATGCTTTCCTGGGGCGTGCGCAGATCGTGCGTGAGAGGCCGGACCGTTCCATGGAGGTCGTCGCGGTGCCGATCAAGGGCATTATGGAAGGCCTCGTGGATGATGTGCTGCTGAAGCGCAACGACGTGCTTGTCGTTTCCAACGTCAACGAGCTGGAGCCCAAGGGCGATTTCACCATCACCGGCTATGTCATTAATCCCGGAAAGTACCAGTTTGCCGAACACGTGACCGTTGAAGACCTTATCCTCCTTGCCGGAGGCCTTTCGGAAGGCGCTTCCTCGGCGAAGGTGGATGTGGCCCGCCGTATCAACCTGGCGTCAAGCACTGCGGCTTCCGACACCCTGGCGCTCATCTATTCGATGTCCATCAAGGACGGCCTTGTCGAAGACGGGTCGGCCGATTTCTACCTTGAGCCCTATGACGTGGTCTCGGTCAGGCGCAGTCCTACCTACATCGAGCAGAGGAACGTGACCATCACCGGTGAGGTCACATTCCCGGGACAGTACACCCTCGCCAGCACCAACGAACGTGTGTCCGAACTGCTGGCACGTGCAGGCGGCGCGACTCCGAACGGCAACGTGCGCGGCGCGATGCTCAAGCGCAAGATCAACCAGTACGAGCGCAACGTGCGAAACGCTATGGCGCGTATAGTCACCCAGACCGTTTCCGGGAAGGACACGCTGGACGTCAACAAGCTGAAGGTTTCTGAAATCTACACCGTGGGTCTGGAGCTGGACAAGGCTCTCGAGCACCCCGGCTCCGACTACGATATCGTGCTGCGTGACGGCGACGAACTCATCATCCCGGAGGTGGCTTCCACCGTGCGTGTGCAGGGCGAGGTTCTCTACCCGAACACCGTGCACTACATTTCCGGCAAGCCGATCAGCTACTATGTGCGCCAGTCCGGCGGCTTCAGCACCAAGGCCCGCCGTGCCAAGACCTACGTCATCTATATGAACGGCACCGTGGCCGTGGGCGCCGGTGCCAAACTCGAACCCGGTTGCGAAATCGTGGTGCCCGGCCGCTCCGACAAGGATAAGCTGACCACCGGCGAGTGGCTGGGCATCGGCACGACAGCCGCATCCATCACGACAATGATTGCTACGATTACTAATCTCTTTACAAGGTAAGTCCGATTATGAAAAAATATGAAGATTTCGAAGACTTCGATGAGGAAGCAGGCGGGCACAAAATCGAGCTGGTCCCTTATCTGAAGATAGCCCTGAAGAACTGGAAGAAGGTTCTTTTATGGGCACTCTGCGGTGCTGCCTTTGGAATTATGATAGGCCTGAGCACCCCGAAGACCTTCACCACAAAGGCCGTCATTGCCCCTGAACTGGCGACCCGTGCAACTATGGGCAACGGTCTCAGTTCTCTTGCCAGCCTTGCCGGAATCAATATGAATTCCCTTGCGCTGACTGATGCTATGCACCCCGACCTGTATCCGGAAATCATAAAGTCCACCTCTTTCTATATCAATCTCTTTGATATGCCGGTGACTTTTGAGCACAAGGATACGCTCGTGCATACCGATCTTTACGACTACATCGTCAACTACAACAAGCAGCCCTGGTGGGGTTATCTGTTTGGCCTGCCCAGGATGGCGATGGACGGGGTCAAGGGCCTCTTCAAGATGAAGGACGAATTCGATGATGCGGAAGGGCATCAGAATGTGGATTCATTGAAGCTGACCAAGCAGCAGGAAATGGTGGTCCGCACTCTTTCCAAAAACGTCACGGCCACGGTTGAAAAGAAGACATTTGTCCTTTCGCTCAAAGTCACGATGCAGGACCGTGTGATCGCCGCGCAGCTGGCCAACACCATCATTGAGAATCTCAAGGATTTCGTGCTTGCCTACCGTACGGAGAAATCCCAGGAAAATGTGGATTATTATGAGAAAATCTACGAGGAGGCGCATACTGAATACCTGAATGCGCAGAGAGCATATGCTTATTATGCCGATGCGCATATGGGCGTGGTGAGCCAGTCTTCAAAGGTTCAGTTGCAGCATCTCCAGAACGAAGCACAACTCAAGTACCAGATGTATAACCAGACAGCACAGAACTTGCTTGCCGCCCGTGCAAAGGTGCTCCAGGAAGCCCCTGTTCTGGTGGTTATACAGCCTGGTATAGCGCCGCACAATGGAAAGCCTTCCAAAGTGCGCCTTACCATTGTCTGGTTTGTGATCGGTGCCTTGCTGGGTGCCGCTTGGATAGTCTGGAAAGACCAGCGTTCCGGGAAGCCTGAATGAAACTTTTCGCGACAGTATTGCTTTTTGCCTGTATGGCTCTTATGTTCCTTGTCCGCAGGGAATATAAAATCGGCATATTGTTTATGTCCACCATACTGATGACAATGGTGTCTTTCCCGGTGGGAGGAATTTCTGCCGAGACGGCCATCAGCGTGGCATTCCTTATGTCGGAAGTCATCAATATCGGGGAAATATGGAGAAAGATAAAGTCATCCCTGATGCTTCCTTTCTGCATTATTGCAGTACTGTCGTTTGCTATTTGCGTAGCAACCAGCCCAAATCTGCAGACCGTTTCCGGAATGGCGCATTTCGGACTGCTCGAAATGTTCACCAAACAGTTTGCATTGCTGTATGCATTCATCTGCCTGAGGCGCAAGACGTCTTTAAAGCCGCTGCTGACGATCTCCTTCGTCTCACTGGTCCTGATGACGGTTGTTGCCTATGCCAATTACGCCAGTGGCGTATCGTTCCTTGTGGATGAGTTATACGACGAAACGCTGGTCGACTACGACTTCATTACAGCTGAAAGGTTCCGCGTGCAGGCCACGTTCGTCAACCCCTTTGATTACGGGTTCATCTGTGTGCTGCTTGCACTGCTCCACCTTTATGCCTACATCGACCATCTTGAGAGTCCTGCGATTTGTGCCGTTTCTCAGTTGTGCTGCATTTTCGGCGTTTTCACCTGCAACTGCAGGACTATCTGGTTCTGCTACCTTGTCTGCCTTCCAATTTTTGTCCTGGCACTCATCAGGGATAAGAAGCTTAAAGCATCAATCCTGCTTGGCGCCCTGGTGCTGGCAGTACTGGCATTTATGCTCATCCCGCAGTTCCGCAAGATGTTCGTCTGGATTGCTTCGATATTCGACCCGACGTCCGTCACAAAGGGCAGTTCGCTGGCAATGCGTCTGGTGCAGCTGGCGACCGTGTTCTATTATATCCAGGGGGCTTTCCTGTTCGGACGGGGCGTGTATTTTTTCAATATCGACATGGGTTGGGAGAACGGCAGCCTTATGGCTGCGGATTCCGACCTGTATGGACTGGAAGGCATATACCTGAATCTTCTCCTGGAGAGGGGGTTTGTCGGCTTGTTCATATTCATCGCCATGATGACGCTGCTCATCGTGTTCATAGTGAAGCACCGCAAGTTGGGCCGGCGGGTGTATGCTCTTGGATTGTCTGTGTTTATCCTGTACCTGGCATTTTGTTTTATGACAGGGGAGTTGTCCAGCACTATGCCGTCATTCCTTATCCTGGGGTACGTGATTTCCGTTCTGGACAAGCGCCGCCGCATAGTGGAAAGAAAGTCTTATGCCAAGCTTGAAGAAAAACCTGTTCTATAGTATCCTTCTGATACTGGCGAACTATGTTTTCCCCTTCCTGACATATCCATATGTGTCCAGGGTCCTTGGCGTGGAAAATATCGGGGCCTGCAATTTTGTGGACAGCGTGATCAACTACTTCATCCTGTTCTCCATGCTTGGCCTTGATTCCCTTGGCGTCAGGGAGATCGCAAGGCATAGGGACAACAAGGAGGAACTTGACCGGACATTCTCAAATCTTCTGGTGGTCAATATGGCTCTTACGGGCTTTATGCTGATTGTCCTGGCCATAATGACATTCACCGTTCCGCAGTTTGCGGCCCATAAGGACCTGATGTTCTTCGGCTCTTTCAAACTCTTATTCAACAGCCTGCTTGTCGAGTGGTTGTACAAGGGGCTGGAAAATTTTCGCCTTATCACGGTAAGGTCGTTGATAATAAAGACTTTATATGTGATACTGGTGTTCGTGCTTGTCAGGAAGCCACAGGATGTCTGGATCTATTATATGCTATCCTGCCTGATGGTTGTCGCCAATGCCATCGTCAACATCCTGTTTGCACACCTTAGCGTCCGGCTGACCTTTTCGGGCCTGCATTTCTGGCCGACATTCAAGTCTTTGTTCACCCTGGGCCTTTACGCGATACTCACGTCTATGTACACCACCTTCAATGTGACATTCCTGGGCTTTGTCTCCGGGGAGGTGGAAGTTGGTTATTACACGACGGCCACAAAGATTTACTATATGGTGATGGCTCTGTTTTCGGCTTTCACCGGAGTGATGATGCCCAGGATGTCAAACCTGGTTTCATCCGGGGAAATGGAGAAGTTCAAGTCTTTCTTCCATTTGTCCGTGGAGGTGCTGCTCGGCTTCTCCCTTCCCATCATAATCTGGATGATGATGATGGCTCCGGACATAGTGGGCCTGATTGCCGGGCCGGGGTATGCGGGAGCCATCTTGCCGATGATAATAATCGCGCCCCTGGTTTTTGTGATCGGCTACGAGCAAGTGCTTGTGCTCCAGACTCTGATGCCCCTGGGGCAAGACAAGGTCCTTTTGCGGAACTCGATAATCGGTGCCGGTACCGGCCTGCTGCTGAATGTGCTGCTCGTCCCGTTGCTGGCCGCAAAGGGTTCTTCCATCGTGTGGATAGTTTCAGAATTGTTGATACTTGTCCTGAGCCAGTTGGCGGTGACAAGGACCGTCGAGATCCATTTCCCTGCAGTGGAACTGATCAAGAATATTGCCGTATATATTCCCCTTGCCATTATCGTGGGGTGTTGTATGCTGCTGGATTCCTCAATTCTGCGGCTCTTTATTTCTGCGGGCCTGACGGCCGCATATGTGATGGCCTTCCAGGTTTTCGTGAAAAAGCGCAACCCTTTTGCTCTGATGAAAAAGTAGTGCGATGAGGTTTTCTGTGACAATACCGGCATTTAAAGCCGGATATCTTGCCGAGGCGGTTAAAAGCGTGCTTGGCCAGGATTATGACGACTTTGAGCTGGTTATTGTCAATGATTGCTCTCCAGAGGCAGTGGAAGAGGCAGTGAGGCCGTTCCTCTCCGATCCGCACGTCAGATACTACACGAACGCGTCCAATATCGGGGCTGTCGACGTGGTGGATAACTGGAACCGATGCCTGGAATACAGTTCCGGAGAGTATATCATCTGTATGGGGGATGATGACCGTCTGAAGCCGGATTGCCTGAGGGTTCTGGATGCTTTGATAAGCAAGTATCCCGGTTTGGCAGTGTATCATGGCAGGACGGAGATTATCGGCAGCGACGGAGCAGTGAAAGAACTGCTGGAGGAGAGGCCTGAGTATGAAAATGCTTTTGAGATGCTGTATTTCAGGTGGAAGGGGCGCCGTCAGTTTATAGGCGATTTTTGCTTCGCCGCAGACCGGTTGCGCGCAAGCGGCGGTTTTTACAAACTGCCGCTTGCCTGGGGCTCCGATGACATCAGTGTCTACAGGGCAGCCGTGGAAGGAGGCATAGCCAATACTTCCATTCCGGTGTTTCAGTACAGGATACACGAGAAAACGATATCGTCCAATGACAACTATCCCGTGAAACTCAATGCTATGTTGGCAGCCCGGGATTGGTTCGCCGCATCCCTGTCCGTGGCCGTGGCGCACAATGAGAAAGAGAATCATTACCTGGAAGCGCTCAGGGAGATGCTTGACGGGCATTTTATGGAGTACCCCGCTTTCTATGTGCGTATGGACGTCGCAAAGAATCATGGAAAGGCATTGTACTGGATGATGCATTTCAAAGAAAGCCGCCTTGGCTTTTGGCGGACTTCAAAGCAGGTTTTGAAAGGATTGCTCCAATGAGGATAGTATATTATTCCATTCCGCCGTTTGCCGATTGTGACTTTCCTCTGATAAAGGCTTTGAGGAATTCTGGCCACGAAGTGTACTATATTGTCCGCCTGGCTCCTTTTATGTGCCATACAACACTGTTTGACATAGCCCGGATGGACGGCAGGAATTCCGTTCTTCCTCTCTCCACGTATCCTGAACTGACAGTATGGGGCGATTATATCGATGTCGAGAAGTCCTTCGTGTCCAACGATGCCAAAGGCAGGACGGGAATATCGTCCTTCCGCTTATTTCTTGAAGAGCAGAGACTCATTTCCTCCATTAATCCGGATGTGGTACACCACGTAGGCATCCCCTTCGTTTTCCACCTTATGATGATGTGGAAATACCGGCGGAAAGCAGTCTGTGTCGTACACGATCCCATACCGCACAGCAGTGATACCGCTCTCCGCGACAAGCTGAAACGATTCGCCCTTTCGTTGATTCCTGCTAAGTTCGTTTTGCTGAACTCCCAGCAGAGAAAGGCATTCTGCCAAAGGTACAAAATACCTCAGAGTCGTGTCTGGCAGTCATCTCTCGGGCCATATCAGGAGTATAATGCCTTCCGGACCGGAAAAATCATCCCCGGAGACTACATAATATTTTTCGGCAGGCTTTCTCCCTATAAAGGAATATCGTTTGCCGTAGATGCCTTTGTCAAAATACACGAGTCTTTCCCTGATGTGCGGATGATTGTTGCCGGCGCGGGGCCAGTGTGCTTTGATCCTGGGCCGGCAGAGGATACAGGAGCCTTTGAATTCATTCACAGATACCTTACGGTCTCGGAAATCGCCGATTATGTGTCCCAGGCAAAGTTTGTAGTATGCCCATATACCGATGCGACCCAGAGCGGGGTCATCCAGACGGCCCTTGGACTTGGCACACCTGTGGTTGCGAGCGATGTGGGCAATTTCAGGGACGTGATCACCGACGGCGGCAACGGTCTGCTGGTGCCACCTTCCGATTCGGATGCGCTGGCGGACGCATACGGAAAGTTGCTGTCCGACAGCAGGCTTCTGGCCGATATGAGGGCCAACATAGCCGAGGCAGGCCAGTCTGAAGGTGGAGATTGGGCGAGAATAGTGCAACAATACGAGGCAGTTTATTTATCAAAGTGAAGATACTTGTAATATCATTTTCCCTGTCTTCCGGAGGAGCCGAGCGTTTCGCCGTGGATTTGTGCAACTCTCTGACCGGGAAACACGAAGTGGTTATGCTCACCACGGATGATGATTCCGTGGCGGCCAATGCATATTACAGGAATGAACTTGCAGGTTCGGTAAAATACATAAACCTGGCGGCTGGGAGCGGTCATTCTGTCGCCGCGCTTTTCGGCATAATGCGGGTAATACGCAAGGAAAGGCCGGACGTGGTGCACGCGCATACGGATCTGGTGCATCTGGTATTGCCGTCCATTTTTTGCCGGGGCATAAAATACGTGCACACTATCCACAGTGTTGCCGATTATTATCTTCAGTCAAAACTGGAAAAGCCTCTTTTCCGGAGAATGTATGAGCGCAGTGTCATTCCCGTGACAATCTCGCCCGTATGCTCCTTGTCGTACCGTAAGCTGTATGGTTTGAGCAATGACGTTATGATACTGAACGGCCGCTCCCGTCCGTCGTCAAGTTCTTCGGCCGGCTCTGTCAGGGAACAGATACTCTCGTTCAAGGCAGGGAAGCCTCTGTTCATCCATATAGCGCGCTATGCTGCTCCCAAAAACCAGAAAGTGCTTTTTGATGCAGTAAAACTGGCGGGAGACGTGCGTCTCTTGGTTATAGGCAGGGATTTCCCCGTTGAACTCCAGAATGCCCAGAACCCTCAGGCCGTAAGGTTCGAAGGGGAGCGGATGAATGTCGGGGATTATCTTCAGCTTGCGGATTTTTTCATATTGTCATCCACTTTCGAGGGCCTGCCTCTATCACTTCTTGAGGCTATGTCATATGGCGTTGTGCCTGTATCGACCCCGGCAGGCGGAGTCTGCGACGTCATAAGAGACGGAGATAATGGCTTTCTGTCGGAAGGCTTTTCGGCCGAAGACCTTGCTGAAGCGATGCGCCGGGCTGTCGCTTCGGCCGTTGACCGGAAGGCAATAATCTCTGAATATGAGCGGATTTATTCGATGGAGTCGTGTGCCGCCCGCTATGAAGCTTTGTTTAAATCGGTCGTCCAATGAGGGTCCTGGTGCTTGCAACTTCACCCGAAACGCGCGGGGGAATAACGTCGGTGCTAAATTGTTATAAGAAGCAGCCGGTGTGGAAGGAGTTCGCTTGCCGGTGGATATCTACCCACAGGGACGGAAGCAAACTCCGTAAACTGGCGTACTTGATCGGTGCATGGGGACAGTTCATATGCCTGCTGCCGTTTTATGACATAGTCCATATTCACGTGGGCCTGCGCCCGTCAATGCTGCGGAAGTACCCTTTCTTCCTCCTTGCCCGTGCCTTGCGCAAGAAGACGGTAGTGCATCTGCATTGCGGCTCGCAGCTCGATTCGATATGGAACCGGAGATACAGCAAGGTTTTCACCAGGGCCGACCGGGTGCTGGTGCTGTCGGAAAGTATACGGGAGGATGTCCTTGCGCGTATCGGAGAGGATTATTCCGGCAAGGTGACTGTGCTGTACAATCCGGCCGGCCAGTCTCCTGCATCATTTGAGAAGCGGCAGAACCGTATACTGTTTGCCGGTTTGCTGGTTCCTGAAAAGGGTTGCTTTGACCTGATAAAGGCTTTCGCCCGCCTGGCCGGAGGCTTTCCCGGGTGGCGGCTTGTCCTTGCCGGAGATGGCCGGAAGGAGGATTGCCGCCTGCTCGCGGAGCGGCTTGGGGTCGGGGATGCCGTGGAACTGCCCGGCTGGGTGGATGCCGGTGAGATGGGCAGGTTGTATTCCGAGGCGTCGGTATTTTGCCTTCCAAGTTATGCGGAAGGCCTTCCGATGTCGATCCTCGAGGCCTGGTCCAATGGACTGCCTGTGGTCTGCACTCCGGTTGGTGCAGTCCCTGAAATTGCTGAAGATGGCGGGAATGCCATGTTTGTCATCCCCGGTGATCCTGAAAACCTTGCAGGCCGTCTTTCCTCTCTGATGTCGGACCGGAAGCTGAGGGAAGAAATGGCCGGTCGCGCCCTTGAATCGGCCAGGGCGAAGTTTTCGCCGGAGGCGATATGCCTTAAACTATCAGAAATATATAAAAGTCTATAAGAATGAGTAAGATTTTGGTTACAGGCGGCTGCGGAATGATTGGCAGCAACCTTGTCAAGAGACTGGTCCGGGAGGGACACGAAGTGAGTGTGATCGACAACCTGTGGCGGGGAAAGCTCTGCTATCTTGATAATGCCGACGGAAAGCCCGCCATAGATATCGATACACATTTCCATAATATCGATCTTTCGGCTCCCGTGGGACTGGATGAGATTGTCGCAGAGCAGGAATACGTTGTGCACCTGGCTGATATTGTCGCGGGGATTGACTTCGTGTTCAATAACCAGGGAGACTTGTTCCGCCTCAACAACCTGATAAACACCAACTTGTTCCATTCTGTCCGTAAGGCCGGCAAGGACCGTATCAAAGGTCTGTTGTATGTGGGCACGGCCTGCAGCTATCCTCTGACTAGGCAGAACACCCTTGATGTCGTGCCTCTGAAGGAAGAAGAACTGTTCCCGGCCATGCCTGAATCTGCTTACGGATGGAGCAAACTGATGGGACAGCTTGAGATCGGGTATCTTGAGAAGGAGACCGGAATTCCTTGCTGCACCCTCCAGTTCCACAATGTATATGGCGCCCCTTGCGACTACGGTGCCCGCAGCCAGGTGATACCCGCCCTTATCCGCAAGGCCCTGAACTATCCCGAAGAGGATTTTGTGGTCTGGGGAAGCGGCAACCAGGGCAGGGCGTTCGTCCACGTGGATGATGTGGTGGAAGCGCTTGTGCTCGCCCTGCAAAAAGGATGGGGACACGGATGGATACAGATCGGTCCATCCGAATGCACCAGCATAAGGGAGATTGCGCTCACTGTCGTAGAGATTTCCGGGAAACCGATTAAGCCGTTTTTCGATACCAGTAAGCCGGAAGGGGACAAGGCCCGTTCGGCCGATTTCACAAAGGCACGCGAAATCCTTGGCTGGGAGCCGAAGGTATCTCTGAGGGATGGCTTGAAGCAGCAATACGAATGGGTTAAAGCTCAAATGGGGAAGTGATGGAAGAAGAACTCTATTTCGGCGTTCGCCTGGAATTCGACAAGGACAAACTTGATAAAACCGTTTTCGATGCTATCCGGGACGGGGTTCCCGGTTATGTGTGTTCCGTGGAGTCCAACAATCTGACTTGTGCCTACCGTGATCCGGAGTTTCTGAAGGTGCTCAACGGAGCCCTTGTGAATAATTGCGACGGATCGGTGCTTGCCAGGATTCTCGGCCGGCTCCACAAGCAGGACCTCAGCAGTTACATAGGTGCGGATATTTTTATCAAGTACATAAAAATGTGCCGCTTCCGCCAGTTTTTCCTGGGCAATACCCCTGAAGTGCTGGCGGGACTCAAGGCGAATCTTTCCCGTATCGATCCCTCCATTGAGGGCATGCGTTTCGAGACCTTGCCCTTTGCAACTGTGGATGGTTTTGACTATCAGGGAATTGCTGATATGATAAACAAAGACGCCCCGGATATAGTCTGGGTGTCTCTCGGGGCTCCCAAGCAGGAGATTTTTATGTCCCGGCTCAAGCCCTATCTGAACCGGGGAGTGATGTTCGGATTCGGCGCCATATTCAATTTCAACGCAGGGGTAGGGGATGTGAAACGTGCTCCCGCCTGGATGCTCAAGCTCCATCTTGAATGGCTGCATCGTGCCCTGGAGCAGCCAAAGAAGAATATTCCGCGTTATTGGCGTTTTGTCCGTTCATTGCCGTCCTTGATACGAAACGAAAAGAAATATCTTCGGAACAGATGACTGCACGCCTGTTGATACCATTACTGTCCTTCTCTCTGCTTTCTTTTGGGGCCGGAGCTGCATCTTCCTGTGTGATCCCTGTAGATTCACAAGAGAGTTTCGCTACCCTGCAGCAGCAATTTGATGCTGCTGTCGACATGGGAGAGAAGAGCATTGTCATAGATTTTGCTCCCGGGCGCTACTATTTCAGCGAGAAGCATTTATGCATAATCAACAGAAAACTTCCCGACGTGTCCGTGACGCTCAAGGGGCATAATGCAGTGCTTACCGGCCGCGGTCCTACAGTGTTGACGGATGAACCCTTCAGCGTGAATTCCGCTTATATTGATTCTTATGAAGCGCTCCCTCGTTTCGGCCAGTCGTTCAAGGCGCGCTCCATTGCCGTGCACGTGGAAGACGACTTGTACAGGATAAAGGTGCCCTGGGCTGCACTGCGTGGAGTCAAGGGCGGTTATCTGAAGCTCACAGAGGCCTATGAAGCGCATAACTATAAGATTGAAAAAATCAGGGCCAGGAAAGTTTTCTTCAGGGCAGGGTCGGCAGAACTGCTCAATAAGGATTTCACCTTCGGGGCACAGATGCCGCGAGTGCGCTTCAGCGTCAGCCATAGTGGAAAGGATGTTCGCAGATGCGACGCCTGCTGTTTCCTGTATGTATATGGTTCATCCCTTAAATCGCTGAGAATCGAAGGGTTGTCCTTTTTCGGGAACGGATCGGTTCAGTATATGTCTCTGTTCCGGACAATTAATGTCGAGACCGGCAGCTTTGATATCGATTCTTGTGATTTCAGGGGGCTTGCAGGCAACCTGATGGAAGCGCAGAACACCAGCAACATCAGGTTCCGCAATAATGTGACCAGCTATTGTGAGGGCTTCGGGCTCATTGCCGATGTGCGTTGCTATGGTACCGTGGCCGAGGGCAACAGCTTTGTGTACACGGGTTTGGGCATGGGGCCGACTTTCTGCATCTGCGTGCGCGGGGAGAACTATGCCGTCCGGGACAACGTCTTCTGCAATTTCGGCTATTGTGCGGTTGCCGTGGGGGTGTATTACGCCGACGAGATTCCTGCTCGTTCGTGCGGTGTCGTGGAAAACAACACGATGTATTACACGGAAGACTACATTTCTTCTATTGAGAATTATCAGGTTATGGACGGTGGTGCCGTGTATGTCTTCACCCGGAATGACGGCGCCGTGATCAGGAACAATGTCATCCACGACATTGCAGGCCGGTATCAGAACCGGGGCATTTTTCTGGATGACGGGGCCTATGGCGTGGAAATCAGCGGCAATACCGTTTACAATATTCATAATAGTTACTGTATTGATTCCCGGCGGGTTAAGAGATTCGAGAAATCGATGGATCCTTCTTCAAAGACAGAGAGGACCAACGTCAATAACTCCGTGTTCGGAAATACCGTCGACGGCGATATACGTTTCGAGCCCCGGGAAGGGGACGACAATGGATGCTTCCTAGGAACTAACTACAAGAGATAATAACTGATTTATATGAAAAAGGCACTGATCACCGGAATTACCGGGCAAGACGGCTCTTTCCTTGCCGAATTCTTGTTGGATAAAGGCTATGAAGTACACGGCATAATGCGCCGCAGCTCCTCTTTCAATACGGGAAGGATCGAGCACTTGTATCTGGATGAATGGGTGCGGGATATGAAAAAGAAACCGCTGCTGATTCTCCACTGGGGCGATATGACCGATTCAAGTTCCCTCATCCGTATCATAAGTGAAATCAAACCCGACGAAATCTACAACCTGGCCGCCCAGAGTCACGTGAAAGTGTCTTTCGATGTGCCTGAGTTCACGGCGGACACGGATGCCATGGGGGTGCTCCGGCTTTTGGAAGCGGTGCGTATAGCAGGCCTTGAAAAGACCTGCCGCATCTATCAGGCATCGACTTCGGAGCTCTTCGGCCTCGTGCAGGAGATTCCCCAGAAGGAGACGACCCCGTTCTATCCCCGCAGCCCGTACGGCGTTGCAAAGCTTTACGGCTTCTGGATAATGAAGAATTACCGGGAGAGTTACGGGATGTACTGTTGCAACGGCATCCTGTTCAACCACGAAAGCGAAAGGCGCGGCGAAAACTTCGTGACCCGCAAGATCACGCTTGCCGCCGCCCGTATAGCGCAGGGATTCCAGGACAAGTTGTATCTGGGAAATATGAACGCCCTGCGCGACTGGGGCTATGCCCGGGACTATGTCGAGTGTATGTGGCTTATGCTTCAACAGGAAAAGCCGGACGACTATGTGGTGGCAACGGGGCAGTATCATAGCGTGCGGGAGTTCTGCACCCTTGCCTTCCGGGAAGCAGGAATTGAGCTTGTCTGGGAAGGTGAAGGCATTGAGGAGAAGGGTATCGACAAAGATAGCGGACGCGTGCTGGTGGAGGTGGACCCCAAGTATTTCCGCCCCTCCGAAGTGGAACAGCTGCTGGGTGACCCCACGAAGGCGAAACAGGTGCTGGGCTGGAATCCGCAGAAGACTTCATTCGAAGAATTGGTGCGCATAATGGTGCAGCACGATATGAAGAAAGTCCGGAAGATGTACATCAGGGAGCGAGTGTGACGACAATGGAAAAGAACAGCAAGATATATGTGGCCGGCCACCGGGGAATGGTGGGGAGCGCCATAGTGCGGGAGTTGCAGCGCCAGGGATACACGAATATCGTCACCCGCACCCACAAGGAACTGGACCTGACGCGCCAGGATGCCGTCGAGGCGTTTTTTGAGGCGGAGAAGCCGGAGTATGTGTTTCTCGCCGCGGCAAAGGTGGGTGGAATTGTCGCCAACCAGAATGCCCTTGCGGACTTTATGTACGACAATATGATCCTGGAGATGAATGTCATCCATTCTGCGTGGAAGAACGGTTGCAAGAAGCTTGAATTCCTTGGTTCCTCCTGCATTTATCCCCGTATGGCGCCGCAGCCCATGCCGGAGAGTTGTCTGCTGACCGGAGCGCTGGAGAAGACAAACGAGGCTTATGCGCTGGCAAAGATCAGCGGCCTTAAGTACTGCGAGTTCCTGAACCGTCAGTACGGCACGGATTATATCTCTGTGATGCCGACCAACCTTTACGGCCCCAACGATAACTACCATCCGGAACACAGCCACGTGCTGCCGGCACTGATCCGCCGCTTCCACGAGGCAAAGGAAGCAGGTCTCAAGGAAGTCACCTGCTGGGGCGACGGAAGCCCCCTCCGTGAATTCCTTTATGTGGATGACCTCGCCAACCTTTGCGTATTCCTTATGAACAATTATTCGGGCAACGAGACGGTCAATGCCGGCACTGGCAAGGAATTGACTATCAAGGCACTGACGGAGCTTGTCGCTAAGGTTGTCGGCTACAGCGGAGCCATAAGGTGGGATACTTCCCGCCCTAACGGCACTCCCCGCAAGCTTCTGGACGTGAGCAAGGCGACGGCCCTTGGCTGGACCTACAAGACAGAACTCGAAGACGGCATACGCCTCGCTTACAAAGATTTCCTGCACAACCCGATGAGAGCTGAAAGATGACGTTATGAACCTGAAGACATTCAACACCAAGGAGTTTTTCTACTACAGCGTCCCGGTGATGCTGGTGGACCTGGCGATCCACGTTGGCATCTTCGAATGGATGCTGAGCTGGTTCAAGTTCACGAGTCCGGAGGATTTCGTGCTGACAAGGCCGCGGTCGCTGTATTTTCTTATCGTCGGGTTTATAATCGCAATGGTGGTGCTGCCTGTGCGCCTCCACGAGCGGGGCTATAATTGGAAGAAGCAGATCCTGCGGGTATTATACCAGTGCCTGATCACGCTTGGCATCTTCGCCGCTTCCGTCGATATTCTCTTTTATAGCTTTGCCGGGCATTTCTTCCTCTATGAGGGAATGATGTCGGTGGCCGTGATAAGTATATGGCACCTGTTGTTCCGCGCTGCAATCCTCGCGGCCAGAAAGAAGGGACGCAACAAGATCCACGTGGTCATAGTGGGGGAGAACGAGAATGCGGGAAGGCTTGCTGACATCATCCAGAGCTCTGCAGATTTCGCTGATTATAAGCTTGTCGCTGAATTCGGGGAAGACTTGCCTGCAATCAAGCAGTACATTGAAAACAACAAGGTCCACCAGCTGTACTGCAGCCTTAATCCTGCAATCAAGACGGGTACCGTCAACGAGATAATCCGCAGTTGCGAGAACCTGTTCATCGACTTCTACTATGTGCCCAACATGGACGGCTACCTCCACAGGTCGATGACTTTCAGCGAGATGGGGCCTCTGACCGTGGTGAAACTCAGGGACGAGCCCCTGTCCAATCCCGTCAATGCGGCAGTCAAGCGTTTCTTCGACATCATTGCGAGCCTGCTGTTCCTGGTGCTGATTTACCCCTTCGTGTGGTGCTTCGTGGCCATCGGCACGTCCCTTTCGTCGCCCGGCCCCATACTATTCAAGCAGAAGCGAACGGGCTACAAGGGCCGTCCCTTCACGATGTACAAGTTCCGCTCGATGAAGGTCAACGCCGACGCCGACAAGCTGCAGGCGACGGCGGACGATCCCCGCAAGACCAAGTTCGGCGATTTCCTGCGCCGTACCTCCATCGACGAGCTGCCGCAGTTCATAAACGTGCTGAAAGGGGACATGTCCATCATTGGCCCGCGTCCGCATATGGAATTGCACACCGAAATGTATACCAAACTGGTGGATGAATACCTTGTACGTCACATGGTGAAGCCCGGCCTCACCGGCTGGGCGCAGGTCAACGGCTGCCGCGGCGAGACCAAGACCACCGAGGCAATGGCCGACCGCGTCCGCTACGATATCTGGTACATAGAGCACTGGACCCTCGGGCTGGACGTGAAGATTATACTTAAGACAATAGCTCAGATCCTGGGTGGAGACAAACAGGCCTATTGATATGAATTCTTTTTTCGAACTTGTGCAGATGGCCGTGGGCTGCAGGGAATCCATTTCGGAGCCGCCGGCATCCCGTGAAGAGTGGGAAGAACTTCTCAAGGTCACCGGAAAGCATAATCTGCTCGGCGTGACGTTTCCTGCAATTGACGAGCTTCACGACAGCATTGAAATACCGTTGAGCATTTATTCCCGCTGGGCCATGATGGCCGAGAAGATTGCGAAGAGGAACGAGGTCCAGAATAAAACGATCCGTTCGCTCTATGAGAAATTCAATGCCGACGGTTTTAGAAACTGCCTGCTGAAGGGGCAGGGTGCTGCATTGCGCTACCCTGATCCGACGCTGCGCCAGTGCGGCGACATAGACATCTGGCTGGAAGGGGACAGACAGGCGATAGTTGATTATATCCGCACCCTGTGCCCGGTCAAAAAGATCGTTTACCACCACCTGGACGCGAATATGATACCCAAAATGGGCGTTGAAGTGCATTTCACCCCCACCTGGATGAACGCTCCCGGAGCTAACCGGCGTCTCCAGCGATGGTTTGCAGCGAATGCCGGCGAACAGTTCTCCAATTACGACGGGGAGCTCGGCTTCTGCGTGACCACGGCCTCGTTCGATGCCGTGTATATGCTTCTCCATATCTACCGGCACGTGCTGGAAGAGGGTGTCGGTCTCCGCCAGCTGCTCGACTATTATTATGTCCTTAAGCAACTCTCGGACGAGCAGCGGGAGAAGGTCCGGTCTGACCTTAAGCACCTGAAGATGCAGGGTTTTGCGGCTGCCGTGATGTGGGTGCTCAAGGAAGTGTTCGCCCTCGAAGATGGCTTGATGCTCTGTGTGCCGGACCCCGGGGAGGGAGCGTTCCTTCTCGACGAGATACTGCGTGCCGGCAATTTCGGCCGCTACGATCCCCGTAACGCACACGCTAAGGGGGAGGGGCTGCTGGCCCACGGGCGCAGGAAAGTAGGGCGGTCTTTCCGCTATTTCGTGCATTATCCCTCGGAAGTGTTCTGGATGCCATTCTTTATCCTCTGGCAGTATTTCTGGCGCTGCCGGCATAATTATTTATACAAAGGAAGATGATCATCAGAAGCAAAGCGCCGCTGCGGCTGGGACTTGCCGGCGGCGGCAGCGACGTGTCGCCCTACAGCGACATGTACGGCGGCTTGGTGCTCAATGCCACCATCAACCTGTATGCATACTGTACCATCGAGGAGACTCAGGACGGGATGATTACCATCCATTCCTACGACTCCTCCTGCAATTGTTCCTTCCCGCTCGGGCCGGAGCTTCCCGTGGATGGCGGGGCCGACCTTATCAAGGGCGTTTACAACCGTGTGGTGCGGGATTTCGGCATCACGCCTAAACCATTCAGGATCACCACCTACAACGATGCTCCCGCCGGCTCCGGCCTCGGGACATCGAGCACAATGGTGGTGTGCATACTGAAGGCATTCGCGGAATGGTACTCCCTGCCGTTGGGCGACTATGAAATCGCAAGGCTCGCATATGAGATCGAGCGCAAGGACCTTGGGCTCTCCGGCGGCAAGCAGGACCAGTATGCTGCGGCATTCGGCGGCTTCAATTTCATAGAGTTCCGCCCCGACGACAGCGTGATAGTCAATCCTCTGAGGGTCAAGCGCTGGATTACGGACGAACTGGAGGCCAGCCTGCTGCTCTATTTCACTGGGAAATCCCGCAGCAGCGCCCGCATCATCGAAGAGGAACGAAAGAACGCGTATGCCGGCAGGCTGAAGACAATTGAAGCCCTCCACGGCATCAAACAGAGTGCTGTCGATATGAAGGCGGCACTTCTCAAGGGCGACATGCATGAGTTTGCATCCATAATGGGAAGCAGCTGGGAACACAAAAAGAATTTGGCGGACGGAATCACCAACGATGCCATCCAGCAAGTGATGGATATTGCTTTTGCTTCAGGTGCCAAGGCTGGCAAGGTCAGCGGAGCCGGCGGCGGGGGATTCATTATCTTCTTCGTCGATCCTGCCATGAAAAAGCAGGTGGAAGATGCCCTGAGTGCCCTTGACGGCTTCATAGTGCCTTTCCTGTTCACCGAAGGAGGCGCGCACGGCTGGAAAATATTTGATTCTGACAACGAGTAAAAATGAAAGCGATACTTGATTCATTGATTGGGCGCTATCCGCAGCTGGAAGCCTGTCGAAGCCTGATTTGGGATGCTGCACAGGCCCTTGTCGAATGCTATGAAGCGGGGGGCAAGCTCCTCATTGCCGGCAACGGCGGCAGCGCTGCGGATGCCGAACACATAGTGGGCGAGATGATGAAAAGTTTCGTCCTTCCAAAGACCCTTCCGCAGGGGTATGGCGAGGCGCTTGTCGCTGTGGATTCCGAGCTTGGCGCCGTGCTGCGTGACAATCTGCAGGGGGCTCTACCCGCTATAGCGCTCGACGGGCACATCGCCCTCAGCACGGCTTATCTCAACGACTGCGAGCCCCTCCTGGGTTTCGCGCAGCAGGTCAACGGCTACGGCCGCCCCGGCGACGTGTTCCTTGGCATCAGCACTTCGGGAAACAGCCGCAACGTGCTCTATGCAGCAGTCGCCGCGAAAGCCCGCGGAATGAAAATTATCGGCCTCACCGGAGCCAGGCCCAATAAACTGGAGCGCTACACGGACGTGTGCATCAAAGTGCTGGAAACGGAGACCTTCAAGGTCCAGGAGCTGCACCTTCCGGTGTATCACTGCCTGTGCCTCATGATGGAAAAGCACTTCTTCGGCAGGTAATGGAAGTTATTATCCTTGCAGGAGGACTGGGGACCCGCCTTCGCAGCGTGGTCAGCGACGTGCCCAAGTGTATGGCGCCCGTGGGCGGTAAGCCGTTTCTGTGGTACCTGCTGGAGGGACTGAAGCGCTTCGATGTGGAGCGCGTCATCCTCAGTGTCGGCTATCTGCGGGAAGTGATAGAGCAGTGGATAGCGGATCATGCTTCCGAGTATCCATTTGAATTCTGCTTTGCCGTCGAAGAGCGGCCGCTGGGCACCGGCGGAGGCATCAGGCTTGCGGCATCAAAGGCGGCCGGTCCTGAGCTTGTGGTGCTCAACGGCGACACTTGGTTCGACGCAGACCTCGGGCAGCTCGTGGAGTTCCGGCGACAGTCCGGAAAGCCAATAGCCGTGGCGCTGAAACCTATGTGCGACTTCGACCGCTACGGCAGGGTGGAACTTGCTCCCGACGGCACCGTCCGCGCCTTTAAGGAAAAGCAGCACTGCGAGGCTGGCCTCATCAACGGCGGAATCTATGCCCTTGACCGTGACTCCGGAATCTTCGACGGTCTGCCGGAAAAGTTCTCCTTCGAAAAGGACGTGCTCGAGCCCCGGTGCGCAGCCGGTGACCTTTGCGCGCTCGTGCAGGAGGGTTATTTCATCGACATCGGCGTTCCCGGCGACTATGCCCGCGCCTGCAATGCGCCGTGGCTGCTCCTCACCGGCCACGACACCCTCCTGCTTGACAGAGACGGCGTGATCAATGTCCTTCGCCCCGGCGACTACGTCAAGACGATCGATGAATTCGAATGGCGGCCGGGAATAAAAGACGCTTTACGGGAGGCGGCATCCAGATTCAGGCGTATATTCATCGTCACCAACCAGCGCGGAGTTGGCAGGGGAGTGATGAGCAGGGAAGCCCTGGAGGGCATCCACGAGTGGATGACGAAGGAGGTTTCGGCATCCGGCGGCCGCATCGACGGCATCTATGTCTGCACCGCCGTCTCCGACTCCGATCCTTGCCGCAAGCCCAACCGCGGCCTTTTCGACCAGATTCTGTCAGACCATCCTTCCGTCAACCCTTCCCGCACCCTTATGGTCGGTGACAGCTCCTCCGACGTCCTCTTCGCCCGTAATTGTGGCGTTGATTATTTTATGGTAG
>CACZMF010000018.1 GCA_902782225.1 uncultured Bacteroidia bacterium | reverse complement strand
CCTCACTACGGGGCCCCTGAGGTCTATCAGTTTTCTTTGAACTGTTTCCATACATCGCCAAAGTTAGTAAATATATATAACAATTCAAAAAATATATATGAATATTCCGCCTGCAGCTCAAAACCTATGCCTGCGGAGCGTTTCGGTTTTCCAAAATATATTCTATCTTTGCTACAGAGTTAAAGTTATGAAAAAGATTGTATTAGCGTTATTGCTTTTCCTTCCGGCCGGACTGTGGGCCCAGGGAACGCTTGGCCTTCGTCTGGACGGGGGCGTGTCATGGATGCGGGGCGGTGGTATCGAAGGATCCAGCGACAAAACGATGACGGCCATCCAGCCCCAGGGCGGCGCGGGCCTTTTCTTCAATTTCAGTCCCGCTTTCCGGCTGGGACTTGACTATGGCTATACCCGGATGCTGCGTGAGAAGACCAATTCGAGCCTGCAGACCCAGCCTGACGGAGGGGCGAGCGGCGACGTCTATTGCGACTTCAAGACCAACTTCCATAGCGTCGGGCTGTCCGGAGAGCTGAACCTGCTTGGCCTTGGAGGCAGGAAAAAGCCCGTTTCCCTCTATGCGGGAACCGGGGTCGCCTGCCTGTTCGCGGAGGGCAACAGCTACACCATAAGTGTCAGCAATACCATCAAGCCCGACAAGACCGGCAATACGGTCCACGTGACCGGCCACAACGAGGGTCACCGGTATGTCGTGCCCTGTATCCCCGTCACGCTGTCGCTGGAATGCGTCATTCTCCCGCAGGTGGCGCTGCGGATCGGCGGCGGTTATCGTTTCGTCCTGGCGGGCCAGCAGGCTCTCTCGCCTAAGGGCGAGGTCTATGCCACCGCAGGGCTTTGTTTCCAACTGATGCAATAAAAGATGAAGTATATGAAGGACAAAGGCATTTGGCGCAGCAGGGCACTGGCATTCCTGCTACTGGCTCCACTCTCGTTCCCCTCTTGCGAGAACCGGCATCCGGAGATGGACATAATGATGGAGACCGATTTCAGCGAAATCATAGAGGCCATCACCAACGCCAACAATTCGCTCTCCGAAAAGCTGGCGCAGATCGAAGAGTCGCTGCGGAAGGGACTGTCCGACAGCCAGAGCGCGATGGATCTGATACGTCAGGCCGTTGCCTCTTTGACCGGCACCATCGAGGAAAAACTGGCGGCCGTCGAGGAGGCGGTGAAATCCCAGACCACGAGTCTGGAGACGAAACTGGCGCTGATAGAAGCCGCTGTCAGCAACGGCTTTGCCGATGCCGCCTCCGCCCAGGCCTTACTGAAGCAGGCGGTCGATTCGCTTGGCGGCACGATGGAAGAAAAGCTTGCCGCCATCGCAGCTGCCATCGCAGACCAGACAACCTCCCTGTCATCCCGCCTGGACTTGATTGAAACGGCTGTAGGAGAAGGGTTTGCAGATGCGTCCGAGCGGAACGGCCTCATCCGGACCGCCGTGGAGTCTCTCAGCGGCACGGTGGAGGAGAAACTCGCCGCCATCGCTTCGGCAATGGACAGCCAGTCCGCGAGCCTGGACACGAAACTGGCCCTTATCGATGCAGCCGCTACGGCAATCGAAGAAATCGGACTCGAGGCGAAGGCGCAGTTGATCCAGCAGGCGCTTTCTTCCCTGGACGGTACGGCAAGCCAGAAACTGACTGCCATACAGACGGCCCTGGAGAGCCAGTCCACGAGCCTTTCGTCGAAGATTTCACTCATCGAGACGGCACTTGCCAACGGCTTTGCCGATGCCCAGACGGCAATCGGCCTGCTGCAGACTGCCGTGGGAGCCCTGAAGACGCAGGTGGGCGATATGGACACGGCGCTCTCGCAAGACATTGCCGACGTAATCGCCGACCTTGGCACCCTCTCGTCCTCGCTCACTACGGGGCAGATAGCCCAGGCGCTCTCCCAGATACTTGCCGCAGTGCAGAGCCAGACCGACTACAGCCAGGCCCTGGCCGATATCAAGAAAATCATCGAAGACCTGACAGAACAAGTCAAGAACACCCCATAGGCTTATGAAACACATTCGAAACAAATGGTTCCTGGTCTTTGCGGCGTTCCTGTCGCTGCTTGCCTGCGACGACGACGTTCCGTCTGTCGATATCGCGTTGCAGCCGGACTACCGGGGCATACTTGAGGCGATCAGCCAGTCCGGCCAGTCGCTCTCCGACAAGCTGGCCCTGATCGAGGCGGCACAGCGCGACGGGATGGCCGACACAGAGGCGGCTTTAGACCTTATCCGTCAGGCAGTTGCGTCGCTGACCGGCACCGTTGGTCAAAAACTGGCCGCCATCGCGGAAGCGGTAAAATCCCAGGCCACAAGCCTGGAGACGAAACTTGTCCTGATAGAAGCTGCCTTAAGCAACGGCTTTGCCGACAGCGCAGCCGCACGAGCGTTGCAGCTTGAAGCAATCGATTCGCTGGGCGGCACCCTGGAAGAAAAACAGGCTGCCGTCAAAGCCGCAATCGCCGACGGGACGACATCCCTCTCGGCCCGCATGGGCCTGATTGAGGCGGCCGTCGAGAAAGGATTTGCAGATGAGTCCTCGCAGCAGGACCTTATCCTGACTGCGCTGGATTCGACCGTCGGCCCCCTCGAAGAGAAGCTGGCTGCCATAGAATCGGCGGTCAGCAGCCAGACCACCGGCCTGGAAACGAAGCTTGCCCTCATTGAGGCGGCGATAGAGCGCCTGGGGGATCGTCTGGAGAATCTGCAGTTCGACCTTATCCTGCAGGCGATTTCTTCCCTGGGCGGAACGCTGGATGAGAAACTGGCGGCCATCGAATCGGCTGTAGGCGGCAACGCGACGGGCCTTTCATCCAAGCTGGCTCTTATCCAGACAGCACTCGCAGGCGGATTCACCGATGAGAAGACGGCCCTGGGCCTTGTCCAGACGGCCCTTGGTGCCCTTAAGCAGCAGCTGGGCGATGCGGATGACGGGCTGTCCAGTGCCGTCGACGACGTTTCTGCGGCCATCGGCAACCTTTCGGCAAACGTAAATGTGGATATGTCCACGGCTCTTTCGGGCATACTCGCCGCCGTTCAGGGACTGCCGGATTACGGTGCAATCCTGGCCGCCATCCAGCAGGCGCTCGCCGACCTGAAAGAAGCGATCATCCCGTTCCAGCTGAAATATATAGGGGATCCGACTCTCAACGCGGCTAACGGCGGTGAATGGCACGCCCGTTTCCAGGTCAATCCGGCCAGTGCTGACCTGAGCGAAACGATGCTGAAACTGGACATCCTTTCTGAGAAGCGGTTCTTCCCGACCTGGGGCAGCATTAATACTCCGAACAGTTCATTGTCAGACTTCTATTCCATCAAGCTGGCGGCCGATCCATCGGTCGCAGGGCAGTATACCATCTCAATATCCTGTTGGTTCCCTTATGCCGTCTGGGACGAAACTACCGTTGCCCTTTCCGCTGCATATGGAAGCGCGCAGGACCCGAAATATATCACTTCGGAGTCTTTCAATCTCGTGATGATGCCGAAGGCCTTGAGAGGTCTCAAATACTGGACCTATCCCGCAGCCTCGTTCCAGTTCAAAAGACGCGGCTCGATCAACAATATCTATTATTCGCTCGACAGTGGACTCTTCGAGACGCAAGACGAGTCGGATACCCGCACCTATACGGCCGATTTCATCGAATCGGTGGATTTTCTCCCGATGAACGACTCCATAGCACCGGTTTTCATTCAATTGGACAAGGCAAAAAGGATGATTGTTTTCATACCCGATACTGCTGGTGTCACCTATACCCAGTACTGGCCGGCCAAAGATCCGGCTGACCGCGGCGGCTGGCGTCTCTGGCATAATTTCAAGGATTCCTCCTGTGTCAAGCATGAGTCTCTGCTGGGCAAACTGGTCCTCAAGGATCGTTGGAATGTGAGGGATACTATCCATAATTTCAAGATCGGATGGTACAATTCCGTCTTTTTCCCTGAAAGTGCCATTGTCGGGGTTAACGATATCCAGGGCGACAATACCGCGGTAGTCGATATCAGAAGCTTGCTCTCTAAACTTGGTCTGGAGAGATCCTGGCTGGAGGGCCGTTTTATTCTGCAGGAACAATATAGAGACCTTGAGGGCCCTTATTTTAAGATGTCGGCCCAGCTGCTGCCGGAAACGCTGAAATTGGCAGTGAGGTTCCATGCAGATCCTGTGCCCGGAGCAAAATTCGGCTTGACGGCCCATTACGACCTGTGGACCTTCCCCACGGAGACCGACCCTCAGTTCAAGATACTGGCGCTATCCTTCTCGTATAGTCTGATAGTAACGATCGTGAATTAGCATTCCCATGAAAGACATGAAAAAGACAAGTATTTCCGCCCTTTTGCTTACCGGCATGGCCCTGCTGGTCCCATGTGGCTGCGAGAACGGGCAGGAAGATCTTCGCATAGCGCTGGATACGGATTACAGCGAAGTCGTTTCGACGATCGAACAGTCGGGCCGGTCGCTCTCGGAACAGATGGCGCGCATCGAGTCCTTGATACGCCAGGGGCTTGCCGACGGCCAGTCGGCGATTGACCTGATTCGCCAGGCCCTCGAAGCTTTGGGAGGCACGATTGATGAGAAACGGGCTGCAATAGAGGCGGCCATACAGGCAGGGTCGACCAGTCTTGAAACGAAACTGGGCTTGATCGACGCAGCCGTCCAAAGCGGTTTTGCCGGCGACCTGGAGCGTCAGGCGTTGTTGAGGCAGGCAATTGCTTCGCTTGGCGGCACGCTTGACGAGAAGTTGTCGGCCATCGAAAACGCCGTGGCGGCAGGGACATCGAGTCTGGACACCAAGTTGGGCCTGATCGACGCGGCGCTCGAAAATGGTTTTGCCGACAGTGGTGCGGCGCAGGCCCTGATTTCCGTGGCCCTGTCCTCGCTTGGAGGCACACTGGACGAGAAACTGGATGCCGTCCGGTCGGCAGTCGAAAGCCGTACCACTGGCCTGGAGACGAAACTGGCGTTGATAGAGGCGTCTTTGGGAGACATCTCTACGGCCGGAAACCGCCTGGAACAAGAAATGGGCCTTATCCAGCAGGCGATTTCCGCACTTGACGGCACGCTGGACGAAAAACTGGCGTCCATCGAGACGGCCGTAAAGAGTCAGACAACAGGTCTGGAGACCAAATTTGGGGCCATCCTGACGGTCCTGAACAGCGGTTTTGCCGATGACGCGTCGGCCATTAGCCTGGTGCAGACGGCGCTTGGCGCCCTTAAGCAGCAGCTTGGCGATGTGGAAGGCGGGCTTTCGAAGGCCATTGACGATGTGTCGGCGGCATTCGGCACCCTTTCGGGCAAGGTTAACACAGATCTGGCCACAGCCCTGTCGAACATCCTCACGGCCATTCAGGGGCTTCCCGACTACAGTGCGGTTATGGCCGCCATCCAGCAGGTACTCGCCGGGATCTGACAGTTGCTATTTCACTTCCGTGCCGACCGTGGTGCCGACGGGCACGAGGCGGCAGTTGTCCACGTAATAGTAGCCGTAGAAGTCCCCGTCGCGGATAACGGGTTGCTCATCATACGGGGCCTGGATGTAAGCCAGGATGGAGTAACTGGTACCGTTCACCTCGACAGGAAGCTCCCGCGACAGGTGGATTTCGTTCATGCCCTTCGACAGCTGGTACATCTTTCCGGCAATGTTGCCACTGTCTTCGTTTATCATATAATGGGCGACGTTCTTGTAGGTATTCTCCCAGACATTAATGCCCGTTACATTCCTGGCATTCTCCGTAACATATACCGCAATCCGGTAAGGCTGGGCAATATAGGCATAGACGGACAGGTCCACGGAAAGGGTCTTGCCTTCGACGCTGGAAGACAGGCCTATGGAAGTCAGCGTCGGATAAACGTCATCCGATTCGGCTGCAAACACAGGAACCATAGTCTTCATCCGGCTCTTCACCTGGCGTCTGCCATCGAAGTAATAATAATAGTCGGGGTTTTTATTCTTGTATTGCGTGTGTTCTGTATGGCACTCGTTCCACCCATTGGTTGAGTCATAGAAGAGGCATACATATTCGAACAGGTCGCCGTACTCCGCCTTGTTCTCGGCAAGTTCGGCCGGCCACGCTCCGGAATTGCAGTCGGTGGACATGTTGGCGAGAACCAGGTGGTGCCGCACGATGGACGGATAGTCCGCAAGCGGCTCGCCGGCGGCCTGAGTGACCGTAACGGGAACCGTTCCACCCTCGCTGGTGACGTTGATGGTTGCGGTCCTGGCGGCACCGTAATTGCGCTTGACCACGAAGGTGTGGGTGCACTTGTCGGCAACCGGATCGCCGGCTCCGCCCATATTAACCAGCCAGTCCTGGTCGCATGTGACAGTATATTCCTTGCCGCATTTCACGTCGAATTTAGCTTCGCCTCCGTACTTCGGAAGATCGATGCTGGTCGGAGTCACATCAGGAGCAGGCATCTTCCATTCGCAGCCGCTGTCGGCCTCCATCAGGGTCTTGAAACGTCCCGGTTTGATCCAGATGCTCTGGCTGCCGGAAGGAACCACGGAACGTTTGGCAACGGAACCGTCGGTCTTTTCGAAACCGAAGGAGATGCCTCCCATCAAATTGGTGGCAGGAACCACAAAATAATAAGTTTCACCAGGCGTGAAAGTGCCGCCCTGCGGAATCATTTCCAGGGTCTTATAGAAAGTGCCACTATAAGACGAGGGCTGGGATGTACCGTCGGGATATATACAGATATCCATCTTTGAACTTGCAAAGAAGTCATTCTTGTATTTTTCGCCGCAGGTGATGGTGACCTTTGAAACATTCTCGCTGACCACCGAGAACTTGATGCCGCCGAATGGATACGAGAAGGAGAAGTGGTCGTTCTTTGACCAGGCCATGGCTACCCATAAGGAAGGATCGAAGGTGCCCGGTATACCCTGCTGGACATCGGTGAAGTTCACGCTGAAAGTGAACTTGTTAATATATGAGCTCGGCGGCTGGAATGTTGACGAGAAACCGCCGCCCCTGCCCGCAACATACGGAAAAATGGCGATATGTTCCAGCGTCGCATCGCTCCAGACTTCTGTCAGGTGGGCATAATACTCTGCCGGCTCCCAGCCACTGGGAACCACCGCACTGAACTTGGTCGTGCAGGCGGGGGCATCGAGCATTGCGGTGAACCGCTCGTTTCTGTCGACCTGAGTACCATCCTCCTGGATAACGAACACTCCTATTTCGTCTCCCGGGCTCCAGTACATCTTGCCGGCGCCGTCGCGCTCCATGCGGGTGTCCGGACTGCCGCAGTCGGCTGAAATGACAAACTCCTCACCGAATACGGGTGCTGGAGCGGTTTCTACGTCCACCTTGCAGGAGGCGGCCGCCAGCGACATCAGCGCAAGGGCTGTAAGTACTTGTTTTTTCATAACCTTTCCTCCTTTAAGTAAACATGGGTTCATCAATGACGTCGATCAGCTCGCCGTCTTTCAGGCTGTCGCAAATCAAAAGGCAGGGAAGCATTTCCTCAACCTCGATACACGGTTTGATATACTTTATTTCCATATGTTTATGTAGTTGTCGATAATAACCCGCAAAGCACAAATTTATTACTTTTTATCGCAAATCCTATGGTTTCCGCCCTAAATCGCCGGAATCACCACCCGGGAGTCGTTCCAGACCTTGATTTCGCAGGGGCGGTAGTCCGCGGCGGGGACCGTGTAGGGATTCTCCTGGAAGAACTGAGGCGAGGTGGCCATCAGGGGGAACCAGGAAGACTGGATCTGCACGACTATGCGGTGGCCCTTCTGGAAAATGTGGGCTATGTCGTTGAGGGTGAAGTCGATGGCCGTGCGCTCGCCGGGCGTGACCGGCTCGGGGGCGGACAGGCTGTGGCGGTAGCGGGCGCGGAAAGAATCGCCCCGCACCAGCATGCGGTAGCCATCCGGCCGCTCGTCGATAATCTTCACGATGAAATCGGCATCCGTGGTGGAAAGCGACACCATAAGGTGCACCGGCACGGGACCCTCGGAGAGAAGGTCCTCCTTCAGGGGGGCGCCCCTATAGACCAGGACATCTTTCCGTCCGCCTGCAAACCGCTGGTCTGCAGCCATATAGCTGGCATTGCGGCGGTTGTTCATCTTCTCCATATAGGGCACCGGATCCGAGGGGTCGGAGACATATTGCCTGGCCTTGGGGGATCCGCAGGGGCGCTTCCTGGAAAGGGCCTTGCCGGTCAGGTAGAACGGAATTTCGCGGCGCTGCTCCAGCGGCCATTCCGAATACTCCTTCCAGTCCTGGTTGGCGTCGTAGGCCGTGCTGCCGTCCAGGGCCCGGGAAGGGAGGATGTGCACAGGGGCCGGCCTTGACCCCTTGCCTTCCAGGTAATACGCAAAGAACGGATACTCAATCTCTTCCATGAAATAGTCCGTCGAGCCCACACCGAAATATGAGTCGCCAAGACCGGTGTATCCGGAATCCTGCCATCCCCCGTGCGGCCACGGGCCATACACGAAATACGCCTCGGTCGAGGGCGACTGGCGGCGCAGTGCGGCATACGTCTCTATGGCGCCGTAGCAGTCTTCCGCATCATAGTTGCCGCCCACCACCATCACGGCCGGACGCACGTTGCGAAGCCTCAGGGCCACGTTCCGTTCGGCCCACCAGGAATCGTAGTCGGGATGCTGCAGCATCTCTTCCCAGAAGGGGAGGCGTTCCCCGAAGTTTGCCGCCAGCGACTGGAAATCAGGGAATTGCATATAGTAGCTGTAGATGTCGCGGTCGATCTGCACCAGGGCTTTCGGTCCCTTCTCCGAGGGCTCCTTGCGGACGCGGAAGAAACTGCTGGCAAACGAACAGGCGTCCAGCATCCACACCCCGTTGTGGTGGAAATCGTCTCCCCGCCACCAGTCGGTCACCGGCGCCTGGGGCGAGACCGCCTTGATGGCCGGGTGCCCGCTGAGGCCGGCTAGCGTGGCGTAGAATCCCGGGTACGACACGCCCTTCACGCCCATGGCTCCGTTCGTCCTCGTGTGCCTGAGCAGCCATTCCACAGTGTCGTAGGTGTCCGTGGCTTCGTCCGCCTGCCTCCATTCCGAGCCGAAGGCCTTGAGCGGCCGTATGTTTTCGTATGTCCCTTCGCTCAGGTAGGTGCCCCGAACGCTTTGGAACACAATGATATAGTGGTTCAGCGCAAACATCCTCATCCAGCTCTTCAGGCTCCCGGCGAACTCCGCCCCATAAGGCCTGACTCCGTAGGGGGTCCGGAGCATTATGACCGGGTGCGGCAGGGAATCTGCCGGCTCATACACGGAAGTGTGGAGCCGCACGCCGTCCCGCATCGGGATCGACACTTCCCGTTTGGTGTAATTCTCCTTCAGCCACTCGTCCGTCGGTCCGGCCACAGACGCCCGGCACAGTCCTCCCCCGCAGCACAGGAGCAGGGCAAAAGCAATGAATAACAATGACTTTTTCATAACGAAGGGATGCTATTTTTTCATTTTCTGCCGGCGGGTTTCGGCGGTGTCGCGGCCGAAGAGGGTGCGGTTGCCCTCGATGCTCCTCCAGTAATCCGGATCGAAGTCCGAGGGGCTGACAAAGGACCCCGGGCCCGGCTGGAAGCACAGGTAGCGTATGGGGTAGCCCTGCTCGCGGAACATCTTTTCGTAGAAGGTCTGCACCTCCGTAAGGCACGGCGCAAATCGCTCAGGCTCAGCGTAGAGGTTCTCCGAGCAGGCCGGCACCGGCAGCCCGTTCGCCCGGCACACGGCGAGCGTGTACTGGTAGAGGAACTGCGAGTCGGTCTTGAGGTGGATTTTGCCGCCGGGGGCGAGGAAGCGGCTGTAGCGCTCCAGGAACACGGGCGAAGTGAGCCGGGAATTCTCGCTCTTTACCTGCGGGTCGGAGAAGGTCAGCCATATTTCCGACACCTCGCCCGGGGCGAAGAACGCGCTGATGAATTCTATGCGGGTGCGGAGAAAGCCGACATTGCCCAGTGCGTGCTGGGTGGCGTACTTGGCCCCCTTCCAGAGGCGCGCTCCCTTGATGTCCACGCCCACGTAGTTGCTGCCCGGCTCGCGCTGCGCAAGGTCGATGGTGTATTCCCCCTTGCCGCAGCCAAGTTCCAGCACCAGAGGGGCTTCCGGATTCTCGAAGCGCTCGCTCCAATGTCCCTTGACGGGGTGGTCGCGAAGTGCGAAATAGCCGTCGCGCAGCAACTCCTCGGCCGAGGGCTGCAGCAGGCAGGCGAAAGTCTCGTTCTCAGCGAATTTCCGTAGTTTGTCGTGTCCCATATGCCACAAAAATAATGATTTTTGTATCTTCATCCAAAAATGCCTATTTTTGTAGGTTATGAAGAAAACAGTACTCGTGTCCGGCGGAGCCGGATTCATCGGGAGCCACGTGACCGTGGAGCTCACCCAGGCCGGCTACGACGTGGTCATCGCCGACAACATGTCCAATTGCGACGAAACCAACTACAAGGGCGTCTGCGCCATACTCGGCAGGCAGCTCCCCTTTGAAAAGATAGATTTCTGCGACTCTGCCGCCGTTGAGGCGCTGTTCAGCCGCTACACCATCGACGCCGTGATCCACTTCGCCGCCTACAAAGCCGTAGGCGAGTCCGTGGACGAGCCTCTGATGTATTACAAGAACAACCTGGATTCGTTCCTCAACGTGCTGGAGGCCGCCCGCAAGCACGGCACCCACGTGCTCTTCTCCTCCTCCGCCACCGTGTATGGCGAGCCGGAAAAGACCCCGGTCACTGAAGAATCCCCCCGCCAGGAAGCCACGTCGCCCTACGGCAACACCAAGCAGATGTGCGAGGACTTCCTGCGCGACTGCGTCAAGGCCTATGGCATGCACGGCATAGCCCTGCGCTATTTCAACCCCATCGGCGCCCACCCGTCCGCCCTCATCGGCGAGCTGCCGCGCGGCGTGCCCAACAACCTCGTGCCCTTCATCACCCAGACCGCCATCGGCAAGCGCGAGTGCCTGAGCATCTTCGGCAACGACTATCCCACCCCCGACGGCACCTGCCTGCGCGACTATATCGACATCGTGGACCTCGCCCGTGCCCACGTCTGCGCCGTGACCCGTATGATTGAGGAGCGTATGGACAAACCCTACGAAATCTTCAACATCGGCACCGGCCGCCCCCTGTCCGTGCTCGAGCTGGTGACTTCCTTCGAAAAGGTCAACAATCTGAAACTCAACTACCGCATAGCCCCCCGCAGGCCCGGCGACGTGGTTGCCATCTGGGCCGACCCCACCCTCGCCAACGAGAAACTCGGCTGGAAGGCCACCCGCACCATCGAAGAGACCCTCGCTTCAGCATGGGCATGGGAGAAGCATCTTGCCGGCAGGGCATAATTGTGGAACAAGCTTTGCAACTTGTGGCATCCGTATGAAAATTAAAACTACAATAATCCTTGCCGCGGCGCTGCTGGCCCTCTGCATGCCGGCGTCCGCGCAGAAATACCGCGGCATCGTGGACAAGTCCGTGGCCGTGGTCGGCGGCGAACTCATCACCCTCTCCGAAATAGAGCAGGAAGTCCAGATGATGAACGCCCGCGGCTATGCGTCCGACCGCAACATCCGCTGCGAGCTCCTCGAGAACATGATGAAGAGCAAACTCTTCCTCATGCAGTCCCGGCTCGACTCCCTGACCGTCAACCAGGAAATGGTCGAGGCCCAGCTGACCCAGCAGATGGACCAGGTGCGCACGGCCCTCGGCGGCGACGAAGGCGTGGAGGAATACTTCCACAAGCCCGTCTACAAGCTCCGCCAGGAGTGGCGCAAGCAGATCGAAGACAACACCCTCACCCAGCAGGAGCAGCAGGAAATCGCCCGCAAGATTCCGGAGGTGACGCCCTACGACGTGAAGCAGTATCTGGACACCACCGCCGTGGATCGTCTCCCCGTGGTGCCTATCAAATACAAGATCAGCCAGATATGCATCTACCCCGATCGCGAGGCGGCGGCTCTTGCCGTGAAGGAAAGGCTGCTTTCCATCCGTGAGCGTATCCTCAACGGCGAGAAGTTCGCGACCCTCGCCCGCCTCTATTCCGAAGATCCGGGCAGCGCCCGCAAGGGAGGCGAACTCGGAATGGCCTCCAAGTCCATCTTCTGGCCTGCGTTCTCCGACGCGGCGATGGCCCTCAAGCCCGGTGCCATATCCCAGATAGTCGAGACCCCGGACGGATTCCACATCATCGAAGTGATTGAAAAGAAGGGAGATATGTTCAACGCAAGGCACATACTCCTCAAGCCCCGCTACACAGCCGACGACCGCGAGAAGGCCTTCCACAAGCTAGATTCCCTCAGGACCGCCATCACCGACTCCCTCATCACCTTCGAGGTCGCGGCCCGTTTCTATTCGCAGGATTTCGCGACCCGCACCAACGGCGGCCAGATGGCCGATCCCGGCACCGGCTCGGCCTATTTTGAAATCGACCAGTTGAAGCCCCAGGACTATTCGGCCGTCAAGGACCTCCAGCCCGGCCAGATCTCCGAGCCCGTGGAATCCCTCGACAACGAAGGCCGCAACGGCAATCTGGTCTATAAGATCCTGCGTCTCGACAGCATAGTCCCGTCGCACACGGCCAGTTTCGAGCACGACTACACTGAACTGCAGAACGACGTCCGCCAGGCCAAGCAGATAAAGGCCATCGACGACTTCATCAGCGAAAAGATACAAGTCACCTACATCAAGATTGATCCTCTCTTCCAGGATTGCGAATTCGAATTGCCCGGATGGAAGTCAAAGTTCGTCAAAGACTGATCGTTGCGCTCGCCCTGGCAGTGGTTTTTGCCGCGACGCCCCTGTCCGCCCATCCCCGCAAGGAGAAGTCGGACAGCCTGGTGCGTCTCATGAAGGCGGAGTCGATCCAGCAGTTGATGCTCCACGGCCAGCAGCACCGCAAGGCCGTGGCCTCCACCTTCCTCCACAACGGCACCTACCTTATCAGTGACACGGCCCTCTGGAACGTTGAGACCAAGGTCATCCACGCCCAGGGCCACGTGAAGGTGATACAGGACGAGACCGTGCTCACCTCCGACAAGCTTGATTACTACATCGACGACGACCTGGCGCAGTTCACCGGCACCCTTGTCCAGCTCCAGAACAAGAAGCGCAACACCCTGCGCACCCGCTACCTCGACTACAACACCCGCGACAGCGTGGCCTTCTTCCGCAACGGCGCCTCCATGCGGGACGAGAAGGGTCAGGTCATCGAAAGCCTTTCCGGCTCCTACCGCTCTAAGGATAAGGTGTTTACGTTCCAGGACAACGTGAACATGTTCTCCGATTCGGTGTTCGTGAAGACCGAAAGACTGTTCTACCACTCCGATGAGGAGCGAGCGGTGTTCCCCGGCCAGATAGACTTCTGGAAAGGCGGGAACATGCTCTCCGCCGATGAAGGCTGGTACAACAGGGGGCTGGGCACATTCTTTTTCCGCCGCGACGTCCACGGCCTTACCCAGGAGCAGGAGATGTGGTCCGATTCGCTCTACTACTACCAGCCCACCGGAAACATATTGCTTGCCGGCAATGCGCAGGTGCAGGATACTTCGCGCAAGGTCACGGCAGTGGCCGACCGCATATTCTACGAAGATACCCTCTCGCAGGTGATGCTCCGAAGGCGTGCCGCCGTGATTATGGAGACGACCGGCAAGGAGCGTACCGACACCATCTACATGGGCGCCGACACGCTGATCTACAGGTCGATACGTCGCTGCGACATACCCGAAGGCACCGTGAAGGCGTGCGAAACCCGCCTGGCGGACATCCTGACCGATGCCGTGACCGAGTTCCGCCGCAAGGCCGCTGAGGCGGCCGCAAAAGCTGCCGAAGAGGCCTCCAAAACCATTGGCGACACGGCCCCCCAGGGCAAAGGCAAGGGAAAGGAGCCCAAGGGCGGAGCCCCGGGCGTGCAGGACGCTCCGGCAGATACCGGTGCCGCCGTTGAGGCTCCCGCGCCGGAACCCGCGGCGGAACCCGTGCCTGTGCCGGAACCAAAAGATACCACCGCAGTGGCAGACACCGCTGCCGTATTCCCTGCCGGCCCCGACTCCCTCAAGCAGCAGCTGACAGCCCCGCTGGACAGCGCCGTCGCCGCCATCGACCGCCTGGTCGGGACCGATGCGCCGGAAGCCGGCGAAGATATGGATATGGACGCAGCCCCGGCAGACACCACGGCCGTGCCCGCAGCTCCCGCAGACACCACGGCCGCTGCCGATACGCTGAAGGCCGAGCCTCCGAAAGACACCACGAAAATCGGTTTCGTCTATGGCGTCAGGAACGTGCGGATATTCCGCAACGACATCCAGGTGCGCTGTGATTCAATGGCTTACTGCGACCTGGATTCCGTCGCCCGATTCTACATGGATCCTGTCGTGTGGAACGAAGGCAACCGCCAGTACACATCCGACAGCCTCTTCGTGCTCGTGGGCCAGGGTGGCCCCCGCAAGGCCAGCCTGCAGTCCAACGCTTTCGTGATCACCCAGCAGGACACCATCTGCTACGACCAGATCAAGGGCGCCGAAATCATGGCCTATTTCGACAGCCTCGACAACTCGCTCAGCCGTTTCGATGCCCTTGGCGGCGCCTCCGCGCTGTTCTTCATCGAAGAGGGCGGTGTGCTTGCCACGGTCAACAAAGTGGAATCCAAGATGCTCTCCGGCCTCCTCAAAGACAACAACATCGACCAGGTGTTCTACTTCGAGCAGCCTAAGAACAATGCCTATCCGGTTGTCCAGTTGCCGGAAGCCGACAAACGGATGAAGGGCTTCGACTGGCGTCCCGACGAGCGTCCCAAGAGCCCGGACGACATCACCACGATACGGGCCCGCAGGACCATGAGGCATGAATATCTCTCCAAGCCCCGGGCCAAATTCGCCTACACTGAGATCTATTTCCCGGGCTATATGCCGCGTATCCGCAGGGAGATAGCAGTGCGCGATTCCCTCGCGAAGATTCCCAGGCCCGATCCGAAAGACAAGCTGCTAAAGGACAGCACGGCCTTCAAGGATACCCTATCCCTTGCCGACACCCTGAAACCTGCCGCCGACAGCCTTGCAGTGCTTGATTCCCTTGCCCGGGAAGTGGTGGCGAAGGACAGCCTTGCCACCGTGGACTCGCCCCGCGATACCACCGCCAAGGCCACCCCGGACGAAGATCCGCTGGCCGTGGCGACGCTGGATCCGAAGCAGAAGCGCCAGGAGGAACTGGAGCAGCAGCGCAAGCTCAGGCAGGCCGCCCGCGACGCCCGCATAGCGGAGCGCGAGAAGCGCTGGGCAGAGCTGGACAAGCGGGATTCGCTGAAAGCCGCGGCCAAGCAGCAGAAGCTCCTGGAGCGCGAGCGCGCCAAGAAACTGCGCCAGCTCCTTGCCATACAGAAGCAGGAGCGCAAGGACTCGGTCAAACTGCAGAAATATATCGAAAAATACAGGAAACAGTATGAAAGAGAGCAAAAACGTAAAGCTGCCCGAGAACGCGCACCGGGAATTGAAGCCGGGGGAGAAGTACCAGCCCCTGCTGAGCCCGAAGAGCAGCCCGGCGGAGGTGACGCCATACTCCGTGACGATGGGTCTGTTGATGACCATCCTGTTCTCGGCGGCGGCCGCCTATCTCGGCCTTAAGGTCGGGCAGGTGTTCGAGGCGGCCATCCCCATCGCCATCATAGCCGTGGGCGTGACCGGAATCCTGGGCAAGAAAGACGGACTTGCGCAGAACGTCATTATCCAGAGCATAGGAGCCTGTTCGGGCGTGGTCGTGGCCGGTGCCATATTCACCCTGCCGGCCATCTATATCCTCGGTCTGGACGTGAATTTCTGGCAGATGTTCCTCAGCTCCCTGCTGGGCGGGGCCATCGGAATCCTGTTCCTGATTCCTTTCCGCAAGTATTTCGTGCAGGAGATGCACGGCAAATATCCCTTCCCCGAAGCCACGGCGACCACCCAGGTGCTCGTGAGCGGCGAGGGCGGAGGCAGCAGCGCCAGGGCCCTTGTGGTGGCCGGCCTGATAGGCGGTCTCTACGACTTCGTGGTGGCCACCTTCGGCGCCTGGGCCGAGACCCTGAGCACCACCGTTATGCACTGGGGACAGGTCGTGGCCGACAAGGCCAAGCTCGTGGTGAAGCTCAACACCGGCGCCGCCGTGCTGGGCCTGGGCTACATCATCGGCCTCAAGTATGCCTTCATTATCTGCTGCGGCTCCTTCCTCGTGTGGTTCGTGGTCATTCCCCTTATGAACCTCATCTGGGGCGGGCAGGTGCTCGATTTTATGGGCACCGGCATTGCGACCACCGTGGGCCAGATGGCTCCTGAGCAGATTTTCAAGGAGTACGCCCGCCATATAGGCATCGGCGGCATTGCGACCGCCGGCATCATAGGCATCATCAAGAGCGCCGGCGTGATCAAGAGTGCCGTGGGGCTCGCCGTCGGTGAGTTCAGGCGCAAGCCGGGTGAGGCGGCGGCAGAGGCAGAGCGCACGCAGGAAGACCTTCCGATGCGCACCGTGGTGTTCGGCATCATCATCGCCCTTCTCGCCATCTTCGCATTCTTCGGTTTCGGCGGCGTGGTGGGCAACATCTGGCAGGCCGTGATAGCCCTGCTGATTGTGGCCCTGATCGCCTTCCTGTTCACGACGGTGGCCGCGAACGCCATCGCCATCGTGGGCACGAACCCGGTCAGCGGAATGACCATTATGACCCTGATTATCACTGCGTTGGTGCTTGTGGCCGTGGGCCTTAAGGGCAACGCCGGAATGGTGGCCGCAATGGTGATCGGCGGCGTGGTCTGCACCGCGCTCAGCACGGCCGGCGGCCTCATCACCGACTTCAAGATCGGCTACTGGGTGGGTACGACCCCGCGCAAGCAGGAGACCTGGAAGTTCGTCGGCGTGGCCGTGGCCGCCGCCACCGTGGGCGGAGTGATGCTGGTGCTGAACAAGACCTACGGTTTCACCGGCGACGGCGCCCTTGTGGCCCCGCAGGCAAATGCCATGGCGGCCGTGATCCAGCCCATGATGAACGGGGGCAACGCTCCCTGGCTGCTCTACGGCATCGGAGCCGTGATCGCCGTCCTGCTGACCCTGTTCAAGGTGCCTGCGCTCGCGTTCTGCCTGGGTATGTTCATCCCCATCGACCTCAACCTCCCGCTGCTCGTGGGCGGCGCGGTCGCATGGTTCGTGGGCTCCCGCAGCAAGGATGCGGAGCTGAACCGCCAGCGCCTGGAGAAGGGTACGCTGATTGCCAGCGGCTTCATAGCGGGCGGCGCCCTGATGGGTGTCGTGTCTGCAATCCTGAAATTTGCCGGTGTGGACTGGTTCCTCTCGCAGTGGAATGCGGTGGGCGCCGCCGGTGCTTCGCCCGCTGAAATGATTGCCGTGGTGCCTTTCCTCGCCATCATCGGATATATGGTTTATGCATCTTTAAAGAAGTCGAAATGAATATATTAGATCGTTTCCTGCGCTATGTCGCAGTGGACACCCAGTCCAATGAAGATTCCCCTTCCCAGCCCTCGGAAGCAAAGGAGCTCGTGCTCCTGCAGATGCTTCGCGACGAACTGGCGGAAATGGGCGTCGAGGCCACCCTCGACGAGTACGGCTACGTGATGGCCAGCATTCCTTCCAACATCGGCCGGCAGGTGCCGAAAATCGGTTTCATCGCCCACGTGGACACGGCTCCCGATGCCAGCGGCAAGGATGTCAAGCCCCAGATAATCAAAGACTATGACGGCTCGGCCATAGAGCTGAAGGGCGTGCCCGGGCTGAAGCTCGACCCGGCCGATTTCCCGGAACTGCTCGGCCATAAGGGCGAGACCCTCATCACCACCGACGGCACCACCCTGCTTGGCGCCGACGACAAGGCCGGCGTGGCCGAAATCATGGACGCGGTGCAGTATATAGTGTCGCATCCCGAATTCAAGCACGGCGAAATCAAGATCGGTTTCACCCCCGACGAGGAGATAGGCCGCGGCGTCGTGAAATTCGACGTGGCGCGCTTCGGGGCCGACTACGCCTACACCATGGACGGCGGGGAAGTCGGCGAGCTGGAATTCGAGAACTTCAACGCCGCATCCGCCGTGGTCCGCATCCAGGGACGCAATGTCCACCCCGGTTACGCCAAGGGCAAGATGCTGAATGCCATACTGATAGGCCAGGAACTCATATCCCTGCTCCCCGTGGGGCAGCGTCCCGAATACACCCAGGACTACGAGGGTTTCTTCCATATCGTGGGCTTCAAGGGCACCGTTGAGGAGAGCACCCTCACCTGGATTATCCGCGACCACGACCGCAAGCTTTTCGAAAGCAAGAAGGCCCGGATCCAGGAGTGCTGCGATTTCATCAACTCCAAGTACGGCGCCGGCACCGCCAATCCCGTGGTCAAAGACCAGTACTACAATATGCGCGAGATGGTGGAACCCCACTACCACGTGGTCGAGAAGGCCGTCAAGGCAATGGAGATGGCCGGGGTCAAGCCCCGCATCCAGCCAATACGCGGCGGCACCGACGGGGCCAACCTGTCTTTCAAGGGCCTCCCTTGCCCGAACATCTTCGCCGGCGGCCTGAATTTCCACGGCAAATTCGAGTGGATTCCGGTAGAGTCTATGGAAAAGGCCTCCGCAGTCATACTGAACATCGTGAAACTCTACGCTGAATGAAACGCCTGATACTCATCCTGGCGCTGCTGGCGGCAGGCCTGCCGGCGGCTTTCGGACAGGGCTCCCGCGAGGACGGCCTGTGGATACTGAAGAAAACCGATGATTCCGAGAGGCGCGGAATGGTGGAGGGCGACGCTTTCGTGTTCTCCCGTCCTGTCGGCACCCTTCCCAGGGGGTCCTGGGTGGAGTTCGGAGTGACCATCGAAAACACCGGCGACAAGGCTCCGCTGCACTATCTGGTGGAGTTTTTCGACGGCGGGCAGTGGGTGTCCGACCCGGATTTCATCTACAGCGACGGCCTTGCCGAGTATTCCTTCCGCACCGACAGTTCGGCCCGGCGCCACCCTTCGGTGTATCTGACTACCTACCGATTCCGG
This sequence comes from uncultured Bacteroidia bacterium, assembly GCA_902782225.1. Taxonomy (GTDB): domain Bacteria; phylum Bacteroidota; class Bacteroidia; order Bacteroidales; family UBA932; genus Cryptobacteroides. The sequence continues at coordinate 48,657 of CACZMF010000018.1, read as the reverse complement.
AAAGAGGTGCGCGACACCCTGAAGGTGCGTTGCCGCGTGTGCAGCAGCTATGCCGTAGACCACAGCACGCTTGACGCCGCCGATCCCGACAACCGCACCGGGCTCAAGAAAAAGAGCTACGTTGGGGCCTACCTGCAGCCGCTGGGCCGCCGCTGCGCGGCGCACACCAAGAACGTGCTGCTCGTGGGCAATTCCTTCACCTACTACCACGGCGAACCCTTTATCCTTGAGGAGATTGCGTTCTCGCAGGGATGGCGGCTCAACATCGCCGCCTCGCTCAAGGGCGGGCAGACCTACCGCCAGCACTGCGGCCTGCCGCTGACCGTGGGCACCTGCACGAGCCGCCGCTTCGACTATGCCTTCATCCAGGGCCAGAGCCAGGAGCCGGCCAGATTCGCCGCCGACCCCGAGGGCATGAAGGACGTGAAGGATGCTTTCGGGGAGCTGTGCTTCATCATACGCAGGGCCTCCCCGAAGGCGAAGGTCTACGTGGAGAACACCTGGGGCTATCCCGGGGCCTCCAACGGCGGTTTTGCCTCGCTCGAAGAGTTCGACCGCCTGCTGGACGAGGGCACGGATAAGCTCGCCGCTTCGGCCGGCACACTCAAAAGTCTTGTGGGTCAGGCGTTTGCCGCCGCCCGCAGCGAATTCAAGCTCCTGGACAAGGACGACAAGCACCAGAGTCTCGCAGGCAGTTACCTCAAGGCCTGCGTGACCTATCTGACCATCAGCGGCCGGCATTTCAAGGGTTATGTGCCCACATGGGGCCTGCCCGAGGCGGATGCCGCCCGGCTGCGGGCCATAGCAGAACGCACTGTGCTCGGCAACTGAAACTATCCCCCCACCTATGAAAGAACAAGAAGAACCCCGCTTCGACATGGCCAGGGAGCCCGTACGTACCCTTTGGTACCTGAGGCCGCTGACCTATCTCCTTAGCGCTCCGGAGGTTATGGCCCACAAGGCCCAGATTCATTACGATGAGGTCACCAAGACCCTCAAGCCCCCGTTCCTGCTGCTCAGCAACCACAATGCCTTCCTGGACTTCAAGGTGCTGACGAAGGCGATCTACCCGCGCCGCGCCAACTATGTGGTGGCTATCGACGGCTTCATCGGCCGGGAGTGGCTCCTTCGCAGCGTGGGCTGCATCTGCAAGCGCAAGTTCACCAGCGACATCACCCTTGTGCGCCATCTTCTCAAGGTGGTGGAGAACGGCGACGTGGCCGTGATCTACCCCGAGGCGCGCTACTCCCTCTGCGGCACCACCGCCGTGCTCCCCGAATCGCTGGGCAAGCTGTGCAAGCTGCTGAAGGTGCCGGTGGCCACTTTCATCTGCCACGGCCACCACGTGAATTCCCCGTTCTGGAACCTGCATCCGCGCGGGATAAAGCCCACGGAGGCGGATTTCAAGCTGTTGTTTACGCCGGAGGACCTGGAGCGCCTTTCCCCGGACGAGATCAACGCCCGGCTCGTGGAGGCTTTCCAGTACGACGATTTCGCCTGGCTGAAGGAGCGCGGCCTGGAGATGAAGTACGACAAGCGGGCCGAGGGGCTCGACAGGGTGCTCTACCAGTGCCCCCACTGCGGCACCGAATACGAGATGGACAGCAAGGGCAACCAGCTGATCTGCAAGCACTGCGGCAAGACCTGGACTATGGCGCCCGACGGCTCCCTGAGCGCCGACGGGGGCGCCGCGACGGAGTTCTCCCACGTGCCCGACTGGTATGAGTGGGAGAGGGCGCAGGTGCGTGCGGAGGTCGAGGCCGGCAAGTACGACAGCGGTGAACTGCCCGTGGAAGTGCGTTCGCTGCCCAACGCGAAGCGCTTCATCGCCCTGGGCAAGGGCACGATGCGCCACAATGCCGACGGCTTCTGCGTGAAGGTGCGCTCGCTGCTGGGGCGGGAATATGAGATGAAGATTCCGGTGCCTTCGATGTATTCCTGCCACATCGAGTACAACTACCTTGGCAAGTGGGGCGACTGCGTGGACCTGAACACACTCACGGACACCTGGTACACCTATCCGAAGACGCCGAAGTGCTCCGTGACGAAGATGGCCCTGGCCACGGAGGAGCTGTATTTTGCCTACCGCCGGAGCATAGGGAAGCCTTGTAAGCCGGGGCTGGCGTAGAGATGGGAAAGGCGGCGCGTGTGGTGCAGGATTGGATGTTGCCCGGGGCTATAGTCCTGGGTGTCAGCCTGTATTTTTTGTATCGTGCGCTTCCGGCGCTGCATCCGATCGGGCACCAGCTTCATGTGGCGGCGTCCGAGGGGCAGCGGCTGGTGATTGCCCTGCTGCTGTTTTTCCAGTTCGTGAAGATTTCGCCGCACGACCTGCGGTTCAGGCGCTGGCACCTGTGGGCACTGCTGTTCCAGGTGCTTTCGTTCCTCGCGCTTGCTGCGGTGGTGGCGTTCAGCCCGGATGGGGAGATACGTATCTTGCTGGAGTGCGCCATGTTGTGCCTTATCTGCCCCACGGCTTCGGCCGCCGGGGTGATCACGGAGAAGCTTGGCGGCACGCTGGCCGGGACGGTGACCTACCTGACCCTGTCGAACCTTGCTGCGACCTTCCTGATTCCGACGGTCATTCCGCTGGTGCGGCCTTCCGCCGACCTTGGGTTCTGGGCGTATGTGGGGAGGATTGCGCTGAAGGTGTTCCCGGTGCTGGTGCTGCCGGGGCTGCTGGCGTGGCTGATCCGCTACACGACGCACCGCCTGCAGCGGGTGTTGATGCGGCTGAGCCGTTATGCCTTTTATATCTGGGGCGTTGGGCTGACGCTGGCTATGCTGCTGGCCACCCAGGCGCTGGCTCTCAGCCACTTGTCCGCCGGGGCGGTGGCGTGCATCGTGCTGGTGTCGGCCGGCTGCTGCGCGCTTCAGTTCCTTGCGGGGCGCTATATCGGCAAGGGCCGCAGCGAGAGCCTGACCGCGGGCCAGGCCCTCGGGCAGAAGAACACCGGCTTCCTTATCTGGCTGGGCTACAACTACTTGACCCCGGTCACCTCGGTCGCCGGCGGCCTCTACGCCATCTGGCAGAACCTCTTCAACAGCTGGCAGCTCTACCGCGCCGGCCACCGCCCCTCCCGGTGACCTCCCTCGCCGCCGGCCCTGCCGTTCCCCTCGACTCCCCCCTGCCGGCCTGGAAACCCTCTTGGCCGCTATCCTCCTGTGTATCAATCGGATACTACTTTTGCCTGCACGAAATAAGACGCAGGCAAAATGCGTAAGATATTGAAGAATAGGTAATTAATCGCCACCTCCGTTCCGCCCCCCCTCCGGCTAAGGGGCCCTTCAACGCGAAAAGCCAGCGAAAGCTGGCTTGAAGCGGAGAGAAAGGGCCTTGAACTGACATCTCCTGCCGAATTCTCCACAGCCGCGAGTTGCTGCCCCTGCTGCACAAAGAAAACAGGTCGCTTGGATTGACTGCCGTCAACTGCGACCTGGTTCAGATGGGTCTCGGCTGCGTGGGCGCAGACGGTCCTCCGCAGGAAGGAACCCCGAAGCGATTAAGGAAGTTTGTTGAAGTCGTCCTTCAAGCTGTCGGCGCGGAGCAGCATCTGGATGGAACTCAGCGAGCAGTTGACCCAGAACGTGCGGTTGCGGTCTTTGCGGGCGTCACGCCACTCAAAGGTGGTGGGAATCTTGCCGTTCACCGCGTTCTGCATGCGGGTGATATTGTCTATCATAGCCTTGGCCTTGGCAAGGGCGAGCAAGTCTCCGGTCACCCGATAGTAATCCAGCCAGGCATTTGCCACATTGCAGGCGCTGTTGTCGACGGGCATCTCGTAGTGATACTGCTCGTGCACGCAAGGAGTATAACGCAGGAAGAATCCGTCGGCTGTGCGCTCGGGATAGGCCCAATGCGTAAACTGGTCTTCGCTCAGGCGGATCAGGTCTTCCGAGTTGCGGATATCTTCTTTTGTGGGCGCTGCCTTGGTGAGCAGGTACGAAGCGTAAGGAGCCGCAGTGCAGTTGGTGAGGTTCTGGTAAGGCTCCAGACCCTTGACGTTCACATCTTCAAACTGACCGGTCATATCGAATACCTTCACGGCCGTGGAATTCATCCACTCCTCGCCCTTGATGCGGTAGGGCAGGAACTCTCCGAAGCCGTATCCCTCAAGACGCTTGTAGTAGCGCAGCAGGGGGTGCAGCATAGCGCACACCGAGTTCACCGGCTCTCCGGTTACAAAATCCACCTTGATGGGGAGCGAACCATCCTCGTGCTGGAGTTTGATATAGGTCCTGCCTATGGCCACGGCACGGTCGAGCCACTGCTTCTCGCCCGTAACATCGTACAGGTCAAGGAAAGCCTGTCCTGCGCTGGCCGCCTCAAGGGTCATGGTCTTGCCCTTGTTCCAGTCGCGTTTTGATGCCTCCTTGTCAAGATAGTAGGTCGGAGGGAAGTACGCCAGCGGGTCTCCTTCGGGCCGGCTCTGGTCGATAAGGAACTGCGCCGCGCCGCGTGCCACCGCCAGGGCGTTCTCGCGCCGGTCGGGCAGCATGGTTGCAATCAGGCACTCGTTGCGTATAGTAGCGCTTATTATCTTGCAGGGATAGGTATTGTGCGGATAGTTCATGTCCGGCACCGTAGAGGTGCTCCAGTGCTGGATCTCCGGCATGGTGTGGACGTACAGTGCTCCCTTGAGCGCCGCCTCGCGGTAGTCGCAGGCCGGTCCGGGGTAGGGGCCCTCGAAAGGGAAGTCCTTAAGGAAACTGCGTTCGCCGGCCCGTGCTATCACCTTTCCGTCCGCCGCCAGGGCGTCCACGGTAAGATCAACTTGCTTTCCCACTGGCAGTTTGTCCCACACCGGCGAGAGCGGAGCCGTGGGCTTGGAAGCCTTGAAACTCAGGGCCTCGCCGCCGTCGGGAGTCAGCGTAAAGACATAAGATTCAGCACCTTGTACTTCATCAAAATGGAATGCCGGAGCATAGATAAACTTCTTTGCAAAGTTGTTCCAGCTAACATCGGTACGGAACGGCTCAAGATACTCCTTGGCGGCTTGCCGGTTGAGGGTCTTATATCCTGAAGAGCAGGAGCAGCAAAGGGTAATAAAAGTTAAGACAAGAAACTTTTTCATATTAATATCCTGGATTTTGCACAAGTTTGTAGTTAATCTTCATTTCCGTGATGGGAATCGCGTACCAATAGTTCTTGGGGTAGCTGAAAGAGCGCGGGGCAATCTCCTCAAGAGGTACCAGCTTGTAGAACGACTCGGCCGAAGAATCATCGGCATAGACATTCAGCTCCATAGGCGTATTCTCAAGGAACTTGTGCACAATCTTCCAGCGGCGGAAGTTGTCGTAGTTGCGGCCTTCAAGGCATACTTCTGCAGCAATCTCGGCACGTATAGCCTCCCGGAGCTGGTCGCCGGAGGGAATGCCGCCGGCTTTGGACCACGACTCGGAGAATCCGGGCAGTCCGCAGCGGGAGCGCACTTTGTCGATGTATGCTATACTCTTGGCATCCAAGCTTCCGTTGAGCTCGAAGCTGGCCTCGGCATAATCGAGGTACAACTCAGCCAGACGTAGGAACGGAACCCTGTAGGAAACCGGTTTGAACGTGCGGTTGGTCTGGTCGAACTGGGTGCTGATTGACACGAACTTCTGGAAATAGTAACCAGTGCAGGAATGATACAAGGTGCGGCTGCCGCAGTAGCCGTGATACTCTCCTGCGCGTGTGTAGATGGTGTTCTTCTCTTTTCCGTTGTAGATGATGTTTCCGCGGTCGAACACCACCGACGCATAGAAGCGGGGCTCCCGTCCGCGGTGCAGGCGAGCTGTGGAATCGCCCGGCGCTATGGTCAGGAGATTGTTGGCGGCAAATTCATCCTTCGTCTTTGGATCGGCCCACAGGGGAAGTCCGTCTTCGGTAAGGAAGGTGCAAACCGCCTGCATGGTCGGAACGCTCATGGGCCTGAAGTTGTCGAGGTCGGTGCCCTTGGCTCCATCCCATGCACGGGGTGTTCCGAGCCTCTGGATGATGTAGTTGAAATAGCCCTTCGGAGTGTTGGTGCGGTCGTCATAGGCGGAAGACCAGAGGTACTCGCACTTATTGCCGCTGTCGGTCATGGGCTGGATGAACAGCTTATAGTAGTTGTTGCGTCCCCGTTCTTTTTCGGGAAGGGCGCTGGCCGCCGGGTCGACATACAGATGGTAGCCCTCTCTTTCTGCCAGGTCTATTGCATCCTGGAGTGCGTCCAGGGCCGTTTTCCACTTGTTTTTGTCGTAGGTTTGCGAGATCAGCGGAGTCTTGTCGAAATTGAGGAAGTCGGCAAAGTCCGTATTGCCGTTCACCAGGGGACTGGCGGTATAGACCAGCACGCTGGCCTTGATGGCCTTGGCGGCAACGGAAGTGGCACGCCCGGCCTCTTTGTCGTCGCGGTGCGCGGGAAGCCTTGTGGCCGCTTCGTCGAACATACGGCATACGAATTCGGCGCAATCGTCCCATGAAGAGCGCTGCACGAGAATGTTCGATACCTGCTCGTTCATCGAAATCTCATGGTCAACCACCACCACGGGTCCGTAATGCTGCATAAGCACCCAGTGCAGCAGGCCGATGAGGAAATAAGCCTCGCCCGTATAGACCTTGGCCTTCTCGGGACTCAGGCCGGGCACGGATTCTACGTTGTTGATGAAAGTCCAGGCGTTGCGTATGCCTTTGTAGAGGTCATATTTCATGGCTCCGGGCTGGGTTGCGGTGTCGCCCGACCACATGCCGAAGTATGTGCTGTTGGAACTCTCGTAGCCGTGCAGCATGGCCTTCCAAGCGGCCCAGCGGATAGGGTTGCTGTAGAACGTAACCACTTCGCCGCTCTGGAAGAAATCGGGATAGGTATGATAGCCTATGTGGTGAGGGAAGAAGCCGTAAACCGAGTTCAGCGTGCGCTCCGCCTGCATAGGAGAGGAGTACAGATCCGACACGCTTGCGGTATCTTCAGGCACAACATCCAAAAAGTTGCAGGCCGCAAGGAACGGGAGTATAGCGAGGATCAATAAAGTCTTTTTCATGATCAGAGTCCAAATTTAGAAAAAAAGTTGCAGACCGAGTTGAACGCTCTTGGTAAGAGGATAAGATACTCCGGCGCCGTTTGCCAGTTCCGGATCCCAGAGTTTGAACGGAGACAGGACAAACAGGTTGGTGCCCGTGCAGTACACCCTGAGGGTTTCCTTCCAGGTCCATCCAAGCTCCACGTTTTTCAATCGCAGGAATTTACCGTCCCGGAGCCAGAAACTCGACGCAGGGATGTTGTTGGGGTTGTATTCCCAGTCAAGGCGGGGGTATTTGGCGTCGGGGTTCGGATTGCTCTCGCTCCAGTGGTCGTCGGCCACCCATTTGAACATATTCAAGCCGCGGTGCGTTTTGTTGACGAACGGATGTACCGCGTCGGACATAAGGATGGATACCCTGTCGCGCCCGGAGAAGAAGAACGAGAAGTCGAACGACTTGTATTTCATGGTGGCGCCGAATCCGTAGTTGATTTCCGGCACGGTGGGCAGCCCGAGGTAGGTAGCGTCGTTCTCGTCTATAACATCGTCGTCGTTCATATTCTTGTACTTGATGTCGCCGGGCTTATAGTTGGTGCTGAAAGTCTGGGTAGGCGAGTTGTCTATGTCTTCCTGGTCTTTGAACAGGCCTTCCGCGATGAGTCCGTAAGGAGCATATACCGGCTGGCCTATCTTTGACTGATAAGGATAAGGCTGGATCTCCGGCTCGTCGTAGTCGGTTATTTCGTTGTGGGCGTAGGTGAATGTGCCGCGCGCGCTGATGGAAAAGTCCGGATTGAAAATGCGCTTGTACTCGAGGCTGAAGTCAACACCTCTGTTGCGCACTGCGCCAAGATTACCCCGTGGCGACACGCCTGAAAGACCGGTTGTGGCGGGGAGTACCTGGCGGGCCATGAATATGCCCGTACGGTTTTCGTCAAAAATGTCGAGGATGAATTTGAGATGTTGCATAAAGCCGAATTCGATGCCGATATCGTGCTTGCGGCTCACTTCCCAGGTGGCGTCTTCGTTACCCCACAGGTTCACGACGTTACCCTTTTCGGAATAGAAGCCGTCGGCGCAGGATCCCTGGATAAAACCGCTGTTGACATTCATTGCGACCGAAGAGATGTAGGGGAAGCGTACCGACAGGTAGTCGTTACCGGAAAGGCCGTAGGAATAGCGTATCTTCAACAGGTCAACGGTGCTGCGGAGATTGTCCCAGAACGGCTCGTTGGAGATGATCCAGCCGGCCGCCATGGAGGGGAAGAAGCCCCAGCGGTGCCCTCTCATGAAGTTTTCGCTGCCGTTGTATCCGAAGTTGGCTTCGAGTACGTACCGGTCCAGAAGCGTGTATGACAGACGTCCGGCGAATCCCTGCTCGCGCTTGGGCAGGCGGGCGTTGTAACTGGAGGCCTGATTGTCAACGTGTTCCTTCTGGTGGTACAGGACCACGGCGTTTATGGAATGTGGGCCGAAACTGCGGGCGTATTCGAGGTTGGTCTGCAGGTTAAGTTCGCGATAGCCGCTCGATGAAGTATCGGAGCCTATGTATTTCGACCCTTCGCTGCCCAGCTGTGAGAGGTAGTAGGTCTTTTCGCCGCTGACGGGGTCGGTATCTATCCCCTGAAGACGGTAGAGCCAAGGCGCCTTGCGGAAAGTAAGGGTAGCGGCAGTGTAGGAATAGAACGACGCCTGTCCCCACAGTTTGAGTCCCGGGGTTATCATGTCGAGGTTCTGGTCCAGGCGGACCGAAGTCGTGGTGTTCTCTGTAAACTGCTTGCGGTAGCCTTCCGAAAGGTCCATGTAGGGGTTGGTCCACGATGTGGTTCCGTCCCACTCGTCGGTACCGCCGAACACTACATAGTCGGCATCGTTGCCCAGCCACTCAGAGGGGTATGTGGGCGATACGTTTACGGGATTGGCATATAGAGCCGCGGCAAAATAATGCTGCGTGCTGTAATACGGCATGTTCTTGTAGAACAATATGGAGGTCATCTTTATGGACGCCGTAGTGCTGTTGGTCAGTTTGGCGGTCACATTGCTCTGGAACGAGAACTTGCGTGCGTTAAGGCCGGTGTCGAACGATACTTCCGGGGAGTTTCGCAGCATACCGTTCTGGTTGGCGAACATAGCGCTCAGGAAGTAGTTTACGCGGTTTCCGCCGCCACGTATGTTCACGTCGGCGCTCTGGGCGGTAGAGTACTTGCGGAAAATCATATCGTACCAGTTGACAAGCGGGTACTCATAATTGTTGATTCCCTGCTTGGCAGCCTCGATTTTGGCCGGCAGATAATAATCGTTGCCGCCGCGGGTGCGGAGAGCCTCGTTGTAGTTCTCCATATAAGTTATCCCGTCGGCGATTTCGGATACCTTGGTGAAGGTGTTTACCGTCGAATTGAAGTGGACGTTGATGGACATCTTGTCTGACGTACGTCCGCTCTTGGTGGTAATGACCATGACGCCGTTTGCGCCGCGGGAGCCGTAGAGAGCCGTCGCCGCAGCGTCTTTAAGCACGGCAAACGACTCGATTGATTCCGGAGAGATACCGTCAAGCACCCCTACGCCGACCTCTATTCCGTCGAGGATATACAAAGGCTTGCTGTTGGGGCCGAAGGTGGAAATACCGCGGATCCAGAAATTGGCACCGTCCGAGCCGGGTTCGCCGGATGACTGGGTGGAAATAACGCCGGCCAGGTTGCCCGCAAAAGACTGTGACAGGGTGGGAGAGTGGAGCGACTTGAGCTGCTCGGGGTTGATGCTCTCCACCGAGGTCACTATCGACTCCCTTTTCTGGGTGGTTCCGAAGGCGACCACTACCGCTTCGCTCAATGCAGTTGACGATTCGTCCAGAAAGACCATGCGGAAGTAGTTGTCGTTCTCGGTGGTCTTTATGTTTTTGTCGAGGTATCCCAGCATTGAGAACGTTATTTCCTTGACATCGGCACCTACCGTTAGCGAATAACGGCCTTCAGTGTCGGTGAGCGTGCCGGTGGAAGTGCCTTTAACATACACCGTTACCCCAGCAAGAGGGCTGCGGTCGGTGGTTGCTACCACGGTTCCGGAAAAGGTGCGCTTGGGAGTTGAAGGAGCAGTCTTCTTGGGATCCTCGCCCCGTTTCCGGAGCAGCATGATCTGGGTTCCTTCGATATTTGCCGACATTTGCTGGGGAGCGAGTATCCTGCCGAGCAGCTGGAGAATATCTTCGCCTTTGGCTTCGTCGCTCACCCGCTTTTCCAAGTCAATCTCGGCGGTACGGTAGGCAAAAGTGAATCCGCTCTGTTTTTCCAGATCGTTCAGGACGGTGCGTAACGGCACATTCTGCCAGCTGCCGCTGACCTTTCTTTCCTGCGACCAGGAGACGACCGGAGAGGCCAACAGAAACAGCAGAAGCAATGTTTTTGCTAGTTTATTCATAAGAGAAGTTTTGTGAATTATCGTATCAGGACTATATTGCCTTCGTCGATTATGCGGAGTTCGCAATCGGCGAGAAAGGAGAGGACGGTAAATATTTTTTCTTTGCTCTCGTCGTTGATTTTAAGTGTGATGTGCTGGTCCAGGTCGATGTCTCCCAACGTGCTGACCTTTACTCTGTAGCGGTGCTCAAGATTTTCGATGACTTTGCCCAAGGTGCAGTCCTCAAGCGAAATCTGCGAGCGTATCCAGCTTACATAGTCGCCTGTATCAACCGTGCGGACGGTGCTGTCGCCCAGCAGGCGGTCATAACTCAATTGCTCGCCGGGAGAAAGAGTTACCGCCTGGATGCCTTCTCCTTTCACGCGCACGGAACCCGACACGAGGGTGACCTGGTCGCGCTCGTACAGGGGAGTGTGCCTTACGGCGAAGCGGGTGCCCAGTACGCTGACCTGCAGGTCACCGGCATTTACCACAAAGGAGCGTCCGTCTTTTGCAACATCAAAGTATGCTTCGCCGTCGAGCTTGACTTCCCTCACGGATGCTTTTTCAAAATTGCTGTTGTACGACAGGGAGCTGCCTATGTTGAGCCATACCGATGTGCCGTCCGGGAGCTGGAATTCGCCCTTTGAATTGCTGGATGTCACCATGCATACTTCCGAGGTAGCTGAAGGCGTGTTGCTGTGGGAGCGGATTCCCCGGCCCAGGCCGAAAAATCCCGCGATCAGGGCTGCCGCTGCGGCCACGGCCACAAAATACATAAAGCGGCTCCTGAGTGTTTTTTGCTTTTCTCCTTCCATGTGGCGGTGTATAAGGTTGAGCTTGCGCCGCCGCTCCAGGGTGGAGTCGCTTATATCTCTGGCAGACAGGGCTTCCCATTCACTGTAGAGGGCATCTTCCTTTTCCTGCTGGTCTTCGGGGTCGGTAAGCCAGCTCCCGAAGGCCAGCTTTACCTCGTCGGGGAAACTGCCTGACATAAATCGGTTTATGATGTTCTTTTTCTTGCCCATATTGATTGTGTGGTTAAAGCAGGGCGCTTAGTGCCTTGAGTTGCTCCAGGGCCCTTCCTATGTGATACTCAACTGTCTTGGGAGAGATTCCCTCCCGGGTTGCTATTTCCTGCTGTGTCAGGCCCATACGGCGGCTCATCAGGAATATTTTTCTGCGTTGTTCAGGCATTGCCGCTATGGTAAGGCTTGCAAGGGAAATGACGTCGCGCAAGTCCTCCTCCCTGGCCAGGTCTCCGCCGAACAGTTCCGGGAGTTCTTCAGAGGTCAAGCCTTGCTCCAGCGGGATGGGTTTTCCGCGTGAATAGTAATCATAGACAGCATGCTTGACGATGGTGAACAGGAATGGCTTGAACGCACGCACGCCCCTCAGCGAGCGCCGTCTGAGCCAGAGGCGCAGGAACACATCCTGACAGATATCCTCCGCAATGGATTTATCTTTTAGGAGTGCCCGTGCGAACGTCTCGACGAGCGGGGCATACTTAAGGTAGAAGTAATCGAACACTTCGTATGACCCGCCCGACAGACGTTGGATGTACTCCGATTCTTGAGTCCCGTTCATTAATCGATGTTCACATTCGCCACCACAAGGTCTCCAGGTGCGCCGATGAGGTTTTCCGCGTTGACCTTGGCACCGAGTACACGGGCGTCGGCGGTTACTTTCTCAGGCTTGTCGGGAGTTCCAAGGGTAATGGAATTCTTGCGTATCGCTCCAAGGAAAGCACCGGCGATGCAGGCGCCGTCGGAGCTGATGACGGCACTCAGGGTGTCGCCGCTCCATACTTTGGCATATTGGGTAGCTCCGCAGAATCCGCCGATACGCACGGCATCGGAAGAATTCACGGTGATGGGACCCTTGCTGGTGTTGCCCTCGAGGTTGCAGACCGAATAACCGAGCAATCCGCCTATCTCGCTGATATACACACCGTCGGCTTTGGCGTTAGTGACCATGATCTCTCCCTCGTTGGAGCTGTTCTTAAGTTCTCCGAACAAGTCTCCGCAAAGGCCGCCGATCATCATGTAAGATGTTGACTGGCTGGTGATTTTGCCAAAGTTCTTACATCCGTCCATAGTATGTCCGGAATTGCCGTTGCGCCCACCGAGGATGCCGCCTAAATAAGTGGCTCCCTTCTGGTTGTGCCAGCCGTTTTTATAAGTAAGGTTGCCGTTGTTGATACAGTTGCCTATAGTGTAAAGATGTGTGTGGTGATGTCCGATGACACCGCCAAGCATGAGCTGCTGAGAGCAGTTGACGTTCTGCACGGTGCAGTTGGCATCGAGCACTATTTCTTTGCCGTTGCTGCATCCGGTCACATTGCCTGCGTTCTGGTAGCCTACTATGCCTCCGGCGCGGGTCCAGCGTGCGGTCGATTTGAAAAAAATCACAGAAGGCATGTCGCCGTCGATGTTCGTGCAATCCTTGACGGGCATGTTGCAGAAACCAGCGATTCCGCCAAGGTCGGCTCCGGTGGAGTTGCCTGCCGGCTGGATGATATCAACATCGATCTTGCCTGTATTGCGGCAGCCGGAGACCATGGTCTCCTCGGTGTAGTCCTTGGCTGAAGCTCCGCCTGCAACGCCTCCGCAGAGTACTCCCACATCGGCGCCGGCGCCTCTCTGCAGGCCTCCGGCATTGGCGAATGAGCCTTTGAGCGTTACGGCTCCGGAGTTGGAGCAGTCAATCAGGTTGAATGCTACATAGCCGGTGACACCGCCGACTGAAGGACGTGTGCAGGCCTCTTCCGGATTGGTGAGAGGCACGATGTAGCTCACGTCGCCGGAGTTGATGCATCCCTCCATATCTCCCTCAAAGTAGCCGGCCACACCGCCCACGTTGCCGTAGGTTCCGGTGGCGCAGGCTCCGATCGAGAAGAAGACGGCTCCTTCATTGGTGCATTCTTTCATTTTGCCCATGTTGGCCGGGGCGTCGTTTGCGAATGCCGTTACCTTGCTGGCTCCGAGAACTCCGCCGAGGAATGTCTTGCCGGGAGTCTCATCGTATGTAAGGGAAATGGGGGCCTTGTTGTGGCACTTGACTATGCGGTCCTGTCCGGGCGCAGCTTCGCCTGCCATATATCCTGCAACGCCTCCGATAACCTGCTCATTGGCAGTGGCGACGTTTTTGAGCGTTATGGCGCCTTCGTTGGTGCAGTTGCTTATGTTGCCCTCAAGGAAACCTACGATGGCTCCCAGACGTGCTGTGTCTGCAAATGAATCGACGCGGTTGATGGGCGCTTTGTTCGTGCAGCCGCTGATCTGTCCGCCGGGCAGCAAGTGTCCTGCTATCAGGGCTATGTCTCCCTGGTCGGCGCAGTTAAGCGAGCAGCTGGAGTCGATGATCAGATTCTTGACGGTTCCGGACACTTCGGTAAACAGAGGAGTGGTTGCGCTCCAGTTGCGTATGCTCTTGCCGCCTCCGTCGAACGTGCCGGCAAAAGATGCTGCCGGAACCAGCTCTTTGCCCGACAGATCAATGTCGGAGCCGAGCTTGACCATGTCGGCCTCGGTGCACTGGGGGGCATACTCGTTAAGCCATACCAGAAGCAGCGTAGCGTCGTTGATTGTGAGAGGGTAGCTTATGGACAGTTCTCCGGTGGTTACGGATACCTCGTCGGACCATTCGGAGGTAACCTTGCCGGCTATTGCCTGAACCCGTACCACATATTCGGTTGAATACTCGAGTGAGCCAATTGTGCAGCTGCGCTCAGCGCCGCTGCCGGCAGCCTTGAAGTCTGCCTCCCCGGCTTTGTGATACTCGGTCTTGTAAGATTTGGCGTCCTTGACTTCCGCCCAGGACACCGAGATGGTGTTGCCGGATGCAGTGGCCGTGACGACTGGCTTTTCGAGCGATGTAACTTCCTCAGGCTGAGGCTCGGGGGGTGTGGGTGTCGGTTCGGGCTTGGTGCAAGCGGCCAGGACGGCCAGAATGCACAGTGCGTTCAGGATAAGATGCTTTCTCATATTTTTATAGAATTGGTTATAGTATGCATTTAGTCGTAATATAGACCCCGGTTTTTGAAGCTTTCCCTAGTGCCGGGTAAAAAAAAGACGCAGCCGGTCTCTTTTTTTGTAATAACTTGGTCTATGAATGTGCCCTACAGGAGGTTAGAATGATGGTTCGGTGCATTTTTGGTGCTTTTTTTGGGGGAAGAAAAAGCCCTAAGTGATTGATAATCAAAACACTTAAGGCTTAATTTCGGCGGAGAGAAAGGGATTCGAACCCCCGAAGCAGGTTTTGCCCGCTTAGCGCATTTCGAGTGCGCCGCCATAGACCACTCGGCCATCTCTCCGGGTGCAAAGTTCGTAAAAAATATTTAAATTTGTACACTATGCGGATCGGAGATTTGGAATTTGGTGATAAACCGCTGTTTCTTGCGCCTATGGAGGACGTTACGGACGTCTCGTTCCGGGTGCTCTGCAAGGAGCAGGGGGCGGCTATGGTCTACACCGAGTTTGTGCCTTCGGACGGCCTGATCCGGGACGCCGACAGGGCGATTGCCAAGATGCGCACCCTCCCCGAAGAGGCCCCCGTGGGCATCCAGATCTACGGCCACATCCCCGAATCGATGGTCGAGGCCGCCAGGATGGCAGACCGCGCCGCAGAGATTGCCGGAGGCCACGGAGCCGACATCATCGACATCAACTTCGGCTGCCCGGTCTCAAAGATCGCCGGGCGCGGCGCCGGAAGCGGCATGATGCGCGAGCCGGACAAGATGGTGGCAATCACCAAGGCCGTCGTGGAGGCCGTGCATAAGCCCGTGACCGTGAAGACCCGCCTCGGCTGGGACGAGAATTCGAAGATCATCGTGGAGCTTGCCGAACGCCTGCAGGACGTTGGCATTCAGGCCATTACCATCCACGGCCGCACCCGCCAGCAGATGTACAAGGGCGAAGCCGACTGGACCCTCATCGGCGAAGTGAAAAGCAATCCCCGTATGCATATCCCCGTGATCGGCAACGGCGACATCACCTCCGGTCCCAGGGCCCGGGAGGCCTTCGACCGCTACGGCGTGGACGCCATCATGATAGGCCGCGCCTCCTTCGGCCACCCCTGGATCTTCCGCGAAATCCGCCACTACCTCGACACCGGCGAGGCCCTGCCGCCTCTCTCCGTGGAGGAAAGGGTCCGGCTCGCCAAACGCCATTTCGAGCTGTCCCTGAGCCACAAAGGCGAGCGCCGCGGCATCTTCGAGATGCGCCGGCACCTCAGCTGCTACTTCAAGGGCCTGCCCGAATTCAAGTCCACCCGGATGAAGCTCGTCACCTCCACCGACCCCGACGAGATCCGCGCCACCCTCGACTACATAGCCACCCAGTGGGCCGGAGTCCCGCTCGAGACCACCAACGTGTATGATATATAGAATAGTTCTGTCGATCCGCAACGCCCGCTACAAAAGCGGCCGCCACAGCACCGCCGCAGAGGTGCCGACCATCTGCGTGGGCAACATCACCGTGGGCGGCACGGGCAAGACCCCCCATTCCGAGATGATCCTGAGGACGCTCCTCGGGAGCGAACACTGGGGCATGTCGAAGCTCGCCTTCCTTTCCCGTGGCTACAAGCGCCGCAGCAAGGGCTTCCAGCAGGTCCCCTACGACGGCTCCGCTGCCCTCTACGGCGACGAGCCGGTGCAGGTGAAACGGAAATTCCCCTCGGTCACGGTGGCCGTGGACAAAGACCGCATCGAAGGCTGCGACGTCCTGGTGCACCCGGAAAAAGCCGCCGGCCTGAAAAAATGCGCCTTCCCGGACTTCCCGGCGGCAGACCTCGTGCTGCTCGACGACGCCTACCAGTACCGCCGCCTCAAAGCGTCGCTGAACATAGTGCTGGTGGACTGGAACCGCCCGGTCACCGAGGATTCCCTGCTCCCGTGGGGACGCCTGCGCGACCTGCCGTCCCGCCTCTATGACGCTGATATAGTGATAGTAAGCAAATGTCCGTACGCCCTTGATGCGCAGGAAAAAATGGATATGGCCCGCACCCTCGGCTACGCCTCCTACGACCCGGAGACCTGCACCGCCGTGCGCAAGGACCGCCCCCAGACCCTGCTCTTCACGGGCATCAAATACGAGCGTCTCCAGGGCGTCCACGACTCCGCCGACCCCCGCTACATCTACTCCAAGAAGCTCATCCTCTTCACCGGCATTGCCGACGACACCCCCATGCTGCGCCACCTCAGCGACAACTACAAGATAGTGGAGCACATCCACTTCCCGGACCACCACAGCTACACCAAGGCCGACGTCCGGGCCCTTCGCAACGCCGTGCGCCGCAATCCCACGGCGGCCCTCGCCACCACCGAAAAGGACGCCCAGCGACTTCTGGACCTGAAGGCCCTGCCCGACGACCTCAAGTCCCGCCTATTCTTCCTTCCGATAACCACAGACTTCCTCTCCGACCGGGAAAGGGAGGCTTTCAGCCAATACCTCAATAACTTATGACACTGAAACACATCATCCTCTGCGCCCTTGCATGCGCAGCGCCCCTTGCGTCCAACGCCCAGCCGCTCGAAGACTGGCTGGATCCTGCCGTCTATGAGTCCAACCGCCTCCCGATGCGCGCCAGCGTGCGCTCCGACTGCCCTGTGATGTCGCTCGACGGCACCTGGCAGTTCCGCTGGTTCGACAGCTTCACCGAGCGCGAAGGCGGCTTCGAGGCCGTCCGCTACGACGATTCCTCCTGGGGCACCATGCCCGTGCCCGGAATCTGGGAGCTCAACGGCTACGGCGATCCCATCTACGTCAACCACGGCTACCCCTGGACCGGCCATTTCGAAAATAATCCCCCCATCGTCCCCACCGAGCACAACCACGTGGGCCAGTACCGCCGCCATTTCACGCTTTCCTGCGCCCAGACCCGTTCGAAAGTGGTGCTCCGCATAGGCAGCGCCACCTCCAACGTCCGCGTGTGGGTGAACGGCAAGAGCGTCGGCTACAGCGAGGACAGCAAGCTGGAGGCGGCATTTGACATCAGCCGTTTCGTCAGGAAGGGCGACAACCTCATTGCGCTGGAGATAATGCGCTGGTGCGACGGCACCTACCTGGAGTGCCAGGACTTCTGGCGCCTCTGCGGCATAGCACGTGGCGTCTCCCTTGAGTTCCGTCCCCGCAAGGCGGGCCTGCAGGACGTGCGCGTGCAGGCCGGCATGGACGGCACCTTCGATTTCGACGTGACGGTGGAACGCGGCGCCGACCAGGTGCTCTATGAGCTCACCGCTCCCGACGGCAAGCGCACCACCCAGCTCGAAAAAGTCTATGGCGACGGCGCCTGCTGGAGCGGCAAAATCGCCTCCCCGGCGCTCTGGAGCGCTGAGACGCCCAATCTCTACACCCTCACCCTCACCACTATGGCAAAGGGCCGCAAGATAGAGACCGCCCGGCTCAACGTGGGCTTCCGCAGCGTCGAGATCAAGAACTCCCAGCTGCTTGTCAACGGCCAGCCCGTGCTCATCAAGGGCGTGAACCGCCACGAAATGAGTCCCGACGGCGCATACTGCGTGAGCCGCGAGGAGATGCTCCGCGACATCAAGGTGATGAAGGAACTGAACATCAACACGGTGCGCACCTGCCACTATCCCAACGACCCCTACTGGTATGAACTCTGCGACCGCTACGGCATCTACGTGATCGACGAGGCCAACATCGAGTCGCACGGAATGGGCTACGGCGAGAAGACCCTCGCCAGGCGCGACGATTTCGCCGCCGCCCATATGATACGTATGCAGCGTATGGTGCAGCGCGACCTCAACCACCCCAGCATCATAGTCTGGAGCCTTGGCAACGAAGCCGGCGACGGCCCGAATTTCGAGAAGACCTATGCGTGGACCAAGGGCTTCGACAAGACGCGCCCGGTGCAGTACGAGCGTGCCGGCCTGAACGACCACACCGACATCTTCTGCCCTATGTACGAAGACTACGCCGACTGCGAAAAGTACGTCTCCAACAGGCCTCCCAAGCCCCTGATACAGTGTGAGTACGCCCACGCAATGGGCAATTCCCTCGGCGGCTTTGCCGAGTACTGGGACCTCGTGCGCCGCTATCCTTCCTACCAGGGCGGATGCATCTGGGACTTCGAAGACCAGGCCCTCCGCTGGCCCTACGACCCCGCCCAGGGCAAGGTCTGTGCCGAGTCCGGCGCCGGCTCGAAAACGGAAGCCGGCAAGCCTTCGTGGATCTATGTGTTCGGCGGCGACTTCAACACCTACGACTACTCCGATGAGTCCTTCAACTGCAACGGCGTGGTGTCTGCCGACCGCGTGCCCCATCCGGGCGCCGAGGAGGTGCGCTACCAGTACCGCAGCATCCTCTGCAGCGCCACCGCGGACGACTTGCGCGACGGCCGTGTGAACATCTACAACGAGAATTTCTTCATCACGCTGGAGCGCTACAGCCTCCTCTGGCAGCTTGTCCAGGACGGCGACGTGCTGCGCAGCGGTAAAGTGAACATGCCCGCCGTAGCTCCCCAGACTATGGATCAGGTGCAGCTGACGGGCCTCTTCCTTCCCGAGACAAAAGGCCACGACGTGTCGCTGTGGCTGGATTTCTACCTGAAGGAAGATGACGGGATACTCCCGAAAGGCACGAAGGTGGCCTCGGACCAGATTGCCGTCAGCAGGGGCCGTGTCTGCCGTCCGGCGTCCATTGCCGGCGACGGCGAACTTGGCGCCAGCGATGCCGGCGGCCGCTTCGAGGTGGCCGGAAAGGAATGGAAGGCGGCGTGGGACAAGTCCACCGGCGCCCTGGTGTCCTACTGCGTGCGCGGCAATGAAATGATAGAGATGCCCGTGATGCCCTGCTTCGGAAGGGCGGTCACCGAGAACGACCTCGGCGCCAAGCTGCAGAAAAAGATGGCCTGCTGGCTGTATCCGGATTTCAAGGCTGAGGACTTCAGCGTGAAGAAGGTCGGCGACAGCTTCCTTGTCAGTGTGAAATACCCCCTGGAGCATGCCGTAGTGCAGATGCTGTGGATCGCCGAGCCCGGCGGACAGATCTCCGTGACGATGAACCTGATGGATAACGGCCGCCTCGCCGGGGCTCCCGACCTGTTCAGGGTGGGCCTGGAATTCGCGATGCCCGGGAAATACTCTACCGTGGATTTCTACGGGGAGGGTCCCTGGGATACCTACTGCGATCGCAGGACGGCAGCCCGCCTGGGCCACTATGTCCAGGACGTGACTGAACGTTACGACTTCGGGGCCGCCCGCCCGCAGGAGCATGGCACCAACGTGGGGATAAAGAGCTATAAGCTTCTGGATGCCAATGGGGTTGGCCTGGAGATCACTTCTCCCGCCCTGTTCTCCGCCTCAGCCCTGCCCTTTACCCGCCAGACGCTCGACCTGACGGTCGGCGAGTGGCGCCACAGCCGCGAGCTGCTGCCGCTGCTGCATAAGGAAAACAGGTCGCTCGGCATCACCGCCGTCAACTGCGACCTGCTTCAGATGGGACTTGGCTGCGTGAATTCCTGGGGCCGCACGCCTCGCGACGAGTATATGATCCACCCCGCCGAGTATAGCTTCACCCTGACCTTCTCGCCTGTGGAATAGACTATCGGCATTACTCCTGTTGCATCAGGTCCGCCAATTGATGGTAGGGCCTGTTTTGCACGTGAATATGGTTGATTAATAATTCATAGCAAATACGACATTTTAATGCATTAGATTTTGACGCTGTTTTTCTCTTATAGGAAAAAGAAATAAAATCTAGTGCAAAATGAAACGAATAATTATTATCACAATCGCTATCTCTGAGTTTTTGGTGATTGGCTGTGGCCACTCGACCAAAACGGTTTCCAGTGCTTTAATTGTTAATCAGGTTAATACAAATCTGTCAGACCTGGCTACGAATCAGGCCTTTGTCGAGATTCGTACCGGGACATATGAATGTAATGACGTTGAAGCAAGAAAATGTCTGCGTTCAATGTCTGCAGCTGGACTAATTGATTATTCTGTAGATCGCTATGCTTGGTGGGAGAAAACGAGCAGAAGCGTGAAGAAGTCACACACCGTCAGGAAGTCAGGCTGGTTGGGCTATTACAACGACACTGAATATAAATGGGTTAAAGAAGATGATTATCAGTTCTGCGACCATTATGTAGTATCGGTTTTTTTGACATCTAAGGGGAAAAAGCTGGAGGTGGATGAATTACCAACTCCGGTGAAACGAGAGGATAAGGACATGGTTCAGCCTGTAATAAAGGAATCAAAGTATGAATGGAACAAACAAAGAATTGACGAGACATGGCCGGAGATAGAGAATCCGTTTATTAGTCCGTCAAGACGCAGGCAGGAACAAATGACCGATAACGCACAGAAGAATTCTGAAAGCCAGAAGAAGGAAACATCGAAGGAGAAAACTGTATATAGTGATTCTCTTCGGGTTGCTGATTATTCAGAACTTGTTTTTACCAGTGAGCCTCATTATTTGAAGGCGTATTCTGTAAAAGCAGTAAAAGCAAGAAATATTGTAGTAATTGATGGATTGACAGGTCCTGTAGCCACGGCTGAAGTCATTCTCCAAAAGGAAAAAGTTACTGATCCTGGGCGAATCTATCATGGAATCGATAATGGAAGTCGTTCATTGATGGAAGTTGCTTTGAAATACTATTGCGATAAAGGGTGGGTTCTTCTGTTAGAAAATGAAAAGAAATAACTCTTATAGGCAGATAACGAAATAAAACACACATACCATGAAACACAATTCCATTATTATTGCTGCAATAGTTGCCCTTTTGATTGTTCCTGTCACTCTTTCTGCCCAGGTCGTTAACGGCGGGTCGTCCGATAGCCAGCAGATTACAAAACAGCCCAACACGACATATAAACTCAATGCATTTGCAGGAGTTGGGTTAGGATTAGGTGTGCCAGTTCGCATCAATGCAGATTACAAAGTGGCCGACTTTATTGAAAACTATTCTCTGGGTGTTGGCGGGCAGCTTGATTTTACGTTTACTTCATATGGACACTTCTTTGTCGGGCCAATGGCCGCTCTTCACTGCACGGCTGTTAACAAACTGGATCTTTATGCAAAACTATCCATTGGAGCATATTGGCTGACAGTATCACAGGTTTTATCACAGTCGGTATCAGTTCGGGCTGCTGGATCCGCAGGCGTGTCGTATTTCTTTACTGAAAAACTTGGAGCAGGCGTATTTGTTGGCTATTCTCCTATTGGATCCTATGCCGGCGCCGGACTTGCAATGAGGTTCTAAGGATATTCAGGTATTATTCAGGAAGAATTGTTAAATTTGCGATATGACCTTCGAGGAGATTATCCAACGGCTTCGCGAACGCGACGATAGGGTCACCAGATGCTTTTTCTTCTGGGACGGCCCTACGTTGCAGCATATTGAAGAAGTACGGAAGACAGATCCGATGATGGCTGCCAGGATGAGAAAACCAGTTTGCGTCACATGCCGTCCAGGTCTCCTTAAGGTTCTGCACTCTTTGTATGGATCGGATCATTTCAGCTATGAAGAACTTGTGTCCGATTTTTATTACTACTTGATTTCCGGAGACAAACTGGCTACGATATCCGAGCCAAAGGCTCTTATGGGCTGGATAATCACCACGGCATACTATTTCTTCCTCCACGAAAAGATCAACCACGACAAAGGCCTTGATAATCCGTCACTTGATTCATTACTGGTGGCAAACTGCGATTTCGAGGCGGATGAATCATCAGTGGAAGCACGAGATTTTGTGGCTGATGTGATAAAGGCAATGCCGAACCGGACATACGCTAAGATTTTGGATGAGGTCACCCTGGAGGTTGGCCAATACAAGGGCCGGGAGAAATCGGAAAAGATGCAGGCCCTTGCGCGTCAGCTGGACATACCGATAGATAATCTTTATGTCAAGGTATCGTTGGCAAAGAAGCAATTTAAAGAAACAGCAAAAAAAATGATAATGTCATAAGCATATGAAGTCGAAACATATTATATCACAGGATGTTATTGACCGGTATGTATCGGGAAAGGCGACTCTTGAAGAGATGGCCCTGGTGTCTATGGCGTTGAAGGAGGATGAAGATCTTCGCAATGTCGTTGGAATCCTTGAGTCCATGAAGCAGGCCGGGGCCCTGGATGAAGACAGCGGCGTGATTCCCATGGCCAGTATGGCGTCCGTTTCGGAGGGCAACCTCTGTGACGTCATGTGCGAGCGCTTTATCTTGAACAACTATTCCGAAAAGGTATTGGAAGAGAATGAGTTTCTGTCTGAAGCCCTTGACAACCGCTGGCTGAAGGAGTCAGGAACCCCGCTCCATAATGTCGGACGCTTGCTCGAGAAATATGGGATGACCGTCACGAGGCAATATCATAGCTCGTTAGAAGAGCTGACAGATAAGTTGGTACAAAACGTCAAGGTCATAACCGTTGTTGATTACGGCCAGCTTTGGGATAAGGAATCCAACGGAGTATTCCATGCTGTGGTGGTGCTGTCGGTAACAGACGGAGTCGTCCGTATTTATGATCCGGCCATAGACGGATTCGGAAACTATCTTTCTGAAGAATTCACAAAGGCCTGGCGGTATTCTGGCTTCTATATGGTCTGCGCTTCAGCGGATTCCCTTGAATACATACCCCATCCGATAGATGTGAGTGAAGTGGAACTGGATGAGGATTTGACGGATCTGACGGAGGCAATCGCGGAGAACGCTCATGAGATCTGGGCAAGCAAGCGTAGGTCCGAAGGTTGGCGATACGGACCTGAACGTGACGACAAAAAGATGCTGCATCCCGACATGGTTCCTTACGGAGAACTCTCTGAGGGAGAAAAGTATTACGATCGCGACATGGCCCTCAACACCATCCGCCTTGTCCGGAAACTTGGTTTCAACATTACTCGCCGGTATACCTTGTATTGCCCCCATTGTGGTGAGTATGTATCCAGCACTATGAAATATTGTCCAAATTGCGGAAAAAGATTGCAAGAACCATAAACATGATGAAAACAATTAGACGCTATTGTCTTCTGCTTCTGGCTCTGCTTTGCGCTTGCGAGAATCCGTTGACAGAAATAATAGCAGAAACGGAAACAGGTACAGCTTCTGAAATAACTATTAATTCGGTGGTCCTGAGCGGAGTATCCCGCTTTGGGCCATCGATGGGTGATGTATCAACCGGTATGGTATTGTCGACGGAGCCAGTTTTCGACATAGAAAGCGGCATCGTTGCTAAGGCAATGCACATTGATGTAACTTGCACAATGACCGTCGTTGTTGTCGGTTTGTCTTCCGGGACCACATACAATTATAAATCTTTCCTGACCGTCGGGGGGAAAACATATTACGGCAACGTAAAGTCTTTTACAACAGAGGTTTCTCCCGTCACTGGAGTGTCTCTTGATCAGGAAAGCCTTGTTATGACGGAGGGTGATCCGGCCGTAAGGCTAACGGCGTCCGTAGAGCCGGAATCCGCCACAAACAAGTCTGTAGTATGGTCTAGTTCCGATGATGCCGTCGCTTCTGTCAACCAGAACGGCGAAGTGCAGGCGCTTTTGGCCGGGGAGGCAGACATTACAGCCACCACAGTTGACGGCAATCATACTGCATCATGTCATGTTATTGTCAATAAAAAGATTATACTGGTAACGCAAATACGTTTCGAGCGTCCGAATTATGAGCTTCCTGTTGGAAGCAGAATGAAACTAACTCCAATTGTTGAACCGGAAAATGCGTCGGATCCTACGGTGACGTGGGAATCGGCTGATGCTGGTGTCGTGGATGTTGATGAGGGAGGTGAGGTTGTTGCTGTCTCGATTGGTAGTGGACCTGTGGCTATAACGGCACGAACTGTTGATGGCAGCGGAGTATTCGGCACTTGTTATGTGAGTGTTACTCCTATTGGGGTTGAATCCGTAACTGTTGATCCTAAGGAATTAAAGCTTCATGTTAGCGAGACATATAATCTTAAAGCAATTGTTTTGCCGGATAATGCTACAAACAAGGATGTCACCTGGGCAAGCCATCCGGATAATGTTGCCACTGTGAGTAAAACAGGCGAAGTGAAAGCGCTTGGCAATGGAGAAGCGACAATCACGGTCACGACCAAAGATGGAGGCAAGGAAGATCAGTGCAGCGTTTTAGTTACCACACCGATTCAAAGCGTTTCGATAGACCGGGAAGAACTATCAATGATTGTTGGCAGGAAACAATCAATAACAGTAACGATTAATCCTTCGACAGCGTCAGTTTCTGAAATCAAATGGTCCAGCGATAATAGTGCTTTAGCTGCTGTTGAAGGGGCAGATGGCAGGACTTGCGAAATAAAAGCAGTTGGAGTAGGAGATACTGATATTCTTGTCACTGTAAAAGACCACGATGGTGGTGAATTCCAGGCGAAAAGTCACGTTACAATCAAGAAAGAAACCATTCACGTAACCGGGATAAGTCTTGAGGCAACAAGTATTACGATGGAGGAAGGCGAAAGCCGCACTCTGGCCTACACAATTGAGCCGGCTGATGCAGATAACCATTTGGTCTCCTGGCGGACCAGTGATGAGTCTGTGGTTTCTGTCAGCGATAAAGGTGTTTTGCTCGCTCTTTCTGCCGACGGATCTCCTGCGACGATTTCTGTTATAACCGATGATGGGGGTAAACGAGCTGATTGTGTAGTTACCGTTAAAAAGAAGATTATCCCCGTTTCGTCTGTTTCGGTAACGCCCAAAGAAGTAGAGATGCATAAAGTTGATGATTCAGTTCAACTTACGGCATCTGTCTCTCCGGATAATGCGAGTAAAAAGGATGTTGTCTGGTCTACTTCCGATGAGAAAGTCGCCAGCGTGAATGATTCCGGACTGGTTGAAGCAGTGGGGAATGGTACTGCGACCATCACCGTCACAACTGTGGACGGAAACTATAAAGATGAATGTTCCGTATCGGTAAGTATTTCTGTTACAGATGTTAAGATTAGCCCGAATTCATTAACGCTGATGGTTGGTGAGACACATGCGCTGACAGCCATTGTCGAGCCGGAAATAGCATTCGATAAATCGGTATCATGGGAGAGTAGCTATCCGGCAATTGCCGCTGTGGACCACAATGGTGTCGTTGAAGCCAAAGAGGAAGGCAGCGCGACGATAACCGTTAAGACACGTGATGGTGGCAAGAGGGCCGATTGTTCGGTTCTCGTCAAGAAGAAGGTTGTTCCAGTCGCTTCTGTTTCAATATCACCGGAGAACTTGAATATGTATGTTGGCGATTCGGAGCAACTTACGTGCGAAGTGCTCCCTAAAGATGCCGACGATAAGACTGTAACGTGGAGTAGTTCAGATTCATCGGTGGCTACAGTTAGTGCGACAGGAGTTGTTGTTGCTAAATCTGAGGGAAATGCCACCATAACTGTAACCACCCACGATGGCAACTATTCGGCCTTGTGCCAGGTTGCAGTGACGGAGGCTCAGACAGTCACTGGTTTGGAAGCCGTGGATCTTGGCTTGCCATCCGGAACCAAGTGGGCCAATATGAATCTTGGAGCGAATTCGAAAGAAGAATCTGGGAATTATTATGCGTTCGGAGAGCTTGAAACAAAAAATAACTATAAGTGGTCTAATTATCTTTGGGGCACGAAAGATAATCTATTAAAATATAATAACAAAAAAGGTTTTGGTTCTGTTGACTGCAAATATCTGTTGGATAGTGACGATGATGCGGCACATCTTCTACTGGGTGGTGAATGGCGTATACCAACAAAAGAAGAGCAAGAGGAGTTGCAGAATAATTGCCGCTGGTCATGGGGCCAAGTTAATGGGCATAGTGGCTGTTTTGTTACTAGTACTACATCCGGTTCAAGTATTTTTTTGCCGGCGGCTGGGTATTATCAAAACGAATCATTATACAATTTTGATTATCAAGGCGCTTATTTATCTTCCACAATAGGGGGTGATTATCCTTACAATGATTATTATATGGTTTTTTCGGAGGGGTCCAAGTCCGAAAACACCATTGATAGAAGTCGTGGGCTTCCAATTCGAGCTGTTTGTGGGCCAAGGACGTTGTCGGTAAATAGTTTTGTTCAGTCAATTTCAATTAGTAAGTCAGAATTAAAAATATATCCACTAACAACAGAAACATTAACAGTATCAATTATTCCTAATACCGCTGAAGATAAAACACTCCAGTGGTCATCAAGTGATTATACAATAGCAAGAGTTGATGAAAATGGATGTGTTCTTGCACTGAAAGAAGGTAATGCAATTATTACGGTAGAGACTTTAGACGGAAATAAAAGGGCGGAGTGTCGGGTAATAGTTCTTCCGCCACCTGTTCCTGGACCTGAGGCTATTGTCGATCTTGGTCTCTCTGTGAAATGGGCGGCATTCAATCTTGGTGCTCGCAAACCAACTGAATATGGTTATTATTATTCATTTGGAGAGGTAGAGCCGAAAGAATACTATATGCTAGGTACATGTGTTTGGTACGATGTTAATACAGGTTTGTTCACAAAATACAATAAGAACGCGAATAAGGGTATAGTTGATAATAAAGTGGTAGTTGATTTGGAAGATGACGCAGCGCGAGTAAAATGGGGTGACGGTTGGCGTTTGCCCTCGGAGAGAGATTTTTTAGAACTCATTAATGAATGTGAGTGGAGATGGGTAAATAAAAATGGTGTAAATGGAGTACTCATAACAAGCTCCAAAACAGGATATGAGGATAATTACATTTTTCTTCCTGCTGCTGGGTATTGTTTTGGATCATATAGATTCATTCAGGATGTTGATATTCATGGGTATTATATGCTTGATTGTTCGTGCATCGATTTTTCTGATCACTTTTCTTTATTAATGGGTTTTGACGATGATGGGAAAGGGAATATCTATAAAACGAATAAAATCAATTTTGGAGGTATTTCGATACGCGCTGTACATGATTAATTGATTGTCTTTAATTCGGTTAAGCGTTATTATTTCCTTTGATTTGCGCCGGATTGTTATCCTCGCAAAAGATGAGTATCTTTGCAAGACATATAAGTCTCATGCATTATGATGTATTCATAAGCTATTCGAGGTTGGATAGCAAGATTGCAGAACGAGTGTGTAAAGCGCTTGCGGACGTTGGCCTGTCCTATTTCATTGACAGGAAAGGTATTAGTGCCGGTGTGAGCTTTACGGAAGTCGTCTCGAAAGCAATCGATGAATCATCAGTGTTCCTTTTTCTTGCCAGCGCAAGTTCATACAAGTCCAAATTCACGACGGCGGAAGTTTTCTATGCTTTTAAGCATAAAGAGAGCGGTATGATTTTGCCATACTTGCTTGACAATAGTCCGATGCCGTCAGAGCTTGAATTTCTTTTAAGTACGACTAACTGGCTGGAAATGAAGGGCAACCCAATCGAGTCCTCTCTTGTTGATGCAATTTTCAATGCACTGAGCCGACCGCGAGATACTGTTGTCGATTATATTGGTGGGCGCAAGAAACCGTGGCTGCAGATTTGTGTGTTGGCTCTTGTTTTATGTTGCGCGGCAGTTTTTGCTCTTCGCTATTTCTGGACCCCGGCTGTTTCCCATGATGCAGATATAGCGGCATTTAACAGTTGTATAGCGGCGTCTGATTCTTTGTTGGCTTCTGCGATGATGCTCAAGAATCAAGCGTCTACACTTGAGACCACGGATCAGCAAATCCAAAATCTAATAGAGGCGCGACAAATATTGTCTTCGGCTGACAGCTTGGCCTTGCTGTACAAAGGAACTCCTGATGAATCTTTCTTCAATGCTGATGTGCCATCACGTCGAAGAGAAGTTCAAGCCAAACTTGATTCCATTTTCAATTCTTGGGTTGCTTTCTCGCGCGAGTCCTATGAACTGTATAGGTTAACTGGTCTTGAGACGGAAGCCGAGAATGCCCTTGAGTGTATAGAACATGCCCTTTTGATTAAACCTGATCCGGAAATGGAGGGGATTAAAATCGCAATTAAGCTATGATAAAGCGATTGGCCACAACCCTCCTTGCCCTTTTTATGGCGTGCTTCCTGGCGTTCGCCCAGAAGAGCTTTGAGATACGTTATCAAGAGGCGATGAGCTTCTATGAGTCCAGGGAATACGACAAAGCTATAAAAATGCTGGAGGCGGCTAAAAAGGTCCCTGGCGCCACGCGTCAGCAAATAGATCAGGCGAACAAACTGATTAAACAGTGCAGGGCCAAGGTGGATAAAACATCTTCGCGGGTTTTCAAATTATCTAAGAAAGAAATATCATTTCCTGCTGCCTCGGCTTCGGAAACTTTAACCATTACGACAGAAGAGACTTGGCAAGTCCTTTCTTTGCCCTCGTGGTGCGAAGTTGCAAGGCAACATAATGTGTTGATTGTCACGGCGCACGACAATACAACCGACAAAATCCGCCGCGGGGTGCTGGAGCTGTCGGTCAAAGGACTTGACAGCCAGTTTGTGGTCATAACCCAGAAACGGGGTCCCGTGAAAGTGTCCGCGAAACAAGGCACAGATGCTGTCGTCAAACCGCAGTTGAAAAGTTTAAGCGCAATTAAATATTTAGTGCCATCACCTGTCGGGCGGATGGCCGAGAAGCGGGTGTATGCCGTCCCGATTGATGATGTGGATGAGTCGGCCGTCAATGAGTCGCCAGCACCAGGGTTCTTTGAGTCAAGATTCGTTATTGCTGGAGGAGACTGGTTTCTGCCGTTTGCTACACCAGCGGCATTCAACACAACGGGCACTCAAAACGGTGGTATTCTTAAAGATTACAGGTATGCTCAGACGGCGACCGTGTTCCTTGGCAAGGTCAATGTGCTCCCTGGATTATCAATTAATGCTGTTCAGGCGGCGTTTTATGATATCAATGGGCAAGTGACGCTTCAGGCGTTGTCCGCTTTGACGGGTTTTGATTTCAGGGTTGGGGGAGGCATCTCGCGGATACTTGACGCTGACCTTCTCCTTTCGGGGACTTATTATATTCCCTGGAACAGGATTTTCAAGGGCCTGAGCGGATGCGTTTCCGGCTTTGACTGCTTCTTTGGTGCGGAAGTTTCATCAGCCTTGCCGTATGCCAACGTTAATGTCAAGGCCGGCGCAAAGTCGATGCTTGGAGGCAGCGTGTTTGGAAACCTTGTTGATTTCACACCTGCAACGATGTCATTTGCCAACGGTCTTTCTTTCGTTGTTTCTCTCGGCGTGACATTTGGCTACGGAAACTCTTCAAGGTCTGCTCAACTTAAATTATTCTGATTCTTTTCATACTGTTAGATTTTGATTGTTTTCTGCTCTTATAGTCAGAAACAACCAAAATCGATATTATGAATACAAGAAAACTGTTTGTCTGTTGGGCGCTTGTTGTTGCATGTTCCACTATGTTCTGCGCCTGTGAGTGTTTTTCGGGATTATTTGAGATTGACAAAGTCCAGGAAGTGGGGCTGCCGGAAGGAATATCCATATCAGTGAGTATGGCCGAAAATATTACTGTACATTATAATGATGCGAAGGTGTCCGGAGTGATGTTGCTGAAAGGGAATGTAGAAGGGCTTCCGCAATCTTTTGACCGTAATATCAATGTTTACGTCAGATATGGAAAAGATAAAACTTATCTGGAGGAGAGTACTGTATGTCGGTTGGATATACCTGACATTACGTATGATATAAAGATACCTTTTTCAGCTGTTTTACCAGGGCTGGACGACGGCGCGGTATACTACTGCAGTGCTGAAGCCGAATATGGAACCAAAGATTCTGTTGAATCGTCGCTTGTGAAGTTCTTCACACTTCCCGAAGGTCCTGTTGACCTGGACCTTGAAAGCGGCAACCTCTGGGCCTCGGCAAATATCGGGGCCGCGTATCCGGAAGAATATGGAGATTACTATGCCTGGGGAGACACCAAAAAGCCTACGGAGAAAAGCCGCTTTGACTGGAGCTCGTATATGTGGAGCGCCGGCGCGTATAATAAACTATTGAAGTATTGTTTGGTAAAAGACACCGGCAATAACGGCTTCGTGGATGGTAAAAATGAGCTGGACTATGTTGATGATATAGCTGCTATGCTTCTTGATGGTCAATGGCAGACGCCGTCAGTTGCTGATTTTAACGAACTGATAGCCAAATGTACTTATGAGAGAACCCAGATCAATGGCGTGTATGGAATGCTATTCTCCAGCAAGAAAGAACAAACCAATCCCAGGAAAAGAGTATTCTTCCCTTATGCCGGGTATCAGGAAGGGACGGGATGGAACGACCAAGGCAGTACTGGGTATTATTGGACAAACACCCTTTGCACGGACATGTCTTGGACATCCGAATACGCGAATAGTTTCAAGGTTGACTATTTCGGGGCCTCAATTACGTATGGGTCCAGGTGTTATGGCCTTCCCGTCCGCCCCGTGTTGAAAAAATAATCAATTAATACAACATACACAATGAAAAGAATCATTACAATCATCTCTGTGCTTTTCATAGCCGCTTCCGCGAATGCACAGACAGCCTCCAAGACAGAGCTGGGAAGCCAAAAAGTGTATTACCTCGAGGTTTTTGAAACATCATGGATGACAACAAAAGCCGTGTCGATCAACTGGGGCGTCAACACCCCCAACCCCATCACCCAGACATTTAAGCTGGCGAATCAGAACGATGATATTATTCACTTCGACAATGTGATCGGCGCGCTGAATTATCTTGGCAGCTATGGATGGGATCTTGTCTCGGTTTATCAGCGGGAAGTAAAGAACATCCGGGTTACATATTACCTTCTCAAACTTGATGCAGCCGTGCGCGGCTCCAACCGGATTACAGACATTATTGACAAGGCGATGGCCGAGTTGTAAGAGGGGGAATAAACGCGAGAGGTCGACTAAAAAGGGTCGGCCTCTTTTTGAGTCTGTCTCCGCAGTGGCGGTAGCTTGCCGGTGTTGGAGATGTTACACGTTAAGCACATGTGGTGGCGTTATTATTGCATGTGTTAGTGGGAATAGCGTCATTGATATGTCTTCTCGTCGCCTGGTCATAACTTTCTGTTGTATTCTGCTCGTTATATTGCTGGAGAACAATTTTGCGTATGGCCAGAATACTAGTTCAGGGCCGGGGCCATGCCGAATTGAGACTCTGGAGAATGCTTCCAAACCATCGTTCCTTAACGATACCACGCTTACGTTATTCCACCAGTGGGTAGATGATCATCTTTATTACCCTGAGGACCAGCCTGATGCTATCGGAAGGTTATTTGTTGATTTTGATGTCCTTCCGGATGGGAGCATTTCCAATGTGGTCGTTACAAGAGGATTGTGCGCATCAGTCGACAGTATGTGCAAGAAAGTGTTGCGGAGTTCTCCAAAGTGGAAGCCATCGGAACTACACGGAGAAAAGTGCACGTCCAGAATCAAAGGTTTCGTTATCATATTCATGCTTAGGTAGTCCGTATTACGACCATCGGTTGGTGGCTTGGCCACGATTTCGCCCATTTTCGTGGCCGAACCACCAATTCTGAACATCTCGGCCACGATTTCAGCCGTTTTCGTGGCCGAACCGTGGCCGTTAAGATTCTTCGCTATGCTCAGAATGACAGGATGCTACACCGTCATTATTTCCTTTTCTTTCGCGGCGACGATTTCGTCCACGAGCTTGACCTTCTTGTCGGTCAACTTCTGGACTTCCTCTTCGGCTTCCTTTTCGGTGTCTTCCGAAAGACCCTCGTTCTTCTGGGCCTTCTTCAGGATGTCGATGGCGTCGCGGCGGGCGTTGCGCACCACCACCTTGGTCTGCTCGCCGGAGGCTTTCGCCTTCTTGATCAGCTCCTTGCGGCGCTCCTCGGTCAGGGCGGGCACGACGCAGCGGATGATCTCTCCGTTGTTCTGGGGAGTGAAGCCGAGGTTGGCGTCCATGATGGCCTTCTCGATCTTCGGAATCATATTCTTCTCCCAGGGCTGGATAGCCAGGGTCTTGGCGTCCGGGGCGGAAATGGAGGCCACCTGGTGGACGGGAGTGGCCGAGCCGTAGTAGTCGACCATAAGCCCGTTGAAGATGTTCGGGTTGGCCTTGCCCACACGGTAGGTCTTGAGGTCTTCCTCAAGGAAGGTGATGGCGTCCTGCATTTTGCCTTCGGCGCCGTTAATGATGTCTTTTGCTCTTTCTGTCAACATATTGCGTGAATTTTTATGCGTGTACTATAGTGCCGATGGGCTCTCCTTTCAACAGGCGTGCCAGATTGCCGGGGCGCGTGACGTCGAACACCACGATGGGCACGGGGCCCTGCTCGCAGAGGGAGTATGCCGTCTGGTCCATGACCTTCAGATGGTCGGCGAGGGCTTTGGAGAAGGTGAGTTCCTCATAGCGCACGGCGGTGGGATCCTTCTCCGGGTCGGCCGTGTAGACCCCGTCCACCCTGGTGCCCTTCAGCAGGGCGTCGGCTCCGAGCTCGAGGGCCCTGAGGGCTGCGCCGGAGTCGGTGGTGAAGAAGGGGTTGCCGGTGCCGCCCGCTATGAGCGCCACGCCGCCCTCTTCGAGCACGCGTATGGCGTTGTCGCGGGTGTAGTAGCGGGCGTAGGGCTCGGTGGGAGTGGCCGTGAACACCTCGGCGTCGATTCCCTGGCTCCTGATGGCGCCGGCGAGGGCGAGGGAGTTGATGATGGTGGCAAGCATGCCCATGCGGTCGCCGGTCACCCGGTCGAATCCTTTGCCCACGCCCTGCAGGCCGCGGAAGATGTTGCCGCCGCCGTTGACTATGGCCACCTGGTGGCCGGCGCGTACGGCCTCTACGATTTCGGCTGCGAATTTGTTGAGGCTTTCAGGGTCGAGGCCCTTACCTTCGGGGCCTCCCAGGCTTTCGCCGCTAAGTTTCAGTAAGACTCTTTTATACATCTGTGGTTTGAATTCAATGCAAGAAACAAAAATATCGGAAAAATATCAAAAATGCAAACACGGCATCATATAAAGTATTATATTTGTACGGTATATGAGAAGGTTAATCATTGGCCTGCTGATGCTTGCGGGGGTCGTGTGCTCCGCCCAGAGTCCGCTCTACAGGGGGCGGGTTATGGCCGATTACAACTTTCCATTCAACGGCCACTACTACTGGTACAGCCCTGATTTCCAGCCCGGAACGGTCTTTTTCAACGGCGACGTCCTCGAAGGGGCGATGCTCAATGTCAACGCCCACACCGGTGAGCTCCTGGCCCGGGAAAGCCGGTTCGCCGCCCCGGTCGTCGTGCCCCGCGAACTCGCCCCGTGGTTCGAAATCGGCGGCATTCGCTACGTCAACCTCCGCGCCTGCGGCATCCCGGAGGCTCCGGAGGGCTACTTCCAGGTGCTGCAGGACCAGCGCGAGACCGTTTACTACCAGCGGGTCAAGATGTTCGCCCGCGAGCCCGGCAACCACAACGGCGAGCACGGCATAGGCTATGACGATCCCAACTACAGGGAGAAAATCATCGCATACTTCTACCTCAGCGACCGCTACTACGCCATCCGCCGCGGCACATTCAAGAAGATCCACCCAGGCCGGCGCAGGATTTCCCGCCTGCAGCCGGTTGCGGACCCCTTCTCCGGCGCCGAGGCCCCGCTGGCCCCGCGCACGGGCATTCAGGCCCCAGTCCTCAAAGTGCCCGGAGCCAGGGCTGAACTTCCCGCCGACTGGTTCTCCACCGGCGAAATCTCCGCGAGCCGAAGGGCTGTGCTCGAAGCCATAGAGCAGGAAAACCTCATCGCGAACTACCGCAACAAGACCTATGAAATCGGCCGCACGGCGGGCTCCGGAGGCCCTGTGACCGTGTCCGGCACCGTCCGCGACGTGGCTACCGGTGAGACTCTCCCCAGCGTGCTCGTGTCCGACCGCAGCGGCCGCATCTACTGCTTCACCGACCCCGACGGCCGTTATTCCCTCAAGCTCCCCCTGGGCGAGAACCTTCTGAGCTTCAGGGAGACCACCAAGGAAGACATGGACATCCACGTCATCGTGCGCGGCGAAGGCGGGCTCGACATCGTGATGCGCGAGAAGGTCACGGCCTTGAAGAGCGCCTACGTGACAGCCAATTCCATGGCGGAGCACCGCAGGGCCGGAATGGGTCTGGAGACCATCAACTCCAACATAGTCAGCCACATACCCTCTGCGTTCGGCGAGGGCGACGTCTTGAAGGCGGTGCTGACCCTGCCCGGCGTGAAGTCGGTGGGCGAGGCGTCGGGCGGCTTCAACGTGCGCGGCGGCTCCTCCGACCAGAACCTCATCCTGCTCAACGGCGGCACGATCTATAACCCCAGCCACCTATTCGGCATCTTCTCCGCCTTCAACAACGACGTGCTCGACGAGGTCGAACTCTACAAGAGCTCCATCCCGGTGCGCTACGGCGGCCGCATCTCCTCCGTGCTCGACATCACCACCCGCGACGGCAGCCCCGACCGCATCCACGGCTCCCTGGGCCTGGGGATACTGACCAGCCACGCCTCCATCGAGGGGCCGATAGTCAAGGACAAGACCACCTTCGTGCTCGGCGGCCGCACCACCTACTCCGACTGGCTGCTGCGCATGCTTCCGCAGGGCAGCGGCTATGCCGGCGGCAAAGCCTCGTTCAGCGACGTCAATCTCGGCGTCACCCACCGCTTCGACGAGCGCAACTCATTGAAACTCACCGGCTACTGGTCCCGCGACAAGTTTTCGTTCAGGGGCGACACCACCTTCCGCTACTCCAATCTCGACGTGGCCCTGAAGTGGCGCCACAAGCTCGGCGGTGACGGCTCCCTGGAAGTCAGCACCGGTTATGACCAGTACTCCAATGTGCTCGACAGGGGCTACGACACCGACGTGACCGGCGCCTGGTCGCTCTCCACCGACATACGCCAGGGCTTCCTGCGGGCCGGGGTGCGGCAGCGCCTGGGCAGCCACACCCTCAGCTGGGGCGGCGACGCGGTGTTCTACGCCCTCAATCCGGGCAAGCTCTCTCCCATAAAAGACGCCCTCGTCGTGCCGCGCTCGCTCGCCCCGGAGATGGCGCTTGAGCCCGCTGTCTATGCCGGCGACCAGTGGCAGCCGCAGGACAGCCAGTTCTCGCTGGACTACGGACTGCGCCTCTCGTCCTTCCTCGCCTTCGCCCCCGCGAAATTCTACGGCGGCCCGGAACTTCGGGTCAGCGGCAAATGGTCCCCCCTGGCCAACCTCTCCGTGAAGGCCGGCGTGAACACCATGAACCAGTATATCCACCTGATTTCCAACACTTCCGCCATTTCGCCGATGGACACCTGGCGCCTATCCGGGGCCGACATCCTGCCCCAGAAGGGCTGGCAGGCCGCGTCCGGCATCTACTGGACCGTGTTCGGAAACGAGCTGGACATCTCGCTGGAGGGCTACTACAAACGAATGGACAACTATCTGGACTACAAGTCAGGAGCCGTGCTCTCGATGAACGAGCGCCTCGCCGACGACCTGGTGCGCACCAGGGGCAAGTCATACGGCGTGGAGCTGATGCTGCGCAAGCTCTCCGGCCGCCTGACGGGGTGGGTGTCCTACACCTGGTCCCGCGCCTTCCTGCAGGAAATGGGCGACCGGGGGCCCGACACCATCAACGGCGGCAACTGGTACAACGCTCCCTACGACAAGCCGCACGACATCAAGCTGGTGGGCAACTACAAGTTCACCCACCGCTACTCCATTTCCTTCAACCTCGACTACTCCACCGGGCGGCCGGTCACGGTGCCTGTGGGGCAGTACTTCTACGGCAATGCGCTCCGCCTGATGTATTCCGGGCGCAACGCCTACCGCATTCCCGACTACTTCCGCCTCGACCTGGCGTTCAATATCGAGCCCGGGCACTACCTGAAGGCCTTCACGCACATGTCCGCCACCATAGGCTGCTACAACGTGACGGGCCGCCGCAACGCCTACTCCGTGTTCTACAACACCGCAGGAGGCATAGGCGTGAAGGGTTACATGTTGTCCGTGTTCGCCACCCAGGTGCCCTACCTGAGTCTAAACCTGAAGTTCTGAGATGAGAAAGACCGCATTCATATTGTCTGCCGCGCTGCTGCTTCTGTCCGGATGCATCTACCCCTTCCGGGCGGACATCGAGAGCGAGTCGTTCGACAACATAGTGGTCTCTGGCGACATCCTTATCGGCGAACCCACACGGATCACGCTGGGTTACGTCTATCCCCTTTCCGCCTTCCCCAGTGAGATGCGAAAGGAGTATCCTACCGGCAAACTGACCATTGAAAACGACTCCGGAAGCAGCTGGAAAGGCGTTTATCAGTACCGCGGGGCCTATGTGTTCGACACGTCCAAGGCTCCGGCATCCGGAAAATACCGGCTCCGCATCGAGCTGGACGACGGCCGGGAATACGAAACCCCATGGACGGGAGTGAAACAGACCCCGGTGATCACGGACCTCCGCTACGCCGGCACCGACGACGGCGTGGGGCTCTTCCTCAGCCTGGACGGCGCCGACTCGCTCTGGAACTTCCGCTGGGACTACACTGAGACCTGGGAGTACCACGCGGACTACATCCCTGCATTCATGTTCGTCCCTGGCCTTCCGGAAGCCGACAGGCAGAACCCGTCGAAGATCTACAGGGAGCCCGATCCGTCGGAAATCAACTACACCTGCTGGACCACCAGAAACTCCATCGAGCCCTTCCTGGGCAGCGCCGAGGGGCAGTCGGACAACCGTTTGTCGGATGTGTGCTTCATGACGATGCAGTCCACCGACATACGCATTTCCACCCTGTACTCTATCCTGCTCACCGTGCAGGGCCTTTCTTCAGAAGCGCTTGCCTGGCACCGGCATATGAATGCCCTGTCCAATGAAACCGGCTCGCTGTTTTCGCCCACTCCCAGCGAGATGCGCGGCAACGTGGTCTGCACCTCGGACGGGACGCAGACGGCCCTTGGCTACGTGGACGTGGCCTGCCGCGTGTCAAAACGCATCTATGTGCCCAACACCTTCTACACCAGGCCCTACGATCCCGATGTGCTGCTGTTTTTCCCGGCTCCGGATGAAGACGGCAACTACGATTTCGATCAGGAGTTCAGGATGGGAAGCGCACCGGTGCGGGGCGAGGAGCCTTCGCTGACCGGCGTGGAATGGGGCCCCAAGCGCTGAACGGACTGCACTCAGCTCGGCGGCACCACCACGGAGCCGGAGTGGTGGAGAAAAGACTATAAGCCATGAAACGATTGACGCTCATACTGTTGCTGGCCCTTTCCGCCCTGCATGCGGGGGCGCAGGCCTATGTGTCCACCGACAAGGGAAGCTATGTGGCCGGCGACAGGATCTGGTGCTCGGTGTTCTGCGCCGAAGGGCCGGCCGTGGCTTATCTGGAGCTGATTTCTACGGACGGAGTGGCCGCCCGCACGAGAATAGATATCCGGGGCGGGCGCGGCGGCGGGTCGTTGCGGCTTCCCCTGACCATACCCACCGGCAACTACCGCCTCGTGGCCTACACGGACCCGCAAAAAGCGGGCGACGCTGCTGCCGAAGGCCCTTTAGTGTCGGTCTATAACACTCTTTCGACCGACAGGGTGGCGGACGGCGTTGAGGTCGTGGACTCTGTGGAGCGGGGCGCTGTATCAGCCCAGGCGGGCTACGGACTTTCCGCGGAAGCGGCCCCAGACGGCATCAAGGTGGATAATCTCTCCGGCGAGGCGGTGTCGCTGAGCTTGTCCGTGTACAGGGACGATTCGCTGGAACCTGCCTCGCGCTCTTCCATTGCCGGTTTCGTGCCGGGTGCTCCCAGTCCCGCGGCCTGGGGTGAGACCCTGCACGCCCGGCCCGTCGGCTCCGGGGAGCTCGATGAAAGCGTGACCGCACTGCTTTCCGTGCCCGGTTCGCAGACCGACTGCTACGTGGCCGGGCTCTCCGAAGACGGGGATTTCCGCTTCGAGACCGAGAATGTTTTCGGCAGCTGCGACATGGTGTGCCAGCTGCAGGGGCTTCCGGAGGGGGCACAGTGCCATCTTGAACTTCAGAACCCCTTCGCAGGGCCGCAGGTGGCGGGGCTTCCCAAGCTTCGTGTATGCCGCACCCAGGCCGGAGATCTGGTGCGCCGGGGCTCCGCGATGCTAGCCGGCCTCTCGTCCGACACGCTTGCCGTGTCGATCCCGATGCGGCGGGATCATTTCTTCCTCACGCACGAGTGCGTGTCCTACGTGCTGGACGACTACACCCGTTTCCCGACCATGGAGGAGGTGTTCGTGGAGATCACTCCTTTCGTGAAGATGCGGCGGCGCGGCGGCGTGCCCCGGATATACGTGCTCATGAAGACCAGCGTGGCGGACGATACACCGAGGTGGGGCGAGGCCGTGGTGATGGTGGACGGGGTGCCCGTGCCGGACCAGCGGCTGATCATGAACTACGACCCTGCGATAGTGCGCAGCATCGATGCCTATCAGTACCGCTACTGCCTGGGAGACAAGCTTTTCGACGGAGTGGTGAACCTTGTCACGTTCAAGGGCAACATGCCCGGGCTGCAGTTCGACGACAACGTGCGCATCTATTCTTTCGACGGCTGCTCGCTGCCGCAGGAGCACCGCGGGTCCGAGACCCTGTACTGGCATCCGCTGCTGGACCTGCCCTCCGGGGGCTCGCTGTCCGTGCCGCTTGAAAACCTGCAGCCGGGCGTGCGCTATACCGTTTCCGCCGAAGGTATGGCCGAGGGCGGCAGGGCCGTGTATTTCCGAAAAACCTTTGTGAGATAATTGGATTCTTGCAAGATTCGGGTTATATTTGCAGACGATTTTTAAAGAAACCTATGTTTATTTTCAATTCATCCATCGGCAAGAAGTTCATCCAGGCGGTGAGCGGTGCGTTTTTAGTTGTCTTCCTCCTTCTCCACGCCACCATCAACTTCTTCTCTGTAATTGATTCTTTCACCGGCAAATATGGCGTAGCTGCCGCGGATGCCGACCTTTTCACCAAGGGTGACGGCCTCTTCAAACTCGGCTGCGATTTCATGTCCACTCCCGTGATTTCCATCATGGTGCCCGTGCTTGCGCTCGGTTTCCTGGTGCATATCGGCTACGGCATCTGGCTTTCCGTCCAGAATGTCAGGGCCCGCGGGGGAGTGAAACGCTATGAGGTGGCCAGCAAGGCCGCCACGGACTCCTGGTCCGCACGTAACATGCTGGTGCTCGGTCTGCTGGTGCTCGGATTCCTGTTCTACCACCTGTCCCACTTCTGGGCCAAAATGCAGCTTCCCGAGATGTTCGGCATAGGCAATTTCGAAAACAATCCCTACCTGCTTCTGAACGTGACGTTCGGAGCATGGTGGAGCCTCTGTATCTACCTGGTCTGGTTCTGCGTCGTGTTCCTGCATCTGACGCACGGCTTCTGGAGCATGTTCCAGACCGTGGGCTGGAACGGCAAGACATGGTTCAAGAGGGTGAAGGTCATCGGTGTCATCGTCGCCGCCCTCATCTGCTTCATGTTCGTGGCCACCGCGCTCAACGCTTTCCTTCAGGCGCACGGCCTGATTCCTGCGTAAGGACCCGGTTTTGACGTCAGCAAAAGATTAATTATATTTGTAGGGTTATGAATCAAAACCCTGCAAATATATGAAACGTTTTCTCTTTTTCCTTGCCATTCTGGCTCCCGTCCTGGGCTGGGCAGCCAAGCCT
This sequence comes from uncultured Bacteroidia bacterium, assembly GCA_902782225.1. Lineage (GTDB taxonomy): Bacteria > Bacteroidota > Bacteroidia > Bacteroidales > UBA932 > Cryptobacteroides. Next base: position 8,730 of record CACZMF010000018.1, on the reverse strand, counting down.
TCGGTGCCTGAAATAGTCCCTGCGCCCCGGAAAATCGAGATGGCCAAGGGCTCTTTCAAGGTCAAAGGTGTGAGCATCAACTGCGATCCCACCTTCGATGCAGCCACCCTCAAGCTTGTGCGCCAGTTCGCCGACAAGCTTTCCCTTGTCAGCGGCAGGATGTCGGACGTGGCCAGCCCCATAGGCCTTGTCAAGGCCGTGGAGAGCGGCAACACCAAGGGTCTCTGCTTCATCAAGGACGCTTCCGTGGCCTCCGAAGGCTACAAGATCAGCATAGGCAAGAAGGCGGCCGTGGTGCGCGCCTCTGACTACAACGGCTTCTTCTATGCCGTCCAGACCCTCAAGCAGATGCTTCCGGTGTCGGTCTACGGAAATGCCCCGGACCTGAAATCCCGCTGGTTCCTGCCTTGCTGCGAGATCGAGGACGCGCCCCGTTTCGCGTATCGCGGCATCCTTCTGGACTGCTGCCGCCATTTCTTCAGCGTCGACGAGGTGAAGAAGGTGCTGGACGTCATGTCCATGTTCAAGATCAACCGCTTCCACTGGCATCTGACCGAAGACCAGGGCTGGCGCATCGAGATAGACAAGTATCCGAAACTCACTGAGATAGGTGCCTACCGCGACTACACCATCATAAAGCGCGACCTCAGCAGCAGCGACGGCACACGCCACGGCGGCTACTACACCAAGGCCCAGATCCGTGACATCGTGGCCTACGCCCAGGCCCTCGGCATCACCATCATTCCCGAGGTCGACATGCCCGGCCACATGGTCGCCGCCCTTGCATCGTATCCTGAGCTGGGCTGCGCCGGAAGCCAGCCCCAGCCCTACAAGGTGCGCACCTACTGGGGAGTTTCCAAGCAGGTGCTGAACGTGGGCAAGGAAAGCACGATGCGCTTCCTGGAAGACGTTTGCGACGAGGTAGCCGACCTCTTCCCGGGCGAGTATTTCAACATCGGCGGCGACGAATGCCCCAAAGACGAGTGGAAGACCGACCCCGACTGCCAGGCAAAGATCAAGGAGCTGGGCCTGGTCAGCGACGAGAAGGCCTCCGCCGAGGCGCGCCTGCAGAACTACGTGACCGCCCGCATGCAGAAGTTCCTCGCCACCAAGGGCAAGAAGATCATCGGATGGGACGAAATCCTCGAAGGGGAGCTCACCGAAGGGGCCACCGTCATGAGCTGGCGCGGCACCAAGGGCGGCATCAAGGCCGCATCCATGGGCTACGACGTGATCATGTCGCCCAATATCTACTGCTATCTGGACCACTGCCAGTCCACCGACCTTGCGTCCGAGCCCTACTGCATCACCAAGACTCCCGACAGGGCCGTCCCCATGCCCAAGCTCTACGGCTACGAACCCTACACGGGCATTCCCGAGAGCGACCAGCACCATATCCTCGGCGTGCAGGGCAATCTGTGGACCGAATTCATCGGCACCAACGAGTATCTGGAATACATGCTCCTGCCGCGTCTGATGGCCCTTTCCGAGGTGCAGTGGTGCCAGCCCGAAAACAAGGACTACGACCGTTTCATCCGCTGCCTGGAGAAGAAGGAACTCCCCATCCTGAGCCTCCTCGGCTACAACTACCGCACACCGGACGAACTCAAGAAATAGTTTCCCATGAAGAAAACGCTTTTAGCTCTCGCCGCTCTCGCAATGCTCGGCGGATGCGCTCCGGAGGCTCCGGCCCTGCACATTGTCCCGGCGCCGCTGAGCGTGCAGATGGCCCGAGGGACCTTTGACGTGCAGGGTATAAGCCTGAATTGCGACCCGGCTATGGACGCGCGCAGCGCCGGTGCGGTGCAGCGCTTTGCGGATGAGCTGTCGCTTGCTTGCGGCAAGGCCTGCGAAGTCTCGGAAGACGGCAGGGGAATGCGTTTCGTCCAGGATGATTCCATTGCCCCGGAAGCTTATTCCATCAGCATAAGGCGGAGCGCAGCCGAGGTGCGCGCAAGCGGCTTCAGCGGCTTCCTGTATGCCATCCAGACCCTCAGGCAGATGCTGCCGGTGGCTGTTTACGGCACGGAGGCGGACCCTGCTGCCGGATGGCGCCTGCCGTGCTGCGACATTTCCGACGCTCCGCGCTTTGGCTACCGCGGCCTGATGCTGGACTGCTGCAGGCACTTTTTCAGCGTGGATGAGGTCAAGAAGGTGCTGGACGCGATGGCCGTCTACAAGCTCAACCGCTTCCACTGGCACCTCTCCGAAGACCAGGGTTGGCGCATACAGATCGACAAGTATCCGCGCCTTACCGAAGTCGGCGCCTGGCGCAACGGCACCATGATACGCAACGACTGGGACAGCAACGACGGCATACGCTACGGCGGCTTCTACACCAAGGACCAGATCCGCGACATCATTGCCTATGCGGATGAGCGCGGCATCACCATTGTGCCGGAAATCGATCTTCCGGGGCATATGCAGGCCGCCCTTGCCTCCTATCCCGAGCTGGGCTGCAAGGGGAGCAAGCCCCAGCCCTATGAGGTCTGGACCGTCTGGGGCGTGTCCAGGCAGGTGCTCAACGTGGGCAGCGAGAAGACGATGCGCTTCCTGGAAGACGTGCTCGGCGAGGTGGCCGACCTCTTCCCCGGGGAGTACATCCACATCGGCGGCGACGAGTGCCCGCGCGACGAATGGAAGACAGACCCGCTGTGCCAGGCGAAGATACGCGAGCTCGGGCTCAAGGATTCCGACGGCGTGTCCGCCGAAGCGCGCCTGCAGAACTACGTGACCGCCCGCATGCAGAAGTTCCTTGCCGGCAAGGGCAAGAAGATCATCGGCTGGGACGAGATACTCGAAGGCGAGCTCGCTGAAGGGGCCACCGTCATGAGCTGGCGCGGCACCAAGGGCGGCATCAAGGCCTCTTCCCAGGGCTACGACGTGATCATGGCCCCCACTACCTACTGCTATCTCGACTACATCCAGTCCACCGATCTGGAGCACGAGCCTTTCAGCATCTCCCACAACTGGGCGACGCCCGAGACCGTGGGCAAGGCGGCGGTGACCCTGGAGAAACTCTATGGCTATGAGCCTCTTGCGGAGATTCCGGAAGAGGCGCGGGGCCACATTCTCGGCGTGCAGTGCAACCTCTGGACGGAATATATCGCCACCCCGGAGCATCTGGAGTATATGCTCTTCCCCCGCGTGCTGGCCCTTTCCGAACTGCAGTGGTGCGCCCCGGAGCGCAAGGATTTCAGGCGCTTCAAATCCGACCTTTCCGCCCACGCCCTCCCGATGCTTGACGAACTTGGAATTAATTATCGTAAACTGGACCAATAAATACCTACGGCAATGAAAAGACTTATCCACCTGTTCACGGTGTGCGTGATCATTCTCGCCGCCATTTCTTCATGCTACAACGACTCCGCACTGAAAAGCGACATAGCTGACCTTAAGGAGAGGGTTTCCTCCCTTGAGGAGCAGATGCGGACTGCCAACGGCAACATCAGTGCCCTGCAGACCGCAGTCAGGGCGCTTGAGAACAAAGTATATGTCACTTCCGTGACCAAGGCTGAAGACGGCTATGTGATCGTGTTCTCCGACAACACTACGGCCACCATCAAGGATGGCAGGACTCCCGTCATCGGAGCGGACAAGCATCAGGACGTTTACTACTGGACTGTGGACGGCGAGTGGCTGCTGGACCGGAATGGCAAGATGCTGCCCGTCACCGGCACCGCCCCCGAGCTGAAGATAGAGGGCGACAACTGGTACATTTCAGTGGATGGCGGCGGCAGCTGGACCGGACTTGGCCAGGCCACCGGCGACTCACTGTTCAAAAGCGTCGAGGATTCGGACCTTTATGTTATCCTGACCCTAGCCGACGGCACTGTGCTGAAACTGCCCAAGTCGGATGTCATGGACATCCTCAAGAAAGTGCAGAGCATACAGTATGTGCCCGACTACGACGACGGAAAGATCACCGTGAATTCCGCCATTGTCTATCACGGCACGGATGCAGTCCTTTTCGACCAGCCCACCGAGATCACCTACCAGATTCTTCCCGCGCAGTATGCAAGCAAGATTGCGCAGGGGATCAAGGCGACTTATGATTTCGTAGAAATATTTAATGGTAAGTATGAAACTGGTCTGGACATCCGGGCCCTGCTGAAAGAACTTGGCTTCAGGGGCGGTTTGCTGGCCTGGTTCGACGTGCGCGAGGTCAACACCCGGGCCGGCGGCGGCACAGACGGACTTAAGTATTGGATGAAGATACTCGAAATCACTTCGGCCGACGACAGCACCGGAGAAGTCACCTTCAAGGTGCTTCCCGTCAACGTTGCGTCCGAAAGCTTCATAGCAAGCGGCCTGAAGCCCAGGTATGACGTCGGCCTTACAGACCACGAAGGCTATTACATACGAGGATGGAACCCTTCAGATTATTTGGATTCTTCAGGCATTTTCCGTGCCGAGGATCCTCTGTATCCGGAACGTACGTATTCTATTCCCGTGTGGACGCTCCCCGACCTGCAGGCCTGGCAGGGCCGAAGCGCCTTTGCAGTCCAGCTGCGGCTGTATCAGTTCCAGGATTGCGAGGTGTTTGTCGGCGAGGACGGTGCGCCTGGTTTTATCGATTATGAAAATGAACTCGCCAGTCCATACACAACCCTCTATCCCAACGTGATGGATCCGATCGAACTGCTCCCCGGAGCTTATGTCCCGGGGGCTTACGGCTACCCTGAGAGAGTCGACGCAAGAGGTGAACACCAGTATCTACCCTACAATGTGCTGCGCGGCAACGGAGGTTCCTCCGAGCCCGGCTACCGTGTCATACTCGACGGCCTCACCCCGGCATTCGTGATTGACGGCAAGACGGTATCTGCACAGGAAGCCTACAATATGGGGTACGTGGTCTATGGCACAAGCGTGGAGTGGGACAGTTTCACCTATTCCAGCCCCGCCCTTGAAGACCTTGTCGTCGGCACCGGGCAGGTCTATGCCGAGGTGGAGATGAACCCCGGCAAGAGCGAAGCGGAGCGCAAGGCGGCCGTGGGTGGCACTGTCACCGGTAAATACGTCATACGCACTCCGTTCGGTGACCAGACCGTCAGCGGGACGGTTGAAATCACCGACCCCTCCGGCACCCCGGGTCCAGGTCCCGGCCCCGATGTGCCCGGCCCCGACGCCTCATATAACTTCTTGCACCTGAAGTACTACACCTTCAATTCCCGGCAGGAAGGCCAGACCATGCAGAAGCTGGACTTCGACACCAACGACGGCAGCGTGGTGTGGTGGACACGGTGCTATCCTGCGTATTATACAACTCTCCCCAGTGCCGCTGGGACTACTCCTGCCGGCGACAACCGCATAAGCAACCGCTTTGCACTTGCCGACTACAACCCGGCACCCCTGAATTTTGCGGAACTCTCATTCAACGTCGTGGATGCCGAAGACAATATTATGGATGAGGCCGCCCTCCAGAAAGAGGGTATTGAAGTGGTATTCGATTACGCCGACGCCAGCCTGAACTCCAGGAGTCTGCCGCAGGTCTGCCAGACGGGTGGCCTTCAGTACTACATGGACCTCTGGACGGGCAACACCACTTTCCTGTACAGGACTAATGAAATGCCTTTCATCCCGATAACCGCAAGGCTGCTCAAGCACAGCGGCAGCTGCACGGTGGAACTCCCCACCCGCTTCACCGCACCCAAGGCGTCCGTCAAGTACCCTTCGGAAATGCTGGACTACAGCTCGTTCGCCGTCGTGCCCTGGGTCCCGTTCGACAATCTGGAAGGCGGCGACTTCAGGGTGGTCCTGGATGAACACAAAGTTTACCGCGTTCCGCTCGGGCAGAATCTCGAACTTCAGGACCAGAGGCCTCAGGGCGTTTCTTATTTTGTGATCAAGGACGGAGAGTGGGTCATCGGCGACGTGGACAACCCCGAGGGGGCCACATCCCAGTCCGGCGGGAATGGCTACGTGTCAGGCATCAGGTCCAAGGAAGCCTACCAGCTCGGCGACCTTGTGTATGACATCGATGCCATCAAAGCTGTGCTCCCTGTAGACTTGAGGCGCCTTGTATCCATTGTGTACAGCACCAACGGCCTGGATTTCTTCCCCGACCCTGTCGATGGTTCAATGCCTTATCTGTCAATTGACTACACGTCCGAGATCACTTTCAGCGGCACCATCCGCATTCCCGTCCACGTGGAGCTCCCCAACCCCTGGCAGTCCACGCTCGAGACTGACTACACGATCTACATTTCCGGTATAAATAATTAACGGGAAATGAACATCAAGTCCCTGGCAAAGGATACGGCCATCTACGGCCTCAGCAGCATAGTCGGGCGGTTCCTGAACTACCTGCTGGTGCCGGTGTATACCTATAGGATAGCGGCTTCCAGCGGCGGTTACGGCATCGTGACCAACCTCTACGCCTACACGGCACTGCTGATGGCTCTGCTCACCTTCGGCATGGAGACCACCATGTTCCGTTTCTCCAACAAGGACGGAGAGGATCCCCGCCGGGTGTACGGCACCTCGCTCAAGATGGTCGGAGCGGTGGCGCTGCTGTTCGTGGTGGTGGTGCTTGCGCTGGTCAGGCCAGTTGCCGGAGCCATGGGGTATGCCGACCATCCGGAGTATATCGGGTGCATGGCCGTCATCGTGGGACTGGACGCATTCCAGGCCATCATGTTCTCCAAACTGAGGCTGGACCGGCGCCCGCTGAAGTTCATGGCGCTCAAGTTTGCGTTCATCATTCCCAATATCCTGCTCAACCTCGGCATCTTCCTGGTGCTGCCGCTGCTTTTCGGCTCGCATCCGGGGCTGGAGGCCGCCTATCAGCACTACAACGGCGGCGTGGGCTTCATCTTCTTCGCCAACCTGGCCTGCACGGCCCTGGTCACGCTCGGCTTCATTCCGGAGCTGCGCGGGCTCGGCGTCAGGTTCGACTGGGCGCTGGCGCGGCGGATGCTGTCCTACACCTGGCCGCTGCTGCTCCTCAGTCTCGTGGGCATACTCAACCAGGTGGCGGACAAGATATTGTTCCCGTATCTGATGCCCGGCGACGAGGGGCGGGTGCAGCTCGGTATCTACGGGGCCTGCGTGAAGATTGCGATGATCGTGGCCCTGCTCACGCAGGCGTTCCGTTATGCCTACGAACCTATTGTGTTCAGTGGCAGCCGCAGCAAGGACAGCCCTGAGACGCTCGCCGACGGGATGAAGTATTTCGTGATTTTCGCCCTGCTGGCGTTCCTGGCCGTGATGGTGTATATGCCGCTGCTCCGGCATTTCATCCAGCCTGCCTACTGGGAAGGCCTGGGCGTGGTGCCCATCGTGATGGCGGCGGAAGTGTTCATGGGGGTGTTTTTCAACCTGTCGTTCTGGTACAAGCTCACGGACCAGACATGGTGGGGCGCCGTGATCAGTGCAATCGGGGCGGCGGTGATGATTGCCGTGAACGTGATCTTTGTGCCGCGCATCGGCTACTGGGCGTGCGCCTGGGGCGGATTTGCCGGATACGGCACCGCAATGATTCTCAGCTGGCTGATCGGGCGCAATAGATTTGCCGTGCCCTATGAGGGTCGCGTGATCCTGCGCTTCGTGCTGCTGGCGGCGGTCATTTTCGTGCTGCTCTCGCTGCCCGGCTGGATGGGCGGCTCGCTGACGCCGTGGGTGCAGATGGCGGGCGGCACGGTCCTTCTTGCCGGCTATGCGGCACTTGCGTGGAAAGAGATACGGCGGGCTAGAAACTGACGCCCACGGACGCGTTCATAAATGTGGTACGCGCGTAGGGGTTCACAAGATAGGAGACGCTCAGCGGGAACTTCACGGGCCCGGCTTCGAGCGTCTTCGTGTATCTGAGCTCGCAGTGGATGACTGCGAAATCCTTTGTGTAGGCGGTGTAGGGGCCCTTGAAGATGCAGGAGCCCAGCACGAACGCGCCCCGGCCCCATTGCCCGAAATCGTGGTGGGCCGAAAGTTCGAGGTATGAGGAGAAGGTGGGCTTGCCGCGGCTGCCGTCGGGCTCCGGGAGCCAGTCTCCGTAGAAGAATGTGAACCACTTTGCTTCGACCGGCATGGAAGAGGGCGTGTAGCAGAGTATGGCTTCCATAATATGATTGGTGCTGGGCTTCCGGAAATCGAAATAGTTTTCCTTTATGGGGGAGTTGGCAAAGCGGATGAAGTAGTCGGCAAGATGCAGGGACCATGGGCCCAGGGTGTAGAAGAAGTCCAGGTCGATTTCCTTGTAGCTTCCGTCGAAGGGCAGGTAGGCGAAGGCCTGGGCCGTGAATCCGCCCACGGAGGCCTCCAGGATGGGGTTGAAGTTGACTTCGCAGACTTTTTCTCCCCTCCAGAGATAGGCGCTCTGGATGTTGGCGGTGCCGCTGACCTTAAGCGGTGATCCTGCAAGCGCCGCAAGCGACAGGAGCAGGGCCGAGGCTGTGATTATGAACTTTTTCATCGCGGTACAAAGATAGGTAAAAAGAATTTTTTGAAAAAAATTAAAAAAAAATTTGCGGTTATCAGAAAACTTACTACCTTTGCATCCCGCTTCTGAAAAGCGGCCAGTTCATTGATAATATTGAAAAGATAAGTACAAGCAAGTACCAAGAACAAACGAGAGCGTTGATTCCTTTTTTTAGAAAGAGAATTAAGTGTCAAGGGTCAAGCTAAGATTTAAAAAATATACAAAGAAGAGTTTGATCCTGGCTCAGGATGAACGCTAGCGGCAGGCTTAACACATGCAAGTCGAGGGGCAGCGCGGGTAGCAATACCTGGCGG
>CACZMF010000017.1 GCA_902782225.1 uncultured Bacteroidia bacterium | reverse complement strand
GACGAACTTTCCTGAGGGAATTCTTGGTTTTACTGAACCCATAGTGCTGTCTTTTTAAGTTAACGTTACTATTCCTCTTACAAAATTGTGTTAAGTTTTGTGTTAAGTATTGTGTTAACTTTCGTTTCGACAGGATGCGACAGAATGCGATAAAATGAGGATGGGCACCATTCGCTAAAATGGCACCCATCCGAGTTAATTCTCTGTATTTCAGTCAGTTAAGCCCCTAATATTCTTCCTCGTTAAAACGGAATAATATATATGATTATCAATCAATTACAAAGGTATATTCATAGAATAGACAAACAGACTTCCACATAAAACAAGGCAAATCACGCACCAGTGTACTTTTGGACAAACAATCGGTTTTCTATATATTTGCACTATTAATCAAAAATAGAATGGAACCCAACAGGCAAGAATCGATTGTGACCCAGTATGCTACCTTGATTAGTGAAAACAAGGAGAAGAGAAAGCAACGGGGAGAATGGCACGAGAATGAACCCGCAGAGCTTATCTATGACGAATCATGTGGTGACGGCACAGATATTAACGGTAAGGGGGAAAAAGAATTCTTGCCGTGGCAATTCACTAACCTCATCAGCCAGTTCTGTGTTCAGGACATCATTGGTGACGATTACCTATCAACGTGCCGTTTACTGGAAGTTAATTCCAAACTTGAATGGATAGAGGTTCCTAACGAGACTTTCGGAGCTGTTATTTATTTCCGAGAACAAGCCATTCTTCGTGTAATTGATATCCTCAAAACACTGGCAAAGTCCAATTTCATTTCCATATTACGCCCACAGTACAAGTTGGTTAATAATGAACTTGTCTTCACAAACGCGGACATAATGAACCTCCTCGACATTAAAGAGGAACGTCTTAGGAAATTCAGGGAGAAGGGTTATCTGGGCTACACCAAATATGAGGGCAGTGACAAATTTTGGTACACCCAAAAAGACGTTCAGGCATTTCTTAATCATCCGAAAGCAAGGCACGAACCTGACTGATTTTCTATTTGTCTCATTCCACCCCAAAACAGCTCAGATTCACGACAAACTATTACGGCCAGATTTGCCGATGTATATCAAGGTTTTGCTTTGACTGAGAGTTCTTTACACAGTAGATAAAACCTAATATCCCGTTAAGTAATTACATTTTGAAAACGCACAGGAATCCACGTGCCAACTGTTGCTTGTGTAATTATTAAAAATTTTTAAGAATTGTTAGATGTACACTCCCCTAACTAAGTTTACTTATCTGTTAGGCTTATTACGCTACCACTGTTCCGAACAAAAATTTTTCCCAGAATTTTGAGGTTTTCCAAGACGGGGAGCCGTTTCCGAAAAATTTTCCCCTGTGAAAATCAGCACAAAGAAAAACGACCTAACAACCTTAGTTTTCTTAACAAGCCACTATTTATAGTAAAACACAGGAAACATGGAAACAACTAAGAAAAACTACAAACGTCAGGACAGAGGTGTTAGTCCTGAGACCGCTCAAAAGATTTCCGCCTCGTTGAAGGCTTACAATGCAGCAAACCCACGCAATCCTGAATGGTGCGCAAAGATATCAAACGGTCTGAAAGCCGATACGGGAGGTTATTGGTCGAAGATACCGCCCAAGAGCGAACAGGATGGTGACACCTTTGATGATGTTCTGCTGTAAAAAAGGCTCAGGAGCTTGTTCCTGAGCCATCATTTTGTCCTATACAAGTTTTGTTCTAATTATTTGTATAGGGAAGGTGAACACCGTATTCTAACCTTCATCTTTTAGATTAAAAAGAGACCTCACCGTGAGTGTTCTGTTCATTCTTGTCGTTGTGAATCCACCGCAACTCCGTAGAACCATGATACCCCTTCTCCCATACATACCATGCATATATGGTCATGTTGGCTCCACTGTCGCAGAATTTTTCAAAATCACCGTCTTTGGCAATGTTGATTCGCTCACAGTAGATATAGACCCGTGACGGAGGGAACTTCACATATAACTCACTATAACGCTCCTTGCCACTAAGATACTGGATGGGTAGCAGCATTGCAACTTTGTTCTTACAAATGGATAGGCAGCGTTTAACAATTGCTATCAGGTTTTCATCATACGGAGGGTTGGTTATGATGTCATATTCCCTTACGGGGAAATCAATGATGTGACACTATTTTTTTGTGTAAATCTCTTGAAACTCAGAGCCCCACGTTTCACTTGAATCATATGCAGTGTATTTATAATATGCAGTAATTGTATTACTTGTAAATGTAGCCCTTATATAATACTTCATCCAATACTTACTCCAAACTCCATTAAACGTAACATTAGAGCCGCTAATAGAGTATGTGCCTGTTGCCACTGCATTTGACGACATATTGTTAGTATCCCAAATCCTAACATTGGTCTCGTCAAGAAACTCAATATAACGGGTATATTGTTCTTTACCAAGAGAAGTCACATCATCATAACTCCATAAGGTGCCCGCTAACGGGTTTTTAGGGAGGTCGTTTTTAGAGGGGTCGTCTGTCTGAATACCATTACAGCCAAAGAGAAGTGTAGAGCACAACAGAATAATTGCACTAAGTCTGATGAATGTTTTCATGAGCATAATTTTATTGTAAAGATATGAATAAACTACTAACACGCAATAACAAATAGAGATTAATAACGTAATAGATTATCATTATTAAACAATTCTGAGCAAAGACTCCAAATCTTCTTTGGAGTTTATCTGATATGGCTTCCTATCCACAAACACCTGTCCGTAGATTGTTCGCTCAGGCTCCACCTCACCAATGAATTCCAACAAGGGCATTCCAAGAACCTCTGCCATCTTAACAACAGTAGTGATATCCTTCTTCTTGTTGTTCAGGACGGAATCAAGGTACTGTCGCTCCTTATAGCCCATTTTGGCGGCAAATTCTACCTTCGTCATACCCCGCTGCTCGATAAGACCGCTAATGTATTCCTTCGTTAGTTCAATCATAAGTGTGTTTTTCTGACAAATATAGTAAAAGCATGGAAAAATATGCAAAACAGCATAAAAATATTTGCATTTGTCATATTTTATTCTTACCTTTGTAATAACAAAATGGGACAAGAAATGAAAGAAGAAATCACATACCGCACCACCTTGAACGGAGCACAGTGGCAAATTGTCAAGGACTTCCTTGGTGTCTCCCTGTTCCTTAAGAACTTCGATAAGGACGGATATCATTTCAGTGGGTACATCTTCCACAGCGTTGAAGAGGCTAACCGATTCCTTGATAAGATTGACGAAAGGATTTCCAATCCTCAGCCTTCTTTCTTTCCCTGCGAAGTCCCCTCCGACTATTACGGAGTTCGTGGTCGTTACTATGGTGACTAACTTATTGTTTTTGAATGTTTAACCCCATAATAGATTTTGATATGACAACTATTGTTACCTCCGCCCCTGTTTCCAATGTTATCAGTGTCAACGACGTTGATATGGAACGTGCTTCCTACATGCTTGCCAAGACGCACGGCAATCTCAATCCTGTTCTTTTAGGTGCCAAACTCGCAATGATTTCGGAATTGAAGAAAAGGCTTTCAAAGGGCGAAATCGTCGAGATAGATTTCATCAAAAAGAGCACTGGAGAACTTCGCCACATGGTGTGCTGCCTTTACGGAAACCTCATTCAGCCCAAAATCAAGGGCACAGGCGTACCTAACAGCATTTATGGCAATTTCACAGTGCTCGATTTGCAGAAAAATCAGTTCCGTTGCTTCTCGTACGAAACTTTGGTGAAGGTTTATTGATTGTTTCTAAGGGGAGGTTGAAATATACCTCCCCACTACACCACACACACAGAAATGAAGACCAACTACGGACTTGAATTCCAGACGCTGACAGCCGATGAACTTGACAAATATCAGGGGTACGATAAATGTGTTGCACAATGTCACATTGCCAACTGTGGCTTCATTATAGTGTATGCAGCACACCCCTCAGAACCGATTGACCGCGAATTTGATTTGGACACCATTTACGACATTCTGAAACATTAAACTGACATGGCAAAATACATTTTACAGATACTTCGAACAAACCTTATGGTTCTGTTTTCATGGGGTTTTCACAGTGCCTATGCGATTGAGAATGGGCTTGCATTCTATGTGCGTGGATACATGCATACAGGGCTTGTTAATGTCGTATATGACGAAGGAACAGACACCTTCACCGTCCGAACTTTCAATCCAGATGGCAGCATCAAACAGGAAGAAACAGAGGTGTACTTGGACTGTCTGGTATCGACAATCGACGGCATGGTAGAACGCTGCCCTGACTACGCTAACAGGGTTAAGAAAACTTACGGAATCTCAAAGTAATAAGGATATGAAAAGGTGTGTTTGCCTTGTAAGGTGTTCGACAGAAAAAGAAAAAGGATTGCAGGACTACCAATATCAGATTGATACGCTGACCGAAATCTGCAAGCAGCGAGATTGGGAGATAGTCAAGGTGTTTGGCAACTATGTGTCAGGAGCCGCCCCTTTGGAGAAGAGACAAGAAATCTTGGACTTGATAGCCTTTGTCAAAGAAAACAAGATTGACTACTGCTGCGCCACTTCCATTGACAGGGTGAGCCGTGACCTTCTTACAGGGGTGCAGATTATCAGGACGCTTGCCGACAATGGCGTGAACCTTTACTTGGCAAATTATAACCTTGAAACGTTACAGGACGGAAAGATATCGGCTATCACAGAAATGCTGTTATCTGTGGTTTTGAGCGTTGCGAGTTACGAGCGCGAACAAATTCGCACACGCCTCTCTATGGGCTACCGTGCATACATACAAAGGCGCAAGGAGAACCCTGAACTCCGACTTGGGAGACAGGGTTATCAGAAGAGCGAAGATTCCTACCGTGAAGAATACGCAAAGGAACTCAGCCTGCTACGAAAGGGTATCAGTATGCGAAACGTAAGGGCTATTACTGGAACGTCGCTTGGAACATTGCAGAAGTTGAAGAGATTTCTCTGATTACTTTTGTTTACTTCGTTATCAAAATCTATCATACACGGGAGGGTGCATACCGTCCCGTTTTTGTTGCCCGTTCCCGTGCAAACCTTCTTAATTGACCTGCTGACATCCTTGCCCTTGTTTCTTCACATGGGCACATGTGTCCTACGGAAAGGTGATATCTTGTCAGGGGGTTAGCCATATTGCCCTTGGGGTGTGTCCATCGCAAATTTTCGACATTGTTATTATGCTTGTCACAGTCAAGGTGTTCTACCTGCGTTTGTTCTGGTCGTGGAGCATCAAGGAAAGCCTCTGCAACCAAACGATGAACCCTATAATACTTAGTTTTTCCATTATCACCCCGAAGAGCTACCTTAATGTAATAACCCTGTTGAGCTGTTGTTTTCATTATCTTCAACACTCCCTTCCGACGGTAGTCGTGGCAGCGAACGCGTCCAAAATTGCTGATATCATATCGACCTTCATACCCCTTAATCGGCATCCATATTTCCCCCCTATAATATTTTACGTTCATTGGCAAATCCATTTGCCAATAAATAGTCGGTTTGGCAATAATAGTCGGTTTTGGGGTTGTTCCTGTGATTTATATATGATTATTGAAAACAAACACCAGTAAACTCCCTCCCTCTTGAACTCATAAAAGATATAGATTGTTTCTTAACAAATAAGGTAATGCTGTCGCAATTTTGTATATTTGCGTACGACAATAAGCACCGATAAGATGAAGACGATTTTCAATTTAGACAAAGTAAGAATTTGCCTCTTACAGCCAGAGAATTTCTTTGACACCTTATACAATACATATCACAGTGACCGAAAAAGAGAAATCCATTATGACGGTTTTTTCCTTTCGTTTGAAAGTCCTGAAAAAGTTAACGACAAGGACATAACTGCTCAGTTATACGTAGAGGACACGCCCCCTACCTTATTAGGAACTTTCACATTTAACAAGTCTCAGAAATATGGGAGCAAGTGTTTTTTTTGCTATGACACAAAGGGCTTGTACCAGACTACGTATGTCATTGATGGCAAAAAATACAATTATTTCTCGCTTCCTTTTTTTGCATTTCAAACACTGGGATTGACATTCAACAATATCACTTCGATGGAAATCGCTTGTGACACCGAGGCAAGTGTTATTAACAGAATCAATTATGCCGTAGGGAAACCAGATGTTTTCGACATGATTTTACTTTGGAAGAAGGTCAGAAAGCCTGACGAAACACTGGAAGGATATTGGGAATATTATCAACGCAGCCGTTTAAAGAAAGCGCCACGTCCGACCCTATACATTCATGGGAACAAAACGGAGTCAGGTAACACCTGTGAGTTAAAAGTATATGACAAGGCACGGGAACTTGCACAATCACGCCCCGACAAAGATGTCCTAACGCGGGCATGGAATGGCATGTCAGACACAATGCAAAGGCTGGAAATATACGTAGAAAACAAACAGATTAAAACGTACTTCAAATACCTATGCAAAAGTTACCCAAACAAGTGGTACACCAATAACCCCCTGCATACTCGCTCCCAGCAGTTGGAAGAATTCAGAAAAGGGCTTGAACATTATTTCTTTGACCTGGGGATGAACGAGGGAGTCAGAGAAGAACTCTTTACTTACTTTGCTAACCACCTACTCCATTTCAAACTCCGCAACCACACCAAAACCCAGATATCCATTTTGGACTTGTCTGTGAATAGTCTTAGGTCATTACAGAGACTTGGGCAGAAAAAAAGAAAAGGGGTATAATCAGTTCCCTGCGTCGAGGTCTGGCAAGAAATCGAAATGAAGGTCATTCATTTTATCCTGTAACGTTTCAGTTATGTAATCGGCGTAAACCTTCTCCGTGACCATCGTTGATGAATGTCCCAGTAGTCGTGAAACCTGATACATATCCAAAGGGTGTGTTTTATCATTCAGGGCGTTTATGGCAAATGAATGCCTTGCCACATGGAAACTTAGGGTAAACGGTAATTTCATCTTGATTCCGACAACCTTCAACGCCTGATTAACCTTTCTGTCAGCATTATTACGTGCTAAATATAATTTTTTCGGGTCTTTGACGTCAAAATCATCAGGTAGCAAGTCAAACACGAAACGTTCCCGTCTCCCCATTTTTTGCCAATGTTTCAGGATTTTAATTGCGGGTGTGGTTAAAGGTACTATATTACGTTGATTTTGGTATTTCGCTGTCTTAATCAGCACCTTACGCATTTCTTCCTTGGTGAAATCAATGTGCTTCCATTGAAGGGTCATGACATCAACAATGCGAAGTCCACCTGTGTGAAAAGCAAACAGGAACATTTCAATGTATTCCTTCCGCCGTATTTCGGTGTCAGAATCGTGAAACTCTACCAGCTTCTGTAAATTCTCGCGTGTAAGATACTTTCCATCAAATCCAGCATCATCAACGGATGAAGCATCCTCAACTACTCTCTTATCCTTGATTTCTTTGTAGGTCTCCTCGGTGATATAGTGTTTTAGCGCTGCTTGATGACAAGCAATGATAATCGGTGTCAGTGCGTGGTTAATAGTCGAGTTCTCATTCTTCAACACTTCTTTTCTGTAAGCTATGTAATCAGAAATCAGTTCTACGCTAATCTCACCAACGTAAATAGAATCGTCTTTGTACGTACCTTTGCCTTGTGAGCGCAGAAACTCTTGAAAAATCTTCATCCCCGACATGCCATTCTCGTACCTACTTTGCTTTATCTTATTTTCAGTAAGCCTTGTTTTTAAGTTATCTTTGACGTACTGAACGAAATCTCTCCCTTCATCAGCACGTGTCAGTGGAGCGTCAAACAACAAAGAATGGATAATATTTTGGTTCAGTTTATTGGGGTGCTTATCCGCGTAATCACGAATTTTGTTGTCCATGTCGCTGAGGAAACGAAGCATCCTATTAGTGTCACGGCGATAATCATCACCATACTGGTTAGTCAGTCCTCCCTTACCGCTGTTTGCAGTCTCGTTCCATTCACGCACCCGTGCTTTGAATGGTGATTGACGCCTAATAATAGCACGATTGTAGTTGTACTCATAGTATATCGTGTACGACTTGTTGGCATCCCAATTGTTTTTGGGATACTTCAACCTGAGTTTGCCGATAACAGCAGTTCTTTTCGCTCGACCCATTAATGTTTGTCCGTTTCTTAAATATTCGGGAGGACGGATACAAAGGTAATGCAAATAGACAAACAAATCAAGGGGTACCCCAAATAGATGTTTGCAAATAGACAAACTTTTTGCGGTTCAAAACAAGGTAAAACAAAGAGAGACAAACATTGACTGCTTGCCTCCCTTTATTGATTTTCAATTATTTACACGGGATAAAAGCCCGCCGAAACCATCAATATTCTTCCTCGTTAAAGAAAAAATCATCCTTGGTCGGGTAGTCCGGCCAGATGTCTTCGATGGTTTCGTATATCTCGCCCTCTTCTTCGAGTTCCTGAAGGTTTTCGATGACCTCTTCGGGAGCGCCGGAGCGGTTGGCGTAGTCTATAAGTTCGTCTTTAGTTGCCGGCCACGGAGCATCGTCCAGGCTGCTGGCCAATTCAAGTGTCCAATACATAATACCTAGTCCTTTTAGTATTCGGCCGCAAATATATAAAATTATTCTCAAGTGCAAATATTTTTGAGTACTTTTGCAATTATGAGTTACACAAAAGACGAGCTTTACACCCCCGAAACCACCGAAGCGATTGCCGCCCACGTGCGGGAAATCTTGCGCCTGCTTGGCGAAGATCCTGAGCGTGAGGGACTTGTGAAAACGCCCGAGCGCGTGGCCAAGGCCCTGCAGTTCACGACCAAAGGATATCAGGAGGACGGGCAGAGCATCATACGGCAGGCCATTTTCGACGAAAAGTACCAGCAGATGGTGCTGGTCAAGGACATAGAACTCTACAGCACCTGCGAGCACCACATGATGCCGTTCATAGGCAAATGCCATGTCGCCTACATCCCCAACGGAAAAATCACCGGCCTCAGCAAGATAGCCCGCGTGGTGGAAACCTTCGCCCGCCGGCTGCAGGTGCAGGAACGCCTGACCGTGCAGATCCGCGACTGCATCCAGGAAGCGTTGCATCCGCTCGGCGTGGCCGTGGTCATCGAAGCCAACCACACCTGCATGCAGATACGCGGCGTGCAAAAATCAAACGCCGTGACCACCACGTCGGCGTTCAGCGGAATCTTCCTGAGTTCCGCCCGCACCCGCAACGAGTTCCTGAACCTGATCCGCTAATCGACGGCCTTCGACAGGCGGACCAGTTCACAGTCCGCCTTGATTTTATCGATGATGGCGCAGACCACCTTGAACGTGCGCGAATCGCCCGTGTACACGGCCGGGGTGGCGAAAGCCACCCTCCCCTGCCTCTTGAGCTTGAGAGCGGAAGCCTTTTTCTTCTCCGAGGCAGGATTATAGACGGCTATGCTGTTGCCTCCGAACATCCCGACGATCTTCATGCATGGCACGTCCGTCTCACCGTCCCCGAAATAAATCATGTGGGAGAACGGAATACGCTTCTTGTCGTCGGCGATGGAAGCATTGACCCGTTTGTTGTCGCGTGAGCTGAAAATACCCTTGGATATCTTGAACAGGAACTGGGTCTTTGCCGTGTAATCGACCGCAATGCCAGGCCACTCCGCCTCCCCTTCCGAATTATATATGAAGGAACCGGCGAAAATATGCTTGAACTCGGAGGCGATGGGACTGCCCTCGATTATCTCCTTAAGCCCGCTGGAGTTGATGTAGTGCTCCACCCGCACGCCGTGCTGCCTGCCGTACTCGTTGACAAGCGAAAACCACTCCCGCACACCGTCGAAGAGCTCTATGCCAGCCCCGAAACAGCGAAGCTGGTCGCGGCGCAGACGAATTCCCTGCTTATGCGCCTCATCGAACATCAACTTCATGTAAGCCAATACATTAGACGCATCCTGCCCTATTGCGATCGAATCGCTCATCTTCCAGAATTCCTCCGGAGTGGAGCCAACGGCCTGGATGAAACCGAACTCCTGCATATTACCGGGAGAAAGCGTCCCGTCAAAGTCGTAAATCAATGCGACAATAGGTTTTTTGCTCATATTTTTCACCACAAATATTATTAATTCGCCACAAATATCGGAATTATTCACCACATACCCACTAAAGTAATTGCAAAAAATCCGGGGCCGGCCTACTTTTGCGGCCACTAAACCAAATAAGACAGAAAATGCCAAATTATCCCCACTATCTGGAACGCCTGCAGAACGCAACACGCAAGTTCTGGGACAAGGCCGCCCTCAACAGCATAGGCGGCGATTCCTTCACTTATGGCCAGATGGCCACCCAAATTGAGAAATTCCACCTCGCATTCGACGCCCTCGGCTTCAAGAAAGGCGAAAAAATAGCTCTTTACGCACGCAACGGTGCCCGTTGGGGCATGACCTATCTTGCCGTCAACACCTATGAAACCGTCATCGTGCCCCTGCTGCCCGATTTCACTCCTGAAAACGCATCTTTCCTTGTGGACCACTCCGAAAGCATCGCGCTTTTCACCAATGCCGACAAATGGGAGAAGATGGACCTCTCCAAGATGCCCGGTCTCCGCATCGTCATCGACATCGACAACTGGGGCTGTCTCTGGGCGAAGGACGAGCAGACAAAGGCCACATACGGCACGATGGAAGAACTCTTCGAAAGCAAGTGGCAGGACGGCTACGGCCCTGAAAACGTAGTCTACCCCACCGACAACTGGGAAGACCTTTCCACAATCAGCTACACCTCAGGTTCCACCGGCGACCCCAAGGGCGTTATGCTGACCTACCACAATTTCAGCGCCAACGTGGACTACAGCCAGCGCCACGTCCCCGCAGGCGAAAGGATGGTCTCCATGCTCCCCATGGCCCACATGTACGGCCTGGTGATCGAGTTCATCTATCCCCTCTGCAACGGCACGGCCATCTACTGGCTGGGCAAGGCACCGACTCCCGCAACGCTCCTCAAGGCGTTCGCCGACGTGAAGCCCTACCTTCTCATCACCGTGCCCCTCGTGATGGAGAAGATCTACAAATCAAAGGTCAAGCCCACCCTCGACAAGCCCATAGTCAAGGTGCTCCTCAAAGTGCCCGGAATCAACAATATCATCTACAAGAAGGTCAAGGACGGCCTCGTGGCGGCATTCGGCGGCGAAGTCCAGGAATTCATCATGGGCGGCGCGCCTCTGAACCCCGAAGTCGAAAAACTCTTCAAGCGCATCAAATTCCCTTACCTGGTGGGCTACGGTATGACTGAAGCCTGCCCTCTGCTCGCCTATGAGCACTGGACAAAATTCGTCCCCGGCTCATGCGGAAAGGCGGTTGACGTGGCCACCGTGCGCATCGATTCAGAAGATCCCCAGCATATCGCAGGAGAGATCCAGGCCAAGGGCGAGAACATCACCATCGGCTACTTCAAGAACCCCGAAGCTTCCGCCAACGCATTCACGGAAGACGGATACCTCCGCACCGGCGACCTCGGCATCATGGACAAGGACGGCAACATCTTCATAAAGGGCCGCTCCAAGAGCATGATCCTCTCAGCCAACGGACAGAACATCTATCCCGAAGAGCTCGAGGCCATCATCAACAACCAACCCTACGTGGGTGAATCCGTGGTCGTGGACCGCGCCGGCAAGATTGTCGCCCTGGTCTATCTCGACAACGACGCAATCAAGCGCGACAAGCTCGACAACGAAGCGGTTTCCGACATTCCCGAAAAGATACGCATCGCCTCCAACCGCCAGCTTCCCGGCTACAGCCAGATTGCCAAGGTCGAGACCGTGCTTACCCCCTTCGAAAAGACCCCGAAGATGAGCATCAAGCGATTCCTCTATAAATAATGACAATTTGTCACTGGAATGCTATTTGAGATAATCAAGCCGGCCCGGACAGGACCGGCTTAATTATTTATACTATGGCAAAGAACACAAAAGGACAAATCGGAGTAACTACCGAGAACATATTTCCGGTAATCAAACAATTCCTCTACAGCGACCACGAAATCTTCCTTCGCGAGCTTGTGGCGAATGCAGTCGACGCCGAGCAGAAGCTCAAGGCCCTTGCGTCCACAGGCACCTTCAAGGGCGAAACCGGCCCGCTCAAGGTGGAGCTGGAGCTGGACGAAAAGAAGAAAACCCTCAGGATAATCGACAACGGCATCGGCATGACAGCCGAAGAAGTGGACCGCTACATCAACCAGATAGCGTTTTCCAGCGCAGGAGAGTTTCTCGAGAAGTATAAGGACCAGACCAATATAATCGGCCATTTCGGCCTCGGATTCTATTCCGCCTTCATGGTGGCGAAAAAAGTCACGATCGACTCCCTGAGCTGGCAGGAAGGCGCCGAAGCCGTGCTCTGGACCTGCGACGGCTCCCCCGAATTCACGATGGGCGCCTCGAAGAAAGCGGATCGCGGCACCGTCATCACCCTGTATTTCGACGACGAAAGCGCCGAAGAATTCGGCACTAAGGGAAAGATACGCAGCCTGCTGGACAAGTACTGCAAATTCATGCCCGTGCCCGTGGTGTTCGGCAAGAAGACCGAATGGAAGGACGGCAAGAGCGTGGAGACCGGCGAAGACGAGGTGATCAACAGCATCGAACCGCTCTGGACCAAGGCCCCCTCCGAACTGAAGGATGAAGACTACCTGAAGTTCTACAAGGCGCTCTACCCCCTGGACGAAGACCCCATGTTCTGGATCCACCTCAACGTCGACTACCCCTTCAACCTGACCGGCATACTCTACTTCCCCAAGATCAAGGAGCGCATGGCGATCGACCGCAACAAGATACAGCTCTACTGCAACCAGATGTTCGTCACGGACCACGTGGACAACATAGTGCCCGACTTCCTGACCCTCCTCCACGGCGTCATCGACTCCCCCGACATTCCCCTGAACGTCAGCCGCAGCTACCTGCAGAGCGATGCCAACGTGAAGAAAATCAGCACATACATCACCAAGAAAGTCGCAGACCGGCTGGAAGAAATCTTCAAGGAGCAGCGCCCCCAGTTCGAAGAAAAGTGGGACAACATAAAGCTGTTCATAGAATATGGAATGCTCTCCGACGAAAAGTTCTGCGAGCGGGCCCTGAACTTCGCCCTTTTCAAAAATACGGACGGCAAGTATTTCTGCTTCGAGGACTACCGGAAGGCCATCGAAGGCACCCAGACCGACAAGGACAAGAAGGTGGTATATCTCTATGCCACCGATGCAGAGACGCAGTATGGCAGCATTGAAGCCGCAAAGAACCTCGGCTACGACGTGCTCCTGATGGACTGCGAGCTGGACAGCCATTTCGTCAACATGCTCGAGCAGAAGCTGAAGGACACCAGGTTCGCGCGTGTGGACAGCGACACTCCCGAGAGTCTCATTCCCAAGGAAGACAGGGTGAAGCCGGAAATGAGCGACGAAGACAAGAAAACTCTCGAAGAGCTGTTCAAGGGCGTGCTTCCGGAAGGCGCCGAATACCGCGTGGAACCGGAAAACCTGGGAGCTGAAAACGCACCGGTGGTCCTTACGCAGAGCGAATTCATGCGCCGCTGGCGCGAAATGAGCGCTCTGGGCGGAGGAATGAACTTCTACGGATCGATGCCCGAATCCTACGACGTCAAGGTGAATATGGAGAATCCGCTCATCGCCCGCATCTGGGGCGACCGGGAAGGCACTTCCGAACTGCTCCGGCAGGTGGTGGACCTCGCCCTGCTCGGCAAAGGCATGCTGAAGGGCAAAGCCCTGGCGGACTTCATCGCACGCAGCGAAAAATTGCTCGGCTAACGCTTTATTAATCAAAAATTCTGATTATCTTTGCGCCCGCATTTAGAAAACCCTTTGGTTTTGGTGCAATGGGTCCCGGACCCGATCCGGGATGAGTAACACATTTTAATTATTTACACAATGCAGCATTTTGAACTGAAAGGCCAGACCCGCAAGGCGGCCGGCAAAGCGGCCCTCAAGGCCTTCCGTGCACAGGGACTTGTCCCTTGCAACCTCTATGGCAACGGAGTGGAGAACGTCCTCTTCACCATCGACGCAAAGGCTCTCAAGGCCGTCACCGAGACCCCCAAGGCCCACATCATCGACCTCGTGCTCGACGACAGCAAGAAATACACCGCAGTGCTCCATGAGCTCCAGTGGCATCCCGTCACCGACGCTTGCCTGCACGTGGATTTCCTCGCAGTGGATGAGAAGAAGCCCATCAACATCGAAGTTCCCATCGTCATCAGCGGACACGCAGTCGGTGTGCAGCAGGGTGGTAAGTTCTATCAGAACGCCCGCAAGCTCCGCATCTGCGCCACCATGGCAAACCTGCCCGACGAAGTGACCGTGGACATCACCAAGCTCGGTCTGGACAAGCGCATCAAGGCTGGTGACGTGAAGCTCGAAGGCATCACCGTGACCACCGACAAGGACGCCATCATCTGCGGTGTCAAGACCACCCGCAACACCGTGGTCACCACCGAGGAGGCTTAATTGTGGCCGATAAGAGTTATCTGGTAGCCGGTTTGGGCAACATAGGCGCCGAATACTCCGGCACCAGACATAACATCGGATTCATCGTATTGGACGCCTGGGCTCAGGCGTCCAATATTTCATTTGAGACCAGGCGTTACGGCGACCTTGCGGTCGACACCATAAAGGGGCGCAAGTTCTATCTCCTCAAGCCCTCCACATATATGAATCTGAGCGGCAATGCCGTCCGCTACTGGATGCAGGAGCTGGAAATACCGCTTGAGAACCTCATCGTGGTCTGCGACGACCTCAATCTTCCGTTCGGCACCACCCGTATGAGGATGAACGGAAGCACAGGAGGTCACAACGGGCTCGAAAACATAGAATGGCTGCTGGAAACCAGGAACTACGCACGGGTTCGCGTGGGAATAGGGCACGATTACCTGGCCGGGGGCCAGATCGATTATGTCCTGAGTACCTTTTCCATAGAACAACTGCCGGAACTGCCCGGAATTGCAGCAAGAGTGGTTTCCGGAATCAAGACCTGGGCATTCGCAGGCCCGCAAAAAGCCATGACGGAGCTCAATACAAAGATTGAAACCACGGAAAACGCACCAAGTCAATAAGTTATTTTCTCGAAAAAAGAATTGTTATTTCAAAAAATATTTCTAACTTGCGCAGGTTTTAGACATTAACACCAAAACATTTTAATACGTATTTTTTATGAAAGCACTTGTTGAAAAAATCAACGCCAACATTGAGGCATTCAAGGTCAATGCTGAGGCTCAGGTTGTCAAAGGTAACAAAGCCGCTGGCTCACGCGCCCGCAAAGCCGCTCTTGAGCTGATGAAGGATCTCAAGGAATTCCGCAAGGTTTCCGTTGCTGAAGCAAAAAAATAATTTTTTTTGCATTTTGATGCAACGTTTCTAAAACCATTTGCATCTATTATGCAGGTTTAGGTTTTAGTACACGTTTAAAGGTCGGGAGCCGCGAGGTTACCGGCCTTTTGCATCTCTACCTGTTTCCTACTATGAAACGCTTGATTTTCACCATATTAGCTTTCCTCCCCCTCGCCGCAGGCGCTGTGGGATACCGGGGAATTGTGATTCCGGTGGAATTCAGCGACAGTTATTTCTCTGACCGGTACACCGGAGTGGTCGTGAAAATCGAGAGATCCAGAGACTATCTCAACGACCAGTTCACCTACGGACCGACAATAAATTTCGATATCGCCCCCGTGGTGCGCCTCTCCAGGAATTATGCCTGGTACGGCGCTAATTCGTCCGTCCGCAGGGACGAAAGGCTGGGGGATCTGGTGCGCGAAGCCTGCTCCGCCCTGCAGGTCGACTGGAGCACCTACGACAACGACTCGGACGGCATCATCGACAACGTCTGCATCATTGCAGCAGGCGGTTCTGAATCAGACGGCGCAGGCGCCGACCACCTGTGGCCCCAGCAGGGCTACCTCTCGGAACGCGGAGGCACAATCCAGGCCGGGGGCAAGACGGTGGACAGCTTCACCGTGTGCGCCGAAACCTCCTCCATGGCCGTATTCTGCCATGAATTCGCCCATAGCCTGGGACTGCCGGACCTCTACGACACAGACGGGGCGGGCAGCGGCGGCACAACCGCCGGCCTGTGGGGCGTCCTCTCCCTCATGGACAACGGAATCATGTCCAAGAATCAGCCGACGCCTCCGAATTTCAGCGCCATAGAACTGGAAATCCTCGGCATCGGCAAGCCGGTCACAATCGGATACGGCTATCTCAAACTCCATCCGGTCGGGAGCAGCAAGGAATACCTGCGCATAGACAGCAACAACGAAGACGAGTATTTCCTGCTGGAATACAGGAAGCCCGAAGGCTGGGATGCAGGAATCGGCGGAGAAGGATTGGTGATCTACCACATCGACAAATCCTCCAACAACTCCTGGTATTCCGACTATTTCATGCGCAACCTGACTGCCAGGGAGCGTTGGGAGCACAACCAGGTGAACTGCAGGCCGGAACATTTGTGCGCCCGCGTCATTGAAGCCACGCCGGGCACCAGGGATATAAGCAAGGTGTTTTTCCCTCAACCCGGACATGACTCATTCAGTTCGGAGACCGACCCGTCTTTCCATTACTGGAGCGGAGAGCTTTCCGAACAAGCCATAGACAATATCAGGATAACGGAATACGGCTACGTGGAATTCCGCCTGATTTCCCCGATCATCCTGTTCTCCAGCCAGGTGTTCCAGGATGCTGCCATCTTCAGCGGAATCACTGACAACGCGCTCAACATCACGAGCCTCGAGGCATTCTGGCATCCCGCGACAGACAAACGGCCGTCCGCCTTGAAAAGCAGCGCTACTCCAATACAGGAAGACGGTCGCTTCGGCGTTGTCCTCGAGAACCTTCAGCCGGCCACGGACTATGAAGTGCAGATCGTGGCAAATTGCGAAGACGGGAAAAGATACTCGACCATACGGCGCTTCACCACCAAGAGCTACAAAAGCGGTTTGCGTCCGTTCATGTATTTCAACCAAAACGAACGAAGGCCGGACGGAAGCTTCGTCTCCGGGAGTTCCTTCCCGATGCGCATCTACAACGCGGAAGGAGCAGTGTCTGTGGACTGGTTCTTCAACGGAGAACCCATCAGACGCAGCACCGACGGATTCTGGCATTTTGAGTCCGACGGCACCCTCAGGGCCGAAATACGCTACCGGGACGGCTCCGTGGAAATAATCACAAAAAAAATCGTCGTACGATGAAAGCCAGACTATTGTTTGCCGCCCTTGCCGCCTTTGCCGCAGCCTGCGCCTGCAGCCCCAACGGCACCACCGCCCTTGACGCCTTTGTCAAAGACGAGACCGTGCGCCTCGAACTGGACGGGGTCAGGGTCTTCGTTCACGACGACACGTTCTGCCAGTTGTCTTTCAACCGGCAGCGCGGCAGTTTCCGCTCCCACACCGACACCATGCTCGATTATTTCGTGGTCGAGCTGGACGTCATTCCACAGGCCGAGGGAGACACGGCCGTGGCCGACGTCTATTGGAGCAGCACCGACGGGGAAAGGAGCAGAAAAAAAATCACCCTCGAAGCGAAACGCATCAAGGGTGACCTTATCTGGCTTTGCGACGCCGGCAGGAGAACGGCCGCCGTCGTGCGGGTGTTAGAATGACACGGCGATACCAATGAAATCGGCTGCCTTAAGGGCTGCGCCGCCGATCAATCCACCGTCAATATCTTTCTGGGCGAACAGCTCAGGCGCATTGGAAGGCTTGCAGGATCCGCCGTAGAGGATTGTCGTGTCTTCAGCGACCTCGGCGCCGAACTTGGCAGCGATAGTTTTGCGGATGAAGGCGTGGATTTCCTCGGCCTGCTCTGCAGTGGCGGTCTTGCCTGTGCCGATAGCCCAGACGGGCTCATAGGCCACGATGATGTGCTTCATGTCCTCCTCGGTGAAGTTGTAGAGGACATTCTTGATCTGGGCTTCGCAGACCTCGAAGTGGCGGCCGGCCTCGCGCTCCTCAAGATTCTCACCCACGCAGAGGATGACATCCAGGCCGTTTGCGAGGGCCAGGCGGGTCTTTTCGATGAGCTTCTCATCGGTCTCGCCATAGTACTGACGGCGCTCGGAGTGGCCGAGTATAGTGTACTGGCATCCCACGGATGCGAGCATAGCGGCAGATATCTCACCGGTGTAGGCGCCCTTCTCCTTGTCGGCGCAGTTCTCTGCGGAAAGGCCTACGCGCGTGCCCTTGACCACCTCGGCGATGGGATAGAGGTGGGTGAAAGGAGTAGCGATAATCAATTTCACATCGGCAGGCACTTCGCCGGAAGCGGCGACGACAGCCTTGGCGAGCTCAACGCCCTCGGGAACGGTGGTGTTCATTTTCCAGTTTCCCGCAACAATTTTCTTTCTCATATTTAAATATTCTTTTATAGCCTGCAGGCCCGCCGGAGGCCCTTTTCCCATGTTTTATGGGCCTCCGGCGGGCCTGCAGGCTGTAATTTTTCTTTTACAGATTGCAAATTTAGTAATAATTGCCCAAATTTGCAGATTAATTATAAGATATGTGATATGAAAAATTTTGTACAAGAGCTTAAGTGGAGAGGAATGATCCACGACATTATGCCGGGCACCGAAGAAGAGATGAAAAAAGGTCCCATGTCCGCATATGTGGGGATCGATCCCACGGGAGACTCGCTCCACATCGGGCACCTCGTCAGCATAATGATACTCAAGCACTTCCAGGCTTGTGGCAACAAGCCCTACGCCCTCGTCGGCGGAGCCACCGGCATGATCGGCGACCCTTCGATGAAGAGCCAGGAGCGCAACCTTCTGGACGAAGCCACCCTCGCCCACAACGTGGCCTGCATCAAGGCCCAGCTCAGCAAGTTCCTCGACTTCGAGTCCGACGCCCCCAACAAGGCCGAACTCGTCAACAACTATGACTGGATGAAGGACTACACCTTCATCAACTTCACCCGCGACATCGGCAAGCTCATCACTGTCAACTACATGATGAGCAAGGACTCCGTGAAGAAGCGCCTCAGCCGCGACTCCTCCGAGGGCATGTCATTCACCGAATTCACCTACCAGCTGCTCCAGGGCTACGATTTCCTGTATCTCTACCGCCACCACAACGTCCGCCTCCAGCTCGGCGGCGCCGACCAGTGGGGCAACATCACCACCGGCACGGAACTCATACGCCGCACCGGCGCGGGAGAGGCATTCGGCCTGACCTGTCCCCTCATCACCAAGGCCGACGGCGGCAAATTCGGCAAGACCGAGAAGGGCAACATCTGGCTCGACCCGGCCCGCACGAGCCCCTACCAGTTCTACCAGTTCTGGCTCAACGTCAGCGACAGCGACGCCGAGCGCTACATAAAGATTTTCACCCTGCTCGACCGCGAGACCATAGAAGCTGCCATCGAAGAGCACAGGGCCGCTCCCGAGCGCCGCACCCTCCAGCAGCTCCTCGCCCGCGAAGTCACCGTGATGGTGCACGGCCA
The DNA here is from genome assembly GCA_902782225.1 of uncultured Bacteroidia bacterium. GTDB lineage: Bacteria > Bacteroidota > Bacteroidia > Bacteroidales > UBA932 > Cryptobacteroides. The sequence continues at coordinate 29,646 of CACZMF010000017.1, read as the reverse complement.
GGCAGAATACGACAATGCAGTCCGCGCATCCGGAATCCTCTTCGGGAAAGCCACTTCCGACGACCTCCGCAAACTCGACGAGAAGACTTTCCTGGAGGTGTTCGACGGAGTGCCCACTTTCGAAATGGACCGTTCCAAGCTCCCTGTCGGCATACTTGAGGCCCTCGCAGTCGAGACCTCCATCTTCCCCTCCAAGGGAGAGGCGCGCAAGATGATCCAGGGCAACGGATTCAGCATCAACAAGGAGAAGTTCACCGATTTCGGCGGCTCCCTCTCCGAAGCCGACATCATCGACGGCAAATACATACTCGCCCAGAAGGGCAAGAAGGATTACTACATAATCAAGATCAATGGATAACAAACCTGCAGGCACCCGCCAGCTCAAGGTGGCGCGGGAGATCCAGCGCGACCTTGCCGAAATCATACGCAGCAAGGGAATGGCCGTCTTCGGAGGTGCCATGGTCACCGTCAGCGAAGTGCGCATCAGTCCCGACCTGAGCATAGCGAAGGTCTTCGTGAGCATTTTCCCCTCCGCGAAGCAGGCTTCCGTGATGCAGATACTCGAGGAGAATAAAAAAGCCCTGCGCGGAGAACTCGGCCGCCAGGTTGCCTCCCAGCTCCGCATCGTGCCGGAGATCGACTTCCTGCTCGACACCACCCTGGACTACGCCGAACACATCGACGAACTCCTACGCAAATGAATTTTCCGCTGTTCATAGCGCGCCGGTACCTGTTCGCAAAGAAATCCCACAACGTAATCAACGTCATTTCAGCGATCAGCGCCATCGGGATGGCTATAGGCACAGCTGCCCTTATCCTCATCCTCAGCGTCTATAACGGCTTCGACGACATTATCCGCAAGAACCTCGGCGACATCTCCCCCGACCTGCTGATGACGGGTCCCGGAGGAGTGGCCAAGTTCGTCCCGGACTCCTCCCTCATCGACCGCCTCTGCGAGGACCAAAGGGTTGAAAGCCTGCAGTTTACCCTTGAAGACAATGTATTCCTGACCTATGCAGGGAAGCAGTGCATAGCAAGGGTCAAGGGTGTGGAAGACGATTTTGCCAGTTTCAGCGACATAGGAAAGCACGTCACCGAAGGCGTTTTCCAGCTGCGCAGGGGCGACCTTGCCCTTGCGGCGGTCGGTTCAGGCGTGGCTTCGAAACTGGGCCTGCACCCCCGTTTCACCGATCCCCTTATGCTGTACTACCCGGACCGTGAAGCCGGGATTTCAATAAGCGATCCCACGTCCTCCGCCCGCAGCGCCAGGGTGTTCCCGTCGGGCATCCTGACCATCAGCAGCGACAAGGATGCCGAACTCGTCATCGTGCCCCTGCATATCGTGCGCTCCCTGCTGGGCGGGGGCGAGGACCTCGTCAGCGGGGTGGAAATCCACCTGAAGGACAACAGCCCCCGGGCCGTGAAGCGCTTCAAGCGTGACTACGCTGCCCGGTGCCAACTCCTTGACCGATACGAGCAGGAACCCACGCTCTTCAAGATGATGAAGTACGAAAAGGCGGCGGTGTTCCTTATCCTTATCTTCGTGGTGCTCATCGTGGCCCTCAACATCTACGGTTCCCTGTCTATGCTCATCATCGAGAAGGAGGACGACATCGAAACCCTGCGGGCAATGGGCGCCACGGACACGCTGGTGCGGCGTATCTTCGTACTGGAGGGGTGGCTTATTTCGCTGAGCGGGCTGGCAGTGGGCCTTATTGCCGGCATAGCGCTGGCGCTACTGCAGCAGCACTTCGGATTCGTGAAGATGCCGGGCAGCTTCATAGTGACCGCCTATCCAGTGGTCGTGAAATTCACGGACGTGCTCCTGACCGTTGCGGGAGTGGCGCTCACAGGGCTAGGCGTGGCGCTGTTCGCCGCAAGGAAGCGTTAATCCAGCATATCCATCAAGGCATCCAGCACGCGGCGGTCCTTTTTCGTGGGACGGCCGGCCCCCTTGTCGCGCTTGAGTACTATGGTCTCCTTCGGGGCGTGGAATTTCGCCCGCTCGGATTCGGGCGTGAGGTCCTGGGCATAATCGGGCACCAACTGAGCTCCCATGCGGTTCTCGGCAAGCTGGAGCACCTTGTAGGTCAGCACTGCGGGGCCTTTGTGGACTTCGATCTCGTCTCCGATCTTGACGGCCTTGCTGGGCTTTGCCACGGCTCCGCCCACGCGGACCTTGTTGCCTCCGCAAGCGTCCGTGGCCTCGCTGCGCGTCTTGTAGACGCGTATGGCCCAAAGGTATTTGTCGATTCTTATACTGTCCATAGATACATAGCGGTTTTGACTTCTTCCACTCTTTCCGGGCAGAGAAAGCCAAGGATTTCGAGACCGAAACTGACTGCGTGCCCTGCACTGCGCCCGGTGATTATCCGGCCGCTGCGCACCGCCGGCTTGGGAGTGAACACGGCACCCTTGGCCTGAGGAGCATCCTGGAAGCCGTCGAAGCAGGTGAATTCTATGCCCTTGAGACTATCCAGCTGACTGAGCACCAGTCCGGGGGCGGCGCAGATTGCGGCAAGGGAGCCGCCGGAAGCATAGTGCCTGCGCATTGCTTCCATAAGAGGCTCGCAGGAGGCAAGATTGCGGGTGCCGGGCATGCCTCCCGGGAAAATCATAAAGTCGCCGGGGCCGTCGGGAGCCGCTTCCAGGTCAACCTCGTCCAGGGTGAAACCGGCCTCGACATTGATACCATGAGAACTGACCACGGAGGTCTCGTCATAGATGGATATTATATTGACGTCCAGACCGCCCCTGCGCAGGACGTCATTGGTCGCGAGAGCTTCGACATCTTCGAAACCGTCGGCAAGAAATATGTTGATCCCTTTCATAATATTCGCAATATACTGTTTTTTCCGTATTTTTGCGTCATAAAAACTGGAAAATGGAAGAAAAGAAATTATATCCCCTGCGCTTCTGCACGCTGCTGGACGAATACAGCTGGGGCAGCGACGAGTTCAAGATTGCCGACCTCGGCTACCGCGATTCCCTGGTGTGGGACGGCTGGCTCGCAGGAAATGCGGTCAGCGAAGTGATGGACACCTATATGGACCGCGTGGTCGGAGACAACGTGTATCAGTTCTGGGGACGGCAGTTCCCCGTGCAGGTGAAGCACATCCGCGTGAAGGGGAAAATGCCCCTCCGCGTCCACCCCGGGGCCGAAATCGCAGAGCAGCGCTACGACTTCCTCGGCCGGGAGAAACTATGGTATGTGCTGAAGGCGGGAGCGGACGCATGCGTGATGACCGGCTTCGAGCGCCCTACTGATGCTTCCGAAGTGTATTCCAAGTGCCTGGATTCCAGCATAGAGGGGCTGCTGCATAAGACCGTGCCAGTGGCTGGACAGTTCTTCCACATACGTCCGGGCGTGCCCCATGCGGCATCCGGAGACATTGAGATAATGGAAATCAGCGAATCTTCCCCCCTGGACTTCTGCCTGTGCGGCTGGGGACAGGAAGTCAGCGAAGAGGAATTCGATCCCTCGCTCGGCCTCGTGGATGCGCTGGACTTCATAGACTACGGGGCCTGGACTCCCCCGGAGAAGCCGGAAGCCGGAAGCGACATCGTGCAGAAACTTGTCGACATACCGGAATTCACCGTCACGAAACTGCGCCTCACGGACCCCCTGCACATCTACAGCGAGAAATTCGACTCCTTCATACTCTACTCCTGTCTGCAGGGCGAGGCTTCCGTGCAGATCGAGGTGCTGGGGCAGACCGCGCGCTTCCCCCTCGAGGCCGGGCAGACCATGCTGGTGCCCGCAGAGTGCCCCGATTTCCTGCTCGTGCCCACGGACAGGGACACGATAATCCTGGAGACCACAGTAGCCCCCAGGGAAGAAAAAGACAGTTACCTTTCCGCTTAACGGCGGCTGTTCGCGACCGCGATGTAGTAGAGAAGCGTGGCGAGGGATCCTATGGCGGCAATCACGTAGGTGTAGGCGGCCCATTTCAGGGCATCTACCGCCATCGGCCTGGTCTGCGCATCCAGCACACCTTCACTGGTCAGCCACTCCACGGCGCGTGAACTCGCATTTATCTCCACCGGCAGGGTCACGAAACTGAAGAATGTGGTCATGGCGAACAATGCGATGCCGGCCCAGAGCAGCGCAGGGGTGAGATTTATAAGGATCACGCCCAGAAGCAGCACCCACTGCACGGTGTTGTTGGCAAAAGTGACCACGGGCACCAGGGCGGTGCGAAGGCGCAGGGGGCCATAACCCTTGGCGTGCTGTATCGCGTGGCCCGTTTCATGGGCGGCTACAGCGCAGGCGGCGACGCTCCTGCCGGCATACACGTCCCTGCTGAGGTTTATGGTGGCATCCTCGGGGTTGTAATGATCGGTCAGCTTGCCGTCGATGGAAATGACTTCCACGTCGTGGATCCCGTTCCGTTCCAGCATCAGGCGCGCAACTTCCGCACCGGTCAGTCCGCCAGGCGACGGCACTTCGGAATACTTGTTAAACTTGCGTTGAAGGACTCGCTGGATGATGAAGGAAAGCACCATCACGGCAATCAGTATTATCCAAATGCTCATAGTATCGTTTTTCTTCGGAAACGTGCAAAAAATGTTCCTACAGGACCCAGTCCACAGGCGTCTTTCCCTCCGAACGGAGGATGGCGTTCGCCTGCGAAAAATGCCTGCATCCGAAGAAGGCGCCGCGGGCAAGAGGCGAAGGGTGGGCGGCCTGCAGCACGAAATGCTTCGAGGAGTCGATAAGCGGGGCTTTGGAACGGGCATAATTGCCCCACAGCATAAACACCACGCCATCGCAACGGTCTGATATACACCGGATCACGGCATCCGTAAATTCCTGCCAGCCTATCCCCGAATGGGATGTCGGCTCCCCCGCCCTGACAGTGAGCACCGCATTGAGCAGGAGCACGCCCTGCCGGGCCCAGGGCTCAAGGTTTGGCCGTCCTGACATTTTGACACCCAGGTCGTCTTCGATCTCCTTGAAGATATTCTTAAGGGAAGGCGGGGCCGGCACTCCGTCAGGCACCGAAAACGACAGTCCCATCGCCTGGCCATAGCCGTGATAGGGGTCCTGCCCCAGGATGACCACCTTCACGTCCGGAAGGGGGCACAGGTCGAAAGCCCGGAAAATCTGCCCTCCCGGAGGGAAAATCCGCCGCCCTTCCGCTTTTTCGGAATGGAGCCGCTCCACGAGGGCTGCAAAATATGGTTTTTCGAACTCAGGGGCGAGGGCTTCCCGCCAGCTTTCCTCTATTTTCACCTGCATAATGACACAAATGTAGCAAAAATATTTATCTTTGCTTCGTTATGGCTAAGACAGCATTGTTCCCCGGATCATTCGACCCGTTCACCGCAGGTCATCTGAACATACTGAGGCGTGCCCTTACTATGTTCGACAACGTGGTAGTTGCCATAGGTATCAACCAGGACAAACGCGGGTTCTTCACCAACGAGCAGAAGAAAGACATCATCAGGCAGGCGGTCCGCGGTCTGGAGTGTGTACAAGTCATCGAGTATGACGGCCTTACAATCGACGTGTGCCGCGACCTGGGCATAAGGCATATCGTGCGTGGAGTACGCAATATGCTTGACTTTGAAAACGAAAGAGCCATCGCCGACGCCAACCGCCGCCTCGCCCCGGAGATAGAGACCATCATCATCCCTACGGCTCAGGAGTTCGCCCATATCTCCTCCAGCGCTGTCCGTGACATACTCCGCCACCACGGTGACACTTCCCTTTTCCTGCCGGAAGGCGTGGTGCTGCCTGAAGCCGAATAAGAATCATAAGTTTTTTTTTGCCGGTCCCAAGCAAGGGATCGGCATTTTTCGCGTTAATATAATCGAGATGGATATTCTGCAGGAAAAGCGGCTTATCGAGGGGATCAGACACGGCGACAGGGCTTTACTCCAAGAGCTCTATGAGAGTTTCGCCCCCGCCCTGAAGGCGACTATCCGGAGATATGTTCCGGACAGGCAGGAAGCCGAAGACATATTGCAGAACAGTTTCATCAAGATCATTGACAACCTGGACCGGTTCAAACCGCAAAAGGCCGGGAGCCTGCAGGCCTGGATGCACAGCATCTCGGCACACGAAGCAGTGTCGTGGCTTCGGAAGCGGAGCCCCCTTAACTTCATCCCTATCCTTCAGGACATTCCTGAGGAGGAAGATGATGACGGAGCGCTCTTTTCCGGAATTGGCCAGGAGACTATCCAGGAAGCGATAGCCAAGCTTCCAAGCGGATACCGTACGGTTTTGAATCTGTATGTATTTGAGGATTTGAGCCACAAAGAAATAGCACGGCTTCTGGGCATCAGCGAAGGCACCTCCGCATCCCAGCTGCACAAGGCAAGGGCGATGTTGTATAAAATGTTAAAAGAAGCAGATAAATGAAAGAAAAATGGGCTGACAACTTGAGTTCCAGGATGCAGGGCTACACCGAGCCCGTGTCCGGCAGGGTTTGGGAAAGCATCTCCGGGACAAGGAAACGGGTTTTTCTCTTCCCCTGGTGGCTGCTGGCCCCTGCTGCAGCAGGGGCAGTCGCCACAGTGCTGCTTCTGCGGAGCACTGCAGAAGGTCCGCTTCCTTCGGATGCTCCCACAAGCATCAGCGAGCAGATCTCCGAAGCCGCGCCTTTTAGCGCGCCCCAGCTAATCTCCGAGGCCCCGGCAGTGCCCTCTGCAAGCCATTCCAGGGCTACCGCTCCCGTTAGCCGGAAATCTTCAACGGCAGCTGCTCCCGCCGGGCCTTCCGAGCCGGCAGCGCAATCCCCTGAGCCCCTGGAGCCTGGCCCTCAGGCAGAGCCCGAGACGACAGGCGCGAAAAACAAGACCGCCTCCGATACCCCTTCTGCCCCGCCAGTCCGGACTGTCATTCCGACGCCCGATTCCGACGCTGACTTCTGGGCGGAGATCAGGGAAAAGCCCGGGCATCGCACGCGCGTTTCTGCAACCCTGCAGGCCCAGGTCTCTCCGGGAAATGCATTGACCGGGTTCAATGCCTCCCAGACATTCGGATCGAATCTCCGCAGAACTGCCACTCCCGGATCAACTGCCACTCCCGGATCATCGGTCAGCGTCAGCGACCCCGGTGGGGCGAGCCCCAAAGACGGCTCTACAAACGGAGACAATGACAACAAAGACGACCAGGGCGAAGCCGGGAGCAGTGAAAGTACACCTCCGACGAAATCCAAACCGGGGCAGGTCCTTGTCCAGGAAGCACAAGACGGTTATTCCCCAGTAATGCAGCACCTCTTTCCCGTGAAATTCGGAGTGGCCCTCAGTCTCAGCATCAGCGAACGGTTCTCCGTCGATACAGGTTTTGATTATCTATTACTGCGCTCTACCGGAGCTTGGGAGCAGCAGTTGCATTTCATCGGCATTCCCGTGAAAGTGGACTATAACATACTGAACTACCGTCCCGTATCCCTGTATGTAGCTGCCGGCGTGGAAGCTTTCAAATGCATCGCAGGCAACGGTCCCGACAAGCCTTTTCTCTTCTCGGCAGGCATTGGCGCGGGTATAGGAGTAGCGCTCTCCCCTACCGTGAGCCTGTATGCAGAGCCCGGCTTCGCCGCTTACTTCCACACGGGCCTGTGCGAGCATTACTACACACAGCATCCTTATGCCGCCAGCCTGTCCGTCGGCATCAAACTGAATTTTTAATTATTTTGCAATATGGAATATAAAGTTATCTTATCCACCGCCGTATCGCTCTGCCTCTGCGCCTGTGTGCCTGCAGTAGTACCGCCATATGTCGAGCCTCAACCATTGTCGACCGATTACACATTTCTGGAAGATGAGGCGCCCAAGGCACTGACAAAGGCCGAAGAAGCGAAAGTCGCGCAGCTGAACGATTTCGCATTCGATTTCAGCAACTGCCTGCAGGAGCAAGCCGGCTCCTATGTGTTTTCGCCCGTTAGCATAGCTTTCGTGCTCGGGATGCTCTCCGAAGGCGCGGCCGGGCAGACGCGCTCCGAGATCTGCGCCGCCCTCGGATTCGACCCCGAGGACCAGCAGGGCATAAACGAGTTCTGCCGGGACTTGTGCGTGATTGCGAAGCGTGCCGCATCCAAGAAAGAAGCTTTGGAGATTGCCAATGCAATCCTTGCGGACAAAAGCATCCCGGTAAAAGAGTCATTCTGCCGCAATGTCAAGGGATACTACAATGCCGACATCCTGCAGATGGACTTCAACGCCGAAGATGTCGCATCCTACATCAACAAGTGGGCGGCCGAGCGCACCCACGACAGGATTACGCACGTAGTGGACAATATCCCGCCGAGCATTCTCTCCGTATTTATCAACGCCTTGTATTTCAAGGCTTCCTGGGCGGACGGCTTTATGGAGTTCCTTTCTTCCGAAGGTCCCTTCAAAGGCGCGGACGGCAAGACCAGGCCCGAGATGATGATGCATAAGAAGGATACGTATATTGGTGTCCAGTATGCCCGCGGTTCCAACTTCTCAATGGTCAGTCTCCCCTATGGCGAGGAGCTGCGCAACCCGGGACAGTTTGAAATGTCTTTCCTCCTGCCGGATGACGGCATAAGCGTAGACAAAGTCCTCTCGGGGCTGAACGGAAAGGCCTGGGCCGATATCCACGCAGCGCTTTCCAAGGAGCTTGTAGACCTTATGATTCCCCGCTTCGAGACATCTGCCGACCTGGATATCAACTCCATTCTCAAGCAGCTCGGAATATGCACTGCCTATGACAGCAGAAAAGCGGACTTATCCAATTTCTCGTCTGCACAGCTGTGGATAGATACAGTGAAGCACATAGCAAACATTTCCGTCGATGAAAAAGGCACGGAAGCCGCTGCGGTGACGGTTGCGATGGTGGCAGGGGCCACTCTCGACGCTCCGGAGCCTCAATTCATAGAATTCCACGCAGACCACCCGTTCATCTTCGCAATAACAGAGAAAACGACCGGTGCCATACTCTTCCTGGGCTGCTACAGATAATAATTGAGCAGAATTCGCTATATTTGCCCTGTTATGGGCAAAAAAATTATCATTTTGCTTCTGGGTCTGTGCCTTGCGATTACTCTCAAGGCACAGGAACCGGGAGCAAACTCAGTTTCCGACAGTCTCGCTTTCGAGAAGCTGGACGGGATGCTGGAGAAATACACGGCGGCAATTGCGCAGGAGAAATTCGACGTGAAGAGCGCGGAATGCGATTTCCTGATCAGTTCCGTCCACGATTCCCTCACCACCCAGCACATAGCCCTCTGGCTCTACGACCACTACAAGGACTCCGAACTTATGGGCGACGAGGCCGTGGCCATCCACATCTACGACAACTGGTTCAAGCCCGGCACCATAGCCATGCGCAGCCAGTTCGACCGCTTCGACGCAGATATTTTCGCCAGCTTCAACCGTTCCACGCTGCTGGGAATGAAAGCCCCGGAAGTGACGCTGCAGACCCCGTGCGGGAGAAAAATCAAGGTGCCGGAGCAAGGCAGCCATTCCATCCTGTTTTTCTTTGACACGAGTTGCGGCAAATGCCAGCTCACGGCTCAGGTGCTGCCCGGAGTGCTCGAGAAAATCACCTTCCCGACAAGGTTCTACGCCGTGTATTGCGGCCACGACAAAAAGGCCTGGAGAAAGTTCCGGAATTCCTTCAAGGTGCGGAACAAGAAGGTCGGAATCGTCCATGCCTGGGATCCGGAAGTGGCAAGCGACTACCTCCGCCTCTATGGGGTGATGTCCACTCCGCGCCTGTATTTCACCGATACCGACGGAGAAATTTTGGGCAGACGCCTTGAAGTTGAATCACTTGCAGAAATAATTCACTATATTTGCGATTACTATGGCAAGAAAGAAAAGCAGTAAACCCGCAGGCGTCGACCCCGCCTATTTCTACAAGCAGCGCGAAGCCCTTCGCCGCAGCCATCGCAAGTCCGTTTTCTTCAACGACAAGGAACTTGCCGCAATCCAGGAGTATTGCCGCCGCTTCAAGGTGGGCTCCCGCTCCGCCCTCATCCGCCAGGCCGTTATGGAACGCGTCCTTCGCGGCCTGGAGGAGAATCATCCTACGCTTTTTTAAGCGCTCGGAAAGACGAAGTCGATCACATCCGCAATGGTCTTGACATAGTGGAATGTCAGGCCCTTGACGTAGATTTCCTTGATGTCTTCCACGTCCTTGCGGTTTTCCTCGGAAATGACTATTGTGGATACTCCCGCCCTCTTGGCGGCGAGTATCTTTTCTTTTATGCCGCCCACGGGCAGGACACGGCCGCGAAGGGTCATCTCACCGGTCATCGCGATGCCTTTCTTTATAGCTTCGCCGCGCAGGGCGGACACCATTGAAGTGACCATCGTGATACCTGCGGACGGGCCGTCCTTAGGGGTTGCGCCCTCCGGCACATGAACGTGTATATCCTTCTCGGAGAAGGTCTTGGAATCGGTCCTGGCCATCTCGGGATGAGCCTTGATGTACTGGTAGGCAATGGTGGCGGATTCCTTCATCACGTCTCCCAGGTTGCCGGTCATGGTCATGACTCCCTTGCCGTTGCTGACGGAACTTTCCACGAAGAGGATCTCGCCGCCCATCTGGGTCCAGGCCAGGCCGGTGACCACGCCGGGGGCTTCGTTACCCTTCTGCAGGTCGTGGAAATTGGTCGGCAGGCCGAGGTATTCCTTCAGATGTTCGGGCTTTATGGTGGAAGGATACTCCTGCCCGAGGGCTATCTTCTTCGCAGTCACGCGGGCAATCTTGGCTATCTGCTTCTCGAGCCCGCGGACACCGCTTTCATGCGTGTACTGGTCGATGATGGCATTTATGCCGGCCGCACTGATTTTCAGGGCCTTGGAATCGATGCCGTGCTCCTTGAGCTGCTTGGGCAGAAGGAACTGCCTTGCGATTTCAGCCTTCTCTTCGGCAAGGTAGCCGGACACGTTGATGAGTTCCATACGGTCGAGAAGGGCGGGCTGGACCGGCGACAGGCTGTTGGCCGTGGTGATGAACATCACGTTGCTGAGGTCGTAGTCCAGGTCCAGGTAGTTGTCGTGGAAGGTGGAGTTCTGCTCGGGGTCGAGGGCTTCCAGAAGGGCGGACGAAGGGTCGCCCTTGAAGTCGGAACCGAGTTTGTCGATCTCATCGAGCACTATGACTGGATTGGAGGTGCCGGCGCGGGCGATGCCGTTGAGGATACGTCCCGGCAGGGCTCCGACATAGGTCTTGCGGTGGCCGCGGATTTCAGCCTCGTCGTGCATGCCGCCCAGCGATATGCGCACGTATTTGCGCCCCAGGGAACGGGCTATCGACTTGCCGAGGGAGGTCTTTCCCACTCCGGGAGGCCCGTAGAGGCAGAGGATCGGCGACTTCATGTTCCCCTTGAGCTTAAGCACCGCCAGGTACTCGATGATACGGTCCTTGACCGTGTCGAGTCCGTAGTGGTCTGCATCCAGGACCTCCTGGGCATGCTTGAGATCGAGGTTGTCCACGCTCATCTCGCCCCAGGGCAGCTGCAGCATAAACTCCAGGTAGTTGTACTGGACGCTGTAGTCGGGGGAATTGGGATTGTATTTCTCGAGTTTTGCCAGTTCCTTCTCGAATGCCTTGGCAATCTCTTCGGGCCACTTCTTCGAAGCGGCGCGCTCGCGGAACTTGTCGAAGTCTTCCTTCTCATCCATGCCGAGCTCTTCCTGGATGGTGCGGAGCTGGCTGTTGAGGTAGTACTCCCGTTGCTGCTGGTCGATTTCGCTCTTGACCTTCTGGTTGATGTCCTGCTTAAGCTTGATCAGCTGGATCTGAACGTCCAGGATCGTGAGGAGCTTCATGGCGCGCATCTTCACGTCGTCGTACTGGAGAAGCTCCATCTTCTCCTTGAAATTTTCGACCTCGACGGTGGTGGCAATGAAATTGACGAGGAACTCGAAATTGTCTATCGCCTTGAGGGCTCCTATCGACTCCCTGGAGCCGAGGTTGGAAGCCCGCAGCACCTGCATCGCTTTATCCTTGAGCGCTTCCGAGACCGCCTTGATGTCGGTGCTGCCGGAGTCATAGACCCTGTCGTTGAGATAGAGCACGCGCGCGGTGATGTAGGGGTCGAAACTGACCACGGCATCCAGCTCGATGCGCTTGAACGCCTGGAGGATGGCAGTCAGTGTGCCGTCCGGCATCTCGAGGGTCTTGAGAATGCGGCAGACGGTACCGTAGCGGTAGAGGTCTTCAGCACCGGGATTCTCCACGGTCACGTCCTTCTGGGGCACGGCCCCGATATAGAAACCGTTTTCCTCGGCGTCCTGGATCAGGCGTATGGATTTTTCCCTGCCTATGGTAATGGGATATACGGTGCCCGGGAAGAGCGCCGCGTTGCGGAGCGCGAGCACGGGCAGCACATCCGGCAGTTCAGACTCGTTGATCTTGAAAGCCTGTTCTCCCTGGACAACAGGGATGATGTTAATATCTTGTTTCATAAATTTTTGTGCCAAAATGTCAGTAAAACGACAAAAATAACGTTGGACAATGTATAAGTCAATCTCCGTGCCAAAGAAAAGCGCCAAAATATTTTGATTGTTGGAAATTTAACTCTATTTTTGCGTTCCCAATTGATTTTGAATATATTTAAGGACAATTGACCAACCAAAACATTTATAAATTATGACAAAGGCAGAAATCGTAAGTGAAGTTGCAAAGGCAACCGGCATTGAAAAAGTAACAGTACAGACAGTTTTTGAAGCAGCTATGGAGTCTATCAAGGGTTCCATCGTCAAGGGTGAAGCCGTGTATCTCCGTGGATTCGGCAGTTTCATCATCAAGCACCGTGCACAGAAGGCCGCCCGCAACATCACAAAGAAGACCACCATCACCATCCCTGCACATGACATCCCTGCATTCAAGCCCAGCAAGGCTTTTGTGGCAGAGCTGCAGAAATAATTCAATATTAACAACATATGCCTAACGGAAAGAAGCATAAAAGACACAAGATGGCGACGCACAAGCGCAAGAAGCGCTTGCGTCTGAACAGGCACAAGAAGAAATAGTCGCTCTAGGCCCGGCGGGAGATCCGGCCGGGTCTTTTGTTTTTATTTAATCCCCAATGGAGTCCGAACGCCAAGAAAAAGACCTTGTGGTCGATGTGGGCTCGGCAGAGGTGCGTATTGCGTTGCTTGAAAACCACCGCCTCATCGAGCTTAACAGAGAATCGAGCCAGGGCCACAGTTTTTCAGTGGGGGACGTATACCTTGGCAAAGTCAAGAAGATACTTCCCGCCCTGAACGCTGCTTTCGTGGACATCGGCGACACCAAAGAGGCATTCGTCCATTATCTGGACCTCGGCCTGCACTTCGACGCCTTCGACCGCTTTGTCAAGGAGAGCAACCCCAACCGCAATATGGGGGAGCTCTTTTCGAGCATCAAAGTGGGAGCTCCCCTTTCAAAGGAGGGACGCATCGAAGACTACCTCAAGCCGGGACAAATGATTATCGGACAGATTGTCAAGGAACCGATTTCCACAAAGGGGTCCAGGCTGACCGCTGAGATTTCGCTGGCAGGACGCAACATTGTGCTGCTCCCTTTCGCAGAGAAAGTGAGCGTTTCCCAAAAAATCGCCTCGAAAGAGGAAAAGAGAAGACTCGAGACCCTCGTAGGCAACATCCTTCCCAAAAACTACGGAGCCATTATCCGCACGGCCGCAGAAGGCAGCTCAGCCGCAGTGCTGGTGGCGGAACTCCGCTCCCTGATCGAAAAATGGGAAAGCGCCTGGAAGAGAATCTCGAAAAACAAAGGCATGGGGCTGCTCTTCACGGAGTATTCCAAGACCACCACTATCCTGCGCGACCTCCTCAATGACAGTTTTTCCAACATCTACGTCAACGATGAGAAAATCTACGAGGAGATTCGCCGCTACATCTCCCTCATCTCTCCCGAGCAGGAGAGGATAGTAAAACTCTACGACGGCAAGGAGTCGATCTTCGACCATTTCGAGGTCACCCGCCAGATCAAGAGTTCATTCGGGAAAGTGGTGCCTATGAAACAGGGCGCGTACCTGGTCATCGAGACCACCGAGGCCCTCGGCGTCATCGACGTCAACAGCGGCATCCGCGCCAAGACCAACGACCAGGAGGAGAACACCTTCGAGGTGAACAAACTGGCGGCCGAAGAGATCGCGCGCCAGCTTCGCCTGCGGGACATGGGCGGCATCGTCATCGTCGACTTCATCGACATGGACACCGTCGAGCACCGCAACGAGCTCTACAAGTACATGTGCGAGCTTATGGCAAGCGACAGGGCCAAGCACAACGTGCTGCCCCTGACCAAGTTCGGCCTGATGCAGATCACCCGCCAGCGCATCCGCCCGGTCACTGAAATCAACACCACGGAAAAATGCCCGCTCTGCCACGGCACCGGCAAAATCGCTTCCACGGTGGTCATCGACGAGCAGATCGAACGCAAGCTCGCAGACCTCATCGAAAGCACGGGGTGCAGACAATTCACGCTGAAAGTCAGCCCGATACTCGGGGCCTACATCACCCGGGGCTGGAATTCATTCGTATCGAGATGGAAACGCAAGCACAAATGTAAGCTGAAGGTCGTCGAAATGACGGAACACAGCATCCTGCAGTACGAATTCTACGATGAAAAAGGGAAGTTGCTCGAGTAGCAACTTCTTTTTTTATTCTTCCGGCATATTGGAGGCGTAGCGGCGCCACTTGTCCAGAAGGGCGGTCATGTCGGCGGGAAGGGCCGAATCGAACTTCAGGAACTTGCGGGTGCGGGGATGCACGAAGCCCAGGGTTTTGGCGTGCAGGGCCTGGCGCGGGCAAAGCTCGAAGCAGTTGTGGATGAACTGCTTGTACTTTGAATAGATGGTGCCCTTGCGGATCTCGGTGCCGCCGTAACGTTCGTCGCAGAAAATCGGATGCCCTATGCTGCTCATATGCACGCGTATCTGGTGCGTACGCCCGGTCTCCAGCCTGCATTCGACAAGGGTCACGAAGCCAAGGCGCTCGAGCACGCGCCAGTGCGTGACGGCCCTCTTCCCCTGCTCCGGATCGTCGGTGGTGGTGAAACGAAGGCGGTCTGAAGGATCCCGCATCAGCGCGGCGTCCACCGTGCCCTCGTCCGAGGGCATATCGCCCCAGACTATGGCCACATAGCGGCGCTCTATCGTGTGGTCGAAGAACTGGCGGGCAAGGTTGAGCTGGGATTCGTCATTTTTGGCAACTGCGAGCAGGCCGCTGGTGTCCTTGTCGATGCGGTGCACGAGTATGCCCATCCTTTCGTCCTCTGCGTCAGGGCCCTGGGATATGCCGAGATGGAAGGCAAGGGCGTTGACGAGGGTGGACTCATAGTGGCCGTGGCCGGGGTGCACCACCATTCCGGCCGGTTTGTTGAGCACCAGCACGTCTTCATCTTCATAGACGATATCGAGCGGGATGTCCTGGGGCAGTATCTCCACTCCGCGGCGACGGTAGGGCATCACGAAGCGTATCACGTCTCCGGGCCGGACTATGTAGTTGGCTTTCACGGTCTTCTCCCCCACCTGCACGAACCCCTCCTTGATGGCACACTGCACCCGGTGGCGCGAGGTCTTCTCCATGTGCGCCGCCATATACTTGTCTATGCGCAAGGGGTCCTGCCCGGGATCGACTTCCATGCGGAAGTGCTCGAACATCTCCTGCTCTTCGTCCAGGAGGAAATCGGGATCAGTCAGAGGTCCGTTCTGCATCGAGGGAGAGGTAGAGGGTCACTCCCGTGCCCATGACTGTCGGATAACCGGTCGCGGAGGGACGCTGGGAATAGACCACGGCGTTCAGGGAATCAGTATAGCTGCGGACCGTCTTGTCGAAGAACAGGCCGCTGACATTCAAGGAGTTGTCGTGCAGGGCATCCACGGCGCGAAGATACTTGAAGCCATGGAGATTGGGCACGTAGGTCATGGCGTCGGAGCCATTGAGGCCGAGCACCAGGTCGATCACGGAGCCGGTGTAGAGCTGCCTGCCGGGCTCCACGTCATTCCCCCTGTAGAGCTGGCGAAGCACGTTGTTCGTAGCTATGTCGCTGACATAGTTAAGCTTGCCGAGCACAAGCCCCTTGGAGGAGAGTTCCGCCCTGGCCTGGCGGAGCGACACGTGCACAAGGTTGGGCATAGAGACCTTCTTGGGCACTATTGAATTTATAGTCAGGGAAATCTTGCGTCCGGGCTTCACCTTGGAGCCGGCCTTGGGAATCTGGCTCACCACGGCCCCGCGCGACATCCTCTTCATATAGACCGAGTCGATGACCTGCACGCGCAGGCCGGCGGCGGATGCGGTGGCGGCAGCGTCACGCACGGTCTGGCTGGTCATGTCGGGCACGGTCACTTCCTTGCCGTGCCTGGTGCGGATGGAAAGGAAAATGCTTGCGACTCCCACCACGACGGCCACGAATAGCACACCGAGCAGAATATTCCTGACAATCCAGTTGCCAAGGATTGAATTAGTCTTCTTTGCCATAATCAGAGCAGTATGATTCCGCGCACCACGAGCACGAGACCGAAGCCGATGACGGCGTAGCCCGCAATCTTGTTCACGCGGTTGATGGTTTCAATATTGAAGCGTTCGCGGAGTTTGTCGGCGGCAAAGGCCAGGGAAAACCACCATGCCAGGGCCCCGATGAACACGCAGAGCGCGATGAGCCACACAGGACTCACGGAATTGCCGACATCCAGCCGGAAAAGGGTCACCAGGGCGAACATATAAGCTATGGCGCCAGGGTTCGCCAGGCAGCAACCTGCGGCCTGGAGAGCATACTGCACCGCCTTGCTTTTGCTCGTCTCAGCCACCATTATCTTGGTCTCCAGTGGCTTGCGGCGGAGCATAAAGAAGCCTAGCACCGCCACCAGGATGCCTCCGCCGATGAAAATCCACAGTTCGTGCCTGGAGAAGAAATCGCTGACCACCATGAAGGCGAAGAGACTGGCCACTGCAAAGAAAGTGTCCACGATGGCAGAGCCCGCTCCGGCTGCAAGACCGGCCATACGCCCGTGGCAGAAAGACTTCTGCATAACGAGCACCGACACCGGCCCCACGGGGGCTGATGCAAGGATGCCGATCAATATGGCTTTCAGGAGCTCTGTAAGCATAGCCCACAAAGATACAAAACTATTTCTTCGGAAGCAAGCACCTGACCGTGAGGAGAGCCAAAAGCAGGAGGAAAACCAGGGTGCAGACCCTGCCGGCAATATCTCCGTGGCGCGTAAAGAAACTCTGGCGGGTGTTCACGTTCACCGTGCCGCGCAGCGTCGCTTCCTTCCACCAGGGCCCCTGTTGCAGGATGCGCCCCCGCTGGTCTATGAAACAGCTGATGCCGCTGTTGCCGCAGCGGGCGATGTCGCGCCGTAGCTCGATTGCCCTGAGAGAACTGTAGCTAAGATGCTGCCTGTAGCCGGGAGTATTGCCCCACCAGGAATCGTTCGTGATCACGGCAAGGAAGCCGGCGCCCCGCGAAGCATAGCCCGAGCAGTACTCCCCATAGACGGATTCATAACACACGGCGCAGCCCAGCGGCGTGCCGTCCGAGAGATGGAGAAGCGAAATCTCGTCCTGGCCGCTGTCGCGGGCCATCATTGGACGCCCGCCGTTGAACTTTCCGGCCAGCCAGTTGTCCAGCGGCACGAATACCTTGGGGTAGGGCGTAAGCTCCGTGCCGACCACAAGCTTGCTCTTGTGGAAGACCTCCGTGCGGCCGTCCGAAGACAGCATAAGGGCGCTGTTGTGCGGCACCCTCCAGCCCTGGCCGTAAGGATAGCTGAGCAGCCCGGGAGGCGATGAGGTGAAGAAAATTTCGTTGGTGGCGGCGCCGAAAAGCAGGTCCGTGCCCGGATAGTCCTGCAGGAAGGAATGGAAACGCTGCCAGGTCGGAGATGACGGTATATCATTGAGAATCACGTCGAAAGTGAAGGTCTCGGGAGCCAGCAGCAAGTCAGCCGGGGCGGTTTTGAGGGAATCGGCAAGCAGGCGCAGGAGCACGTCGGTCTGCTGCGCCTGGCTCATCGATTCGAATTTCTTGTAGGGATCGAGGTTGGGCTGGCCTATGACCACCTCCACCGTGCGTTCGGAGCGTTCCTCATATGTATGATACATTATTCCGGAACACAGCAGCGGCCCCAGCAGGACGAGGCCGAGGGCGGAAAGGGCGGCGGCCCTTGCCTTGCCGTTCCAGCTCTGCCAGCAGCCGCTTCCAAGGGAGGTCAGCAGCCCGAAGATTCCGAGGTTGGCGCACCATATCCACAGGGAGCCTCCGAGGGTGCCGGTGACGCTGTACCACTGTATGTCCCCTACGCTGGTGGCAAAAGCGTTGCCCAGCACAAGCCAGGGCCAGGATATCTCGGCGCTCGTCAGATACCAGCGCTCCCATGCGATCCAGGCCACGGCGAGGAACACATAGGGCACCACTCCCCCGAGACGCTTGCGCGAAAGACGGAACAGTCCGAAAACGAGCGACATCTGCAACGAATTGGCCAGGACGGCGAAAATGCCGCCTCCCACCGTGGCATTGCACACCCAGAACGTAGTCAGGGCGTTCCAGACCACGAAAGTGCTGTAGTGCCATATCCAGAAGCGCTTCACACCCGCTCCCTGCGCTATGTATTCGGCAAGGAGCAGGGGCACCAGCGCCACCAGCGAAAGCAGCCCCGTGTGCGGCACGAGCCAGGGGATGCTGAGCAGCACGGCCGACGCCGCGCAGAGGCACCATAGCGTGGCCTTCGTCGACAGAGTCCGGGCCATGGCTTATTCCGTGGCCTTGAAGTACCTGTAGCTGTTGACCTTGAGTTCGCCCACGGCAGGCTCGTCGCAAGCTATGATGCCGGCGGGATGGTTCTGGAGGGCGCTGAGGGTGCAATAGTGCGAGATGGGGCCTTCGACCGCGTCCTTGATGGCGCGGGCCTTCTTGGATCCGAATGCCAGCACCACCACTTCCTTCGCTCCCATGACGGTCGCGACACCGACGGAAAGCGCCTGGGCGGGGACTTTCTCCAAGTCTCCGTCGAAGAAACGGGAATTGACTTCGCGGGTCTCGCGGGTCAGAGTGATCACGCGGGTGCGGGACTGGAGGGAAGAGAAGGGCTCGTTGAATGCGATGTGGCCGTCTTCACCGACGCCGCCGAGGAAGAGGTCGAATCCGCCGGCCGCCTCGATGGCTTTCTCATAAGCAGCGCACTCGGCCGCAAGATCGGGGGCGTTTCCGTCGAGGATATGGATGTTGGCGGCAGGCTCGTCGATATGGTCGAAGAGATACTTGTGCATGAAGCTGTGGTAGCTCTCGGGATGCTCGACGGGAAGGCCGACATACTCATCCATATTGAAGGAAATCACGTTCTTGAAGGACACTTTGCCTGCCTTGACCAGGCGTATGAGTTCGGCATAGGTCTCGATGGGAGTGGAACCGGTGCAGAGGCCGATGACAAAAGGCTTGTCGGACACGGCGGCCTTGGCGTTGATCTTGTCTGCGATGTAACGGGCGGCCCACACGGAGGCCTCAACCATGGTGTTGCGAATGATAACTTGCATAAATATAAAATGTTAGAATAATTTCAAGAAAACTTCGATTGCCTGATATTCGGCCATGCCGAGCTGGTCGTAGAGACGGGCGGTGTTCTGCGTCCTGTCTTCGGCCCTCTGCCAGAATTCGCGTGAATCTTCGCCCGGGAAGGGCACGATGTCCTTCTGGGAGATATGGCGGAAAATGGCGTGGCGCTTCTTGATGACCTCCCCCGGAGAAAGCGGCACGGCCATATCCACGCGGCCGAGCTCCCATTCCATCCAGGCGCCCCTGTAGAGCCATACGTGCGTGTCGGCGAGCCAGGGGTGGTCTTCGGCCTTGAGCTGCTCGAGGGCCGTCAGGGCCGCTTCCGTGCAGACCCTGTGGGTGCCGTGCGGGTCGGCAAGGTCGCCGGCCATGAAAATCATATGGGGCTTCAGAGAGCAAATCAGGTTCTTTATGATGTCCACGTCAGCCTGCGTGCGGGGCATCTTCTTGATGCCACCGGACTCATAGAAGGGCAGGTTGAGGAAATGGACGTTGGCGTTCTCGTCCAGGCCGAAGGAGCGCACTGCTCCGCGGGCCTCGCTGCGGCGTATGGCACCCTTGATATCAAGCAGTTTGCGCGGCTCGGGCTCGCCCGGCACCTTGTTGTCGATTATCTCTTTGATTTCCTGGAACTTGTCTGCAAAGCCGAGCTCGTGTGCGGCATCCAGCTGCTGGAGCACGAAATCATCTGCCACGGCCACGTTGCCGGAGGTCTGGTACGCCACGTGCACGTTATGGCCCTGGCTGACCAGGCGGATGAAGGTGCCGCCCATCGAAATCACATCATCATCGGGATGCGGGGAGAAAATGAGGACCGTCTTGGGATACGGCGCGGCACTGACTGGACGCGTGTTGTCGTCGGCGCCGGGTTTGCCGCCCGGCCAGCCGCTGATGGTGTGCTGGAGGTCGTTGAAAACGTCGATATTGATCTTGTTGAACGAGCCCACCTTTTCGAGCAGCTCGCTCAGGTTGTTGTCCAGGTAGTCCTTTTCAGTGAGCTTGAGTATGGGCTTTCCGACAGTCTGGCAGAGCCATACCACCGCCTTGCGGATGAACTTGGGAGTCCAGTCGCAGGGGCCGACAAGCCAGGGGGCCACGGAGCGTGTGAGCAAGCTGGCTGCGGACTCGTCCACATAGAAGGAAATATGGTCGTGGCGCTGCAGGAACGAGGCCGGGCAGGCGGGATCGATATCCCCTTCCGCTATGGCCTTGACAGCCTCAGCCTTGCCTTCGCCCCAGGCCATCAGGATGATGCGCTTGGCTGAAAGCATGGTGCTGATACCCAGCGTGATGGCTTTATCTGGGGTAGCGGCCAGATCGTGGTTGAAATTGGCCGACTGACGCTTCCGGGATGCGTATGACAGGCGTACCGTGCGGGTGCGGGTCTTGTCGTTGGAGCCGGCCTCGTTGAATCCCACCTGCCCCTGCTCACCCACGCCTATGACCAGGAAATCGAGCTCGCGGGCAATGGCATCGAACTGGATGCAATAGTCGGTGAGCGCCTCCTGCGGCACGGTGCCGTCGGGAATATGGATGTTCTCCTTGCAGATATCCACCCTGTCGAGAAGGGCCTCGTGGAGCCTGTGGTTGCGGCTCTGGAGTTCATCCTTGGATGATGGGTAGTACTCGTCGATCGAGACCACCTCCACGTTCCGGAAAGACACTTCGCCGGCCTGATGGCGCCGGGCAAGTTCATTGTAGAGGGACGTGGGCGTGGTGCCGGTGGTGAGACCGAGGCGGAACAGTCCTCCGGTGTGCGCATTGATGGCCGCAACTATCTGGTCGGCAATGGCATAGGATGCAGGACGGGACTCGGGATAGACCTTGGTCCAAATCTTCTCATAGCTGTGCAAAATCCCGGCGGGAAGATCCTTTTCTATAAGGCCGCCGTCATAAGGAAGGGTGAAGTGTTTTTGCATCTTTATTCTTATTTCAACGTGTTGTAAATCTCTGATGGATCAGAGGTCGAGCAAAGCCGCTCAAGCACCCCGGGGTCTTCCAGGGCCCCGGCCACCTTGGCAAGGAGCGAAAGGTGTTCGTCGCCCACGCCGGCTATTCCGACCAGCAGGCGCGCCTTCTCCCCGTCAAAATCCACTCCCTCCGGATACTGGAGCACCACTATTCCGGAGCGGCGCACGCTGGCCTTGCCTTCAGCCGTCCCGTGGGGAATCGCGAGCCCCTCGCCCATGTAGGTGGAGGCCACCTTTTCCCTGTCCAGCATGGCGTCTATGTAGCCGGCATCCACGCAGCCCGACACCTGCAGCAGCACGCCGGCGCGACGGATCGCAGCCTCCTTGCTTTCCGGAGCCAGCCCGGTGAGAATGTTCTCGGGGCGAAGCAGCTCCGGGGCGGCTGCAACCGGGGCATCCGCAGCCTCTTCCGGCACGGAAGGCATAGTCCCGGCCTTGCAGGCCTCCAGAAGCGCATCCAGGGCGGGGTCGGACAGGAAGTTGGTGATGCCGAGCACCTCTTTTCCGGAGAGGCGCGCGCGGCTCTCAAGCTCCTTCTGGCACACCACCAGCGAGGCGTCGGCAGGGATTTCACCCACGGCGCAGTTCGTGCACTTGATGCCCGGAAGCCCGGCCTTCATCAGGCGGGCCTTGAAACGGGTGGCGCCAAGGGCGCTGGATCCCATGCCCGCGTCGCAGGCAAAGACTATCTTGGGAATGGCGCCGGCTGCGGCAGCAATGCCGGCCGCGACACCGGACGATGCGGGCGAGGGCACCGGCTCATTCTCGCTCTCCCCCTGGAAGTCCGGGCGCGACTTGACCATAGGCCAGGCAAGCAGGAACGACACCACTGTCGCAATCAGCACGCCTAATATGCCCAGCAGCGTCTTGCCCTTCGGCGACATCAGGATGATGGATATGAGCGATCCAGGGGACGCAGGGGCCACGAGTCCGAAGTCCACGAGGGTGAAGAAACTGAGCGCGCACACGTTACCTGCAATGACCGCGAGCAGCAGTATGGGGCGCGCGAGCACATAGGGAAAGTAGATTTCGTGGATGCCGCCCAGCAGCTGTATCACCACCGCGCCGGGAGCCGACTGCTTGGTGTTGCCCTTGCCGAAAGCCCAGCAGGCCAGCAGGATACCGAGGCCGGGACCGGGATTCGGATCCACCAGGAAGAGCATCGACTGCCCCATCTCCGCAGCCTGCTGTATGCCGAGGGGCGTCATTATGCCGTGGTTGACGGCATTGTTGAGGAAGAGCACCTTCGCGGGATCCACCAGCAATGCCAGCAGCGGGTTCATCTTGTGCGCTAGCATCCAGTTCACGCCGGCGGAAAGGCCGTTGGTGACCCATGAGACGGCATGCCCTATGACGAGATAGCCCGCTATCGCAAGCAGCATGGCGATGATGCCAAGGGAGAAATTGTCCACAAGCATCTCGAAGCCGGCGCCTATCTTGCCCTCGACCAGCTTGTCGAACTTCCTCACGCACCAGCCGGCAATGGGACCCATGATCATGGCACCGAGGAACATGGGAGTGTCCGTGCCGATAATCACGCCCATCGCAGCCACCGCTCCCGCGACGCCGCCCCTGTAGCCGCCTACGTTCTTTCCGGCGGTGAAGGCGATCAGCATGGGGAGCATATACTTCAGCATCGGGGCCACCATCCTGGCCACGTTCTCGTTGGGCCACCACCCGCCGGGGATGAAAATGGCCGTGATAAGGCCCCAGGCTATGAAAGCGCCGATATTCGGCATCACCATAGCGCTCAGGGAGCGCCCGAATTTCTGAATCTTCTCTTTCATATGAATCGTAAAGATAAGATATTTTTACTAATTTTGCAGGACATATAAGGCAACTTTTTGACAATTTAAGCTATATGAAAGCAATTCAATTCGGTGCGGGCAATATTGGCCGCGGTTTTATCGGTGCCGTGCTCTCGCAGGCAGGTTATGAACTGGTCTTTGCAGACGTCGTCGAGGAGCTTCTCTCCCAGATCAACTCCCGCAGGGAGTATGTGGTCCACGTCAGCGACCACAACAGCTACGACATCCCCGTGAAGGGTGTGCGCGCCGTCAATTCCGGCAGCGAAGACGCTGTGCGCGAGATTGCTGATGCCGACATCATCACGACCGCAGTCGGCCTGCGTATCCTCAAGTTCGTGGCTCCGACGGTAGCCAAGGGCATCATAGCCCGCAAGGAAGCCGGAATCGCCGCTCCACTGAACGTCATAGCCTGTGAAAACGGCCTTCGGGCCACTTCCCAGCTGAAGGAGCTGGTCTATGCGCAGCTGCCTCAGTCGGTTGCACTCTGGGCCGATGAGCACGTCGGTTTCCCCGACGCCGCAGTGGACCGCATCGTGCCGCCCGTGCGCTGCGAAGTGCCCCTGGACGTGGCCGTGGAAGAGTATTTCGAGTGGGACGTGGAGCGCTCCAGCTTCGTCGGCCCG
Organism: uncultured Bacteroidia bacterium; assembly: GCA_902782225.1. Classification (GTDB taxonomy): domain Bacteria; phylum Bacteroidota; class Bacteroidia; order Bacteroidales; family UBA932; genus Cryptobacteroides. The sequence goes on along the minus strand of CACZMF010000017.1, from coordinate 5,756 downwards.
GTGCCTGAGATCCAAGGCATGACTCCCGTGGACAACCTTCTTGCCTACGTGGAGCGCAAACTCTTCACCCTCAACACCGGACACGCCACTGCCGCCTATCTTGGCAAGCTCAAGGGCATAGCCACCATAGGCGAATGCGTCGCAGACGAGGCCATTTTCGAAGTGGTGAAGGGCGCCATGCGCCAGAGCGGCGAGGGCCTCGTGCGCAAGTTCGGTTTCGACCGCGAGGCGCATCTGGCCTACATCGAGAAGATCCTGAGGCGCTTCAGCAATCCGTATCTCCGCGATGAATGCGACCGCGTGGGCCGCGAGCCGCTTCGCAAGCTCGCCCCGAACGACCGCCTCATCCTCCCTATGATGACTGCGAAGAGCTTCGGACTCCCCTACGACAAGCTCCTTCTCGCCATCGGAGCCGCCCTGCGCTTCGACAATCCCCAGGATCCCCAGAGCGTCGAGATGCTCGCCGCCATCAAGGAAGAAGGCCTCGAAGCCGCGATCGTCAAATACACGGGCATCCCCGCCGGCGACCCGCTAGTCAGCGAAATCTCCGAAGCCTATGCCAAAGTGACTCTTTTATAACGGGTTATTTGAACAGTTGCTGGTAGAAGTGGATGAGGAAGGCTCTCCAGTTGTACCATTCGTGGCCGCCGGGGCGGACGAGCAGTTCGTGGTCGTAGCCCCTGTTCCTCATTTCCCTGTCGAACAGCAGGTTATTGGGATAGAAGAAATCGGTGTCGCCGATCATCAGGCCGTAATAGGCAGGAGGGTCGGCGAACTGCTTTTTCAGCTTGCGGGCGAGATTTCCGTAGAATTCCGGATGCTGCGAACCCCATATGGTATCCTGCGTGTAGGCCGAGAAAAGCCCCACGTAATCGAAGCTGTCCGGATTGTTGGCGGCCAGATACAGGGTCTGTAGCCCTCCGGAAGACATTCCCGCTATGGCCCGGCCCTTCTTCGAAGCGACGGTCCGGAAAGTGCCGTCCACGGCCGCCACGACATCGGTCATGAAATTCGACTCCACTTCCCCGTCCACGGTCCAGAAAGCACGCACGGCATTGACCGCGTGGCCGTTCCTGTATTCCCCGTCGCCGTAGTAGCGGTTCATGTTCGGCATCACGAGGATGAACTCCCCGGCACCTCCGGCACGCACCAGCGAGTCAAGGGTGCGGAGCGCATCTCCCCTCTCTATCCAGGTGTACTCATTGCCCCGGGCCCCGTGGAGCAGATACATCACAGGGTAGCGCCTTTCCGGCTCCTTGTAATAAGACCGGGGAAGATACACCACCATGCGCCGCTCGCTCAGGCCCACGTCGGAGCTCTTGTAGGGCACGGCCTTGATCGTGCCGTCGCACACCGGCAGAGTCTCGATGTCTTCCGAATCCAGGCCCCGCGCATATCTGGAAGAAGCGCAGGAGCCGAAAACCAGCGACACCGGGACAAGAAGCAATACTAATTGCCGGAAACTCATACTGATTACGCCCCGAGGGCCGATTCGTACATGGCTATAAGCTTGTCGATGGACTCTTCGACGTCGAAACGTTTCATCGACTGCGCGTACTCCACGCTCATCCTGTCGTGCTCGTCCCTATGCTCAATCCACCAGTCGATGCGCTCGGCAAGGGCCTTGCTGTCGCCCACGGGATACAGGCTCTCGGGCACAAGTGCGAACTGGGGAGTGCCTATGAGGGCTCCCTGCCCTATCACGGGCACGGCGCCCTCCTGCACGGCCTCGGCACAGGAAAGGCCTTCCATCTCCACCCACGCGCAGTGGACATAAAGATATGCCCGGCGTGCAATCTCCCGGAGCTCGTCCTGGGGATAAAATTCGAAAATGGGCAGAATGCTCAGGACGCCTTCATCGAACAGCCGCTGGGCCAGCCGCTTGTATTTTGCTTCCTTGGGGCCGTTGCCGGCGAAGGTGATACGGATGCGGTCTGCATATTTGGTATAACGCATTGCCTCGAGAAGAGTGCCCTGGGACTTTTCGTTGGACAGTCTTCCGACGCAAAGGACATCCAGGATACTGTCATCTGCCGGAGGGATATGCGCAGCCGGTACATCCGGGATCTCAACTCCATTGGAAATCACATGCAGGCGCGCCGTGCATCCGCTTCCTGCAAGGTAGTCTTTCGCAACCTGCGTGGGACACTGAATATCCGAACACTTGTTGAACACGACAGCGTTCCAGTACTTCATCAGAAGCCCGTTCAGGGAAGAATTCTTGCGGAAACCGAGATTGGCGGTGACATTGTGCGGAAACAGATGGAATGTGCCCACGCAGGCTTTCCCAAGCTTCTTAGCCATACGCATCGCCACATCTTCGAGGGGAAAAGCTTCTTCGAAGTGGACCACATCGGCCCATCTTATGGCTTCATCAATCCTGTCACGGTCGATTTTGGCATAACAGAATCCGTTTTTCCTGATCACAGGCTCGAAAACGGGAAATTTGAAATGCTTCAGGGGGAAATCCGGCTGCGGGCCATCGGGGTTGGGATTGGCCACGGCCATCAGGCGGGCGTCAATCCCGCGTTCACGTAAATGCCTTATAGTATTACGCGCCGAAACACTCAGGCCGTTGCCCGGGTTGAACGCGTTATTGCACACAAACAATACTCTCATTGCTCTTCACAAGTCAGTTTTGGATGCGCAAAGATAATGTTTTTTCGCAAATAAAGCCCTACAGACGGGATAAACTCAGGGAATCGAGCCCCATGGACAGCAAAATATCGGTGGCTTTGGGATCGGATGCGAGCTCTCCGCAGATGCCGGCTGGAATACCGTATGCGTGCGCGGCTTCCACCGCCAGAGCGATTGCTTTAAGGACCGCGGGAGCATAAGGGTCGTACTGCCCGGCGACAGCCGGATTGCCGCGGTCCGCCGCCATCACATACTGGGTCAGGTCGTTGGTGCCTATGCTGAAAAAAGCCGACTCGGCGGCAAGGGATGCAGCTTCAAGCGCGGCGGCAGGCGTCTCCACCATAATTCCCACACGCACGAGCGAGGCGTACCCTGCATCGATTTCCGAAAGCATCTCCTTGACCTGGCGTATCTCTTCCACGGAACACACCATCGGCAGCATCAGCCGCAGCGGAGTGCCGGCATCGAACCACAGCGGATGCGACTCCCGCACGTCCCTCGCTGCGTCAAGCACGGCGCTTAGCTGCACCCGGAAAAGCTCCGGATGCGCAAGGCAGAAACGCACGCCGCGAAGCCCCAGGAAAGGATTGTCCTCGGCCGGCATGGGCATATACGGCAGCATCTTGTCCCCGCCCACATCGAGGGTGCGGAGCAGCAGGGGCCGGCCTTCGCAGGCGGCAAGCGCTTCCCTGTACAAGGCGCGCTGCTCCTCCCGTGAAGGCATTGCGTCGCGCCCAAGGAAGAGGAATTCGGTGCGGAAAAGGCCCACGCCGTCGGCTCCGGCGGCTATTCCGGCCCTGATTTCATCCACGCTGCCGGCATTGACATAGAGCTTGCGCCCGGCTGTCCGTACCCTTGCCGAAATGAAAGGGACGCCTCCGAACACGGGGTCGTCGACGCACACCGCGTCTCCGTCCCGGATGCCGGCCACCTCGACCCCCATCTGTATGGGCAGGCCCTTGGCGTGGGCAATGATGCACACGTGGCTCGTGGTGCTGCCTTTGTGGCAGAGGATGCCGGACAGGCTGCTGAAATCCAGGTCTCCCATATCGGAGGGGAAAAGCTCTTCGGCCACGAGTATGCTGCCTTTCGCCGCCTTGAACACGGAAGATACGGCGTTTCCTGTCATGGCATCACGGATCTGCCCGAAAATGTCCCGCACATCATCCGACCGTGCGGCGAGGTACTCGTCGTCGATATGCCCGAACATGGACACTATCATGTCCCGGGCGGCATCCAGCGCGGAAAGTTCATCCATACCGGCGAGCACGTTGCCGCGCACGCTTTCGGCCAGCACCGGATCGTCGAGCATTTCAAGATGCGCTGCGAAAACGGGATTCCCTTCCGCCTGTTTCTCCAGACGGGCCCGCACAGCGGCGAACGCCTCATCAAAAGAGCAAGACTGCTCCCCGGACGAGGCCCGGCGCCAAACCGCAGCAGGTCCTGAAACTATCATATCACTCCTTGATTGAGGCGATGAAATCCCGGACGGCGGCCACCACTGCCTGCTCGTCGCCGCCCTCGACGCTGATTTCCAGCTCGGTGCCGCACTTGATGCCGAGGGAGAGCAGCGACAGCATGGATGCAGCATTGACGCTGCGGCCGGGCACGGAAAGTTTCACCGTGCTTCCGGTGAAGCCTTTGACCAGCTTAACCAGGTCTCCCGCCGGACGCGCATGGAGTCCGGTGGGAGCTGTCAGAATCACTGTATCACAGACCATATTACTCTTCTTCTGCCGCGCTGCGCGAGCGGTCCTTGAGGTTCCACAGGGTGACGATCAGGATGAATCCTATCACGGACACTGCCGCCATGAGGATGAAGATGGGATGCCATCCGTAGGTGTCGGCGAACTTGCCGAGAGGATAACCGGTGATGAGGGTGCTGAGGTAGCTCATGAAGCCGATGATGCCGACGGCTGAAGAAGCGGCTTTCTTCGACACTTCATTGGAAGCCACCACGCCGAGCAGGGCCTGGGGACCATAGAGGAAGAAGCCGGCAAGGGCAAGCATTATCAGGAAGAGCACAGGACTGTGCATGTCCTGGATATAGTGCAGCGCCACGAGGCACAGGGCCACGAGCACCATCTCGATGGCGCAGACCCTCTGGCTGCGGCTCTTGAACAGTTTGTCGGACACGAATCCGGCGAAAATCATTCCCAGGCAGCCCGCCACTTCGAAGATGGCGACGGTCCAGCCGGAAAGCGCCTGGCTGAGCCCCATCTCCTGGAGCATCGAAGGGCCCCAGTCGAGGATGGCGAAACGCACCACATACACGAAGAGGTCCGTCAGGGCGAGTATCCAGATCACGGGATTGAGGAACACCCTCTTCACCAGGAACTTGCGCCATTCTTTAGTATCCTTGCCCTTGCTTTCGTCCAGCTCTCCTTCCACCTTGGGAAGTTCGGGCAGGCCCACTGATTTAGGGGTGTCGCGCAGGGTCACGATGATGAAGAACACGCCGAAGAGCGAGATGCACGCAGGCACCCAGAAACAGAGCTGCCAGCTCGTCAGATAGCCGCAGATGACGGCCGCGACGAATGCGCCGACGCTGTGGGACGTGTTCCATATACTCATCTTGGTGGCCAGCTCGTGCGGCGGCACCCAGCTGACCATCAAGTGGTTGCAAGGGGCGAAACCGCAGCCCTGGAAAATCTGGTTGATGATGTAGAGCACAGACATTATGGTCACGAAGCCGCCGATGAAGTCGGGACCGCCGGCAGCACCGGTGATCATGGTGGTCAGCTTGTCCGTCCATCCGAAGAGGAAGTTCACGGCCACGCAGATACCCAGGCCGAGCACCAGGTGCCAGCGGGCATTGGTGCGGTCGCCTATGACGCCGTTGATGAGCTTGGAAATGCCGTAGATGATACCTCCGGCGGACATTATGGCGCCGAACTGGGCCTTGGTGATTTCCGGATACTGGTTCTGGAGCAGGGGGATGGCAAAAGAGAAGTTCTTGCGCACGAAGTAGAACATCGCATAGCCGATCATCGAGCAGATGATGACTCTCCACTGCCAGTACTTGAAACTGTGTTTGGTCTTTTTGACTTCAGCCATAATCATGTGTTTTCTTCAGTGGCGTACCTGCACCCCGGCGCCCCTTTGATCCTGGTTTTATG
>CACZMF010000016.1 GCA_902782225.1 uncultured Bacteroidia bacterium | reverse complement strand
CCTGCCAGTGCGTTATGCAAGTCCTTGATTCTCAAGGTGGTAAGATAACGGTCGGTGTAGAAGGTGCTGAAACTGGAATGCAGGGCCGTGTCTTTCCAGAGGCCTTTGGACGGTTCGCTCACGCCGCTGTCTTTCGACTCCAGGCCGACCGCTCTGAAATTGAAGCGCCCACGCATGCTGCCGAAGGGCTCATGACTGAAAATTGCAGCGACAGCGTTCGATGCATCCTTGTAGAAGACCGGCAGCTCGGCGGCTGTGTAGCCTTCGGCCACAATCGCCACGTCGATGCAGTCTTCGATCGGGCCTCCGATGTGGATGTCGCGGGTGGCGGGACTGCTGGAAGCGGGGCGGAGAAGTATGTCCGAAGGATCTATGGGGTGTGTGGATGAAGCAGAGGTGTTTCCGTGTGAATCAAAGAGTTCAATGGTGGCAAGAGCGGGAGCTTCGGGCATCGGAACGAGGAAGACGTTCTCGAAACTACGGCTGGTGCGGGTGGCTTCTTCGGTGTGCTGCCATTCCTGGAAGAGCGTGCTGAAAGATGTGCGGTAGAGCGTGCTGCTGTCGGAGGCGCTGCGGATGGTCAGGCAACCGTTGCCCCGCAGGGGAAGCTCTGAGAGGTGCTGACGCCTTCCCGCCCATCCCTCCAGGCTTCGCAATTCGTCGACGGCGATGCAGGTCTCGCGGGAGCTGCCGGAAAAAATGTAGTCTATGCGGAGCGTCCGTTCCTGGGCGAGCGCACAGACGGAAAGAAAAAAGAGGGATATCGAGAAAAATATTCGCTTCATAGATGCAATTATACGCATTTTATAGTTAAATTAGCAAACTTTAAACTGATAACCGCTATGCTTAACATCAAGTCAAAGGCCGAGCTTGTGGCCTATTGCATTGAAAATCAAATTGAATTCATAGATTTCCACTACTGCGGATGGGACGGAAGGCTGAAAACGCTCAATTTCGTGGTCCGCGATAAAGCACACCTCCTGAATATACTGGAAGCAGGGGAGAGGGTGGACGGATCCAGCCTGTTCCCCTTCGTGGAGGCCGGTAAGAGCGACCTCTACGTCGTGCCGAGATACAGGACTGCATTCCGGGATCCGTTCGCCCAGGTGCCGACGGTGGGCCTGCTCTGCTCGTTCTTCGACCGTGAGGGCAAGCCTTTCGAAAGTTCGCCCGAATATGTGCTCCGCAAGGCAGCAAAAGTCTTCAGAGAGAAAACCGGGTTGGAGATGCAGACCATGGGGGAGCTGGAGTATTACGTGATTGCGGAGGATGACGGCATGTACCGCATCCCCGACCAGAGGGGCTACCACGAGAGCGCGCCTTTCGTGAAGTTCGAGGACCTGCGGGTCGAAGCCGTGCGCCTCATCACGGAAATGGGCGGCATGGTCAAGTACGCCCACAGCGAGGTCGGCAACTTCCGGCTCGACGGCAAGATATTCGAACAGAACGAGATAGAGTTCCTGCCCGTGGATATCTGCGACGCGGCGGACCAGCTCGTGCTGGCAAAATGGGTGATGCGCCGCCTCGCCTGGGATTATGGCGTCACGCTGACTTTCGCCCCGAAAATCACCGAAGGCAAAGCCGGATCCGGCATGCACGTGCACTGCAAGTTCACCCGGGACGGCAGGAGCGTCATGGTGGAGGGCGGAGACATCACTGACGTCGTGCGCCGCGCGATTGCGGGCTACATGGATGCCGGCACTTCGCTGACTGCTTTCGGCAATCCCAACCCGCTGTCGTTCATGCGCCTGGTGCCCAATCAGGAAGCGCCGACCACCCTCTGCTGGTCGCACTCCAACCGCAGCGCGCTCGTGCGCGTGCCCCTGGGCTGGACAAGCAGCGTCGATATGGCGGCGCAGTGCAATCCCGGAGAAGAGGCGGCCTACCGGGATTTCTCCGACAAGGCGACTTTCGAGTGGAGGGCTTCGGATGCCACGGCGAATGTCTATCTGCTGATGGCAGCCCTTTGCTGCGCTGCCCGCCGGGGCTTCGAAATGCCTGACGCCCTGGAAGTTGCGCGCCGGACCTATGTGGGGCTAGGGGTGAATATCCACGATTCTGCAAATGAAGCGCTTAAGGATTCTCTTGAGCAGCTGCCTGCTTCCTGCTCGGGCGCGGCGGACGCCCTGGACGCCGACAGGGCCATCTACACTTCGGAGGGAGTGTTCTCCGATTCGATGCTGGACTATCTTGTCCGCACGCTCAGGTCTTTCGGCCCTGAGGACTCCGACGTCGAAGAAAATCTGCACATCGCTTAGGTCCAATTGTTGCTAATCCCGTATAATTACGTTATATTTGCACGATTATACCAAAATTGCATATGAACAGGATTTCAATACTTTTTGCAAGTCTGGCAGCTTTGCTGCTGGCTTCTTGCGCAGCCCCCACCAACGTGGTCTATTTCCAGGATTCCCAGGACAGGGAAATCTCCAACGATGTGGAGACCACCCAGATCCGTCTCCGTCCGGAAGACAAGATCACCATCATCGTGAACTGCCAGGGCATCGAGCTGATGAATCAGTTCAACATGCCCTATGTGTCCCGCTACGTAGGAGCGACCGGTGAAGGCACTACCCTTGCCAACACCGGCGTGAGCGGCTACACCGTGGATGCTGACGGCAACATCGATTTCCCCGTCATCGGCAAGGTCCACGTGGCCGGCCTGACAAGGGCCGAGGTCGCCGCGAAGATCAAGAATGAGCTGCAGGCCCAGGACCTCGTTCGTGATCCGGTCATAACCGTGGACTACATGAACCTCTTCTTCTCCGTCATGGGAGAAATCAACAAGCCCGGCCGCTACGCCATCACCCGCGACAGGGTGACGATTCTCGACGCCATTGCAATGGCAGGGGACCTTACCATTCTCGGCCGCCGCGACAACATCATGGTGCTTCGCGAGATTAACGGGGTGCAAAAGACCTACCTTCTGGATCTCCGTTCCGCCGCCGACGTGGCCAGTTCACCTGTCTACTACATCAATCAGAACGACATCATCTACGTGTCTCCCAATGTGATGCGCACCCGCCAGAGCACCGTCAACGGCAACAACATCGTCAGCACATCCTTCTGGATCTCCATCGCATCCCTCGCCGCGACCCTCGTGTCCACCATCACCGTGGTGGCTATGAATATGCAAAAAATGAACTAACATATGGCTGATAACTTCAATAACACCCAGAATGCGGCCGGCGAAGTCCAGGGCTTCAACATCCGTGATTTCATTTTCAAGTGCCTCTCCAGGTGGTACTGGTTCGTGATTTCCGTGGTGCTGTGCATCGGAGTCGCCGCTTATTATCTGTATAAGGCCCCCAAGATTTACACCCGTTCCGCCACCGTCCTCATCAAGGAATCCGCGGTGCGGCGCACCAGCAACGACCTCGAGTCCATGCTGTCCGCCGGCGGCATGACCCAGCAGAACTCCAAGCTGGCGAATGAGATCATCGCCCTGCAGTCGCCCGACCTGATGCGTAGCGTCGTGGAGCGTATGGGACTGGATTTCGACTATTTCCTCATCGGAAGGGTGCGCAAGCACGTGGTTTACGGAGTTTCCCTGCCCATCAGGGCAAAATTCCTTGATCCGGCGCCCCGCGTGGATATGGAAGTGAGCCCCGTTTCGTCCGAGAACTTCAAGGTCCAGATGGTGGATCCCAAGACGAAGGAGGAGCAGTCCTATGCAGGCGCTTTCGGCGACACCCTTTCCACCATGGCCGGCCAGCTGGTCATCAGTCGCGTGCCCGAGAGCACAGCCTCTTTCAGCCAGACCATATTCATCAGGCACTACACCTATCAGGCAGCCACGGTGTCCTACAACAGCCGCCTGACCGCATCCGCCCTCAACACCAAGAACTTCTCCGACGTGCTGGAACTCTCCATCACCGACGAGAGTCCCCGCAGGGCCGAGGATGTGCTTGACATGGTCATCAACGTGTATAACGAGAACTGGGTGGACGACCGCAACAAGATGGCAGTCAGCACATCCCTCTTCATCGACGACCGTCTGCAGAACATCGAAAAGGAACTCGGCACCGTGGACACCGACATATCTTCCTACAAGAGTAAGTATGTGATTCCGGACGTGTCTGCAGTATCGAGCATGTATATGGCCCAGTCCCAGGAGGCCAACCGCCAGATCCAGGACCTGGACAACCAGCTCTACACCGCCCGCTATATCCGCACTTCCATGAGCACCTCGAGCTCTATGTCGGATATGCTTCCTTCACCTGCCGGCCTCACCAATGCCAACATTTCAGGCCAGATAGGAAAATACAACGACCTGGTGCTCAAGCGCAACAATATCGTGGCCAACTCTTCCGAGCGCAACCCTCTGGTGCAGGAGATGGATTCCAGCCTTATGGCTATGCGCGGGACCATCCTGACTTCCATCGACGACCTCATCAACACCCTGGAAGCCCAGAAGTCCAGCATCCAGAAAGCCGAGCAGAAGGCGACTTCCCGCCTTGCCGACAACCCCAACCAGGCCAAGTACCTCCTCAGCGTGGAGCGTCAGCAGAAGGTGAAGGAAGCCCTTTACGTGTTCCTTCTCCAGAAACGTGAGGAGAACGAACTTTCCCAGGCCTTCACCGCTTATAACACCCGCGTGATCACCAAGCCCCACGGCTCTTCAAATCCGACGGCTCCCAAGACCAAGCAGATTCTCCTTATCGCCTTCATGCTGGGCCTTCTCATCCCCCTGGGAATCATCTACTTGATGATCGTGACCGACACCAAGGTGCGCAGCCGCAAGGACGTCGAGTCCCTGACCGCTCCTTTCCTCGGGGAAGTGCCGCTTTCCGGCTCCAAGAAGAAAAAGAAAGACGACAACAAGGAGTCCGTCATCCTCGTGAAGCACAACAAGCGCGACGCCGTCAACGAGGCATTCCGCGTGTGCAGGACCAACCTCGAGTTCATGACCAGGGGCTCTGCCACCAAGGTCGTGATAGTGACCTCCTTCAACCCCGGATCCGGTAAGACCTTCGTGAGCTCCAACCTTGGCGCTGCATTGTCCATCAAGGGAGCTAAAGTGATGCTGATCGACGGAGACCTCCGTCACGCATCCCTGTCCGCTCTCGTCGGCTCTCCGAAGAAGGGCCTTGCCAATTATCTTTCCGGAGAGAATCTCGATGTAGACTCCCTGATTTTGCAGCCAGAAGGATATGACAATCTTTCGGTCCTTCCCGTCGGCACCATTCCTCCCAACCCCAGTGAACTCGTGGGCAGCGAAATGTTCGTGAAACTTGTGGACAAGCTCAAGGCCGAGTATGACTACGTGTTTATCGACTGTCCTCCGTTCAACATTGTGGCCGATACCCAGATCATTTCCGATATGGCCGACAGGACCCTCTTCGTGGTGCGTGCAGGTGTCCTCGACAAGTCGATGCTCGCCGAGCTGGAGAATATCTACCATAAGGGTACGCTGAAGAATATGTCCGTGCTGCTCAATGCGACCGACATCTCTTCCGGCAAGGGCTATGGCTACGGATACGGTTATCGCTACGGATATGGTTATGGATACCATTCCTACGATTATTATTCACAAAAAGAAAGTTAGCCGTTTTGAGCCCGAAATTTGAGTCCCAACTCCGATGGCTCTCATCCAGGTATCTGGATGTGAAGCTGGTCTTCGTGATGGACGTGGTTTTGTCCGTCATCGCATCCGGGGGTATCATGCTGGTGGCTATGGCTTTCCCGAGCGCAAGCTTCGTATTACATACTCCTTTCCTGCTGACCTGGATGATTTCCTCGCTCCTGGCTTCTGGCGTGATGTTCCTCGCTATGAGGACATATGCCATCATAATCCGCCACACCAGCTTCAAGGACATGGTCAAATTCAGCATTGCCCTAAGCGGCAAGGTGGTGATGATGATGGTTTCGCTCCTGGCCTTTGCACAGGTGGACAATCTGTCGATAGTGGTGGTGCTGCTGATCGCCGACCTTCTTCTGTCGCTGTTTTTCGTGCTGGGAGTACGCATCCTGATGATCATTGTGTATGATCTCTACAAGTCCCGTATACGCGAGGTGCAGAAGTGCAAGAGGTTGCTTGTGTATGGCACTTCGGAAAAGTCCGAATCGGCGATTTCCCGTTTCAGGAATTCCCCGCACTACAATATAGTTGGTGTGATTTCGCCCAATTCTTCTTTGAAACACGCCAAGTTCGCGGACAAGTCCATCTATTATTTCGAGAGTGAGAACGATGTTGACCGTCTGGCCTTGTCCCTCTCCTGCAACGGTATTCTCTTCACCAGGAAAACCGACGCCAGAGGGGAGAATGACCGCCTGGTCAAGTATTGCTCCGACCTTGGCCTCAAAGTGCTGATTCTCCCTGAAATAGGGGAGTTGGGCGAAGACCGTGGCGGCGCGATCCGCGAAGTGCGGATCGAGGACCTGCTGGGCCGTGATGAAATCCAGATTTCGATGTCTGAAATCAAGGCCGGATTTGCCGGAAAGACAGTCCTGGTCACAGGCGCCGCCGGATCCATCGGCTCCGAGCTATGCCGTCAGCTCGCGACTTTCGGCATTTCGAAGCTTGTGCTCTACGACAATGCTGAGACGCCGATGCACAACCTGCGCCTTGAGCTCGAGGAGTCTTTCCCGACATTGCAGTTCACTCCGGTCATCGGTGATGTCCGATCCCTCAACCGCCTTGATTTTGCTTTCCGCAAATACAAGCCGGATGTGGTCTTCCATGCTGCCGCCTATAAGCACGTGCCCCTCATGGAGGAGAACCCCTGCGAAGCAGTGCTGGTGAATCTCGTGGGCACCAGTTATGTGGCGGACAAGTGCATAGAGTACGGCGTGGAGAAGATGGTCATGATTTCTACCGACAAGGCCGTCAACCCGACCAACATAATGGGCTGCAGCAAGCGCCTTGCCGAAATCTACGTCCAGAGCCTCGGCCTTGCCATCGAGCAGGGTAAGCACGAGGGCAAGACCCGCTTCGTGACCACACGCTTCGGTAATGTGCTCGGCTCCAACGGTTCCGTGATCCCGCGCTTCCGGGAGCAGATCCAGAAGGGCGGTCCCGTCACGGTGACCCACCCGGACATTACCCGTTTCTTCATGACTATCCCCGAGGCCTGCCGCCTTGTGATGGAAGCCGCCATCATGGATACGGCCAACCGTATCTGCGTGTTCGATATGGGCGAGTCCGTGAAGATCGACACTCTTGCGCGCAGGATGATAGAACTCTCCGGCCTAACGGTGGACAAGGACATAAAGATTGAATACACCGGCCTTCGTCCGGGCGAGAAACTCTACGAGGAAGTGCTTTCCAATGTGGAGAACACGGAGCCGACGAGGCACGGACGCATACGTATCGCCAAGGTACGCACCTACGATTATTCGGAGGCGCGGGAAATGCTTGCCGGCCTTGAACAGCTGGCGAGAAAGGTGGAGATTCCGGAAATGGTGAAGATGATGAAGAGGGTTGTGCCCGAGTTCATCTCCAATAATTCGAAATTCTCCGTGTATGACGCCAAATAGCGCGCCGGACCGCCTCTGCTGGTATGTGGGCTGCGTGCGCAGCTGCCAGGAGAAGAATGTCGCGGAAGCCCTCGGGAAACGCTCAGTGGAATACTACCTGCCGCTTCGCCGGGAGGTGCATCGCTGGAGCGACCGCCGCAAGGTGGTGGAATGCCTGGTGCTTCCGCGTTATATTTTTGTCCGGTGCACGGATGCGCAGAGAAGGTTGATCCTTGCTGAGGATTCGCGGATAGTGCGTTTCCTTTCTTCCGGAGGAGAAGTGTCGGTGGTTCGTGATGCTGAGATGGAGGCATTCCGCCTGATGGTGGAGAAGGGCAGCGGGACTGTGCGCGTGTCGGACAGTCCGCTTTCGGCGGGCGACAGGGTGCGGGTGCTGAGCGGCCCCCTTGCCGGATTGGAGTGCGAGCTTCTCGAAGTCGGCGGAGGACGCTGCCTCGCTGTTCGGCTCGGCACTTTCGGCACGGCGACTATGGATTTGAGTGTGGATACTGTAGAAAAGATATGAATATACTTGTGACAGGCGCGAATGGACAGCTCGGCTCGGAGATCAGGGCCGTAGCTGCAGCCTCGCGCGACCATTATCTTTTCACCGATGTGGCGGAACTGGACATCACTTCCGCCGAAGCGGTGCACGAAATGGTCTCGAAGAAAGCAGTCGGGGCCATTATCAACTGCGCTGCATTCACCGACGTGGAAGGGGCAGAAGACAAACCTGAGCTTGCAGAGCGCCTGAATGCCGGCGCCGTACGCATCCTTGCGGATGAAATGGCGCGCACCGGTGGCCTTCTGGTGCATATCAGCACCGATTACGTGTTCGGGCAGGAGGTGTACAACACGCCCTGCAGGGAGGATATGAAGGGCACCCCGACGGGAGTTTACGGCCTGACCAAGCTTCACGGCGAGCAGGCTGTGCTGGAGTCGGGCTGCAAATACATAATCATACGCACCGCCTGGCTCTACAGCGAATTTGGACGCAACTTCGTGAAGACCATGCTGCGCCTGACAGCCGAGAGGCCTTCGCTGAACGTGGTGTTCGACCAGGCCGGCACCCCGACCTATGCCCTCGACCTCGCGCGCGCCATCTTCAAGATAGTGGATGAGCGTCTGTATGAGGGCCGGGACGGCATCTACAATTTCTCCAACGAGGGAGTGTGCAGCTGGTATGATTTCACCATGGAAATCGCTTCCCTTGCGGGCAATAAGGCTTGCGACATACGTCCCTGCCACAGTTGGGAATATCCTTCGAAGGTCAGGCGCCCGGCCTATTCGGTGCTCGACAAGACCAAGATCAAAGACACTTTCGGTGTGGACGTCCCTTATTGGAAAGACAGCCTCGCCCTGTGCATCGCAAATTTACTGGATAAATGAAACGCACTATCATCATCACCGGCGGTGCCGGCTTCATAGGGTCGCACGTGGTGCGCCTTTTCGTCAACAAGTATCCGGACTACCGGATTATCAACCTCGATAAGCTCACGTATGCTGGTAACCTTGCGAATCTCAAGGATATAGAAGACAAGCCCAATTATCGTTTCGTGAAGATGGACATCTGCGATTTCGAGGGGGTGCTGAAGCTCATGCAGGAGGAGCACGTGGACGGCATCATCCATCTTGCGGCCGAGTCGCACGTGGACCGCAGTATCAAGGATCCGTTTACCTTCGCCCAGACGAACGTTATGGGCACTCTCTCCCTGCTCCAGGCCGCCAAGGCCTATTGGGAACCGATGGGCTGGGTGATGAAACGGACGGAGGAGGCACTGTCCTCTGAGACCTGTGCCACCCTCGGCACCATAAGAGGGAGGGGCCCTTTAGGGAGGGGTCGCGAAGCGACGGTCTCAGAGGACAGTGCCTCCTCCGTCCAGTGCCGCTTCTACCACATTTCGACCGATGAGGTGTACGGGGCGCTGGAGATGGACGGCACGCTCTTCACCGAAGAGACGAAGTACCAGCCGCATAGCCCCTACAGCGCCGCCAAGGCCAGCAGCGACCATTTCGTGCGGGCTTTCCACGATACTTTCGGGATGCCCACGATAGTGACCAACTGTTCGAACAATTACGGGCCCTACCAGTTCCCGGAGAAGCTGATTCCGCTGTTTATCAACAATATACGTCATCGTAAGCCGCTGCCGGTATATGGGACGGGCGAGAATGTGCGGGACTGGCTCTACGTGGAGGACCATGCGCGCGCCATCGACCTCATCTTCCATAAAGGCAAGGTCGCCGAGACCTACAATATCGGCGGTTTCAACGAGTGGAAGAACATCGATATCATCAAGGTCCTGATTGCCACCGTGGACCGTCTTCTCGGGCGGCCGGAAGGTGCCGACATGGACCTCATCACCTTCGTGACCGACCGCGCCGGACACGACCTGCGCTATGCGATCGATTCTACCAAGCTTCAGAGGGAGCTCGGCTGGGAGCCTTCGCTTCAGTTTGAGGAGGGCATAGAAAAGACTGTCCGCTGGTATCTGGACAACCAGGACTGGATGGACAACGTGACTTCCGGCGACTACCAGAAGTACTACGAAGACATGTACAAGGGGCGTTAGATTCCCAGCAGTTTCTTGCGGGCCAGCAGGCAGTTGCCGAGGACGATTGCCTTGCGCCCGAGAGTGGAGAGTCGTATCTTGGTATCGGATGCGACTCTTTCCATTGAAAGCTTGTTCACGGCCGTGCGGATGGGGAGCAGCAGGTGCTCCCGGCCCACGATGAGACGGCCGCCGATGATCACCAGGCCGGGGTTGAAGATGTTGATTATGCCGGAGATACCGCGGCCGAGAGTCTCGCCGATTTCGCCTATGCACTCGATTGCCAGCACGTCGCCGTCTTTCACGGCGCCAAGGATGTCGGAGAGTTCGATTCCGCCTGTTTCCTTGTAGGTCGAAGACAGGGAAGAGCGGCGGCCGGCCTTGAGCTTCTCGATTATCATGCGGTGCAGCGCAGAGCCTGAAGCACCCGTCTCCAGGCAACCCACCTTGCCGCAACGGCACATGATGTCGTTGTCCAGGAAGGGGAAGTGACCGATTTCGCCGGAGAAGCCCGATTTGCCGTAGTAGAGCTGGCCGTTCAGGATCATGCCCATGCCGAGACCCCAGCTGAGGTTGATGGCGATCATGTCCTTGTCGGCGTTCTTGCCGAGGTACATGTACTCGCCGTAGGTCAGGGCGCGGGAGTCGTTCTCGATGCTCACGGGCACGTTCAACTCCCTCTGGAACAGATCCTTGAGGGGTAGGTCGTCGCTGACGAAGTAGGTCAGCGAATAGCCCTGCTCGGGATTCACGCGGCCGGAGAGGCTCACGCCAGCCGACAGTACCTTTATCCATGGTATGCCTGCCGATACGACATGGTCCTTCACCATGCGGCACATTTCCCTGAAGGAGCCGGCGTTGGATTCCAGGACGAATTCGATGTCTTCAATGTAGCGGAGCAGGTTGCCCTTGAAGTCGGTGATGGCGATATGGAAGTGGTGCCGGGCCACGTCTATGCCCACGAAATAGCCGGCGTTGGGGTCGAGACCGTAGATGCTTGGCCTTCGGCCGCCGGATGTGCCGATTTTGCCTTCATCGAGCAGGAAGCCGGAATCGATCAGTTCGCTGATCAGTTTGGTGATGGTGGGCACGCTGATTCCCAGCGTTTTGCTGAAGTATGATATGCTGGATTCCTCGTGGCTGATACACAGCTTCAGAATCGCTCTTTTGATCTGGGCGTTCTTGCTTGAAGTGTCGTTGAGAAAATTTGTGGTCATAGCATTATCAGCTTCTTATGCAAAAGTACCAATTATTTCCTATATTTGTGCAGAATTTGTAAAAAAATTTATAATGAAACTGTCGATTAAGTCAAAATTGACTATAAGTCTGAGCGCGATTGCCGTGATTCTCTTGATCTCTGCGACAATCTCCGTCCTGGAATATGCCAAGATGAGCACCTATGTCTCGGACTTGATCGCCGACGACATTTCAAGCCTGAACACCGCGCATAAGCTGGCGGATATCAGCAACAAATATAATCTCGACATCCTTGCCGTGATAGGGGACGAGGTGGACCACGAGATTCCCCGGTTCGACCAGGAATACTTTCTCTCGCATTGCGATTCCCTTCGCACGTCGCTGGAATCCAACGTGATACAGCCCCTGACGGATTCGGTCGTATATGCGTGTTCGGCTTATGTGCTGACGTCCCTGGAGCTGGAGACAGTCCTGGATTCCTATTTCATCGACTCCCGCAGCTGGTACTTCAACAGGCTGCAGCCGAGCTTCGCCCTGCTTGCCTCTGACATCGATGCTCTGGAGACGGCCATCTACAACGACCTCGAGAAGAACTCCAAGACTTTCGAACGCGGCTTCTACAGGAGCATCATCCCGGGCATCATCGCAGTCGGCGTGGGTCTGCTCCTTGTGGTCATGCTGCTGTTCTTCATGCTTTCCTACTACGTGAAGCCGCTCTACAAGATGCTTGACAGCCTGGAGGGCTACCGGACGTACAACAAGAAATACACCTACACTTTCGACGGAGATGACGAACTGAAGAAGCTTAATGACGGCATTGCGGAGCTGTCGGCCGAGAACCTGCAGTTGCGCAAGCGGCTTAAAGATATGAAAACCAAGGCTTCAGATGAACTGGAAAGGAATCAGCCGTAATGTCGGGCTGGCCCTCCTGGTCAGCTCGCTCTTCATGTTCTTCTCGGTGGTCGTGTCGCTGGTCAACGGGCACGACAGTGCGCTCTCTTCCCTGATAATCAGTTTCACGGTCACTTTCATCGCCGGCATTTTCCCCTTTATCTTCGTGCGCGGCTCACAGCCCATTTCGCTCAAAGACGGCTTCGTGACCATCACCCTGTCGTGGCTTCTGTCTTTCGTCTTCGGTATGATGCCGTACACTATGTGGGGCGGCCCTTTCACGCTCCAGAACGCATGGTTCGAGAGTGTGTCGGGATTCACCACCACGGGCGCCACCATCCTGGACAATGTCGAAGCGCTGCCCCGGAGCCTGCTTTTCTGGCGCAGCAGCACGCATTTCATCGGCGGCCTGGGAGTTGTGGTGTTCCTGCTGCTCATCATTCCGGATTCGAGCCCGGTGAAGCTCAGGCTTGCGAATATGGAACTGGGCTCACTGTCCCGCGGTGCCTATGCCACACGCACCAACAGGACGGTGAACATTTTCGCCTATGTGTACATGGGCATCTTTGCGTTGGCGCTCCTGTTGTATCTGCTTGCCGGCATGCCCGCATTCGATGCCCTCTGCCATGCCATGAGCGTGTCCGCAACCGGCGGATTCAGCACGCGCAACGCCTCCATCGGCGCCTTCGGATCCCGCTGGATCGAAGGTATCACGATGCTTTGTATGTATTTGTCTTCCCTCCACTTCGGCCTGCTGTTCCTGGCCGTTGCCGGACGCACCCTCAAGCCGCTCAACAATCCGGTGGTGAAGTACTACACCGGCTCTATCCTGATTGCCTCCGTACTGCTCGGCATAGGTCTCAAGACGGGCGGTTTCTGCAGGGGATGGGGAGAGTCGCTGTGGAACGGACTCTTCGAGGTGATGTGCATTTCTTCGACGACCGGTTTCGCAATTGCGGACAATGCCCAGTGGCCCGGGGCTCTGTGTGCCCTGATCATGATAGTGGCCGTGGTGTGCGGATGCGCAGGATCTACTTCCGGCGGTCTGAAGATAGACCGCATCGTGCTTATGTTCAAGTCGCTGGGCCGGCAGATCATACGGATCCTACGGCCTTCCTCCGTGCATGAGGTGAAGTTCGGCGGGCGTATCCTCGGCGACGAGGCACTGGTGCCCCATCTGCTTTACATAGTGCTGTATGTGCTGATGCTGGCTATTTCGACTGCTCTGTGCCTGTGGATAGGAGTGGACTGGCAGAATTCGCTGGCCGCTTCCATCACGAGCCTCAGCAATGTGGGGCCGGCTCTTGGGGAGATGGGGTCGATGGGCACCTTCAACTCTGCCCCCGACCTGGCCAAAATGGTGTTCTCGCTGGATATGTTCATAGGGCGTATCGAGATCTATCCGGTGCTGGCCGTGGTGGCGATGGTGTTTGACAAGCGCAGCCGCTGATGGATCCGGGGCTTCTATACGAGGGCTTCCTCAAAAAGATGGGCTCCGTGGAGCCTACGCCCTGCCAGGACAGGTTTTTCAGGGAGATAGCCGGGTTCTTCTGTTCCGGAGACGGGGATATTTTCGTGCTCAACGGCTACGCGGGCACAGGCAAGACCACTGCGATTTCCGCCGTCATAGCGCAGTTGATGCGGGTGGGAATCAAGTCGGTGCTGCTGGCCCCGACCGGACGCGCCGCAAAGGTGCTTTCCGGCGTCTCGGGGCGTCCCGCGTCCACGATCCATAAGCATATCTACCGCCAGAAATCTGTCGGTGCCGACGGCTACGGCCAGTTTTCGCTCGCGCCCAACAAGGCGAAGCACACGCTTTTCGTGGTGGACGAGGTGTCGCTGATAGGCGTAGACGCCGGCACGCAGCAGTCGCCGGCGCTCTTCGGAACCGGGAACCTGCTGGAGGACCTGGTGGCGTTTGTCCGGTCCGGAGATGACTGCAGGCTGGTGCTGCTGGGGGATTCCGCCCAGCTTCCGCCTGTGGGGCTGGAGGCTTCGCCTGCACTGAGCCGCGACTTCATGGACGGTTTCGGGGGAGTGAGCTACTGCGTGCTCGACACCGTGGTGCGGCAGGAAGCCGGGTCCGGAATCCTTGCCAATGCCACCGGGCTTCGGCGCAAAATCGAGGCGGCCGCTCCGGATGATTGCTTCGAAGAACTTGGCCTCCAGGCGTTTCCGGACGTTGAGAGAATAGGCGGGGGAGAACTGCTGGAGGCGATCTCCGACGCATACGACCGCTATGGCTACGACGACACCATAGTGCTCTGCCGCTCGAACAAGCGGGCGATACGCTACAACCTGGGCATCAGGGCCAAGGTGCTGTTCAAGGAGGAAGAACTCGCGCGCGGCGACAAGTTCATGATAGTCAAAAACTGCTACCAGTTCGTCGAGGACGTGGAGCAGATGGATTACATCGCCAACGGCGACGTGGCTGAACTGGTGAAGATATGGCACTATGAAGACCGCTACGGCCTGCGTTTCGCGGATGCTATCCTGCGCTTCCCGGACTACGAAGACTGCGAACTCCAGGCGAAGGTGTGCCTGGACACCCTGACGAGCGAGTCGGCGGCGCTGACTTATGAGCAGCAGAACGCTCTGTATCAGGGAGTAAGCGCAGATTATGCCGACCGGGGGAGCAAGAAGAAGATATGGGAAGCGGTGCGGGAGGATCCGTATTTCAATGCCCTGCAGCTCAAGTACGCGGACGCTGTGACCTGCCATAAGGCCCAGGGCGGTCAGTGGAGCTGCGTGTTCATCGACAATCCTTTCTGGCAGGAGTTCCAGACGGTAGAAGACCTGAAGTGGCTCTACACGGCCCTGACCCGTGCAGTTTCGAAGGTGTATCTGGTGAATTTCAAAGACTCTTTCTTCAAATGAGCGGCGGCTTTTCGGATATCCTGCGCTCGCTGGAGGAGAGGGACGCCCGTAAACTGGAACGGAAGGTGCCCTCGTGGAGCGGCGTCTCAGTTGAGATTCCGCAATCCATTAATTTCCAGCAGTGCTCGGGGGAAATTGCGGCGCGCTACAAGGCGTCGCTTGTGGCTCCTGGTGCCAGGGTGGCCGACCTGACCGGCGGGCTTGGGGTGGACAGCTGGGCTTTTTCGCAGGTGGCTTCCGCCGTGTGGTACAACGAAAGGGATGCCGTGCTGCGGGATGCCGTAGGGAGGAATTTCGCCGCCCTGGGGGTGTCCAATGTGGCTTTTAATTGCTTCGACATATCGCCTGATGCCAGTGATTGGCAGGATGCGCTGAAGGCTTTCGGGCCGGATGTGATTTATCTTGACCCGGCCCGGCGCGACGCCTCCGGCCGCAAGGTCTTTTTGCTGGAGGATTGCAGTCCGGATGTGCTTGCCCTGATGCCGTCGCTGCTCTCCCTTGCTCCGGCCGTGATGGTCAAGGTGTCGCCTATGGCGGACGTCACTATGCTTCGCCGCCGCCTTCAGGGCTATTTGTCTGAAATCCACGTGGTTGGCGCCGACTCCGAATGCAAGGAACTGCTCTGCCTCTGCAGTCGCCCGGAGGTACAACTGGCCGAGGCACCAGTCGTGCTGTTTGAAAACGGAAGCATCTTCTGCGCAGCGGAGACGGAGCCGGATGAAAAAGAGCCTCTGCTGTTCGTGCCGTCGGCGGCGATGGTGAAGTCGGGGCTGGGGCCGGGGATGTGTTTGATGCCGTTCAGCGAGCCCCTGTCGCACTTCGGCCGCTTCTGGCAAGTCATTGAAAACCTGCCGTTTGCGGCATCAGAAATCAAAACTCTCCGCCGCCGCTATCCTCAAGCCGACGTCACCGCCCGCGGCGTCCCTATCACTTCCGACCAGCTTCGTTCCAAACTTCACGTCACCCCAGGCGGCCCCGTCCACATCTTCGCCTGCTCCCTCGCCAGCTCCCGCCGTCTCCTGATCTGCACTCCCTATATCCCTCCTATAGTACCGTGAAATGTAATTGCCTGATAGTCAACAATATTCGCGTTTTCGATTGCCCCCTCCAGAGCAATCCGGTTTGTATAAGTAGCTAACAACCAATTATTTACATTTCACGGAGGCTGGCAATTTTGCCAGAGAGAAGGTTAATTCTAACTGGGATAGGGGCCGTGTCGGAGGCGGCCACTGGTTTTCTGTTGTAACCACTCCTCCGGCTAAACGTTTAATACTAAAGGAGGTGGCGGGTCCAGAAGAGGTGGTCGGCCGCCACGTCGTGGGCGTGCTGGGTGCCGCGGTAGCCGTGCATGCCGTCGGGGTAGATCATCAATTCGAACTGTATGCCGGCGGTCTGCAGGGCATCGACAAGCTGGAGAGTGTTCTGGAAATGGACGTTGTCGTCGCCTGTGCCGTGGGTGATTTTCAGCGCCGGAGTGCCTCGGTGGAGGCCGGTTGTCTTGCGGAGGGCGCAGCCCGGCACCCATTTCAGCACGCAGGCCTCGTCGTAGCCCTCCGGATTTGCGGCGGGCGTGTCCATATATCGCTCGGTGTAGTGGGAATCGTAGAGTCTCCAGTCATAGACGCCGCCTCCGGCTATGCCGCAGCAGAAGTATTCGGGGTAGCGGAGCACCAGCATTGCCGTGGTCGTGCCGCCGAATGAAAAGCCCTCCACGCCAATGCGTGAACCATCCACGTAGGGGAGGCCCTGCAGCCATTTGGCCCAGGCGATATAGTCACCCAACTCGGTGACTGTCATCCTTTTGAATGCCTCGTCCATGCCTCTTCGGCCGTTTTCACCGGAGGAACGAGGGTCCACGACGATGTAGATTATTCCGTTCTCCCAGCACCAGCGGTCCTGGGCGTCGCGGCTGTTCCAGTAGTCACGCACGTAGGGAGTGCCGGGGCCGCCGTAGAGCTGCATCACCACCGGATACTTCTTCGCCGGATCGAAGCCGCGGGGGAGGGACATCAGGCCGTAGAGGTCGAAGCCGTCGTTCAGGATGCGGACGATTTCCGGTCTGGGACGCTCGTCAGCGCTCTCTTCAATCGCCGGGAACTCCTTGACTTTCAACGCGTTTCCACTGACGGTCGTCCAGGGGCTGCGGGAGTTTGAAATGCGGGCTGTGAAGGTCTTGAAGTCGTCGGAAATCTCGGCTGCGGCCACGTGGTAGTCAGGGTCGGTCAGGGTGTAGATGCGCCCCTTCTTGTCGAGCCTGTAGAGCGTAGGATGCAGGCGGGAGTCGCGTTTTGCGATGAACCAGAGGTTGCCTTTGCATTTGTCGTATTTGAGCAGCTGGATGTCCCAGTTGGGACCGTCGGTCAGACGCTTCAGGGCGCCGTCGAAGCCGAGGAAGTATATCTGTTCCCATCCGGTCTCGAAGTTGCGGGCCATCAGCAATCCCTTGTCGGTGAACAACATACCTTCGATCCAGGTCACCCAGCTGTGGTACTCTTCGGAATACACAGGCCTCCTGCTGCCGTCGGCCGCCTGCACGGCGAAGAGTTCCAGGAGACTCTGGCGGCGCGGCATGCGGCTCACATAAAGTTCCCTCGAGTCGGCTCCCCAGAACGGAGTCCCGAAGTACTGCTCCGGGTCGTCGCTGAAGTCGGCCCACACGGTGCCGCCTCCGGGGATGTCCACAATCCCTACCCGGACCGGCGGGTTGCATTCTCCGGCTTTGGGATAGCGCGTGAGCGACAGTCTGCCGTCCTGCCCGAAGGGGGAGTAGATGGGGAACACCGGCACGAGACTGTTGTCGAAGCGGTAGAACGCCAGTTTCCGGGAGTCCGGGCTCCACCAGAAAGCGCGGTATTTCGAGGGCCTGCCGAAGATTTCTTCGTAATACACCCAGGAAGCGTAGCCATTGAGGATGTTCTCGCTTCCGTCGAAGGTCAGGCGGGTCTCCTGGCCGCTAGCTATATCCTTAATCCACAGGTCGTTAGCGCGAGTGAAAGCAATCATGGTGGAATCCGGGGACGGGGTCGGATTCAGGTCTTGCGCGTGTGCGTATGCGCCCACGAACAAGAAAATCAATAAAGCAAAGCGTTTCATCAGCACAAAAATAATGATTATCCGACAAATTTGTCGTATATTTGAAGATTAAAACAACATTTAGCAAAATGGCAATCATCGAATGTAAGGAAGTCTGCAAAAGCTTCGGTGAGAAGGTGGCTCTCGACCACGTGAGCCTCGAAATCCCCGAAGGGCAGATTTTCGGTCTTCTCGGGCCCAACGGTGCGGGCAAGACAACCCTGATCCGTATCATCAACCGGATCACGATTCCCAACTCCGGCGAGGTGCTCTTCTGCGGCCGCCCCATCAACCAGAGGGATGTGGAGAGAATCGGCTATATGCCTGAAGAACGCGGTCTCTATCGCAAGATGAAAGTGGGCGACCAGGTGATGTATCTTGCCCGCCTGAAGGGCATGAGCTCCGCCGACGCCCGCAGGGAACTGAAAGAGTGGTTCGTACGCTTCGGAATACAGGACTGGTGGGACAAGAAGGTGGAAGAACTTTCCAAAGGCATGGCCCAGAAGCTCCAGTTCATCACGACCGTGGTCCACAAGCCGGCGCTGATGATACTCGACGAGCCGTTCTCCGGCTTCGATCCCGTCAACACCGAAATCATCCGCCAGGAGATCCTGCGCCTCAAAGATGAAGGCGCCACCGTTATCCTCTCCACCCACAATATGGAATCCGTCGAAGAGCTCTGCGACAACATAGCCCTCATCAACAAGGCCAGGCTGGTGGTCACCGGAGGCACGAATGAAATCCGCCGCCGCTACGGCCAGGACAACGTGGAGATTGAATACACCGAAGGCGTGGAGAGAAGGACCGAGACCGTTGCCCGGGAGGACGTGAATTCCCGCCTTCAGGAGCTTATCGCTTCCGGCGTGCGCCTGAACTCCTTCAAGGAGCTCATTCCCAGAATGAACGACATCTTTATCAAACTCGTAACGCAGGAGGAGGAGTAGCACCATGAATTTCAGAACATTAGGCATTATCATCCAGAGGGAATACCTCAACAAGGTCAAGAAGAAGAGTTTCCTTATCATCACCTTCCTCGCCCCTATCCTGTTTGCAGCGCTGTGCATTCTGCCCGCCCTCATCATGGCAGGGGCAAAGGAAGAGGCCAAGAAGGTCGGCGTCATCGACCGTTCCGGAATCGTCACCCCATATCTTGAGAGCGGGGATACGATAGAGTATGTGTTCCTCCAGGACGTCCTGCCGGAGGAAGTCAAGACGGATCTTTCCAAGTACGGCATAGACGTGCTGCTCAGCATTTCGGAGCTGGACACCGCCCAGCGCACCGTCACGGCCGATTCTTATTCCGAAAAGCCTCTCGGCATGGACACGGGTGCCATCATAGAGAACCGCATCAACGATGCCGTCGAGGCCTATCGCATCGAATCCTACGGCATTGAGAATCTCGAGGAGATCATGGCAGGGGTGAAGTCCAACGTCCACCTCCACAGCTACACCGTGGATGAATCCGGCAAGGAGACCATCTCCGAATCCGGTGTGTATATGGCCATTTCCATGTTGCTCGGTATGGCCATCTATATGTTCATCGCCCTGTTCAGCGGTATGGTCATGTCTTCCGTGATCGAGGAAAAGAGCTCCCGCGTGGTGGAGGTCCTCGTCTCGTCCGTGAAGGCCACCGAACTCCTGTTCGGCAAGATCATAGGCGTGGCGCTGGTGGCCCTGACACAGTTCCTGCTTTGGATAGTGCTCACGCTTGCCATCCTCGCCGTCGCCTCCGGCTTTATCGGCAAGGACAAGCTGATGGGCGCCCTTTCCAGCACTGATACGGCCCAGATGACGGAGATGATGGCTCCCGGCGTGCATATGTCCGGAGATGTCCCTTCGCTCGAAGAGCTCACAGCTCCCTCCGACAGCGTGGCCGTGGCTTCCGCGGAGCCTTCCGGCATGCAGGCCGTCCTGAGCACGCTTTCGAATATCAACCTCGCCGAACTGCTCGTTTCGTTCCTTGTTTTCTTCATCTTCGGTTATCTGCTCTATGCTTCGCTCTTTGCGGCCATAGGCTCGGCGGTGGAAAACGAGGGCGACAGCCAGCAGCTTCAGCTGCCTGTCACCGTGCCGCTGCTCCTCGGCTTCTTCATTGCGATCTATGCATTCAAGGCCCCCGACAGCGCCCTGGTGTTCTGGGGATCGATGATTCCCTTCACTTCGCCTATAGTGATGCTTGCCCGCATTCCGTTCGGGGTGCCCGCCTGGGAAATCATCCTTTCTGCCGTGCTCCTGATCGCGACCTTTGCCGTGTGCGCATGGATTTCCGCCAAGATCTACAAGGTGGGCATCCTCATGTTCGGCAAGAAGTCCACTTGGAAGGACCTTTGGAAATGGTTTAAACAGAAATAATTATGAAAAAAACTGTGTTATTGTTGTTCCTGCTTGCCGCCTTGAGTGGCTGCAAGACCGGAATGGTGTGGGAGAAGCTGCCCATCGACGGCCACCGCACGGGCGTCACCGCCCCCACGGCCGACAATATCCCCGAGGCCCTCGGCACCGTGGATCCTGCGACAGGCGCCTACACGGCTCCCAACGGCACCGTCTTTGGCGGAGGTGCGACTCCCAAGGTAGCGTCCCTGCTGATCGAGGCCCAGCCGCAGATGGCAGAAGTCAAGGAGGTAATAGCGTTCTCCACCCGCGCAATGTCGGCCGAGGCTCCCGAATCGGAGCTTAGCAACTTCGTGGTGGACTTCCTCCGCAGCAAGGCGGAGACAATGTTCAAGCGCAAGATGGACGTGGGCATCATCAACTTCGGCGGAATCCGCGTGGATATGCCGGAGGGAGACGTGCTCCTCGACGACATACGCTCCATGTTCCCCTTCAACAACAAGATCTGCATGGTCGAGCTGCCCGGCAAGGAGCTTCTGCGCCTGATGGACGACGTGGCAAAATACGGCCCCCAGTGCCTCAGCGGCGTGAAAATGGTCATTGCCGACAAGAAGGTGGAAAGTCTTGAGGTCGGAGGCAAGAGCGTGGATCCCAAGAAGAAATACAACGTGGCGACCGTGGACTTCCTGCTCGACGGCGGCGACAATATCAGCGTTGCGCGCGGAGCCACCAAGCTCACGATCAGCGAGGTGATCATCGGAAAGGCCATCGAAGAGTATGTCCGCCAGCTGACTGCTGAAGGAAAGGCAATCGAATATCAGACCGACGGGAGGGTCGTAGTGAAATGATGAAACGGATACTTACCATCGTGGCGGCTGCAGCCGCCCTGTGTGCATGCGGGCCCAGGCTCGTGATACTCCACACCAACGACACCCATTCGCATATGGACCCCCTGCGCGACGGCAAGGGCGGCATCATCGAAAGGGCCGCTTTCGTCGATTCCGTGCGCAAGGCCGAAGGCGAGTCCAAGGTGCTTCTTCTCCACGCCGGCGACTTCGATCAGGGTACTTCCTACTATTCCCAGATGCACGGCCGCCTGGAGGCGAAGATGCTCGACGCTCTCGGTTATGACGCCGTGGCTCTCGGCAACCATGAGTTCGACGACGGCATCGAAGACCTGACAGAGCGCCTCCGCGACGTCAAATGCCCGGTCGTGTGCGCCAACCTCGACCTCAGCTCCTTTGAGCTCGGACAGTATGTAAAGCCCTACACCATAGTGAACAAGGGCGGCATGAAGATAGGCATCATCGGCCTCGAGGCGGACATTTCTACCTGCGTCGCCAAGGTGACCTCCTCCCGCATTCCCCAGTTCGATGCCGCTGAAGTGACCAACAAATGGGCCAAGTTCCTCAGGGAAGAGGAGAAGTGCGACATGGTCATACTTCTTTCGCATTTCGGCTATGTTGGCGATCCCGAGGGCGCTCCCGACGACCAGACGCTCATAGCCAAGAGCCGCGGCGTCGACCTTGTGGTCTCCGGACACTCCCACACTTTCGTCGATGATTTCATCTACATTAAAGACCTGGACGGCAAGTCCGTGCCCATCATCACCGACGGGTGCTGGGGCCTGGACATGGGTATGATCAAAATCTATTGAGCATGATACAGTCGATGACCGGTTATGGCAAGGCAGAGGCCTTGCTCGAAGGCGGAAAACTGACGGTCGAATTCCGTTCCGTCAACGGGAAGAATGCCGAGATCGGCATAAAGACCTCCCTTCTGCCCAAAGACAAGGAAATGCCGCTGCGCAAGAAGATAGCCGACAGGCTGCAGCGGGGGACCATTGATATGTTCCTCAGCTGGGAGCCCAACGTTTCCATCTCCGCTGCGGCCATAAACCGGGAACTCGCACTGGACTATTACCGGCAGATAGGCGCCCTGGCTTCCGAGATCGGGGCGCCTGATCCCCGGGAAGAGGATGCGAACTACATCATCTCCACGCTTCTGCGCCTTCCTGATGTAGTCAGCGCCGACAGGCATCCAGTCATAGACGATGCCAACTGGCCTCTGGTGGAAGCGGCGATCGACAGGGCCCTGGATGCCATTTGCGACTACAGGTCCCGCGAGGGTGAGGCCCTCTACCGGGACGTCACTTCCCGCGTCGGCACTATCCTTGAACTTGAAAACGAGGTAGAAGCTTATGAATCGGAACGTATCGAAGCGGTGCGTTCCAAACTCACTAAATCGCTTGAAGAACTGAAAGTCAAATGTGATGCCGAGCGCTTCGAACAGGAGATGGTTTTCTACCTGGAGAAGCTGGACATCAACGAAGAAAAGGTGCGCCTGCGCCAGCACTGCAAGTACTTTATGGACACGATAGACGGCGAGCAGTATCCTGGCAAGAAACTTGGATTCATCATCCAGGAAATGGGGCGCGAAATCAACACCACCGGCTCGAAGGCCAATCATGCCGGCATCCAGAAGGCCGTGGTGCGGATGAAAGATGAACTGGAAAAAATCAGGGAGCAATCCCTTAACATACTATGATATCGAGAATCTTTAAGCACGGCATGCCGTGCCTGGTTGCCGCTTTGCTTTTCTCTGTGAAAGCAAACGCGCAAATGCCTGATACGACCGGCATATACGGAGAAAGGAAGGACACGCTGGACGCTTCGGTGTTCACTGCCCGCGGCAACGGCAACTTCCTTTCGAAAGGCAAGGACATACGCACTGAAGTCATCACCGCCGCCGGCCTCTGCAAGATGGCCTGCTGCAACCTGGCCGAGAGTTTTGAAAACTCCGCCAGCGTGACCGTGGGCTACAGCGACGCCGTGACCGGCGCCCGCCAGATCCGCCTGCTCGGGCAGAGCGGAATCTACGTGCAGATGCTGGACGAGAACCGCCCCGTGATGCGTGGCTTGTCCGCCCCCTGGGGGCTCAACTGGGTGCCGTCGCAGTGGCTGGAAAGCATACAGATCGCCAAGGGCGTGACTTCCGTCATCAACGGCGTGGAGTCGATGACCGGCCAGATCAATATGGAGCACCGCAAGCCCACGGACGAGATTCCACTCTACGTGCAGGCGTCCCTGATGAACGACACAAAGGCCGACATCAACGTGGCGAGTTCCCTGCAGCTGGACGACTACGGCAAGTGGAGCACCGTGATCCTTGCCCATGCAGACCGCAATTTCAGGGCTATGGACCACAATGCCGACTCTTTTGCCGACGACCCCCTGGGCGGCTCCTACTCCCTGTCGAACCGCTGGCTCTACTATGATCCCAGCGGCCTGCAGGTGCGTTTCGGCCTGCGGGGCATCTACGACGCGAAGAAAGGCGGACAGTTGTTTACCGACGCCGACGCCAATCCCTGGGCTACCGACATCCGGAACAAGAACCTGGACGCCTACGTGAAGGTGGGCGTGCCCCTGAATGAAGACAACAGCAGGAACTGCGCCGTGGTGGTGGACTACAACTACAGCGACCTTGATTCCCGCTTCGGACTCAATCCCTACGTGGCCGGTCAGCACTCCGCATTCGTGAACCTGCTGTATCAGGACCAGCATCTGGAGGCCCACCACTTCACCTTCGGGCTCAGCAACATGCTGGATGCCTACAGGGAGTCCCTCAACTGGAGGCCCAACATCGGAAGGTCCGCCAAGTTCAACGGCAACACCCTGCTCAACGACCTCGGGGCCTTCGCGGAATACACTTTCCACGTCGCCGACAAGTTCTCCGCAATCGTGAGCACGCGGGCCGACTGGTTCCTCGGCGCCGGCGTGCGGGTTTCTCCCCGTCTGACGCTCCGATGGAATCCTGTGGATCAGCTGGTTATCCGTGCCAACGGCGGCAGGGGACTGCGCTACAGCACTCCGCTTATCGACAACATCGGCATCCTTTCCACCGGCAAGGTGATTAACGGAAATCTCCTGGAGCACCCGCTCGAGGATGCCTGGACTTTCGGCGGCAACATCACCTGGTACCTGCCTTTCGACAAGTCGCAGAAGACCTACATCAGTCTGGATTACTTCGGCACCCGCTTCGTGGACCAGATGCTGGTGGATTACACCGCGTCCGACATCTATATCTATCCTCTGAATGATGTGCCTGAAGGCTATTCCCGCACGGACAGTTTCCAGATCGACTTCTCCTCGGAGCCATTCCGGGGCTTTACGGTCACCCTTACCGGCCGCTATACCGACCCGAGGCAGACTCTTCTTCACCAGTCGGACGACATAAAGCCGATGACAAGCCGCTTCAAGGGCGTGCTGAACCTCCAGTATGCAACGCCTCTCAACAAGTGGATCTTCGATTTCACTGCCTCCTACAACGGCCCTGTGCGGCTCTGGGACTTCATGGCGGACGGCAAGTACAGCCAGGGATATCCTCTCCTCTACGCCCAGGTCACGAAGCGATTCAAGGGCTTCGACTTCTACGTGGGCGGCGAAAACCTCACGGGCTTTACCCAGCCCGATCCAATTATCGGCGCCTCATCCCCCTGGGCGCCCGGATTTGACGCCAGCTGCATCTGGGGCCCGCTGATGGGCAGGCGCATCTATGCCGGAATCAGGGTGACTCTTTGGAAAACAGAATAAAGAAATATGAGACAGTTTTTAGTTTTGCTTGCTCTCGTGCAAGTGGTATTCGCAAGCACTATCCATTGCGACAAATGCGCAATGAAAGTGAAGGAGAACGTCGGCTTCGAGAAGGGCGTCAAGGACCTCAAGGTCGATGTGCCTGCCAAGACCATCACCGTGGTCTTCAACCCCGCCAGGACTGACACCGTCAAGCTCAAGAAGGCGATAAACAAGCTTGGGTATGAGGCGGAAATTATTGATTATAAGGTCGTAAAATAATATGGAAGAAGAACGCAAACTCAATTTTCTCGAGGAGATAATCGAGAATGACCTCAAAACGGGCAAGGTGGACAGCATACTCACGCGTTTCCCTCCGGAGCCCAATGGTTATCTGCATCTGGGCCACGCCAAGAGCCTCTGCATCAATTTCGGGCTTGCCCAGAAATACGGCGGCAAGACAAACCTCCGTTATGATGACACGAATCCGACCAAGGAAGACACCGAATACGTGGACTCCATAAAGGAAGACATCAAGTGGCTCGGTTTCCAGTGGGACAAGGAACTATATGCTTCCGACTATTTCGACCAGCTTTACGTATGGGCGGAGCAGCTGATAGAAAGGGGCCTTGCCTACGTCGACGACCAGAACCAGGAAGAGATTTCCAAGGGTCGCGGCACCGTGGAGACCCCCGGCACTCCCAGCCCCTGGCGCGACCGCAGCGTCGAGGAGAACCTGCGTCTCTTCCGCGAAATGCGCGACGGCAAGTATGCCGACGGCGAGAAGGTGCTAAGGGCCAAAATAGACATGGCCCACCCCAACATGTTCTTCCGCGACCCCATACTCTACCGCATCAAGCATGCCCACCACCACCGTACCGGCGACAAGTGGTGCATCTATCCGATGTACGACTTCACCCACGGCCAGTGCGACTCCATCGAGCACATCACCCATTCGATATGCACGCTCGAGTTCGACGTCCACCGCCCTCTCTACGACTGGTTCATCGAGACCCTGGGCATCTATCCTTCGCACCAGTATGAGTTTGCCCGCCTCAATCTCACCTACACCCTGATGAGCAAGCGCAAGCTCCTGGAGCTCGTGCAGAAAGGCCTGGTGGCCGGCTGGGACGACCCCAGGATGCCGACGCTCTGCGGCGTGCGCCGCCGCGGCTACACCCCCGAGGGCCTCAAGCTCTTCTGCGACAAGATAGGCGTCAGCAAGCGCGACCAGCTGATGGACATCCAGCTGCTGGAATGGTGCGTGCGCCAGGATCTCAACGCCCGTTCCAACCGTTATATGGTGGTGCAGGATCCCGTGAAGCTCACCGTCACCAACTACCCGGAAGGGCAGGTGGAGTGGTTCGACTGCCCGCTGAATCCCGCCGAGCCTGAAGGAGCGACCCGCAAGGTCCCGTTCAGCCGCGACCTGATGATAGAGCGTGCCGACTTCATGGAAGACGCTCCCAAGAAGTTCTTCCGCCTCAAGCCGGGCGGCGAGGTGCGCCTCAAGTACACCTACATCGTCAAGTGCGAGGAAGTGGTCAAGGATGCCGACGGCAACATCACTGAAATCAAGTGCACCTACGACCCTTCCACGCGTCCCGGAGCAGGGGAGTGGCGTTCCGTCAAGGGCACCATCCACTGGGTGTCGGCGGCCCACGCCCGTGAGCTCGAGATCCGCAACTACGACCGCCTCTTCACCCTGGCCGACATGAGCCAGGTGCCTGAGGACAAGGACTATAAGGACTTCCTGAATCCCGAGTCGCTCGTGGTGGCCCGGGGATTCGCCGAGCCTGCGCTGCTGGAAGACAAATCCGGCATTGCCGTGCAGTTCGAACGCACCGGCTATTATATCAAGGATGCCGACAGCACCCCGGAAAAGCCCGTGTTCAACCGCGCCGCGACGCTCAAGGATTCCTACAAACCGGAATAGAGGATGAACGATTTCGTTTTCTCGCTGATGCTTCTGGGCGCCCTTTCCTCGAGCGGCTCCCTCCCGTTCTGGGCGGTCTCCAACACCGCCGGCGTCATGCCGGAGCGGAACGGGGGCTTTGCCCTTATGGAGGCGCGCAAGCCCTTCGACACGGGCCGGACCTTCCAGTGGCAGGCGGGAGCCTCGCTGGCGGCGAACTACCAGCCGAACGATCCGCTGAACCCTGAAAGCTCGCCCCTTCATCCCATGGTGGACGAGCTCTACGCCGGCATACGCTGGCAGGTGCTGCGCCTGGACATAGGCATGCAGCACCGCGACCGCGAGTTCCTCGGGGCAGACCCCTCGCTGGGCTCGCTTTCAGTCACGGAAGGCCACATCGTGGAGAGCAACAATGCCCGCACGATGCCCGGCTACAAGCTGGTGCTGGAGCCCTGGGCTATCCCATTCACCGGCAAGCACTTGCTGATCAGCGGAGTGTGGGGCGACTACAGGACCATAGACGACCGCTACGTGGACGGAGCCCTGGTGCACCGCCTTCGCGGCTACCTGACCTACGACACCCGCAAGCACTTCTTCATCCAGCTCGGCCTGGACCATTATGCACTATGGGGCGGCACAAGTCCTCTGTATGGCGAGATGCCCATAACCTTCGACAACTATTTCCGCGTGGCCACGGCGCGCCGGGCTTCGTCTGCCGGCTCGAAGAGCGACCAGATGAACGTCATTGGCGACCAGGGCGGCGCCGAGCAGCTTCGTATGGGATGGAAGGAAGACAAGTTCGACATCACCTTCCAGTGGGAAAAGCCCTACAGCGACAAGTCAAGTATGCGCTTCAACAACATCCCGGACGGCGCCTACACCCTGCATTTCAGCTTCAAGGACAAGGACCGCTGGATCAGCGACGCCCTGCTGGAATTCCACTACACCATGTGGCAGTCCGGCACCCTGCATGAAAAGGAGACCGATGCCGCCGGCAATCAGATCAACTGGCACCAGAACAAGACGCTCAATATTTTCGGCGGCGACAACTATTTCACCAACGGAGAGTACAGGTCGGGATGGACCCATTTCGGCCGCAGCATCTGCGGGCCTCTGTTCTTCACCGACGTGGCCGGAGGAGTGAGGCAGGTGGTCAACAACCGCTACAAGGCCATCCATCTTGGCCTCTCCGGCAAGCTTTTCCGTTTCGCTCCCTATCGCCTTATGCTCACGTTCAGCGACGATTACGGTACATATGCCCGCCCCTACGTCAAGGGCGCCACGAGCTGGAACAGCGGCTGGAACTGGTGGGAGCCCAACATGCTGGACAAGGGCCTCAAGCAGTTCTCCGCGGCATTTTCCGGCTTCGTGCCTCTGAAGATAGGCCGGAGGAGCACGCTTGACGTAGTTTACGGACTTTATGCGGATGCGGGCGAAGTGCTCCCCAAAGCCTTCGCCGGCAGCCTTGGAATACGGTATATATTCAGATAAGCATATGGAACTCAGCCAAAGGGCAATCAATATGCCGAGCTCTCCGATACGGAAACTCGCACCCTATGCCGAAGCGGCCAAACGCAACGGCATCCACGTGTATCATCTCAACATCGGCCAGCCCGACATCAAGACTCCGGAATGCGGAATGCAGGCGCTGAAGGACATCGACAGGAGCATCCTGGAATACAGTCCCTCGGACGGCTACCTGTCGCTCCGCACCAAGATGGTCAGCTATTATGCCGAATACGGCATATACCTGAGCCCGGACGAGATCATCATCACAACCGGCGGCTCCGAGGCCGTGCTGTTCGCTTTCTTGGCTTGCCTCGGGCCCGGCGACGAGATCATCATCACCGACCCGTTCTACGCCAACTACATGGCCTTCGCCATATCGGTGGGCGCCGTGATCAAGTCGGTCAAGACCAGCATCGAGGACGGTTTTCGCCTGCCTCCCGTGGAAGCGTTCGAGGAGCAGATCACCCCTCGCACCAAAGCGATCCTTATCTGCAACCCCAACAACCCCACCGGTTATCTCTACACCAGAGCGGAGATGAACCAGTTGCGCGACATCGTGAAGCGCCACAACCTCTTCCTTTTCAGCGACGAGGTCTATCGCGAGTTCATCTACACAGGCATGCCCTACATCAGCGCTTTCCACCTGAAGGGCATAGAGGAGAACGTGGTGCTCTTCGATTCCGTGTCCAAGCGCTATTCGGAGTGCGGCATACGCATAGGATGCCTGTGCACCAAGAACAAGATGGTCCACGAAGCCGTGATGAAATTCTGCCAGGCCCGCCTCAGCCCGCCCCTCATCGGACAGATTGTGGCCGAGGCCAGCATAGGCGTGCAGAAATCCTATCTGCGTGGCGTGTATGAAGAGTATGTGGACAGGCGCAATTTCCTCATCGACGGACTCAACAAGATCCCGGGAGTGTACAGCCCGATTCCCATGGGAGCGTTCTACACCGTGGCAAAGCTTCCGGTCGATGACGCCGAGAAGTTCTGCATCTGGTGCCTCAGTGATTTCCAGTATGAGGGCGCTACCATCATGATGGCTCCGGCGGCAGGGTTCTACACCGAGCCGGGCGAAGGCCGCCACGAGGTGCGTATCGCTTATGTGCTTAATAAAGACGACCTTGCAAAGGCGCTGACCTGTCTTCGCAAGGCCCTTGAAAAGTATCCCGGCCGCCTGTAATGAACGATTTTGTAGTGTCGCTTATGCTCCTCGGAGCAGTTTCGTCGAACGCTTCCACACAGATGCCGTTCTGGAGCACCGCCGGGCAGTTCGGGACCATGCCGGAGCTTTCCGGAGGTCTTGCGCTGCTGCGTGCCGGCAGCTCTTTCGATGAAAGCAGGACACTGCAATGGCGCTGGGGAGCCTCCCTTGGCCTTCGCAACGACTACTGGGGCGTGAATCCCTTCGTGGACGAGCTCAACGCCGGACTGCGCTGGAAAAAACTGCGCCTTGACCTGGGGATGATACACCCCGAGCAGCATTTCCTCGCTTCCGACCCGGTCCTGGGGCCCCTTACGGTGACTTCCGGCAACGTGATGATGAGCGGCAACGCCCGCACGATGCCCGGTGCCGCACTCACTCTGGAGCCCTGGAACGTGCCTTTCACGGCGGGTCATCTGCAGCTGGCTGGCCGCTTTGGGGATTACTGGACAATCGACCGCCGCTATATGCAGGGCGCCCGAGTCCACGACACGGCATTCTATCTGATCGGCAACATAGGACGCTTTTCCATCACCGCCGGAATCGACAACTACACCCTGTGGGCCGGAGTGAGTCCCGAGGGCCGCGTGCAGCCGCACTCTTTCCTTGACTACCTGCGCGCGATAACCGGCAGGCAAGGCGGTGCCGACGCATCGCTCGGCGACCAGATCAATTCCCTTGGCGACCACCGCGGCCGCGAACTCCTGCGCCTCGACTGGAAGGCCGACGACTGGACCCTTACCCTTCAGCACGACATCCCCTACGACGACCGTTCCGGCATGAAGACCCACAATTTTCCCGACGGAGTGAACACCATCTGCCTGTCGTTCAAGGATAAGTCGGCGTGGATCAGCGACATAGTCTATGAGCACCACTACACTATGAATCAGTCCGGCGACTGCGAAAGACGGCTGGCAACCAGGGAAGAGATCGATTCGCGGGACCTTCGGCTCTATTTTGACGAGGCGAGCGGCCAGTACTTCACCATAGTGGGCGGAGCCGACAACTACTGCAACAACTACGACTACCGTTCCGGCTGGACCGCATTTGCCCGCCAGATCGGCAGCCCCCTTTTCTTCTCCCGCTGGTACCGGGACGACGAGACCTACTACAGCCAGGGCACCTGGAACAACCTGCTGAAGGCCCACCACCTCGGCATTTCCGGCAGTCTTTTCCGGAAGATTCCCTACCGCCTTGTTCTCACATATTCAGAAAACTACGGCTGCTGGTACTCTGTCCTCTATGACTATGGCACCGGCACCCGCCTGGAGAAGCCGCTCCGGCAGTTCAGCTCAGGCTTTTCGGCATCCATCCCTATACTGAAAGGAGCCATGTGCCTTATCCCGTCCGTCTATTACGACAAAGGCGAGGCCATCAGCGACGGCTTCGGCGCCACACTTGCATTGAAATACACATTTAAAAGATAAAGACCTATGAATTTCGACCATTTTCTCCAACTCTTCGTGGTGAAGGAAAAAAGTTTCTTCCCGCTGTTCATCCAGTCGGCGGAGAACATCGTCAAGGCATCCGAACTGCTCCTCGAACAGACCAAGGAGGTGGATCCTGACAACCGCAGGATGCTTGCGCACCGGATCAAGGAACACGAAACCGCCGGCGATGCGATTACGGACAAGATCATGGACGTGCTCATCGACGCCTACGTGACGCCTTTCGACCGCGACGACATCCACAACCTGGCAGAGACGATGGACACCTTCCTCGACATGATCCGGGACGCTTCCAAGAAGATCGCCATCTACCAGCCCAAGGATCCCTCCCGCAAGCTCATCGAGATTGCCGAGTATATCAACAAGGCGGCCGTCATACTGCTCGACATCACCAGGAAGTTCGATACGATGCGCAAGGATGCGAAGGAGCTGGACAAACTCTGCGACGACATCAAGGATATCGAGCATACCGTCGATGACATCTACGAGACCTATATGTCGAACCTTTTCGAGAAGGAGGCGGATGCTATCGAACTGGTGAAGAAGAAGAACATCGCCCAGGCCCTCGAGGATATCTCCGACCAGGCCAAGGGAGTGTCCAGCATGGTGCGCAGCATAGTGGTCAAAAACAGTTAGCCCGATGGTTGCGATCGTACTAATAACAGCCCTTATCGCGCTGATATTCAGTTTCACCAACGGAATGAACGATGCCGCCAACTGCATCGCCTCCGTGATTGCGACCAAGGCCCTGCCTCCAAAGGTCGCCGTCGCGTGGGCCGCTTTCTGGATATTCATGGCAATGTTCATTTTCGACACCACGGTGGCTGCGACCATGGGCAAGGGCATCGTGGACCAGAACTGTATCGACGTGTATGTGATCCTGGCCGCCCTGCTGGGTTCGGTGCTGTATATTTTTACCTGCACCAAGATCGGTCTCCCGGTGTCTGCCTCGCACGCGCTGGTGGGCGGGCTCATCGGTCCGGTCTGGTTCGTCTATGGCGGGCAGTACCTCGTGACGAGCGGCATCTTCAAGATCGTGGCCTTCATCGCCATTTCGCCGCTTATCGGCATGGTCATGGGATTCACGCTCAACTGCCTGTTCATGTTCCTGTTCCGAAGGGTGAAGGCGCAGAAGGTGGATAAGGGATTCAGGCGTATGCAGCTGCTGTCGAGCGCCGCATTCTCGCTGGGCTTCGGCGGCAACGACGGACAGAAGACCATGGGCGTGATTGCCATACTCTTCGCCACCGCATTCGCTTCAAATCCCGACAACGGCGTGATGCAGCTGCTCTACGGAAACGGTTTCCAGGCTGCACAGGCGGCCGGATACACCGGATTCTTCGTGCCCACGTGGCTGAAATTTGCCTGCTACGGCCTTATCGCGCTCGGCACCGTGACCGGCGGCTGGTCCGTGATCAAGACCCTCAGCGACGGCCTCAGCAAACTCTACCCGACCCAGGGTTTCTGCGCGGAGGCTTCCGGCGCCATCACCTTGATACTCACCGCAGTGCTCGGCATCCCCGTGAGCACGACCCACACTATCACCGGCTCCATCATCGGCACGGGCCTCACCCGCGGCATCAAGACAGTCAAGTGGATCACGGCGAAGAACATTGTGTGGGCGTGGATACTGACTATTCCCGCCGTCATCGTGGTGAGCGGCGTCATTTATCTGATAATGGTACACTGGTTCGGCTGCCCCGTGAAAGTGCTGTAGCGTATGAAGGAATTCTGGAAGATACTGAAGCGTTATGCCTGGCCGTATAAAGGATGGCTGGGCGGCTCCGTCGTGCTCAACATCCTCTCGGCGGTGTTCAATATCTTCTCCTTCTCGCTACTCATCCCGATATTGAAGATCTTGTTCAATATCAGCGAGATGCAGTATGAATTCATCCCGTGGGACACCCCGGGAGGCGATTTCACCAACATTGCGGTCAACAACCTCTACTACTTTGTGACGGGGCTTATGCAGCAGTGGGGGGCAAGCAAAGTGCTGCTCGTGCTCTGCCTTGCGCTCTCCGTGATCACCGCCGTCAAGACTGCGTGCTATTTCGGCGCCTCGGCGGTGATGGTGCCAATTCGCACGGGCATCGTGAAGGACCTGCGGATGGACCTCTACCGCAAGATAGTATCGCTGCCGCTGGGCTATTTCAGCCAGGAGCGCAAAGGAGACATCATCGCCCGTATGAGCGGAGATGTGCAGGAGGTGGAGAATTCGGTGGCGAGTTCCCTGGACATGCTGATCAAGAATCCTATCCTGATCATATTCTATATCGGGGCGCTCATTGCCATATCCTGGCAACTGACTGTGTTCGTGATCGTTTTCGCTCCAGTGATGCTCTGGCTGATGGGCCTTATAGGCCGTAAGCTGAAGCGCCAGTCCACTGAAGCCCAGGCCCTCTGGAGCGACACTATGAGCCAGGTGGAGGAGACGCTCGGGGGACTTCGTGTCATAAAGGCCTTCCTTGCCGAAAAGAAGATGGAGAAGCGTTTCGACGGAGTCACGGGCGCGATGAAGCGCAAGAGCGGCCGGGTGGCTACGCGCCAGGTCCTGGCCCATCCGGTCAGCGAGTTCCTCGGCACCGTGATGATAGCCATAGTGCTCTGGTTCGGGGGCACGCTCATCATCGGCGACCGTTCGGTCATCGACGCTCCGACATTCATCTTCTACATGGTGATGCTCTACAGCGTCATCCAGCCTATAAAGGACTTTTCCAAGGCCGCCTACGGCATACCCAAGGGCCTTGCGAGCATGGAGCGCATCGACGCCATACTGAATGCTGAGAATCCCATCACCGAGCCGGCCAATCCTGTGGCACTCAATGGTTTCAACGACAAGATAGTATTCCGCGGAGTCGGTTTCCGCTATGAAGACGGGAAGGAAGTGCTCCACGACATCGACCTCGAGATACGAAAGGGGACTACCGTCGCGATAGTCGGCGCCTCTGGGTCCGGAAAGACCACGCTGGTGGAACTCATCCCCAGATTCTACGACGCTTCTTCAGGATCGATCACAATAGACGGCGTCGATGTCCGGGACGTTTCGCTGAGGGACCTCAGGGGCCTCATCGGCAACGTCAACCAGGAGCCCATCCTCTTCAACGACACAATTTTCAACAACATTGCCTTTGGCGTCGATGACGCCTCACAGGAGACCGTGGAGGCCGCCGCGC
Organism: uncultured Bacteroidia bacterium; assembly: GCA_902782225.1. Classification (GTDB taxonomy): domain Bacteria; phylum Bacteroidota; class Bacteroidia; order Bacteroidales; family UBA932; genus Cryptobacteroides. Next base: position 17,424 of record CACZMF010000016.1, on the reverse strand, counting down.
GGGTGGCGAACGCCGCTGAGTTCATACTTGAGAAGGAGGAAGGCTACCAGACCAACATAGGCGACCGCGGCGTCAAGCTCAGCGGCGGCCAGCGCCAGCGCCTGAGCATAGCCCGCGCCATACTGAAGAACCCCCCCATCCTCATCCTGGATGAGGCTACGGCTTCGCTCGACACTGAATCCGAAAGGAGCGTGCAGGATGCCCTGGACCATTTGATGACCACCCGCACCACTATAGCTATAGCCCACAGGCTCAGCACTATAAAGGGTGCTGACGAGATAGTGGTGCTGGATTCCGGGCGCATCGTGGAAAGGGGACGGCACGAAGAGCTGCTCGCCCTGGGCGGCTATTACAAGAAACTATACGATATGCAGTCATTATGAGACGTACCACTTTGTTCCGGCTTCTGACCCTGCTTTATCTGGCGGCTGTCGCGGTGCTATGCTTCGCGAAGTTCTCCAGCCTGTCGTCAGTTCCCGGCTCCTTCCTGGGCATCCCGACGGACAAGATAGTCCATTTCTTTATGTTCCTGCCTTTCCCCGTGCTGGCACTGCTGTCGTTCGAGCTGAAGAAGCCGCATCTGTTCAAGCTGGTGCTTATCGTGGTATTGCTCTTCATAACGGGCTGCCTGTTAGCATGGGCTACGGAATACGTTCAGGGGCTCCTGCCCTACAGGGATATGGATCCCAAGGATTTCCGGGCCGACAGCCTCGGACTGTTCATAGGTTCAATAGCGTCTTTCCTGGTATTCGTTTTCACAGTGAAGAAAGCCAATGCGTAAGTTGTTGTTGTCGTTGAGTTTGCTGCTTGCCTTCGCGCCTTTGCACGCGCAGGGTATCCCGCGTGCCGCCGATTTCAAGGTGGTGTGCGACACCCTGACCGCCCGTTGCAACCGCCGGTTCCACGTCAAGTCGGCAGTCAGCCTGGAGAAGGTCTACATGAGGGGAGAGTCCCTGGACCTGTATTTCAGCAACGCCCTGGCCGACTATCCCTGGCACAACGACGACATACTCTGGTTCCTCGGGGAATTCAACAAAGAAGGCGAAAAGTGCCTGCAGGGGCATACAGTGGGTTCGTATATGACGGCTGGCTGCAGGCTTGAGGATCTTGAGACACCCAAGCTTGGGCGCGACGGCAAGCCGGCCTCCTTCCGATATGCCATCAAGCCTTCGGCCCGCATTCCGCTCGTGCGGCGCGAAGGGGCAAGGCGCATCACGCGCGGCCTCAGCGGCCGCCACATAGTGGTCTGGCAGAGCCACGGCCTCTACTACAACGAACAGCAGGATCTATGGCGCTGGCAGCGCGCCACCCTCCATCGTACAGTCGAGGATATGTACACGCAAAGCTATGTGCTTCAGTACCTTATCCCAATGCTTGAGAATGCGGGCGCCTGCGTGCTGACTCCGCGTGAGCGCGACGTCCAGCGCCGCGAAGTGGTCTGCGACAACGATTCATGCTTCGTGCGCGAGCCGTCGATGACCGTCCGCACCCACGGTGAATATACGGAAAAGGGCCAGTGGGAAGATGCCGGCACCGGCTTTGCCGACCTCAAGCAGGAGTACGAAATCACCGACAATCCTTTCCGCATGGGCACAGCGCGCAAGGCCTCCTGCAGCGTGACCCCGTCTTCCTTCGCCCGCTGGACCCCGACCATCCCGGAAAGGGGCTCCTACGCAGTCTATGTGAGCTACCTCTACCTAAAGACCAACACCAGGTCGGCGCGCTACAAGGTGCATCACCTTGGAGGCGATACCGAGTTCCTGGTGGACCAGCGCAAGGGCGGCGGCACCTGGATATACCTGGGCACCTTCGAGTTCGCTCCCGGTTCCGACGGCTACGTGGAACTGGACAACAAGGGCGGCGGCGGTGAGACCGTCACCGCAGATGCCGTGCGCTTCGGGGGCGGAATGGGCAAGATACGCAGGGGCGGACGCGTGTCCGGGATGCCGGCCTTCGCCGAAGGCGCATCCTACTGGATGCCCTGGGCAGGTGCGGACAGCACCCTGAGGGCCTGGGAAACGGACTACACCAATGACTATGCGACCCGCGGACCCTGGGCCAACATGATGAAGGACAAGAAGGGGATACCTTTCGACTGCTCGCTGGCTTTCCACACAGATGCCGGAGTCACCCCCAACGACAGCATCGTGGGTACGCTTTCCATCTACACGCTCAAGTGCGAGAACTCCAAGAAATTCACCGACGGGGGCGAGCGCATGACTTCCCGCACCTATGCCGATTTCGTGCAGACGCAGATAGTTGAAGACCTGCGCGTGGGATTCGAGCCGGCCTGGCAGCGGCGCCAGCTGTGGGACCGTTCCTACAGCGAATCCCGCACTCCCGACTTCCCGTCGATGCTTCTGGAACTGCTTTCGCACCAGAACTTTGCGGATATGAAGTACGGGCTTGACCCGTCGTTCCGCTTCAATGCCAGCCGTGCCGTATATAAGGGCATGCTGAAGTATCTCGCTGCCCGCTACGGCGTGAATTACACCGTGCAGCCCCTTCCGGTGCATGCCTTCTCCGCCACCCTGGAAAGCGACACGTCCGCCGTCCTGCGCTGGGAGCCGGCTATCGACCTTCTGGAGCCCACGGCCAAGTCAAAAGGCTACACGGTATTCACCAGAATCGACGACGGCGCCTTCGACGAGGGGGTCAGCGTCACTGATCCGGTGGCTTATATGCAGATAGAGCCCGGACACCTGTATTCCTATAAGGTAGTTGCCTGGAACGACGGCGGTTGCAGCTTCCCCTCGGAGGTGCTGTCGGTCGGAGTGCCGCTCCGGAAGAAGGGAAGCACAATTCTGATAGTCAATAATTTCGACAGGGTCGCGGCGCCCGCCTGGATTGATACTCCGGAGTATGCCGGATTCGAATCCAGGCTGGACAATGGCATGCCTTACGTGCGGGATATCACTTATATAGGCGAGAACTACGAGTTCACGCGTCCGCTGAAATGGGAGAGCGACGATGCTCCCGGCTTCGGAGGCTCCTTCACCGACAGGGCAGGCCAGCTGGTGGCGGGCAACACTTTCGATTATCCCTCTGTCCACGGCGCCTCCGTGCTGCGGCTCGGTTTCCCGTTCTGCTCCATGTCGGCCGAGGCTTTCTGCGCCGACACCACGCTTTCTGCCACCTACCGCACCCTGGACCTCATCTGCGGGGCCCAGCTGTCCACCAAATCGGGCCGTGGAGTGTATCCCGCCCGTTTCAGCGTGTTCCCGGATAATCTGCAGGAGGCGCTTGGCGCCTGGACACGCAGGGGCGGTAACGTGATAGTGTCCGGCTCCAGGATTGCAACCGATGTGTGGGGAAATGTGTATGGGGTGAAACAGGACAGTGTGTCCGTTGCCCGCACGCAGGAGTTTGTCCGGAAGGTTCTGGGTTACCGGTTCGTGACCTCGCACGGCACCAACGTGGGCCTGATAGCTGATATGCCTTTCTACCGGGAACTGAATCCGGAATGCTACGCTGTGCCTGATCCTGATGGCATAACCGCCGCTGATTCAGGCGGTTCAGTTTGGCTTCGTTACGGCAGTTCTGGTGTCCCTGCGGCCGTGCGATACCGCACAGATACACATAGGGTGGTGTCTTTCGGGGTGCCTTTGGAGTGCCTGAAGCACGATCCCGACCGGGACCGCCTGATACGCGGGGCTCTGGAATTCTTCGGCCTGTACGGCAATGCCGACGGCCCGGGAAGTTATCAGTTCGGTTTCCTTTATTTTACTCCTTCCGACCTTCGCGTTCCGTTCAGGGACGCAGTATAATCAGCGGGGAAGCGGTCTGGCGCGGAAGCGGCGCAAGCGAAGCGGAGCCGGCGAAAGGCAGGCTCTCCTTGTAGGCGAGCTCCGGGGTGTTGTTGTGCTCGCTGAGGTGGCAGAGGAAAATGTGGGCGAGTCCTTCGTGGTTGAATTCCCTTATTGCTTCGGCGCATTCTGGATTTGACAGGTGGCCGTGACCGTTGCGGATGCGTTTCTGGAGGTCCGGAGGGTAGGGGCCGATGCGCAGCATTTCAGGGTCGTAGTTGCTTTCTATCACCACCGTATCCGCCTGGCGCGCCCAGTTAAGCGCTTCGTCCGTCATCCGTCCTATGTCGGTCATTATGACGAATTTGTAGTCGTCCAGAAGGATAGCGTAGCCGACCGTCTCGCTGGCATCGTGCGGCACCACGAAGTAGCGCGCCCTGATGCGTCCGGGCACCACATCGTTCCAGCGGTTTTCCTCCATCGGCATACGGTAGTCGGTGACCTGCCCCCGGGTCATGCTGTGGCGGGACAGTGCACGATGGAGGTTCTCCGTGGCCCAGACGGGCTTGCCTATGTGCTTGCAGAATGAGCCGAGGGACCGTATGTGGTCCATGTGGTCATGGGTCACCAGCACGGCGCTGAAGTCGTCGAAGCAAAGGCCGTCAGCCTGCATTTCCTTTTTGAGCCGGCGGGGGCTGACTCCCGCATCTATGATGATTCCGGCCTCGCAGCGGCGGCCCTCTTCAGGAAAGAGGCCGAGGAAGTAGCAGTTGCCGCAGCTTCCGGATGAAAAAGACTTGAACCTAACGCTGCTCATCGTCCTTGCAGTACTTTTCGATGACCCCGTAGGCATCCTTTATGCCAAGGGAACCGGCAAGCGAGAGGTCGATGCAGCCTTTCTCCTTGTCCTTTACGTAGATAAGCACGAGCCCGCGGTTGAAATAGGCATCGCCCATCGAAGGGTAGAGCTTGATTGCCTGGGTGTAGCCGTCTATGGCTTCCACCATCTCGCCGCTCAGGCAATAGAGGTTGCCCAGGTTGTAGTAGAGGTATGGAATGTCGGGCACCAGTTCGGTGGCTGCCTGCATGTCCTCGATTGCTTCGGAATAGTCGTATGTGCGCGCCACGCGGTCGGAGACACGTGCCCTGGTGGCACCCTTGTCGTCCATCGCGAGGGTCTGCACGTTGCCCTCCAGGGAGGCGATGAATTCTATCATTTCAGCACGCAGCACACCCCTGTTCATCAGGTAGAACGCTTTGTAATACCGTGAGTAGCGGTCCCGTTCGGCATCGCTCTCTGCCGCGGACACCGCCTTGTCGAACCAGCCGAGGGCTCCGGTGTAGTTCTTCTGCTGCACGTCGTAGATTCCCTTGATGAAGAAGGTCTCGGAAGGGGACAGGGTCACTTTCCCGGCGCCGCTGCTGTTGTCGCCCGCCAGCACGGACGAGAGGGAACGGACGAGCCTGAGCGTGACCAGGCTGTCGCTGTTCGACACGACCACGGGCACCGGCACAGAATCGGTGAAACGGTCGAGAAGCAGATTCTCATAGCGGTCGCTGAGGGCTACGTTCCGGGCTTCCCTTTGCGCGGCCAGCTTGAACTTGAACAGCGGCCGCAGGCGGATGTCGATGTCGCGGTGCTGGAGAAGTTCGTTGTCGAAGTCCTTCTTTGCAAAATCGGCGTCCAGGGCAAGCAGGGCGTTGTATTTCTTCGTCGTGTCGGCGAAAGATGCTTCGCCGCTGGCGTTCTTGGCCCGGTACTCCCCGACCTTGCGCTGGGCTGTCTTGTAGTCGGCACGGGACTCCTTCATCATCCCGAGGCGGTTCTCCACGTAGGAGCGGTTCAGGTAGGCCTTTGCAAAATCGGGATACAGTTCGATGGCCCGGTCGTAGTCGGAGAGGGCATCACGGTAGCGCCCCATCTCCATGAAGATTGCAGCACGGTTGAAGTAGGCGAGGACGTTGCGCGGGTTGATGTTGATCACGTGGTCCATGTCCTCGAGGGCGCTCATATAGTCGCCAACCTGGGCGTAGAGCAGCGACCTGTTGTAGAGGGTGAGGGCATTGCCGGGCTCGTCCTTGAGCACGCGGTTCAGGTCGCGCATGGCGGCGTTGTAGTCGTGGAGCTCATAGTGGAGCAGGGCCCTGTTGAAATAGGCGAAGGTGTTGGTGCTGTCCAGTTCTATGGCCTTGGACATGTCCTGCACTGCCTCCGGAAAACGCTCCTGGGCGGCGAAGAGACGGCCCCGGCGCACGTAGCACTCAGGTTCGAAACGGTCCAGTTTGATGGCCTTGTTGTAGTCGTCCATCGCCTTGAGGGTGTCGCCCAGGAAAAGGTAGGAGGCGCCGCGGTTCAGGTAGGCCGAGGGGTCCTTGGCTTCCTTCGCTATGTAGCGGTTGAAATCGGAAACGGCCTCCTGGAAGCGCTGGGCAAGGAAATTGGTCACTCCGCGGCTGTAGTAGAGCCCTATGAAACCGGGGCGCAGGCTGATTGCCTTGTCGAAGTCGTCGAAGGCTTTTTCGTAGTTGCCGGTGCGGCTTTCCGTGATGGCACGATAGTGGTATCCGTTGGTGAACACGGGGTTGAGCCGCACGGAGCGGTTGAAGTCGGCCTGGGCGCCGCGGACATCGCCGAGGTTGTATTTGGCTATGCCCCTGTAGAAAAAGCACCAGTAGTCGGTGGAGTCGAGGCGGGCGAGGATGTTGAAGTGCTCTATGGCCTGGCTGTACTTGCCGTCCTGCAGCGAGATGCGGCCGCGCATGCTGAACACGTCCTTGTCGTACTGGGCGAGGGCGGGACGGGCGAAAGCGAGCAGCAGCGCTATTGCAGGGAGAAACTTTTTCACTACATTTGCAAAGATAATCATTTATCGTGCCGAATTGAAGCTTGTCGTCAAAATATTTGCCGCGTTTGCATCCTCGCTGCTGGTCTCCCTGCCCTCTTTTGCCGGAATCAGGGAAGACCTCGAGCATCTTGCCGATCCTCTGCTGGAGGGCAGGGGACACGCTGCCCGCGGCGGGGCCGAGGCTTCGTTCTATCTGACCCGGCGCCTGCAGCAGTGCGGCTATGATGTCCGCTACCAGTGTTTTCCCACTTCCAGGGGCCTGGGACGCAATGTCTATGCCGTTTGCAAGGGTAATCCGCGTTCCGAAAAATACACTCTCGTGTGCGCGCACTACGACGGCCTGGGCACTATCGAGGGCACCGTCTATCCCGGGGCGGACGCCAATGCTTCGGGCGTGGCGGTCCTGCTGTATCTTGCTGAGGAGCTGAAGGCAGGCGGCGGTAATTTCATCTTCGCAGCGCTGGACGCCTACTCGGAGAAGATGGCGGGAGCCGTTGCTTTTGCCGGCCTGCCCTACAAGCTGTCGCTGGTCGTCAATCTCGACACTGTGGGTAGTACACTCGCGCCTCCCAACAAGTACCGCCCCGATTTCCTGATCGCCCTCGGAGGCAAACCCTTCGAGAAGCAATTGGAAGCCGCCAATGCCGGGCCCGGACTGCGCCTCTACTACGACTACTACCGCAGCAAGGGCTTCACGGATTATTTCTACACTAAGATTTCCGACCAGGCCCCTTTCCTGAAGAAGGGCGTCCCTGCCGTGATGTTCACTTCCGGCATCACGATGAACACCAACAAGGCGGAAGATACTGCCTCTACGCTCGATTATGACGTGCTCCAGAGGCGTGCTGAGCTGATTTTGAACTGGCTTGCAAAATTGTGAATATGAAAAAGTTATATCCTCTTTTCCTGATGCTGTGCGCCCTTGTCGGGTGCAAAACCGACCCTACTGCCGACAGCAGCGCTTTCGTGAACATCCCCGACGTGATCCCCGATTGCATCCTGGAGATACGCTACTACAGCAGCTTCAATTTCGTGGGCACAAGGATTGACGGCTACAATCAGCCGACGGCCATTCTGACCCGCCAGGCCGCGGACAGCCTGAAGGTGGTAAGCGACGAGATGCTTGGGAAGGGCTATCGCCTGAAGATATATGACGCCTACAGGCCGCAGTGCGCCGTGGATCATTTCGTCCGCTGGGCGGCAGACCTGCAGGATACCCTGCTTAAGCGCTGTTTCTATCCCGACGTGGACAAGAGCGTCCTTTTCGAGCAGGAGTATATTATGGAAAAATCCGGCCACACGAGGGGCTCCACTGTGGATTTGACTCTGTTTGACATGTTAGGCGGAAAAGATGTCGACATGGGGTCCGGCTTCGACTGGTTCGGCATCGAGAGCCATCCCGATTACGGCGGAAATCCCCAGACGGGGGAGTATACCGGCGCAGAAGGCATCACTGCCGAGCAGTTCGCCAATCGCATGCTTCTCCGGGAGGTTATGCTGAGCCACGGCTTCAAGCCCCTGGACAGCGAGTGGTGGCACTTTACCCTTGTCGGCGAGCCTTTCCCCGACACCTATTTCACCTTCCCGGTCGTGGACCTGAAGTAGCTCAGAACCGGACTGTCAGGCTCAGCCCGGCGGTGGGCTGGAGGCCGCTGGCGGCGGATGGAGCGAATGCCACCTGCGGCGTCAGGTGGATGTCCTGATAGTACATGTTCTTGACCTTTGCGATGTTGACAGCATCGCAGATGTTCCAGATATTGAAGGCAAGGTGGGCGGCACCCGTGATGAGTGCCGCGCAGAATGATGCTCCCATCAGTGCATTTGACTGCCTGGATGTCAGGCCGTTATCCCTGTAGTAGGAAGATCCGTCCGCAGCAGCGTAGAACATCAGCGACGCTTCCGTGAGCTCCAGGAGGGAAAAGCCGATGTTGGCGGTGAAGATCCCCAGGCCCCGTCCCCATTCATTGTCGATGCACTGCCCGAGGCCCGGGATTAGGAATGATGCTATTCCGGATATGGCCGGAGTGAACGGGTCGTCAAACTTTTCCCTGTATTCCCTCGGGTTGTAGCTGGAGGATATATCCTTGTAGCGTACATCATAGGATTCGGCGGTGTAGCGCTCCTGCTCAGGAAGAGCCTCGCTGTAGTTTTCTACGATTCCGTTATCATATTGGATGGACTTGATTTCTGACAAAGGGAGTACGTAGTCGGGCCCGTTGGGATTGTCCATGCGTTTGAATCTCACGGAATTATCGTTGATTTCAAGCACTCTGGCCTTTATGGCCTCGCCGTTGATCCTTGTGATGATGTCGTCAGCCAGCGCATTGAATGCGGTGGCGAACAGCAGTGCAGCCGCTAAAATGAACTTTTTCATATCATATTGGATAAATGTCTGCGTTGATGAACTGGATGAGGTCCTGGGGTGCTATGCAAATCTGCAGGCCCCTTATCCCGGCGCTCACATAGATGCTGTCGTAGAGCAGGGCGCTTTCGTGGATGAATGTGGGAAAGGGCTTTTTCATGCCGATGGGCGAGCAGCCGCCGCGGATGTAGCCGGTCAGGGGCAGGAGCTCCTTGACGTGCAGCATTTCGCAGTTCTTGTTGCCGGAAATGCGGGCGGCGGTTTTCAGGTCCACCTCCAGTGATCCGGGAATGACACAGACGAAGGGGCCGGTCTTGTCGCCCCTCAGGACCAGGGTCTTGAAGACGCGGTCAAGGTCTTCGCCCAACTGCGCGGCCACGTGCGATGCCTCCAGATGCTCCTCATCGACAGCGTATTCGACGAGCGAGTAACTGATTCCTGCAGCATCCAGCAGCCTTGCCGCATTGGTCTTTTGTGCCATAGTCCTGCAAATATAATATAATATTTTGTTCCAGGCGACCTTGTCCCAGGAAGATGATTGTCCGTGCGCGGTATCACATGTGGCCGCATCGCATGGGGCGACGGGACTGTGGCGGTGCTGAGAGTCCCTTCGCAGAGTGGAAATGGGGTGCTGGCAGCCGTATCGCCGGGGCGACAGGACTGTGGCGGTGCTGAGAGTCCCGTCGCAGAAGGAAAAGGGGCGCTGGCAGCTGTATCGCCGGGGCGACAGGACTGTGGCGCTACTGAGAATCCCGTCGCCAGGAAGTAATCAGATCACTAAACAACGCTTAAGTTGAGATTCTGTTACTATTTTGCCGGAAAACATACTGTTTCGAGGATTTCTATTATGACACTCTTCCCAAATACTGGCCCCAATAGACGCTCTTTTCTCTTTCGACAAAAGGTATATGGATGCTTCTTGCTCGTTTTTGAAAAAGCGACGAGGTAAAATGATATCGTCGATGATATGACATAGCTCAATGTCCGTCATTAGATTATGATTTACTCTTCCGGCTTCCTGGATAAATACTTTTTGTGGGTTAAAATCGGGGACGCCTTTTTCGATTGAAGAAATTGTAATGGGCGGTAGACTGTTTTCGTCTTGTTGCTCTTTTATTATCTTTTCATCTGTGATTCTATTCATTTGATACAAGAAATTCCTGGGTGAGACATAAACCGATTCCACATATGAAGTATCGATTACATCTTCACGTAATAATAAACCGTTTTTGTCCATGCGGAATTCAGTGGGAATAATTACATTTCTAGGCAGGAATTGATGTCTTTTTTCATTATCAATTATTGTTGTATTGTCAGTCTTTCCAAGCTCTTTACGGAAATATGAGTTTACAGAACAATGCTTATATTCAAAAGGAGTTGCAGTTAAGCCATGATGAAGGCCTTGGCGCAGTACATATGAAAAAGCAGTCTGTGTATGGTATAGGCCATCCAGTTCAAGAAGAAAATAACGCTTCTCACCCAATGACCCACGTCTGTGGTATTTTGCGTTGAAATATCTGGTGTAAGCGTATCGGTGACGTTTAACCAGTAATTCTGGACTGTCCGTTCGGGTGATACAATGATGATGTGTGGAAAGGAAACCATCCGCAAGTAGTTTGGAATCAGTTTCAAGAGCAGCGTATACCAAATAGTTAAATCCGATAATCAGATCTGCCTCGCTGCGATACATTACCTCATCATGAGAGGATCTGCAAAAATGATAGTTTTTCATAATACAATAAGTTTAAACAATATTATAATGAATGTATTCTATGCAAAAAGCGTGCTATTTTGTGACAGGATTGTAGCGGTGCTGAGAGTCCCGTCGCAGAGGGGAAAGGGGCGCTGTCAGCCGTATCCAGGGGGCGACGGGATTGTGGCGCTGCTGAGAGTCCCGTCGCAGAGGTGCCCAAATAATAACGGCGCGGACCAGAAAGCCGCACCGTTATTATTGGATATCTCCCGTGGGGAAGGCGATATCTGAGAAGTACCTTTCCGCTGCTACTCGGAGAGTTTCTTGTAGGTGTTGTAGCGGATCTTGGCGAACTCTTCTGTCTTGGCGAGGAGTTCTCCTGCGCTTTCGGGATAGAGCTTGCTCAGGGAAGCGAAGCGGACCTCGCCCTTGAGGAAGTCCTGGAACCTTGTCCAGTCGGGCTCCTTGGAGTCGAGGCTGAACGGGTTCTTGCCGGCTTCTTCGAGGGTCGGGTTGTAGCGGTAGAGGTGCCAGTAGCCGCACTCGACTGCGAGCTTCTCTTCCTTCTGGCTCAGACCCATACCGGCCTTGAGTCCGTGGTTGATACAAGGAGCGTAGGCGATGATGAGCGAAGGTCCGTCATAGGCCTCGGCTTCCTTGATGGCGTTCATATACTGGACGGGGCTTGCACCCATTGCCACCTGGGCCACATAGACGTAGCCGTAGCTCATGGCCATCATTCCGAGATCCTTCTTGCGGATCTTCTTGCCGGAGGCGGCGAATTTGGCGATTGCACCGGCCGGGGTGGCCTTTGAGGACTGGCCGCCGGTGTTGGAATAGACCTCGGTGTCGAGCACCAGGATGTTGACGTTCTCACCGCTGGCGAGGACGTGGTCCAGACCGCCGTAACCGATGTCGTAGGATGCACCGTCACCGCCGAAGATCCACTGGCTGCGGGCAGGGATGTACTGCTTGAGGGCAAGCAGTGCCTTGCTGGTGTCGCATCCGCACTTCTCCATCAGAGGAACGAGCTTGTCGGAGACCTCGCGGGTGACTGCATAATCGCCGCGGTTGTCCAGCCACTTCTGGTAGAGTTCCTTCATCTCGGGAGTGCACTTCTCGCACTCGAGACCCTTCTTCATGAGTCTGGCGACGGTCTCGCGGATACGTTCGCTTCCGAGCCTCATGCCGAGGCCGAATTCGCAGAAGTCCTCGAACAGGGAGTTCTGCCATGCGGGACCGCGGCCTTTGTCGTTGGTGCAGTAAGGGGAAGCGGGGAAGGAGGCGCCGTAGATGGAGGAGCATCCGGTAGCGTTGGCAATCATCATATGGTCGCCGAAGAGCTGGGTGATGTTCTTGATGTACGGGGTCTCGCCGCATCCTGCGCAGGCGCCGCTGAACTCGAAGAGAGGCTGGGCGAACTGTGCTGCCTTCATGTTGGACTTGGGATCGAACGGCTGCTTGTAGCCGACCTTGGCGTTGAGATAGTCGAAGTTGGCCTGCTCGGCTGCGTTGTCCAGGTAGGACTCCATCTTGAGGGCCTTCTCCTTGGCGAGGCACACATCCACGCAGTTGCCGCAACCGGTACAGTCGGCGACGGACACACTGAGGGCGTACTTGTACTGCTTGAGGTTGGCCTTGCCGTCGGTGAGCTTGAGGCCTGCGGGCACTGCTGCGGCCTCTTCTTCAGTCAGAAGGAACGGACGGATCGCGGCATGGGGGCAGACGAAGGCGCAGGTGTTGCACTGGATACACTTTTCAGGATCCCACACGGGCACGTTGACCGCGACTCCGCGCTTCTCGAAAGCGGCGGTGCCGGCGGGCATGGTGCCGTCCTGCCAGGGCACGAAGGCGCTGACGGGGAGGGTGTCGCCGCACTGGGCATTCACCACGTCGGCAATCTCCTTCACGAAGGCGGGAGCAAGACGCTTGGCGTTCGGGTTCACGAACTTGGCGCTGATGCCAGCCCATTCGGCGGGCACCTTGACCTCGGTGTATTCGCCGCCGCGGTCGATGGCAGCATAGTTCATGGCCACCACGTTCTCGCCCTTCTTGCCGTAGCTCTTCAGGGCAGCGTCCTTCATGTACTTCACGGCGTCGTCGGCGGGGATGATGCCGGTGATGCGGAAGAATGCAGACTGGAGGATGGTGTTGGTGCGGCCGCCCAGGCCGATCTCGGCGGCTATCTTGGTGGCGTTGATGATGTAGAGCTTGATGTGCTTCCTGCCGATGACGGCCTTTGCGTGGTCGGGGATGCGCTTCAGGGTCTCTTCCTCATCCCAGAGGGAGTTGAGCAGGAGGCTGCCGCCTTCCTTGATGCCCTTGAGCACGTCGTACTTTTCAAGGTAGGAAGGGACGTGGCATGCCACGAAATCGGGAGTGCCGACAAGGTACGGGGCCTTGATGGGGGACTTGCCGAAGCGCAGGTGGGAACAGGTGTAGCCGCCGGACTTCTTGGAGTCGTAGTCGAAATAGGCCTGGCTGTAGAGGTCGGTGTGCGTGCCGATGATCTTGATGGTGTTCTTGTTGGCGCCGACGGTGCCGTCAGAGCCGAGACCGTAGAACTTGCACTCGGTGGTGCCGGGCTTCACGATGGAGATCTCTTCCTTCACGGGGAGGCTCTTGAAGGTCACGTCATCGACGATGCCGATGGTGAAGTCTGCCTTGGGCTCCTTGAGGTCGAGGTTGTCGTAGATAGCAAGTATCTGTGCGGGAGTGGTGTCCTTGGAGGAAAGGCCGTAGCGTCCGCCGATCACGAGGGGAGCGCCTTCCTTGCCCTGGAAGAGGGCCTTGACATCGAGGAAAAGGGGCTCGCCGAGAGCGCCGGGCTCCTTGGTGCGGTCTATGACGGCGATTTTCCTGACGGTCTTGGGAAGCACCTTGAGGAAGTACTTCTCGGAGAAAGGACGATAGAGGTGGACGGAGATGAGACCGACCTTGCGGCCCTGGGCTGCGAGATAATCGATGGTCTCGCGGATGGTCTCGGTCACGGAACCCATCGCAACGATGATGTTCTCTGCCTTGGCGTCGCCGTAGTATTCGAAAGGCCTGTAGGTGCGGCCGGTCAGCTCGCTGATCTCACCCATGTAGCGGGCCACGATGTCGGGAACTGCGTCATAGACGCTGTTGCGGGATTCGACAGCCTGGAAATAGACGTCACCGTTCTGGGCTGTGCCGCGGGTCACGGGAGCGTCGGGGTTGAGAGCCCTGTCGCGGAAGCTCTGGAGAGCCTTCTCGCTGACCATTCCGCGGAGAGCGTCCTCGTCGAGGGCCTCGATCTTCTGGATCTCGTGGGATGTGCGGAATCCGTCGAAGAAGTGGAGGAAGGGAATGCTGGACTTGATCGTGGAGAGGTGTGCCACTGCCGCGAGGTCCTGGGCTTCCTGCACCGAACCGGATGCGAGCATCGCAAAGCCGGTCTGGCGGCAGGCCATCACGTCCTGATGGTCGCCGAAAATGGAGAGGGCGTGGGACGCAAGCGCACGTGCGGAGACATGGAAGACGGCCGGGAGCATTTCACCGGCGATCTTGTACATATTCGGAATCATGAGCAGCAGGCCCTGGGATGCAGTGAAAGTGCTGGTCAGGGCGCCTGCCTGAAGGGATCCGTGGACGGCGCCCGCAGCGCCGGCTTCACTCTGCATTTCCGTGACCTTGACGGTTTCGCCCCAGAGGTTCTTTTTGCCCTGGGCAGCCCACTCGTCAATGTTCTCCGCCATCGTGGACGAAGGCGTGATCGGATAAATGGCAGCGTGCTCGCTGAAAAGGTAGGCGATGTTGCTGGCCGCCTGGTTGCCGTCACAAGTGATGAATTTCTTTTGTGCCATAAAGGTTGTGGTATATTAAGGTTGTTATTGGATTCCCTGGATGGTGATGCTGTCGTATCCGGCTGAAATGCGGCGGACGAGCCCCTGAAGCACGGTGCCGGGGCCTATTTCGGTGAATTCGGCCGCTCCGTCTGCGAGCATGGCCTTGACGCTCTGGGTCCAGCGGACCGGGGAAGTCAGCTGGAGCAGGAGGTTTTCGCGGATGCGGGCTGGATCTGTCTCCGGACTGGCGGAGACGTTCTGGTAGACAGGGCAGGAGGGAGCGAGGATTTCGGTGGCGCGTATGGCCTCGGCAAGTTCTTCACGGGCCGGCTCCATGAGGGGGGAGTGGAAGGCGCCTCCGACAGGAAGGGGCAGGGCGCGTTTGGCTCCTGCTTCTTTCAGGGCGGCGCAGGCAGCGGCAACTGCCCCGGCCTCACCGGATATGACGACCTGGCCGTCGGAATTGTAGTTGGCAGGGACCACTATGCCGGGGATCTCTCCGCATATTCTCTCGATCGTCCCGTTGTCGAGCCCGATGACGGCAGCCATGGCGCCGGGCTGCATCTCACAGCAGCGCTGCATTGCGCTTGCGCGGGCGGCCACCAGACGGAGGCCATCCTCAAAAGACACAGCACCGGCGGCCACGAGGGCGCTGAATTCGCCCAGCGAGTGACCGCCGACCATATCGGGAAGAGGGAGACCGCTGCATCCGGCCAGTACGACCGAATGCAGCAGGATGGCCGGTTGGGTCACCCTGGTCGTTCTCAGATCCTCATCCGAGCCTTCAAACATTATGTCCGTGATACGGAAGCCGAGGATTTCATTGGCCCTCTCCATCATTTCAGCGGCCTTGGGAGAACTGTCGTACAGCTCTTTGCCCATGCCCGGAAACTGGGAGCCTTGCCCCGGAAAAACAAATGCTCTCTTCATTCTGCACAAAATTAAGTATTTTTTATTACTTTTGCAACGCAAATCCGGCCCCTGTAGTTTAATGGATAGAATTTCGGATTCCGGTTCCGACGATAGGCGTTCGATTCGCCTCGGGGGTACGATTTTTTCGAAAGATATTTTTTTAAATCACTTTTTGCGATTTTTTAAAGGGTAGTATTGGGATTTGTGCTATATTGGCGGCAAACTTCAATACTATGAAAAAGGTTATCTTATCATTTTTAGCGGCCATACCCCTGATGGCCTCCTGCGACTCACTGATGCAGACATTCGGAAGACAGGGGATACTCCAGGTCCGTTTTGCAGAAGGCACGGTGCCATCCACCCGTTCCGCATTTCCGGACACCAACGATTTCATTCTCACCATCGCCGATTCGAAAGGCAATTTCATCTATGACGGCCCCTACGGAGCGTCAAAGGACAGTTTCCCTCTGGACGAAGGCACCTACACCGTCACTGCCCGTTCGTCCGATTTCAAGGAGCCGCAGTTCGACGCCCCGCAGTACGGCGACTCACAGGTGGCAACAATCAAGGCGGGCAAGACCACTGTGGTCACGCTCGCGTGCGTACAACTTAATTCAGGAATACGCCTGCGCGTCGCCCCTGGATTCATAGAGGCATTTCCCCATTCTGCGCTCATCCTGAAGGCTTCATCGGGAACGTTATTATATTCATACACGGAAAAGCGCATCGCCTATTTCGAGCCGGGCACAGTGAATCTGCTCATGTCCGAAGGCGGTCAGGACAAGACTCTTTTCACCCGCAGGCTTGAGCCTCAGCAGGTCCTGACGCTCGGTGTCAACATTGGGGCGGATGCTGCGAACGGAGGCGTCCAGATCCAGGTGGATACCACACGCAACTGGCTGGACGAGGAGTTCACCGTAGGCGGCGGGGGAGGCGGAGACGCCCTCGACAAGGCGCTGAGCGTCCCGGAAGCAAAGGAACATACGGGCGAGCAGGATGTCTGGGTGTACGGCTACATCGTGGGCGGCGACCTGTCTTCGAGCAAATGCTCATTCGTCAAACCGTTTTCATCCCGTACCAACATCGTATTGGCCGCCAAGTCGTCCTGCAGGGACAAGCAGCAGTGCATGTCAGTCCAGCTGGCGAAGGGGGATATCAGGGACGACCTGAACCTTGTCGACCATCCCGAGTTGCTCGGACGTCAGGTATTTCTTCTCGGCGACATCGTGGAGTCTTATTATGGGATTCCAGGCGTGCAGAACATCAGCGAATACCGCTTGAAATAGTTATTCAGAGGCTGTCGCACAATAAAAAATTCACGGGGCGCTTGCATCACTGCGAGCGCTCCGCTACTTAACCTAAACTTAAACTATGAAAAACTTCGCCGCTAAGATATACATATTTTTGATACCTGCAAAATATTTTTGCTGTTTTTTTTGAAAATCCCTTTATTCCTGTGCTCCAATGATTTCTGAAAAATATTGTTTATCTTTCGCAAAATTATAGTTAGTAAGTATATGAAACGTCTGTTAATTGCCGCCCTGGCGGTTTCCCTGATGGCCGTCTCCTGCAACAAGTACGAGACAGTGCCCAACGATCCCCTCGGGACCAAGATTTACACTCTGGACAACGGCATGAAGGTTTTTATGTCCGTCAACAAGGAGCAACCCCGTATCCAGACCTACATCGCCGTGAAGGTGGGAAGCAAAAACGATCCTTCCGAGACTACCGGTCTTGCCCATTATTTCGAGCACCTCATGTTCAAGGGCTCCGAGCATTTCGGCACCATGGACTATGCCGCCGAGAAGCCTCTCCTGGATGAAATCGAGAGCCTCTTCGAGGTCTACCGCAAGACCACCGACCCCGCCGAGCGCGAAGCGATCTACCACCGCATCGACTCCATCAGCTATGAAGCTTCCAAAATCGCCATCCCCAACGAATACGACAAACTCATGTCCATGATCGGTGCGGACGGCACCAACGCTTTCACCGGGGTCGACCAAACGGTCTATGTGGAAGACATTCCGTCCAACCAGGTAGACAACTGGGCGTAGAT
>CACZMF010000015.1 GCA_902782225.1 uncultured Bacteroidia bacterium | reverse complement strand
CGGTATCAAAGTCCACACATTGTACGATCTTGAAACGCAGATCCCAACGTTCTTTCACATAACGGAAGCCAGGGTTCACGACATGAATGCGATGGATGTTATCCCGTATGAAAAGAACTCGTTCTACATCTTCGACCGTGGTTACAACGACTTCGCTAGACTGTATCGAATCAATGCCATCGGAGCCTACTTCATCGTTCGCGGCAAGAAGAACAATGACTTCGTGCCAGTAAGGTGGAAGAGGCGATTCCCCCCAGGATCCGGCATCCTATCCGATGCTATCGGATATATGAACGGAGAAGGGACCAGGTGGAAGTACCCTGAGAATATCAGACGTATCATCTACTGGGATGAAGAGGAGCATCGGAAGTTCATATTCTTCACTAACGCGCTGGATATCAGCCCAATGATGGTCGCCGAACTCTACCGTAACCGTTGGCAGATCGAGCTCTTCTTCAAGTGGTTGAAGCAACATCTGAAGATAAAAAAGTTCTGGGGTGAATCCGAGAACGCCGTGAGAATCCAAATCTACACTGCAATAACCGCCTATTGTATGATGGCAATCGTGCAGAAGAAGATGGAAATCAGCAGGCCTATCTATGAGATGCTACAGCTCGTAAGTGTCTCATTAACAGAGAAAACGCCGCTCGACAAACTCTTCGGGAAACCTAACTACAATATTGTCAATGAACTGGATGGTTCAAGTGAACCGACTTTGTTTTAAATGTTAAACTTATAATAATCGTCCACAACTTTTAGTGGACACACATGTTCTTAAATAGTGATTATAATACTCTATATCCGTTTCATTTTTTTGTCTTTTTGACTGATAAACGCGCTAAAAATCCCAATCTTGCATTGCCATCACAAATATTTTTTGCCAAGTTACGGGGTTGATAAGTCATATGCAAAAAAATAACTTATAAACGCCTTTGTAACCTATTGATAATCAATGGTGTATTTTTTCGAACTTACAAACTCGAAAAAAGAGGATGTAGTTGATGACCATCAGGGCGGAGCAGAAGATGGCACAAACGATGACGAAAGGGGTGTGGAGGCGGTCCACCGAGGCGCCGGCGAGCCATAGGTAGCCGACCAGCAGGAGCGGGGCGAACATCAGGTCTTCGAAGCCGATATGCCGCCAGGAAGTCGATGCGTTTTTCCACAGGATCATATAAGCAATCGTCGGGACGAGATAGCAGGCCATATCCTGCACATCATAAATCCCCGGCATAATGTGCCAGTACTGAGCGATTTCCGTGCTTATCGCGTTCGCCGGAAGCGCCATCAGCCACAACGCTTTGACAGGATGGACCGGAATGAGCGCATCGGCCACCAGCATATATGAAAGCAGCCACAGACCATCCGGGAGCGAATAGACCACGAAAGCCGGCAAGTGCCACACTAACAGGGCATTTTTAAGGCTGTAAAGGATATTGCCGAGTCCCATGCCGGAAAGCAGTTTAAAACCTATCGTTTCGTCGGTCCGGAAGATAAGATATATGAATGTGCTTCCCGTCAGCAGGACCACCGCCAGCAGGATTTTCCACACACTTATGCTTCTTTTCCCTACCACAGGAAATTGTTGAACGGCCAGCGGCCGGCGTGGATTTCGGCGACCATCTTGTAGATGTCGCTGCGAAGTTTCGGCAGGCCTTCCCGGCTGAGGGCGGACATAAAGATGCAGGGCACCTTCTTCTCCTCGATCCACTCCTGCTTTATTTCCTCCAGGGTGCGGTTCTCCTTAGATTTAAGGGTCAGCGAGAACTCGTCGTACGGGGTGAATTGATAATTGTCTATCTTGTTGAAAATCACGTACTGAGGCTTATCCCCAGCACCTATGTCCCAGAGCGTGCGCTCCACAACCTCCATCTGTTCCTCGAAGTCCGGAGCGGACACGTCCACGACGTGCACCAGCACGTCGGCCTCCCGCACCTCGTCAAGGGTGCTCTTGAACGCTTCGATGAGCTGAGTGGGAAGCTTGCGGATGAAACCCACGGTGTCGCTCAGCAGGAACGGGCAGTTCTCGATCACCACCTTGCGCACTGTGGTGTCGAGCGTCGCAAACAGCTTGTTTTCAGCGAAAACGGAGGATTTTGACAGCAGGTTCATAAGCGTGCTCTTGCCCACGTTGGTGTAGCCCACGAGCGAGAGGCGCACGAGGCTGCCGCGGTTGCTGCGCTGTGTGGCCATCTGTTTGTCCACCTTGCGCAGCTGCTCCTTCAGGCGGGCGATGCGCTCGCGCACGATTCGGCGGTCCACCTCTATCTGGCTTTCACCCATACCGCCGCGGGTGCCGATACCGCCCCTCTGGCGCTCCAGGTGGGTCCACATACCGGCGAGGCGCGGCAGCATATAGTTGTAGCGCGCCAGTTCCACCTGCATTTTGGCGTATGAGGTCTTCGCCCGCTGGGAGAATATTTCCAGGATGAGGCTTGTCCTGTCGATGACGGCCGCGGTCTTTATTACCTTTTCCACGTTGCGCTGCTGCATCGCCGTGAGCTCATCGTCGAAGATCACGTAGTTGATTGCGTGCTCTTCGCAGTATGCGGCGATTTCGGCCAGCTTGCCGCTGCGTATGTAGGTGGCTTTTTCCGGCTTGTCCAGCTTCTGCACGAACTTCTTGTCTCCGGCCACGCCTGCGGTGTCGGCCAGGAACTCCAGTTCGTCCAGGTATTCCTTGATTTTGCGTTCGTCCTCACCCTGACGGATGATTCCCACGAATACGGCTTTTTCTGCTGCTCTTTCTTCCATTCCCTATCGAAAAAAGGCCATCCGGTCGGGGACAGCCTTTTTATTTGAGTTGCTGATAATTACCTCAACTGGAAGATCACAGGGAAGGTGTAGGTGACCTTCACCTTGCGGTCGCGCTGCTTGCCGGGGGTCCACTTCGGGGACATAGACACAACGCGCACGGCCTCCTTGTCTAGGGAAGGATCCACGCCACGGAGCACCTTGACTCCGGACACGGAACCGTCGGTACCGACGGTGAACTGAAGCATCACACGGCCCTGCACACCATTTTCCTTGGCGACATCGGGGTAGTTGAGGCGCTGGTTCACCCACTTGGAGAAATCATTCGCATCGCCACCCTGGAATTTGGGCTTCTCTTCCACGAGCTGGAAAGGAATGGTCTCCTCTTCCACGACCTCTTCCTTGACCTCTTCGACGTAGTCCTGGATTTCAACACCGAGGTTGGCGTCGTCTTCGAGGTTGATGATGTTGTCGTTGACCTTTATATCGTCATCGATGATGTCGATACGGTCTGACAGGATAGGGACCTTCGCCATTTCGGGGGGCGGGGGAGGGGTTTCCTGAGTGATCGGAATGATCTCTTCATCAATGATTTCCGAGTTTTCAGCAAGAAGGGAAGTGTCGGCCTTTTCCTTGCTGCTCCACTCGAATGCGCCGAGCACTGCCAGCAGAGCGACGACGAAACCTATCTCGACGAACAAGAATCTCTTGTTCTCCAGACTGGCTTTTTCTGATTTCTTAACTTCCATATAGTTTATTGTTTATTGTCTATTCAAGCCGTAAATATATAAATTATTAAATTCAATTCCAATTTTTGTTGTAGATTTGCGCCTTGTAATACATTCCGTTATGGTAAGGTACTTTTGCGAGGACGTCAAATTCGACTACAAAAACAGACTTTTCAATAATCGCTGGCTACGTTTCGTGGCCGAGAGTGAGATATGCAAACTCGGAGACCTTAATATAATTTTCTGCTCCGACCCTTATATACTTGGCATTAACTTGCAATATTTAGGCCACGATTACTATACGGACATCATCACATTCGATTATTCCGAGAAGCCCATGGTGTCGGGAGACCTTTTCATCAGCATCGACACAGTGCGTGAAAATGCCGTTTTCTATGGAACCGAGTTCGATGAGGAGCTGCACCGCGTCATTGTGCACGGTCTTCTGCATCTCATCGGTTATGACGACCATACCGAGGAAGATGTGAAGCAGATGCGTCAGAAGGAAAACTACTATCTTGGCCAGCGTCAACTTTTGATGGACAGTGGGAAGTAACAGTTTCGACATAATAGTGGTCGGTGCCGGGCACGCCGGATGTGAAGCTGCTGTGGCTGCCGCCCGCCTCGGATGCTCGGTGCTTCTTATCACGATGGATTCTGTGGCCGTGGCGAAGATGTCCTGCAATCCTGCGATCGGAGGAATTGCGAAGGGACAGATCGTCCGGGAGATCGATGCGCTCGGCGGAATGAGCGGAATCGTCACTGACCAGTCGACCCTGCAGTTCCGCATGCTCAACAAGTCCAAAGGGCCGGCGATGTGGAGCCCCAGGGCCCAGTGCGATAAAATCCGATTTTCGCTGAATTGGCGCTCCGTGTTGCTAAATACTTATGGATTAAGCATTTACGAGAGTTTGGCGGATTCTCTTCTCTTTGAGAATTCAAAAATTTGCGGCATCCGTACGGCAGACGGTCAAATATTTAAGTGTCAGAAGCTTATTTTGACGGCCGGGACCTTCCTTTCCGGAAAGCTGTTCGTCGGGCGTCGGCAACTTTTGGGCGGCCGTATCGGGGAGCGTGCTTCCAATGGCCTGACCTGCCAGCTTGTCGAGCACGGCCTTATTTCGGACCGTATGAAGACCGGCACCCCTCCGAGGATAGACATCACGTCTGTCGATACTTCCGCTCTTCTCTGCCAGCATGGCGATCCCTCGCCGGAACGTTTTTCTTTTCTTGACCTTCCTTCCCGAGTCCAGAAATCCGGCCGGCAGATGGACTGCTATATTCTTCACACGAATGTCGAAGTCCACGAGAGGCTTCGCAAAGGATTCGGAGACTCTCCTCTTTTCACCGGCGTCATCCATGGCAGAGGACCGCGCTACTGTCCGAGTATTGAGGACAAGTTGAGGGTGTTTCCGGATAATGACGCACATCAGCTGTTCCTGGAGCCGGAAGGTTACGGCACTAATGAGTATTACCTCCAGGGCTTCTCTTCCTCTCTTCCTTTCGAGGTTCAGATGGATGCGCTGCGGGCTATGGAAGGGATGGCAAACGTGCGGGTATTCCGTCCGGCGTATGCTGTGGAGTACGACTTCTTCGACCCCACCCAGCTTAAGCCTACGCTTGAGTCCCGGGTGATCGACAACCTCTATCTTGCAGGTCAGGTCAATGGCACTACGGGTTATGAAGAAGCTGCTGCGCAGGGATTGATGGCAGGAATCAACGCTGCTCTTTCCGTGTCTGGTAAAGATCCTTTTGTGCTAAGGCGCGACGAAGCATATATCGGAGTTCTGATCGATGACCTTATCACCAAAGGGGTCGATGAACCTTATCGCATGTTCACCTCGCGTGCCGAGTATCGTATCCTGTTGCGTCAGGATAACGCAGACCAGAGGTTGACTCCCCGCTCGTTTGAAATAGGTTTGGCTTCTGAAGAAAGGTATGCTTCCTGCGTTCGCAAATATGAAGATGCCGCTTCTTTAACACGCCTTTGCGATTCTACGAATCTGACCGCTCCTTCGGTTAATCCTTTCCTCGTTGAGTCTGGCTCTGCTGCGCTTTCTGAGTCAAAACGTGTTTCTGATATTGCTACCAGGCCTGAGCTTTCGTTGCTTGATGTACTGCGTTTTGTTCCACGTGGAACATTCGAACGATTCGGCCTAAGCGGTATTCCGGATCCCAAGGTTGTGGAGTCCGTGGAGATTAATCTTAAATATAAAGGTTATATCGACCGGGAGCGTCAGCTGGTCGAGAAGATGCGAAGGCTCGAAGATCTTGCCATTCCTGATGGCTTTGATTTCGACCGCATCTCCGGCCTCACCATCGAGTGCCGCCAGAAGTTCAAGCGCTACACGCCCCACACAATCGGCCAGGCCTCCCGCATCTCCGGCGTCTCCCCTTCCGACATCTCAGTCCTCCTCGTCTACTTCGGCCGCTAATTGTTCCACGTGGAACCTTTTTAGGTGGTGGGGTGTACCGCTAAAAAAGTCGCTTCGCGACCCCTCCCTAAAGGGCACCCTCCCTCTTATGTTGCCGAGGGTGGCACATTTTTTAGCGGTACACCCCACCACCTTTAGTTGGCGTAAGCTAGGTATTGGAGGCGCTAAGCGCCGACAGAGGGGATAGCGGCGTGAGCCGCGGAAGGGGAACCTTCCCCTTCTCCCCTGGGGGTGCAGGGGGATAATAGTTGCTCCAGATGCTCTGGCATCAGAGCATCTGGAGTGCGGATTTAATTATTTGCTCGACGGAGGCGCGGGGGTTGGCTTTGAGGATGGCCTGGATGGCCTTGTTGATGTTGGGCTTGGAGAAGCCGAGCATCTGGAGGGCGCTGCCGGCCTCTTCGGCGGCAGAATTGGTGTCGGAGACAAACAGCGCGTCGCTGCTGGTGCCGTCGCCCTTCACGATCTTGTCCTTGAGCTCGAGAATCATCCGCTGGGCGGTCTTGAGTCCGACACCCTTGACAGATTTAAGCGCGTTGACATTTTCGGAGATGATTGCCTCTCTCAACTCTTCGGAAGTCATCGACGACAACAGCATCCTCGCCGATGCGGCACCGAATCCGGAGACGCCGGTGATAAGGCGGAACAACTCCCTCTCGTCCTTGCTCGCAAAGCCGTAATCGACGCTCGTCCCGTCCCGCTGGTTCATCTGTGTCTGGACATAGACCACGGCCTCGCCCTTGCCTTCAAGCTGCTCATAAGTCTGGAGGGAAATCTCAAGGCTGTAGCCAAGGCCGGCGTTATCCACGACAGTGCGGGTGGGAGTGAGTTCTGCAATGCGACCGGAAATATAATCAAGCATAATCCAATAGTATTTTCCACAAAATTACTGAAATATTCTTAATTTTGTAGTATGGACAGAAGAGAGTTTATAGCCGCATCGGCCGGAGTCGCAATCGCGGCCGGCCTGAGTTCCTGCCGCTTCCCCGCCGCCCCGAAGACCAAGGCCGGAGGCGGTCGCATGACCCTGAGTTTCCGCCCCTACGAACTCACTCTTGCCCACACCTTCACCGTGTCCAGCTACAGCCGCAAAACCACCCCCGGCGTCCAGGTCGAAATCGAATGGGAAGGGCTCACCGGCCACGGCGAAGCGTCGATGCCGCCCTACCTTGGCCACACGGTGGAAAGCGTCTGCGCATTCCTTTCAAAAGTGGATCTGGGCCGCTTCGAAAGCCCCTTCCTGCTGGAGGACATAATGGCTTATCTGGATGATCTGTCGGACGGAGACTCCCCTGCCAAGGCCGCCGTTGATATTGCTCTCCACGACCTGGTGGGCCAGACGCTCGGCGTGCCGCTCTACAAAATGTGGGGCTACAACCCCGCCAAGGCCGGCCCCACCAGCTTCACGATAGGTATCGACACCCCGGAAGTGGTGCGGGAAAAGACCCGTGAATGCGCTGGGCTCTACAAAGTGCTGAAGGTCAAAGTTGGCCTCGACACCGACGAGCAGATGATCCGCACCATCCGTGAAATCACCGACCTGCCTCTGGTGGTGGATGCTAACCAGGGATGGAAAGACCGCGCCAAGGCGCTGGATGTGATATTCTGGCTGAAGGAGCAGGGAGTGCAGCTGGTGGAGCAGCCCCTGGCAAAGGAGCGGCTCGACGACACCGCCTGGATCACCGAGCGCAGCCCCCTGCCTATAATTGCCGACGAAGCCGTGCAGCGGCTAAGGGACATCCCGGCCCTCAAGGGCGCGTACTCGGGAATCAATATAAAGCTCATGAAAAGCGCCGGCCTTCTGGAGGCACGGAAAATGATAGCATACGCCCGGGCTGAAGGGATGAAGGTGATGGTGGGATGTATGACCGAGACCTCCTGCGCGTGCACAGCTGCAGCGCATCTCGCTCCTGCCGCAGACTTTTGCGATATAGATGGTAATTTATTGATAACCAACGATTTATATAAAGGAATGATAGTTCGTGACGGCCTGATGGTGCTGCCGGAAGGCCCCGGACTCGGACTGAAAAATGTGTGATTTAAGAAACGAATTCCCCCAGCTGGGCCGCACGGTCTATGGCAAGCCGCTTGTCTATCTCGACAATGCGGCCACTTCCCTGCGGCCTCGAAGCGTGACCGCCTGCTGGGACGAAATATCCTCGATGCGCACCGCCAACCTCCACCGCGCCGTCCACCGTGTGGCCACGGAAGCGACCGAGGCCTACGAAGCGGCCAGGGATGCCGTGCGCGAGTTTATCAATGCCCCTGAGCGTGAGGAAGTTATCTTCACTTCCGGGGCCACGCACTCCCTTAACCTCGCTGCCTGGAGCTTCGGCGAAGCATTCATCGGCGAGGGGGACGAAATCCTGGTGGACGAGGCAGGGCACCATTCAAACATAGTGCCCTGGCAGATGCTCTGCCGCCGGAAAGGCGCGGTGCTTAAGGTGCTTCAGGTCGATGAGAGCGGCGCCCTGCGGCTCGACCTCCTCCCCTCTTTGCTGAGCTCTCGCACGCGGCTCGTCTGCGTGGCTCACGTCTCCAACGTGCTCGGCCTTGTGAATCCGGTGCGGGAAATTGCGGACGCGGCGCACGCGGCGGGCGCCAGGATCCTGGTGGACGGCGCGCAAGGCATTGTGCATCAGAAAGTTGACGTGCAGGCGCTGGACTGTGATTTTTATGCTTTTTCGGGGCATAAAATGTACGGAGCCCCTGGCACCGGCGTGCTCTGGGGGCGCCGCGCCCTGCTGGAGCAGATGCCTCCGATGTTCGGCGGCGGCGAGATGATACAGACGGTGCGCTGGGAAGAGACCACCTACGCTCCCCTGCCGCAGAAATTCGAAGCCGGCACGCAGAACATTTCCGGCACACCCTGTTTCGTGCCCGCAATTGAGTGCCTGCGCTCCATGCAGCAGGACGAGTGCATCACGGAGCACGTGTACCGTGAGCTCTCCGCCATGCCTGGCGTACGCCTCTTCGGCACCACGCCGGACCTCAGCCGCAAGGTGCCGGTGTTCTCGATTGCCGTGGAAGGGGCGCACCACGAGGATCTGGCGCTCATCCTGGACAAAATGGGCGTTGCAGTGCGTTCCGGGCAGATGTGCGCGGAGCCGCTTATGGACCGCTTCGGGGTCACGGGGATGCTGCGCGCCTCTTTTGCGCCGTACAACACGATGCAGGAAGCAGAATATTTCTTATCTTCGCTGCGCAAAGCGATATCGATGCTGAAATGACACTGAAGGAGAAACAACAGGAGATAATCGACGACTTCTCGCTCTACGAGGAGTGGCTGGATAAATACGAATACCTTATCGAACTGGGAAAGGGGCTGGAAGGCCTTCCCGAAGAAAAGAAAACCGAAGACCGTCTCATAAAGGGCTGTCAATCAAGGGTTTGGCTGGATTGCGAGAAGCGGGACGGAGTGCTTGTCTTCTCCGCCGACAGCGACGCCATCATCACCAAGGGCATCATTTCCCTGCTTGTGGGCGTCTACTCCGGCCGCACTCCCCAGGAGATACTTGCGGACGATTTTTCTTTCCTCGACGCCCTGGGGCTGAAGGAAAACCTTTCGCCCACCAGAGCCAACGGGCTGGTCTCGATGATTGCTACCATCCGCTCTAAAGCTGCTGAAAATGAATGAGAACAATGTGCTGACGCCCGAAGACGTCAAGGCCCTGGCGCCGCTCTACGACGACGTGATTCTGGCCCTGAAGCAGGTTTACGATCCGGAAATCCCCGTGAACATCTACGACCTCGGCCTGATCTACGAACTCAACATCAGCAAGGCGCACGAGGTGTACATAAAGATGACCTTCACCGCCCCGAACTGCCCTATGGCGGACGAGGTGCTTGCGGAGGTGAAGTACAGCGTGGAGAACACCCCAGGCGTGCAGAAGTGCGAAATCGAGCTCACTTTCGACCCGGTGTGGGACCAGAGCATGCTCTCCGACGAGGCGCGAGTGGCTCTCGGCTGGGATCCGGAATTCTGATGAAACTTAGGGAACTTTACCTTTTGCTCGGCACCAATCTGGGCGACCGTGAGGCCAATCTGCAGACGGCCCTCGCGGCCTTGGACCGTGCCTTCAAGGGGCGCCGGCTGCGCATGTCGGAGATTTTGGAGACGGAGGCCTGCGGCTTCTCGGGACCCCCGTTCCTGAATGCCGTGGTGGTCTATGAAAGCGCCCGGAGTCCGGAGCGTATCCTGCAGATCTGTAAGCGGATAGAGCGCTCGATGGGGCGCACCGATCCTCCCGCCTACGGCCCCGATGGCTCCCGCATCTACCACGACCGCATCATCGATATCGACATCCTCCTCTACGGCTCCCTCTCTCTCCGGACCCCTGAGCTCACTATCCCCCACCCCCAGGTCAGCACCCGCCCGTTTGTCGCTCCGCTGCTTCAGCAAGTTCTTTACGCTCCTGGTTTTTTCTGGACGGAGTAGCTGAGGCCGATGTAGCGGAGGCGCTGGATGAAATCGTTCGTCACTGCCACGCCGAACTTCTTGGAGTGGAATTCCAGATTGTAGCTGGTGGCCCGGTCGCGCACCTTCACAGACAGGGGAATCTTGCCCTTGTTCTCCTTGAGCAGCGAGACCAGGTCCTTGCGGAAGGACGGGTTCAGAAGCGAAGTGTCGATCTCCACGGTGAATCCCGTGATGAAATTCTCCGCCACGTTGCCAAGAAGGACCACTTTCTTTATTTTAAACGTGTAGGGGGCCGTTTTCCCCTGCGCGCGCTCTTCTGGCTTGAGGCGGTAGCGCTCGTCGATTTCGCCCTGGATGTAGAGGTACTCGTGGGGCTTCATATAGGCAATGTAGTTCTCGTAGTCATTGCCGAAGAGCGCGAATTCGTAGTGGCCGTTGTAGTCTTCGAGGGTCACGCGGGCGCCCGGGGAGCCGGTCTTGGTGGTCATTGTCTTGATGTCGGTGACGATGCCGGCCACGGAGCAGCTGTATTTCTTGTTTTCCTTTTCGGCCTCCTGGATCTTGTCTGCGAGCCGGCCGGTGGAGAGGTTGGTAAAGTTCTCTATTTCAAAGGAATATCTGTCGAGAGGATGGGCGCTCAGGTACATCCCCACGTAGTTGCGCTCCTCCTGGAGGAGGGCCAGGGTGTTCTCGTCTTCGGGAACCTGCGGCATCACGGGGCGGCGCGGCTTGAGCTCCTCCACTTCGCCGAAGAGCGACAGGGAATTGTCCATCTTGTCGGTCTTGAACAGATCCATATAGCGCGAGAGCTCGTCTATGAAGCGCTCTCCGCTCTCGCCCGGTGCGAAGAACTGGCTCCTGCGGTAGCCGAAGGAGTCGAATGCGCCGGCCAGGGCCAGGATTTCCAGCGCCTTTGCCGTCATAACCACGTTTTTGGAGTCCTTTGCGCTTCTCTCGGCCATTCTCTCCACGAAGTCGAAAACGTCCGAGAACGGGCCGTTTTCAGCCCTTTCCGCGATGATGGAGTCCACGGCGTTGGAGCTGAAGCTCTTCAGGCCGCCCAGGCCGAAGCGGATATTGCCCTCGCGGTTCACGGTGAACCGGGCTTCAGATTCGTTGACATCAGGGCTTAACACCTTGATGTCGTGGAGCTTGCAATCCGCCATTATCTTCTTGATCTCATCCATGTTGCCCAGGTTGCAGGAGAGGTTGGCGGCGAAGAATTCAGCGGTGTAGTGGCACTTGAGCCAGCCTGTCTGGTAGCTGACCCAGGCGTAGCAGGTGGCGTGGGACTTGTTGAATGCGTATTGGGCGAATTTTTCCCAGTCCTTCCAGATCTTGTCCAGGGTCTTTTCCGGATGGCCGTTGGCCTGACCCTGGCTCATGAACTTGTCTTTCAGGACCATCATTTCGTCTATCTTCTTCTTGCCCATTGCCTTGCGCAGGCGGTCCGCTTCGCCCTTCGTGAAATTTGCGAGCTTGCGGCTGAGGAGCATCACCTGCTCCTGATAGACGGTGATTCCGTAGGTCTCGTCGAGGAACTCCTCCATTTCGGGGAGGTCGTATTCTATCTTCTGCTGCCCCTGCTTGCGGGCCACGAAGTCGGGAATGTAGTCCATAGGCCCCGGCCTGTAGAGGGCGTTCATAGCGATGAGGTCCTCGAAACGCTCCGGCTTCAGGCGCTGGAGCCAGCTTTTCATGCCTTCGGATTCAAACTGGAAGATGACGGTGGTGTCGCCGCGGCCGTAGAGCTCCAGGGTGGGTTTGTCGGCGATGTCGATGGCCTCGATGTCGATGTCGATGCCGTGGCGCTGCTTGATGTTGCGGAGGGTTTCGTGGATGATGCTGAGGGTAATGAGGCCCAGGAAGTCCATTTTCAGCATGCCCACGTCTTCGATGTAGTGGCCGTCGTACTGGGAGGTCCAGACGTCCTTGCCGGTCTCCTTGTCTTTGGACAGGCAGATGGGGATGTAGTCGGTCAGGTTGCCGCGGCCGATGATTGTGGCGCATGCGTGGACGCCCACCTGGCGTATGCAGCCTTCCAGTTTCTGGGCGTACTTGAGCACCTCCTTGTTGATGTCGGGGCCGTTTTCCAGCTCGTTCCTGAATTCCGGCACGAGGCGGTAGCAGTTGGAAAGGGTGATTTTCGCATCCACCTCTTCCATGCCTTTCTGGAAGGTGCGCATCTGCTTCTGCCCGTCGATTTCCACCTCTTCCTCTACCACCTTGAAGCCCGGCTTCAGCTCGTCCAGCTTGGGGTTGAAGGGGTATTTTTTCTCCACCTTCTCGCTCAGGCGGTCCGGAACCATCTTCGAGAGGCGGTTGGATTCGTCGATGCTCACTTCGCTGATGCGGGCCACGTCCTTGATGGCGCTCTTGGCGGCCATGGTGCCGAAGGTGATGACGCGGGACACGTGGTCTTCGCCGTAGGTGTGTTCGACGTATTCGTGGGCGTCCAGCAGGTTCTCGAAGTCCACGTCGATATCCGGCATCGAAATGCGGTCCGGGTTGAGGAAACGCTCGAACAGGAGCTTGTATTTGATCGGGTCCAAATTGGTGATACCCAAGCAGTAAGCCACCACGGAGCCGGCCGCCGAGCCTCGCCCCGGGCCCACCAGGTAGCCGTTCTTGCGGGAGGCGGCGATGTAGTCCTGGACGATCAGGAAGTAGTCCGGGAAGCCCATCTTGGAGATGGTCTTGAGCTCGAAATCGATGCGCTCGGCCTGCTCGTCGTTTAGGGTGGCGCCGTATCGTTGGGCTGCGCCGCGGTAGGTCAGCTCGCAGAGGAAGGCCACGGAGCGGCAGAACTCGTCGCCGCGGTACTCCTTGCTCTCGATGTTGCCGTCCTTGTCTTTGGTGATGCTGTAGCGGCCTTCGTCGATGATGTCTTTGTACTGCTCCAGCTTGGCGTCGATGTTGGACAGGAATTCCGGGTCGATTTCGTATTTCGGGAGCACGTGGGGGCGGTCGATCTTGTAGGCCTCTATCTTCGAGGCCACTTCGAGGGTGTTGGCAAGGGCTTCCGGGTGGTCCGGGAAGAGAGCCGCCATCTCCTCTTCGCTCTTTATGAATTCCTGCTGGGTGTAGCGCAGGCGCTTCGGGTCGCTGACATTGGCGTTGGTGGTGAGGCAGATGAGGCGGTCGTGGACCGGGCCGTCCTCGCGGTTGATGAAGTGGGCGTCGTTGGTGGCCACCACCTTGATTCCCAGCTCATCGGAGAGCCTGAAGATGCCTTCGTTGACTATTTCCTGCTGCCGTCCGACCTCGAAGATGCGGTCGTATGCCTCTGGCGGCAGGCCTTCCACCTCGGTCTTGTGGAGCATCACTTCCAGGTAGTAGTCGTCGCCGAACACGGACCGGTGCCATTCTGCGGCCTTGCGGGCGCCTTCGTAGTCGCCGGCCATTAGGTTTTTGGACACTTCCCCGGCGAGGCAGGCGGAGCTGCAGATGAGGTCTTCGTGGTATTTCTCTATTATCTCGTGCGTCACGCGGGGCCTGTAGTAGAAGCCTTCGATGAAGCCTTCGGAGCAGATCTTCATCAGGTTCTTGTAGCCGTTGTAGTTCTTGGCGAGGAGGATGAGGTGGTAGTAGTTCTTGTGGTCGTTGTCCTTGAGGCGGTGGTCGTAGTGGCGGGTCACATAGACCTCGCATCCGATCAGCGGCTTCACGATTGGCTTCTTGTCCGGGCCCAGGTTGGACTTGTCCCAGCCCCATTTGAGGAACTCCTTGACGCCGTACATGTTGCCGTGGTCGGTGATGGCGATGGCGGGCATTTTCAGTTCGCGGGCGCGGGCGAAAAGCTTCTTGATGTCGGACAGACCGTCAAGAATCGAGTACTGGGTATGGACGTGCAGATGGACGAATGACATAACGCAAAGATAAAAGAATTAATGATAATATGAACGCCGAAAATGCCTTGCTTGTGAAAAAGTTTTTTATATTTGCGTTATGCAGGATTTCGATCAACTGGGTCGCCGCGAAGCCATAAGGCTGCTGTTCGAAGGCACGCCGTACGCGCCGTTTTCCGACGGGCGTTTCGAGGCGCCGGCGGGCGAAAGCGTGGTGCCGGCCTCGCGTGTGCTTCTGGAGGGCATAGATTTCGACCTTGTGTATTTTCCGCTCAAGCACCTGGGCTACAAGAGCGTGGCCGGAGTGACGGGCGAGCTATACGCTTCGCTGGCAACTCCCCGCTCGCTTTCGGTGGTGCTGGGGCTCTCCGCGAAGCTCGATTTCGAACGGGTGCGGGAGCTGTGGGGCGGAGTCGTCGCGGCAGCTTCCGAATTCGGCTACACTTCCCTCTCGCTGGACCTGCAGCCTTCGCGCAACGGTCTGACTATCAGCGTTTCTGTCGTTGGTTGTGCGCCTTCTGGAGAGCGCCCGGCGCCGGCCTCCAAAGACCTGATCTGTGTGTCCGGCGCGCTTGGTGCGGCCTACCTTGGCCTGCAGGTGCTGGAGCGCGGCAAGGCCCGTTTCGACGGGGGCGCCGACGGTCCGGACAGCGAGCTGGAGCGCTTCCGTATGCTGGTGGCGGCCTACCTTAAGCCTGAGCTGCCTGCCGGTCTTCCGGACGCCCTGCGTGATTCCGGGATCACCCCGTCCGCGTCGCTCTTCGTGGACCGCGGGCTTGCCGACGCGCTGCTGCGGCTGGTCGGGAGCACGGGGCTGGGCGCAAAGGTCTATGCGGACCGCATTCCCTTCGAAGGCGGCAGTTTCGACCTTGGCAAGATGCTGGACCTCGATCCTGTGTCGGCCGCGATGAACGGGGGTGACGACTGCCGCGTGCTGCTCGTGGTGCCGATATCGCAGTTTGAACGTTTCCGCCACGATTTCCAGGCCTTCGACATCATCGGGCACCTGGCCCAGAGCGACGTGGGCGCGGTGCTTGTGAGCCCCGACGGGCTGGAGCATCCGGTGTCCGCCCCCGGGTGGCCATTAAAAGATTAACCATTAATTTATTAGTTAATATGAAAAAAGTTTTTGTTATCCTCAGCGCACTCGTGCTTTGCGCGACCACAGCATCAGCCCAGAGCTGGCTCGACGATTTCCTCAAAGTAGCGACCGAGAAGGTCGGTGACGTCATCTCCGGCAAGGGTGCAGCCACAACTGCATTCGACATCAAGGGATCCTGGAAGTATCAGGGCATCGCCATCGGCGCAAGCTCCGACGACATCCTCTCCAGCCTTGCCACCTCTGCCGGCTCCGGCACCATCGAGAAGAAGTGCGACGAGCTGCTCGCCAAGGCAGGCATCAAGCCCGGCGTGGCCACCCTTAACTTCAAGGACGACGGTTCCTTCACCCTCAACGCCGGCAAGATCAACCTCCCCGGCACCTGGACCAAGGAAGGCAGCAAGCTCACGATCAACTTCGCCAAGCTCTTCACCTTCAAGCTCGTAGGCACCATCAAGACCAATGCCACCGGCTGCGAGATCCTCTTTGACGCCGACAAGTTCGTGGGCTGGATCTCCAAGGTGCTGGAGGTTGTCAACAAGGTGGCCAACAATTCCACCCTCGGCTCCGTGCAGTCGATGCTCGCCAACGCCAAGGGCGTTAAGCTCGGCTTCAAGCTCGAAAAGTAAGTTTACAGATCGCTGTAATGTTCAACGCCGGCTACCCCTTGCGGGTGGCCGGCGTTTTTCGCTATTTCTTATTGACGACAAAGACGGTTATTGTGCCCGTTTGATCATCTTTCTTAATATCTTTAACCCGGATCCGCTTTTTTCTTAATCTTAGCATGCGGGAGACATCTTTCTTTGTCTTGATCGTTTCATCATTATAAACGTATACAAGACTGACCAGGGAGTCTCTTGCGGCGCAATCCCTTACATACTCATTCACGAAAAGAAAACCATCTTTTGCTCTCTTAGAACGGACGTTCAGTTTTGTTATTCCGTTTGTGTGGTCTAGTGTCACGAAAGAAGTATAATCTGCATCATTCAGCTTTTGATAGTACAAACTGTCAAGTACCTCAGACTTAATACTTTGTGGTAAATTATCAATTAAAACGATTACCGGATAAGAATAATAATCCAGCCCAGATGTCTGAGCATGCAACTGACAAAAGATGGTCATACAAAACAATAGAAAAACTATGTGTTTTTTCATCACCTTATTATTGTTTGCGTTTTTGTCCCAGTAGTTGCCGTTGAATCTCCAGTAAGCTCCGTAAAGATAGTCGGTTTTGTATAGATTTGCAATTGCAAGGCCGCCGTTTGCCCTGTATTCTGCGCTCGAAGACAATGAACGGGCCTCCGCATCGTCTTCGCGAACGGATTCGCGGCCGTTTGTCCTGTATTCTGCGCTCGAAGACAACGAACGGGCCTCCGCATCGTCTTCGCGAACGGATTCGCGGCCGTTTGTCCTGTATTCTGCGTGCGAGGACAACGAGCGGGCTTCCGCATCGTCTTCGCGAACGGATTCGCGGCCGTTTGCCCTGTTTTCTGCGCGCGAAGACAACGAACGGGCCTCCGCATCGTCTTCGCAAACGGATTCGCGGCCGTTTGCCCTGTTTTCTGCGCGCGAAGACAACGAACGGGCCTCCGCATCGTCTTCGCGAATAAGAGATTCTTCGCTTCGCTCAGAATGACAGCGGGTTTGCCGGCGTTTTTCGCAACGCGCGCCCTTTACTCCAGCTCGTGGGAGTAGAGGTCGGTGGGGTATTTGCCGGAGAAGCAGGCGAGGCAGAGGCCGCTGCGGCGGCCGGCCTGCAGGAGGCCGTCCTCGGAGATGAAGGCGAGGGAGTCGGCGCCGATGAAGCGGCAGACCTCCTCCGTGCTGCGGTGCGCGGAGATAAGCTCGTTGCGGGAGGAGATGTCAACCCCGTAGAAGCAGGGGTACCTGAGCGGCGGGCTGGTGATGCGCATGTGGATCTCCGCAGCGCCGGCGTCCCGCAGCATGCGGACCAGCTGGCGCGACGTGGTGCCGCGCACGATGGAATCGTCGATCACCACCACCCGCTTGCCCTTGATCAGCGACCCAACGGGCGAAAGCTTCATCCTGACTCCGTTCATGCGCATTTCCTGCGTCGGCTGGATGAAGGTGCGCGCGACGTAGGCGTTCTTGATCAGCCCCTGCTCGAGGGGGATGCCGGCCGCCTCGGAATAACCCATGGCCCCGCTGAGCCCCGAATCCGGGACGCCGATGACCATGTCCGCGCCGCACGGGCTCTCCCGGAAAAGCGCACGCCCGCACTCCTTGCGGAACGCGTGCACGTTGATGCCCTCGATGTCGCTGTCCGGGCGCGCGAAGTAGATGTACTCCATGGCGCACATCGCATTCTGCGTGAACGACGAGTACTGCGTGCTCTCCATTCCGCCCGCGGAGATGCGCACGATCTCGCCCGGCCGCACGTCCCGCACGTCCCGCGCCCCCACGGCGTACAGCGCGCACGTCTCGCTGCCGGCCACGTACCCGTTCCCCAGCCGTCCGACGGACAGCGGCCGCAGGCCGTACTTGTCGCGGCAGGCGAACATGGCGTCGCGGGTGAGGA
This sequence comes from uncultured Bacteroidia bacterium, assembly GCA_902782225.1. Lineage (GTDB taxonomy): Bacteria > Bacteroidota > Bacteroidia > Bacteroidales > UBA932 > Cryptobacteroides. Next base: position 133,043 of record CACZMF010000015.1, on the reverse strand, counting down.
CGAGGAGCGAAAAGGCGCCGTCTATCTGGTTCAGCACGGGCCCGAGCAGCCGGGACGAAAGCGCCCCGCCCCGGCACTCGCCGAACAGGGCCCCGAACACCTCGCTGTCGGACGAAGAATGCAGCAGCGAGCCGCGTGTGGAGAGGGCGTTCGCCAGCTCGCCGGCGTTCACGATGTTGCCGTTGTGCGCGGTGGCGTAGTCGCCGAAGCGCCGCCGGAAAACGAACGGCTGCACGTTCTCCACCTCGCCGCCGCCGGAGGTCCCGTAGCGCACGTGGCCGATGGCGCAGACGCTGTCGCCGCCGTCCGGCACGCCGCCGCCGAAGACCTCGGAAATCAGCCCCAGGCCCTTCTGCAGGCGCACGCTCCAGTCCCTGCCGGACCATGCGATGCCGCATCCCTCCTGCCCGCGGTGCTGCAGGTATGCAAGCCCTGTCCGCACGATACCGGCGGCCCCTTCGACGCCAAAGACGCCGAACACTCCGCACTCCTCGTGTATCGATGAAAACATGCTACTGATAGTCGTTCCAGGCGCGCACCGCAAGGCCTTCCGTGCCGATTTCGCACAGCGCTTTGATGAAGGCGCTCGCCAGGCGGGCGTTCGTGATAAGCGGTATGTTGAAGTCTATGGCCGTCCTGCGGATGGCAAAGCCGTTCGCCAGCTCGCGGGTACTGTAGTTCTTGGGGATGTTGATGACGAGGCCGATCTTCCGCTCCCGCAGGTACGTGTCCACGTTGGGCTTCTTGTCGGAGTCCGGCCAGTGCAGCACGAACGCGTCTATGCCGTTCTGCTGCAGGTATGTGGCCGTTCCGGAGGTGGCGTAGATGGTGTATCCGTGGTCCGTCAGCAGGCGGGTCGCCTCGAGCAGCTCGGCCTTGGACTGGGCGGGACCGGACGAAATCAGGACGCCCTTGTCCCTCGGCGGAATGGTGTATCCGACGGACAGCATGCCCTTCAGCAGGGCCTCGTAGTAGTTGTCGCCGATGCATGCGACCTCGCCGGTGGAGGCCATGTCAACGCCGAGTATGGGGTCCGCATGCAGCAGACGGGCGAAAGAGAACTGCGAGCACTTCACGCCCACGTAGTCGATGTCCGCGAACGACTTGCCGTACGGCTCCACGTCCTTCCCCAGCATGATCTCGGTCGCCATGCCGATGAAGTTGAACTTGGTGATCTTGGACACGAAGGGGAAGCTCCTGGACGCACGCAGGTTGCATTCAATCACGCGCAGCGAGTTGTCGCGGGCGAGGAACTGGATGTTGAAGGGGCCTGAAATGTTCAGCGCCGCCGCTATCTTTGAGGAGATGCGCTTGATGCGGCGTATGGTCTCGTAATAGAGTTTCTGGGCGGGGAAGACCACGGTTGCGTCTCCCGAATGGACGCCGGCGAACTCCACGTGCTCGCTGATGGCGTAGCACTTTATCTGGCCCCGCTGCGCCACGGCGTCGATCTCCACCTCCTTGGCCCTGGAGATGAACTCCGTGGCCACGACAGGGTGCTCCGGGCTCACGACGGCGGCGTTGGTGAGGGCGTCGCGCAGCTCCTCGCGGCTCGTGACCACCTTCATGGCGGCGCCGGAAAGGACGTACGACGGGCGTATCATGATGGGGAGGCCAACCTCGTCAGCAAAGGAATATATGTCCTCGATGCTGTCCAGCTCCTTCCAGTGCGGCTGGTCCACGCCGATGGAGTCGCAGAGGCGGGAGAACTTCTCGCGGTCCTCCGCCATGTCGATGGACTCGGCGGACGTGCCCAGGATGCGCACGCCCATGCGCGCCAGCGGCATTGCCAGGTTGTTGGGAATCTGGCCGCCGGTAGAGACAATGACGCCCAGCGGCTGTTCCATCTCGCAGATATCCAGCACCCTCTCCAGGGAGAGCTCGTCGAAGTAGAGGCGGTCGCAGACGTCGTAGTCCGTGCTGACGGTCTCGGGGTTGTAGTTGATCATTATGGCCCTGTAGCCCAGCTCCTGGATCTTCTTGACGGCCGTAACGGAGCTCCAGTCGAACTCCACGCTGCTGCCTATCCTGTAGGCGCCGCTGCCCAGCACGATGACGGACTTGCCGTCCTTCTCGTGGCTGATGTCGTTCTCGCAGCCGGAGTAGGTGAGGTACAGGTAGTTCGTGAGTGCGGGGTACTCGCCGGCGAGCGTGTCTATCTGCTTGACGCACGGCAGGATGCCGCGTGACTTGCGGAGCCTGCGGATCATGTAGCCGCGCTCGTGGGTGTCTATGTTCGCGCCCGGCATGATGAGGTTGCCTATCTGCCAGTCGGAGAAGCCCAGCCGCTTTGCGCGGAGCAGGGTTTCGGAGTCCAGCTTGTCCTCGCTCTCCACGGCCTTGAGCTCCTGTACGAAGTCGTGGATGGCCTCCAGGCGGTACAGGAACCACTTGTCTATCATCGTTATGGCGTGGATCTGGTCAACCGTCATTCCGGCGCGGAAGGCCTGCTCTATGGCAAGGATGCGCTTGTCGGAGGGGTTGGCGAGTTCGTATTCCACGTCGGGTACGGAAATGGGGTTGCAGACGAAGCCGCGGAGCCCGTTGCCCGTCATCCTGAGGCCCTTCTGGATGGCCTCCTCGAAGGTGCGGCCTATGGCCATGACCTCGCCCACGGACTTCATGGACGAGCCCAGCAGATTGGAGACGCCTTCGAACTTGCCGAGGTCCCAGCGGGGGATCTTGCAGACTACGTAGTCCAGCGCCGGCTCGAAGCAGGCGGACGTCACCTTGGTCACGGCGTTGGGGATTTCGTCCAGACCGTAGCCGAGGCCGAGCTTGGCGGCCACGAAGGCCAGCGGATAGCCCGTAGCCTTGGACGCAAGGGCGGAGGAGCGGCTGAGGCGCGCGTTCACCTCGATGACCCTGTAGTCGTCAGATTCCGGGTCCAGGGCGTACTGCACGTTGCATTCGCCCACGATGCCCATATGGCGCACGATGCGTATGGCGGTCTCCCGCAGCATGTGGTACTCGTGGTCGCTCAGTGTCTGCGACGGGGCCACGACGATGCTCTCCCCGGTGTGTATTCCGAGGGGGTCGAAGTTCTCCATGTTGCAGACGGTGATGCAGTTGTCGTACTTGTCGCGCACCACTTCATACTCGATCTCCTTCCATCCCTTAAGAGACTTCTCCACGAGGATCTGCGGGGAGTACGAGAATGCGGTAGCCGCGAGTTCGCGGAGCTCCGTATCGTTGGAGCAGAAGCCGGAACCCAGGCCACCGAGCGTGTATGCCGCACGGACGATCACGGGGTAGCCTATCTTTCCCACGACCTCCAGTGCCTGTTCCACCGATTCCACGGCCACGCTGTCCGGCGTCTTCACGCCTATCTCCTTCATCTTGTGGGCGAAGAGGTCTCGGTCCTCAGTCTTGACGATGGCCTCCACGGGGGTGCCGAGCACCCTCACGCCGTACCGGCGCAGCACGCCGCTGTTGTACAGCTCCACGCCGCAGTTGAGCGCCGTCTGGCCGCCGAAGGAGAGCATTATTGCATCCGGACGTTCCTTGACTATCACCTTCGTGACGAAATCCGGCGTCACCGGCAGGAAGTAGGTCTTGTCAGCGATGCCCTCGGAGGTCTGTACTGTGGCCACGTTGGGGTTGACCAGGACGGTCTTTATTCCCTCTTCCCGCAGGGCCTTGAGGGCCTGGGAGCCGGAATAGTCGAACTCTCCGGACTGGCCTATCTTGAGCGCGCCCGAGCCGAGAAGGAGTACCGTTTTTATGCTGTTATCTCTCATTTCTGTATTTCCTGATGTTGTCGATGAAGGCGGAGAACAGGGACTCGGTATCTACCGGGCCGCTGGACGCTTCCGGATGGAACTGTGTGGAGAAGAAGGGCTTGGAGATGTGCCTGATGCCCTCGTTGGTGCCGTCGTTGAGGTTGGTAAACATAGGTTCCCAGTCCGGCGGGAGGGTGCTCTCGTCTATCGCGAAGCCGTGGTTCTGCGAGGTGATGAAACAGCGGTGCGATCCTGGGACCTTCACCGGCTGGTTGTGGGAACGGTGGCCGTACTTCAGTTTGTAGGTACGGGCGCCGGCGGCGAGTGCCAGAAGCTGGTTGCCGAGGCAGATGCCCATGATGGGCCGGTCTTCCTTGATGGCTTTGCGGAGGTTGTTGATGGTTGACTCGCACATCACCGGGTCGCCGGGGCCGTTGGAGATGAAGAGGCCGTCGTAATCTTCCTTGGTGAAGTCGTAGTCCCAGGGGACGCGCTTGACGGTTACGTCGTGCTTGAGGAGGCAGCGGAGGATGTTGTTCTTCATGCCGCAGTCCACCAGCAGCACCTTGTACTTTCCGGTGCCGTATTGCATTGTTTCCCTGGAAGATACCATCGCTACGAGGTTGTCCTTGTCGGGGTCGTAGAAGGGGACATCCTCATCGCCGAAGACTATCTTTCCCAGCATGGAGCCCTCCTCGCGGAGCTTCTTTGTCAGGGCTCGGGTGTCAACGCCGCAAAGGCCTGGGACCTGCTCGGACTTGAGCCACGCTCCCAGGCTTTCGCAGGAGTCCCAGTGGCTGCTGTGTTCCGAGTAATCGGAGATGACCAGCGCGGTACACTGTATCTTTTCAGACTCGAAGTATTTGGATACGCCGTCCACCCTGTCCTGGGGCGGGACGCCGTAATTGCCTATCATAGGGTAGGTCGGGACCAGGATCTGGCCCTTGTAGGAGGGGTCTGTCAGGCTCTCGGGGTAGCCGGTCATCGCGGTATAGAATACCAGCTCGCCGGAGACGGATTTCCGGTGCCCGAAGGATTTGGCGGGGAAGACAGACCCGTCTTCCAGTATCAGTTTTGCGTCTTCCATTATCTACAAGACATTGATAAAGTCCATGAAAAGGGGGTGCGGGGAAAGCACAGTGGACGAGTACTCCGGGTGGAACTGTGTGCCGATGAACCACTTGAGGTCCGGAATCTCCACTATCTCCACCAGGTCGTTCTCAGGGTTCCTGCCAGTGCAGCGCATGCCGGCCTGCTCGTAACGCTCCTTGTAGGCGTTGTTGAACTCGTAGCGGTGGCGGTGGCGTTCGCGTATGGTGTCTTTCCCGTAGATGGCCCTGACCCTGCTGCCGGGCAGAAGGTCGCAGGCGTATGCGCCCAGTCGCATGGTGCCGCCGAGGCGCTTCAGGGCCTTCTGGCTTTCCATCAGGTCTATTACGTTGTACGGCGTTGCGGGGTCGATTTCGGAGCTGTGGGCGCCGTTGAGGCCGAGCACGTTGCGGGCGAACTCTATGACCATCATCTGCATGCCGAGGCAGATGCCGAAGGTGGGAATATTGTGCGTGCGGGCGTAGTGGACGGCCTCTATCTTGCCGTCTATGCCCCTGGAGCCGAAGCCGGGGCAGATCACAATGCCGTCGTATCCGGTCAGCATTTCCTGCACGTTGGAGGCGTCTATGTGTTCGCTGTTGACGAACTGTATCTCCACCTTCTTGCCTGCGTGGATGCCGGCGATGTGAAGGCTCTCGCGTATGCTCTTGTAGGCGTCCTGAAGGTCGTATTTGCCTACCAGACCCACTTTGACGGTGGATTTCAGCTCCTTTTCCTTGCGTACGAACTCCTCCCACTGCTGGAGGGACTGTTCGTGGCCCTCGGAATTCTCCATGCCGAACCTGGCAAGGATGGACCTGTCAAGGCCCTGCTTGTGCATGTTCAGCGGAACCTCGTAGATGCTCGGCAGGTCCTCGCTCTGCACCACGCAGTCTGGTCCGACGTTGCAGAATGCCGCAACCTTCTGGAGGATTTCCTTGCCCAGGTGCCTTTCCGTACGCAGGATGAGGATGTCCGGCTGAATTCCGAGGCTCTGCAGCTCCTTGACGGAGTGCTGCGTGGGCTTGGTCTTGAGCTCGCCCGCGGCTTTGAGGTAGGGGACATAGGTCAGGTGTATGCAGATGGCATTGCCGCCGAGCTCCCAGCGGAGCTGGCGTATAGCCTCCAGGAACGGGGCGCTCTCAATGTCGCCGATGGTTCCGCCGATCTCGGTGATGATGAAGTCGAATTCGCCGCCGGCGGCGTTCGCCTTGATCCTGTCCTTGATTTCGTTGGTGATGTGCGGCACCACCTGGATGGTCTTTCCGAGGTAGTCGCCGCGGCGCTCCTTCTCTATGACCACCTGATAGACCTTGCCCGTGGTCACGGAATTGTGCACGGTGGTCCGGATGCCGGTAAAGCGCTCGTAGTGACCCAGGTCGAGGTCCGTCTCAACACCGTCCTCCGTCACGTAGCACTCACCGTGCTCGTACGGATTGAGGGTGCCCGGATCGATGTTGATGTACGGGTCGAATTTCTGGATGGTTACGCTGTAGCCGCAACTTTGGAGCAGGCGGCCGATGCTGGATGAAATGATCCCCTTGCCTAATGAGGAGACAACTCCTCCCGTTACAAAGATGTACCTGGGGATTCTCCGACTTGAACTCATAAAAAACACTAAAACTAAGCCGGGCCCAAAAGTACAAATATTCTTTGAATTGGCAATGGAAAAACTAAGTTTACGATACCAGAATCTCGCTGATTCCGCAGCCGAATTTTGTGCTTCCGGTGTTGAATATCAGCCGGATATACCTAGCCTTGATGTTGACGGGGGAGCCTACGGTGTAGATCTGGAAGTGCTTGCGGCCGGTGGACAGCCTGGCCTGCGGCACGTCCACACGGGTGTAATTCACGCCGTCGGACGAGACGTAGAACTCCGTGTCGGCCGGAACGTTGTAGCCGCGTATTGGATAATCCACGAATTCGGCGCCCAGGTAGTGGATGTCCTTCTCGCATCCAAGGTCGATGTCTGCGCAGAACTCCTTGCGGCGAACATTCTTCCAGGTCTTCCCGGAGTGGATGTCCCACTTTCCGAGATATCCGTCCACGAGGATCGACGCGTCTTCTGCGGGGCCGTCGCCGAGTTTCAGGACCGCCTTGGACCCCTTGGCGAGGTTGAATGTTTCCTTCAGGGCCTCGGGACGCTCGCCCGCCTCGTGCTCCAGGTCAAAGCAATCGTACCCCTGCTCCATCAGCCACTTGTTGAGGACCAGCGCACGGCGGCGGAAAGACTCGTAATCCTTGAGGCCCGCGGGGCTCCAGCCGGTTTCCGCCACGGCGTACGCGCGGGGATAGAACATATGCTCACAATGCCCCGGGTCGATGACGCATTCCGTCCACAGGTTGGCCTGTACGCCAAGGAGATGCCCTCCCATATCCTCCGGATCATAGTTGTACACGGTCTCCAGCGGGAGATATGACCTGAACGCGATGGGCTCCTTGTACGGAGCGTCCTGCCCGTAATCGAAATAATAGTAGGTGTTGGGGGACATTATCACGTCGTGGTCCATCTCCATGGCCTTGATGCCGCCGTCCGTTCCGCGCCAGGACATCACGGTGGCGTTGTCCGACAGGCCTCCCTGGAGGATTTCGTCCCAACCGACGATCCTCCGGCCCCGCTCGCTCACGAACTTGTCTATGCGGCGAATCACGTAGCTTTGGAGCTCGAACTCGTCTTTCAGGCCCTCGGCCTTCATCCGTTCCCGGCAGCGGGAGCAGTGAGCCCAGTTGTCCTTGTCGGCCTCGTCACCGCCTATATGGATGTATTGGGAGGGGAACAGCTCCATCACCTCTTCCAACACGCGCTCGAAAAACCGCAGGGCATCGTCGTTGCCGGCGCAGAACACGTTGTCCACCACGTGTTCGCCGTCACAGTAGAACTCCGGGTGCACGTGGAGCAGCTCCCTGTTGTGGCCGGGCAGCTCAATTTCGGGAACGACAGTGATGTGCAGCGCGGCGGCGTGGTCCACGATTTCCCGAATGTCCTCCTTTGAATAGTAGCCGCCGTAGATACGGCCGTCGTCATATACGGTGCCGGTTACATACCCTTCCGGAACGTCGCAGAATCCGATGGGCATCCTGGACAGGATGTTGTTGTAAAACTTGCTGCTGCCGAACGCCGCCTTCTGAACCATCTCCGGGGCGCAGTCCAGGGCGATGCGCCATCCCTGGTTGTCCGTGATATGGAAGTGGAAGCGGTTCATCTTGATGAGCGCCATGGCGTCCAACAGCTTCAGGATGAAGTCCTTGCTCTGGAAGTGGCGGGAAACGTCGAGCATAAGGCCGCGGTGCCGGAACCTTGGGCTGTCTTCTATACGGCAGGCGGCGAGGGCTCCGTCCTCGGACGCGTGGAGCATCTGGAGCAGCGACTGCACGGCGTAGAAAGCTCCGTCGAACCCGGCGGCTTCCACGGAGATGCCCTTTTTGCCGATGGTCATCACATATGCTTCCTCCGGCTTGCCTTTGAGCACGGCCGGCCCTACCTTGAAGCGCATGGCGGCTTTTTTCGTACCGTCTTTGACGAAGGACAGGCTCTCCAGATAAGCGCAGAATGCTTCCGCGCCGTCAGCGCCTTTTGCCTCTACAGAGAAAGTGCTGCCGACTGCCGGCGTAAAACTGCCGTCCGCAAGCGTATAGGAAGCTACGCGAGGGATAATGACTTCCGGCGTCACCGCCTCCCGGGCGGACAGGGGCCCCCACACCATCAGGGCCAGGAAAACTAAAATACGATTGACCATATTAATAAAGCGTTGCAATTTTTTCCAGCCAGAGGGCGTCGGTGGCGTCGAAGGTGGCCAGCTCCTTGCTGTCGATGTCCAGGACGGCGGCGATCTCTCCGCCCTTGCGGACGGGAACCACAATCTCGCTGCGGGAGAGGGAAGAGCAGGCGATGTGGCCGGGGAACAGCTCTACGTCCGGTACCACCACGGTGCGTCCTTCCTTCCACGCGGTGCCGCACACGCCCTTGCAATAGCCTATTCGGAAGCACGCCTCCGGCCCCTGGAACGGCCCCAGAACCAGCTCGTTGCCTATCACGCGATAGAACCCGGTCCAGAAAAGTGCATGCGTTCATGGACCATGGCGGCCGTATTGGCCATGCGGGCAATGGGGTCGGGCTCTCCCTCCAGGACAAGCTTGAGGTCCTGATACAGGCGCAGGTAGCGGAAGGTCTTGAGAGGCACGTGGCAGTATCCGCCCGGGTTCTTGTCAAGGTAATCCTGATGACGCTCCTCGGCCAGGTAGAAGTTCCGCAGCGGCTCCAGCTCGACGGCCAGGGCCGCGCCCACGCGCTTCTCCTCGGCCTGGAAAACGGCCTCTATAATGGCCCTTTCCGCCGGATCCGTGTAATATACACCGGTCCTGTAGCGCGTTCCAACGTCTCCGCCCTGCCTGTTCAGGCTCAGCGGGTCTATGATGGTGAAATACAGTTCCGTCAGTTCCTTCAGGCTGACCCTCCCCGGGTCGTAACTCACGCGCACCGTCTCGGCAAACCCCGTGGTGTCCGTGTAAACCTGCTCATAGGACGGATTCTCTCCCTTTCCGTTGGCATAACCCGCCACGGCCTCCTTCACGCCGTCCACCCCGGCAAAAAAATGCTGTGCTCCCCAGAAGCACCCCGCTGCAAAATAGATTTCCTTCATACCGGCTCAAATATACAATTATTATTTGTAATGCGCGCTGCAGCCCTCGCGCGTATTCTCCGCGTTGCCGCCAATGGTGCTTTCCGTTGTACCATTAGTCGCGAAACACGCCTGCTTCTGCCGCCAATGGTGCTGGCAACTGTACCATTAGCAACACCCGCCAGCCATTTCAGCTATTTCTCCGCAACACACTCTCCGCGAGGACAACCGCGCCGCCTCTCCATCGTCTTCGCGCACAGTTTTGCGGCCATTTGCACGGTTTCCTGCACGCGAGGACAACCGCGCCGCCTCTCCGTCGTCCTCGCGCACAGTTTTGCCGCCATTCTCCCCGTTTCCTGCTCGCGAAGACAACCGCAACGTCTACCCGTCGTCTTCGCGCACAATTTTGCTGCCGTTCTCCCCGTTTCCTGCACGCGAGGACAACCGCAACGCCTCTCCATCGTCTTCGCGCACAATTTTGCTGCCGTTCTCCCCGTTTCCTGTTCTCGAGGACAACCGCAACGCCTCCCCGTCGTCTTCGCGCGCAGCAATGCGGCCGTTTTCCCTAACTCGCTATCTGTCAGTGTGTTGCTAATCTCCTATGGGGTAAAAGGGAGCATAGGAGATGCAGAAATGATTGACTATCACGATGATACAAAAAACGCCGCGGCGGGAAGCTGCGGCGTTTAATATCTTAATGCTTGAAAGATTACTTCTTGCTGGCGGCCCTGCGGGTGCTGTCGTACATGATAGGGGTACCGATCATGATGGAAGCGTAGGTACCGACGAGGATACCGAGGCACAGGGCGACGGAGAGACCACGGATGCTTTCGCCGCCGAAGAAGGCGATGGCGAGCATAGGCAGCAAGGTGGATACGGAGGTGTTGACCGTACGGGTCAGGGTCTGGTTGAGAGACTTGTTGACCATATCCTTGAAGTCGTCGTTAGGGTGCAGGCCGAGATTCTCACGGATACGGTCGAAGATAACCACGTTATCGTTGATAGCGTATCCGATGATGGTCAGGATGGCCGCGATGAAGGTCTGGTCCACATCCAGGTTGAACGGCAGGATACCGCTGAAGAGCGAGAAGAAGCCGATCAGGATGATGGCAGTGTGCGCCAGGGACACCACGCCGCCGAGACCCCAGTTCCAGCCCTTGAATCGCCATGCGATGTAGGCGAAGATGATGAGGAGGGCGAGGAGCACGGAGATGATTGCGGAACGCTTGATGTCGCTTGCAATGGAGGCGCCGACCTTGTCGGAAGAAATGATACCGTTGGGGTTCTCCAGGGTGGAGGTGAAATCGCTGAGCTGGATGTCTTCCTTGAAGAAGCCCTTCAGGGATTCGAACAGCATGCCTTCGATTTCGGTGTCCACGGAAGAGGACTCGTCCTTGACCTTGTAGGAGGTCGTGATCTTCATCTGGGAGTCACCACCGAACTGCTTGACTTCCACGGAGGACTCGGGGTCTGCCGCGTTGAAGGTGGTGTTGACTGCAGCACGCACGGCCTCGGCGGTCACGGGCTGGTCGAAGCGGACCACATAGGTGCGGCCGCCGGTGAAGTCGACACCGTAGGTGAAGCCCTTGAATGCGATGGAACCGATTGCGATGAGGATCAGGGCGCCGGAGATGATGTAGGAGTACTTGCGGCCCTTGATGAAGTCGATGTGGGTGTTCTTCAGGAAGTTACGGGACCAGTTCCACTCGAAGCTCACGTTCTTGCCCTTGTTCACGCGGTCGTCGATGATGAGGCGGGTGATGAAGATGCTGGTGAGCACTGAGGTGATGATACCGATGATGAGGGTGGTGGCGAAGCCCTTGATGGGGCCGGAACCGAAGAAGAACAGCACGAGACCCGTGAGGAGGGTGGTCACCTGTCCGTCGATGATGGCGGAGTAGGCGTTGGCGTAACCGTCGTGGACGGCCTTGCCGAGACCCTTGCCGGCCTTGAGCTCTTCCTTGATACGCTCATATATAATAACGTTGGCGTCCACTGCCATACCCAGCGTCAACACGAGACCGGCGATACCCGGGAGGGTGAGCACGGCGCCGAAGGATGCGAGGGTACCGAAGAGGAGAAGCACGTTGGTGAGCAGTGCTATGTCAGCCACGAGACCAGCTCCCTTGTAGAAGATGATCATGTAGATGAGCACCAGGATGAACGCGATGATGAAGGAAATGAGACCGGAACGGATGGACTCTGCACCGAGGGAAGGACCCACGACCTGCTCCTGCACGATGGATGCGGGGGCGGGGAGTTTACCGGACTTGAGGACGTTGGTAAGGTCGGTCGCTTCCTCCATGGAGAAGTTGCCGCTGATTTCGGAAGAACCGCCGGTGATTTCACCGTTCACGGTAGGGTAGGAATACACGGTGCCGTCGAGCACGATGGCGATCTGCTTGCCGATGTTGTCCTTGGTCAGGCGGGCCCAGATGTTGGCGCCTTCAGCGTTCATGGTCATGGACACGGAAGGGCTGCCGCCGCGGCGGTCGTTGGTGGTCACGCGGGCGTCGGTGACCACGCCACCGTCGAGAGGGGCCTTGCCGTCACGGCTGGAGGACTTGATGGCGATGAGTTCGAAGATGTTGTCGGACTCCATCATCTCGGAGGGCTTCACGCTCCACATGGGGCGGAATTCGGCGGGGAAGAGGGCTGCAACCTCGGGCATGCGGAGGTACTTGCCCACGGCTGCGGTGTCGGCAGCGGCTGCGAAACCGATGCAGGCATTGCCGCGGTAGCCGGAGGGCTGGAGCACTGCGAAGAGGGGATTGGCCTTCTTGTAGGCGTCCAGATTGGCCTCGTCTTCGGCCTGGGCCTTGATTTCCTCGGCCACGAGGTCCTCACCCTCAGCGGGCTTTGCCTCGGGCTCGACAGCCTCTTCACTTGCAGCATACTCTGCCAGAAGGGCGTTGGCCTCCTGGAGGTAGGGAGTGATTTCGGAGGCGTCGAACGTGGTCCAGAACTCAAGGGATGCGGTGCCCTGGAGGAGCTTACGCACACGCTCAGGCTCCTTCACGCCAGGGAGTTCCACGAGGATGCGGCCGGTGTTGCCGATCTTCTGGATGGAAGGCTGGGTCACGCCGAAACGGTCGATACGGTTGCGGAGCACGTTGAATGAGTTGGCGATTGCGCTCTCGGCTTCTTCCTTGATCACGGAGACCACCTGTTCGTCGGTGGACTCGGGCTTGATGCGGTCGCGCATTTCATAGGTGCCGAACACCTGGGAAAGCCTCTGGCCGCCGGAAGTCTCCTTCCAGGCCTCTGCGAAAAGGGTTATGAAGTCGGAGGGCGAACCGACGGAACGCTCCTTGGCAAGGGCGATAGCCTTCTGGAACTCGGGGCTCACGTTGTTGCCGGACAGGGCGCGCACGAGGTCCTCGAGCTGCACCTGCAGCATGACGTTCATACCACCCTTGAGGTCCAGACCGAGGTTGATCTCCTTGGCCTTTACTTCTTTGAATGTGTTGCCAAAATAAACTTTCTGGGAAGAAACAGAGTCTGTGAACCTCTTTTCTTCGTTCTTCTTGAGTGAATCAAGGAAATAAGCTTGATCCTCTGCAGCAATCTTCGCGAATGCGGGAGTCTGGCTGAACGCCTCGGCCTTTGCGGCGGCGGCCTTTTGTGCTTTCTTCTCCTGGAAGCTGGTCACAGCGGTGAAGGAAAGCTGCCAGAGGCAGGCAATTGCGAGCAGTATTGCTACAAGTCTGATTGCTCCTTTGCTTTGCATAACTATGGTTAATAATAATTAAAGTCCAAAAATAGTTTGCAAAGTTAGCATTTTTATTGGAACAAACTATAAAAAAGCCAAAAAATAGTCCTGCACGCGCATATTTTATATATACGCCCGCCCGCTTTCATCTCAAATCCCTCCTCCGTGAGCCATAACTCCTCGAATCTCAATAACATCCGCAAACCCGATTGCACCAAACAGAGCAATCGTGTTTTAACAACGTGCTGCTAATCAGCACGTTACCGCTCACGCTGCCGCCGGCAGCCTACACCCGCAGGAAAATCTTCTTTTTGTAGAGGAAATAAAGGAACAGCCACTCAAGCGCGAGGAAGCCGATATACCACACGATCTTAGCCCAGACAGGACCCATGAACGAGCACAGGCCGCCGATGAAGAAGTTGGTGGCGTACTTGAAGTCAATGATCCTCGGGGCCATGTAGATGGTGATGGAGTTCATGCCTATCACGGCCAGGGGAAAGCTCCATTTCTTCCAGCCCTTGACGTCAATAATCCAGTAGAACAGAGCGAATAACGCCAGCGAATACGCCGCCACCACAAGTACGAAAGTGCTGCTCCACAGCTTCTTGTTCAGCGGGAACCAGCGCGACCACACGAGGCCGACGACCAGCAGCACGGCGGCCGCCGTGACCATCCACAGCACCTTCTTGTTCTCGCTCACGCTTTTCCTTCGCACCCACTCTCCGGTGAACATACCCAGCATCGCAGTGACGATTGCGGGGAGCGTGCTCAGGGTGCCTTCGGGATCGAAGACGCCGCCGTCACCCTTATACAGGTGCCCCGGGAAGAGGCAGCGGTCCACGTAACCCACCAGGTTGCCTTCGAAGGAGAAGGGACCGGCACCCGCGGGCGCGTCCGGAGCCGGCACGAACCGCAGCAGCAGCCAGTAGCCGACAAGTATCACGACGGCGATCACCGCACGCACGGAGGGCTTGAAGTTGATGAACAGCAGCGCTGCGAACATCCACGCCAAGCCGATGCGCGCCAGCACGCTCCAGATGCGCATGTCGCTCCAATGGAACTTCAGCAGGCCGTTGCACAGCAGGCCGAAGAAGAACAGGATGAGCCCGCGGCGTATGATTTTCCAGTATATCTGCCAGCGCGTCTTGCCCTTTTCCTGCATCTTGGCGTAGGAGAAGGGAAAGGATATGCCGGCGATGAACAGGAACAGCGGGAATATGGTGTCGTGGTGCCTCAGGCCGTCCCAGGCCACGTGGCCCATCTGTATGCTGAGCCAGCAGTTCTCGCCCCCTGGGAACAGCTTGCAAATCCACCCCAGAAGCGTGGCGAAGCCGATGATGAACAACATGTCGAAGCCCCTCAGGGCATCCAGACTGGCGAGGCGTCCGCCGGCCTCTTTATTCTTTTTTGTATCCATAATTACCCACTAAGTTAGCATTTTTATTGTTATTTCGAATTTAATCACTACTATTGTTCACTTAAACTTTCGCACTATGAAAAGCCGTAAAGTCATTCGTGGGATTTTAAACCATTGTTATCAAAGAACCGTCCTCGGTTTCGTGTTGTTTTACAACGTATTCGACTGCCTGGTATACTTCACGCTGTTCTGCACAATCATCAAAAAGTTCGACATCAAAGCGGTGGCGCTTACCCTTATGCCGGACCATATTCACAACAGTTCGGTCGCCGGAAGAAGAAAGGATCTGTCGTCATTCATCCAGGCAGTTACCTGCCGCTTTGCGTTTTTGAATAATATAGAATGCAACAGGACAACGCCGTTGTTCAGGCATCGTTTCGGAAGTGTCCCAAAAATAGGGGACAAAGCGGCAAGAACCAATATCATTTATCTGGGCAACAACCCCGTGGAACGCCGGATATGCGAAAGGGCTGAACAATACAGGTGGAATTTCCTGGCTTATGCCGAATCGGACCATCCTTTTTCTGAGCCTCTGGTGCTTCGTGACGCTTCCTGGGAGATGAGAAAGGCCCTGAAGCAGGTTAAAATTGAGCACGACAACAACCGTCATCTGAACTACGGTTTTTTGAAGCGGATTTATAGCAAGCTGGACACAAAGGAACGGGCCCAGATGACGGATTATATCATCTCACTGTATAACGTCATAGACTACAGTTACGCTATTTCACTCTTCGGATCTTACGAAAACATGCTCCACGCCATGCACTGCAGCACTGGATCGGAGCATGATCTTAATGAGATATTCACCGGAAAATCAGATGTTTACTACTCCCGCATCAGCCAGTACCTGAAGCAGCGGCTGAACCTGAAGGATATTCACCAGATATTTCAGCTGAGCGAACCGCAACGGGAAGAGTTGTTCTTTGAGGTGCTGAAAAACATGGCCGTCCCTGGGGAGCAATTGGCGAAGTACCTGAGGATACGGATTGGGCGTGAGTAGTAACGCGCTGATTAGCAGCACGTTGTTAAAACCCGATTGCGCGGTTTGGTGCAATCGGGTTTATGCATGTTGCTGTAGTTCAGCTGGTTATGTCTCACGCTGGCGGTGTGGGGCGCAGTGACGGGCGTCTGTGGCAGCACCAGTAGAGCCCGAAGGAGCCTCTAAAGCTCACGCCGTAGCCGCTACAGGTTGCGGAGGAGGTTGTTGAGGTTGACGCGCTTGTCGATGAGGGCGCGGAGCTCCGTGATGGGGACGCGCTCCTGGCTCATGGTATCGCGCTCGCGCACGGTCACGCAGCCGTCCTCGAGGGACTGATGGTCCACGGTGATGCAGTACGGCGTGCCGATGGCGTCCTGGCGGCGGTAGCGCTTGCCGATGGAGTCCTTCTCCTCATACTGGCAGTTGAAGTCGAACTTCAGTTGGTCCATCACCTTCTGCGCGAGTTCGGGCAGGCCGTCCTTCTTGACGAGAGGCAGCACCGCGGCCTTGACGGGCGCGAGGGGAGCGGGGATGCTCAGCACCACGCGGGTCTCGCCGTTGTCCAGCTTCTCCTCCTTGTAGGAGTGGCTGAGCACTGCGAGCACCATACGGTCCACGCCGATCGAGGTTTCCACCACGTAGGGAGTGTAGGCGGCGCCTTCCTCCGGGTCGAAGTACTCGATCTTGCGGCCGGAGTACTGCTGGTGCCTTCCGAGGTCCCAGTTGGTGCGGCTGTGGATGCCTTCCAGCTCCTTGAATCCGAAGGGGAACTGGAACTCGATGTCGGTGGCGGCGTTGGCGTAGTGTGCCAGCTTTTCGTGGTCGTGGAAGCGGTAGTTCTCCGCTCCCATGCCGATGTTGACGTGCCACTTCATGCGCTGCTCCTTCCACTTCTTGAACCACTCAAGCTCGGTGCCGGGCTTGATGAAGAACTGCATCTCCATCTGCTCGAACTCCCTCATGCGGAAGATGAACTGACGGGCCACTATCTCGTTGCGGAAGGCCTTGCCGATCTGGGCGATGCCGAAAGGTATCTTCATGCGGCCGGTCTTCTGGACGTTGAGGTAGTTCACGAAGATGCCCTGGGCGGTCTCGGGACGCAGGTAGATGGTGCTGGCGCCTTCAGCCGTGGAGCCCATCGAGGTCTGGAACATCAGGTTGAACTGGCGCACGTCGGTCCAGTTGCAGGTGCCGCTGATGGGGCAGACAATATTGTTGTCTATGATGATCTGGCGGTACTCGGCAAGGTCGTTGGCGTCTTCCGCCTTCTTGTAGCGGCCGTGGACCTCGTCGTATTTGGCCTGCTCGCGCAGCACGTTGGGGTTGGTGGCGCGGAACTGTGCCTCGTCGAAGGCCTCGCCGAAGCGCTTGCGGCCCTTTTCGACTTCCTTGTTGATCTTTTCCTCTATCTTCCCGAGGAAATCCTCGATCAGCACGTCGGCGCGGTACCTTTTCTTGGAGTCCTTGTTGTCGATCAGCGGGTCGTTGAAGGCGCCCACGTGGCCGGAGGCCTCCCAGATGCGGGGGTGCATGAAGATGCAGGAATCAATGCCCACGATGTTCTCGTTGAGGCGGGTCATTGCGTTCCACCAATACTGCTTTATGTTGTTTTTCAGCTCGACGCCCATCTGGCCATAGTCATAGACAGCGGCCAGGCCGTCGTAGATCTCGCTTGAAGGGAAAATAAAACCGTACTCTTTGCAGTGTGCTACAAGCACTTTGAAAAGTTCATCCTGTGTCATATGTTGTATCTGTTTGAATCTTTAAGCAGGCCGGTGACCTCGGTGCGGAGGCCGGTGGCGTCGCGGAGCTGCTCCATGGTCAGGTGCATGCGGAAGCGCCAGTGGTGGGCGGGGTCGGCCGGCTGGTTGATACGTTCATTCTCATAGTCGGGGCGGCGCAGGCGGCCGTCGAGGGCCACCCAGTCCTGCAGCGGGAAAATGGCGAGCATGGGCTGGCTGGACAGATGGTCCCACAGCACGCGGCGCACCTCCCAGGGCTCCATGTCGCGGCCGTTCTCCTCGGCGAACTGCATGCGCAGCGTGGCCATGTCGTGGGAACTGGTGGCGCACACGGCAAGAGCCGGCCAGGGGCGTCCCTTGTCCATGCTGGTCATTTCCAGGGACAGGATGCTCTCGTGCTCCATCACTCCGGGCACGCAGTCGGGCACCATCCCGAGGTCTTCACCGCAGGCGAGCATGCCGGTGGCATCCAGCAGTTCGGGGAGCTTGCGCTCGGCGTTGCGGCGCCACAATTCATCGTTGCGGTGGTAGAAAAAGTCGTTGTAGATGGCCCCGAAGCTCTCCTGCTGCCACTGGGGCAGGCCGGCGGATTCGGGGAGGATGCGCGGCTGCACGCACCCTTCGTTGCGGGGATCTGGCAGGAACAGGCCCTCGAGGGGGAGTCCCATGGCCTCGATTTCCTCGCGGCGGTAGGGGATGGCGGGGTTGAAGTGGCCCATGGAGCCGCTGCTGTATTCCTTGGGTATCTCCCAGATGCGGAAGAATCCCAGGATGTGGTCGATGCGGAAGGCGTCGAAGTACTCGCTCATCTTGCGCAGGCGCGATTTCCACCAGGCGTAGCCGTCCCTGGCCATTTCGTCCCAGTTGTAGGTGGGGAAACCCCAGTTCTGGCCCTCGGCGCTGAAGAAATCCGGCGGGGCGCCGGCGCTCGAGTCGAGGTTGAAGAGCTGCGGGTGGAAATATGCGTCGGCACTGTCGGCACTCACCCCGATGGGGAGGTCTCCCTTGAAGTGCACGCCCTTGCTGCGGGCGTAGGCGGCCTCTTCCGCGAACTGGCGGTCCAGGTGCCACTGGATCCAGCGCCAGTAGTCGGGCTCGTTGGAGTCGCGCCTGGCGCAGAACCCGGCGTACTCGTCGAGCCAGTAGGCGTTGGCCTTGCAGAAGCGGCGGAATGCAGCGCTCCCGCAGTCCTTTGCGCCGTGGTCCTGCCACGCCTTGCGCACGCGGGACATCTTCTCCTTGAACACCCTCGGATAGTCCAGCTCCGGCAGCGCGTTCAGTTCCTTCTGCACGCGGCGGAAAGCGGCGTCTTCCTTCACTCCGATCTCCTGCAGGCGCAGGTAGAGGGGATGGAGGGCGAATGAGGATATGGGGCTGTAGGGATAGGAGTCTTTCCACTCGCCGCGGCGGGTAGTGTCACCCACGGGCAGCAGCTGGATGATGCACTGGCCTGTGGCCGCGGCCCAGTCCACGAGCGGGCGCAGGTCGCGGAAGTCGCCGATGCCGAAGTCGCCCTCGCCGCGAAGCGAGAACACGGGCACGGCGGTGCCTGCTCCCCGGAAGCCCGGGCGGTCGAAGATTCCGGCCGTGTGCCTGCGCACGAACGGGCAGCCTTCGAACGGGCAGTCGTGCCAGTGGTCTTCGATCACGGGCGCGGCTGCGGCGCTGTGGTGCTCCCATTCGCTGCGGGCGATCACGCCGTCGCGCATCACTATGTAGTAGTAGTCTTTGAGTGCGGCTGCAGACACGTTGATGGTGGCGGTCCAGACGGCGCCGTCGTGCCATTCCATAGGGTGTTTCTTATCCTGCAGCACCACGCAGAGGCTCTCGCCCCACTGCGTTTGGTAGTGTATTGAAAATGTGGTTTTCACTATAGTTTGTAGTAGCTTCCCAGAATTGCGGCGAACCAGCTGGGGGGCAGGATGGCCTTGAGAATCACGCTCAGGCGCTGCTCCAGCGTGGAAATGATGTAGTTGTAACGGGGGTTGCGGGCCTTCACTATCCGGCTGATCTTGGAGGCGAGGAACTCGGGCTTGAGCCCGGAGGTCTCGTCGTGCTCGATGCTGGCAAGGGACTTGGCGTAGGTCTTGTAGACCTCGTATGCCCTGGGGTCGGAGACGCTCTTGCGCTTTGCGGTGAAGTTGGTGGCAAAGTCGCCCGGCTCTATCACGACCACCTTGATGCCGAAGGCTTTCGTCTCCAGACGCAGGGCCTCGCAATAGCCCTCGATGGCGAACTTGCTGGCGGAATACAGGCCCTGGAAGGGGAGTCCCATCAGGCCGCCTATCGAGCTGAAGCAGATGATTTTACCTCCGCCCTGCCCACGCATCGCGGGCACCACCCAGTGCAGGAAGCGCACCATGCCCATCCAGTTCACGTCCATCTGGCGCTGTGCGTCTTCCAGGGAGGTGAATTCCAGCGGGCCGCCTATGCCCATGCCGGCGTTGTTGATGAACACGTCGATGCGTCCTTCCGCATCCAGCACCTGCTTCACTGCCGCCTCGCAGTCCTGCTCGTTCTGGGCGTCCGCCTTTATGTAGCGGACCCCGGGGATGAATTCAGTGGCGTTGCGGTGGGTGCCGTAGACGGTGTGGCCGTCGGCGTGCAGGCGCTCTGCCATTGCGCGGCCGAAGCCGGAGGTGATGCCGGTGATCAGGATTATCATAAGACTTCGAGTTCCTTGAAGATTTTGGTCAGTTTTTCGACGGCCTCGTCGACCTGTTCGATGCTGTGGGTGGCCATCAGCGCGAAGCGGATAAGCACGTCCTTCTCGGGCACGGCGGGGGCGATGACCGGGGTGATGAACACGCCGGCTTCGTAGGCCAGCTTGACTATGGTCATGGCCTTGAAGGTGTCGCGCACGAAGAGCGGGATGATGGGGGACTCGGTGTGGCCTATGTCGAATCCGTTGTCCTTGAATGCCTTATGGGCGTGCTCGGTGAGCTTCCAGAGGTGTTCGATGCGCTCGGGCTCCTCCTGCATGATGTCGAGGGCCTTGCTGGCGGCTGCCACGGCGGCGGGCGTCATGGAGGCGCTGAAGATGAGGGAGCGGGAGTTGTGCTTGAGGTATTCGATGACGGAGCGGTCGCCGGCGATGAATCCGCCAAGGGAGCCGAAACTCTTCGAGAATGTGCCCATTATGAGGTCCACTTTGTCGGTGAGGCCAAAGTGGCTGGCGGTGCCGGAACCGTTCTTGCCGAAGACTCCGAGGCCGTGGGCGTCGTCTATCATCAGCGAGGCGTTGTATTTTTCGCAGAGTTCGACCAGCTGCGGCACGGGCGCGAGGTCGCCTTCCATGGAGTACACGCCGTCCACGACGATGAGTTTGTTGGCGTGCCTCGGGGTGAGCCAGAGCTTCTTCTCGAGGTCGGCCATGTCGTTGTGGCGGAACTTGCGTACTTCGCTGAAACTCAGGCGGCTGCCGTCGATGATGCAGGCGTGGTCGAGAGCGTCGAGGAAGATGAATCCTCCCCTGAATCCCAGACAGCCCACGACTCCGAGGTTGACCTGGAAGCCGGTGCTGTAGGTGACGGCCTCGTCTTTGCCCACGAAGCGGGCGAGCTTCTCTTCGAGCTCCTCGTGGATGTCGAGGGTGCCGTTGAGGAAACGGCTGCCGGAGCAGCTGGTGCCGTATTTCTGGATAGCCGCGCATGCAGCTTCCTTGAGCCGGGGATCATCGGAAAGTCCGAGGTAGGAATTGGAGCCGAACATCAGCACCTTGGAGCCGTCGGCCATTGTGACCAGCGGATCCTGACCGGAAGAAATAGGACGATAGTAGGGGTAGATGCCCTTTGCCTTGACCTCTTCGGCCAATGTGTATTTCTCGCAGGTCTTGTTTAATAATTTTTCCATTTCAGGTATCAGTACTTTAGCTTGCAAATATAGGTATTTTTTGGCAATGTGAAATCTGTTCTCTATTTTTGCATTTAATGAACAACGCCCAGATTATCGACCTTATCAAGCGGGAGGTCGTGCCCGCAATGGGTTGCACGGAGCCGGCCGCCGTCGCTCTGTGCACCGCTTATGCCACCGAAGCGCTCGGCGCCGAACCTTCGGCAATTGATGTGAAGCTCAGTGCCAACATCCTGAAAAACGCCATGGGTGTGGGCATTCCCGGCACCGGGATGACCGGCCTTCCCATCGCCGTGGCCCTCGGAGCCCTGGTGGGGAAGAGCTCGTATCAGCTTGAAGTTCTGAAAGATAGCACACCCGCTGCCGTGGCGCGGGCGAAGGCCTGGCTTGCCGCCGGCGGGCTCAGGATAGGCCTTACCACGGATAGCGCCGAGGTGCTCTACATCGACGTGCGCTGCTCTTCCGAGGGCGGGCGCGAATCCAGGGCCATCATCGCCAGGGACCACACGCGCCTGGTCTTCCTGGATGGGCCCGCGTGCCAGGGGCTGGACGAGCGCGCTTCGCTCGGAGCGCCGGCGGATGCCGACGGGCGCGAAGAGGAACTCACGCTGCGCCGCGTCTGGGAATTCGCCACCACGGCCCCGCTCGAGGACATAGAATTCATCAACGAGTCCCGCCGCCTCAACGAAGCGGCCGCCGAGGAGGCGCTGAAGGGCAACTACGGCCACGAACTCGGCAAAACGCTTTCCCGCCCGCTCGGGAAGGGCATTTTCGGAGACACTATTTTCAGCCACATAATCAGCGCAACGTCAAGCGCTTGCGACGCCCGTATGGCCGGGGCGATGATCCCGGTGATGAGCAATTCCGGAAGCGGCAACCAGGGCATCGCGGCCACGCTCCCGGTGGTGGTCTTCGCGCGAGAGAACCACAACACCGAGGAGGAGCTGACGCGCGCCCTCGTGCTCAGCCACCTGACCGCCATCTACATCAAGCAGAGCCTCGGACGCCTGAGCGCCTTGTGCGGCTGCGTGGTGGCGTCGACCGGCAGCAGCTGCGGCCTCACCTTCTTGATGGGCGGCGGCTACGAGCAGGTGGCCGCGAGCGTGAAGAATATGATTGCCAACCTTGCCGGCATGGTGTGCGACGGAGCCAAGCCCAGTTGCGCCCTGAAGGTGAGCAGCGGAGTGTCCACGGCTGTGCTCAGCGCCATGCTGGCCGTCCAGAACCACTCCGTGAGCTGCGTGGAGGGCCTGATAGAGGACGACGTGGACCGTTGCATCCACAACCTCACCCGCCTCGGCTCCCTCGGTATGCGTGAGACCGACAAGATGGTCCTTGACATAATGACCCATAAGCAATAATATGAAAGCGACAGCAACATTCATTCTGGCCCTTTTCGCTGCCGTTGCGGCCTTGGCCCAGACCCCGCAGGAGATAGTGGCGCGGATGGACGACGTGATGAAGGAACACGAAAAAGAGGGGGTTTCACTCGTGATCGAGGTCAAGATGCCCATCGTGGGTTCGATGGTCTCGAGGTCCTACACCCTTGGCGACAAGGCCCGCGTCGAGGCCGACCTGATGGGCGTGGCGATGGTCACGTGGACCGACGGCAAGTCCCAGTGGGTCTATGATTCCGACAAGAACCAGGTGGAGATCAAGGACTGGACCGTGTCTGATAAATCCAGCACCGACGGCGACGCGGCAATGTTCAGCGGCATCATCGAAGGCTACGAGATCATCCTGAAGGATGAGACCGACGACGCCTGGTACCTGCTCTGCCGCAAGCTCCGGTCCAACCGCGACAAGGACGCTCCGAAGTCTATGGATCTGGTAGTGGCCAAGGGCAGCTACTATCCCGTCAGCCTGCGGGCCACCGTGTCCGGCATCACCCTCACTATGCGGGACATCGCCTTCGGCGTCTCCGAATCACTGGTGACTTTCAACCCCTCCGACTACCCCGGCGTCAAGATCCTCGACAACCGCAAGTAGCGGTAGCAGGCTTTCCGCGCCCCCGTAGCGTGCGGCGAGATGCACGAAAAAAGGCCCTCCAGATATCTGGAAGGCCTTTTTGGAGCGGAAAACGGGGCTCGGACCCGCGACCTCAACCTTGGCAAGGTTGCGCTCTACCAACTGAGCTATTTCCGCATTGGGACTGCAAATATACTACGTTTTTTCTAAACACCAAAAATTTTTTCACAAAAACTGATATTTGCCACTAGTCCACGAACATCACCTTGCTGTAGAACTCCTTGCGGGCGAGGATCATGTCGAAGGCCTGCTTGTAGTCCTTCAGGGCGAAACGGTGGGTGATGAGCGGGCGAACGTCCACGATGTGCTTGGTGATGGCGTCCAGGGCGGTGCGCCAGTCGTTGTGGGCGTCGTTGTAGGAGCTGTTCCAGGTGCCGCGTATGGTCAGCTGCTTGCGCAGGAGCTGGCTGTAGGTGCCCTGGGTGAGGGTCATGTCGCCGAATGGGTTGCCCATGCAGACCACGTGTCCGAAGCTCCTGACCGCCTTGATGCAGCTTTCCCAGGTTTGGGTGGCGCCGGCGCCTTCTATGCAGGCATCGGCCCCGCGCCCGCCGGTGGCTTCCTTTATATATTCGGCGGCATCGGTCTGCGCGCTGTTCACGGCGTCGAAGCCCATCTTCGCGGCAAATTCCACCTTGGCCGGGTCGATGTCGCAGAGGATTACCTTTGCGGCGCCCGAGGCCTTGCACCACAAAGCCAGCATCATACCGATGGGGCCGGCGCCGAACACCGCCACGGTGTCGCCGATCTTGATGTCGGCCAGGCCGACGGCGTGGAGCGCCACGGCTGCGGGCTCACACATCGCCGCTTCCTCATAACTGATGCCCTCGAAAGGCACGAGGTTCCATTCCTTGACGGCCAGATACTCGGCGTAGGCGCCGTCACGGCGGGACCCGTAGTAGTCGTAGTCGCTGCACTGGGCATACTCACCCACCTGGCAGGAAGCGCATTTCCGGCAGGGTAGCAGCGGGAATACCGCCGCCTTCTTCCCGATGAGCTCCGGCTTGTCGGCGTCGATGATTTCGCCCGAGAACTCGTGCCCGGGGATGGTCGGGAAATGGTATGTGCCTTTCTTGAATATGCGGGGGATATCGCTGCCGCAGATGCCGCAGGCCTTGATTTTCAACAGGACTTCGCCTTCCTGGCGGATGGGATCGGGAACCTCTTCATAGCGCAGGTCGCCGACGGCGTGGAGATTAAGTGCTTTCATCGTAAATGATAGAAATTGTCCTGCGAATTTAGGAAACATTTTTTAATTTTGCGTCCAACGTGAAACACATTCTGTCAGACAGCGCGCTCAACCGGGAAATCCTGCGCCTTTCGGTGCCCAGCATCCTGGCGAACCTCACCGTCCCGCTGGTGGGGATGGTGGACACGGCCCTCGCCGGCCACCTTGTCGATGCCGACGGCGGCTCTGCCGTGTTCATAGGCGGCATCAGCGTGGGCGCCATGCTGCTGAACCTTCTCTACTGGAACTTTTTCTTCCTCCGCACGGGCACCGGCGGGCTCACGGCGCAGGCCTTCGGGCGCGAGAACCGGAGGGAGTGTGCCGACATTTTCTTCCGCGGGCTGGCATTTGCCGCGGCGGTGGCCTTGCTGATACTGGTGTTGCAGCGGCCGCTGGCAAGGCTCGGACTGCTGGTCGTAAGCGCCACGCCGCGTGTGTGTGAACTGGCCCTGCGCTACTTCAGCGTGCGCATCTGGGCGGTTCCGGCCACCCTGGGGCTGATGGTGTTCCGCGGCTGGTTCGTGGGGATGCAGGACTCGATGAGCTCGATGTGGACGGACCTGGTGGTCAATATCACCAACATCTGGGCGTCGGTCGTGCTGACCTTCGGCATTTTCGGGTGGGGCGGCATCGGCTTCGACGGCATCGCGGCGGGCACGCTGGTGGCCCAGTATGCGGGTCTGGCGTATGCTATCACCGTGTGTTTCAGGAAGTACCGCCACGTGCTCGGCACCGTGCGGCGGGAGGACGCCGCTGAGCTGCTGCGGGCGCGAAACATGGTGCCGTTCCTGAAAATGAACGGCAACCTGCTGGGGCGTTCGCTGTGCTTCACGGGCATTTACATGGGTTACACCATCATCGCCTCGGCGTTCGGGGACGTGCTGCTGGCGTGCTCTTCGATCATGATGCAGCTGCTGATGATTTTCTCTTATTTCACGGACGGGTTCGCCTACGCCGGCGAGGCGCTGTCGGGGCGTTTCATCGGGGCGCAGGATAGGGTAATGCTGCGAAAGACAGTGCGTTACGTGTTTGTGTGGAGCATGAGCATAGCGGTGCTTTCTATCGGTGGATACGCGCTCACCGGAGAGCCGCTGGTGCGCCTGTTCACATCCGACGACGCCGTCGTGGAGACCTGCCGGCGCTTCCTGCCGTGGCTGCTCGTGATGCCGCCGCTCGGCTGCGCCGCCTTCACCTGGGACGGCATCTATCTGGGCGCCACCGCCTCCCGGAGCCTCTTCCTCTCGATGGCCGTGGCCCTGCTGGGCTTTTTCGCCACCTGGTTCGGCTGGCGCTGGCTTGGCGGCGGCGCGGCGCTGACGGGGGCCGACGGCGCTTCGGCGGCTGGAATGGTGGCGGCCGGAACGGCGGCGGACATCTGCCTTCACGTGCTGCTGGCGGCCTATTTCGTGCATCTCGCCGCCCGCACCGTATGCCTGTCGCTCACCTACCGGCGCGACATCCTTTCCAAGGTCTCAGCGTGAGATAATGGCCGCCCTTCCCACGGCCGCGGGGCTCGCTGGCGGCGCTACTTGCTGGCGAGGATGTGGTCGGCGGCGGCGCAGAGGGCGGAGTAGAAGTCGGCGCCGAAGACGTCGGTGAGGGGCTTCCGGAGGAACTGGTAGGCGCGGATGCCTTCGCGTCGGCCCTTCTCGAAGGCGCAGCGGCAGATGTCCCACTTGTGGAGGTTCAGGGCCAGGCCGCCGCCCTTGAAGCGGGTCACCCGCACCGGATACAGAGAGCAGGACTCGGGCTTGGTGCAGCCGCATTTCTCTATGGCACAGAGACATGAGCCGTCGTCGCGAAAGTGCGCGAAGGCGCAGGCCGAGGAGCCGGGCACCAGCGGCGTGACCAGGTCTCCCTCGGGGTCGATTTCGAAGAATCCGTTGAGCGAGACCGCCTCGCGCCCGGCTTCGAGCATCTCGCCGCAGTAGCGCGGGTAATCCCGTTCGAGCCCGGGCAGTTCCCGCTCCTGGAGCGGCGCGCCGGCGTCGCCCTCTATGCAGCAGATCCCCTTGCAGGACTCGTAGTCGCAGGCAAAGTACTCCTGCACCACGTCCTCGGACACAAGGATGTCGCCTATCTGGATAATGGTGCCGAAAGCTCCGCTCATTGCACCACGAATTCACACTGGCTCTCCGACAGGGCCTCGAACATAGCCCTGATGTCGGAAGCGCTCACGGCCTTGATGCGTTCTTTGTAGCCGCCCGTCAGGTCCCGTCCAAGGGCGCTCCGGTAGAGAATCTGGTCGCGAAGGTGCCGGGGATCGGCGTTCTGTGCGCTCAGGGTGCCGGTCAGAAGGGTCTTGCAGGAAGCGAGCAGCGCCGGATCCACCTCCCTGACCGCCAGCCTGTGCAGCACTTCGCGCACGGCGTTCAGCACCTGGGCCGGGTAGGCCGGAGAGACGTCTTCCGGCAGGCCTGAAGCGATGCAGGGGTTGCAGTTCACATAGACCGTCAGCCTTTCCGCGGGCAGCAGTTCAGCGCTGCGCGTCACCGTGAAGCGGTAGCCTGTGGAGGCGAGGGCCCTGGAAAGTTCCGCTTCCAGCACGGTGCAACCGAGGCTCAGGCACATATTGCTTTCCGCGGAGAACGGCCACAGGGCGCTGACCGACACCGTGACGCCTTTGTCGCGCCAGCCGCCGAGGGTGGAACTTGTGGACCAGCAGTCACGCAGGGGGAAGGCGAGGCGGGGCCGCACCACCCTCTGCTGCTGGGTCGTGAAGCCGCCAAGATACTGGCACAGAATCTTTTGCGTGGCTTCTTCATCAAGGTCGCCGACCAACACGATGGTGGCGTTGCGCATGGTCTCGCCCTTGCGCTTCAGATACGCCCCCACCCTGTCCGGGAAGTCGCTGCCCGGGACTTCCGGGAGGCTTCCGGAAGCGAATGCGTAGCCGGGGCACATGATGCTGTCCAGCACCGCGCGGGTGCCCTCGGCCGAGAACTTGTCCCGCTGCAGGCGCACCGCTTTCTCGCTGCAGTAGCGCTTGTAGGCCTCGGGGTCCGGCTCGGAGGCGCCGGTGAGCGAGAGCATCGCCTTCAGGAGCAGCGTCAGCGACTTTCGCGGGGCGCTCCCGTAGTAGCGCACATCTGAAAGCGTGGCTTCGGAACTCATTGACACTCCGTACATTGCCAGCAGATCCCGAAAGTGCTCCCCGCTCATGCCGGCGGTGCGCCGCAGCCCTATGACGTCGCCCACGAACGCCGCTTCTGAGCCCTTGATTCCGGGGATTTCCGTCCATCCGCCCTTCATCATCAGGCCGTAGTGGAAAGTGCCGCCGATAGAAGCTTTCTTGAACACCACGCTGATGCCGTTGGAGAAGGTCCATATCTTGCCCCCGCTGAACGGGTCGGTGGTGTTGGTCTTGATTTTCACTTTCTTACGGCTGGTGGCAAGCTTCAGCGTGTCTTCCGGAAGCGGGGTGGCGCCAAGTGCCGGGATGCCGCCTTCCCACCCTTTCAGGAAGATGTCAAGCGCACGTGATTCGCTGAGTTTGACCGGGTTACGCACATGGAGGTGGAGGTTGCGCCGGGGCGACAGCGTGGCGGACACGTAGCGGCTCAGCAGCTCCCTCTCGCGCTCCAGGTCCAGCTTGCGCCCGGTGTAGACGGCGCTGATGGCCGCGGTCGAAGCGAGGTTGGCGCCGTAGAGGTAGGCGGCCACGCACTTGTCGACGTACTGGCTGTTGGTCAGCCGCGAGCCGGCCACGTCCCGTGCCACCCCTTCCGCTATCACGCTACGCGCGAACGACAGTTCTTCGGTCGTCGGCCCTTCGGCGTCGAGCGTGGAAAGCACGCCTCCGGCGGTGCTGAGGGCCTTTTCCAGATGCTCGGGGGCGGTGTGGACCGCAATGGAGAACATCTCGTCGCCGGCGGTCTCGTCGCTGCCGGTGTAGCGGTAGCGGTAGTCGGCGAGCGGCACGGAGGCGCTTGCGAACGCCGCCCGCAGCCTGTGCTCCAGGATCACGCCGAGCTCGGTGGCAAGCAGCTTGCTCATCACCGGCTGGATGGTGTTCATAAGCTCACGGTCGGTGCGCGGCGAGCGGTAGTGGATGATGATGGTGCCCACCGGGGCGGTGCCTGTGGTCACGGACGCCTCCGCCTGGGGCCGCCAGCTGTAGTCGTCGGAAAAACCGGCGTCTTCGCGCTGGGAGACGGTCATCGACAGGATGCGGATGCGCTCGCTGATTGCGGCCACGTCGATGTTGCCGCTGATGATGAGCGCCTGCCCGTAGGGCGACGAGCGCACGATGTCGAACATCATCAGTAGCGTCGAATCCGACACGTCCGAATTGAACACGGGCACGTTGGCGAAACGGAACACCGTGGCGTCGCGGAGGTGCTGGATGAAGCCGCGCTCCCCGTAGCGCACGCCGCTGCCGGCGAGGAACTCATAGGGCTTGCGCCCATGGAAATGGGGCAGGCTCACGAGGTCGCGCCGGGGGCCGTTCCTGTCCGGGCGCCTGCCCTGCACGAGGGCGAAGTCGGCAAGCCCGGGGGCGTCGTCGTTCTTGACAAGATAGTAGGAAACGCCGTCCGGAAGGCGCCCGACGGTGATTTCGGGGGCCTTGGCAAGCGACGGCAGGCCCTGTCCGCGGCCTTCGCCGCAGAGCATCAGGGAGGCCACAGCCGCCACCAGTGCCAGGATCAGACGTTTCACTTCAGTTTACTTCAGCAGTTCGTGCGAAGCCGTCATCGCCTTGGGATCGAGGGCCTCGTCGAGCTTCTCCTTGGTCATGTAGCCGTGCTCCAGCACGAGGTCATAGACGCTGCGGCCGGTCTCAAGGGCTTCCTTGGCAACCTTCGTTGAGGCCTTGTATCCTATATAAGGATTGAGGGCGGTCACGATGCCGATGGAGTTTCTGACCATCTCGTAGCAGTGGTCGGCGTTGACGGTGATGCCTTCGATGCAGCGGGTGCGCAGGGTATCGATGGCATTGCGCAGCCAGGTCACGCTTTCCAGGATGGACTGGGCGATCACGGGCTCCATCACGTTGAGCTGGAGCTGGCCCGCCTCGGCGGCGAACGCCACGGTGGTGTCGTTGCCTATCACCTTGAAACATACCTGGTTGGTCACTTCGGGTATCACGGGGTTGACCTTGCCGGGCATGATGGAGGAGCCGGGAGCCATAGGCGGCAGGTTGATTTCGTGGAGGCCGCAGCGGGGGCCGGAAGCCATGAGGCGCAGGTCGTTGCAGATCTTCGAAAGCTTGATGGCGAGGCGCTTGAGGGCGGCGGAATAGGACACGTAGGCGCCGGTGTCGGGGGTCGCCTCCACGAGGTCGGGGGCCTTGATGAACTGGTCGCCGCTGAACTCGGAAAGGCGCCTGGTGCAGAGTTCGGCAAAGCCGGGCACGGCGTTGAGGCCGGTGCCGATGGCGGTGCCTCCCATATTTATTTCCTTGAGCAGCACCACGTTACGCTCCAGGTTGGCAATTTCTTCCTCCAGGTTGTTGGCAAAGGCGTTGAATTCCTGGCCGGAGGTCATAGGCACGGCGTCCTGCAGCTGGGTGCGGCCCATCTTGATGATGTCCTTGAACTCCTCGCCCTTGGCGCGCAGGCTGGCAATCAGGTCCTTGAGGCTGGCCACGAGGTGGCGGTTCATGCGCACGAAGGTGTAGCGGAAAGCGGTGGGGTAGGCGTCGTTGGTGGACTGGGCGCAGTTGACGTGGTCGTTGGGGGAGCAGAACTGGTATTCGCCCTTCTTGTGGCCCATCAGCTCGAGGGCGCGGTTGGCGATGACCTCATTGGCGTTCATGTTCACGGAAGTGCCGGCTCCGCCCTGCATCATATCCACGGGGAACTGGTCGTGGAACTTTCCGTCCACGATTTCCCGGCAGGCGGCGATGATTGCGTCTGCAATGCCCTTGTCGAGCACGCCGAGTTCGGCGTTGGCGCTTGCCGCAGCCATCTTCACGTATGCGATGGCGATGATGTACTCGGGGTAGTGGCACATCCGGGTGGTGGAAATCCTGTAGTTCTCGAGAGCCCTCTGGGTCTGGACTCCGTAGTAGGCGTCGGCGGGAACTTTGAGTTCGCCGATCAGGTCGCTTTCGACCCTGTATTTCATTTCAGACATGATAGTTGTTTAGTGTTGCGAGGCAAAGATAGCAATTTTGGCACGCAAAATGTAATAAAAAATGTTAACTTTGCAATTCGTTCGTCAGAATAAACCAAAAACAGGATAAGATGAAAAAGATTATTGTTACTCTCGCAGCTCTGTTTGCTGCCGCCGCAGTGATGTCGGCACAAAGTATGGCCGAAGCCACCGAGACCGCCAAGCTGGCAAACGATTCCCTCTCGGCAGGCGAGTACGCCACTGCTCTTGCAGGCTTCAAAGAGGCCCTCAAGATGGCCGAGGCTTGCGGAGACGAAGGACTCGAACTCGTCGCAACTTGCAAGGATATCATCCCCAAGACCATGAATGCAATGGCCAAGGAAGAGCTTAAGGAAAAGCGCTACGACGAGGCAATCGCAATGTTCCAGGAGACTATCGCAGTGGCCAGGGAATATGGCGACGAGGATCTTGCCAAGAAAGCCGAAGACCTTATTCCCCAGATATATATGCAGAAGGGTGGCGCTCTCCTGAATGACAAGGATTATGCAGGTGCGGTCGAGGTCTATTCCAAGGCCCTCGAGCTCGTGCCGGCCAACGGCGTGGCCGCTCTCCGTCTGGGCATGGCCCTTGAGGCTGCCGGCCGTGGCGACGAGGCCGTCGAGGCCTACAAGACCGCAGCCGCCAATGGCCAGGAGAAGAACGCCAACTCCCAGCTCGGCAAGCTCTACCTGAAGCGCTCCGTGGCTTCCCTGAAGGCCAAGAAATATTCCGACGCCGTGCAGGAGGCCGTGGCCAGCAATGAGTTTGCTGCCAATCCCCAGGCCCTCCAGGTGGCCGGACAGGCTTCCCAGCTTGCCGGCAAGAACGCCGACGCCATCAAGTACTTCGAGCAGTATCTTGAGGCCGCTCCCGACGCCAAGAACGCCGGCCAGGTGGCCTACACCGTGGGCGCCCTCTACCAGCAGGCCAAGAACAACGCCAAGGCCAAGGAATTCTTCTCCAAGGCTGTGACCGATCCCAAATACGGCGCAGACGCACAGAAGGCCCTGAAGAGTCTCTAGTAATGCAGGCCCTCGAGCTTCTGGCTCCGGCCAAAGACAAGGCTGTCGGCATCGCGGCAATAGACTGCGGTGCCGACGCCGTTTACATTGCCGGCCCTTCGTTTGGCAACCGCAAGGCCGCAGGCAACAGCCTGGAGGACATCAGTGAGCTTTGCGCCTACGCCCACCGTTTCGGTGCGCGTATTTTTTTGACTGTCAACACCGTAGTCTACGACGACGAGTGGGATGAGGTGCATTCCCTGATGCTCGGCGCGCAGGAGGCCGGTGTGGACGCGTTCATTTTCAGGGAGGAGCGCCTGCTGACGTTTTCCGATATCGTGCGCCCGATGCACGCATCGACGCAGTGCGCCATACGCGACGTGGAGCGGGCCCGGCATTTTGAAGAGCTGGGCTGCGCCCGCATCATCCTGGAGCGCGGGCTCAGCCTGCAGCAGGTGCGCGAAATCTGCGCCGCCGTGAGCTGCGAGGTGGAATTCTTCGTGCACGGGGCGCTTTGCGTGTGCTACAGCGGCGACTGCCGGCTTTCGGAGTACCTGGACGGGCGCAGCGCCGACCGTGGCGACTGCATCCAGGCCTGCCGCTCGCTCTACGACCTCGTGGATGCCGGCGGGAGGGTGCTTGCAAAAGACAAGGCGCTGCTGTCGCTGCGCGATTTCAAGCTGCTCCACCGGCTTGGCGACCTCGCGCGCGCGGGCGTGTGTTCATTTAAAATAGAAGGACGCCTCAAGAATGCTTCCTACGTGAAAAATGTGGTGCGGGAGTACAGCCTGGCGCTGGACGAGCTGGTGGCGCGCGAGCCCGGGCGCTACCGCAGGGCATCCTTCGGCAAGGTCACGGGCGGCTTCGTGCCCGATTCCGACAAGACTTTCAACCGCGGCTACACGCAGTGGTGGCTGGATGCCGAAAAGGGGAAGTGGTCTTCGATGGACGCCCCGAAGGCAATGGGGGAGTGGATAGGGGAAGTTGCGGCCGTGCGTCCGGCGGGCGACGGCTCCCTGCGGGTGTCTGTCCGTGCTTCCAAGCCGGGGCTCAGGCTCGCCAACGGCGACGGCTTCGCGTTCACGGTCGGCAGCGCGATCCGCGGCTTTCGCGCCGACCGCTGCGAGGGCCTGGACATTATCTGCAAGAAAGTGGACGGCCTGAAGCCGGGAGCGCGTATCTATCGCAACATCAACGCCGCTTTCGAGCGGGAGCTGGAGGCGAATGCCCCGAAGCGCGAACTCGCTGTGGCTCTTTATATTAATATAGGAGAGGAAATCGTGGTGGATGCTCTCTCCGAAGACGGACGCAGGCTCAGCGCCCGTTTCCCGTTCGGCGAGCAGAGCGCGCAGAACCGCGAGCGCGCCGAGGCGATGCTGCGAGAGCAGCTTTCCAAGCGCAGCGGCATCTACATTTTTACCGTTGCCGGTGTCTCGGCAGATGGCGACCTGCCGCACCTCGGGGCTGCCGCAATCAATTCGATGCGCCGGGAAATAGCCGCGCGCCTGGATGAGATGCCGCTTGCAGCTGAGCGCCCCGCCCGCCGGGTGCCTGACGCTTCGCAGATACGGCCGCAGCCCGCGAGTGAGTCGGAACTGATGCGCACGCGCTACTGTATCAAGTATGAGCTCGGCCTTTGCCCCCGCTGGCAGGGAGCGGCCCCGACGGGCCCGCTGTTCCTCGTCAACAACGGCCGCCGCCTCCCGCTAGGATTCGACTGCGGGCGCTGCGAGATGACGGTACTCCGTCCCCTTTGATTTAAAGATTCAGATTGACGGACACGCTGTTGATCAGCTTCTCCATCAGGATGGGCTTGGTGATGAAATCTTTGGCGCCGAGATTGTAGGCGCGCACTATATCCTCGTTTGCGTTCAGCGCGGAAAGCACGATTACCGGGATCAGTCTGGTCTCCGGGTTGGCACCAAGGCGCCGCAGTACTTCGAAACCGTCCACATCCGGCATCATAATGTCGAGCAGGATAATGCTCGGCCTCTCCGCTTCCACCTCGTCCAGCGCTTTCTGCCCGCCGTCCGCCGTGCGCACCCGGAAATTGTATTTTCCGAGCATCTTGCTGACAATCATAAGATTGAGGGGGACGTCGTCGACGATGAGGATATTGTAGCTGGAATAGTCTGTCATTTGCGTGTCTGATGCTGGAGCTCAGCCGAAGCTACCCAGATCTTGGGCGTCACACCCGTGATGCGCTTGAAGATGGTGTTGAACGACGAAGCGCTGAGGAATCCGCAACGGGTCGCGATTTCGTCCTGTTTGGCTCCTTTGTGGTTGAGGATATATTGCTCGGCATAGTCGATGCGCAGGGTGTTCACGAGTTCGGGGAAGCCAAGGTTGTAGGCGTTGTTGACCATCTTGGAGATGTATGTCGTGTTGGACTCCAGCATGTCGGCAACGTCGTTGAGCGTGAGCTTGGGCTGGAGGAATATCTTTTCTTCGACCATGAGGTGCTGGAAGCGCTTGAACAGTTCGTCTTCCTCCCAAGATTTGGCCACAGTGGAGAACAGGTGCTCGGCGCGCGCCGGCTCCGTGATCACGTCTTCTCCCTTGATCTCTTCGACGTGGAGATTCTCGCCTATCTTTGCCTGGATGTGCAGCAGGGCCTCCTCTTCGGCGTCTTCGAGCAGGTCGGCCATCATTTCTTCCACGATTTCCTGCTTGTTGTGGACGTTGAAGTTGTAGCGCCAGCCATTGCTCATTTCCTTCCTTGTGAGGGTCTTTTTCGAGCCGAAAAGGGCAATGTAGGCAACGGCGAACATGCTGAAGCAGATAAGGAACGAGATAACGATATTCCACACCAGGAAATCAGCCGTAATGTCCAGGGCGCTGAAGAAGTGCATACTGAAAATGATGGCGAGCGTCAGTATGTAGAAATACTGCAGCTCGACCGTCTTGATCCTTTCACCTTTTATATAAAACCTGACGAAATTGCCGATCTTAAAATGTTCCTTGTGGAAGAGGACGATGGAATAAAGGACAAACCAAATTATCTCCACGAAGATAACTATGCTGAATATAGTATGGGTAAAGACGTAAAAAACGAAAGGAAGGGTGTGCTCAAACTTGTGGGCGCCATTGTAGCCGCTGTTGTGCACCTCCCTCATCAGTTCGCTTATGCTTTCCTCTCCGCTCAGCATATACAGCAACATCGAAGCTGTGCCGAGAATCACCGGCGCTATAATCCACAGCAGTTCCATCGGGTGCTGACGCCTGCCGATTTTCCTGATTCGGCGTATGAACATGATAGCCAGCGGCACTATGCTCGTGGTCGTGACCTGCTTCATCAGGATGGCGTAGTTTTTCAATTCCGCCGATGTGGAATAGTCGCTTAAGATGCTGTTGGCAAACACGGCTATGGACGTGACCAGCAGCAGAATCATAAATGGTATATGCGATTCTGTCCTGGGTGCAATCATCCTGTGGACGATTATCCAGAACACACACACGAACAACGGTGCGAATATGATCAGGGTGCGTATCAAAAGTCGTCGTTGTTTTCGTAGATCGTCGTCTCCCAGTCGGCCACTGCAGGGGCGAAGGTGATCTCACGGTAGATGGAACTCAGGTCCAGACCGATGTGGAACGTGTATTGTTTGCCGTAGACGAACACATTGTCGGGCAGCAGTCCATACAGCATGAACTTGCGCACCTGGTCCTTGAGCGGCTTGTAGTAGAAATTATTGAGCTGGAATCCGTCCACATCGAACACCACTTCCACACATTGCTTGCCCATCTCGATGTCGTCGGGAATGGAATAATACCTGTGGCTTTGGGACAGGCGGTCCACCAGGCTGTCGTAGCCGACGAACTTTTCATTTTCGGAGCCCACACCCACCACGGCGTCGCCCTCGAACACCACGACCTTGCGGTAGTAGCCCTGCTTGTGCCAGTTGCCGGAGCCGGAGACGACGTCGTTGACGAACACGCCGGCGGAGGCCACATTGGTGGCTGTCATCTTCTTCAGGTGGATAAGGCCCTGGAGATTCTTGTCCGGCGTTATGTCGCATATCTTATAACCTATATCATTAGTGATATGCTGGAACACCAGGGGAATCATATTCAATTGATTTATAGCGCGCTCTACGGTCTTTGACACCAGCGGCCCGGCTTCCGTCTCCTTGACAGAATACGGTATGGCATAGTTTTCGAATCCTGAGCCGTAGTCTACTTCATTGACATAAGGGTAGTAGGCGCTTAGAGATAGTTTGTTGATTCCGTTCCACATAAAGCCGTCGAAGGCGGTGCTGTATCCGATACCGTCTCCATTGATCTTCGCATTGTCGAGGACCAGCTGGCCTTTTTCGAAATCTATACCTATCAATCCGAATGGAATGTCGGTGTCCATCGTGGCGAGTTTGTCGTCGGCGTCGACGTCAGAGCGCGTCATCACTCCGGTCCTGCCCTTTTCGATGACCTCTCCGTCTCTTGTCACCAGGATATCAAAGTCCATACGCTTTTGTCTGGACTGCGGCTCCATCACCGGCCCGTCATCCAGTTTGGTGCAGGAGAAAAGGGCTGCGGAGTATACCATTATTAATAATAATATGGACTTTTTGTTCATAACCTGTTGATAAAAAGACTATATCAATTTTGTTTTCACCACAAAAGTAAGGAAATAATTTATAAATCACAAATAATTTCTAAAAAAAATTTTCACTTTTTTTGAATTATTTTTGAATCGTAAAAAATTTTTACTTAAATTTGCACGTTTTTTCGCGGGGGCGATATTAGATTTAATAAGATAATGTTGGCTAGAATTCAACTTTTCCACAATTTTGCGCTTGCAATCAGGCCCACTCTGGTTCTGGTCGTGGCGCTTTTGTTCTGCCTGTCCGTCAGGGCTCAGGACCGTGTGGCACTTGGTGAATTCGCCTACGATTTCCGCATCTTCTTCCCCGTCGACGTCTATACTTTCAGCCCCGACTACCTCGACAACCCCACCACTCTCGCCCGTCTTGACAGCACGGTCCGTGCTCATGGCGCCGATCTCGTGGAGCAGGTCAAGGTCGTGGCCTTTGCCTCGCCGGACGGCTCCCGCAAGAAGAACACCATCCTCGCCGCCCGGCGTGCCGAGTCCATGCGCTCCTATCTCGAGAGTGCATATCCCGCCCTGGCCGGCAAGATCACCGTCGAGTCCGGAATCGAGGAGTGGCCTTCGGACAACAGCGAGCTCGTGCGCCTGCGCTATGCCGCTTTCCGCCTGAGCTTCCCCTACGACATCCTGATTCCCGTTCCCGGTCTGGGCGAGCCTTTCGTCATCGACGAGTCCCGCTACGTGCTCGACCTTCCCGAAGATGAGCTCGCGGTTTCCTTCGAGCCCCTTCCCGCCATCACCATTCCCGGCCTGGTTTCCTATGCCGAGGAATTTGAGAAATACCCTGTCACCATCGCAGCCGTGAAGTCCAACCTTATCTACGACCTCCTGACCGCCTACAACGTGGAAATCGAAGTTCCGGTGTGGGATCGTCTGTCGTTCGTGGTCGAGGACATCTTCCCCTGGTGGGAGACCAGCAACATGTACTGCCTGCAGATGTGGGAGCTCGGCGTCGAGGCCCGCTACTGGTTCAAGTCCTGGGATCCCAGGGGCGCCGAGAAGCTGCGCGGCTTCTTCGCGGGCGTGTATGGAATGTCCTCCAAGTTTGACTTCCAGTGGCGCAGCTCCTTGGACTATCAGGGTGAATACTGGTCCGCAGGCGTGACCGGCGGCTGGACCACCACTCTCGGCCGCGAGAAGTGGGCCAACCTGGAGCTGAGCCTCGGGCTTGGTTTCCTCCACGCCGACTACAGGAACTATCTTCCCACCGACGTCTACGACAAGCTGATCCGCAACCCCTACGTGACCGGCACCGTGTCGTGGCTGGGACCCACCAAGCTGAAAGTCAGCCTTGTGGTGCCTATCAACATCAAGCAGAAAAGGAGGGTCAGCTATGAGTAAGCACGTCATCCGCATCGCTCTGGCCGCTGTCATCCTGGCCTCCGCCCTTTCCTGCATCCGCCGCCCCCTCGAAGATATGATGGAGCAGGTGGCTATACGCGTGGATGTGAACGTGAAGGCCGTGGCCAACGTCAGCTGCGACGTCTACAACGAAAACATCCCCGTGCCGAACGTCAACACCGATATGATGCGTGTCATGGTCTATGACCCCGGCACCAGGAACCTGCTGACCCAGTCCTTCATCTCCCAGAAGACCGAGGAGAACGGCGACCAGGTGCTCAGCGGCATGCTGAACATCAGCTACGGCAACTACGACTTCCTCATCTACAACTTCGACACCCCGACGACCCAGGTTTCAGGAGAGAACAACGAGAACAGCATCCTTGGCTACACCAGCGAGATTCCCGACGCAATGCGCACCCGCTACCTCGGCACCAAGGCAGGAGAATACGACAACGTGCATATCAACTACGAGCCCGACCACCTCATGGTGGCCCGCGAGCACAATCTCCGCGTGTCCCCGCGCGACACTCTGGTGGTGATCAAGACCGTCGCTACCACCGTCGTCGATACATATTACATCCAAATTCACGTCGAGGGCATGCAGTACGCCTCCAGCGCCACTGCCATCATCAACGGTCTGAGCCCGTCGAACCACTTCGGTCTCAACGAGCGCACCCTGGATCCCACGGCCGCCGTCTGCTTCGAGATGCTCAAGAGCCAGGATCCCAGGCTCCCCGGCGAGAACAAGGACGTGCTCTGCGCCGTGTTCAACACCTTCGGCAAGATCCCCGAAGCGACCTCCAATCTCCACGTGACCTTCAACGTGGTGGACGTGGCCGGCAACCTTCAGCAGAAAGACATCAACCTCGATACCGTTTTCAAGAGCCAGGACGCCATCGAGCACCACTGGCTGCTTATAGATGAGACCTGGACCATAGTGAATCCCGGCCAGGGCCAGCAGGAAACCGGCGGCGATATCATACTGTAATGAAGCACAGGCTGTACATAGCGATTCTCGCCGTTCTGGTGGCCCTCTGGGGTTGCACCAGGGTGGAGATGGATCCTGTGCCCGGGAAGAAGGTCACCTTCTCGGTGGGCAGCTATGTACCGCAGACCCGTGCCGTATCCCTCGATTCCGAAGGCATCACCTCCTTCAGCTCCAAGGGCTTCCTCTATGCAGAGGGCGTGAGCGGTGTGCAGGACTTCTTCGGCGCTGCCGGAGAGACCATTGCCTACGATTCCACCACTCCGGAATGGGCTCCCAGCCACGACTACTACTGGCCGAAGGCCGCCAGCAGCTACGTCAACTTCGTGTCTTGGTATGATAAGAACGGCCAGCCGGCCACTGCCAGCCAGACAGCTATGAGCTGGGTTATCGACGGTAGCAGCCGCACCCTCGCCGCCGACGACAACATCATGTTCGCAGACGTGGCTTGGCGCTACAACGACAACGCCACCCAGTATGTCGCCACTAGCGGCGTCAGCGAAGGCGTGCCCACCCTATTCCACCACGCACTCGCCCGCGTAAAATTCCAGGCCAAAGCCACTCCCGTGTCCGAGGGCACTACCACCTGGAGCGTCAGCATCACCAACTTCAAGCTCGAGGGCGTGCGCAAGCAGGGCACCCTGTCCCTGACCAACGCAGACCCGGGCAGCACCGGCACTCGCGCATGGTGGACCGGTACCCAGGGTTCTAATCCTGCATGGTCGCTCTCCGGCGCTGCCGACACCCTGTCCCGTGCAGGACAGACCACCAACCTGACAGTCAACGACCAGCCGGTCGTCATTATGAATACCCGCAGCGTGCTCCCTCAGCCCACTACCGATATGCAGCTGAGCTTCGACTACGCTATCCGCACCGATTTCGACAGCACAGGCAACAACTACATTATCGAGCGTCTCCATAAGACCATCGCCCTGTCGTCGTTTACTTCCGAATCCGGTTCCTGGGATATGAACCAGAGCATCACCTACACGATCACAATCAATCCCAAGACCAATCTCATACTCTTCGATCCGGTCTGCACCGACTGGGTGAGCGATCCGAACAACAAGATGTATCTCGAATAACAACAAACAATAAAATATTCAAGCATTATGAACAAGTATTTCATCATTCTCGCAGCTGCAGCGCTTGCAATCAGCGCTTCCTGCACCAAGGTCGTGACCAACGACGCTCCCGCCAGGAAGGTGACCTTCGCGGCCGCCAACTACGTGCCCCAGACCAAGGCCGGTGAGGTTTCATTCCTCAGCGAATTTGCCGATCCTTCTACCGCTTATTTCAAGTCAAAGGGCTTCCTGCACGCTGAAGGCGTAACTGACACCACCCAGGATTTCTTCGGCGCCTCCGGCGAAACCATCAGCTGGAACGCTACTGACAAGGAGTGGGCTCCTTCCCACGACTATTACTGGCCGAAGGGCGAAAGCAGCTACATCAACTTCGTGTCCTGGTACGACAAGACCGGTACACCTACAGAAGTCACCGAGACCTCCCTTAAGTGGACCAACCGTACAATCGGAACCGGCGACAACATCATGTATGCCGACGAGGCCTGGCGCTTCAAGGACAACGACCACCATCAGTACGACAAGGACGGCGTCACCGAGGGTGTTCCCACGCTCTTCCGTCACGCCCTTGCACAGCTCCAGATTCAGGCCCGCGCAAGCAAGTTAAGCAACGCTTCCAATCCGAATGTTACCTGGGCTATCACTCTCGAGAATGTGAGCATCAGCAACATCTACAACACCGGTTCCATCGCTTTGACCAATGCAGATCCGAATTCTGCCAATCAGCTCGTCGCCTGGACCGGCGAATGGTCAACTACCGGTACGGCCGGCACCCAGAGTGCATCCAATTTGCCACTGACTGCATCCAACCAGGATCTTTACGCTATCCAGACCGTTCTGCCCCAGAGCGTTTCTGCACTCGCCTTGAATTTCAAGATCAGGATTGTGACCACCTACAACGATTCCAGCCCTGCAGTGACGAACACTGAGCTTATCACCAAGTCTATCCCGTTCTACGCAGCCACTGGAACAGCTCTCAGCAATTCTGTCAGCTCCTGGGCAAAGAACAAGAAGTACATCTACACCCTCATTGTCGAGCCTTCCGAGAACAGGGTGCTCTTCGATCCTGCTAGCGAAGCTAATTGGGAGACTGTTAATGTGAATGATCCGGCTCTCAGCATCTAAAGACTTTTGGCCAGGGGCGGCTGACCCTGCCCCGGGTCGCAAAACAATTGACAAAACAACAACAACAAACACCAACATTAAAAATCAAAGCATTATGAAAAAGTATTTCATCATCGCAGCTGTGGCCCTGGTAGCCAGCGCCGCTTGCACCAAAAACGTGACCGAGGCACCCGAGAGCCCTATCGCTTTCCAGGTCGCCAATTATGTACCTCAGACAAAGGCCGGAGAAGTCAAGTTTGACGAGTCCAAGACTTTCAGCACCTATGCTTGGTTCCACCCCACCTCTGGTGCCGCCCAGGCTTTCATGGCCAACGAGACCATCAAGTGGCAGGAAGCCAACAAGCAGTGGTCCTCCGACCGCGTGTATTTCTGGCCCAAGACCGGTTATGTGAATTTCTTCTCCTATGCTGGTACTCCCGTTCCCGCAATGACAGACGGAACAGCCACTTATACCAACAAGACCATTGCCATCACTGATGATGCAATGCTTGCCAGTGCAGCATACCGTTACTCCAACTCCAACGCTAATGTGTATGGGCTGCAGTATGGTACCGCCAACACTGACGTGACCGGCGTACCCACTCTTTTCCACCACCTGCTTTCCCAGGTCAGCGTCATTGTGAAGTTTGATGCTTCCGGAATTACCGACACCAAGAACAAGTGGGACCTGACCGTCAACTCCCTCGCTCTCAACTACGACAACAAGGGCTCCCTCACTGTCACCTTCACTGATCCCGGCTCAACCGGACAGGCTTGGCCTTATACCACCGCAGGTTACAACTGGACCCCTTCAGGTACTTATGCCAATCTCCCTGCTACCGTGACTGCAAGCGTTGGCGCTGTCCAGACCACCGTGGCTCCCAATGTGTCTGCAGGTCTTACATTCTTCGATGCCATCAGCGTTCTTCCTCAGGCACTTACCGCCAGCGCTACCATCGATCTGAACTACACCCTGAAGCACTACTACGATAATGCCGAGCAGATTTATGAGACCGTGGATCTCCCTGGAATCAAACTTACCGATTTCACCACCGAGAGCATTGCTGCTTGGAATATGAACTACAAGTACACCTACACCATCACCATCAAGCCCAACAAGACCGTCACCTTCGATCCCGCTGTTGAGCCTTGGCAGGAGAAGAGTGCAGGTTACACCTATCCTAACGACTAAATCTTTATATGCATATGAAAAAGGTTTTATTAATCGCGGCCGCTGTCGTAGCAGCTATGACAGCCTGCACCAAAGTCAATCCCACAGGGGACGCCCAGCGTGAGATCAGCTTTGAGGTCGCCAACAGCCTGACGAAGGCCACCGGTTCCGTCTATGACAACGGAGCGTTCGGTTCCTACGCCTGGTTCAACAACACCGACGACTTTATGGTCAACGAGAAGGTTGACAAGTCCGGCGGCGTGTGGAAGACCGTGGACCACACTTTCTACTGGCCCAAGACCGGCTCCATCAGCTTCATTTCCTACTCTCCTTTCAAGGGTACTTCCGACACCGCAGGAACCGTCCCTGCCATCACGAAGAACAGCATCACCTACACCGGCATCACCGCAGGTTCTACCGACCTGATGTATGCAGACAAGGCCACCTGCTCTTCCAACGTGAACGAAGTTACCGATGGTGACGGTACCGCAGATTCCGGCTTCTCCGGAGTTCCCACCGTGTTCCGTCACGCCCTTGCAAAGCTCAGCTTCAAGATCAAGGCTAACTTCATAGAGTACACCGACCCTACCACCAACACCAAAACAGAGTGGGAAGTGAAGGTGACCAGCGCCAAGATCGGCGGTTTCAAGACCACCGGCGACTGCGCCCTTGCCCTCAACTCCGACGGCAAGAGCTGGGACAAGCCCGTGACCACTGTCAATTCCGTCGACTACAAGGTCTGGACCAACCTCTCCGGTGCCACATCCGACCAGGAGCTGATCGACGCCACCACTTATCCTGACGGCGTCACCCTGACCACCACCGCCCAGGACCTCGCAGCCGCATCCGGCTTCGTGATGCCTCAGGTCCTCGAAGCAGGTGCCCAGCAGCTCAAGCTTACTGTCCACATCAAGACCACCCTCTCCAACGGAAAGGTAATCAACGAAGATTTCAATCCCACGATCGACATCAAGGACATCTCCAGCCTCAAGGCCTGGCAGATGAACGAGAACATCGTTTACACTATCAGCATCAAGCCGACGGCCATTGCCGACCCGAACAACAACGATAACCCCAACGATGTCATCATCACCTTCGATCCTGCCGTTGCAGACTGGACCGTCGTGGACGCAGCAGCATCCATCCAGCTTTAATGACATTGACAGTTTGTTAATTTCATAATGCCACTAAATATTGCCCGGGGGAGGTTGATCCCTCCTTCGGGTGCCAGGAAACAAATAGACTAAAGATAATAAATGAAGACCAGAATCCTTATCGCAGCCGCGGCCCTCGCAACACTCGCCGCCTGCACAATGACCCAGGTCAGCGGTCCCAGCCAGGAGATTTCCTTCCAGGTGGCCGGCCACAGCGCCATGACCAGGGCCAACACCGACTACAAGGACGGTTACTCCGGAGTGCCTTTCGGTGCCTTCGCATGGTTCAAGGGCGACGACCCTGCCGACAACGCCAATTTCATGGTGAACCAGCAGGTGGCCTACGAAAGCGCAGGCAACCGCTGGATACCTTCCGGCACGACCTACTATTGGCCCAAGTCCGGTAAACTCGATTTCATCTGCTATTCCCCCTACACTGCAGATGGAAGCGCCGCCCCGAAACCCGCCATCACCGAGACCGGCATCAGCTATCCGGCCTGGAACGTGGAGGCCAACCGCGGCGTGGACGTGATGTATGCCGATAAGGTGAGCGGTCTTTCCGGCAACGCCAATACCTATTACTACAATGGCGTTCCCACCCTTTTCCACCATGCCCTTGCCCGCGTGAGCTTCCAGATCAAGGCCGCGTACCTTGAGAAGACCGCATCCACCGGCGACAAGACCCGCTGGGAAATCACCGTGAACAGCATCCAGCTCCAGGGTATCCGCACCACCGGCACCCTTGCCCTGACTCTCAACACCGACGGCACCTGGAAGAAGCCCGACTCCAACGTGTGGACCAACGACGGAAGCAACACTTCCTTCAATCTCGACGTGTCCGGCCTCACCCAGCTCACCACATCGCTCCAGAACCTTGATTCCAACATCATGGTGCTCCCGCAGGCCTTGAATGAAGGCCAGGGCGTCACCCTCAACGTCACGATCAAGACCTACCGCGACCAGAACGACGGCACCGGCGAGAAGCTCATCCTCACCGAGACCGCCATCGACGTGCCGGCGCTCCTTTCCAGCGCGGCTCTCCCCGCCTGGGGCATCAACCAGAACATCACCTACAAGTTTATCCTCACTCCGAGCACCGGCGATACCGACGATCCTACCGTCATAACCTTCGATCCTGCAGTTGCCGGCTGGGAGCAGGTCACTGTCAATACTGAAATCAAATTATAATTATCGATATGAAAAAGCTTTTTGCAATCGTTCTTTCA
Organism: uncultured Bacteroidia bacterium; assembly: GCA_902782225.1. Classification (GTDB taxonomy): domain Bacteria; phylum Bacteroidota; class Bacteroidia; order Bacteroidales; family UBA932; genus Cryptobacteroides. The sequence goes on along the minus strand of CACZMF010000015.1, from coordinate 88,886 downwards.
GCAGCATTGCTGACTGTCGCCTGCACCAAGGTACAGGTCAACCACGCACAGCGTGAGGTCTCCTTCCAGACCGCGTCCTACATCACCAAGGTCGGTATTGACGGCACTGTGTTCCCCACCACCGAGACTTTCGGTGCCTACGCCTGGGCAGCCGGTACCGTGGGAGCCTACTTCATGGACAATGAAGAGGTCTCCTTCAACTCCACCACCACCAAGTGGAAGCCTTCGACCACCTACTACTGGCCGAAGAACACCACCGTGGATTTCCTCTGCTACTATCCCTACAACATGACGGGAATAGCTATCAGCGAGAACCAGATTGTCTATTCCGGAATCGACGTAGAGGCTGGCCAGACCGACATCATGTATGCCGACAAGGCTGTCGGTTACAGCGACAACGTGGATGAGGTCGACGACGGTGTCAACGGCTACAACGGTGTGCCTACAGTGTTCCACCACGCCCTCGCCAAGGTGAAAGTGATCGTGGAGCTTGCCTACAACCACAAGACGGAAGCCGACGGCACCGAGACCGACTGGACCGTGAACGTGAACAGCCTCTCCCTGAGCGGCTTCTACAAGGCTGGTGGCTGCACCCTCAACCTCGCCTCCACTCCCGCCACCGGAATCGTGGGCTGGGACAGGCCTACCGATGCTGACGGCAACTTCGTGTGGACTCCCTCCGGCACCACCACCAGCATGAACGGTACCTTCTCCGGCGCTGTCACCCCCGGCAACGAGTATGAGGCAATCTCCGAGTTCTTCGTTCTGCCCCAGACTCTTGCAGCAGGCCAGCAGAAGATCAACGTCGGCCTGACCGTGGCCACCAAGCGCAACGGCGCCGATTTCCTGAACGAGACCTTCACCAAGAGCGCAGATCTCTACCTCGTGAGCCTTCCTGCATGGCAGATGAACCAGGTGATCACCTACAAGATCACCGTGGCTCCTACCGCCAGCAACGGTAACGGCGGCAGCCCCATCGATCCGAGCAACCCCGTGGATCCCAACAATCCCGACCTGACGGATGCAATCATCACCTTCGACCCTGCCGTGAACGGCTGGGACAACGTCGGTGTGGTGGCTACCATCAACATCTAGACCCTTTGACCCGGCGGGGGTGAAACCCTTCCGGGCCGCCAATATGAAACGTAACGTAACATACATAATAGCAGCGCTTTCGCTCTTTGCCGCGGTCTTGTCCTGCAATCGGATGCAGAACGAGACGGCCGGCGGAGACATCCGCTTTGGCGATCCGGCCTTGACGACCAAGGGTTTCCTTGAGTCGGACGGACTCGATGTTGTCGGCACCCGGATGAAGGTCTACGACTACCTGTCGGGCTTCGAGGGCACTATCACCAGCGGTGGGGTGAGCACCGATGTGACTGCGGACCAGACCGTCAAGTATATCGACGACCAGATCCACTACGACGGCGGCACCTACTGGCCTTACGTGAGCGGGGCGGGATACCGCTGGACCAAATCCGGCACCCATTCCTTCTTCGGTTGGCTCGATTTCGACCGCTCCTGCGGCACTTCGGGACTTTCCACGTCGGATTTCTTCGGCGCCCCGGTCAGTTTCAACGAAAGCACGCGTGTGCTTCAGACCCCGGTCTACACCTGGCAGGCCCTTCCCAGCGTGCCTCAGTATGACTTCGTATTTGCCAAGCAGGTGGTCAGGCGTGATGCCTCCGCCGGCGATGAATCCTACGTCGCCCTTGAGTGCAAACACCTCTTCACCGCCATCAGCCTGACCCTCGAGAACAAATCCAACGAAAGCAACATCGAGCTGACGGGCATCAACACCCTCTATGAAGGTCAGGACCTATTCCTCCACAGCGGCTACGCCACCATCGATTTCTCATCCACTTCCGAGAATATAGCACCTGTCTATACCCTCACCACGGATGCGGCACATCCTTTCTTCTCCGCCGCCAACATGGCCGGAAAGATACTGGCTCCGAACGACAAGTACGATGTCTTCTCCGGACAGAAAATCACCGCATCCGGACAGGAGACCTACTATATGACCTGGCCTCTCACAGCTATACAGGCATTCCCGGACGAGATTGAAGGCTACGACATGTTCGGCGACCCCATCTACAGCGAGCGCAATTCCATACTTGAGCTTCGCTTCAGGGTCAACGGCTCCGCCGAAGAGGGAGCGCGCGTCAGCTTCCCCCGCAAGGAGTGGAAGGCCGGCACCAGGGTCCACCTCAACATAGAGTTCACCGACAAGTCCATACAGATTGTCACCGAAACCATCCCCTGGGACTACAACGAGCACACTCTGGACTTCAATCAGGGCTCGCTGACCACATCCAACAGCGACAAACTGGCCGTCAACTACCCCACTCCGGTCAACAATAAGGTATATCTTACCACAGAGGCACCGGTGGCTGAGTGCCAGCTGGCCATCTCTTCATTGAAGGGCGCCACCCTCGTGATCAAGAAGATCGGGGCCGACCCTGCCTACTTCGACATCGAACCCTCCGAGCTGACGATTACCGGAGGCGTTTTGGTCTTCTACGTCCGTCCTTCTTCCCTCGATACGGGAGGACAGGAGCGCAACATCCAACTCTCCTTCACCGTGGTGCTCCCCAGCGACCGCGAGATCGAAGGCGACAGCGAACTGATAGACCGTGACCGTAACTATATATTCTCCAGGCAATGATGCGAAAGAGACTGCATATTTGGATGCTTGCCCTGCTTGCTGTCCTGCCCCTGTCCTGCAACCCGCGAGAGCTGCAGCCGGAGGAAGTCGACGGCGAGGGCATAGTGCTTGACATCGTCTGCCAGGATCCTGCCACCAGGACTGGTATGAACGGTACGCAGGACGGAGAGAACAACTGGAACGAGAACCTGATCGGCACTGTGGACGTGTTCTTCTATCCTGAAGGAAAGACCAACCAGGACTGCGTTTACCACGAGCGCTTCACCCCCGGCGAGTCCGACGGCGACGCCTCCGTGACCGCCTACACTTCAGATTCTTTCGTGAGTGGCACCCTTGCCCCCGGCACGGCCAATTCGTTCTGGGTGTACGTGATAGTCAACTATCCCGACGTCATCGTCTCCGACGAGAGCAACTTGTCCGGCACTTCCGTCGCCGCCCTCAAGGCCCTTCCGCTGAACACCGATTTCAGCGCTCCGGCAGACCACAAGCAACCCTCGTTCGTGATGGACGGCTTGGCCCAGGTGACCGGTATGGAGAAGAACAAACGCCTTGTGGCAAAGGGTCTCGTGAAGGTCAAGCGCCTGGCCGCCAAGATTTCCGTGCAGCTGAATATCAAGGACACCGTACAGGTATCCCGCACGGTGGTAATCGACGACGTGGAATATCACTTCAAGGAGGTCTGGGAGCCGATGCTGAACGGCATGCAGATGTACCTGGAGAACGGCGTGCGCAACACCACTCTCACGGGCAAGCCATCCGAAAGTCCGGTGTATTTCGACTACAAGAACAACCGTATGTCCTTCACAAGGGTTTCCGGCAGTTCCGATTATCCCTGGGTTACGGACCCTTCCTACGTGTACCCCCAGCACTGGATTTACGCCTGCCATGAGTCACCTAATGTGGAGCCTACCATAAAGCTCATACTTCCATGGCGCCGTCGTGCCAATGCCAACTACAACGTCACCGCTACCCAGAAGCAGTTCTACTACAAAGTCGTGGTTCCGGACGACACCCGCGCCGCCTCAGCGGACACCACGTATCTGCGCAATTTCGTGCAGAACAACTGGTACCGCTTCAAGCTGGACGTCGGCATCCTCGGCAGCGAGACCGACGAGGCATCCATCCTGGTGAGCGGGCACTACTATGTGCTCGACTGGCAGGACAAGGACGTGGTCATCAAGCACGCCGTGATCGGAAAGGCCCGTTTCCTTTCCGTGGAGCCCAAGGAATATGAGCTCAACAACGTGCCAGACCTCGATATGCTCTTCACCTCTTCCCACCCTGCCGCGCTTACGGTATCGAAGGGAAGCGCCAACCTCGATATCACTGCCACCAAGGCTTACTATGGCACGCAGAATGCCGGCACGACCTATGGCGGAGGCACCGTACGCACTGCTGCGGCCGGCAACCCGGACTATGCGCAGGGACAAAAGTATATCGAATACAGCGCCGCCCAGAGAAAGGCACTCAACAACGGAGACGAGTGGCTCTGGATAGAAGGAAGTTACGTCAAGTTCTACCACGAACTGAACAACGACTACACCGCCGGAGCCAGCTTCGACTGTTCCCCGTACATAATCCGCTACAATCTCTACCACGCTGACCACAACGACGACAGCATCTACAAGCAGTCCGTGAAGATAACGCAGTATCCTGCAATGTTTATTACCTGCGAGACTTCCAATGGATATGTCTATGTAAACAATTATACAAACGGCTCAACGGCATACGACAGCAACGGGACGAGTATAGGCAGTATAGCCAACAGGAGCGAAATCAACGATTCTGGAGGCAATACCAACCCTCGTCAGTACTCGGTCCACGTGACCGTTCTTCCTTCGGATTCGGACTACGTTATCGGTGACACCCGTACGGACGGTTCAACCGCCATTGTTTCCAATCTGACCGGACTTAATACCAATGCCAACTACAGGCCTGCTGCAGACGATGCCCGCTACACAATTGCACCTATTATGAAAATTGCGTCGTCATATGGCAAGACGGGAGACCTTACTTATGAGAATGCCCGGAAGCGTTGCGCCGCATATCAGGAAAACGGATACCCTGCAGGACGCTGGCGTCTTCCGACGATGGCCGAGGTCATGTACCTCATTACACTTTCCCAGAAGGGAGTCATTCCTGAGTTGTTCACACCGGATTACGCTCTTAGCCGCGGAGGTTATTGGTGCGCCGACGGCGTTGTTTATCCTTTGAATAATGGAACGGTCGAATATTTGCCCACGGCCCAGGCTGCAAGTTATCATAATGGTACCAACTGGCCCCGTTGCGTCTATGACGAGTGGTACTGGGGCGAAGGAAAAGATACAGCCCATATGACCAACTGGAGTGGTTACCAGACTACAAAATAATTGACGATGAAAAAGTTGCTTTACATATTCCTTGCGGCTACGATGCTCTTCTCCTGCACCCGGTTGGAGCAGGAGGTGCCTGTCGTGGCCCCCGAAGAGGAAGAAGTGCAGGGTAAGGTCCTGGTCAAGTTCAACGTGACCCTCCCCGAGCTCACTCCTTCCACCAAATCCCTTTCGGACACTCCGAACGGTGACTTGCAGACCCTGCATATCGCCGTATTCGGCAGTTCCGCATACCTGAAGGAATATGTGGAGGCCACTTTTGTACCCGCCACCACCAACGGCAAACTCGGAGAATCGACCAACCGCTACGAAGTCTCCGCAACTCTCACCATCAGTGAAAACAGCAAAAGGCGCATCCATATCATAGGCAACGGTCCCGACCGTATGGACTACGACCAGGAAACCACGCTCATACCCCCGCTTCTCAGTGCGGAAAAGCAGGGCGCTTACTGGCAGTCATTCATCGTACCCGGAATCAAGGCCAAGCGTGACGCTGACGGCAATCTTGTCGGCGCCCAGACCATTACTGTCGGAGGGGAAACCGTCTATACAGGGTCCGGAACCTTCCAGGTCTCTGACGAGACTGCAGCATATTTCAGCGACATAGCCCTTATCCGCAATTTCGCAAAAATTGTGGTCGAAGATGAAGCGGGAAGCAATTTCACCACCCGTTCATTTGCTGTTGTGAACGTGCCGAACCAGGGTTCCATCGCTCCTTACTATTCCGGAGGCTTCGTGTACGGCTATGAAACGAAGTCATACATCGACCTCAACCAGACGCTGCATTATCCTGGCCTCCTGCCTATAGGCACTACTTTCGACACTTCGGTGCCTTCGGCTTCCGCATTTGAGAATCCCACTGCAGCTGCAAATGTCGGCAAGGTTGCCGCTGCAAACCAGAGCTTCTTTATGTATGAGAGGCCTGTCCCCAATGAGGACCAGCAGCCCACCGTGGTCATCGTTTATGGCCACTACTCCGACCCTGACACCGAAGACGGTGTGGATGATTCCGGGGACTTTTATTATAAGGTGGACCTGATGGAGAACAAGGATTACTATCCTATCTACCGCAATTTCAAGTATCGTATCAGGCTTCAGAAGATCATGAAACCAGGCGCCGACACCCCGGAGGATGCTCTTGTGTCTATGGGTAGCGGCGATGTTTCAGCCGACATTTCCACCCAGACTCTTACGGACATCTCCGATGGTACAAGCCGTATCCTTGTGACCTATATGGCCAAGACCCTTATACGAAAGTATCCGTATGAGGAAGAGAACGGCCAGATAGATCATCTGACGCTGAAATATAAGTTTATTCCGGACGTGACTGTTGACAGCAATGGCGACGGCGAGCCGGACTGGAACAATAATTTCAGTGCATCAACACCGACGTCCTCCGCTCCGGTCACGATTGAGCTTCAGCATATGTCTGGGGGGAACGAAAGCGTCATTGACAGTTACACCGTAGATTCGACTGACGACTCCGAAGGTTGGCGCACAGTCACGATAACGACCAAAGATCCGTCCGCCAATGTGCGTTCCCAGTATCTCAGAATCACGGGAACCGTGGGGGCGGGTACTGAGGACGAATCTGCGTTGTTCCGAAATGTCACGTACACGATCCTGAGCAAGCAGACCATGACGGTATCCTGCAATCCGGAGAAAGTGCAGAAGATCGCCGGTGAACTGATGGAAGTGGGAATCACGATTCCCAAGAACCTCCCTGCCAGTATGTTCCCGCTGAAGTTCTACATCGAGTCGGACGCTCTGAGCCTGACTCCCGATAACGGCAGGACTGAAGAAATACTGAGGGACAACAACCTGCCGGTCATCAGTGGCGCGAGCATTATTCCCGGGCACTCCGAGACAACTTTCAAATATGTCCGCACCCTGTCCAAGACCGACTACGACAAGTTGTGCCAGGCGTCAAAGTTCAGTGGCGGCAACACCGTGACACTTTCCTGCTTCTTCAAGACCAACAAGGCGGAAAGTGCCTCAAGAGTGTATGTGGAGAACGAATACTTCAACCAGGCTAATGATAACTTCAGGAATTTCTACGTGAAGCAGTTCACGAATCTGGAATTTACCAACGGTGTACCGTCTACGTCTCTGTCCGGAGCTCCGTTCTCGTTCTCAATGGATCCGAACGACGTCCTTCCCGAGATTGTCTACTTCCAGTGCGACGGCGTGAGGCCCACTGCCACTTCCGGCTTGCAGAGGGTTTCCGGCGGCAACTATGACGGCTGGTACTGGTATTCACCCACCCAGACCGACGTGTCAGCACTCAGGGACAACTACAATCCTATCATCAACTTCGCAACCACACGCGAGGGCGGCACTGCTACGGTGACCATCAATGCTGAGGAGTACACACCCGCCACTTTGACCCATACTCCGAAGACCTTCCCCGCTCCGGGATTCTACACCACAGCAGGAGGCAACACTGCCAGGACCAGGATCGGCAACCTGGCAGGAATGGATGTGTACTACAGGTTCTCCTACGCCAATGGCGACAGCGACCGCAAGCCTGTCAAGCTTCAGGCAGTCGGACTCGGCAACCCGACTTCCACTACGGGTACGATAACCGGCCCTGTCGACGGCTACTACACCTACACGCCCAACGCCGGAACCGCCTACAACGACAACCGCATCACCTGGAAGACCCTGGCAGCAGAAGTCGGCTCGACCTCAAGCGTAACCCTGTCGTCCAATTGGTACGGCAATACTCCTGTGGCGAATATAAACAGGGTCGCCCTTGTTTGGAGGACTGCAAATTACACCATCAACCTGAAGACAAGTAGCGGCAACAATCCTTCTTACACCACGGCACCGCAGAATGTTGTGTTCAGCAATACCGTACGCGGAGGTAGCAACAACAACTATTATCAGCAGATGGGAACCTATAATAGGGGATATGTAAGTGGTTCATTCACAGTTACGGCTCCTGCTAATTATGACGATGCCAAGATCACGAGTATAACGATGGTATATGCCACAAACTATCAGACACAGGCTGTGACCGTAGTTGGTGATGTCAGCGGCTCCAGCACTTTGTCCACAAAGACATCTTGGAATTCGTCATCTACCGGAGAGGGCAATGGAGACAACACTGTGACCGTGACGATGGCTTGCACCTCCAATTACCAGTACAATAATCGTAACAGACTGACCTCAGTCACGGTGAACTACGGCTATTGGGCTGAACCTTAGAGCTCTGAAGCTTGGAATTTATCTGAACTGCCCGCTAGTCACACAGACTGGCGGGCAGTTTTGCTATTATTTTTCTACGGTTTCCCAATCGCGAATCTTCAGCCCTGGAATGCGGGAGAAGTGGCGGGTGTTATGGGTGACAAGAATGAGCTTGTTGCCGAGGGCGGTTGCGGCGATGAGGAGGTCGAAACTGTCAAGGGGTGTACCGTTTCCCTCCAAATCAGCCCTGAGGCGGGCATAGACATCAAGTGCCGCTGATATCGGCACGATTTCAAAGTGATCACGCAGGAAGGCAATCTCGTGGGCGTGGCGGTCAAAACCGCCCCTGTAGGCCCCGGTGAGCAATTCCGCCAGGGTGATTTCACTGATAGCGCAGTTCTCAAACCCTGCTTTCAGAATGGCTTGGCGTATCCCGTACTGCCCGCGGAACATGGCCACGAGCACGTTAGTGTCAAGTAGATACTTCATAACTCTACCGCCTCCCTTGTGTTGACGCGTCCGGCGTAAAGTTCATCACTTATCTCGTGGGCATTGCGGGGGTCGTCGAACCAGCCGCCTTTAGAGATTGCCGCAAATGGATCTGCCTGGGCCGCAGCGGGGGATAGCACAACTTTACCGTCCGCGATTTCTACTTCAACGGAATCCTTCACATCAAGGTTCAAACTTTTGAGTAATTTGCCGGGAATGACAATCCCGCGGCTATTGCCAATTCTGATAATGTTGGTTTTCACGAATCCGAAAATTTCTGCAAATGTAATAATATTTTTCGGAACTCTTCTAATTGTTATTACAAAATCATTCTTCATAGTTTGTTTTTGTTTGTTGCCACAAATATGGCAATTTTCTGCAAATGTAGCAAACTCTTTCGTGAGGACGATGTGGGAGCGCTGACGTTGTCTTCGCGTGCAGGGGAGCGCATCGTCGAGCGGGTTAGGGCAGGCCTGAAGGATGAAATCCACAATATCCAGATACCCTTTTCCGTCTGAAGCGCCGGCTCCGTCCTTGAATCCTAAATGCGTCAGTGCGGAAGCGAAATGGATGCGCCGTCCATCTGCAGTCCTGTCAAAACGCCGGGAAAGTAGAATATGATACGCTCCACCTCTGTCCATCACACGTGTTTGTGCGGCATTGATGCCACAGTAACCGGCCAGCACGTGGCTGAAGTGCTCCCACAGGCCTACGTCGTGGCGGTCGCTTCTCCTTTTGGGCTTCAATGGCTTCCCTCTTAATGGCCAGGGTTCTGCCCCAACGGTCCGGGAGGGCGTCTGAAAAGCATCCGAACAGCCAGCCCTGGGCGTATTGCTTGCCGGGAGTTTGAAACAGATCCTTGCCAAGCGTGATTCCGGAGTATTTCTCCAGCCAGTCCTGCCGATACTCGAAAGAAAACACTTCATTCCCCCGGACACGCTCATAGTTCAACACCCCAATCTCGGCGGGAGAGGGAAGGAAATCAAAGCCGGCGAATACGTACAAACTGCGCATAATCTATTTCTTTGATGCACGCGCCCGGCGGAGGGGCAGTTTGGCGTCCTGGAGCGAGCGGCCAAGAGGGTCTTCCCTGGCAAGGAGGAGTATGTCGCTGTTGAGACCCAGGACATAAAGAACACGGATATAAGTACCAATGGCAACGCTCGACGTGCCTTTCTCGACTTTGGTGAGAGTGGGGATGGAGCACATTGCCCGCTCTGCCACCTGCTCCATAGACAAGTCCCTGCGCAGGCGGGCCAGTTTAATCTGTTCTCCCACCTGTGACAAGTCCTTTGCCAGGCTTCTCGGAAGCTTGTTTGAATATGTAGAACGGCTCATAACATTAAATAACTTTGCAAAAATAAGGAAAATTTTGCAAAATTATAATATGTTATGAAAAAGGCCTAGATGTGGCCGCCGCCCTGGGCGTTGAGTTCTTCGTCGACTTTGTTCTTTTCGGCCATGAGGAGGTCGAGGAGCCAGTCTTTCTGCTCGTCCACAAGGCCGAGGTCGCGGCAGGCGCTTTCGTAGCGGGAGAGCACGGCCTCCTGGTAGCGGTGGTAGCGCATGGATTTGCGGATCTCGTCCTCAATGCACTCATGCTCAATCTCATAGCTGTCTTTGTAGTACTCCTTGTAGGCCTTCTCTGAGGTGAGGCGTATGCAGAAGATAAACAAGCCGGCGGCCAGGATCACTATGCCGAGAATGCCCAGCAGCAGCGGCACCCTCTGGATGAGGCCGAGCATGCCGAGAGTGGAACCGGCGAGGAATATGACTAGTGCGAGCAGTTCGCTGCGGTGGTTCTTAAAGATTGAGGATATCTTCATAGCCCGTGAGAATATTTGTGTTTCTGTTCTGGAGTATCTTCAGCTGGAAGGAAATCTCTGATTCCTTGGCATCCATCGCCTTCTGGTAGGCCCGGCGGTTGGAGAGCATCTGGGTGTTTTTGCGGCGCATCTCGTCGAGGTTCTGCTTCAGCTGCCACTGGGAAAACAGGATGGCGAAAAACGCAATCACGAACATCACGAGGAAGCCCAGCAGGATGGTCATCTGGTTCTGTGCCTTCAGGCGCACGGCGTCCTGGCGCAGCTGGGCGTTGTTCATTTCCGCGTCGAGTATGGCCATGTCTTCGTTCTGCACCCTGATGTAGATCGAATCCTTCTCGGACATCAGGCTTGCCAGCTCCCCGTAGGCAGGCTCAAAGCGGCCCTGGGCGGCGAAAATGCCGTGTTTCTTTTCGTGGCGGTCGCGGGCCGAGCTGAGGGAATCGGCCTTGGCGAGGGCCTCCTCGAAGAGGCCGCGCGACTGCAGGTAGGCCACATCCATCTGGAAGCGGGAATTGCCGTCGGCCTGCACCTTGTAGAGCGGATCGCCGACCAGCTCGTCGTAGGTGCGCCAGAAACTCTTCCAGTCCTGCTTGGCGTTGAAAAGGTAGGCGCGCGTCATCAGGGTCTTGACGCGCAGCGACGGGAAGAACTGCACGTAGTCTTCGGCCTTGACGCAGAACTCCTCCGCCTTAGCGAAGTCCTTTTCCTTTATGTACTCCTGCGCAATCAGGATGTAGAGATTGGGAAGCTCCTGCTCGGCCCGGGCCTCCTTGCAGTAGTCGGCGGCGCGGGTGAAATTGTGGATGGCGAGATAGGAATTCGTGCGGTAGCTCTGGATGAGGCCTATGACGCGGCGGGCGTACATCTTGCCGAGGGCGCTTTTCTCCGCGTTTGCGCTCCGCTCCATTGCCCGGGCTTCGAGCATGGCGTCGGACGCGCGCCCGATGTGGAGCAGGAACTGGCAGTATTCATGGATGATGGGGTAGTAGAAGGCCCTTGTGTCCTTGCGTTTTTCAAGCATCTGCTTGATTTCCCCGACGGCGGCGTCCATGCGTTCGTAGTCGCCTTGCGCGAAACGCACAGGGAACTCGAGCGCGAGCCCCAGGCACTTGTAGCGGAAGTTCTGGCAGGTCTCGCCGACCCTGTAGAGCGAGTCGGCAAGCGGGAGATTGTCGGGGTTGAACTGCTGCATGCGCCCCCACGCGTAGCGCTGGAACGTGTCGTCGTCCACCTTCAGGCGGTTGACGATCTGGCCGCGGCACCACGGGCCGCAGAGCAGCAGGAGCAGGACTGCCGAGGAAAGCAGCTGGCTGATTCGTTGCATTCTACGGGCGCTGTTCTATTTCTTCCTGGCCTCGACTAGCTGCATCTGCGTCACGACGGTGCTGAGCAGCTTTTCCATGATGATGGGCTTCATTATGAAGTCGTTGGCCCCCACGTTGAACCCTTTCACTATGTCTTCGTTGGAGTTGAGGGCCGACAGGATGACTATCTGGATGTCGGCGGTGGCGGGGTTGGCGCGCAGGCGGCGGATCACTTCGAAGCCGTCGATGCCCGGCATCATGAGGTCGAGCAGGATGAGATCCGGCTTCTCTTCATCCACGGAATCCAGGGCCTGCTGCCCGTTGGCGGCGGTCTTCAGCCGGAAATTGAAGCGTCCGAGCATCTTCTGGACGAGAAGCAGGTTCAGGGGGATGTCGTCGACGGCCAGTACAAGGTACTTGGAGTAGTCGTGGTCTTGGGCGTATAACGGAGTCATATTCTGATAATTATTGGTTTGCAGGAGGATTGACGGGAAGAACGAACACGAAGCGGGCGCCGGGGCCGGGATAGCCGGTATCGAGATAGACGCGCCCTGCCATGCGGGAGGCTATGTCGCGGCAGATGCTGAGCCCGAGGCCGGAGCCCTGCACGAATTCGTTGAGCTTGGTGAAACGGTCGAAGATGGCTTCGGCCTTGTCGGCCGGCACGCCGGGGCCGGTGTCGGTCACGGAGAACGTGACTTCCCCGGGGTTCTCGTCCAGCGAGCAGGCCAGCTTGATGGAGCCCTTGCTGGTGTGCTTGCAGGCGTTGGTGAGCAGGTTGATGAGTATCTGCTGCACGCGCCTGGGGTCGGTGCGGAAGGTGAACGGCCCGCCGGGCAGGGGATCGTAACTCATTGAAACTCCGGGTTGCAGGCGGTGCTCGGCGCTGCTGATGGCAGCGTAGCACATATAGTTGCACTCACCCTCTTCGTAGGAAATCTTGTAGTTGCCGGAATCCATCGCGGAGGCGTTGAGGATGTCGTCGAGGAGCATGGTGAGCATTTTGCTGTTGTTGACCACGTGGCCGGCGAATTCTTCCTTCTCTTCCGCCGGGAAAGTGCCGTCGGGCAGGCCGAGCAGCTGACTGAAGCCCACGATGGCGTTCAGCGGGGTGCGGACCTCGTGGCTCATGTTCTGCACGAAGCGGGTCTTGGCGGCGTCGGCCTGGCGCACCTTTTCGTTGGCCGCCTGAAGCTCGGCGATCCGGGCTGCGTCCTTGCGCTTGTTTTTCTGGAGGTTGTGGATGTGGATGCCGGAAAACACGGCGGACGCCACGAGGATGATGAGCAGCAGCACAAAGATGATCGATGTGACGGTGTCCAGCTCCTCTTCCTTGTGGGCGAGGTCGGCGCTAAGGGCCGCCTTTCCCATGGAGACGTCCAGCTCCGAGAGGCGGGACTGGTTGGCGCGGGAGACGATTCTCTCCAGATTTCGCACCAGATGCTTTTCCACTTCGAAGGCGAAATCTTTATATCCGTTGTTTTCGCAGACGTTGGCAATGACCTTGACCTGTCGCAAGCTTCCCACCTTGAACACCTCCTGCATGCTCTTTTCGAGGGTGCCGCCGTGGATGTCGTCCAGCAGGTTGAAGAACTGGTCGCCGTTGCGGATGATGCGGGTGAAAGACTCGTCGGAAAGGCACTCGTCGCGCAGCCTGGCGTATTCATCCCATTTGCCGTCGAGGGCGGCGAGGCGGGCATAGTAGTATTTGCAGCGAAGGGTGTCCATAAGCTGCTTTGCGCCGGCCATGGCCTTGTCCACGTTGATGCGCACGGAGTCGCTGCCTATAGGATAGGTGTCCGCCAGGTCGCAGTAGAGGCGGGAGGGGGACTGGCGGCGTATGACCGCATCGGAGGATGTGTTGTAGATCTCCAGGGCGTTGATCAGATGCGGCTTTGCCGACATGTAGTCGTTCTGTCCTATGTAGAGCGAAGCCAGGTACTTGTCGCCGTTCCACACACCATATTCGTCGTTGTGCGCTATGGCGTCTGCCTGCATCTCCCTTGCCAATTCCATCGAACGGTTGATCATACCACGGTTGTAGTAGTAGGTCTGGGCCATCTGGTAGGCGTAGTAGTAGTACTGCCTGTAGCCGTATTTCTCCGAGACCGCCTTCAGTTTCTGGCAGGCTGCATCCACGGCCGCGTCGTTTTCCGGGGTGGCGGGCTGCCTGGTCTGGTTTTTCAGCTCGGCCACGTAGTAGAGGGTCTCCGCCTTGGTGTCTTTCAGGCGCAGGGCGGCCTCGAACAGGGCCGCACTGGTCTCCTCGAAGCCGGGCTTGCCCACGAGATTCTCCGCCTTGACGAACAGGTGGTAGCATTCGTCCGCTATTTCATACGGGTTGTTCTGTGCCCGCGAAGGCAACAGGACAAGCAGCAGAAGAATGAGGGTGGTGGCTAGTCTCGGTCTCATATCTTCCAAATATAACGAAAAACGGCAAAACTTGGTGCGGAGAGACGCAAAAAAACTACACTTCCGTCCAGTGGATACGTATTCCGGAGCGCTCCATGCCGCGGAACCAGGTCATCTGGCGCTTGGCGAACTGGTGGATGGCGATGGCAAGGTGCTCCCGCATGGCCGCATAGTCCATCTCCCCGAGCAGGTGCTGGGTCACGAACTTATACTCAAGTCCGTAGCTTATAAGCACTTCCGGGGCGATCCCCTCGTTCAGCAGACCCTTTATTTCCTCTATCATCCCTTCCCGAAGCCGGGCATCGAGGCGCGCGTCGATGCGGGCGTTGCGCACTTCCCGCGACACCAGGGTGCCGATGAAGAACACTTTGTCGGGGGCTTGCTCAAGCTGTGCGGACAGGGGCTTTTTCGAGGCGAAGTCGTAGCCGGACGTCGCGGCGCTGATGTAGAGGCCAGTGCCGCCGCAGAGTATGGGGAAGGCGCCGCGCGAGCGGATGTCGGAGGCCGCAGCAGCGAAATCCTCCCTGAAACGGTACACGTTGTACTGGGTGCCGGGCTCGGCGATGTCGATGAGATGATAGGGCACGGGGCCGTATTCCGAAAGGTCCTTGCCCGTGCCTATGTCCATGCGGCGGTAGACCTGGCGGGAGTCGGCGGAGATGATCTCCGCATTTCCCAGCTCGCGGGCCAGCTGCACTGCGTAGCGCGTCTTGCCCGAAGCCGTGGGCCCGAGCACGCACACCATTTCCACCTCTCCTGAGGCGATGCTGCCCCTGAGGGCATCCAGGTCGATGACCTCAGGCTCGGGAAGCGCCGCCACTATGTTCTTAATCTTCTGCATGTTTTGAATACCAGGCACACCAGGGCCGCAGGCCGCATCCGGAGCATTTCGGGGCGCGGGCGGTGCAGGTGTAGCGTCCGTGGAGTATGAGCCAGTGGTGGGAGGTGGCCCGGTGCTCCTCCGGGATGTGCTTTTCGAGGTCCTTCTCCACGTCGAAGGGCGTTTTCCCGTTCGACAGGCCTATCCTGTGGCTCACGCGGAACACGTGGGTGTCTACTGCGATCACTGGCTCGTCGTACACTATCGACGCCACCACGTTGGCGGTCTTACGGCCCACTCCGGGCAGGGTCATCAGTTCGTCCACCGTAGCGGGCACCTTTCCGCCGAAATCGGTCAACAGCTTCTGCGCCAGGCCTTTAAGGTGTCGCGCCTTGCTGTTGGGATAGGACACGCTGCCCATCAGCTCCAGCAGTTCTGATTCCGAGGCGGCCGCCATCTTCTCCGGGGAGGGGAAGCGGCGGAAGAGCCCCGGGGTCACGAGATTGACGCGCTTGTCGGTGCACTGCGCGGAAAGCACCACGGCCACGATGAGCTGGAACGGGTCGGAGAACACCAGTTCGCTCCTGGCCACCGGCACGTTCTCCCGGAACCAGCCGACTACCGCTGCGTATCGTTCTTTTCTTGTCATAACACGGTCTGAGCCAGAAATGCACGCACGCGGTCGCCGAATTCCAGCACTGCGTCGTTGTTGTAGGCCTCCACGAGCGCGGCGTTGCGTTCCTGCCCGCCCATGAAGGTGTAGTTGAGCGCTATTCCGCCGCCCACGATGCCCGTGACCCAGTAGCCGGTGAGCAGGTTGGCGAGGGTGAATGCGAACGCAGCCGCGTTGAGTCCGGCGGAAAGCAGACCCTCGCCGGGGCGTCCGTTGTAGATGTGGCCTGCCGGGGGCATGAAGGAAAGCACCATTGCGGTGACTGCGTCGCGCGGGGCCGGATGTCCGGCATAAAGGTCCAGCAGAGCCTGCAGATGCGGGCTCTCTCCGTCCCAGGAGAGGAAGCGGGCTGCGTAGATTTCGGACTCGTCGAACTTGCCGGCGTAGGCGAGCACGAGGGCGTGCAGCAGCAGAATGTCCCGGGAGCTGGGCTCAAGGTCGTCCACGCAGGTGGACGCCTGGGCGAACTCTCCGCCGAGGAAGTAGCAAAGTTCCTGTTGGTAAAGCACTTCCTGCCTCTCTTCGGGGCTCAGGGCGAACATGCGCACGCGGCCGAGGGTGGCGGACGCCTCGGCGTAGCGGCCGAGCTGCTTGTAGCATTCGGCCTTGCCGCGCAGGGCGCTGTTGACCTCCTCGAGCGAGGTGTCTTCCCAGATGGCCCTTTCGTAGCTGACGGCCATCCCCTCCCAGTCCTGCGCCCTACTTGAACACAGAGCGCAGAGGGATATGAATATTGTACAGAATAGCCGTTTGCTGTGCATCTTTCACGCTGTTGTTGTATATGCTCACGGAGACGTAGCTGCCGTAGATGTTGCCTATGTAGAGGGCCGCGCAGAGCACTGCGGGCACGATGGTCTTCCAGTTGCCGGGGCCGTCCTTGATCCAGTGCTCGGCGGTGATGGCGCCCATTGCGCCGGTCAGCAGGAAGGATGAAATGCCCTCCCCGGTGCGGCCTGCGTAGATTTTGCCAAGGCCCGGCACCACGGCGGATGCTGCCGCGGCGAGCCAGGGGCTCTTGGGCTTCGCTTCGAAGCGGGCGTGGTAGATGTCGTCCAGCTGCTTTTCGGCGTCTTTCAGGGCGAAGTCTTCATATTTAAAGGCTTCTGCGGCCGCCTTGAATGCTTCCGGATCGTCGCGCAGCAGGGCGAGGCCGGCGAGCTGCACTCCCTTGAGCTCGGAGTAGGGACCGGTGTAGGATTCCAGGGCCGCGGGGACGGAGTAGTCGCCCAGGTGGGCGGAGACGGCGGTGGAGTAGAAGAGGGCCTGGTCGCGGAAGGGGGACTGCTCGGGCACTGCCTTGAAAAGCGGCAGCGCCGTGTCCAGTTCCTTGAGCAGGTAGCTGGACCAGCCGCGCAGGAAGGTGAGGGTGTCGGAGGGGTTGTAGCTGCCCGACAGGAGCTTGGACGCGTCTTTCTTGAGGTCGTTATCTATCAGGTAGACGGCGAATTCGTAATCTTTTGATATCCAGGCGTCCTGGGCCTTTGCGGGCAGGCCTGCGAGAAGCAGCGCCGCTACTATCAGTGGTGCCGCTTTCATTGTTTCGCTGACGGTTTGTAGGCCTCGGGGCCTTCGTGGATGTAGGGGTCTTCGGGATCGAGCTTCTCGCGCATCGTGCCGAGGCGGGTGTCGCGGAGTATCCTGTCGGCGGTGGCGAAGATGGCGGGAATGAAGCCTATGGTGCGTACCGCCTGCCGGAAGAACATATAATTGGGCGGGTCGTAGCAATCACGTCCCGTGAGCTGTTTCCTGATCGTGTGGAGGGCCCTTTCCGCTCCGTTGGCTCCTTCCGGGGCCTTTTGTGGCTGGGTGCGGAGGGCTGAGAAATCGGCGCTGAGCGCCAAGCTGGAGTCTTTCTCCTTGTCTCCCCCGGGGGGCGGCGCGGCTGCGCAGAGGAGGAGGGTCAGTGCCGCGAAGAATGCGGCACGTTTCATTTCCCTGTTTCAGGCAGTTCCATGGGCTTTGCGCCGGCAGGAACCTCGAAGTTGAAGTTGGGGTCGTCCTGGTCTACCTGCACTCCCGAGTATAAGGTGCGCACCACGGAGGAGTCTTTTTTGGTACCGTAGGAGATGTCGGTGACGCGCAGGGGCATCACCATGTGGCCGAAGCGCTGGTAGTTGGACAAGTATTTCTTGCTGAGGAGCTTGCCGTCCCTTCCCGTGTATTCGCAGTAGATGGGGAGCCAGTCTTCATAGACTATCTCCACCCGGGGTTTCGAAGGGTCGGAGCTGGTGAAGGTCTTCTTGGCGTACTGGCCGTCCTTTTCGCTGGCGCTGGCCTTGTAGCCGAACCAGCCCAGGCCGAGATCGTCGATGCGCCCGTTCATGAACAGGTACACCAGGTCGGTGTTGGAACTCAGGGTCTGGTCTATCTGGGAGAAGACTTCGTTGCTGGAAGGGTTGTAGATCTGCATCTCTCCCTTCTGGTTCACCACGGAGTAGTAGGTGGTGGGCTTGTGGAATAAAGTCACCAAGCGTCCATTGTTGGTACAATAGACGCTCTTGGTGACTGTGGTGACTTTCCCGTTGATTACCGTCTTGACCTCAACGTCCGCGGAGACTTTTCTCTGGGCGCCCGCCGGGACGGCGGCAAGGATCAGGAAAGCTAATGTAAGTATCTTTATCTTCAAGGCTTATGCCCACATAAAGAATTTGCGGTTGTTGATGTAGGGAGTGATGTTGTTGTCGGCAGTACCGATGATCAGCATGATGAAGTCCACGAGGTCGACGATACCGAAAATACCACCAATCGTGAAGGTGTAGAGAGCCCACATGCCGGGAGCGGTGCCCATGTAGTGACGGTGGACACCGAAGGAGCCGAGGAAGAAGTTGAGGATGAGAGCCGTGATGGGCTTGACTTCCTTCTGGCTGACTGCGGGCAGGTTGGCTGCTGCGGGAGCGGCGATGTCGAGGGTGTAGACTTCCTCTGCATTTTCGATGAGGCTGTCGATTGCGTTGTTGTCAACTTTGTAGTTGGCTGCGCTTGCGGAGAACGCGATTGCGAGCACCGCAATGATGGAAAGGACTAATTTTTTCATAACAGTTAATAAATGTATTAATGAACAAATGTAAGAAATTCTATTTAAAATGCAATACTATAGGGCCAGAATTGCGTCCGCCAGGGCGTCAAGGGCCGGGAAATCGCTGCTTTTCATGCGGCTTCGGATCGTGACCACGGGCTCTGCGATTTCCACGTCCTTCATCTGGGACAGCATTTCTTTCATCACCCGGCCTGCGCTCGGAGCCCATGAACCGTTCTCCAGCAGGCCTGCCTTGCGCTTCGACCAGCCCTTGATCTGGAGGCGGTGGATGAAGTCGTACATGGGGGAGAAGAGGCCGGCGTCGTAGGATGCGGCGGCGAATACGGTCTTGGGATAGCGGAACGCATCTTCGACGTTTTCGGCGATGTCGCTGCGGCTCAGGTCGCTGACCACCACCTTGGGCGCCCCCTTCTTCTGGAGTATCTGGGCGAGCATCTGCGCGGCTTCCATAGTGCCTCCGTGGATGGAAGCGACTGCGATGAAGATGCCGTCGGTCTCGGGCTCATAGCGGCTCCAGATGTCGTAGAGGCGTATGTACTCTCCGAGATTGTCTTCCAGGATGGGACCGTGGAGCGGGCGTATGGTGCGGATGGGGAGGCCGGCGGCTTTTTTCAGCACCTGCTGCACCTGCGCGCCGTATTTGCCCACGATGTTGAAGTAGTAGCGGCGGGCTTCGCAGGCCCAGTCGTCATCGTCGCGGCCGTAGAATCCGCATTTGGAGAGGGCCCCGAACTTGCCGAAGCCGTCGGCGCTGTAGAGGGCTCCGTCGGCAGGGTCGAAGCTCATAAGCACTTCGGGCCAGTGCACCATCGGGGCGCCGATGAACTGAAGCTTGTGGGCCCCGAGCTCGAGCACGTCTCCTTCTTTGAAGGCGAGAGTGCGGCCTTCCAGGTCGATGTCCGGGAAAAACTGGGGCAGCATCCTGATGGCCTGGGCGCTGGCGACGAGCTGCACGCCGGGATATTGCCTGAGGGTCCAGTCCACGAGGGCGGAATGGTCGGGCTCCATGTGGTGCACCACGAGGTAGTCGGGGGTGCGGCCCGCGAGCGCCTCCCCGAGGCTTTCCTTCCATTCATCGGCCTTGCGTCCGTCGGAGGTGTCCATGATGGCCACCTTCTCGTCGAGGATGAGGTAGGAATTGTAGGATATGCCTTCAGGCACTATGTACTGGCTTTCGAAGAGATCGATGTCGAGGTCGTCGGAGCCGATGTAAATCACGTTGTCGCTTAGTTTCCGTGTCATATTTCTCTGGTTTTCGGTAGGTGGAAGAGTTCCTGGATTTCAGTCATCTGGGCGTCGGTCATGCCTTCGGGGGGCGTGCCCATCTGGCAGGCCGTCTTGTAGATGCAGGCGGCCTTGTTGAGGACGTCGGTCTGGTCGAAGGCGTCCATCATGTCGCGGCCCACGGCTATCGTGCCATGCTTCTCCCAGAGCACCACGTCGTAACGTCCTATCTCCTTGAGGGTTGCGTCGGCAAGTTCCTGGGTGCCGGGGGTGGCGAAGGGGATGAAGCCGAGGCCGAGGGGCGCGAAGGCGAGGGTCTCCGGAATCATGGACCAGAGGGTCCTGGTAAGGATTTCCGAGGAGCAGAAACTGCGGATGTGGGAGAGGGCCACGAGCTCGATGGGATGGGTGTGGAGCGTGGCTTTGTAGCTGCTGCCGGTGCCTTTGAGGTAGTCCTGCAGGGCGAGGTGCGAGGGGAGCTCCGAGGTCGGTGCCACAGGGGCGTCGGCTACCATTTCGTAGCTGGCGCAGTCGTCGCAGATGCGTATGATGCATCCGGCTTCCATGGGCTTGCGGGCAAGGTCGCGCATGCGGCGTCCGGTGCCTTTGGCGTAGAACCAGCAGCCCTTGAGGTGCGGCAGCACGGCGCCGATCTGCCTGGCTGGGGCGAGCGGGGGCATCGCCTTCATTTCTTCGTCCACGAATTCCGTGACGTCGTAGGTCATATTTCCGCCGTTGCGCTCGGCCCATCCTTTTTCCCAAAGGTATCCGGCCACTTCCGCGCACTGGCTGATCACTTCGTTGAGCCCTTCCCGGGACTCCAGTATCGATTTGCTCATAACTGGGCAAAGATACCACTTTTCGTTGAAATAGTGGTCAGCAGTGGCGGATAAACCTCTGGTTCCCAACCCGCAGCAACTTTTGCCTGCACGTTTTTTTATGCAGGCAAAATGCGTAAGTGGCTATAAGAGAGGAGGTTGGCGGGCAGCAAAAGAGGAGGGTGACTATGGGTCGAAGACCGATAGTCACCCTCTTTCTTCAGGGGCTTGCCTTACTCTCGAAGGCGGATTATTCGTTGACTACCTCGATGAGAGGGCTGCTGTAGGTGCCGTCATCCCTCAGTTCATCGGAGCCGGCGAGACGGGTTGTGGCCGTACCCAGACCGGTGATAGCAGTCGTGCCGCTCTTAGCCTGATACAGACCCGTCACTCTCTGGCGGTACTGAATCTTGGACGTGGGGGCCGTCAGGACGAAATAGCTTTCAATGGTGGTGTTGGAGGAACCATTTTCCTTCATCTTGATGTTGTAGGAAAATGTTTCGTCGTCTCCGTTACGGTCCTTCAGCGTGGTCTCCACGGGAATGGCGAAGTTGTAGGCTTCTTCAATGACCTCCATAGGGGCCGTTTTCCACTCTCCGTTATCATAATACTCACCCATGAAGTACTTAGGGCCATAGGTTGATGAACGTGCGATGTACTTGATGTGGATCTTGGTGCCGGCGGGTAGCTCCACGTCGCTGGGCACTTCGAACAGCCAGTAGTCGCCATACCAGATGCCCTGGGAATAAGGATGTCCGGTTGCGCCCACAGTACGCGCTGCGCGATCTTTGTTGTCCATTTCAGACTTGTCTTCCTGTATATAGGTGATTCTGCCATTGCCATATTGTGCGTTAATATACCTTCCTCCGTCTCCGGCTGTATAATACTTGTAGCCTTCAGTTCCATCCCATGCACCATTATCCTTATACTTGTTCGCGCCACCCCAGGTCTGGGCATATCCGGTGGTCTCGTCAAGGGCGGCAGCTGCCGAGAAGATCCACTGGGTCTTGAGCGTGATGCCAGCAGGCTGCTTGTTTTCATCGCCGAAGAGCTCGGTGCGGAAGATGGTCGAAGCATCGATCGCATCGGCAGTATCGAGCTTGTTGTCAAGCATATACTTGAAGAAGAAGGTGTAGGTGAGCAGGGCCCTCTTGGAGCAGAAGCATCCGTAGTAGCCGGCAAGCTGGCCGCCGGCGTAGCCGCAGAGGTTGGTGATGCCCTTGCCGTGCTGGAAGTTCAGGGAACGCATCGCCCAGTTGTCGAGGGCGTCGAGCTTGATCTTGCAAGGCTCGTTGTCGTCCTTGGTGCCCATCACGAAGTGGCCGCCGTTGCCGGTGGTCTCGTTGTAGGGGCTTGCTCCCCAGTAGTAGCCGTGGGTTTCGGGCACCGGGGTGGTGCTCATCGCCTGGGCGCCGCCTGCGAGGGCTCCGATGCTGCCGGCACCCTTGCTCTCGGTGTCGAGGCCGTCATAGCCGCGGACCAGCAGGTAGCTGCGGATGGCCGTCTCGAACATGTCGGCGGTGTTGTAGGTCTTGCCGCCCACGGTGATGGTGGTGGCGTCGGGGACATAGTGGGCGTCTGCCACGTTCCATTCGCCGCCTTCGTAGGACTCGCCCTTCAGCATGTCGATGGTGCCGGTGGTGTTCTGCCAGACATCGAGGATGGTGACGAGCTGCTCAGCGAAGTCCTTGATGGTGGTGGCGGTGACGGTGTTCCAGGAGGTCACGTTGGCATCGGCATTCTCGATCACGCCGAACACCGAACGCTTGATGGTCTGGGGCTTGTTGCTGTTGAATGTGCCGTCGGCGGTGTCGCCGGTGAACTGCATCCAGAAACCGCTGTTGAGGGTGCCGGGCAGAAGGGTGATATAGTAGAACTTGCCGGGCACGAAGGTGCCGCCGCCGGGAGCCGTGACGGTCACGTCGGTCGAAGGGGTGATGACCTGGGACACCTCGGGCTTTCCGTCGGTTCCAAAGGTCACCTTCACCTTACCTGCCAGGGCCTCGCCGCCGTCGCCCTTGAAGAGCACGGTCTTGATGTCGCTGCGGGTCACGCTGAATTTCAGGCCGCCGCAGATGTTCCAGAATGCAAATGCGTTGTCGGCCGACTTGGCGACGGCAGGGAACACATTGCCGGAGAAGTTGCCTTCCACTGCCTCCTGCTCTGCAGGGATGACGGTGATGACGGCGCTGCCGGCGTCGCATTCATTGTCTGCTGAATAAGGATACACTGCCCAGTAGTCGGCTTCGGTGCCGACATTCGAAAGGGTGCCGGAGAATTCGACGGTGGCCGCCGCGTCGGTGTTGGTGGACGTGAACTTGTCGCCACCGGCGGTGCCGGCGCCTAAGAATACGCTGATTTCTTCAGCGGGGGCCCAAAGCACGCTGCCGCCATCCTGAAGGACGGATTTTGTGGCGGGGGCGACGGCTTCACGGGAAGCGGTGAAAGTCTTGCTGCCGGAAATGGAAGCGGGCTCGATGCGGGTGTTGCAGGCTGCCGCAGACACGATTGCAGATGCAATCAAGAGGGTTTTGAACAATGTTTTCATGCTGTCTCCTCCTTTTAGATTACCCAATCTTCTTCCTCCACCCCTTCGAGGCCTCCCTCGCTGGGGCTTTGGCAGATCATTTCTACGCCCAGCGCGGTCAATTCTTCGCACTGAGGTTCTGAATAAAGAAATTCTTTCTTCATAAGCGGAATGGTTTAAGATGTATTAATATGTGTTCTTGTAGTCTGCTGTCCTGAAGGCCTTGGGGCGTACCATGGTCTCGGTGTACTTTACCCCGTTCCTGTCGGTGACTTCGATGGTCACGGTGGAGGTGGCGCTGGAGGCGACGGCGCGGAAGAAATGTGGCCAGGTGTCGGTCATGAAACTGGGCGTGGAGCTTGCCGAAGCGCTCTTGCAGCGCGGGGCGGACAGGGCCACGATGTGCAGCGGGTCGTAGGCGGTCACCTGCGTCACGCTCAGCTGTTTGCCTTCTTCGGAAATCTTGACGCTCCAGCTGGGGTCATAGTCCCAGACATTGACCAGGATGGTGTTGGCGGCATAATTCTGCATCGCGGTGGAGAATTTCAGGAAGTCCTTGTGGCTGCCGCCGAGAGCCGGGGTTATGTATTCCTTGACCTTGTTCATGTCGTAGGCGCGGAACTGGTAGTTGAGGTCATGGCCGCCGGCCTGGTAGCTCTGGGTGAAGGACTTGCCGTCGAAACGCCAGATTGCGAAACCGCCGGGAGTGCCGTCCTGGCAGAGATGGATGTCCTGGGTCAGGTGTCCGGACCACCACCATGAAGCGCACACCGCGCCCTCGTTGTGCTCAGAGAACCTGGCGGAGTGCTTGCGGTGGAAGAGCTTGTGGGTGTGGCCGCTGAGGAAATTGACGTTATGGGTGGACACGGCACTGATGAATGCCGACATGTTGGCTTCGCCGGGGGCGTCGGCGCCGTTCATGTAGGTGTTGCTCCAGGACGTGCCGCTGGGATGGGACACGGGTGCGTGGGAAGTGATGAACACGGGCGTGGACGGATCGACGTAGGAGAGGTCCTTGGCCAGCCAGGCCATCTGCTCGGCGGTGTAGTTTTTCTTATAGTCTCCCCGGGCCTCGGAACCCGTGCCCACGTCGTTGTAGTCGATGTTGTCCATCACGATGAAGTGGATCTGGCCCAGGTTGAACGAATAGAAGGTGGGTGCGATCTCCCGGGAGTAGCGGAAGGCTTTCGAATAGTCGCCCACGGAGTTCATGTCGTTGTCGTGGTTGCCCATAGTGTGGAAGAACGGGATGCTCAGGGCGCTGTTCATCGTGTTGACGTACTGGGGGAACTGGTAGCTGTTGCTGTACCAGTAGAGGTCCCAGGTCATGTCGCCGAGGGTAAGGATGTAGCTCGGGTCGGAAGAGGCGGAGATTGCCTGATTCAGCGTCCGGGCAAGCTGGCTGAACTGCGAGAGGTCTTCGAGGCGCCGGGCGAGGTGCATGTCGCCCAGCACGAAGAGGTTGAAGCTGTCGTTGCCGGTCCGGACCAGTTCGAAATCCTTGCGCTCGGGAGCCGTGGCCGCCTTGTTGGTGGTCTGGTGGAACTTGGGCAGGATGCCCTGGCAGGGGACCATGTAGCCGCTGGGGATGATCACGAAGACGTATTCCCATTTCTTCTGCGAAGGCATCTGGTAGATGCCGTTGGCGTCGGTCTCGACTATCAGGTCGCCGTCGGAGACCAGCACCCCGCGCACGCCCGTACCCTCGCATTGCACTCTGCCATAGACTGTTGCGCCCGGCTCCGGCTCCGGCTCCCCAAGAGTCCATTCGCCCACTCCGGAGTCGATGTTGCGAATCACCCCGAAAGTGGAGCGCCTGATGGTCTGGGTGTTGAACGAGGAGAATGAGCCGTTGAGCATGCCGCTGGTCTTCAGCGACACTGTGAACCCTTCGCCGAGCATGCCCGGGAGCAGGGTGACGTAGTAGTCTGCGCCGGCTTCCAGCGTCTCTCCGTCGGGGGCCTGGAGCGTCACGGATGTCTTGCTGTCGAGGATATTCGACACGACGGGCCTGCCGTCTTCGCCGAAGACGAAAGCCACTTTTCCGGCGAGGGGCTCACCCATGTTCCCGCTGAAAGTCACGGACTTGATGTCGCCCCGCGAGACGCTGAAACGTATGCCTCCGCAGAGGTTCCAGAATGCGAGGCCGAGGGTCTTGGACTTTGCCATGGCGGGGAAGGCGTTGCCCGGGAAATTGCCGGCCACGGCGGTCTGCACGGGAGGAATCACGGTGGTGACCGAAGAGCCGTCGCAGGAATTGTCTGCGGAATAGGGATACACGGCCCAATAGTCCTTTCCCGAGCCCACCATCTGCACCGAGCCGGTGAGTTTGACGCTCCCGGCGGGCTCAGTGTTGTTGGATGTGAGCTTGCTTCCGCCGGATGAGCCGCTCCCGTAGAACACGCTGACTTCTTCGGCGGCCTGCCACAGCACGGAACCGTCGGCCTGACGCACGGAGCGTGTGCCGGGGGCGCCGAGACCTTCGCGGCTTGCCGTGAACTCCAGTTCCTGCACCACGGCCGGTTCGGATATGTCCATAAGGCCGCTGCAGGCGGCTGAAAATGCTGCGGCGAAAGCGGTCAGAGCGTATTTTGCCAAAGCCCTCATAATCATGAGAAAACTCCTAAACTACAAATATATAGAAAAAATATTAAATGTAGAGTACATGCTCGGAAGAAATGCTGGAATGCTGAAGGAGCCGAGTCGCTACCGGAGGCAAAAACGGCAAATAGAGCGCCTGTATTGCAGTTTTTTCTGCAATTTTTTGAGTTTTTTGAACCATATATAGAAATAAAATGTGTAAATTTGTAGTTTAAAACAAAGTGTAGATGGCTTTAAAGACGATTCTAACAACTGCGGCTCTCGCCCTGTGCCTGTCAATTCCGGGCATGGCGCAGGAGCAGACGGCACGCGATTCGGCAGAACGCGCCCAGCGGCAGTTGGATTCCCTGCGAGTGCACTCTATCCCGTTGGGAACCAATCTGTTCTATTGGGGCAGCTCCACCCCGAACGCCCACTTTTGGATTCCCCTGGGAGAGAATTTCACCGTCGGAATGGTCGGTGGAATCAAGGCCTGGCCCCGCTGGTGGCCCTGGGACAATGACCCGAAAATCGACAGCAAATGGCGCCACTTTGCCCTGGTGCCGGGAGTGCGCTTCTGGCCCAAGGAGAACTACAGGGGTCTCTGGCTCGGAGCCGACCTGCTCTGGACCCACTACAACGTGGGCGGAGTCACCTTCCCGCTCGGCCTTTACCCCGAGGTGCGGCAGAACCGCCTGCAGGGCGACTTCTTCGGCCTCGGCATCAACCTCGGCTATTCCTGGTGGCTCTCGAAGCATATGCGCCTCGAAGTCGAGGCGGGTGTGGCAGCCGGCTACAACACCGGAGAGCGCTACCAGTGCGCCTGGTGCGGCGCCAAGCTGGGCGACGTGAAAGGCCCCGGAATCGTGCCGAAGCTCGGTCTCAACCTTGCCTATAACTTCTTCAAGGAAAAGAAGTTGGAGGAGGTGGAGACCATCACCGGGCCCGTGGATACTATCCGCCGTCCCGACCCTGTGGATGCTCCGGAAGTATTCATCCCCACTATCCCCGTCGTGGAAGACTGGAAGGGCATAGCCGGCCAGCTGGAGAAGGACCACCCGGTGCTCCGCCCTTCGAGCGAATACCAGCCCTACACCCCCGACCGCATCCTGCGCAAGGAAGAGGCGCCGCTCTATGTGTTCTTCGAACTGGACAAGTCCAGGCTCCTTCGCGAGTTTGACGAGCCCACCGCAAAAGGGAAAGGCGCCCACCGCAACAACGGCCCCGTGCTGGATGAGATCATGGACATCACCAGCAAGATCCTGGCCGACACCACCAGCAGCGTGACCAAGATACAGATCATCGGTCTCGCATCGGTGGAAGGCACTCCCCGGCACAACCAGGCCCTGTCCGACGCCCGAGCCCTGTCGCTCCAGCGCTACATCCAGGACCGCCTCCACATCGGAGACGACATGTTCGACACCGTGGGCGGAGGTGCTGCCTGGACCGAATTCAGGGACGAGCTTAACGACTTCGCCCTGCAGGGAGGAGGCGCCGGCCTGAGCAAGGAGCAGATCGAGAACCTGATTTCCATCATCGATTCCGAACCCAACCCTGCCCGCAGGGAAGCCAAACTGAAGAAAGTCGACGGAGGACGCACCTACAAGCTTCTGCGCGAGAACATACTCGGCGACCAGCGTAACTCCGGCTACCTGCGGATTTACTACGATTACGTTCCCGACGAGAGCGCCCGCGAAATCAACGAAGGCATCAAGTTGCTGGAACAGAAAGACTACGCCGCCGCCCTGAAGGCCCTTGAGGCCAAGAAGGACGACCCGAGGAGCCTCAACGCCTACGCCGTGGCCTTGTTCTACAACGGCCGCGAGGCCGAGGCCCTCGAGCTGCTGCGCAAAGCTTCTGCCGAAGACGAAAGCGCCGCCCGCAACCTCGCCCAGCTCGAGCGTATCATGGAGCAGCGCGCCGCCTACGAGAAGTATCTCAAGGACATGGAAGAATATGCACACTTAAGGTACGGAAGGTGATGAAGAAGTTTTTGAGCATATTCGCAATAGCGCTTGCAGGCGCCGGCTGCTGCCTGGTCGATGAAGACCTGAGCGGCTGCCCCGACGAGTACTCCATCGACTACGAGATGCGCCTCGTGACCAACGTGCAGACGGAAATCAACACCGTGCTGGGCCTGGAGGCCGATGTCCACGTGGCAAAAGCCCTGAAGGACTACCTGAAGGACATCTTCTCCGACTTCGCCCACGACGTGGACCTTTCGTTCTACGACTTCAACGAGCCGCGCCCCGTGCTGGAGCACTTCAGCGACATCATGGATGCCAACCAGACCAGCTACACCCTGCACCTGCCGGTGCGTGAATACATGCACCTGGCCGTGGCCAACATCGCCGACAACCAGCTTGTCGACCTCGACAAGGAAGAGTCCTGCGGCACTTCCTGCCTCCTGCAGGGCGATCCGGACGAGAACAACATCATCAAGACCCACAACACCGGCCTTTTCACCGCCCGCCTCCCGATGAATATTCTCGAAGGCGTGGACCAGAGCTTCCTCGTGCAGCTCTACATGGCCAACTGCGCCACGGCCCTGGTGGTGGACAACACTGCCGAAGGCACGCCGGAAATCAGCGGATTCAAGGCGTTCACGACCGGATTCGCCGATTCGTTCAACATCGCCGACAGCACCTACGTGTTCAACAGGAACCCTCTGGTGGAGGCGGTGAACGTGCCCGTCGAGGGCGGCGCTGAAAGTTGCTACGTGACCGTCCAGTTCCCCTCGAAAGAGCCGAAGCCCGAGAGCAAGGTGGTCATCGAGACCACCGACCCGTTCATCTCCGAGAGTGCCGATGACGCGCTCTGGGAGTGGGTAGTCTACGTGACCCTTCCCGACGGCTCCGTCACGGAAAGCCGCCTGGGCCTGATCAAGCCCCTTCGTGCGGGCCAGCTGAAGATTATCCGCGTGCGCATAGGCCACGACGGAATCGTGTCCACCGACGACACGTCCGTGGGTGTGTCCGTGACCCTGGACTGGAACCAGGCCGGAGTGCACATTATACCGCTATAGAAATTTCAATCAACTAATTCATTATAAACATTATGTGTAAACTTATCAAAATTTCGCTCGCCGGGGCTATTGCTCTGGCTGCAGCCGTTGCCTGCAACCCCAAAGAGGTGGTGTCAGACAACCCCGATTTCAACCCCGAGACCAAGGAGGTCACCACTCAGTTCGTGCTGAGCGTCAACACCGGTTCTCCGCAGACCAAACAGACGGCTGCCGCTGTGCAGAAGGCAAGTAACTTCCTCGGTATCAACGAAGCCCACGTCCTCGCCTATAAGACGCATATGAGTGTTACTTCCCTCGACGTGGAGCCTTTCGTGCTGAGTTCCTCCACGGATACCGACCGCGACTATGCCCTCGGTACCCTTTATTCCAACGGTTCCATCGATGCGGCCAACAACGCTACATCCAGCTCCAACCGTATCGTACAGCTCAACGTTCCCGTGGATGTGGACGCAATGCTTTTCTATGGCAAGGCCATCAACGCCACCACGAGCAACGCCACCGGCAAACTGGTCTACAACGTCGCCAAGAAGCCTGTCAATACTCATTTCGACCTGGTGAAGAGGCTGACGGATGAGACCGCCTACAAGCACACCGGAGACTTGATGGTTTTCATCATCAACCGTATCATCAGCTCTGCCGTAACTGCAATGGCCGCTACCGACTCTTACTCCGCTCCTGGTGACCCTAAGGACCCCAAGGACGTATATACCAATCTTCCTCCCCTTTCATGGAAAGATCTCGGAACCAAATATGACGATGCTACCCAGCGTCCTACATTGACCGGTCTCGAGGAAATCCTCGGCGCAGCCTATTCCACCTTCACCAAGATTGAGACTGGTGAATACCGTGCCGGTTCGTCCGCAGCCATCAAGGGAATGATGACTTCCCTGATCGATGTTGTGAAATCCGTCCAGGGCGCTAATCCTACCGGCCCCGAAGAGGCTAACGCCTGCCGCCTTGCCGACGAGATCATGCAGCGCAAGGGACGCTACTTCACTGATGCCATGGAATTCCTGGGCGTCACCTCAATTAAAGCAAACGCTATAACGGCAGGCGCAATCGCCGATGAGGCAGCATGGGAAGCAAAATTCTCAGGTGTGACGAATATCACCTCCTTCCCCCACACGCAGTTCGGTATCCCCGACGGTGCTGCCCAGTTGAAGTTTGAATCCGACGAGTTTGAATATATGGACCCCAACCAGGCCCTTGCCAACCCCGGAAACACATTCAACCCCAACAACTATCTCTATCCTGCAGAGATTGCATACTTCGTCAATTCTCCTATCCGCACCACCAGCCAGGACGTCACCACCAACGATTACCCCAACGGTGTGAATCCCTGGGATGATGACACCACGTCCGGCAACAAATGGGAAGCCAAGAGCTGGAAGTCCAACTCAAGGGTCCAGTCCAACACCCGTGGAATTGCGGTGCGCAACAACATCAACTACGGTGTAGCCCTGCTCGAGTCCAAGATTGCTATCGCCGCCGGCCTTGCCAATTTCAAGGATAACAAAGCCGCGAAGACCGGAGATGCCAACGACAATCTGATTCCCACCAACAACCATCACCTCACCTTCACAGGTGTCCTCGTCGGCGGCCAGATCAACACAGTGGACTGGCAGTTCCTTCCCAAGGTCACTACCGGCAGCGAGTTCACCTATGTGGTGTATGATGACGCAATTGCAAGCGGCGCCATCCCCACTACGACCGGCAACGAGAACTACACTCTCGTGTTCGACAACTACAACAAGACCCTTGCAGACGACGCACAGCAGGCCGTCAGGGTTGCCCTCGAATTCAAGAACGAAGGCGATGCTTTCTGGGGCAAGGACAACATTGTCCCCAAGGACGGCATCTTCTATCTTATCGCTGAACTTCCCGTAGCCACCGCCACCAGCGCATCAGTCCTTGCTCTGCCTGACTGGCACGATGGCGGCAAATATGCGATTCCTCCCGTGTATGGTGTCGACGGCGAGACGGTCCCCAGCGGAAAAGTCGCCGGACACTCCAAGCAGATCAACCGCGTGTTCATCCAGAACTTCGTGACCTCCGCCACCTTCACCCTCGGAGAAGACTCCCTGAAGAACGCCTACGTCACCGTTCCTAACCTCGCCAGCACCCAGATGTCGCTCGGTCTCTCCGTCGACCTCAAGTGGCACTCCGGCTACACCTACAACGTCACTCTGTAGCTTCTGATCCTGCCCCGTGAACGTCCGTAAAGCATTCATAGCCCTGGCTGTTTCGGCCCTTCTTTCCGGCGGGTGCACCATGCGCCCGCTGGAGACGGAGGGTTTCGACCTGGCCGGCTACAATGCCATATCCCTCGCCCTGTCGCTCAAATCCACAGGGGACGTTCCCACGGTGCAGACAAAAATGACTGCCGCCATAACCCAGGACGGCGCCGGTTTCCGGGGAATCGAACAGATCTATGTCGTTCCCTTCCAGACCGAGTCCGCCGTCCCGGTTGGCGGGGGCAGCACCAGGCTTGGCGACAGCAATGTCCAGATCCACAATCCGACAATCGGCCAGAACGGCCTGGTGGCCAACAACAACTCCCATCTCTACGACATCGTCAGGGTGCCCCTGAAAACCAACCGCGTGCTGGCCTATGGAAAGGCCTTCGACTCCGGCTCCGTCGCGACCAGGGAAGGAAAGCACAAAAACGGTGTCCTCACCCCCTCCGGCCTGGACAATCCTTCAGCTTCCGCCGACATTTCCTTCAGCCTCGAGCCCGTCCTGGAGACGGCGGACCTGACAGCCGTCAGCCAGACCACGGACAACCTGGTGGCCGCGCTCAACGGAGTGATCGAAGTGCTTCAGTCTTATGAAGATGCCGACATCCGGTCCTTCCTCGACGTGTTCACTTTCCAGAACCAGATAGTCTCCTGCTCCTACTATACCCTGTACCGCATGGAGCAGAACATACTCGGAGCCCTCTCCGAGTACAGTGGCACCAATCCGACAGCCATCAACGCGGTGATGACGAAGCTTTCGGCCCTACAGGCGGCCCGCAATGCGGCAGGCGCCGATTTCCCCTCCACATACGGCATACCCGAAGGGGCTGTGGGCATGTGGTGGAACGGCCACCGCTACGTGAAGCTCATCGACGGGGTGAACATTTCGCTGGTGCCGGTGGCCCAGTACTGCTATCCCCCGAGTCTGTGGTACTACGCCAACAGCACCATAAAGACGTCCGCCGACGCCACCGTCAAGGAGCAGTACAAACCCCAGAACTACACCTGGGGCAACATTCTGTCCTATTACACGGAAGGTTCGTCAGTTATGTCGTCCACAAGGTCCGTCGCGATAGTGGACCAGATGCAGTATGGAGTAGGGCTTGTGGAATTCCGCTTCGTCGCGCCTTCCGGGAATGCCGTACCGGCTGCAGGATGCCCCCTCACCGGCATAATCATCGGCGACCAGAGAGATGTCGACTACAACTTCTCTCCCAGGCCGGGTTCGGAGAGCCGCTTCATCTACGACAACAACATCAGCGGCGTCACGCTCGGCGGCACATCGCAATATGTGCAGATAATGGTGCTCCCCACCGCCGACGACCAGGCCGTGCATTTCGCCCTGGAGTTCCACAACAACACATCCTCCGCCTTCCAGTGCCAGCAGGGCACCGTGCAGCCCGGATGCAAGTTCTATCTTGCAGGGGAGCTCAAGCCGGGAGCGGGCTCGAAGCCCTCGGAGGAGAATATCGCCGGAGTGTTCGACTCCGACCACAAGACTACGGTCTATGTGCACGTGAACGACCTCGGCAACGCCTACAACACCGTTCCCGACCTCCGCGACCCGCAGCTGGAGCTGGGCGTCGTGGCGGAAATGGAATGGATGCAGGTGGAGCCGGGAGGAATAAAACTGCCATTCTAAAGGGATGATGAAAAGGATGAGCTTCATATGCCGGATGGCTGCGGCGCTGCTGATGGCGCTGCAGGTATTCTCCTGCACTCGTCCCGAGGCCGAAGCGGATCCTGCCGAACTGTCGGTCAGCATCTACATCCCCGACCTGGTGGCCACGAAAGCCGAGACCGGCAGCGTGGGCGCCCTTGGGAGTGAGAAGGTGTTCAGCTCCCTCCAGCTGTGGGTGTTCCTCAATAATGAAGGCGCAAACGACGGGCAGCTGGTGGGTTACAAGGCCTTCACTTCCGCCCAGCTTGCCGACACCGGTCTTCCGCACTCCGCTATCACCCGTTTCGCCATGCCCCTCAGCCGGGAAATGTTCAATACGCTGAGCGCAGACGGCGCCCGGGTGGATGTGTATGCGGTCGCGAACGCTGCGTCGGCCACCAATGTGTCCCTTGGCGAAGCGACCACGCGAAGCGAACTTGACGCTATCACAATCAGCGGCGCCACATTCGGGGCCTCGCCCCTTACGATGGCCGTTCCGGCCGCCGGACTCCCCATGTCGGGAGTGCTCAAATCCGCAGCAGTGAGCGGCGGCTATCCCGTGCTCAACATCTCCACCCTGACGCTCACGCGCGCCGTGTCGAAGCTGCGTTTCGTCTTCTGCCAGAAGGGCACGCCTGCTTCGGGCACCGACCCCGCAGTGCCGGCAAATGCCGATTGCGTGGTGAAGAGCATCACCTTCGGCGGCACTTCCACGGGGCACGACTGCCAGATTGCCACGGCGGAGAAACTGTTCACCGACCATAAATACGGCGCCACCGACAACCCCTTCGAAATCGACGGCTACACGCCCCTGGAGGCAACGCTCTCCGGCGAAGGCGGTGCGCCACTGATGGCTAACGCTGACCTTGCCCTGAGCGAGCGCCCGGATGAGCTGCTGTTCCGCAGCGCCGGGCATGAAACCGAGTCCGCCCAGGAATATGAAAGCCGGCTCGATGCCGCCGTCGGAGCCTCTTCCCAGGTCGGCCCCATCTACATCAGGGAGACCGACAGGATCATTTCCGGCACCATACTCTACGACGTCGGGCAGGGAGAGGAGACGGCCACTTTCTCGATGCCGTCCGACGACGTGCTCTCACGCAACCACTCCTGGATCTTGTATGCCTACTTCGCCGAGGCCACCAGGACCCTGGAGCTGAAGATAGTGGTCCTCCCCTGGGACAAGACCACCTACGATTTCGATTTTACCACCGCCACGGTGAATGTGGTGCGCCGTTTCACCATCCCGGAAAGCGATCCTGCCACCTACAAGAAGGAGCAGACCGCAGACGGCTACTATAATATCTACTTCTGGCACACGCTCAGCGGGCAGCCGAACATTATAAAAGGCGACATCCTCATAGCCACGCCGGTGGGGCAGAAGATTCACGTGGTGCCCGTGGCCGGCGTCCTTCCGGGGCACACCAAGGTGGACGGAATATTCACCGTCACCCCTATGAGCCATGTGATCTACCCGAACTACCAGCACCCGGAAGACGGCAGGATAGAGGACTGCAAGATAGAGTTTGAGATTTCGTGTAATCCCGGCACCCACACGGATGCCGAGCTGGAGGGCAACTACATCGACCTCCATTTCTGCGTCGAAATCGGAGACAACGAGCGCTGGATAGACCTGGACACGGAGTCGATCGACTACTACAGGATAATACTCAAGCAGAACTGGAACGAATGATGAAGAAGGGCCTGTTGCATATCCTGATTGTGCTTGCGCTGCTGCTCACGGCGGCGTGCACCAAGGATTATGTGCCTGAGAACCCCGCTCCCGGGCTGGTGCTGACCGTGCGCTGCGAGGATCCGGCCCTGACCAAGTCCACTCCCGAAGACGGGGAGACCCGCTTCAATGAGAACCTCATAAAGTCCGTCGACTTTTTCTTCTACCCCGGAGCCGCCCCGGCCGCCGACGCCCCTGCCGTCTACCACGAGAGGGTGGACCTCGCCGAAGACCCCGTGACCTACAACACGGCCTTGGGTTCCTGGGAAGCCACGTTCAACCTCGTGCTCAAGAGGACTGACGCGGAGCAGATTTTCACGGCCGCGAATTCGATGTGCGCAACCGTGTATGCCATAGTGAATTACAGCGGCGACCTGACCCCGGGCGCATCCCTTGCCGGCACGTCCCGGGATGAGCTTGCCGCAGTGGCCGTAGAGACGGACTTCGCCGCCACGGAAAGCAATTACGTCCAGGGCAGCTTCCTGATGGACGGCCAGACCGTGCTCACCTACGACGCATCCGCACCCATAAGCGCGAGCGGCACCATCAAGGCCCGCCGCTTCGCCGCAAAACTGACCACGGCAGTCTCGGTGGCAAGCGAAGTGACGCTCAAACACGAGGCCGACGGCGATCCGGACGAGGTCTGGCAGCCGGTGCTGCACACGATGCGCATCTACCTTGTGGACGGCGCAAAGAACGTGACTCTCGGCACCGGGTCCAGCGCCGACAACACGGCTCCGGAGTTCTTCTCCTACAGCGCCGAAGAGAACAGGCGCCCCTTCCTCAGGGACAACGGCACCGAATTCCTTGCCCACACCACGGCGGGCTCCGGCGCAAGCGCGAAGACCTACTACAACACGTATCCGATGTATTCCTACCCCGTCGCCTGGTCCACCGGCCGGCCGGATTACACTCAGCCCCTGCCCGCGCAGCCTTATCTCAAGCTCGAGATGGACTGGCGCCGCACGGAGGCGGGCGGATATTCCTACGACAGGCGCAAATACTACTATAAGGTGATCCTTCCCGTAGACAGCTTCGAGAGGAACAACTGGTATCACTTCAACATCGACGTCAGCATCCTCGGCTCGGAGACGGACGAGGGCAAGGCCTACCTCTTCCCCACGACCTACTACATACTCGACTGGCAGAACAAGAGCGTGCCCATCGACAAGTATGCCGTCATCAGCAAGGCGCGCTACCTGTCCGTGGACACCAAGGTGAAGAGGCTCAACAATCAGGCAACGCTGAGCATACCCTTCCTTTCCAGCCACGACGTGAAGATAGTCGAAGGCAGCGTGACGGCAAGGAGGCCGTACTACGGCGAAATCAAGGAAGGAATCGCGGCTGTGGACGCATACAACACCAAATACCACGCCTGGGTGCGCGAAGACACCGCCACCGGACAGTATTATCTGGAATACAACGGCCAGAATCTATCCTCTGACGGCAGTCCTGTCTACGAACCTTCCAGCTGGGTGTCCAACACGTCCACGACCATAGAGCTCAACCACACCCTCCAGAACGACTACACCAAGAACGACTTCGACTATTCGCCCTACACCATCGAGTTCGACATAGTCCACGAGGACCTTACCGCCGGCGTCTACCCCTACAACGAGTACCTGAAGCACATCACCATCGTCCAGTATCCGGGCATCTACATCGAGTCCTGTCCGAATTCCGACAGCGAAATCAGGGCCACCAGCGACAACAACGGTACTCCATTCTATCCTGTCGCTTCCGAAAAACCCTGGCTGAACAAGCCTTGGGGGTATGTCTATATCGACGCCGGGCGCTTCATCAGGACGGGGAGCAACAATACCGATCCCTACTACAAACTGACTACAGACAACAACAAGAGGGAATACCAGTGGCGGACGGTGTGGTACACCGGAGGCGGACGCGACATATTCAGAATCAACGTGACGGTGCTTCCGCAGAATTCTGAATTCGTGATAGGCGACCCGCGAATCGAAGGCTACGACACCACCGTGCCCGTGCTGGGCTACAGTTTCGTGAACAACGGCACCGGTGCCGGGGATGCAGTACTACCGGACAGGACCGGTGGTGTGTCCAACTTCACCCAGGCCCCTGTGGTGGACGGCGATGTGAATACCCCTTTGAGATTGACGGGAGACAGCAGGCCGCTGATGTATTATCGCCCTACGGAAAAATCCGACCGCACGAAGAATATGCTGGCGCCCGGCTACAGGATTTCCACCAAACTGGGCGGCACGGAATTCGGAAACCTCACCGAGTCCCAGGCAAAATGGCGCTGCGCCGGGTATCAGGAAGACGGGTTCCCGGGCGGACGGTGGCGCATACCCACCAAGAGCGAAATCAAATTCATCGCCCAGCTTTCGGCAAAAGGCGTTTTTGAATCGATGTTCAAAGGAGACTACTGGTCTGCCAACGGCGTCGTGTACGTCAACAAAGATAACGGCACCGTGACCGATAAGAATTCATCGTTGGCGTTGCTCCGCTGCGTCTATGACTCCTGGTACTGGGGCGACGAGCAGTGGAACCCGCGCTCGCAATTCGTATGGGGGGACAGGCAACCATGAGAAGGCTGACCGCATACCTGACCGCACTCCTGCTGGCGGTGTCCTGCGTTGCTGAGCTCGAGCAGGGCGGCGCCCCCGTGGGCACTTCGCTCGAAGGCGCCCCCGTGACCATCACCTTCTCCGTGCCTGACATCCCGGTGCTTCCCGCCACCAGGACACTGGCAACCGGCGACGGCGACATCACCGGCACGCCCTACCTCGATCCGGATATGATGTATCTGGTGGTCTGCGGCGGAAGCCAGAGTATCAAGTACATAAGGAAGGCAACGCTGGTTGGGACAGAAGAGAATGCCGAAATTCCGGCGGATAAATATCCCCTTTCCGAAGGCGACCGGCACACGACTCTCTACACATTCAGCGTCCAGCTCGAGATTTCCGACTTCGGCCGCACCATCCATATCCTGGGCAATGTGGACGAGAACCAGCTGATTTCCGGAACCTACTCCTACCAGAGCCTTCCCAATATGCTGTCTTTCAACAACAAGCAGGCCTACTGGCAGAAGCTCTATGTGCCGTACATCAAGGCGAAGATAGACCCCGGCACCCAGGAGCCCATAAAATTGCCGAACGGAAGCTATATGCCTGACGACGCGACCCTGGCATTCTTCCAGTACGTCCCGCTCATCCGCAACTTTGCCAAGATACAGGTCAGCAACGCGTCCGAGAATTTCAAGCTCCACAGCTACGCCGTCATCTACTATCCCGAACGTGGCTCTGTGGTGCCCTACCGCAGCAACGAGCCGGTGGCGGTGAACCGCTTCGACTTCAACCCTCCCTCCGGATATCAGTTCAGCGGCTACGAGAAGAGCACTTTCGAACAGTTGGAAGACAACATCAATTACCCGGGCAATATGCCTGCAGGCGTGGCCCTTAGCACCTTCATTCCTCCGGCTTCCGAATTCGAAGATCCCTCCACGAGCGACGGCAGGGTGCTGCTTTACGACGAGAACGACACCGAAAGCGGATTCTATATTTATGAGCGCGGGGTTCCGAATGACCATATCGGGCCCACGTTCATCATCGTGTGCGGTAAATTCAACAACGAGGACAACTACTACTACTATCGTCTCGACCTGATGGAATCGAAAGTGGAAGGCACGCAGACCGTCTCCCGGTATTACCCCATCTACAGGAATTTCCGCTACAAAATCGAACTGCACCGAATCTCCTCCGAAGGAGTGCACACCCCGGAACTCGCGGCAGTGTCTTCCGGCGCCGAGGATATATCGGCCGACGTGTCGATGCGCCGCCTTTCCGACATTTCCAATGGCACCACCCGCCTGGTGGTGGAGCCTTTCATGACCAGGACCTACAGCGGCCCGGCGGATGAAGGTTACTTCTACGAACTGTATGCACGTTTCTTCAACGACGTGTATTCGGACGCGCCCAACCTCAACACCGCCGCCGTGAGGGTGGAGCTGGAGCCGATGACCGACGGCTCCGACGACATCCTCATCCTCTATGACGGCAACGGCAACCGTGTGCCCACCAGGGGCTTCTTCTTCCCCGAGGCCGCCACCGTGGGCGGGGTGGAAGGAATCCGGACCATCCGGTTCAACACCGTGGAGCCGCTGGACGAGACCAAGACCCAGAAGATCAAGATCACCGGCCACAACCCCGGCAACCATCAGGACCTGCGCCTCTACAGGGAGGTGGAAATCACGCTTCAGAAGAAGCAGCCGCTGATCGTCACGTGCGCGGACCGTGTGTGGCCGGTCACCGGCACGCCGATTACCGTGGCCGTCACCATCCCGTCTGAGCTTCCGGAATCCATGTTCCCGCTGGACTTCATCGTAGAGCCCGAGGCCGGAACGCTCACCCCGGACACTTCCTATGACATCAACCTGCCCGTAGGCTCCGGCCGTTCGATAGCCACCACGGAATCGACGTACAAAGACACGCCCGCATTCTTCTACACCAGGACGCTCACCTGGGAGGAGTTCTCGAATCTGGCTGCCAGCGAAGGGCAGCGCACGTTCTACTGCTATTTCAAGTCCACCCAGGCGAGTAGTGCTACCGCAATATGGGTCTACAACGAATACTTCCACAAGGGCAGCGCATCGTTCGTCAACACGCAGCCACTCACGGCCACGTGCACAGACCCTGTCCCTGACGTCGTCGGTGCTCCCGTCACCGTGGGGATAACCATTCCTGACGGGATGCCGCAATCCATGTTCCCGCTTGTCTTCACTCTCGAACCGGATGATCCGACTCTCGCCACCGACACGTCGAAGGGAATCGATATGCCTGTGTCTTCAGGGCGCTTCACCAGGACGCTCAGCTGGAGTGATTACTCGGCACTGGCCGCAAGCGGGGGGTCCCGCACATTCTTCTGCTATTTCCTGACCACCCGGACCGACAGCGCTACCACTATCCGGGTGTCCAATGAGTATTTCAATCCGGTGAGCGTTTCCTTCATCAATGCCCTGGTAGGCCGCGGCGACATAGACTTGGGCGGTAATCTTAACAACGGAGGCGAACTATGAGTAAGATGACAGTTACAAAGATGCTGCTATGGATGGTTTTGTCTCTGATGGTGGCCTGTAATAAAGATGTGGAGACCATTTCCCCTGTCCCTGAAGTGCAGACCGTGCATTATCGGGCTTCCATCCGCACGGATGTGGACACCAGGGCTACCCTTGGGGAAGGTATGGTGTATAAGTATGCAAACGGAGACAGAGTGTATCTGGAAAGTGAGGACGGCACGCTGTATGGTTTCCTGGATATGGAAGATGCCGGTGACGTAGGGAAACACGAGGCCAGTTTTGCTGGCATCCTTACCTATGTCGGCACCCTTCCCCGTGATCCCGATCCGCCTGTGAATCTGGTGCTTGTGAGCGGGACGGATGATTTGCACACCGTGACGGACGGGAAAGTGGACGCCGTTTCCGCAGGCAGTTATGGACTTGATACTTGGGCCCCGTCCCTTGAGGATGCCGTCAGCCGTTTGAGTCATTTTACCGGTTCCGGTCATTTGATGGATGGCAGTTTCACCCTTCAGCAGCAGTCCAGTTTTTTGCGTTGCTCCGTCAATATGACGCCGGGTCAGGCGCCGGTGGGCCGCGTGATCACGGCCAGGCTGCTTAACGGCAGCGTCCCTCTTCGGGAGGTGAGCGTTGCGGTGACCCAGGCCGGCAAGCTTCCTTTTGTTTTCGCCTTCCTGGGCGGCGGCGTGTCGCTGGAAAATGCCAAACTGGTCATCGAGTGGACGGATGCCGAGAACACGGATCAGTCGAAAGATTTCACGGTTGCCGACCAGACCCTTGCCGCCAATACCTATTACACGATTTCCCGTTATACGTATTCGTATGATGGTTTCTGCATCACTGCAATTTCAAATGGCACCACCATCAAGTTCAACTACGACGGCATCCAGTACAGCGTGGATTACGGGGATACGTGGATTCCTTATTCCGCTCAGTTCACCCTGAATGCGGGTGAAGCCGCATGGATAAAGGGGAACCGGACGAATTATAAAAACTCCAGTGGCGATCAGTATGGAACGCCATCTACCAATCCCATCTTTGAGGCGAATAAAAAGTGCTATATCTCCGGGAATATCATGAGCCTGCTCGCAGACAAGGATAATCTTTCCGAGAGCGCCTTCCACGGAGCGTTTTCCAAAGGATCAAATACTGCAGTCACTTATATCGACATTCATCCGGACAACCCGCTGATTCTCCCGGTGACGCAATTGGCAAGTCAATGCTATATGCAGATGTTCCGTAACTGCACGTCGCTTACGCGTGCACCGCGATTCCGTGTGGAAGGGACTGCTTTCCGTTGCTGCTACAATATGTTCCGCCAGTGTTCCAATCTGGTTGATGTGAGCGGTATCGAATTGCCCGCAATGACACTCACCCAGGACTGCTATCGGGAATTGTTAAGGCAGTGCACCAAGGTGAAAACGGCCCCCATCCTGCCGGCTAAAACTCTGGTTACAGAGTGCTACAGGCAGATGTTTTCTCAATCCGGTGTTACGACCATTATATGTCTGGCAACTGATATCTCAGCGACACGTTGTCTAAATGAATGGATGTCGGGTGTTCCGAGCAAAGGCACGTTCTACAAGGCGCCTGGTGTGGATTATCCTCGCGACCCAAACGGCATCCCCAGTGGTTGGACCGTGGTGGAGTACACTGAATAATCCTGCCATTCCCTTAAACGCCGCCACTGATTTTATTCCCCCGGGCCGCCAGCCCGGCCATTTTGGCTGGCCCCCGGCTGGTCCCGCCGCATTGCCCAAAGGCCAAGAGCCACCGCCGCAGGTAGGCGCCACGGCTTCCTGACGGATTGTGGGCGATTTTCCGTCAGAACGGGTGTTTTTCCCGGCTTCCTGACGGATTTTTGGCGATTTCCCGTCAGAATGGCTACTATTTCCTTCAAAAGGGAATGGTTTCGACTATTTTGCAGAATATCAAACCAAACTTCGATGGGATTGCTGGCCTTGCCAGGATCTACTTAAAGCTTGTCGCTTCCGCTTCCAGCCGTGAAATAATCTACTTAAAGCTTGTCGCTTCCGCTTCCAGCCGTGAAATAATCGCGCCGGCATCTTGCGCTTCCATGAGGGAGACGGCAAACCATTTCTTCCCAAGGTCTTTTAGCGACGCTCCTACATGATAAACTTTATCATCTATGATTAGGAACCGGTCGTGAGTTTTTCTAAATACAAAAACAGGGATAGCCGCATATTGGGCATTATGTTTCTCAAGATCCAGTTCAAACTGATTCCCAACCTCTTTTGTATATATCGTAGCTTCAACTCCAGCGCCCCTCTTGTCCAGCATGGTCAATACTGAATCATCCACATAGTTGTCAATCAATACAATCCTTTTGGTGGCGCGCCTGATCAAGTCACAGATAAACTCATATGCGTCATAAATCTGACCATCAAAGAAGATGCACTGGTTATTGCTCTCTGTTTTCTCTTCCAGTTTGGCGAAAACTTGATCTATCTTTTGGTCCGTTTCCAATTGTTTGTATTCTATTCTGTCAAGACGTTGAAATACTTGAGCATTGGTCAGCATAAAACGCCGCATCGCGACGAACGCTCTCACAATTGTAACACTGACTTTGTCGGCAATTTCAGTCTTCAAGACCGCAGCCGCCATAATGACTCCATACTCTGTAAATGCATATGGCAAGTACTTTGGGTGCCGTCCTCTGCCGTTTAAGGTCGCATTTTGCGACCTTAAAGAGAGCCATTCTTCTTTTGTCAACTGGACCACGAATTCATCAGGGAACCTGCCCGGGTTACGCCGTACTTGCTCATTAAGCCGCTTCGTCTCCGTGCCATATAATTTAGCTAAATCTCTATCAAGGATAACATGTTTGTCACGAAGTAGAAAGATTAAACCCTCTACATCGTTTTGCGTTAGATTGTAACTATTGGCGATAATCTTTTGTCCTCCAGTTATCTGATCAGGTTTCACCATATTGTCTAAGTTGTTGGTTATAGGAATGCCCGCATACTTGTGTAAAGTCCAAGTCTCGACGCAAAGCTATGTAAACACAATGGCCTGCGCAACACCCTCAGTGCAGATTTTGCGAATTCTTTCGAAAGAATCGTAAAAATGTGGCGAAATGAGATATCCTTTCCGCAATAGCTGCCGATTCCTGACGGATTTTGGGCAATTATCAGTCAGCATGGCCGATTTTCCTGCCGATTGGGAAAGAATTCGCCGATTATCTTCCCGAAGGGTCGGGGTGCGGGCGGAAAAGAAAATTGGAAAAAACCCACTTTTACGCGCGTACAATGAGGTTTTTTGTTTTTTTTTTTTTATCTTTGTCCTTTGTTAACTTGGATATTTAGTGTATAACCATTGATAATTATCTATTTACCAAATAAATATGCGTAATTCAATCAAAATTGTCCTCGTGGGTGCGATAGCACTTGCGGGCGCGGTTGCCTGCTCCCCGAAGGAGTCGGTCAACCCCAACTACAACCCTGCTACCGGCGAAGTTGCCACCAGCTTCGTGTTCAGCGTGTCTACTGCGAATTCTCCGATGACCAAGCAGACATCCGCCAACACCCAGGCCACCGCTACCGACGCTTTCCGCGGCATCACCGATGCAAGGCTGCTCAGCTTCCTTCGCAATGCTCCCGTTGCAGACGGCAAGTACATCACCGCTGCCTCCTCCGCCAACAAGAACTATTCCCTTGGCCACGTCATGACCAACACTGACGCGACCACCGACCAGTCCAAGAGCCACCGTATCATCGAGCTTGCCCTCCCCACCGAGACCAACACCCTCATGTTCTACGGAAAGGCCCCCAAGAGCGGTGAGAATGCCGACTTCGCCCAGGGCAAGATCGACTATCTGCCCAAGGTCACCAATTCAAACGCAACCGACCTTACCCAGTATGACTTCGCCCTCTCCCGCATCGTAGACATCAACTCCTCCGGCTTCAGCGCAAAATACCGCCA
The DNA here is from genome assembly GCA_902782225.1 of uncultured Bacteroidia bacterium. GTDB lineage: Bacteria > Bacteroidota > Bacteroidia > Bacteroidales > UBA932 > Cryptobacteroides. Next base: position 45,304 of record CACZMF010000015.1, on the reverse strand, counting down.
GTATGGCGACCTCATCGCTGCCGTGCTCAACTACATCATGAATTCCAGCATCGATGCTGACGTGACCCACGAGTCCACCACCGTTCACGCTACCCTGTCCTGGGCACACTATGTGACCATTTCCGACGCCGGCGTGATCCAGCGTGCCACGAAGTCCCCCCTCGACGGCTCTCTGATGTGCTCCATCGGTGAGATCCTCGGCGAGGAGCTTTCAACGCTTGCCACCATCAACCCCGGTGAAGTCCGTGCCGGTTCCGGCCCTGCAGTCGCCCGTACCCTCGGCGACCTCCTGGTCATCATGAACAAGATCCACGCCCAGGCCCCCACCGATATCCACGAAGCCGTGGCAAAGGCTGTTGCTGAAGAAATCGCACGTCGTATCAACGTCGCCCTCGAGGGCACCGCTCCTTCCCTGAACTGGAAGACCAAGGCCAACATCATGAGCTCCACGCTCGGCTACACCGGCGCTGTGGACCAGATCACCCTTGTGGGCAGCACCGGTTCCGAGCTCGACCAGTATCCTATGATCGCTTTCAACCTGCCTGCCGGTTGCTCCCAGCTCGCCGTGACCACCACCAAGTCCACCGACACCGACGGCCAGGTCACCACTCCCGGCACCATCATCTGGAGCTACGTCGGCAACGTGCAGATGTTCGACGCCGTGGGTGCCACTTCCTGCTACAATGTCTACTATCCCGCCGAGCTCGTGTATTTCGGCAACTCTCCCATCCGCGTGACCAACGAGGCCGTCACCGAGCCCGAGTATCCCCAGGGCGTAGCCAACTGGGATGCCGATGCCAGCTGGACCGCAAAGAACTGGGAGAAGGCTTCCCACGTGGTCTCCACCACCCGCAGCGTTGCAATGCAGTACAACATCAACTACGGTACCGCCCTGTTCAAGAGCAATGTCAAGTACGGTGCAGCCGTGCTCGAGGATAACAACCACGCTATCCAGGCCGCCAAGAATCCTGCCCTTGCAGCCACCGACGAGCCCAACGCACAGATCACCGTCTCCGACAACACCTTCAAGCTGACCGGTATCCTTATCGGCGGCATGCCCACCACCGTGGGTTGGGACTTCCTCCCCGTCGCAGGTTCTACCTACAACCAGGCCATCTACGACAAGGCCCTTGCCAGCAACTCCATCCCCGCTTCCGGCACCAGCGCCGACAACTACACCCTCGTCTGGGACAACTGGAACGAGAGCAAGCGCGGCGGCAAGCAGAACGATGTCTATGTGTGCCTCGAGTTCCAGAACAACTCCGGACAGGACTTTTGGGGCAAGCACAACATCGTCCGCAACGGCGGTATCTTCTACATCATCGGCAAGCTCGATCCCGACGCAGGTAAAGACTGCACCACCGACCGCAGCACAGGTGTCACCTGGCCCACCGACGGTCTCCAGGCCCTGCCTCCTTTCCAGACGGACGGAAGCACCCTCAAGGAGCGCCGCGTGTTCATCCAGGACTTCATGACCACCGCCAACTTTGTGATCGGCGCAGAATCTCTCCAGAGCGCCTACAGCACCGTGCCTGACCTGCGTTCCACGCAGATCTCCCTCGGTCTGAGCGTCGACCTCAAGTGGGAGACCGGCCTTGTCTTCGAAAACATCGTCCTCGGCAACTAATCATTTGATTTGAAATTACGTATATGTCAGTAGGCGGCAGTCCGTTACGGGCTGCTGCCTTGCTGGCAAAAAGAAGTCTCGATGAAGCCGGTCCTCCACACGCTTGCAATCACAGCCGCGGCACTGCTGCCGCTGGCTTTGGCGCTGTCGTGCAATCCGGCTTCACCGGACTACTATTTCGGCTCCCTGGGCGTCGGCAACCAGGATGTCAAGTCCCAGATGGCGATCTCCTTCAAGTCCGGTGTCGGGCGTCCCGCCACCAAGATGAGCGACTCCGTGACCCAGATTGAGGCCGAGACGGACAACAATGCCTTCCGCGGGATAGAGCAGATATACGTAATCCCCTTCAACACCTACAGGGCCGTCACGGCCTCTGACCTCAGACACGGCCGCAACCTTCAGCTTCCCCAGCGTGGCATTTCGCCGCAGTGGAGCTCTGTCGCGAATGCGGGTCTGGTGTCCAACAACAATTCCCACCTCTACGAGAGCGTCTATATGAGGTCCGGCACGGCTTCCGTGCTGGTCTATGGCAAGGCAATCGACGAGAGCGTGTCCGCAACTCCTTCGGATTCAGTGGATTTCAAGCGCCGCAACGGAGTGCTCCGCAAGCACGGGCTCGAGGCCGCGGAATCCCCGGCGGACATGTGGTTCGAGCTTGAGCCGATGGTGGACGCGGCTGCGGAGGCGTCGATGAACTCCGGCATCCAGGGTGTGCTTGGCTACCTTAATTCCATTGCTGCCGCGCACGTATCCGTGACCGGCTATGCCGCCAGGCGCACCACCACGTCGACGACCTGGAACTTCAGCTGGTCCACGCCGTCAGACTACAGCAACCATCAGACACTCCAGAATGCTTTCGAAACGCTGACCGGCGCCGGTCTTGCATTCTCCGGCTCCACGGACGCAATAGCCCGGATGCTGACATCGGTCTACAACGGTTTGTATGATATTTCGAGCAGCACCGCCAATAGCAACAGCTACAGCCAGGGCTATTACAACCGTAATTCCTGGAGCTCCACTCCGGACAATGATTACTACTATGTCTATGAGCTTTCCAGGGAAATCCGCAGCCTGATCGACAACTCCACCTACGTGACCGTCACGGGCACAGGCAATAACGCTACGGTTGCCTTCAAGAGCCCTTATGCAGGCATTCCTGCAGGCTGGGGCGTGCCGGATGGAGCTGTGTCGGTGCAGTGGAACGGCACCTCGTTCGTGCAGGTTTCCGCGGCCAACAGCGCCCTCGCTCCAGTGTCTTCCTACTGTTATCCCCCCAGTCTCTGGTATTGGACGAACAGCCGCCTGAAGACCTCCCAGGATGAATCGGTCGTCGATCAGTATGTGTCTTCCAACCTCACCTGGTCCACGATTCTCGACCACTACACCTATGGCAGCGCGGTGCTGCCCGGAGTCGAGTCGGCCGCAGTCAACGACCCCCTGCAGTACGGAGTGGCTCAGCTGCGCCTGAATATCGGATATGCAAGCTCCGAGGGCGGCACGGAGAATCTGCTCGACAGCAGGGCAGGCACGGTGAACATCCGTAATGCCAATTTCCCGCTCACCGGCGTGCTAGTCAGCGAGCAGCGGCATCAGGCCTATAATTTCACGCCCAGGAGCGGTGACAACTACTGCATCTACGATTCCGACGTCAACGACGGCTCCACACCCAAGGCATACATTGCCAGCGCCGGTTCTGGCATCACCCTGAAGCCCATCCACACGCTTGTGGTGCAGACGGACAGCTATCAAGACGTCCACTACGCCCTCGAGTTCCAGAACAACAGCGGGGCGGGGTTCTACGGAGCCAACGGCTGCATGGTGAACCCAGGATGCAAATTCTACCTTATCGGAGTGCTGAAGTACTCCGACGCCACCAACAACCCCGGCGGTGCAATCAAGAGCGTGTTCCTGCAGGATCACGTCACGGAGGCGAACATCACCGTCAAGGGTCTTGCCTCCGCCTACAACACCATCCCCGAACTCCGTGATCCCCAGCTGGAAATCGGAGTCCAGACTGAAATGAAATGGGTCGGCAGCACCCCGGCCCAGATACCTATGTACTGATGAAGGAAAGGACTGCACGCATACGCCTCGCCCTGACGGCACTGCTTATGGCAATGCTGGCAGTCACCTGTACCCGCCGCGAACTCGCCTACCCGGAGATGCCCGTGCTCTACGTGAAGGTGAACATTCCCGATGCCGTGCTCACAAAGGCGGAGACGGGAGTCCACAACCCCCTGGCCGCCGAACGCACCGTCAGCAGCCTGCAGGTGTGGGTGTTCCGCGCAGGCGCCACCACGTCGGCCGGGCTCATCGGCTACAAGTCCCTCGATCCCGACGCCCTTGCCGCCACCGGCCTTGCCAACGGTTCCGCCGCCCGCTTCTCCATCCCCGTGGACAAGGCGATCCTGGAAGAGAACCCGCTGCCGCACGTGGACGTGTATTCCGTGATCAACGGCGCTTCCGCCGGATTCACAATTGATAAGTTCACCACTGCCGCCGGCGACTGGACCAAGGTGTCGCCCACGGAGCTCGCCGCCTTCGTGATGGATGAAGACCGCTTCGGCGTGACCGACCTTGTGTCCGAGGTGCCTGCCGGAGGACTTCCGATGGCCGGACTGATGAGGAACGAACCGATGACCGGCGAGTATCCGGTGCTCACCATCAGCACGCTGACCCTCACCAGGGCCGTCTCCCGCCTGCGTTTCGTATTCTGCCAGATGACGGAAAACGGCAACCCGGTGGATGTGTTCAACATCACCGGCATCAGTCTCAGCGGGCAGATCGGCCAGAACGAGAAACTGCTCACCGACCAGGTGTACAGCACGCATACTTATCTCACGCGGCTTTTCGATTCTTCGGGCTACGTGGACCTTAATAAATCCTGGACGACGGGCCTTCCCGAGCCCGCCAGGAATGCAAGTCCGGTCGCTTATCTCTACGACGGCTCCCAGACCACCCAGGAATACGAAGACCTCATCGACGGAGGCATCAGCGCCGGCGTGCTCACGCAGTGGGGCCTGACCTACCTTCGAGAGACGGACAAACAGCTCTCGGGCACAATAAGTTACACCGTCGGCGCCGGCGCCTCGATGCGCAGCAAGACCGCCACGTTCACGATGGACGCAGGCGACTTCACCCGCAACCACAGCTGGATCATCTACGGTTACTTCATCGGCGGCCGCCTGGTGGTGCAGCCCACGGTGCTCCCCTGGAATGCGGCGCACGACCGCTATGAATACGCGACCGAAGGGTACACGGAACTCGGCTACGAGAAGCCCTGGCTCCGCTACGACCTCGACAAGGATGCCGGGACCTGGAACGATGCCTGGCTCGTGGTGGCCTATGGCTATGAAGGAGGATCCGTGGGCAAGCCCACGCACTCCCCGATGTTCACCCTGCAGACCATCAACAGCAATGAACTGGTGCTCCAGCTCAACAACGACCAATTCATCTTCGTGCAGATGACCCAGTCGCTGGACAGCGGCAACAACCCGGTCTACGCCTACACCAAGCTCGGCCAGAGGCTGGAGATCCATCCTTCCTCCAATAAGCAGGACACCAATTTCTATGTCGTTCCGGTCAACGACAACGTGATGGCAGACCCTTACGTGAAGGTGTTCCTGACCGAGCTCCATTCCGGCGGGATGCCTCCGGCCAACATTCCGTTCAACCACAACCTGCCCGGCGACGAAGACCATACATCCATATTGATCTACAACCCGGGCCGTGCCGAGTACAACGCCAATATAAGCAACCATAAGAGCACGTCCAGCACCGTCCAGGCGACGCAATACTGGCTAGAAGAAGAATAAGGATGAAGAGATTTGTGAAATATGTGTTCATGATGCTTGCGCTCTCGCTGGCAGGGACGTCGTGCCTGCGCGAACTGTCTCCCGCCATTCCCGGCGGAAGCAGCGGCCTGAGCGTGCGTCCGTCCATCTTCCGGGCCAGTGAGAACACCCTCGTCACCAAGGGCAAGGAGGACACCGACTCCGGTATAGTCAAGGACGACCAGGTCAACGCCCGCGACGAGCTCCGCGAGAACTTCTTCGGCAGTCTGGACATTTTCGTGAAGCGTCAGGCAGATGCCCCCGGCACCGCCTGGTTCAAGGAATACCACCTCAATGCAGGCGATGCAGGCGTGGTCGTCGACCCTTCCAAATACGACAACGAGAGCCTTCTGGACCAGGCCAAGCAAGCCCTGGCGAGCAACTGGGCGGAGCAGGGCTTTGAGCCCGGAGTGCCCTACGACATCTACGTGACGGCCAACAATCCCCACACCGCCGCGGCCACGGCTCCGGCCAACCTCACCGCGCTGCAGGCGCTGACCACCAACACCACCGACATCTACCGCTACTATCTGACCTATACGCCATCGCAGGAAGACCGCATCTACTGGACGAACTGTATGTACTCCGAGAAAAAGAATTTCTTGATGGACGGCAAGATAGAGGGATGGACCATAGATCCGTCAAAGGCCGAGCAGGTGTTCGACGTGGACCTCAAGCGCGCCGCCGCCAAGATTCTTCTCACAGTCAGCTTCAGCGACGAGAAGACAATTCCCATGATTCCTGAAAAGCTGAATCCAGGTGATCCGGATCCGACGCCCGTGACCGATGCAAGCGGCCACGTGGTGATGGGGTCGGTGAAGGAATATATGCAGCTTGTGGGCCGTACCGTCGGTGAGCCCCGAATCAAGCCGGTGAATTTCAACCTGAACGGTTCGGACGTCGCCTATGACGCCGACCCGCTCCCCGGTTCCGGCAGCCTGCTCACCATCGACAGCAACTTCTCCATATTCAAGGAAGGGAGCAGCACCGATAATACGGAAAATACGTTCGCGGCCGTCACCTACACCTATCCCATCGACTGGAGCTCGGACAATTCCCGCACCCCTTATATCCTGCTGTCGGTGTTCTTCACCCGCGACTCCGACGGCGACCAGCTGCGAAGCTACTACCGCATCCCCGTGTGCGACGAGTCGCAGGTGAGCTCGCTGGAGCGCAACAATATCTATATCATAGACGTGAAAATCGCCTCCCTGGGTGCATCCAACGAGTCGTTCGATGCCAAGGACGAAGAGCTCCGCATCGAGTACCACGTAATCCCCTGGACCGAGACCAACATGACGCAGGAGGCCACCACGGTGAAGATTTCCGACACCAAGTACCTCACCATCATTCCCACTGAATACACCCTCAAGGGAGACGACGAGCAGAGCGTCGACCTGCAGTGGTTCGCTTCCGTGTCCGTGGATGACGGCCGTATCGTGGACATAGACCCGAACTCCCTGCACGTGTCCTATGTCAACTATCAGAGCGCTACCGTGGATATCAGGGGCACGGTCACCAAGCAGGTCCGCAACGACGGCGGCACGCTTGTCACGGCTACCGACGCCAACACCGACGGCAGGCGCGATATCGTGATCACGTCCACGGCCCCGAACGGCAGCACGGCGAAGGGCGAGAAGGTCGTGGTAACGCTCACTCCGAACGGGATAATACAGGTGAAATCCGACGCCCTGCAGAGCCGCGCCATCAAGGATATAGAATTCACCGTCTACCTCAAGAACGCCAGCGGTGTGGATGCCGTGCCCATCAGGATACGCCACTTCCCTCTGGACAATATCCAGTCGTTCACGGGGGCGTGGTCGTCGAAGTGGGACGAAAGCTACACGTCCGTGGCCGCCAGGGAGTATTCGTTCAACCCGGCAGCCGACGGCTGGACAAGCTGGGACGGATATGAAGACAATATCAATTGTACGCTCTCGGAATACAACCACGCCAGCGAGGGGAAAAGCTCTGCGACCACGACCGAACCCATAGGAACTCCTTCTGACTACGACAGTGCGTCTGCAACCGAAAGCGGGGGCAATAATTCCACCGTCCAGACGGCTTTCAGGTCTGCAGTCCCCCAGGGCACAAGCCGCCAGAACGCGAACTCCGAGAACAATGCCTATAAGGATGCAAATTCCGATTATTGGTATTGGGGCCAGACCCAGACCACGAACAATGCTTCCAATGCGTCCTATGACTGGTCTACGGGAAACTGGAACAGGACGTATTACCGATGGACGACCTACTACAGAAGGATTTATTATAAGACTGTAACAACCTACAAGGCCCGCCGTTACTACAGGGATGTCACCAAGAACGTTCCCACCACAGGCAACTGGGTGGACTGGGAGAATCACACCGGCAACACCAACTACGACGGCACCGGCTTTTACGCAAAGGTGTATATGGACGGTTTCGCCAACCGCATAGAGACCAACGCGACATCCTACACCGCGCAGAATTTCACGAACCTGACCAACCGTCAGATGTATGTCATCCAGCTCACTTCGACCAGCAGCGAGTACGCAATCGGCAGGCCTGTGCTTGACAGCAATTATCAATCCAACGACAATGTATGTTCTCCGGCCTTTATGATTGCTTCCCAGCTCGGCGCGACGTCGAGCAACGTCTACACGGCCACGACAGCGGCCCGGCATTGCGGTACATATATGGAGGTGGGTACCGACGGAAAGCGCTACGTGGGATGGCGTCTTCCCACGGAGGCGGAAATCAATGCGATCATCAAGTACCAGACGGAAGGCGCAGCCAGCTATTCGGTCACGATGGTCCGCGTGCTTGCCGGACGCTACTACTGGGCGCTGAACGGGCAGACCCCTACCGCCTATGCAAGCGGAAACAACGGTACATTCGTCCGCTGCGTCCGCGACCTTACCCTGGAAGAAGTCGAACAACTCAACAATAGAACCAGCTTCTGATGAAACGCCTGTCATACATACTTTTGCTGATGTTGGTGTGCGGCCTCTGGAGCTGCACGCCGAGGGAACTTGAGTACCCGGGCCTGGAAGGCGTGCCGGCAAAGCTGGTGCGTGAGCTTGGCCTCGACGAGCCCGAGATGCCGGTCCGCATAGGCTTCGACCTTCCGGGCGAGTCTGCGGCCCGTCCCGCCACCAAGGCAAGCGTAGTCGGCGGAGAAGAGGACCCCACCAACTACATAGAGACTCTCCATCTGGTGTGTTTCACAAAAGAAGGCATCTACCTTGGCTGGCGCCCTGCCGTGCTGATCGGAGACGAGCAGTCGTTCGTCCACGACAATCTCAACTGCCAGGGCCGTGAGCTCTTCGAGGGTACCGTGCCATCCCGTACGGCCCGTATCCATTTCGTGGGCAACGTCGGGATAGGTGTGGCAAGCGGATACGCCCCGCCGAATATTCCCGGCAACGACCAGATCGGCGGCAACGAGAACACCCTCGTCAAATCTGCCAAAATGACCGTGGGGGTCAGCGACCGCAAGATCTGCTACTGGGGCTTCCACGCCGAACCTTCTTCGGAGGATATGAAGAACTGGCTGGCGCAGGCCACACTGGACGAGGCCACGGGCACCGTGACCTATTCCAAGAAGCCCGGCCATAACGTCCATATGGTCCGCGACCGCGCAAGGGTTGATTTCGGCTTTATGTTCGATTTCCCACGCACCGCGCAGGATGTCGAGGACGGCAAGACCGTGACAATCGACGGCCAGACCTACACGATTTCAGGCGGTGCGGTTACGATTGACGGCGTCCAGTATCCTATCGAGAAGAACCCCACCGACTACACCATAGTCTCCATCGACTGGATACTCTCCAACGGCCTCAACAAAGGCTATCTGGCTCCGTATCACGACGAAAATGCCGACGACCACTTTGCCGGCTACTACGACCCTTCAAGCACTCCGGCGCTCAGCGAGGACCGCCTCACCCAGTACGACAAGGCCGACGCCACCCGTTACACCGCCACCGAGAGCGATATGATGCCAATCTACGCCGGCGGCCGTTCCATAGACAATCCTCTCTTCCTTTTCGAAGACGAGAACCTGGAAAGCAATCCCCCGAAAATCATCCTGAAGGTGGTCTACCAGGTGGACGGCCAGTCCGGCACCAAGACCAAGTTCCACACTCTGATGATGCTCAATGAGAGCCAGGAGCCCTGCAAGATACTTCGCAACCACAACTATGTGCTGGATATCTTCGGAATCCCCTGGGAGGGTCTCGGCTACGCAAGCTTCGAGGATGCCGTCCACTCCGTCACCTACGCCAACAACCAGACCGTCACCATCAGCGAAGCCGTGCCTGCGGTCAACGATGGCCGCTTCCAGCTGTCGGTCATCGGTGATACGTCACTCATCTTCCAGGATCCTTCGCTGGTCAACACTGCGCAGACGGTGTATTTCGAATACACTTCGATGGTCAGCAGCGAGAACACGTCCGCCGTCACGGCCGCGGACTTCAAGGCCGCCTGGTCCACCGACGTGCGATCTTCTTTCGCCAGCGATGTCATCACGGTGTCCGAAGTCAGTAACGACGGCACCACCTTCAGGGGCGCCATCACCTTCACTCTCGGTACATCCATCAACTCAGCCTTGCAGGGCGGCCAGATAGAGCTTCGCGACAAGCTCACCGGAATGACGCGTTTCATCAACGTCTACACCATCGACAAGTTCAACTTCCTGCCGCAGGGAAGCAGCGCGCTGCAGCTGGTCAAGACCGGTGGCACCCGGGTGGTGAACGGAGTGACCTGCGACACCTACAAGATGGATTTCAAGATTCCCGGAGACTATCCTATCGGCCTGTATTCCATCGCGGTGAGGATGGCCTCCATCACGCTCAATCCCTACCTGATCGAGCGCAAGAACACGGGCGGTTCGACAGTGGAATTCACCGACGACAATATCGCCGTGGCTATGGGCGGCACCGAAAACGGCTCTGTCCTGGACGGCGAGACCCTTGCCGGAATGAACTTCGTCTCGACTCCCGTGAGTGCCTGGAATTACCGCCCGGACGGCAACCCCTGGAACTTCTGGTTTATCTACAACATAGTGAACAAGCCCACGATGGAAGACGGCGGAGAGACGGTGGAAGACACCCGCGACAAGGTGTATACCGTTTACTTCGACGACATCCGCCAGCTCCGGGCCCCTGCCAACCAGGCCTCGGACGTAGGACTTTTCTTCAAAATCAAGTATTTTGGCCCCGCAGTAGCGGTGGAATACTGATTGGCAATTTGTTATTTCGCCTTCTATTGTTATATATGAAAAAGTATCTATTATTCTTTACCACATTCCTCCTCCTGTGGTCGTGTTCCAAGGACTACGACCCGGTCCTCCAGACCGAATGGATGGAGCGCGAAAGCGGTTTCCAGCAGAAGTACGAACTTGAAGAACTCGTGGTGCTCAGCCGCCACAACATCCGCACCCCCATGGTCGGAAAAGGATCGGTCCTCACCCGCCTCACCGACCCGGCATACCAGTGGCACCAGTGGACGGAGCCGGCCAGCCACCTCACCGACAAAGGCGAGAGACTGGAGGCAAGGATGGGCACTTTCTTCCGCGAATGGCTCTCAAAGAAGTCCTTCCTCGACGACTACACCGCCAATAAATCGACGTTCCGCTTCTACGCCAACGCCAAGCAGCGCTGCCAGCTGACCGCGCGCACCTTCGCCGACGCCCTGTTCCCCGGGGAAAAGCCCGAAGTGGAGATGAAGGTCACGTTCGACACCATGGACCCTGTGTTCAACCCCCAGATAACCAAGCTGCCGGAGGGCTTCGCAGACAAGGCGCAGAAAGAAATCGCCGCCAGGTTCGGCGACATCAACAAGCACATTGCGGCCCAGTACGCAGTGCTGGAGAACGTAATCGGCCTGAAGAACGCCCCTGCGTATCCCGACACCACCTCGTTCTCGCAGTTCCCCTCTTCAGTGGGCTTCAAGCTGAATGCCGAGCCGTATATGACAGGCGGCCTCAAGATGGCGTGCTCCGTCTCCGACGCCCTTGTGCTGCAGTACTACGAGGAGCCAGATGCAAAGAAGGCGGCCTTCGGGCACGATTTCACCGACACGGACTGGGTGAATGCCTCGCTCGTCAAGGAGTGGTACGGCGAAATCCTTTTCACTGCCCCCTCCGTGGCCGTGAACGTGGCCCATCCGCTGCTGCAGACCATGCTCTCGGAGCTTCAGCAGAAGGGGCGCGTTTTCTCGTTCCTGTGCGGCCACGACTCCAACATCGCCAGCGTGCTTGCATCCCTTGAGGTCGAAGAATACGACCTGCCCAGGACCATCGAGAAGAAGACTCCCATCGGCGCCAAGGTGGTGGTGGAAAAATTCAAGGCCGCGGACGGGACGGAGTACGCCGACCTGTGGATGGTCTACGCATCCACGTCCCAGCTGCGCAACGAGAGCGCCCTTTCCTATGGGGAGCCGCCCGTGGCGGTGCGCCTGAGACTCAGCGGGCTGCCGGAGAACGCCGACCATCTGTACCGCCTCTCCGACGTGGAGCAGCGCTTCAGCAAGGCGATCGCCGCATATGACGCACTCTGAATTATAGGGACGTTGCGAACAGCCGCAGGGTCTTTGTGTACATATCCGCACCTGCGTAGGACCGGCCGATGCCGTGGGTCACGTTCTTGTATGTGACCACCTTAGGGTTCTTGATACCGGCCCCTTTGAGGGCATCGCGGTAGCGGCGGGCGTTGTCCGGGCCGATGGTGATGTCGGCGGTGCCCGTGAACAGTATCACCTTGTAGTCCAGGCCGCTCTTGGTCTCCGCTATCTTGATGGGGGAGTAGCTGGCGATGTAGTCCGGCGCCCAGTCATTCAGGAACACATCGTAGCGCTGGTGCTTTTTGACGTTCGACGCCGGGGCGTAGATGTCCATCGTGTACTGCAGGTCGTACGCGCCGTACCAGCCGGCGTAGGCCTTGGTCTGGGGGAAGTGCATGGCGCAGCAGGCCGAAAGGTGCCCGCCGGCGGAGCTGCCCACGAAGCCCACCCGTCCGGGGTCGATGCCGAACTCACCGGCGCGCGAGAGCACATATTCCACTGCGTCGTAGCAGTCTTTGACCGTGTCGCCCAGGCGCACTCCGGGGGCGTTGGCAAATGAGTATTCGATGCTGACCACGGTGATGCCGTACTTGCCCGCAAGGGTCTTGCAGAAAGCGGCCGCCGCTTTGTAGGTGCCTGCCACCCAGCCGCCTCCGTGGATGTGGAACACCACGGGGGCGTTCTCTTTCCCCGACCTGTACACCATCATGGGGAGGTCGTCGCCGGTGACGCTTTTCTTGTAGATGATGGTCTCGGAGCTAACGGTCTCCATGATGGCCTTTTTGTAGGCCGGCACACTGGCTTTGTAGGGGACGAGGGCCTTGGGGAGGCGGTAGGGGTCGCCGATCAGGGGCACGTAGGCCTCGGCGTTCTTTATCGTGTAGCTGCCGTCGCTCTCCTGGACGAGGGCCATGCCGTAGCGGTTGTAGATATTGGCTGTCTGCGCAGGAAGGAGCATGGTGGAAGCGATTGTGGCTGCGGCAATCGCACAGAGGAGGATTCTGAGGGACTTCATTGCTTATCGGTTTTAATGTCGGGTCAAGTTTACGCATTTTGCGGCAGAAAAGCAAGAGGGAAGGTTTTGGCGTTTTTTTGCGTTTCATTGCGCTGATATGGGCGAATTATACTATATTTGAAAGTTGAATTAAATTGATTGATATGAAGTTAGCTTCGCTCCTGCCTGCCGCTCTGGCTGCACTCGTCATTGCCTCCTGCACAAAAGACCCACAGTCTGCAACGGATACGTTGCCGTTGCCACCCGGCGTTGAAGCCGGCAGGGACCTTTCCATAAAGCCCGGAGACAATTTTTATGACTACTGCAACGGGACTTGGCTCAAGAATACGCCCATTCCAGCCAAGAGTGCCGTGGGCGGGATGTATGAGCAGACTGAGGCCATGGAGGCGCGGGTTAAGGAACTCCGCTCCAAGGTGCCGGATATTGAGAAATTCTACAGTCTCAAGGAAGCGGCTTCCGGGCAGCCTGAGGCCTCCAAGGCGTTTATTGACGCCCAGAAGGCCCGCTTCCCCCAGCCTCAGACCAAGGAGGAAGCCTTCATCACCATTGGAAAAATGATTGCCGAGGGTATCCCTATCTGGGGAAATGCTCTGATCCCGGCGTGGAGTCTGGTATGGAAGGACGGCAAGCTTATGGGAAACCTCTTGCCGTTCATAGAGGCAATCGGCCCTACGGATGCCCCCCTGCCTCCGGGAGAGACCGATCCCGCTCAGCTTGTTCCCATTGCCCAGACCAAGGCAGGGGCGGACGGATCGGCTATGAGTCTTGTCATAAAGGGGATGGGGCTGGACCCCTCGCTCTTTGTCACGGACCCCGCTATGGCCGTCTTCTGGGACATGATGGGTCAAATGCCACTCGAAAAACTCCTCTCCATCATTGACAAAGGCTGGCAATTCTTTGACCAGTTCTCTGAGGAAGAGCTTAAGGAAGCGGCGCGCAATACGGCTGCTTTTGCCAACGCCTATACCCTGTCATACCACTTTGCCAAGACCTTCCTCACTCAGGAATTCAAGGACAAGTTCCTTGGCATCACCCGGGAAATCCAGGGGTCGCTCAGGAAACGTATCCAGAACGTCGACTGGATGAGCGAGACCACCAAGAACAACGCCATTGACAAACTGGATTACTGCACCCTTAATGTGGCATTCCCGGACCAGTGGTATATGGATGCCGTGGCAAAGTATACCGACTGTGAAACTCTTGTCGAGGCCGTTTACCGCGGCAATCGCGGCATTGCGGTTATGAAGAGCCATCTTCTGGGCAGCAAGGATATGTTCAGTGCCATGCTTACCAGTGCGGTAATGTCCACTAATGATTTTATTCCCTCAGATCTTACCCTCATGAACGCCATGTACTCTCCTGCCTATAACGCCGTGTTCATCTATCCCGCGTTGATGCTTCCGCCCACGCTTCCGGAAAACGTCACGGCTGCCTATGAGTACGCAGTGTTCGTCATTATCGGCCATGAATTCACCCACGGATTCGACACCAACGGTTCCAAGTATGACAAGTACGGCAACCAGGACAACTGGTGGACGGTGGCCGACAAGATGGCCTTCGAGGAGCGCCGTGACCTTTTGGCCTCCTGCTACAACCACCTTGAGATAGATCCTGTCCGTAAGCCCGGACTCTATTCCAAGGGGGACCTCACCCAGCCGGAGGATATCGCCGACCTTGGCGGTTTCCTTGCGGTCCTTGATGCCTACAAGGCCCGTCTTGAGGCAGATGGCTATAGAGGTGAGACCATGAAGGAGCAGCTCAGGAAGTTCTATGAGTGTTATGCCAACGTATGGAGGGTCCAGTACAGCGATGAAAAACTCGCTCTGTTCCCGGAAAAAGACACCCACTCGCACGCGCGCCTCAGGACAAACGGCGTTGTGATGAACACGGATCTCTGGTATGAGCTCTTCGGGGTGGACCGCAACTGCAGACTGTACCTCCCCAAGGAGAGAAGGGCCTATATCTGGTGATAGAATCACGCCCCCTATAAACGAAACAAGCACTCACGGAATCGTAAGTGCTTGATTTTCAGTAGTGGTCCCTGCAGGGCATGATCCTGCGACTCCCTGATTATGAGTCAGGTGCTCTAACCAACTGAGCTAAGGGACCGATCCCCGGGATGAACCCGGATTTTGCGATGCAAAGATAGCAAAAATTGCTATACTATCACACCTTGATCTCTACTTCTACGCCGGAGGGCAGCTCGAGTTTCATCAGGGCGTCAACGGGATGTCGAGAAGCCTGCGGTAAGAATCGAGCTCGAACTGCTCGCGGGCCTTCTTGTTGACGAAGGTCGAGCGGTTGACGGTGAAGATCTTCTTGTTGGTAGGGAGAGGAATAGGTCCGTTCACCTTCGCGCCAGTAGCTTTCACCGTGTCGACGATCTTAGCCGCCGATTTGTCGACGAGCATATAATCGAAAGACTTGAGTTTAATTCTAATTTTCTGATTCATATACTTAATTTAGTTAAAATCATTTGTTTACTCATCCTCCGAGAGGGCCTTGAAGCTGTAGCCGCTCTTCTCCACAATGTCTTTGGCCATAGCTGCCGGCACTTCGGCGTAGTGGTCGAAGGTCATCGTGCTTGTGGCACGGCCCGACGACAGGGTGCGGAGCACCGTCACATAGCCGAACTGCTCGGACAGCGGGACGAACGCCTTCACGATTCGGGCGCCGTTGGCCGTGGAATCCATCGCCGTGATCTGGCCGCGACGGCGGTTCAGATCCCCGACGATTTCTCCCATGTACTCCTCCGGAGTCACCACCTCGAGGTCCATGATGGGCTCGAGAAGGACGGGGGAGCACTTGCGGCAGGCGTGGCGGAAAGCCATGCGGGCCGCCAGCTCGAAAGATAACTGATCAGAATCCACCGGATGGTATGATCCATCCAGGAGGGTGACCTTGAGAGACTGCACTTCGTAGCCTGCCAGGACGCCGTTGGTCATGGCTGACTCGAAGCCCTTCTGCACACTGGGAACGAACTCCTTCGGGACGTTGCCGCCCTTGACCTGGTTGTCGAACTGAAGGCCGCTCACTCCGGGATCCGCAGGGCCGATTTCCACGATGATGTCCGCGAACTTGCCACGGCCGCCGGTCTGCTTCTTGAAGACCTCACGGTGCTGGATGCTGCTCGTAATGGCTTCCTTGTAGTTGACCTGGGGCGCGCCCTGGTTGATCTCCACGCCGAATTCCCGGCGCAGACGGTCCACGATGATATCGAGGTGGAGCTCACCCATACCGCTGATCACGGTCTGGCCGGTCTCCGCATCGGACTTGACGGTGAAGGTCGGATCTTCCTCCGCCAGCTTCGAGAGCGCGACCCCGAGCTTGTCGAGGTCCTGCTGCGTCTTGGGCTCCACTGCGATACCGATCACGGGATCGGGGAACTCCATCGACTCGAGGCTGTAGCGGTGGTTGTCGGCGCACACGGTGTCACCGGTGCGGAGATCCTTGAAGCCCACGGCTGCGCAGATGTCTCCCGCCTCCACGAACTCGATGGGGTTCTGGTGGTTGGAGTGCATCTGGTACAGGCGGGCGACCCTTTCCTTTTTGTCGGAGCGTGAGTTCATCACGTAGCTGCCGGCATCAAGGTGTCCGGAATAGACGCGGATGTAGGCGAGCCTGCCCACATACGGATCCGTCGCAATCTTGAACACAAGACCGCAGAACGGGGCCGTGGGGGTGGGGGGCAGCATCACATCCTGTCCGTTCGCCATGTTGGTGGCCTTGGTGTCGCCGATGTCCAGCGGAGAAGGAAGATAACGCATCACCGCGTCCAGAAGGAACTGGACACCCTTGTTCTTGAAGGAAGATCCGCAGCACGCAGGGACGATCTGCATGGAGATCGTGCCCTTGCGGAGGGCCGCGATGATTTCCTCCTCGGTCAGGGAGTCAGGGTCTGCGAAGTACTTCTCCATCAGGGCGTCGTCGAATTCGGCCGCCTTTTCGACCAGCTGGCTGCGCCACTCCTCGACCTCATCCAGCATCTCTGCGGGAATCTCGCCGATTTCGTAGTTGACCAGCTCGTCGGTGCTGTTGTAGAAGATGGCTTTGCGCGAGATAAGGTCCACGATGCCCTGGAAATTCTCCTCCGCCCCGATAGGGAGGCAGATGGGCACTGCGGTCGCGCCAAGTTTGGTCTTGATCTCTTCGACACAGGCGAGGAAGTCGGCTCCGACGCGGTCCATCTTGTTGACGTAGGCGATCTTGGGCACGCCGTACTTGTCGGCTTGCCTCCAGACCGTCTCGCTCTGCGGCTGCACGCGGCCGACCGCGCAGAAAGTGGCGATCGTGCCGTCGAGCACACGCAGGGAGCGCTCCACTTCCACCGTGAAGTCCACGTGACCGGGAGTGTCGATCAGGTTGATCTGATAGGTGTCGCCGCCATAGTGCCAGAAGGCCGTGGTAGCAGCGGACGTGATGGTGATACCACGCTCCTGCTCCTGGACCATCCAGTCCATGGTGGCCGCACCCTCGTGGACCTCGCCGATCTTGTGGGTCTTGCCGGTGTAGTAGAGGATACGTTCGGACGTAGTCGTCTTGCCCGCATCAATGTGGGCCATGATTCCGATGTTCCTCGTGTATTTAAGATCTCTCTTGGCCATCCTTGTCAGTGGCTAAAAGCGGAAGTGGGCAAACGCCTTGTTGGCCTCTGCCATCCTGTGCATATCCTCTTTACGCTTGAAAGCACCACCTTCGTTGTTGTAGGCGGCGACGATTTCTGCACACAGTTTTTCTGCCATGGAGCGGCCGGAACGCTTGCGGGCGAAGGAGATCATATTCTTCATCGAGAGCGAAATCTTCCTTTCCGGGCGCAACTCTGTCGGCACCTGGAAGTTGGCACCACCGATACGGCGACTCTTAACCTCGATCTGAGGGGTCACGTTCTCGAGAGCCTTCCTCCAAATATCGAGAGGAGCCTTGTCAGAATCTTTCATCTTCTCGCCTACCAAATCAATGGCATCGTAAAAAATAGAATACGCGATACTCTTCTTCCCCTGCAACATAAGGTTGTTCACGAAACGAGTAACCATCGTGTCGTGGAACTTAGGATCAGGAAGTAGAATCCTCTTCTTAGGCTTTGACTTTCTCATTGTTTTGAAAAATTAAGATTTAAACACCCTGCGGCTACTTCTTGGGCCTCTTGGCACCATAGAGTGAGCGGGACTGGGTCCTGCCTTCTACGCCAGCGGTATCCAAAGCGCCACGAAGGATGTGGTAACGTACACCCGGAAGGTCTTTCACACGACCGCCACGCACGAGCACGATGGAGTGCTCCTGGAGGTTGTGACCCTCGCCGGGGATGTAGGCGTTGACCTCTTTGGCGTTAGTCAGACGTACACGGGCAACCTTACGCATTGCTGAGTTAGGTTTCTTAGGGGTCGTTGTGTAAACCCTAAGGCATACGCCACGCTTCTGAGGGCAAGCATCCAACGCGCGAGACTTGCTCTTGATTTCAGTCATCTCGCGTCCTTTGCGGACCAATTGTTGAATTGTGGGCATAAGTGTTTGTTAATAAATAATATATACATTCCCCTCATAAAAAAGGGGCTGCAAAGTTACAAAAAATTCGTTAATTAGCAAGCGCCGCGAACTCAATATCTTTTTCCGCCCTCTTTTTCAGGGCCTCATCCTTGCTGCAGGCGGAGTCGAGCAACTTCCTGGCTTCGGCTGTGTTGCCCTTGCGTGCGGCGAGTATGGCGCGTATGTAGTCGGTCCTCGGGGCGTCGCCCTGGAGCGCTGCGGATGCGGCCTCGGTGTTGCCGGCAAGCAGCTGTGCGATGGCGGCGTTGTCGCCCTTTAGGCCGTCGGCGCATGCGGCCGCAGCCTTGTAGTCGCCCTTCATGATGTTCATGATGACGCTGTTCTCCTTGGAGATGTCGCCGGCCTTTTCGAAGCACTTGGCGGCGAGCTCGTAGTCTTCGTTGCGCATTGCGACCACGCCGGTGGCGTTGAGCACCTCAGCGTCAGGCTCCTTGATCTTGCTCAGGTAGGCGCCGCCAAGGGAGGTCTTGCCCTGGTCGAGGTAGAGCATCGCAAGGTTGTAGCGGGCGGTGTCGGAGTTGAATTCGTGGATGGCGTATTTGTAGAGGGTCTCCTTGCTCTCGGGGGTCTCGGCGATGGCGGCCAGCCTCAGGATGGAGGGCTCGTCGAAGCGCTCCAGGCCCTTTTGGGACATTTCCACCAGTTCGTCGTCGGACCAGTTGCGGAACTCGGTGCTCGTGACGAGGCGGGCCCTGCGGAGCTCGGGGAAGACGCGCTTGTTGATCTCGGAGTAGATCTGGGAGAGGTTGCGGATTTCGCTCTCGCGGACTGCCGGGTCGCTGTACATGGAGAGGACGCGCAGGATGAGGTCCTTGTCTTCGATGTTGGACTTGGACACGGCCTCGCGGAAGCCTTCCCAGTCCTGGCCCACGCTCTTGATCTCGGTGCCGGTGAGTTCGATGTCGGAAGCCACCTTGTCGAGGGCCTTCTGGGCAGTGCCGGCGCGCTTGTCGGAGAGTTTGGCGTTGTAGTCCTTGCCGCCTTCCGGGGATGCGTAGGCGACTATCTGGGTGCCCTTGATGGTGGTGCGCTCGTCTTCCTTGAGGTAGTCCAGGGAGTTCTTGTAGTTGACCATGGAGTTGGTCTCGAACTGGTCCTGGCGCACCCTGTCGGAGCCCACTTCGTAGAGGATGCGGCCCTCGGTGGTGCGGTGGAGCACGGCCTGGTAGCCGTCGGGCTTGGGCTCATAGAGTCCGCCCAGGTCGGCGAGCTGGTAGTCGGCGATGCATCCGTCGGCAACCTTCACGGGGCCAACGGGGTAGTCCTTGTCCTTGAAGTGGATGGTGCCGCGGAGCTCCAGGCGGGCTTTCTCGCAGCCGGGACGGTATTTGAAGCTGAGCTTCTCGGTGATGGTCGTGCCTGCGGAGGAGACCACATTGAAGTTGTCCTTCACTTTGTCGCCCTGGTAGTGGAGGGTCTTGAAGGGGATTTCGCCGCCTTCATAGACGAGCACGGGGGTCACGTCCATGGTGGCCTTGGGATGGAAGTATCCTTTGGGGCAGGTCACGGTCACG
Organism: uncultured Bacteroidia bacterium; assembly: GCA_902782225.1. Lineage (GTDB taxonomy): Bacteria > Bacteroidota > Bacteroidia > Bacteroidales > UBA932 > Cryptobacteroides. The sequence goes on along the minus strand of CACZMF010000015.1, from coordinate 25,231 downwards.
GTGGCGGGAATCTGGCCGCCGACGATGCCCAGCAGCTCGGGCGTGCACTGAATGTCCACGTTTTCTGCCAGTTGCATCTTTTCCATCATCGATTTGTCGCACGATGAACTCAGGACGGCGAGCGCTGCGAGCGCCACGGAAATAAGGAATCTTTTCATATTAATATATTAAATGTTTCACGACAGAACCACAAAGATAAGATTTTTTCATAACTTTGCACGGATATGGACGCACAAGAGCTTCAAATATTAAAGAACAGATACGACATCATAGGAAATGACCCCGCGTTGAACCGGGCGCTGGAGACGGCCGTGGCCATAGCCCCCACAGACCTGACCGTGCTCATCGAAGGCGAAAGCGGCACCGGCAAGGAGGTCATCCCCCAGATAATCCACCAGCACAGCCGCCGCAAGACGGGCCGTTTCCTGGCAGTCAACTGCGGCGCCATCCCCGAAGGCACCATCAACGCCGAACTCTTCGGCCACGAAAAGGGCGCGTTCACCGGCGCCGTGGGCGAGCGCAAGGGCTACTTCGAGGAGGCCAACGGCGGCACCCTCTTCCTCGACGAGATCGGCGAACTTCCCAAAGACACGCAGGCAATGCTCCTGCGCGTGCTCCAGAACGGCGAATACCTCAAGGTGGGCTCCTCCAAGGTCGAAAAGACCGACGTGCGCGTGATCTGCGCCACCAACGTGAACCTGTCCTATGCCGTGGCCACCGGCAAGTTCCGCCAGGACCTCTACTTCCGCATCAACTCCATCCAGATAAAGCTCCCGCCCCTGCGCGAGCGCAAGAGCGACATCTACCTGCTCTTCCGCAAGTTCGCCGCCGACTTCGCCCAGAAGTACGGCTGCGCGCGCGTGGCCCTGGACCTGAACGCCATCTCGATGCTCTCATCCTACCGCTGGCCGGGCAACATCCGGCAGCTCAAGAGCGTGGCCGAGACCGTTTCCGCCCTGGAGAGCCGTCCTGCGCGCGCCGGCGTGGAGAAGGTGGAAATAGGCCCGGACGCCCTTTCCCGCTATCTTCCCGACGAGCAGGACACCCTGCTGCCCGCCCAGGCGTCGCCCGTGGCAGGGCAGGGCTCTATGAACCCCGACGAAAAGGCCGCCATCATCAAGGCCATCCTGGACCTGAAGCGCGACGTGGAGAACCTGAAGATAGCCGTGCAGTCCGGGGCCGTGGATGCCGTGCCGCCCCAGATCCACACGGAGCACCTGCCCGTGAGCCACATCGAAGACCCCGAGGAGCAGATTGCCGGGGTCGAGGAGGACGCCCATCCGCAGGCTCCGATGGATATGAAGCGTATGCGCGATGAACTCATAGAGCGCGCTCTCCTGCGCCACGACGGCAACGTGGCCCTTGCCGCCAAGGAGCTCGGCATCTCCGACCGCACCATCTACCGTAAACTCGCAGCAAAAAAGAAAGCCCAATGAGACGCCTGCTACCAGTCCTTGCACTCCTGTTCACGATGACGTCCTGCGGAATATATTCCTTCTCCGGCACGTCCATCCAGCCCGACGTCAACTCTATCACGATCAACTACATAGAGTACCGGGCCCTCCGCGTGAATCCTTCGTTCAGCAATGAGTTCACCGAAGCCATACGCAACCAGTTCCGCCGTATGACCCGCCTCGAGCAGGTGGACCAGGACGGCGACATGGAGCTCTCCGGCGAGGTCACGGGCTACGAAGTGACGCCCGCCGCCGTGACCGCCGACGAGGTGGCGGCCCGCAACAAGCTCACGGTGACGGTGAAGATACAGTTCTCAGACAAGAAGCATCCCGAAGAGGACTTCGACAAGTCCTTCTCCGCATATTCCGAATACGACTCCAACAACACGCTCGACGCCGTGGAGTCGTCGCTCTGCGCCGAAATCATAGAGAAACTGGTGGAAGACATCTTCAACGCCGCAGTTGCCCAATGGTAAGTTCCATCGACATAAAGGGCCTCAACCTGGAGGAGCTGCTCGGGGTGGTCAGCATCTACCCCTGGTATGCCGGCGCCCGCAAGGAGCTCTGCGCCAGGATGGCAGCCGAAGGCTCCCTCAGCCGCCAGCAGCTTGCGCAGGCGTCTTTATATATAGGTTCGCGCCGCATACTGCACGCGCTCGTGCGCAGGAACGTGAGCGCGGACTATTCCGACACGGAGGTCCGCACGCAGGTGAAGACCGTCATCGAAGCGCCCCGCGTGCCTGATCCGGGCTGCATCTTTGTGGTGGGCGGGGACTATTTCTCATCGGCCCAGTACCGGGAGGTGCGCCGGGAGGACGACTCCATTTTCTCCAGTTTTGCTTCGGCGGAGCGTGAGGACCTGCAGTTCGAAGTGCAGGAAGACAATTTCGATTTCTGCACCGAAACATTGGCTGAAATCTACGCCGAACAGGGCTATCTGGATGAGGCAAAGCAAATTTATTCCAAACTAAGTTTGCGATATCCGGAAAAAAGTGTTTACTTTGCATCCCTTATTGAAAAATTAGACAAAAACTGAGATATGAACGTATTATTCACCATTTTGACAGTGCTTATCGTTATCGCAGCCGTGCTTCTTATCCTCGTGGTGCTGCTTCAGAACGGTAAGGGACAGGGAATGGCCAGCAACTTCGTCGCCGGCAACCAGACCTTCGGTGTGCGCCAGACCGCCGACATCCTCGAGAAAATCACCTGGGGACTTGTGGCCTTTATTATCGTCGTTTCCATCATCGCATCCTTCTCCACCGGCAGCAACGGCTCCGGCGTGGATGTGACCGACCGCATCGAGAACGCAGCCTCCACCGAAGAGCTGCCCGCTTTCCCGACGGCTCCCGTGGACCAGACTTCTCCCAGCACTGAGACTCCCGCTGAGTAGTAAATACTTACTTTGGCAATAAATTAACGGCCCGGAGAAATCCGAGCCGTTTTTTTTATTTCGGGCTGATCCCTTATTTCTTCACGAACTCCACGCGGCGGTTCTTGGCGCGTCCTCCCCAAAGGCTGGCGCAGATCCCTTCTCCCGGTGGCGCAGGTCCCCCGGCCAAGCGGAGCAGGTCTGTTTTTCTCTTGGATACCTGCGCCATTGGGAAGCACTGGAAGCAGTTTCGCGGCGCAGGTCCCCACCAATTATTCGGACCTGCGCCAGGATGCCCCGGGACCTGCGCCAGCCTTTGGGGAGACCTGCGCCACAGTGCTGCTTCCCTGCGGTGACGGGACCGTGGCACCGTTGCGGGTCCCGTCGCTGAGGGGTGGACGGAGGAAACCGCCCTGTTTCCTACGGTGACGGGACCGTGGCACCGTTGTGAGTCCCGTCGCGTAGGGGCAGGGCATGGGCTCCTTCGGCGCGGTCCTGCTGGTGCCTCTGCTGGTGTGGCAGGTCTGCGGCGGCCTGGCAGGACCTGCTACGAAAAAGGCCAAAAACGTAGCAGGTCCTACCATCGAATGGAGGACCTGCTACGGGCTCAGAGGGTCTGCAGCCTCCCCGGGCTCCCGTGATCTGCCGCGGGCTCCTGGGGGACCAGCCTCGGGCTTAGGAGGGTCTGCAGCCTCCCCGGGCTCCCGTGATCTGCCGCGGGCTCCTGGGGGACCAGCCTTGGGCTCAGGAGGGTCTGCAGCCTCCCCGGGCTCCCGTGACCTGGCGCGGTCTCCTGGGGCACCGGCCGCGGGCGTTACTGCCGGACGATGATGCCGGAGGTGTCGGCGTCGACGGTGATGGCGGAGCCTTTGTGGATGCGGCCCTCGAGGATCTCGCGGGCGAGGCGGTTCACCAGTTCGCGCTGGATGAGGCGCTTGACCGGGCGGGCGCCGAAATCGGGGTCGTAGCCGTTCTCGACGGCATAATCTTCGAACGCAGGGGTGTATTGGAGCGAGACGTTGTCGTCTTCGAGCTTCTTCTGCAGCAGGCTCATCTGTATGCGGACGATTTCCCGGATGTTCTCGCGGGTGAGGGCGTCGAACTTCACGATTTCGTCGATTCGGTTGATGAATTCCGGACGCATGCGCAGGCGGAGTTCTTCCTCCTTGAGGTTGGAGGTCATGATCAGGATGGTGTTCTTGAAGTCCACCGTGCGGCCCTTGTTGTCGGTCAGGCGGCCGTCGTCCAGCACCTGGAGAAGGATGTTGAACACGTCGGTGTGGGCCTTCTCGATTTCGTCCAGCAGCACCACGGAGTAGGGCTTGCGCCGGACGGCCTCGGTGAGCTGGCCGCCCTCGTCGTAGCCGACGTATCCCGGGGGCGCGCCCACGAGACGCGACACGGTGTGGGCCTCCTGGTACTCGCTCATGTCGATACGGGTCATCATGGATTCGTCGTTGAAGAGGAACTCCGCCAGCGCCTTGGCGAGTTCGGTCTTGCCCACGCCGGTGGTGCCGAGGAAGAGGAAGCTGCCGATTGGACGGTGCTCGTTGCTCAGGCCGGCGCGCGAACGGCGCACGGCGTCACTGACGGCTTCGATGGCCTTGTCCTGACCCACCACCCTTTTGTGGAGCTGCGACTCCATGCGGAGGAGCTTCTCCTTTTCGCTTTCCAGCATACGGTTCACCGGGATGCCGGTCCAGCGGGCCACGATTTCGGCAATGTCGGTCGGAGTCACGGACTCGGTGATGATGGGATCCTTTATCGCCGCCTGCTTTGCGCTCAGCTCTGCGACGCGCTGCTGGGCGCCTGCGAGCTTGCCGTAGCGGATTTCCGCCACGCGGCCGTAGTCGCCGGCCCGCTCTGCAGTGGCGGCCTCGCGCTTGAGGTCTTCAATCTGCTGGCGCAGGTTGTTGAGTTCGGTCACGATGCCTTTCTCCTCTTTCCAGCGTTTCTCGAGCTCCGCCTTCTTCGCTTTCGCTTCGGAGAGCTCGGTGTCGAGCTTTTCGGACTTCAGGGACGTGCCCTCGCGCTTGATGGCCTCCTTCTCGATTTCCAGCTGGCGGATGCGGGCGTTCAGGTCGTCGATGGGCTCCGGCACGGAATTCATCTCCAGACGCAGCTTGCTGGCCGCTTCGTCCACGAGGTCAATGGCCTTGTCGGGCAGGAACCTGTTGCTGATGTAACGGTGGCTGAGGTTCACTGCGGCGATCAGGGCGTCGTCTTCGATGCTGACCTTGTGGTGGTTTTCGTAGCGCTCCTTCAGGCCACGGAGTATGGCGATGCTCTCGGCGGGAGAGGGTTCGTCCACCATGACCTTCTGGAAACGGCGCTCCAGGGCCTTGTCCTGCTCGAAGTACTTCTGGTACTCGTCCAGGGTGGTGCTGCCGATGGTGCGGAGTTCGCCACGGGCCAGCGCCGGCTTCAGGATGTTGGAAGCATCCATAGCGCCGCTGCTGCGGCCTGCGCCCACCAGGGTGTGGATTTCATCGATGAAGAGGATGATCTCGCCGTCGGACTCCACCACTTCCTTGACCACGCCCTTGAGCCGCTCCTCGAACTCGCCCTGGTATTTGGCGCCTGCGATAAGCGCGCCCATATCAAGGGAAAAGACCTTGCGGCTCTTGAGGTTCTCGGGCACTTCGCCGTTGACGATCTTGGTGGCTATGCCTTCAGAGATGGCGGTCTTGCCCACGCCGGGCTCGCCCACCAGGATGGGGTTGTTCTTGGTCCTGCGGCTGAGGATCTGCAGGACACGTCGTATTTCGTCGTCCCGGCCTATGACCGGATCGAGTTTTCCTTTCGCCGCGGCCTCATTGAGGTCGATGGCGTACTTGCTTAAGAATTCGTATTTGTTTTCCATAATCAACACTATTTAACCCTGGCGGCAGAGATTCTTCGTCGGGCCTCGCCCTTCTCAGAATGACATGTCCCCGTCTCCGGGGGTAAACTGCTGTCATTCTGAATGCAGGGCTGTCATTCTGAATGCAGTGAAGAATCACGGCCACCAGGGGAATAGCGGTCAAAAGCTGTTCCAGTGACAAATTGTCAGGGCACCGGCGGGGAGTCCCCGGCGGGGAGGCACCAGCGGGGAGGCCCGGCTCCGCCCCTCCGCGACAGGATCCACAGCGGTGCCACAGTCCCGTCAGCACGGGAAACGGGGCTCTTCCCTCCGTCCACCCCTCCGTGACAGGATCCACAGCGGTGCCACGGTCCCGTCACCGCAGGGAACAGGGCGGTTTCCTGCGTCTGCCCCTCCGCGACGGGATCCGCAGCGGTGCCACAGTCCCGTCACCGTAGGAAACAGGGCGGTTTCCTGCGTAGGCCCCTCCGCGACAGGATCCGCAGCGGTGCCACAGTCCCGTCACCGCAGGGAACAGGGCGTTTTCTTGCGTAGGCCCCTCCGCGACAGGACACACAGCGGTGCCACGGTCCCGTCACCGCAGGGAAGCAGCACAGTGGTGCAGGTCTCCCCATAGGTTGGCGCAGGTCCCGGGGCATCCTGGCGCAGGTCCGAAAAAATGGTGGAGTCCTGCGCCGCGAAACTGCTTCCAGTGCTTCCCAGTGGCGCAGGACTCAAAGAGAAAAACAGACCTGCTCCGCTTGGCCGGAGGACCTGCGCCACCAGCAGAAGGGACCTGCTCCACCGGGAGAGGGGACTTGCGCCGAAAGAAAGGGGGACCGGCGCCACCAGAAGGAAGACCTGCGCCACCAGCAGAAGGGACCTGCGCCGCGAAACTGCTTCCAGTGCTTTCCAGTGGCGCAGGACTCAAAGAGAAAAACAGACCTGCTCCGCTTGGCCGGGGGACCTGCGCCACCGGGAGAGGGGACTTGCGCCGAAAGAAAAGGGGACCGGCGCCACCGGGAGAGGGGGCTTACACCGGAAGGAGGACCGGCGCCACCAGAAGGAAGATCTGCGCCACCAGCAGAAGGGACCGCCGCCACCAGAAGGAAGACCTGCGCCACCGGGAGAGGGGACTTGCGCCGGAAGAAAGGAGGACCGCCGCCACCAGAAGGAAGACCGCTGCCACCAAAAGGAGGACCGGCGCCACCGGGAGAAGGGACCGGCGCCACCGGGAGAGGGGGCTTACACCGGGAGAGGGGACTTGCGCCGAAAGAAAGGGGGACCTGCGCCACCAGAAGGAGGACCGGCGCCACCGGGAGAGGGGACCTGCTCCTCAGGGGGCGGACTTGATGAGGACGAAGGAGGAGTCGTAGCAGCGGTTGACTTTGCGGGCGAAGTCACGGAATTCGGGGTAGCGGGACTTGTCGGAGCGGAAGCGCTTGAAGCGGATGGTCTGCACCACAGTCACGCATCCGTCGGCCTCGGAGGCGGTGGAGCTGAACGACGCCCAGGGGGTGTCGAGCTCCACGGGCTCCGGCAGGCTCTCGACGGCGTAGCCGAGCGGCAGACGCACCATCACGGTGTCGACAGACGCGTACCCCTCCGGGATCACGATGTCGTTGACCCTTTCTCCTTTCTGGAACGACAGCCCCTTGGCCACGGGGTTCATCGGCACGAAGAGCCGCGTGCCGTCGCCGTGGGCGTAAACCCGCGTCGAGAAGCTGTAGCTGATGGTTTTCTCCGGGCAGAAAGCGCGCCCGGCGGCAGCGTAGCCGTCGAAATTGTCCGAAACGGAATCAATCGTGAGCCCTTCAGGGTGGAGCTTGAAGCCGGCGGTCAGCATCTTCTCGCGCGTGTCCTGCTTGAGGTCCTCCCAGCCGATATAGTTCTCTGCAAGGTCCAGGTACATGCGGCGGCAGAGCTTCAGCGAGGCGCTTCCGTTGGTGGACAGCTTCACCTCGGTGCGCTGCTCCCTCCGGCTGAGCGAGTCGGGATAAGCCCCCACCCGCACGTGCTCGCCCCCGTCGGGCTTGATGAGCACGATCTCGTGCCCTGCCACGTCGGCGTGCCGGTAACCCAGCGGTGTGCGGGGATTGGTGCACTCCACGAACACGGTGTCGGCCATCTCCGGCAGCGGCACGGCGAGCATAGCGTGGTTCATCTGCCCCGCGGACGTGAATCCCGGCAGCAGGTCCTTCCGGTCGGTGTGGATGATATAGTAGTAGGACTCCACCCCGACAGCTTTCAGCATGGCCATCAGGTAGTTGGACAGCGCCTTACAGTCACCGAAACCGCTCCGCGCCACCTCCGCCGCCTCAATGGGCTTCAGCTTGCCTATGCCAAGCTGGATGGCCACGTAGCGCGTCGTCTCCCGCAGGCGTCCGTAAAGCACTCTCAGCTTCTCGAAGTCGCTGCTGCAGCCTGCGGTCAGTTCCCGCAGCTCCGCCACGACCGCATCCGGGAGCACGTCAGCGCCCTGCTGCAGGCCGCTCACCCAGAGCCCGAACTCCTTCCAGTCGGATTGCGTGCCGGTGGTGCCGGCGTAGGAAAAACTGCGCGGCGCCGCCAGCACCATGGGCAGGAGCTCCCGGAACGGCGGCATCATATCCTCGTCTGCAATCGCCTGCACGTCAGCGACTTTCCATTCATAAACGGTGCGCCCCTTCGCCTCCCTGGGCGGAACGGCCTCCACGTGCGAGGCGTAACTGACTATCTCGGTGCCTGCCGGCAGGTCGAGGGTGTAGCTGCCCTTCTGCAGCTCCACCTTCTCTTCCGTGACGGGCACGAAGGCGGGGAAGGTCAGCACCCCGTTCCGGTAATTGACGGCGTACTCGTAGCTGATGGTGAAAGGATAGCGCGCAGACGGCTCATACACAGACACATAGCTGTCGTCCGCCAGCCCCGATGAAATGGACACTGTCTGCAGGTCCTTCTTCCCGAACTTGATCTTACGCCCCGCCGTCTCGATCTCAGCGCTGAACGACCCGATGCTCCGGAATGAGTCGGTGTAGATGACCGGCGTCGCCTGCCTCAGGCCGTTCTCGTTGATCACCATGACGACAGCCTTGACACGGTACACGCCGCTCGAAGGCGACTGCATCGTGAAGCTCTCTTCGTGCGAAATCACCAACGCGTCAAGGTCCTTCGCCTGCAGCGACACCGCAGCCGAAAGCCAGCACAGTAGTAGCGTAAGTCGTTTCATTACAGTTTCTTAAGCACTATCGTGGTCTCGTAGACGTTGCACAGCTGCTCCCAATAACTGCGGAGTTCCGGGTACTGCGCGGCCTGCACCAGGCGACCGTTGAGGGTGAAGCGGTAGTTCAGCGTCACCTTGCGCTCGCCGTCATAGAGGCATTGAACGGCCACGCGGCTGTCGGCGACCTTGCCGGGAATCACCATCGGCTGCGGCAGCGACTCCACCGTCCAGCCTTCGGGGATGGTGATTGCGGCGCTGTAGTTGACGGTCTCAGGATAAGCGAACTCGACCGGGATTATGCGCTCGGACGCACGGAAATCGGCGGCATCATGGTACTTCGTCACGAACGGACGGACGTAGAGCAGGCTGCCGGCGGCAGTGGCCTGGCTGCGGAAGCCGTAACTTATGGAAGCCTCCGGGCTCCAGACGTCCTTGCCTTCGACCTTCAGGTCCTCGACCTCGATACCGTCCTCATTCTCAATGGCTTCAGCAATCTTTTCGAGCTTACTGTCCGTCCCCAGGGTGGACTTTATCGTGCACGCCCAGTTGTTGAATCCCTTCTGCGAGCGCTTCCCGGTAATGGCACCGTCGGCGGCGACCTCCATCTCCACGGAGTCGATCAGCTGGTTGCGGCAGAGCTTGCTGAGGTCCACCCAGTAGCCTGCGTCCTTCTTCGTGACCACACGGGCACGCTCCACCAGATAATTGACCGGCAGCACGTTGAGGTAGCCCTTGTCGTCGGCCGCTTCCATGAACCAGCCGGCACCGGAAGGAGCCGTGACCTTCAGGATCACGGCATTGAAAGCATCCACGCTGACGTGGTAGTCCATCAGCAGGCCGTTGTCACGTGTGTCCAGGAACACCGGCTCCACCTTGAAGCCCGCCCCTCCGAGGGCTGCAGCCACAAGGGCGTTGATGTCGGCGCTGTTGCCCTCCTGCTCCTTGAAGGCCTTGGCGGCCGAGGGCCATATGCTCTTCTTGCCGTTCCAGCGCACCTTTGCGACTACGGCGTTGCGTATAGCTGCCACCTGGCCGGCCTCGTCGGCGGCGCTGGCCTTGGCCTCGGCAGCCTCTGCCTCGAAGCGCGACCTGGCATAGAAGTCTGACAGCAATCCGCTGTCTTTTATGGTCTTATCCACGGTGGCCCAGTTGGAACTGAAGTCCTTGTAGTAGAGGTTGTCGGCGTTGAAGCTGCGGAGCTCGTACTCGAAACCTAGGCGGTAGAGGTCGGGGCAGTAGCAGTGCGGGGCCGACTTCAGCGCGGGCACGTCGACGGCGCGGTGCTTGTCCACGATGATGTCGTAGTCTATGCTGGCGCCGCCCTGGAGTATGGTGGAGCTGTTCTCTATCGTCGTTTCGCTCGTGCAGTGCACGAAGCCGCGTGTGATGCGGTTGAAGTCGAAGTAGCGGGCGCGGGTGAATATGGCTTCTGACAGGTTCACCGGCACGCCTGTCTGCAGGAAGATGGTTCCGATATCGGTCACGCGGGGGGACTCGGTGGTGAAGGTGTACTCCACTACGGAGCCTACGCGCACGTTCTGCGCGGAGAAGCTGACCGAGCGGCGCTTGTCGCTGACCTCCTCGTCGAAAATCATCTTCTTGTTCAGCTTGTCGACGGTTTTCTTGCCGCCGTCCTTGTTGTATGTGACCATTTTGATGCCCGAGACGCTTTCCCGGGGATCGGTGGCCGTGCTATAGTAGACCTTGAGGTCGGGGTAGCTTTTGCCCGATTCCTTAAGTATCTTGACGCGTTCGGTGAGGGTGACCTTGCGGGTGAGGCCGAAGGAGCCGGAGAACGCGGCCTCCACTTCCAGGCGGCGCCAAAGCACCACCACGGCGGCGGACGTGTCCGGCTGGTATGTGGTCATTTCCAGCTCGGCATCCGAGACGGCGCCGAACTTGGGGTTGACGGGAATCGATTGTGCCCGGGCAGCCATTGAAAGGAAAAGAAGCGCCGGGATGAGAAGGAATTTAAAATTTTTCATATCTTTTTAAGTACTATCGTCACGTTGTATATTCCGCACAGCCGCTCCCAGTATTTACGGAATTCCTGGTATTCGTCCACGGGCACCTGGAGCTGTCCGTTGCTGTAGCGGAGGTTCACGGAGACCGTGTGCTCCCCGTCGGAAACTGCCCTCATGGATGCCTGGCACTTGACGTTCTTTTCTTCAAAGTACACGGTCGGCGGCAACGACTCCACGGCCCAGCCTTCCGGGACGTCGATGGTCACCGAATAGTAGCCGGTCTCGCTGAAGGGGAAGTCCACGGGAACCATGCGTTCGGGGCTCCTGAAGGTGGATTCAGTGTGCAGCTTATCCACGAAGGGCCTGATATACAGCAGGTCACCGGAACGCACGGCGGGCGTCTGCCAGGTGTAGTGCACGGAGGCCTGAGGGCCCCATTTGTCCATCCCTTCCGTGCGCAGGGAGTCTATTTCTATGCCGCAGTCCGTTTCAATCTGCGATATGAAGTCTGCCTTCCCTGAGAAACGGGAGTAGGCGGCTTTCATGTCGCCGGCGTTGCTGTTGAAGCCGGTCTCGGCGGTGCGGCCGTGGATTATGCCGTCTGAGGTGACGGACAGGGTGTCGGTGCGGATGTAGCGGTTGCTGCTGAGCTTGCTGAGGTCCACCCATTTGCCGGCGCCCTCCCGGGGAATCACGCGGGCGCGCTTCACGGTGCACCTGCCTGCCATCACGTCCACGGCGGTGCCGGCGGAGGCGGGGTCGATGTAACGGACCTTGCCGGACGGGCCGGTGACCTGGAGGACGACGGTGTTGAAGGCGTCGATTTTGACCTGGTGGTCAAGGATTTCGCCGCGGTCGCGGGTCATCAGGAACACGGGCACGACCTTGTAGCCGGCATCCCCGAGGCACTCGGCCACCAGTGCTGCGATGTCGCAGGCGTTGCCTTCGTGGGCCTTGAAGGCCTTGGCAGGCTGGGGGCTTATGCCGCGCTTGCCGTTCCACGTGACAAGGGCACACACGAGGTTGCGGATACGGGTGATGGTCTCAACTTCGTCGTCGGTCACGAGCGGGCCGGCTTCGATGCGGGACTTGTCGTAGAACTCCTTGATTATGCCGGCCTTGCGGACCTGGTCGTCCACGTTCTCCCAGGTGGTGCTGTAGTCCTGGTGGTGCTCGCCGTCGAAATCGTAGGCGCGGAGGTCGTAGTCGTAGGCAAGTTTGTAGAAATCAGGGCAGTAGCAGCGCGGCGCGTCCTTCATGGCCGGCACGTTGTAGGCCCTGTAGTGGTCGATGACCTGGTTCATTTCAAACACGCCTCCGCCGGAGGTGTTGACCCTTTCCTTGCCAAGCTCGCGGTAGTTGACGCAGGAGAGCGTGCCTCTCTTGTGGATGTTGTAGATGAAGCAGGGGATGTAGGCCACGGTCGCCTCGCAAAGGTTCAGCGGCACGTCGTCCTGCAGGCTGATGCCGTCGAAATCGGCGATGCGGGGGTTCTTCTGCGTGTAGGTGACTTCGACCACGGAGCCGACGCGCACGTTCTCGGCGGCGAAGGAGACGGAGTGGATCTTGCCGCTGACCTCCTCGTCAAAAATCATCTTTTTCGACAGCTTGTCGGTGGTCTTCTTGCCGCCGGACATGTTGTAGGTCACGACCTTGATGTCGGTGACGAAATCCTGAGGCTCACGGTAGTAGAGCTTGTATTCCGGGTAAGATTTGCCGGACTCTTTGAGGATCTTCACCCTTTCTTGGAAGACCTCCTTGCGGTAGAATTCTCCCTGGCCGTTGAGGGAGATCAGGACGTCGCGGTGGCGGTAGAGCACCAGCACGGCCGCGGAGGTGTCCTGGGCATATTCCGTAAGCTCAAGTTCGGCGTCGGAGACGGCGCCGAACTTGGTGTTCACGGGTATGGACTGGGCCTGCGACGCCAGGCTGGCGGCGGCGAGAAGCAGTACGAGGAGGAGATTCTTCACTTCGTTCAGAATGACGTTATACCTTTTCCTTGCGGCCGGAGCGGCGGCTGCGCTCGGCGGCGAAGCCCATCACGTGGCTCTCGATCGAGACGTCGATGGTGCTGGAAAGGCGGCCGGGGTCGTTGAAGGCCACAGCCTCCACGAAGTCGCGCTCGAGGGCGTAGTCGCCGCCGCCGTGGCCGGCGCCTTTGTATTCCTGGATTTCGCTGACCTTCCTGTCCCAGACTTTGGGGGTGCGGGTCTGGAAATCCCAGAGAGTGAACTTGGAGCCGTCGCCTTCGATGTAGCCCATCGTGCCCATTATTCGGGTGCGGCGGCCGCCGTAGGGGGCGAAGGCCTCCATCGAGAAGGCCGCAGTCTTGCCGCCTTCGAACACCATTTCGGCCACGTAGTGGTCCGGCTGGTCGTTGTCGCAGTGATAGACGCAGCGGGCGTAGCTGTCGTACGGCGGAGTGAGCAGGCGCTGCAGGATGAAGTCGGGATCCTTGTTGCCGTCGAGGTCGAACACGCCGAGGTGGCGCTTCTGCTTGGTGTAGATGTCGATGGCGGAATAAGGGCAGGTGCTCTCGTGCGGGCATCCGTCGGTGCACTTCAGAGGGGCGCCTTCGGGGGCGTTCTCCGGCTTGAATAGGTGCAGGGAGCCGTCTGCGACTATGGTCTTGCAGGGCTTGTCGATGAGCCAGCGCAGGATGTCGAGGTCGTGGCAGGACTTGGCCAGGATGATAGGCGTGGAGAGCTTTGAATTGCGCCAGTTGCCGCGCACGTATGAGTGGGCCATATGGGCATACTGGATGGGCTCCATATGCTGGACGCTCACCAGCTCGCCGATGGCGCCGCTGCGCACGATTTCCCTAAGCGCGACGAAATAAGGAGCATAACGCAGCACATGGCAGACGGCCACGATGCGGTCGTACTTCTTTGCCTGCGCGAGGATGTTCCGGCACTCCTTCTCGGTGGGCGACACGGGCTTCTCGAGAAGCACGTGATAACCCATCTCTATTGCCTTCATGCAAGGGGCGTAATGGACGTCGTCCGGGGTGGACACGACCACGGCGTCGGCGAATTTGGGCACCTTGAAGACTTCGCTCCAGTCGCCGAAACGGTGCTCGGCGGGAACGCCGTGCTTGTCGGCCATCCTGCGGCAGCGGTGCTCCAGGATGTCGGACACACCCACGACCTTGAGGGCGTAGGGGAACATTTCGGCATAGCGGGCGTAGGTGCTTCCGCGGTTGCCTGCGCCTATGATTATCACGGTCACCTGCTTGTCCACCTCCGGCTTGATGGGACGGAGGTTGAGATCCAGGCCGTTGAGGGAACCGCCGGGTTCGACCCCGTCGATGAGTTCACGGTTGGCGGCCGAACGGGCGGTCGCAGCGGCGGCGGGCAGACCCACGGCTGCTCCAGCGGCCGCGACGCCCAGGGTCTTCAGGAAGTCTCTACGTATCATATTAATATGCAATTATGTACTATCAAAGTTTGTGCCTTTTATAAGCGGAGAAGCGCCAGGTCAGGCCGACGTCGAAATTATGGGCGCGGTCGTGGTTGTCGCCGATGTAGGCGGCGTGGATCCTGAGTTTCTCGTTGCCCAGCGGGAAAAACTCCACGCCGGCGCCGTAGTAGAAGTAGTCGTTGCCCGCGGGGAGCACGAGGTCGAAGGAGCCCTTGTGGGTCGGTGCCACCTTGTCGTCCCATTCGGCGAGCCAGTCGGGATCCACGTTGGAGGCGTCGTTGCGCTCGTAGCCGACCTTGGTGCAGATGTTCCACTTGCCGAGCGTCAGGATGGCCTTCAGGATGGCCGACCAGTCGGAGAACGGGTGCTTCTGCTTGAAAGCCACGCGGTCGATAAGGTCCACGTCCACAACGAGTTTGCCCATGTCGAACTTGTTGCCGAGCGCTATCCAGTTCATCTTCCTGTGGAGCTCGTCCTCCACGAGGTTGTAGCTCCAGATGGTCTTCCACCAGGGCCAGAAGTGACCGTTCCAGTAGAGGTTGTAGGAGTAGGCGTTCTGCGTGACCGGGGAAATGGGCGAAGGGATGAACTGCACCGAAACCGTCTGTCCTTCAGCGGGATGGAAGTTTGCCGAAGCGCCGAAGGCGTAGTATTGGTAGAGGTGGAGGGAGAAGGCGCCGTAGTAGTAGACGTCGATGGGGGCGGAGTCGATTTCATATCCGCCCACGAGTATGGGCTGCTTGCCGAAGGTGAACGACCACTTGGGGTGGGCCTGCCACTTCAGCCACAGGAAGTCGGTGGCGCTGAAGGGGTTGTCGTCGTCGATCTTGCGGTTGAGGCGCTGGCGCACACGGAAGGTGAGCCCGTCGGCGAGCTGCCCGATAATGTGCAGGTTGAGGTACTCTCCCTGGAAGTGGGAGCCATAGACCCCGTCTTCCGTCTGCTGGTGGAAGGAGGCGCGGGTGTCGAACGATATTTCGTCCACGTGGGCGCCGTCTTCCCGGATTTCGGAATCGGGTTTGATTACGTCTGAGGCCTGGCCGCTGGCAAAAGGGGCCGCGGCGGCGAGCAGGCACAGGATCGTGAGAAGTTTTTTCATTTTTATCAATGGTTATCTG
Organism: uncultured Bacteroidia bacterium; assembly: GCA_902782225.1. Classification (GTDB taxonomy): domain Bacteria; phylum Bacteroidota; class Bacteroidia; order Bacteroidales; family UBA932; genus Cryptobacteroides. The sequence continues at coordinate 9,862 of CACZMF010000015.1, read as the reverse complement.
ACTTCGAGCACGGAGCCGGCGTCGCGGGCCACGGCGGCTTTCCAGCGGTCGGTGTAGCCGGGCTGCTTCAGGCCGTCGGGAATGCCGGCGGAGTACTTGCTGTGGAGGAAGTTGCCCTCGGCGTCCTGGGCCTTCACGTTGCCGTCGATGAACTTGACGGTGAGCATCTGCTCCATATCGACCCAGCGGCCGAACTGCTCCTGGGCGGTCTGCACTGTGAACTTCGTGAGCGCCTTGATGGTGCGGCGTACTGCTCCGCGCCTGCCGGGCTTGCCGCCGCGGCCGTTGTATATCTTCAGCAGCCGGGCATCCATTTCGGGCACGGCTTCCGACAGCATCTTGTTCTCGAAGAGGTCGATGGATTCGCGCACCACGGGCTCCATTGCGTCGTACATCCTGTAGCAGGAATTGGTCACGCGGTTGCACATCCAGAACTGGGAGGTGGCGCTGTAGTGGAGCAGGTCGCCGTTGCCTTCGCGCAGGCATTCGGGGACCTCCTTGGTGTTGGCGTAAATCGGTGTCAAATAAGAAGTTGCTGCATCGTCGCAGCCGAACCAGATGAGAGCGCCGATGGTGTCGGGGAGCCAGCTGCGGGCCTGGGCCACGAACCAGAATCCGGTCTGCTGGGTGGCGATGGCGCGCTCGTTGACGTAGGTCTTGCCTTCCCATTTGAAGTTCATGGGGCGCCAGCGGTAGGGGCAGGCGTTGCCGCCGGCTCCGATGTCCACGCGCATATCCATGGGCGTGCCTTCATAGTGGTCGCGCATCACGTCGGCGACGTCCTTGACGCTGATCTTGCGGGACGGCTTCACGAAGAGCGGCATTTCGCCCTTGAGGTCGTGGCCCATTGCGTATTCGAGCCAGTCGGAGGCGGGGCGGGTCACCTCGGTGCCGCCGTCCATATAGGTGAACTGGCCGTCGCAGAGGATGTTGAAGGCAGACCAGGCACGGGCTTCGCAGCCGCGGGCGCCGCCGAAGTCGAGTGGATTGTAGACGTCGCGGAAGCTGAAATCCTCGTCGGCCCCGGAGTACCATTCCTGCTGCCGGGCGTAGCTGATCACATCGGGGGCGTAGAGGCAGTTGTCGGGGTCATTGAGGGGGAAGCGGGTGATGCGGGCCTGGTTGGCATGGGCGCAGATGTAGCCGTCGGGGATGCGGCGGGCCACCCAGACTATGCCCTTGTTGCCGCCGGAGCCCTTGCCCACAAGGTCCATGACCCAGGCCTCCTGAGGGTCGGCGATGCTGAAGGTCTCGCCTTCGGAGGGGTAGCCGTATTCGTTGGCGAGGGCCACGATGGTCTGTATGGCCTCACGGGCGGTGCGGGCGCGCTGGAGAGTGATGTAGATCAGTGAGCCGTAGTCCATTACGCCGAGGGTGTCGACCTGCTCTTCGCGGCCGCCCCAGGTGGTCTCGCCGATGATTAGCTGGTGCTCGTTGATGTTGCCCACGGTCTGGTAGGTCTGCGCTGCCTGGGCGATGCTGCCGAGGGGCTTATTGGTGTCCCATTCGTAGATGGCGAGCTGGGTGCCCGGCCTCCATTTGGCGGCCTTGCGGAAATACAGCTCACCGAAGAGCCAGTGGGAGTCGGCGGCGTAGGAGACCATGGAGGAGCCGTCGGCGCTGGCGCCGGGGGATATGATGACGTTGGTGCAGGCCTCAGCCTTCTGTATCGCCGCGACCGCCGCTACGGCGCACGCAAGCACAAGCATGAATCGTTTCATACTTGCGAAGATAGTCAAATAATTTGATTATTCCGCCGTGATATCTATATCCAGGGCCGATTCGATGACGGACAGTATCGTGTCGAGATCATCCTCAGGGAAAGTTGCCGTCAGGTGCTTGCTGGTGGGAGAAGCGCTCAGCGTGCAGCCATAGTAGTCTCCCAGCTCCTTCAGGACTTCGGCGACAGGGGTGTCTTTAAAGATGAAAACGTGGGCTGCGGGAGCCTCCGGAGGCGTTTGGGCCGGAGTTGCGGCAGGCTTTTGATCCGGAGCGGAAGAATCACTGACTGAGCTGTAGATTCCATACCCCGCGGCGAACGCCACCGCCACGGACGCAGCGGCTGCGGCCAACACGCTCCACCACTTCCGGACAGGACGAGAGTCCGCAAAGCTGCCGTGCAGGCGCTCTATCGCTTTCCGGGTGTCAAACAGACCTTCTTTGTAATGTCTGACCACGAAATCAAGCTTCTTTTCGAAAGATTCTTTCATCACTTTGCCGTTTTTCGTCTTAATAGACGGAGATGGATCGGAAATGTAACACCGGGTTCAGAGAAAAAAGAAAAAGAATAGTGTCTTAGCTCCCTGGCGAAGAGTCTTGAGGGCGCGGGAAATCTGGTTGCGGACCGTGCCTTCGGAGACTTCGAGTCTGTCGGCGATTTCGGCGCAGGAGAGGCCTTCACGTTTATGCATCAGAAACATACGCCGCCTGCCTTCGGGCAGTTTGTCTATAGCCGTCCAAAGCCACGCTTCGGCAAAAGAACGGTCGAGGGCCTCTTCGTCGGAGACGGGCTCCTCCATATCCGAGGGCAAGCCGGAAACGGGATGCGATGCTTCCCGCCTGAGGCGGTCCACACAGGCATTGTGCACTATTGAGGAGAGATAAGACTTGGGAGATGCCGGCTCCAGGCCGTCCTCCATTTTCTGCCACAAGGACAGGAACGCATCCTGCACGATATCCTCAACTCCCTCGGTATTGCCAAGATAATGCGTGGCATAGATGCACATCGGCTTATAGAAAAGCCGGAACAGTTCATCTATTTTCTGGAAGCGTGCCATAGCCAGTGGTGTCCAAATATAGTCAAAGTTTTTCAAAAAACCAATCCTGCCGCATCCGGAGCCCTCTTTTTCATTTATTTTCAAACTGAGTGTTACTTTTCCGGATTAGTGCGTCTATTAAGGCAAACACTGTAAAAAACGAATTTTTGAACACTATCGATAGATTGTTAATATCCCTGCAACATATATTGCAGATAATGCATCTACAAACTAACAAATTATATAATTATGAAGAAGATTGTTTTAGCCATCAGCTTGCTTGTCGCTTGCTTGGTTTCTATTTCTTGCACGGAAAAATGTCGGATTGAGCAGAATGCACGTACATTGGCCGGCTCCGTAACAAGTATTGATCCTTATTATTTCGAAGGTGAATTTGATGGGCATAAGATTGTTAAAGAAGACGCGACCTTAATGCTTTTGCAGAAGTCTGATGACGCTTTTGAACTCAGTGTGAGGTTTATTGATGAAGACTTGGTAAATAGCCTGGGAATCAATTCACTAGGCACCTCTCCAATCACACTTTCGGGTAAGGCTGGAGATGTGGTATTCGATTCTGACATAGATGTGAGCGTTCAGAAAGTTTATAAAGGCAAGGCCAGCGGCTGGATAAAGAGCGACGTGCCGACAAAGACATCACCTGCGAAATTCAATCTGACCGGAGAGATTACTCTCACGTGGCTCTCAGAATCTCAAGAGACACATAAATTTACTATTAACAAAATCATTCGTTAATACAGATATCAAAGCGGGCGGCTCTACCGCCCGCTTTTTTATTCCTCCAGCACGAAAATATTCTAACGCTAGGAGGTCTCAAATCATAACAGCGGACAGCAAGCTAAGCGGGTATAAACCGGAAAGAATCGGCGGTGAAAACAATTATTCTCAAAAACGAGTGTTACTTTTCCGGATTCGTGCGTCTATTATGGCAAACACAGTAAAAACGATTTTTTGAACACTATCGATAGAACAAAACATAAACCTCTTCAAAACAATTATTTATCCAACTTTATGAAAAAAGTAGTTATCTCATTTATACTTGTCATAACGTCACTGGTTATAACTTCGTGCGATCTATCCTTTTTGTTTCCTGACAGCTTTTTCGTCAGGGAAGTGAAATACAACATCAATACAATTTATAAAGTGACAGGAATACATCTTTCTACTGATGGTCTAAATTATATCGTTCCAGACTATGTCCTGGATGACAAATTCAACGAGGACAGCCATAATTATTATTCCGGTTTGGATACTCTGTTAGTTGGCGTTTTCAAGCAATCAGATGCTCATCCCGCCCCGGAACAATGGTCGGCTATTGACTGGCGTATCACCAAAATTGACGCAATAACTCTGGTAGATTTGGATGAAAAGCATCCCGCCGGCTCGTCCGTCGGAGATATACTCGAAATACATAGTAAATTCAAGAACAACTCGAATTTCCGTATGATTAACGACATCAAACCGGGAGACATTATGCTCCAGGACTATTTTGAGTATGTTGGAAATGAAACAAGTGCAGAATCCCTTAAAAAGCAATCTTTTGAATTGTGCAGAGCGGGAGGCCCCGTGGATTTCAACAACATCGAAATCCATATCTACACCGCCTTCGGAGACCATTTCATAGCACGGTCCGAAACGAAAGAACAAGAAGAGAATGAAAAAGAGAATAACGGTATTATTTAGTTTGGTGCTTCTCGTCCTGCCGGCCTTCGCCCAGGGCGGAGGCACGATAATGGACGGAATGAAAGCCGTAAGCGACCATTACGGCGTCTATTTCGCCTTTGATTCAAGCCTGCCGCTCGACACCCCGTTCGAAGGCCAGTCCTTCAAGGGCAAGAGCCTGAAGCAAAGCCTGACGGTACTATTTGCGGACACCGAAATCCGCTGGAGCGTGAAAGGAAGATATGTAATGCTCCACCCCGTCAAGCCGCAGGGCCCGGTCGAAATACAGATTGACACGATAAAAGCCGCGTCCGTCACCGGAAAGATCGACCGGAACACTAATTTCACCCAGACCGGCCTCACCAAGATCGACGGAGCCGCATTCAACCGCGCCTATGCGACCCTGAGCAGCCCGGACGTCCTGAAGACCCTCCAGACCCTTCCCGGCGTAGCCTCCGGCACGGAACTCCTCTCCAGCCTTTATGTCCACGGAGGTGACGGTTCGGACAACCTTTTCCTGCTTGACGGAGTGCCCCTCTACCAAATCTGCCACTTGGGCGGCATCTTCTCGTCTTTCAACACGGACGTCATCGATAATATGGATTTTTACAAGAGCGGCTTCCCCGCCCGGTATGGCGGCCGCACCTCATCCGTCGTGGACATACAGACAAAAGACGGGGACTTCAACAACTACAAAGGCAAGTTCTCCATAGGACTGCTTGAAGGCCGCCTGCAGTTCGAGGGCCCCATCATCAAAGAAAAAACTTCTTTCAACGTGGCCCTTCGCCGCTCCTGGGCCGACGCCCTGCTGTTTCCCATCTTCTCGATAAGAAATGCTACGGCCGATAAATACTACTACGGAGACAGGACCGATGAATCCTCAATGATGGCGCTTTACTCTTTCACTGACTTCAACGCCAAAGTAGTACATAAGTTTTCTCCTGAAAGCAAGATTACCGCCAACTTCTATCTTGGCAACGACGACTTCCGGTGGGACGTCATAAACACATCGTCTGAGGACAGCTTCCGCACCGAAGAAACCAGAAAGCAGGGTCTGAACTGGGGCAATACGCTCGCATCCCTGAACTGGCAGAAAAGCCTGTCTCCAGATATGGACTTCAGGCTGCTGGGTTACTGGGCCGGCAACCGTTCCAGGATAGGTTTCTTACTTGATTACAGCGGTTATGACCTCTCCGGGGAAGAGAAAAAGAAAGCGTTTTCAGCGGCCCAGGACCTGTCCGACCACGGAGTCCTCGACGATATAGGATTATCATTTGACGGCAACTGGAAGCCTAAAGACGGTCACAAGCTGCGTTTCGGTGGAAGCGGGATAATGCACTCGTTCCGTCCCGACTACTCTTTCTCGGACTACGACGAATACGAAGAAAAGAGGATGTATGCATTCTCGCAGAATGATTCCGTGCGGGTAGCAGGCGGTGAAATCAGCCTCTACGCGGAGGACGAGATGAGAATCACGGACTGGCTAAGGGCGAATGCCGGCCTGAGGAACACGATGTATTTCACTTCCGACGGCTTCTGGAACTCCCTGGAGCCGAGGCTTGCCGTCAAGATACAGTGCCTTCCCGGACTTGATTTCAAAGCCTCTTATTCCGTTATGAGCCAGTTTGCCCACCGTCTGTCGGCAACCTACCTGGATCTGCCCACCGACTGCTGGCTTCCTTCCGGGGGCGGATTCCCTCCCTTGCGCTCGGGTCAGCTCGCCGCAGGCCTGTACGCCAAACTTCCCTATAATCTCCACGTGACCGTTGAAGGGTGGTACAAGACGATGGACAACCTGGTGGACTACAAAGAATCCAACTCCATCTTCCCCAGACTTGACGAAAGCAGGAGGCATTTCCGCCTCGGAAAAGGACGCTCCTACGGAATGGAGCTGGATTTAGGATATGAGACCAAGTCCCTCCAGGTCAACGCTTACTATACTCTCTCCAAGAGCGAGCGCTTCTTCGGGGATTATTGGCCGGAGTGGTATCCCGACCGCAACGACAACCGCCACAAAATCACCGTCCAGGCCAACTGGCGCGTCAACGGCAAATGGGAGCTCTACTGCGCCTGGAACTACCACAGCGGCAACAGGATGACCCTTCCATCCCATCTCGTGCAAGGCGCCTACATCGGCTCACTGAGACCGGAGTTTTGCTTCACCGAGCCGAACTGCGCCCAGATACCGGACTACCACAGGATGGACATTGGCGCCAACCTGCACGGCAAGACCCGCCGCGGCCACGAATATGTGTGGAACTTCAGCATCTACAATGTCTATTGCCGCCTGAATCCGCTGTTTGTCTCTATGACCGTAAACGGATTTGACCTGAACCGCTTCAACTACAACCCCGGATATGTGGAATTCCAGGGTATGCAGTCTTCAATGATACCTATTATCCCCTCATTCAGTTACTGTCTAAAATTCTAATATGAAAACATCAAGAATACTATACACACTGCTCGCCGTCCTCCCGCTGCTCGGCTCCTGCCGGAAGCCGGTTGACATTATCGTGGCCACCGAGCCAAGACTGATGCTTATGTGCTTCCCCGGAGCGTCCGACACCACCGTGGTGCAGTTGTTCAAGGGCCTGCCCGTCGGAGAGCCGGTCAAGAGTCTGCCGTTTCTGGAGTCCGCAGACATAAGTTTTACCGTCAACGGGACGCCCAAAGAAGTCTCCCACGCCTACTACGGCCTCGGCTCAGTGCCTGCCGGGTGCTGGTTCGTGACCGGGGAGATGCTTCCCGGAGATGTCGTGGAAATACGCGCTTCCGCAGAAGGGATACCCCCCGTGAAAGCCTCTACCGTCATTCCGCGCTCCGTGGAAGATATCAATGCGGAAACGAAGGTGAAAAACGGCCTGGAATCCCTGAAATTGTCTTTCCCGGACGATCCGGCCACGCGTGACTTCTACGGAGTCCAGGTACTTGAAGAAAAGACCCTGGAAGGCGAAACGAGCCAATCTGCGATTGCGCCGTACCACAAGAAAATGCAGCCTCTCGGAGGCAGGATTTCCACCGACGCGCCCTATGCCACAATAGGATTCAACGGCAAGTATCTTTCATACAAGAAAATGACAGACCTCAACATCGAAGCCTGGCCGGACAAATACTCCACAAAGGACGGACGCTTCGATATGACATTCAAGTTCAAGGACGAACGGGAAGAAGACGAGGAGGAAGAAACGCCTGACGGAGCGTCCTACAGGCATAAAATACGCATCTACAGCCTGTCGGAAGAGTTTTTCCGCTATGTAAAGTCGCGGGAAGCCCTGAGCGGCAACGAGTTTACCGAAATGGGCCTCGCCCCAATGGCAATACCTTTTTCCAATGTCGAAGGAGGCTTCGGAATCCTAGCGGGCTGGAGCGTCACCGAGACGGGCTGGATCGCTCCGTAGCGATAGTGCGAAGCCGCCTGGGAGCTGTCTCGTAGTCGGCTTCCGGTGCGTCGGAGTAGAGAGTGGCCTCATAGCGGAGCGCCGAGGTTTCAATGGAACTGCAGTCTAGTACACAAACGCAGCACGCACAAAGCGATTTGCCGATGTTTGATCCCCAGGTCCCTCATAAACATCCCAGTATATAGATGTAGATGTAGATAAATAGAAAGCATAACCCCAGTAAGTGGGATTATCAGAGACAGATTCTGAACTTGTCCAGTAACCATCATCATTATGAAGGTAATCGTGCTTCAAGTTAAAGTCCATTTTGTCGAAAAAATCATATTTGTTGGTGATAGAGGTGCCCTCCCCTCCCACCAAGCGCATGAACTGCATACAAGCCGGCAAGAACCAGTGGCTGGCGCCTTCAGGCCGCTCGGCACCATAGTTCCAAGCGACATGGGCAGCCGGATGCGCGTCAAAACCATAATCCTGAAGAATATTGGTATTGTCGTATCCATAATCGTCGTTATAAGGATAATAAGGATAATCATAAGGATTTATATTTATATTATGACAACCTACCGCTATATTCCGATAAACACCACTATGCCCCCAGATAAAATTGTCGGTTCCTCCGTAGGAAACATCCGATGACGCCAGGACAAAAATCCGGCTGTCCGGGAAGTCGTGATCAACCGCGCTGGAGGAGACATAGGCTATGTATCCGATCCTGGCTTCCGGATTCTCGCCTTTCGGAGCGATGTTTCCGTTGGGATACACTTCCCATCCCACATATTTACGGCAGTCTGTGCCCTTGTTGATCCGGCTCTTGATGCGTGAGAGAGTAAGCTGAGCAGGTGACGCCTGCGCAGTAAAGTACTTTCCCCTTACCAGACGCATCGAAGCGTTCATCTCATACCAGGCGGCTGTACCTTCTTCAGAAGCGCTGATGGCGAAGTCTGTCCAGACGTTGGCGTCGTCGCCACATGGGATGGCCACATAATAAAAGTCTGTGGGAGAGGAGGGGGTGATAGTACAGGTTGTCTCTCCAAATTGCAAGATGATTTTTTCCGCGACAAGAGCAGCTCCGTCATTTTTACGGTACAGCTGGAGGCGAACAATGGCCTGCTGGCTCACAAAGTCGGCATCAGTGGTGATAACCGTCGTTCCGCTTACAGTCGCGGTAACAGTGGCAAGCGCATAATCGCAGATTTTGTCGATGCTCTTTGCATTCCCTGTCAGCGTTCCATCCTGAGAGGCGTAATCGGGGCTCCCGTATTTAAGAAGTAGCTCTTCTCCGTTTTGGGGGGCTGCGTCCAGCTCACCCGTGAAGGTGGTGCTGGCAGTGCCGCCACTTTCCGCAGTAAGGGTACCGTACTTGGTTGTCGTTCCGTCTGCGGTCCATACCTCAATGATGTCGCCCTCTGTCCATGTGGCCGAAATGGAAGAGTGTTCCCCCAAAGCCAAAGCCTTGGTCGCGACTTTCCCGGCCTTGACCGTCATGGTATAAACGGAAGTGAATAAAGATACAGTAATGACTGCTGCCAAGCAGCACAACAAGGTTGTGTTTCTCATCATTTTACCCCCGTTTTAATCGTCAGAACCAATCATGCCCCAGTTGCCGCCATAAGAATAATCACTGCGGTTCCCGGTTTGCTGAGGGTCCCCGCTTGCACATATCACATTCTCCTGCGCCACTGTCACCACAGTGCATTCAGGAAGGGTATAAGCCCATTTTTCTTTCATAAAACACTACTAATTAACCACACAAATATAGCAAAAAATTTTGTGAGGCTGACCAAAAAGATTCTTCACTACGTTCAGAATGACAGTAAAAGTAAATTCAGATTTCTCGATCTGAACACTGATGATTATTACCCTTCATACCTGGACACCCGCCGACAAGCCGGCGCTGATGGCGCTGTGCAATGCCGTGGACAGAACTTTCCTGTCGGACCGGCTACCGTATCCTTACACCGAAGCGGATGCCGACTGGTGGCTTGGGATGGTGGCCGGGAATGATGGCAAGGAGGGCGTCTGGCGGGC
>CACZMF010000014.1 GCA_902782225.1 uncultured Bacteroidia bacterium | reverse complement strand
ATCCTCAGCATATTCAGGATTATACTCTAATACATCTTCTAACTTGAAACAACCGAGGACATAGCTGTCCGTACAGATGCTGCCGAGCACTGAGCCGTCGTTTTCATTAACCAAAACATCGGGAGAGACATCCCCGACACTGATGCAAAGTCTCTGTTCGCAGCCCAATTTGTCAAGGCTTTTGTTTCGGGCGAAGTCCTCACAATACTCTTCCCATACGCCATCATCCTTTGCAAAATAACACGGGTCCACGAAAATGATATCGGCATTATCGAAATGCACTTTCTGAATTATCGGTTTTGTAGGCATACAACAATTACTTAAAACAATAAGTGAGAACAAGGGAAGAATGATGTGTTTCATCAGGTTACATTTACACGTGCAAATATAACACTTTCTAATAGATTTCGAACTCAAAAGAGGCTCCTATAGTGGTGTAGACACGAAAAAAGGACACTTCCGAAAAAATGTCCTTGTTTAGTAGACTACACAGGTAAATCCTCGAACTTTTTTGAAGATCTGCTGATGTTTGAAAAAATCTCGCGATATATTAAAATCAAAGTTGAATGACAGCCTCACGAATCCGTGCTTTAACATCATCCCAATCAGTGTCCTCAAACATGAAGGGCATGGGGTCGGATTCAGCGTCCTTGAAGTACGTCAGACTTTTCATCGCGATAAACAGGGATCCGTCCGGATACTTCTGCATGTAAAGATCCAGGAGTTCCTGCAATGAGAAAGAGCGCAGTAGGATGTCAATGTCGATGAAATCCTTCTTCGTTCCTCTGCCAATGACAGCCGCTATTTTCATCGCAGCAATGTCCTTGATACTCGCAAGAGTTAATTCGGAATCAATGACAGGCTCGTCAATCCATGTATACCGGTAGTTGACGATATCAACCTTGACACCGTCAACCATATAGATGTGGATATTCTTAGATTCCTTAACTATGCTGACCACGTGGGATTCATCCAAGGCTTCCCGGATCTCCAGCGAATCGGCCTCAATCGTTCCAAAGAAATCCAGGTCAATTGATTTCCTGTGTCCAAGTTGAAGCGCCAGGGCTGTTCCACCGACAAGACGGAGGTCCTGAAACATCGGCATGGACTGCAGAGACTTCAGAAGTTGCAGTGTTCCGGGTTCGATTGTCTGGTATTGTAGCATCGGAACTGCTCTTGAGGGGTGCGTGAGATAGTACTGATGAACGCAAGTGCGCGGGGTTCCAGCGAACGGAGGTTTTTGGAAATGTTCACGATTTCATCCAGGCCATAATAGGCCAGAAGAGTTTTCCAATCGCCTATCTGCCCATATTCCAAGACCCGCTGAACAACATAGGGAGCATGCAGGTCCAAATCGATATGATACTTGTCGACATCCCAGAAGATGCCGTCCGAAAAGCCCTGTATGCATTCCTGCCTTGACATATCTGTGCAAAGATATGAAAAAAGTATTACAAACTTTAACCTTACGCATTGTTTCGGTCTCAAGTAGCCAAGTACAAGCCGAAGAAGAAGGGCCGCCGAGCGACCATACCGGTCCACGAAAGTGGCAGAGTATAAGCATTTTAAGCTGAATTTGCTTATACCGGTCCACAGACTTTGCAGGGTATCGTCACCGGCGGGGAAAAACGAAGCAAGTCAGCCGTAACTGGCTGACTTTCTTGCTTGCGTAGCGGAGGCAGGACTCGAACCTGCGACCTCCGGGTTATGAGCCCGACGAGCTACCGACTGCTCTACCCCGCGATGTGGACTGCAAATATACGCACTTTTTTTGAAACTGCAAAATTTAAGCTATATTTGTCCAAAACACAGACATTCGTTTATGACCGGCATTTCTTACAAGGAAATCAATTCCATCGACAGTCTTCCCGGGCCTGACGGGAAGGGGCGTATATCCCACTATGTATTCCAATACATTGATTTCAACGAAGTTCCGCAGTATGTTGCTGCCGGGCATAAATGGAGCGACTGCTTCTTTTTCGGGTGCACCATCCCTCGTGAGATGCAGGAATTGCTGGACTCCACGAATCTCCAGTTTCCCCGCCTGGGCCTCCCCTACAGCACATTCCGGGGGAGCCTCTACACCGCCGAAGAGCTTTACGAAGGCTTCGACCCGGACAAGCCGGAGACATTCGCAACCTGCCGCGACACCCAGATCTACGACCACTATACCCGAAAGGGCAAACAGTGCAACGAAATCCGCGAAACGCTCGGCCGGTCCCTCCACGACCGCGCCATCGAAGACTCTCTCGCCGATTATCTCAGCCGCTTCAGCGCCACTCAGGTCGTAGCCATCATGGGCGGCCACGCCCTCAGGCGCACAGATCCGGAGTACCGCAAAATAGCGCTGATCAGCAAGGACCTCACCGAAAAAGGCAAGCTGATGGCCTCCGGAGGTGGTCCCGGCGCGATGGAGGCCACCCACCTTGGCGCCTGGATGGCAGGCAGGCCTGAGGCAGAAATGGATGAAGCCCTCAGGATGCTCGAGCCCTCACCCACCTTCCGCGACTCAGGCTGGCTGAGTTCGGCATTCAAGGTGCGCGAACGATTCCCCCAGAAAAGGTTCCGCAGCCTCGGCATCCCCACCTGGTTCTACGGCCACGAGCCCTCCACTCCCCTTGCCACGGACATCGCCAAATACTTCCAGAACAGCATGCGGGAAGACATATTGCTGACCATAGCCAAAGGCGGAATCATCTATTCCCCCGGCTCCGCCGGCACCCTTCAGGAAATCTTCCAGGACGCCGCACAGAACCATTACAAGACTGTAGGCCTGTCCAGCCCGATGGTGTTCCTCGGGCGGAAATTCTGGGGTGAAGAAATCCCCGTCTACTCCATGCTGGAGACCCTCATGGCCGGTGGACGCTATCAGAACCTGCTGCTGACCCTGACCGACGAGCGGGAGGAAGCCGTGAACGCAATCCTCGCCTTCAAAGGCTAGCCCCGCACAAAGGCCGCCATCCCGTCGATATCCTCCACGCCGAAGCTCACCTGCTCCCCGGTGGCGAGATTCTTGATCTGGACGGTGCCGGACGCCACTTCATTCTCTCCGCACACCGACAGGAAACGCATGCCCTTGCGGTCACAATAGTCGAACTGTTTCTTGAGCTTGGCAGCGTCGGGATACACTTCCACGGAGAGCCCGGCGCCACGCAGCGCGGAGGCAATCGGAAGCACGTAGTCCAGCTCGGCGCGGCCCATATTGGCGAACAGAAGGTCGGCTCCCGAGGAGATGTCGTCCGGGAACTTCCCAAGGCCGGTCAGCACGTCGTAGATGCGGTCCGCTCCGAAAGACACGCCCACGCCGGACATGTCCGGAAGGCCGAAAATGCCCGTGAGGTTGTCGTAACGGCCGCCTCCGCAGATGGAGCCGATCTGCCAGTCGAGAGCCTTCACCTCGAAGATGGCGCCGGTGTAGTAATTGAGCCCGCGTGCAAGCGAAAGATCCATTTCGCAAGGCATAACGACGCCCGCCGACCTGATCAGGCCGAACAGCTCTTCAAGCTCGTCCAGGCCGCGCTGCCCCTCGGCGGAAGCGCCCATCAGCGAACGCATCACCGCCAGCTTCTCTTCGAACGAGCCCTCCAGCAGAAGCACAGGGCGCAGGATCTCCACTGCCTCCGCCGTCAAGCCCTTTTCCAGAAGCTCCTCTTCCACGGCCTCAAGCCCTATCTTGTCCAGCTTGTCGATGGCTACGGTGATATCCACAACCTTGTCCGGGAAGCCGCAGACTTCGGCCAGGCCGCTGAGGACCTTGCGGTTGTTGATCTTCATACACACACGCAGGTCGAGCAGTTCGAACACGCGCGCCACAATCTGCACGAGCTCAAGCTCGCAAAGCAGTGATTTCGAACCGATTGCATCCACATCGCACTGATAGAACTCGCGGTACCTGCCCTTCTGCGGACGGTCCGCACGCCAGACGGGCTGGATCTGGAAACGCTTGAAAGGGAAGGAAATCTCGCCCTGGTGCTGCACGACGTAGCGCGCAAAAGGCACCGTCAGGTCATAACGGAGTCCCTTCTCGCAGACCTGCGGAGCAAGGGGTTTTTCGAAATCCACGGCGCCGAACGCATCGCCAGAATTCAGGATGCGGTACAACAACTTATCCCCTTCCTCGCCATATTTTCCGAGCAGGGTGCCGAGGTTCTCCATTGCCGGAGTCTCGATCTGGGAATAGCCGAAAGACTTGAACACCGAACGCACGGTGTCGAAAATATAGTTGCGGGCGGCCATTTCGCGCTGGCCGAAATCACGGGTGCCCTTGGGTATTGACGGTTTCTGTATCATAATTCCGCAAATTTACTTACTTTTGCACAAATAATTACGTCCGAAATGAAGAATTTTCTGAAAATGGTACTTGCCGTGATATGCGGCATACTTCTGCTCAATGCACTCGTATTTGCGGTATTCGCCGGCCTGGCCGGCTCCGGCACCCCTGCCGTTCCAGCCGAAGGAGTGCTCAGGATCGACATGTCCAGAATCATCATCGGGGAGCAGACCCGCGAGGCCGATCCCATCCAGATGATTCAGGCCCAGGGACAGGCCGTAGAGACCATAGGCATCTGGGATGCCGTCAGGGCCGTCAACTGCGCAGCTGAAGACCCCGGAATCAAGTATATCTACCTCAAGACCGACGGAATGCTTTCCGGCATAGCCAACGTAGAGGAGTTCCGCAAGGCCCTTGCAAATTTCCGCAAATCCAGCGGCAAAGCGGTGATCGCCTACATGGAAGCGCCTTCCACCGGATCCTACTACCTCGCCTCCGTGGCCGACAAGGTCTATATGACTCCCCACGGCGGCGCCAACACTTCCGTGTCCGGAATCAGTTCCCAGATGTTCTTCCTGGGCGACCTGCTCAAGAAACTGGGTGTGAACGTGCAGCTCATACGCCACGGCAAATACAAATCCGCAGGCGAGATGTTCACCCGCAACAGCGCCAGCCCCGAGAATCGCGAGCAGTACCAGGTCATGGTGAACTCCATGTGGAAGGCCATTTCCGCCGAGATTGCGGAAAGCCGCGGCATCACCACCGGGAAACTCAACGAAGCCGTGGACGGCCTCAAACTCTGCCTCCCCCAGGACTTCGTGGACTGCGGGCTCGTGGACGAACTGCTTGACCGCAAGGCACTTGAGGACCAGCTTGCAGTGCTCGCGGTAGTGGACAAATACAAGCAGGTCACGATGATTCCCTTCGCAGACTATGCCCACAGCAAGGCCCTCCCCGGCAAGGCTTCCCAAAAGATAGCCGTCATCTACGCCGACGGTGAGATCGTGGACGGAAGCGCCCTCGACCAGGTGGCAGGCGACAGGTTCGCCTCGGTCATCGAGAGCGTGCGCGAAGACAGGAGCGTCAAGGCCGTGGTCCTGCGCGTCAATTCCCCCGGCGGCAGCGTGCTGGCCTCCGAAAAAATCAAGGCCGAACTCGACCGCCTCAAGGCTGAAAAGCCCTTGGTGGCTTCCTACGGCGGATATGCGGCATCCGGTGGCTACTGGATATCCAACAACTGCGAGAAGATCTACACCGACGCCGTGACCCTCACCGGCTCGATCGGCGTGTTCGGAATGATACCCGAATTCAGCAAGACCGCATCGGACGTGCTCCACGTGGGCGTGGAGACCGTTTCGTCCAACAAACACGGCGACATGATGTCCCTGACCCGTCCGTTCGACGGCGCTGAATACGCCTTCATCCAGCGCTCCATCGAAGATATCTACGACCGCTTCACGACCATCGTATCCGAAGGCCGCGAAATAGAAAAGGAGCAGGTGGATGCCATCGGACAGGGCCGCGTGTGGACCGGCTCCGACGCCATCGGAATCCGCCTGGCCGACGAAATCGGCACGCTTGAAGACGCAATCGCCTACGCCGCCACCCTTGCCGACGACCCCGACCTTGCCAACTGGTCGGTCAAGGGCTACCCTGCGGTGCCCACCGTGATGGAGTCGATGATGAGCTCCCTGAACAGCAACCAGGAAGACTTCACCGTGAGGATGGCAAAACAGCTTAAGAGCGCCAAGATACTGGCGCGCCTCCCCTACGAGATCAGGATACTCTAAAGCAGCAGCAACACTGCAAACAGATACAGGAGAAAGCCCTGAAGCTTCATACGCTTCGGGGCGTTTTCCTGCATGACCGCCTCCACCGGATCCTGTGCCAGGATTTCCTCCACGGCCTCAGGAGAAGGATAAGAGCGCCTGGGCCACTTGGTTATGACGGTGCCGGAAGAAATCAGCGTGGCTCCGCCGTTGGAGCGGTTGAGCGTCATCAGGGTGCGGCGGTCGGACGTATACGGTTCGATGCCGTCGATTCTGCCGCCGGAAAGCAGCACCAGCGGGCGGACAGAGCCGTTGAAACCGGCGCAGAACCCGGCTATCTCGGCCTCATCAGCGGCTGAGAGCTCTTCCCGGTCATATACGGAAACCACCATCCACGAGCCCCCGGCAAGCAGCTCATCGCAATACTCGCCATCCTTGTCGCAGAAAGACAACAGGGGCGAATCCTCCGAAGGGGTCTTCTGCGCCTGCATCAGCATGGCGCCGGGCTTGAAGGAAGTGAAATCCATGGCCGGGATGCTGATTATCGAATAAATCGTGAACAAGATGACGGACAGCACCGATATGGCAAAGGAAACATACTTCACTTTCAGGGGCTTGCGTATGCTTCTGAAAGGAATGAATGCGGCAATCCAAAGCACGCACAGCACCACGTTCTTCAGCAGTGTCTGCAGATGCGTCAGGTGGATGGCCTCCCCGAAGCAGCCGCAGTCCATCGGAGGATTGACTATCCACAGGGCAAGGGTCAGCAGGGTGAATCCCCCGATCAATATGCCGGAGCCCAGAGCCATCAGACGGGGCCAGACCCCGGTGATGAGGGCGGCGCCGAGCACAGCCTCGAGCAGGGCCATTGCTACCCCGAAGAACCGGGACGCGGGCTCCAGGAAGTCCAGGCCGAGGAATTTCAGATATTCGGAAGCCACCAGTCCGGCGCCCACGGGGTCCATCAGCTTCAGCAGGCCGGCCACCAGAAGCACCAGCCCCACAATGACTGCACAGATGCGCTTAATGCTTTTCATACACCTCTTTGAGCTTGGCAAAAATATCGTCCGGCGGAAGCATCTTCCCGTCGGGTCCGGAGCAGTCCACTACGACGAAAGAAGAGTCCAGGGATGCCTGGCGCAGGTAGAACGAGCGCACCCGCTTCTGGAACTCAAGGTCTGCTTCATGGATGTCGTGGCCGCCCTGCAGGTAGCCGCGGTCTGAGCCGGCACGCTGCCGCGACAGACTCTCCTCCACAAAACCGATGGGCACGTCCAGGAAAATGTTCAGGTCAGGACGGGGCAGGTCGAAATGGCCGTACTCGGTGTTGAGTATCCACTCCCTGAGGTCTTCGGCATCATCGGGATCATGCATTTTGGCGCACTGGTAGGCCACGTTGGAATAGACGTAGCGGTCCAGCAGCACGGTCGAGCCTGAAGAGAGCGCGCTGCGCAGTTCGGGGCCCGCGCCGTGCCGGTCTTCGGCGAACAGCAGGGCCACCAGCTGGGGATGCACCTTGTCGATTTCCCCGAAGCCGCCACGCAGGAATTTACCTATCAGGCCGCCATAGACGGGAGCGTCGTAGCGGGGGAAATGGATGTATTTCAGAGACGGGCAGACCCGTCCGAGATATTCTTTCATCAGCCTGACCTGCGTGGACTTTCCTGCGCCGTCCAGGCCCTCTATCACTATCAGCATATTATTCTTCGATATAGACGTCGTCGCCGGGCTCGGCAAAGCCGAACTCCTCGCGGGCGAATTGTTCAAGGGAATCTTTGGATGTGGTCAGCATCTTCATCTTTGCATCCAGGCGCTCGTTGTCGCGCTTCAGCTCCTCGATGCGGCGCTCCTGGCTCCGGATGGTGAAACCGGCCTGCACCCAGCGCACCACGCTGTCTTTCTTGATGAAAAGGAAGAGCACGAACAGCGCCGTCACGACGATGGCGAACCGCAGGAAAGAGCGCTGCTGGGCGCGGTTCCCGTCTTTTTCCTTATCCCATATATCCTTAAATTTTCCCATAATCACAAAAATAGTTAAATTTGCGGATTAAAAAGAAATATTTTTTATGAAACCTACACTTTTGGTACTTGCTGCCGGCATGGGCAGCCGCTATGGCGGATTGAAACAAATGGACGGCCTCGGTCCTTCCGGAGAGACCATCATAGATTATTCCATCTACGACGCGGTGCACGCCGGATTCGGCAAGGTCGTATACATCGTGCGTGAATACTTCCTCGAGCAGTTCCGCGACATCGTGAAACAGAAATACAGCAGCGTCAAGTGCAACGACGGCACTCCCCTGCAGTTCGAATTCGTGACCCAGGAGCTCAACAAGATCCCCGCCCGCTTCACCCTCAACCCCGAGAGGCAGAAGCCCTGGGGCACGGCACACGCGGTGCTGATGGCAAAGGACATCATCCACGAGCCCTTCGTCGTGATCAACGGCGACGACTTCTACGGCCGCGATTCATTCCGCATCGCAGGCGACTGGTGCCGGGCCCATGAAGGCGGCAGCGGCGTCTATGCCATAGTCGGTTTCGAAATCGACAACACCCTCAGCGAGTCCGGCGGCGTGTCCAGGGGCATCTGCCACTACGATGAAGAGGGTCACCTGACCACGGTAGTCGAGCACCACAACGTGCTGATCGAGCCGGACGGTGTGCTCCGCGGCGACAATTCCGCCTCCGGCGAGCGCGTGGAGCTTCGCGGCAAAGACCTCTGCTCAATGAACATGTGGTGCTTCACCCCCGACTATTTCGGCAAGAGCGAAACTTTCTTCGCCCAGTTCCTCGAAGAGAACATCGACGAGCCCAAGAAAGAATTCTACATCCCCTATGCAGTTGACCGCATGATCCACGAAGGCAGCGCAGCGTGCGATGTCCTGTCCACCCCTTCCCGCTGGTTCGGCGTGACCTTCAAGGAAGACCGCCCGGGCGTGGTGGCGAAGTTCGCCGAGCTCGTCTCCGACGGCATCTATCCTTCCCCCCTCTATTGATATGGCAAAGCGCGGCAACTATAAATTCCTGGACAAGTTCAGCTGGTACATTCCCGGTTTCGGGGGCATGTTCACGCTGCTGCTGTGGCTCCTCGCCGGAGGCGTGGCCGGCAGCATAGTGATGATTATCTGCACGGCTGTGCTTGGAGCCCAGAGCGGCGCAGTCTACGGCAACCTGCTCAGCTACCCCATCATGTTCATCCCTCCGATGATCTACGCCGGGGTCAGGAGCGCGTCCCTTTCGATGGAGCATTACGGCGTGAAGCTGGACAGCAACAATTTCTCCCCCGTCGGCGGCGTACTCTGCGCACTGATCGTCACCCTGATGACGCTCGCGGCCGGATTTGCCACCGAACCGCTGACCAACCTGCTGCCTCCGATGCCTGAGCTCCTCAAGCAGGCGCTCGAGAGCCTGACCAGCGGCAACGTGTGGCTCAACTTCCTGATGGTGAGCATCTTTGCCCCCATTTGCGAAGAGTGGCTCTGCCGTGGCATGGTGCTACGCGGACTGCTTTCCAACAAAGTCAGGCCGGCCGTGGCCATCGCCGTATCAGCCCTCTTCTTCGCCGTGATCCACCTCAACCCCTGGCAGGCCATTCCCGCCTTCATCCTGGGGTGCCTCTTCGGCTACGTGTACTACAAGACCGGTTCCCTGAAGCTGACCATGCTGATGCACTTCGTCAACAACACTTTCGCGCTGATAATGGGGCACATCGACTCCCTGAAAGACATGGAAAGCTGGAGCGAGGTCATTCCTTCACCCACCTACTGGGTACTGGTGGCTGCCTGCGCCCTGCTGACTGTCCTCTGCCTGCTTGTATTCAGGAAGATAACGCTCAGCAAGCCCGAAGGCAACATGGACACCGTACCTTCAATTTTCGACTCCGATGCAGACTAAAATCCTGGCTTTGGCCGCAATCGCCGCGCTGATATGCTCATGCACATCCGGTGAGCAGCGTTTCACCGTGCGCGGCAACGTGACCGACTCCCTCGCATTCCAGCCCGGAAGCCTCGTGTACCTGATAGGCGAAGACGGCCCGATAGACTCATGCGCCGTCTCCCAGAAAGGCACGTTCACCTTCAAGGGCGAGATCGACAAGACCCGTCAGCTGGTCGCCATGCTCCGTTTCCCCGGGCGCGACCGCTACGACGACCGCTTCCTCGCATCATTCGTGCCTGACGCAGAGCAGATTACGATAGATCTCGACTATCCCGCCACCGTCACCGGCAGCCCCCTCACGGACGCTATCAACGACTTCGTGGAGAAAGTGTCCGACATCTATTATGAGCACGAGACCAACATAGGCTCGCTCACGATGGGCGGCTCCTATGAAGCAGCCGACTCGATCATCCGCGCCCGCACGGCCAAGATCAACGACTACAGCCGCGAGACTTTCCTTGCCCACACCGACGACGCCCTCGGCTTGCAGGCATTTATGAACATGTGCTCCGACATGGACGCAGCCGGGCTGGAGGAACTGCTCCCGCAGGCCGCGGAGTTCATCCGTGACGACGAAGACGTCCAGCGCATCATGAAACAGAAGCGCGCTGCCTCCGCCACCGCCCCGGGAGCCCGGTTCATCGACGTGACCGGCACCAGGGCAGACGGCTCTCCCGTGGCCCTTTCGGAATTCGCCGGCAAGGGCCAGTACGTCCTTGTGGACTTCTGGGCATCGTGGTGCGGTCCTTGCATGCAGGCAATATCCAAACTGCGTGATTACAAGGAGTTATACTCCTCGAAAGGCCTCCGTATCGTGGGCGTGAACGTGTGGGAAAGCGATCCCGCGAAGGGCCTCGCCTGCGCAAAGGAAAAGGAGATGGACTGGGACATAATCTTCACCTCCGACCACTCGGCCACCGAAAACTATGGCGTGGAAGGCATCCCGACCCTCATCCTGATCGCCCCGGACGGCACCATAGCAGAGCGCTTCCTGGGCGAGGAAGGGCTTCAAAACGCACTTGCAAAGCTTTTTGAATAAGACATGAATGTGTTCTCCAGGATATGGTTCCCTGCTGCCGTGATGGTCACGGCAGTCGCCGGGGCTTTCGGCTTCGGCGGCAAGGAAATCGTGCACCGCCATATCCCGGAACCGCTCCCCGTGTTCGACACGGTGGTCTATACCCCCGACGCCTACAAGCTCAGGCGCGTGGGCAGTTTCGATGCCGTGCAGATTGCGGACAGCCTGCTGGACCTTTCGGCAGAAGACAGCACCGCCGTGCTCGACACCCTTCCGCACCTGACCGCCAGGGACACCATCAAAGTGCCTGATTCCCTGCGATTTACAGATCCATTCCGATACAAGTACTACGTGGCCCTCATCGATTCGCTGACCCACGTAATCGTGCGTGACTCCCTGCAGCGCAGTTCCGATTCGCTGAAAGTCTCGGCCGACACGCTCCGGGCACGCCTTCTCGACAGCCTTGCCCGCATCGATTTCGAGCACGCCATACAGGATTCACTGGACTGGAGGATGATAGATTCCATCTACGTGGCTGATTCCGCTGCGGTCGCCAAGGCCAAGTTCCTTGCCTGGTACAACTCCCTTAGCCGCAAGGAACGGAAGAAATACGACATGGAGCAGGCCCTGCCAGGCAAATTGAAGGAAATGGACTCCCTGCGGAAGGTCAAGGAGGAGAAGCAGGCCATCAAGGACTCCATCGTGGAATACACCCCCCGTATCCTCGAGACCTACTATCTCACTGACACGATGCAGTACAAGCGCATCGTCCACTGGACGCTGGACGACGATTTCCATCGTCTCGACGTGTCCGTGCCTGACACCACCTACAACTACCACTACTACGACTACCCCTTCCTGCGGAAAGACGTCAACGCCACCTGGCTGGGCGTGGCCGGCTCTCCCCTGCAGTACTATAACTATTTCAACCGCGCCAGCGATGAGGGCATAGAGTTCTACAAGGCCCAGGAGGCCTGGTCGTTCTCGCCCCGCACCATCCCCCACTACAACACCAAGACACCCCACACCGAGCTCGCCTACTTCGGCACCCTGCTCGCCGGCGACGCCAAGGAGTCCGACAACCTCCACATCCTGACCACCCAGAACATACTGCCGGAGCTCAACTTCACCATCAGCTTCGACCGCTTCGGCGGAGGCGGTATGCTCGAAGGCGAGGAGACCAAGAACAAGACCTTCTCCACACGCCTCAACTACCTGGGCAAGAGATACATGGGACACTTCGGCTACATCTACAACATGGTGGAGCGAGCAGAAAACGGCGGCATAGTGGACAATATGTGGATACGCGACACCACCGTCGAGGCCCGCGAAATCAAGGTGGCCCTGAGCGGCGCCCAATCCAGAATTACCAAGAACACCTGGTTCCTCGAGCAGCAGTACCGCATCCCCTTCGAATTCATCGAGAAGCTCAAACACAGGCGAGACACCTCGTCGATCCGTGACTCCCTCGCAGTCCGCGACACCCTTGCGGCACGCGACACCCTGGTCGACGCCGTCGCAGACAGCCTCGACCGTGACGTGACCACGGCATTCATAGGCCACAGCAGCGAGTGGTCCACCTACACCCGCAAATACACCGACAACATCAGCAGCGCTGACGGACGTGCGTTCTACAACAATGTCTTCAACTTCGGCAATGCCAGCGCCGACTCCCTCGGCACTATGAAGCTGGACAACAAGCTGTTCGTGCGCCTGCAGCCCTGGGGCAGCGAAAGCATAGTGTCCAAGCTGGATGTCGGCATCGGAGACCGGCTGATGCACTATTTCGACAGTTCATCGGTGCGGCCTATGCGCCATATCGAGAACTCAGTCTATGCCTATGCCGGGGCCCAGGGCCAGTTCCGCAAATACTTCAACTGGGACGCAAAGGCAAGGTTCTACGTGGTCGGCTACAATCTCGGCGACATGTCCGTGGAAGCCAACGCCGGATTCAATTTCTATCCTTTCCGCCGCGCACGCAGGAGCCCGGTGTCGGTCAGCGCCCATTTCGAGACCAGGCTCGACACCCCCAACTACTACCAGCAGGTTGTCAACACCAACCATTTCCGCTGGGAGAACGACTTCGGCAAGATATCCACCACGCAGATACGCGGGCGCATCGACGTGCCGCGCTGGAAACTCAGCGCAGAGCTGGGCTACGGCCTGCTGGCCAACAACATCTACTACGACACGCTCGGAATCGTGCAGCAGAACAAGGTCCCGATGAGCATCATTTCCGCCTCGCTGCGCAAGGAATTCGTGGCCGGCCCGGTGCACTTCGACAACCGCGTGCTGTTCCAGTATTCTTCGGCTCCCGACGTGGTGCCTGTGCCCACCCTCGCCCTCAACCTGAGGTGGTACGCGCAGTTCGTGGTGCAGCGCGACGAGACCCGCACCCACAATGTAATGGAAATGCAGGTGGGCGTGAACGCGTTCTACAACACCCAGTGGTACGCTCCCGCGTGGAACCCGGCCCTGGGCGTGTTCCACAACCAGAACGTCAATCTCTACGAGAACGGCCCCTACTTCGACATCTTCCTCAACATCCAGTGGAAGAAGTGCTGCATCTTCCTGAAATACCAGAACTTCGGCAAAGGATGGCCGATGCGCCGCAAGGATTACTTCACGGCAGACCACTACATCGGCACCCTCGACGGCACCGACGGACTCAAACTGGGCATCTTCTGGCCCTTCTATTTCGGCACCGAGAAGCACGAATCCCACTCTTCCCATTAGCCTATGAGCCGCCTGTCCTTCCTGTCCTGCGCCATTGCCCTGCTGCTTCTGGCTGCCGGCGCCTGCACGGGGGGCGACCCCTGGCACGACGGCACTCCGCTGCGCGGAGCCATCAGCCTGAGCGGTTCCGAGCCGGGAGGGCCCCTGCTCTGCGGCTACAATCACGAACTCATCCGTCGCTTCGCCAGGGGTTCCGGAAGGACTTCGGCAATACGCCTTGCAGGGCGCAGGGAGTCCGTGCTGGACTCGCTGCGTTCCGGAGACCTCGACATAGTGGCCTTCCCCTTTGCCGACAGCCTCGCCGCAGACACCACACTTGTGGTGATGCCTTCCGACAGCTGCGGCATCTGGGTGTTCAGCGCGTCGCGGGCGGTGGAAGCCCGGAAGGCCTCCGAGTGGCTGGAAGCCTTCCGCCGGACTGAAGCCTACGGCCGCGTGAAACAGCCGTTTTTCAACGTGACAAAGCCCTTCGAGGGAGACAGCGCCGCCTTCATATCGCCCTATGATTCGCTGCTGAGGGTCTATGCCGACACCCTGGGCTGGGACTGGCACCTGCTCGCCGCCCTCGTGTATCAGGAATCCAAGTTCCGCATCGAGGTGCGTTCCCAGGCAGGGGCCTTCGGGCTTATGCAGCTGATTCCCGACACCGCCAAGGCATTCGGATGCACCGACCACCTCGACCCGGAGCAAAACATCAGGGCCGGCGTGCTGCTGCTGCAGGCCCTGGAAGACCGGTACAAGAGCATAGCCGCAGGCAAGGGTGAACTCATAAAATACACCCTGGCGGCCTACAACGCCGGCAGCGGACGCATCCGGGACTGCATACGCCACGCCAGGCATATGGGAATGGACATTTCCAGATGGGAAAACGTGGCCGCGGTGATACCCCAGATGCGCGACGACTCCATCGCCGCGCTCGACCACATCTCCCTCGGGACGTTCAACGGCCGCGAGACCATAGCTTTCGTGCGCCAGGTATCCTCCTACTCCGAACGCTACAAACAGATCTGCCCGTGAGAGCCGAAGGATTCATAGCACGCAAGCTGAGGTTCAAGGGCCGGCTCGCGATGGCGGCCATTTCGGTGTCGTTCTTCGTGATGATACTTTCGCTCGCCATTTCCGGAGGCTTCCGGGCGGAAATCCACCAGGGCATTTCGGATATTTCCGGCGACGTGCAGCTTCGCGGGAGCGAAGAGCCGATAGAGATTACGCCCTCCTACTACGAGCAGCTCCGCAGCGTGCAGGGCGTGGAAAAAATCACTCCGGCTATCTGGAAGCCCGGCATAGTCAAGGGGGAGAACGACATCTGCGGAGTGCTGGTCAAGGGTGTCCCGATGCCCGACAGCTGCTCCCTGCAGGCGATTATCCCCGAGCAGCTTGCCAGGAGTCTTGCCCTGAAGGAAGGCGGACGCTTCACCACCTATTTCATCGAAGACAAGGTGCGTGCCCGCCGCTTCACCGTGGCCGGGACCTACCAGGGCGTGATGGATTCCAACGACGCCCTTGTGGTGCTGGTGCCCCTTTCCGACATGCAGCGCCTCTGCGGATGGACCGAGGGCCAGGCAAGCGTGCTGGAAGTCGACCTGAAGGAGCGCTACACCTATGAATTCAACTCGCAGCTCAAGGCAGACGAGCTCTACCTGACATCCCTGACCGCACACTCAGAAGACGAAGACATATTGCAGGCGGCCACGGCACGGCGACGCTACCCCCAGCTTTTCGACTGGCTGGACCTGATAGATTTCAACGTGCTCGCGATTATCTTCCTTATGACGATAGTTGCCGGCTTCAATATGATTTCCGGGCTCCTGATACTTCTGTTCAGGCACATCTCCACTATAGGCACGCTCAAGGCAATGGGAATGGGCAACCGCTCGATAGCAGGAGTGTTCCTCAGGGTGGCGGCGCGAATAGTGCTGCTGGGAATGCTTGCCGGCAATGCCGCGGCGCTGCTGTTCTGCCTCGTCCAGGGGAGCACGCACCTCGTCAAGCTCAATCCGGCCAATTACTTCATTTCATTCGTGCCGGTGCATCTCGACCCCTCGCTGGTGCTGACGGTGGACCTGGTGGCCTTCGGGGCCATCATGCTCCTTCTGCTGATCCCCACGCTCTTCATTTCCAAGGTGGATCCCGCCACGACGGTGCGGGTGCGCTGATTATTTGCCCAGGGTCTCCAGCCGTGCCCTGCAGGAAGCACGCTCGGCCTCCGAATCGCTGGCTTCCATCAGCAGCGGCAGGTACTTCTTTTCGAGCTTGGGGTTTTTCTCGCTGCGGGCAAGGATGACGCAGTTCTTGGCCGCGGTGTAGTCCTTTGGATTGATTTTCAGGACTTTGTTGTACCACTTCAGGGCCTGGCGGGGCTTCTGTTTATAGACCAGCCAGTAAGACCCGACGTTGCTGAGGAAGTCGGTGTTCTTCGGATAGATTTTCAGCATTTCTTCGGACACGGTGCGGAAGGCCTCATAGCATCCGGGGGTGGCGAAACGGAAGAAGTTGAAGCAGTATTCCTGCACCGTGGCGACAAAAGTATCGTCATCCACGGCGAGCCCGTAGTAGGTCCAGGACGGCCTGGCCGTCTTGTTGTACTGAATGAGTTTCAGAAGTTCGGCCGTCGCCAGGTCGGGGCTGCCCTTTTCGTAGAGCATCAGGGCGGTGATCTTGTCCACCCTGTAGCCTAGTTCGGAGGGCTGCAGCGATATCGCCTTGTCGATGGCGGTCTGGGAGCGGGCGAAGAGGGAGTCCACGTAGAAATCCTCCTGATAGTAGTACACGTCCCGTCCGGTGCTGTCTTTCAGGGTGAGCACCGGCTCCGCTCCTAGGTACCTGGAGGCGTCTTTCGGCACCACTTCCGTGCTGCGGGCCTTTGCCAGGAAGTAGTTGTAGCGGCCCTCGAGCATAGCCGGGTCGTCCGGAAAAGCGGCTTCCCAGCGGTCCAGTATCGTCTCCACGCCCACTCCGGCCGCGCCGACGGTGCGCACCTGCCGTTCGTAGCGGCTCTTGAAAGCTGCAGGGTCGTCCTGTCCGTACATGAGGGCGCATGAAAGCAGCAGCGCCGCTATTGAAAAAATGTGTTTCATACTATATCCTTTATTATCCTGCGCGAGAGCGGGTGAAGATTGTTGCAGCGGGTGCCGAGGTTCTTCACGAAGCCCAGCGGGTGCCCCCTGTAGGTGATCACATTGAAGCCCCGGGGGGCGTCGGGGAGCGACAGGGAGTCCCTGTGGAGAAAATGCAGGGCCGTGTTCAGATCCACATCCACGCAGGGGTATTTCGATTTGTCGAAGAAGATGCCGAGAGCCTCGTCGGGGCTGGGAATCAGGTCCTTGCCCTTCACCACGGGTGCGGGGATGCCGCTCCGCAGCGGGCGCAGCGCCTCGATGCCTGCTCGCGAGTGCCCGGCGGGCGCCGTCTTCCTGAGGGATCCCGCCCACTGCCCTTCGCCAGGCACCTCGCCGTCGCGCAGCAGGTTGCCGCAGTCGGTGATGCGCACGCCCCAGGCACCGAAACTCTCTTCGGGAGGCAGGACCTCGCCGCCCAGCTCCGACGCCGCCCAGCGCAGATTGGAGTCGTTTTCGGCGTCTTCATAGGTACAGGTGGAGTAGATGAGGATTCCGCCTTCGCGAAGGGCGGGCCAGACGTCGGCAAGTATGCGTTTCTGGCGGGCGGCGCATAGTTCCACCACGGCCGGACTCCATTCTTCCCGGGCCCTGGGGTCTTTTCTGAACATTCCTTCGCCGCTGCAGGGCACGTCGGCCACGATGATGTCGAACCAGCCCGCCAGCGTGCGTCCGATAACGGCAGGATCCACGGAAGTGACCGTGACCGCCGGGTCGCCCCAGAGGGCCACGTTGTCGCAGAGCACGGAAGCGCGGGCCTTCATCACCTCGTTGGAGACGAGGGTGAAGGCGTCGCCGCAGGCCTCCCGCAGCGATGCCGCGAGGTCGGTGGTCTTGCCGCCCGGAGCCGCGCAGAGATCCAGCACGCGAAGGCCCGGCGGGCAGCCCAGGCGCTGCAGTTCACGCCGGAAAACGTGCCCCACGAACATTGCTGACGAATCCTGCACGTAGTAGCAGCCAGCGTGCATCAGCGGGTCCAGGATGAATTGAGGACGGCTCTCCAGAATACGCCCGTAGGGGCTCCAGGGCACGGGTGTGCCGCCGGGGCCGTCCAGTCCCTTGAAGGGATTCAGGCGCACTGACACGGAGGCCGCGTCCATCAGATGTCGCCGGGGAATTCGGGGCGCTTGCCCTGAGAAGCCGCCACCAGGCCGTCGACCGCCTTGTCGAGGCCGTCCTTGATCTTGCCGCCGAGCATTGCCTTCATCATCAGGTTGAGGTCGGCGTCCACTTCGATGAAGAAGTCGGTGCCGCCTGGGGCCTGGTCGAAATGGAGGGATATGCTGAAATGGAAGGGCGCGTCATCGTCCTGCAGGCGTATCAAATTGTAGGGCTGACGGTCCACGACCCTGACTGCGATCGTGAAACCCTTTGCCGTGAATTTCATGGTGTCGAAATCGGCCTCGACGGCGTCGCGGTACTGCTCGGGCACGTAGCCCGTGAAGTTCCGCAAGTCCGTGAAACCCATATACAGTTGCTCGGCCGGGATGGCCACCAGGCCGTGCTTGCTTTCATAATGTGCTGTCATATCGGTATTTTTGTTAACTTTGCAAATATACAAAAAGTATGCACAAAATTTATTTCGAGAAACGCTGCATCATCATATGTGAGCCCACGGACCAGTCGCTCGCCGATCCCAATTCCATAGAATTCCACATCGGGGAGCGCATCGACATCCACACGCTCGTGAGCATGTTCAAGGCTTCCGAATCGCTGAGCCGGATCTATATACCGACCGAAAACACCGGCCGTATGTACCGCCGTCTCTGCGCCGAATTCCGCGAAGTCAACGCCGCCGGCGGCCTGGTGTCGAACCGCAGGGGCGATTACCTGCTGATCAGCAGGAACGGCCTCTGGGACCTGCCGAAGGGGCATCAGGAGAGGGGTGAGGACATTGAAGTTACGGCCCTGCGGGAGGTGCAGGAAGAGACCGGAGTGGAGGATCTCGAACTGCGCGGGCTCATCTGCGTGACCGACCACTGCTACCTGCGGGACGGAATATGGCACCTCAAGCACACCTGGTGGTACGATATGCTCTACACCGACCCGGTGGACCTGACGCCCCAGCGCGAGGAAGACATCAGCAAGGCGGCTTGGGTGGCCAAGTCCAGCCTGCCTCCCTACCTGAAAAACACCTACCCTTCCATACTTGAAGTTTTCCGTGAAGCAAAGATTTGAAACTTTTTCACTTGCTGTTCCGTATATATAAAGCATCTTTATACGGAAACAAATGAAACTTTCTCAATTCAACTTCGATCTTCCGGCCGACCGGATAGCGAAGGAACCTGTCCGCTGGCGCGATGAATGCAGGCTTATGGTTCTCCATAAGGACAGCGGCGAAATCGAACACAAGCAGTTCAAAGACATACTCGGATACTTCAAGAAAGGCGACCGCTTCGTGTTCAACGACACAAAGGTCTTTCCCGCCAAGCTTTTCGGAAAGAAAGAAAAGACCGGAGCCGACATCATGGTGTTCCTGCTCCGTGAGCTCAACAAGGAGCAGCGCCTCTGGGACGTGATCGTGGAGCCCGCCCGCAAGATCCGCATCGGCAACAAGCTCTATTTCGGGGAAGACGAAAGCATGGTGGCCGAGGTAATCGACAACACCACCTCCCGCGGCAGGACCCTGCGTTTCCTGTACGACGGTCCGTATGAAGAATTCAAGGAATCCCTTTTCGCCCTCGGAAAGACCCCCGTCCCCGAATGGGTGAAGGAAGACGTGGATGCGAAAGACGCCGAAGATTTCCAGACCATCTTCGCGTCCAAGGAAGGCGCAGTGTCCGCTCCGGCGGCCGGTCTCCACTTCTCCAGGGAGCTGATGAACATGATGGTGCTCAACGACATAGAGAAGACCTTCATCACCGTCCACATGGGCATAGGGCATTTCCGCAGCGTGGATGTGGAGGACCTGTCGAAGCACCGCGTGGACAGCGAGCATATGATCATAAGCCAGCAGGCTTCAGACGAGATCAACGGCACCAAGCGTGCCGGCGGCAAGATCTGCGCCGTGGGCGTGACAGTGATCCGTGCCCTCGAGACCTACGTCACCACCAACAACGAGATCCGTCCCAACGACACCTGGACCAACAAGTTCATCTTCCCGCCCTATGAGTTCAGCATCGCCGACGCCTTCGTGTCCAATTTCCATCTCCCGTGCTCCACGATGCTGATGATGGAGGCCGCTTTCGGTGGCTTCGACAAGGTGATGAACGCCTACGACGTGGCCCTTGCGGAGGGCTACCGCTTCGGCCCCTACGGCGACGCCCTGCTGATTATCTGATTTTTTTCTTATCTTTGTCCGGACTAAAGAAAAACTTCTATGGACCGGACAGACTATGAAACCATCTGCGGCATCACCCTCAACAGGGTTTTCGGCTATGAGCCCGCTGCCGCCCGCCGGCTGATCAGCCGCTTCGGCTCCCCCGGAGCCGTGTTCTCCCAATCCCCCTCGACCCTCGACGAGGCCTTCGGGCCCTGGTCGAAGTACCGTAATGCCATCTGCCGCGAAGAACTGGACGTTTCAGCAAAAGAACTGGAGCGCATCCGAAGCTTCGGATGTAGTTTTGTGCTCATCGGCGAGCCCGGCTACCCTCCCCTTCTTGCCGACTGCGAAGACGCCCCGGTGGGGCTGTATATCCGCAGCAGCGTGCCTCCCGAACAATTGTGGGAGCCCAAGAACTACGTGTCCGTCGTAGGCACGCGCGACATCTCCCCCTACGGGAAGGACTGGACGGAAAGAATCGTGGGAGCCCTGTCCCGCACCGAGGGCAAACCGGTGATAGTCAGCGGCTTCGCCATAGGCGTGGACATCACGGCGCACCTTGCCGCCCTCGCCTTCGGACTGCCCACGGTGGCCGTGATTCCCGTGGGGATCGACAGCATCTATCCCTGGCGGCACCGGCACGTGGCCGAGAAGATGCTCGCCACGCCCGGCTGCGCCCTCGTGACCGATTTCCCTCCCGGCACTCCCCCCGTGGCGTTCAACTTCCTGCGCCGCAACCGCATAATCGCCGGGATTTCCGGGGCCACGATCCTGTCGGAATCCAAGGCCCAGGGAGGCGGCACGATGACCGCCCGACTCGCCGCCGGCTACGGACGCGAGCTCTATTGCCTCCCGGGGCGCATCGACGACGTGCGCTCGGCAGGCTGCAACCGCCTCATAAGGGAGAAACTGGCCGAGCCCGTGACCGACCTCGACGCCCTCGGTGCCCAGATGGGCCTCGGCTCGCCCCGGAAAAGCACGGTCCGCAGCCTCGATGAGCGCCTGCGTGAAACATATTCCGGCACCGATGCGGGCACGCTGGAGCAGATTGTGCGCGTCGCCCTCCTGATCCGCGATCGCCGCGGCATCACCCCCGACGAAATCTCCGCCGACCTCGGCATACCGCCCGGCGAAGTGGCCGCCGCCGTCTGCCTCCTCGAAAGTGACGGCTACATCTGCACGGATTTGCTCCGCCGCTGCTGCATTGATAATAAAAAAGCTTAACTTTGCATTCTATGGAGTTTATCGACACGCATACCCATCTCTCTGACGAGGCTTTTGCCGGCGAAGAGGATGCAGCAGTAGAAAGGGCCGTCGCAGCAGGGGTGGTGCAGATGATACAGGCCGACACCTGCCGCGCCGAGCGGGAGGCGTCCTACGCCTTGTGCGAACGGCATCCCGGCGTGGTGTTCCCTATGCTCGGGCTCTATCCCGGGCACGTGGACGAGCATTGGCGGGATGAAATCGACGCGATGCTCCCTTATAGGGAGAAGGGACCGGTAGCCATCGGCGAAATCGGTCTCGACTACCATTACTCCGCCGACACAGCGGACCTTCAGAAAGAAGCGCTGAAGCTTCAGTTCGAACTCGCCCGCGACTGGGACCTGCCCGTCAACATCCACCTGCGCGACGCCACCGAAGACTTCTTCGCGGTCATGGAAGAATGCCGCGGGATGCACCTGAGGGGCAACCTCCACGCCTTCAGCGCCAGCGCAGAAGTGTTCGAAAGGATGCAGCGATACGGCGAATGGTACGTCGGCATCGGGGGCGTGCTGACGTTCAAGAAAGCCCACATCGCCAACGACATACTCCGCATCCCCCTGGACCGCATCCTGCTCGAGACCGACGCCCCGTACCTGGCTCCCACGCCCCTGAGAGGCACCCGCAACGAAAGCGCCAACGTGCCCCTTATCGCAGCCAAACTCGCTGAGCTCAAGGGGCATACGATAGAAGAAGTGGCCGAAGCCACAACCCGCAACGCACGTAAATTATTCGCAATATGACCCAGCCCAGTTCGTCCGTACTCCTTATATACACCGGAGGCACGATAGGAATGAAGGAAGACCCAGGCAACCAGACGCTCAGGCCCTTCGACTTCAGCAGCCTGATGGAAGAAGTCCCGGAACTGAGGAAATTCGCCCTCCGCATAGATTCCTACACCTTCGATCCGCTGATCGACTCATCCGACATCGAGCCCTCCATGTGGCAGAAGCTGGCGGAAATCATAAGGGACAACTACAACTCCTACGACGGATTCGTGGTGCTCCACGGCACCGACACCATGGCCTACAGCGCCTCCGCCCTGAGTTTCATGCTGGAGAACCTCAGCAAACCCGTCATCTTCACCGGAAGCCAGCTGCCCATAGGCCGCCCCCGCACCGACGGCAAGGAGAACCTCATCTCCGCTGTCGAGATCGCTAGCGCGCGCGAGCCCGACGGTTCCCCCACCGTGCCGGAAGTCTGCATCTACTTCAACTCCCTGCTGCTCAGGGGCAACCGCTGCACGAAGGTGGACGCCACGGGCTTCGAGGCATTCCGTTCCCCGAACCTCCCGCCGCTAGCCGAAGCCGGCATCGACATACGCTACAACCGCGACATCATCCGCCGCACGCCCCCTGGACCGTTCCGTATCCACACGAAGCTGGACACCAGCGTGTCCATACTGAAGGTCCACCCCGGCATCACCCGGCAGGTCGTGGAAGACATCCTGCTGGGCAGCCGCACCCGCGCCGTCATCATCGAATCCTACGGCTGCGGCAACGCCCCGTCCAGCGACTGGTTCATCGACATAGTGCGCGAAGCCGGCGCCCGGGGCAAGATTCTCTACAACGTCACGCAGTGCATAAGGGGCCTCGTGAACATGGACCTGTATGCCACCGGAAGGACCCTGAAGGACGCAGGAGTGCTCGGAGGCAAGGACATCACCACTGAAAGCGCCCTCGGAAAACTTTTCTTCCTTATGGGCAACAGCGATGATAATGAAAGCGTTAAAGCATACCTGGAGTATGATTTGCGTGGCGAAATGTCAAATTAGGTATTGACTAATGAATTTTTTTTGCTAAATTGCACCGATTTCGCAGGAAATTAATTTATAACTAATACATCATCTAAAATTTATGAAAAAGTTTTTCATTTTTCTGGCAGTCGCAGGCTTGATGGCCTTCACTGCAAACACCGCATCCGCACAGGACGGCGAAGCCGCCCCCGCTGAGGAAGTTGCAACAGCTCCCGCAGAGATGAGCGCCGCCGATCTTCTTGGCGGTACCGGCGAGGAAGTCCCCCTCCACCAGGCTCTCAAGACCAAGTTCATCGAAGGTGGTGCAGGCTTTATGTCCCTGATCATCATCTGCTTGATCATCGGTCTCGCTCTTGCAATCGAGCGTATCCTCTACCTCACTTTCTCGAAGTCCAACACCAAGAAGCTCCTCGCCAATGTCGAGAAGGCTCTTGAGGAAGGCGGTGTCGAAGAAGCCAAGAAGGTCTGCCGCGAGACCCGCGGTCCCGTCGCATCCATCTTCTATCAGGGTCTCCTCCGCTACGACCAGGGTGTCGATGTGGTCGAGAAGACCGTCGTTTCCTACGGTTCCGTGCAGATGAGCGAGATGGAGAACGGTCTCAGCTGGATTTCCCTCTTCATCGCCATCGCCCCGTCCCTCGGATTCCTCGGTACCGTTATCGGTATGATCAACGCCTTCGATGCCATCCAGGCAGCAGGTGACATCTCCCCGAACGTTGTGGCCGGCGGTATGAAGATAGCCCTTATCACCACCGTGGGCGGTTTGATCGTCGCCATGATTCTCCAGGTGTTCTACAACTATATCCTCGCCAAGATCGACGGCCTGACCATCGACATGGAGGATTCCTCGATCTGCCTGATCGACCTTCTGACCAAATACAACGAGAAGAAATAAATTAGACACCATTAGATTATGAAACTCAATAAAATAATCAAATGGGGCATGATAGCGCTGATTGTCATCAGCGTGGCTCTCCTGATCTGGGGCTTCTCCAGGGGCTTCGAGGGCAACGCTGTGGACATCCTGCTCTATTGGACCTACGCGATGCTTGGTCTGGCAATCTTCTGCTGCATCATCATCGGTCTTATCGTGGGTGCCAAGAACAACCCGAAGAGCCTTGTCAAGATTGGCATCGTGATTCTGGGAGTGGCAGCGCTTTGCTTCATCGCCTATTTGCTGGCGAAGGGCGACCCCGCAATCGGCTATACAGGTGCGCCTGTGACCGGAGGCACCCTCAAGCTCACAGATACCATTCTTAATCTCACATACATCGCAGGCGGTGCAGCCATCCTGGCAATCATCGTTGGCGAGATCCGTATGGCCATAGCTAGCAAGAAATAATTATGGGCAAGAAGAAAGTACCAGCAATGAACACCAGCTCGACCGCGGACATCGCGTTCCTGCTGCTGTGCTACTTCCTGATGACCACGACCATGGGCAGCCAGACCGGCCTCAGCCGCCGTCTTCCTCCCATGCCGGACAAAGATCAGAAAGTGGAGGACCAGAAGGTCAATCGCCGCAACATCATCCAGGTGAAGATCAATTCGGCCGATAGAATCCTTGCCGGTAGCGAGCCCATCGACGTCAGCCAGCTTAAAGACAAGATCAAAGAATTTCTGACCAACCCCGCCAATGATCCGAACCTCCCCGAGAAGGAGATCCAGAACATTGAGGGTCTCGGAGACTACCCCGTCTCAAAGGGTATCATCTCCCTTCAGAACGACCGTGGTACCAGTTACCAGGCCTACATCGCCGTCCAGAACGAACTCGTGAAGGCAGTCAACGAACTCCGTGAAGACTTCTCCAGGAAGCAGTACGGAAAGTCGTTTGCACTGCTCACGGAAGACGAACAGGGCGTAGTCAAGAAAGCAGTGCCTCAGTTCATTTCCGAGGCAGAGCCTAAGGATGTGGGCCGCAGAAGATAATACAGGAGGATACAATTATGTCAAAATTCGGAGGAAGCAATAATAAGAAAGAGGTGCCGGCCATGACCAGCAGCTCTCTGTCCGATATCGTGTTCATGCTCCTGTTCTTCTTCATGGTGACCACGCAGATGCGTGAGACCGAAAACAAGGTGATGGTGAAGATCCCCGAAGCTTCCGAAGTCGTGAAGCTCGAGCGCAAGGATCTCAACTCCTACATCAACATCGGTACTCCGATCAAGTCACTGCAGGCAATGTACGGTACGGAGGCCCGTATCCAGCTGAACGACTCCTTCAAGACCACCGACGACATCCGCGACTTCGTGGCTGCCGAGCGTGAGTCCATGAAAGAGAGCGACCGTCAGTTCATGACCGTCAGCATCAGGGCCGACCAGGACGTCAGAATGGGTATCATTACCGACGTGAAGCAGGAGCTGAGACGATGCTCCGCGCTGAAGATTATGTACTCTGCACGAAAGGCCGGCAAATAAAGGAGCCGGTCAAGCGATAGGGCAGCCGGCCTGAGAGGGCCGGCTGCTTTTTTTAAGGAACATACAAGACAATGGAAATTACTCGAAGAAAAGTGAAGGACCTGCTGGTTATGGCAGCAGGCGAAGAAGTCCTCGCCAAAGGATGGGTGAGGACAAAGAGAGGCAACAAAGAGATAGCGTTCATAGCCCTGAACGACGGCTCCACCATCAAGAACATCCAGATAGTGGTGGATAAGAACCCTGAGACTGAAGCGGTCCTGTCGAAGATAAGCACCGGCGCCTGCATTGGCGTGCGCGGCAGACTTGTCGAATCTGTGGGCAGCGGCCAGGCTGTCGAAATCCGGGCATCGGAGATCACGGTCTACGGCGAGTGCGATCCCATGCGCTACCCTCTCCAGAAGAAAGATACCTCTTTTGAATATCTCAGGACCGTGGCCCATATGCGCCCGCGCACCAACACCTTTGGCGCTATCCTGAGACTCCGCAGCCAGATGGCCTTCGCCATCCACGAGTACTTCCATTCCAGGGGCTTCGTCTACCTCAACACCCCCCTCATCACCGCCTCCGACGCCGAAGGCGCAGGGCAGATGTTCCAGGTGACCACCCTTCCCCTCGAGAACGTGCCCAAAGACAAGAAGGGCCGCCCCGATTTCAGCAAGGATTTCTTCGGCAAGCAGACAAGCCTGACCGTCAGCGGCCAGCTTGAAGGCGAACTCGGAGCCACGGCTCTCGGCGAAATCTACACCTTCGGGCCGACCTTCAGGGCCGAGAACTCCAACACCCCGAGGCACCTTGCCGAGTTCTGGATGATCGAGCCCGAAATGGCGTTCTACGACATCAAGGACAATATGGACCTCGCCGAGGACTTCATCAAGCACCTTGTCAAGTACGCCCTCGACAACTGCTACGACGACGTGAAGTTCCTGAGCGACCGCTACGATCCGGAGCTTATCGAGCGTCTGCAGAGCGTCATCGGCACAGAGTTCGTGCGCCTCGAATACACCGAAGGCATCAAGATACTCGAAGAGGCCGTCAGGAACGGCGTGCAGTTCGAGTATCCCGTGTCCTGGGGGGTGGATCTCCAGAGCGAGCACGAGCGCTACCTCGTGGAGAAGCACTTTGGCAAGCCCGTCATCCTGACCGGCTATCCCAAGGACATCAAGGCCTTCTACATGAAGCAGAACGAAGACGGCAAGACCGTCCGCGCCATGGACGTGCTCTTCCCGAAGATCGGCGAGATCATCGGAGGAAGCGAGCGCGAGGCCGACCTGCAGAAGCTCGAATCCCGCATCGACGAACTCGGAATGAGCCGCCGCAACCTCGAGTGGTACATCGACACCCGTCGTTTCGGCTCCTGCCCCCACAGCGGCTTCGGCCTCGGCTTCGAGAGGCTGCTGCTCTTCGTGACCGGAATGCAGAACATCCGTGACGTCATTCCTTTCCCGCGCACACCGAAAAACGCTGAATTTTAATATGTTAGTCATTGGCATCGCCGGGGGTTCGGGTTCCGGCAAGACGACGGTGGTCAAGGCCATCACGGAAAAACTCGAAGGCAAGAAAGTGGTCGTGGTGCCGCAGGACTCCTACTACAAGGATTCCAGCGACCTCACCGACGAGGAGAAGAGGGTCCACAATTTCGACCACCCCGACGCGATTGAATGGGACCTGCTCTGCAGCCAGCTCCGCGAGCTCAAGAGCGGAAAGGCCGTCCAGCAGCCCATCTACTCCTTCATCTCCTGCACCCGCTCGAAGACTGAGACCAAACTGGTGGAGCCGGCAGACGTGATCATCATCGAAGGCATCCTGATCTTCACCTGCAAGAAACTCCGCGACCAGATGGATATCAAGATCTTCGTGGACGCCGACGACGATGACCGCCTGATGCGCGTGATGGAGCGCGACATCACCGAGCGCGGCAAAGACGTCCACTGGGTCATCGAGCGCTACAGCCGCACCGTGAAGCCGATGTACCTTCAGTTCATCGAGCCCAGCAAGCGCTACGCCGACATAATCATCCCCCAGGGAGGCCACAACAAGGTGGCGATCGACATCATCACCGCCACGGTCGAGAAGTATATTAAATAATTGTGAAACAGGAGGACAAGGCAGGACTATATACCACCGTAATCATTCATCTTGCGGTGATTATAGTCCTGCTTGCCACTACCCTGGGCTTCTCGCTGCAGAGCGAGAATTCTTTCGTCCTCGATTTCAGCAAGCTGGAGGAGCTTGAACGCCTCCAGGCAGAGGTGGAGCGCCTGCAGCAGGAGGCGGAATTCCAACAGGCAATAAGCGAGAAGCTTCAGCGTGAACTGGGGGCCGCCGCCGGCGGCTACCGCAACGTGGCCGTGGACAGGGCTGCGCTCAAGGACGACCGGGGCACCGACGCCGACCAGCTCTACAAGGATGCCGAACGGCTAGCGCGCGAGCTTCAGGGCGGTTTCGAAGTGCCGGACGACGGCTTCACAGCCAATATTCCCAGCAAGGACGGCGACAAGAAGCAGGAGCAGAAGGCCTACAGCGGCCCGTCGGTAGTGTCTTATTTCCTCGAGGGCCGTAAAGCCAGCAAACTGTCCATCCCCGCCTACCGCTGCATGGGCGCCGGGGAAGTCACGGTGCTGATCACCGTGGACAACAGCGGCACCGTGGTGGCTGCAAAGGTGGATGAGAACGTGTCCAGCCCCGACGGCTGCCTCCGCTCCTTCGCCATCCGCGCCGCCCGCCTCAGCCGCTTCTCCGCCTCCACCACCGCCCCCGCCCGCCAGACCGGCAACATCGTATACCAGTTCATCGCCCAGTAGCCCCCGTAGCCCCCGGTTCCCCAGGTGCCACGGTGTCCCAGGGACAGCAGGAGCCCCCGCGGACGTGATCCCGTCATCCCCCGTGGGCAAGGTCTAAAAAGAATGCCGGGACCTTGCCCGGCGATGTGCCTCAGAAGGGCCTAAAAGCCTGATTCGCGGGCAAGGTCTGCCACACATAATTAGACCTTGCCCGATTTGCGCTGAATTATCTTGGCAATTCGCAGAGTTTTTGCTAAGTTTGCCCAAGTTAATTTAAACTTTTTTGACTATGAAAACAGTTCTTAAAGTTCTCCGTTACGGAGACCACGATTTCCGGTTTGAAACCGATTTTGACCCCGACTCCAACCCAGATGCTATTATCGATGTCATCGCAGGTGCATCATTTGCCATGCTCACGACCTTGTGGGGCGGCAATGAAAACGCGGTCATTGCCATGATAAGGGCGTTGACCATCGCTGACTTATCCGTTTGTGCCGACAGAAAGGGAATTATTAAAATGCTGGACAAGGAATCGGCAGGCCTGGCCAAAGCAAGGTTGGAAGCACAGAAAGAAATAGAAAGAAGAGGCGGAAAGGTAATCACCTTCGGTCCTGGAGTACAACCGCCAAAAATGTCCTGTTGAAATGAAACGGAGTGTTCTCCGCAGGCTTCCGGACGGCCGGGCTTCTTATGTATTCCCTTTTCACATAAGCATGAAAGGTCTTGAAAGCCTGATCCTGTACAGGGATGACGATGACTACGATGCCATGGTGAAGATCCTGTGCATCTGCGCCAGGAGGAAGAATGTCATCGTCATCATCTACACAGTGGTCTCGAACCACTGCCACGTGGCCGTGCTGGCTGGCTCGCAGACTGAAGCCGATGACTATGGGCAGGAAGCGAAGCGCATGTACTCGATGTGGTTCAGGAACAAATACGGGCAGTCAAGGACTCTTGCGGGGGTGGACATAAAGGCCATTGCCCTGGACAGCGACTGGTATGTCCGCAATGCCCTGGCGTACATTCCCCGCAATGCCCTCGACAACGGATGTAATGTGAACGAGTACAAATGGTCGGGATTCAACGCAATGTTCAGGAACAAGAACTGCCCCGGAGCAACCCCGGTCAAGTCATTGACTAAAAGGCAAAGAAGGGATATCATGCACACGGGCGACAATCTTGACGACGTCCCCTGGCTGCTCGACAAAGACGGCAGGCTGATTCCCTCAAGTTTTTGCGACTACACATACCTGGAACAGGCATTCAACAACGACCTCGCTTTTTTCCTGAAAGTAATAGGATCCCAGAACTCTTCCGAAATGACCTGGAAGCTGGTAGACGTTCCGAGGACAATGCTGGTCGATGGAGAGTTTCTCAAGCAGGTCAATGAAACCTCAAACCGATGGTTCCAAAGCGACATATCCGGATTGTCGGTCCAAAGCAAGATCCGCCTCCTGCCCTATATCTATCGCACTATGAAGACCTCCGTCCCCCAGCTGGCCAGGACTTTCGGGCTCAGCCGCGAAGAAATCACCCACATTCTGGCTCCCCTGCGATTGCGGTCCCGCCCTCGCCCCGGCGGGTAATGTCTCTCCCTTTCCCCTGCGGGCAAGGTCTAAAAAGAATGCTGGGACCTTGCCCGGCGATGTGCCACAGAAGGGCCTCAAAGCATGATTCGCGGGCAAGGTCTGCCCCACATAATTTGACCTTGCCCAGCAGATTAGCTACAGATTCGCCATTGCGGCTTTGAAGACGTCGTCGGTCTGGAGGTAGAGGTGGTAGAAGGCATTGTCGCCGAGCTTGCTGTAGCGGCCGACGAGGGCCTGGACCTGGGTCATCATATAAGTCTTCTCAACCTGCCACTCGGAGGCCGTGGGCTCAAGCCCGTCGTGCTTCTTGGCAAAGGCAAGGAAGCCCTTTTCGAGACCGGCCCTGTCCAGATAGCGGACCAGCTCGGGATAGCTGTCTATCGCCTGAAGCTCGCTGCGGTGGCCGTCGAAATAGGCGGAGGCGAAGCGCATGGTCGTGGCCTTGCGGTTGCAGTTGATGTAGAAAGACTCGACCTTGGTGGTGTCGATAGGCACGAAGACGTCGGGCACAATTCCGCCGTTGTCGACGTGCATACTGTCTGCCGCCACCATCTCGCCATTCTCGTAGCGTTTATAGATATCGTACTGATAGTCATCGGAATACGGCTTCTGGATACAGCGCCCGGAAGGGGTGTAGAAACGAGCCACGGTGAGCCTTATTCCCGAGCCGTCCGTGAAGTTCACAGGCTCCTGCACGAGGCCCTTGCCGAAGGTGCGGCGGCCCACCAGCTTCGCCCGTCCGTTGTCCTGCATCGCGCCGGCGAAAATCTCGCTGGAAGAGGCACTGCCGTCGGAGACCAGCAGCGTGAGGCCGACATCCTTCAGGAAGCCCTTGCCGTCGGCGTGGTATTCCTCGCGCTTGCGGTGCAGGCCCTCCATATACACGATGAGCTTGTTCTTCGGGAGGAAATAGTTGCTGAGTATCAGCGCCTGGTCGAAGAAGCCGCCGCTGTTGTCGCGCAGGTCCACGACCATGTGCTTCATTCCCTGCTTCTGCAGACCCTTGGCAGCATCCAGGAATTCGGCCGCAGTAGTGCGAGAGAACTTGCTCAGGCGCACGAAAGCCGTGGTGTCATTGACCATAAACGCAGCGTCGACAGAATGCGTGGGAATCTTTGCCCTGGTGATGTCGAACGGTATCACTTCGGAGCCGCGCTTTACCGTGACGGTGACTTTCGTCCCCGAAGGGCCCTTCATACGGCGCACCATGCTGTCCTGCGGGAAAGAGACGCCGGCTATCGAGGTAGTGTCCACCTTCAGCAGACGGTCTCCTGGCTGCATCCCCAGCTTCTCGGCCGGGCCTCCGGGTATGACCTCGATGACCACGGCGGTGTCGTTGGGCACGTTGAACTGGATTCCGATGCCGGAAAAGTTGCCGGCAAGGTCTTCTTCCGTCTCTTCCAGGCGCCGGGGCGGCATATACATGGAATGCGGATCCAGGGCCTGGAGCGCGGCGGACACGGCGGCCTCGGTGACTTTTTCGCGGTCCACCTCATCCACGTAGTTCTCATCCACGGTCTGCAGGATCAGGTTGAGCTTGCGCCAGTCTGAATACTGGACCTTCAGCAGCCGGCGGTTCTCGGAAAGACGGTTGGCAGTCATCACCACACCGGCCCCGAGCAGCACGCCGAGCACGAGCATCAGAAAGGAAGAACGCTTCATCTCAGTCCACTTTTTCCACTTCGATTCCGGCCCGCCTGAGCAGATCCACACCGTCGGTCAGGCGATATTCGTCTTTATAGACAACTCTCTTTATTCCGCTCTGTATGATGAGCTTGGAGCACTCGATGCAAGGGGATGCGGTCACGTAGAGGGTGGCGCCAAGGCTGCTGTTGCCGGACTTTGCCACCTTGGAAATGGCGTTGGCCTCGGCGTGGAGCACATAGGGCTTGGTGACCCCGTTCTCCTCGCAGACGTTTTCAAATCCGGAAGGAGTGCCGTTGTAGCCGTCGGAAATGATCATATTGTCCTTCACGAGCAGCGCGCCCACCTGGCGGCGCTTGCAATAGGAATTCCTGGCCCAGATTTCGGCCATTTCGAGGTATCGCTGGTCAAATTTTTTCATCGCTGGTAGAGGTATCGTTTAATGCTGCGCTTAGGTGTGCGCTCAAAGTCTTCGGGAAGGAATTCAATCTTGCGGATCTGCGCATACACAGGCAGCTGCCGGTTCACTTCGGGGAGCATCTCGTTGATGCGTTCCTTGACCTGGTCGGGATCGAGGCCTGCCGTTTGGCCCTGGCCATAATCGGGATAGATGAGGGCTGTCAGGCCGCCGTTGTCTTCGATGACGAGCGATTCGACCACGTAGTTGAGATTGTTGATGACGGCCTCAAGCTCTTCGGGATAGATATTCTGGCCGGAAGGGCCGAGTATCATGCACTTGGAGCGTCCGCGAAGGTAGAGGTAGCCGTCGCAGTCCATCACGCCCATATCACCGGTCTTGAACCAGTCGTCGTTGGTGAAGGCGGCCTTGGTGGCCTGGCGGTTGTTGTAGTAGCCGAGGAACACGTTGTCGCCCTTGACCTGCACTTCTCCCGGAATCTTCTCAGGGTTGGGAGAATCGATGCGCACCTGGCAGCCCGGAATGGGAACTCCGCAGGAGCCGAGTTTGGTCTTGTTCCACTTGGCGTAGGTGATGATAGGACCGCATTCGGTCATACCGTAACCCACGGTGAAGGGGAAACGCACGCGGCGCAGGAACTGCTCCACCTCGGGGTTGAATGCCGCGCCGCCGAGGATAACCTCCTCGAACTTGCCGCCGAAAGCGTTGATCATGCCCTCACGTATCTTGCCGAGCACTATCTGGTCCACGAAAGGGATGCGGAGCCAGGTCTTGTTCTTGTCGGCGATGGGCTTGATCTGGGACTTATAGACCTTCTCGATGATGAGCGGGACGGCGATTATCACGTCGGGATGAATCTCCGAAAACGCCTTCATTATGACCTTGGGGCTGGGCACGCGCGTCAGGAAATGGACATGGGCGCCTATGGTCATTTCGAAGAGGAATTCGAACATCATTCCGTACATGTGGGCGGAAGGCAGCATGGCCACCATGTTCGACTCGTTGTTCATCTGGGGCTCGGCGGTCTCCCCCGCGAGGCGTATGTTGCAAAGCAGGGAACGGTAGGGCAGCATCACGCCCTTGGAAAAGCCGGAAGTGCCTGAAGTATAATTGATAAGGGCGAGCTCCTCCGGGGAATCCTCATAGTAGTTGACATCGTCTTTCGAGAAACCGGAAGGATATTTTTCCTTGATGGTGGCGGAAAGGTGGGCACGGGCCTGCACCATATCTTCGCTGCGGGCGAAGAGATAGGTGAAAGTGGACATCTGCACGAACACCTGCACGCCGGGCATTTCCGACTCGGAAAGGCCTTCCCAGATGGTGTCGTCCACGAAAAACACCTTTGCCTCGCAATGGTTGACGAGATAATGGATGTTCTCGGGCTTGAACTCGTGGAGCAGGGGCACGGGAACGGCGCCATAACTCATGGCGGCGATGAAACAAACGCCCCAGTTCACCTGGTTGCGGGCGCAGAGGGCTACCTTGTCCCCTTTCTGGAGGCCACACTCCTTGAAGCATATATGCAGGTAGGCGACACGCTTTGCCACGTCGCCATAGCTCAGGGTAATGCCTTGATAATTGGACAACGCAGCGCGATCCCAGTTATCCTTGATGCTTTTCTCGAGCAATTTGTTTACCGAGCGGTATTCCATACTTTTATATTCTGTTGTGTACTTATGATACGTGTTTTATCAGTGTCGAGCACGAGCCTGGCGCGGGCCGGCCAGTTCTCCGGCTTGACCGCACCGAGGGTGAGGGTGTCGAGCACGGCGCGTTCGCCGCTGAGCAGCCACTCTCCCCTGCGGACAATGCAACTGTCTGCAGGATTGAACAGATTTCCATACAGGGCGCTAACGAACCCGGTGTAGGGATTCGGCACCACTTCTTCATCCTTGACGCCCTTGGAAGTGCGGATCATATTCACCCTGAATCCGGGAGCGGCCACATAGGCTATTTCCTTGATCCCCAGTTCTTTTTCCCAGGCAAGCGGGCTCTTGCCCCGCTTCTTCGAGAGTTCCTGTATGCGTTTCTGGTACTGCTCCAGCTCCACGCGTGCATCCCTCCATGCCTCATAGGACTTACGGAAGGAAGCAAGGTCGGCGACCGGCAGGTCCACGACCAGTTCGGAACGGGAAGGCCAGGAAGCCGCCAGCCTGGACTGTCCGTCCCCCAGCGACTCGAGGAAATTGCAGAAATACCTTCCGGACCCGGGCTGGACGCAGTCCACCTTGTCGCCGGACACCACTGTCCATTCCGAAGCATCGTGCATGAAGGCGTTCAGGGTCTTGCGCGACACGCTGCACAACTCCGTGCCGAACAGTTTCGCAGCCCCGGAGTTGCGGTAGATGACGGCATCCTGGCCACCAAGGACGTCAAGCACGGACGGAAAATCCGGAGCGTCGAGGATCGATGATTCGGAAGCGATATGCCTGCCGGCAACCGTGACCACAGTGGCTGACGGGCTGAGCAGCAACGCGTTATGGTCTTCGAGCGCGACGAAAGCGGCACTGATGCGAAGCGAATCCGCCAGCGACAGGAGAGAGTGTACGGGAGCAAGGGTGTCGCCATCGCACCTGCCCGCCTCCACAACGAGAAGCGGGGAAAGCGAACCTACGTAGCACATGGCGACGGCCGTCCGGGCCTTGGAAAGCTTTCCGAAATCCAGCGACCTCAACACGGAGGCGGAATCCACCATACGCTCAAGTCCTTTGTCCAGCCGGCTGAAAACCCCCACCGACAGGGCGTCGGAAGGGACTGCCTTCAGCAATTCAGGGGCTTCACGGGAAGCCACGGAAGGGCCGCCGGCGCAGGAAAACGCGCTCAGCGCTGCTGCAATGAAGGTTAGGACCAGTACACA
Source organism: uncultured Bacteroidia bacterium (assembly GCA_902782225.1). Lineage (GTDB taxonomy): Bacteria > Bacteroidota > Bacteroidia > Bacteroidales > UBA932 > Cryptobacteroides. The sequence continues at coordinate 82,709 of CACZMF010000014.1, read as the reverse complement.
CTTACGCATAACCCACAAATATAGCAATAATTCGTTAGAAAATGCTCAACTTGGAGGGGCGCAAAGAAGTGGAAGAGGCTTTGACGACGACGCGTCCCGGCCCTGTCCGGCGCAACACGACAGATGCGAGCCCGTGGAAAGCATCCACGGAGGGGCTGCAGAACGGGGCGTGGCTGGTCGGATCGCCGGCGTCGGTGGCAAGAATCTCCGCGGGACCGCTGACCGAAAACGCAATGTGATCATTTGCGTCCGGCACCAGCCTGCCCTTTGCATCCTGCACCTCGGCCCTGACATAGATCAGCTCCGCACCCACATAATCCTGGCTCAGTTTCACGCTCTCCGGCGCTCCGGCGGTGGAGACGCTATCCGTGCACAAGACCTTACCTGACTCGAAGTCGGCACGGTCGCGATACACACGGACTTCGAGAGTCCCGGGTTCATAGACGGCATCATCCCAGCGAAGACGGTATTCCCCGCCGGCTTTCTCCCTGACACCCAGCGACTTGCCATTCAGGAAAAGTTCTCCGACGGCTCCGCTCCCATACACGTGGACGGGCGTCACCTCCCCTTCCCTGCCTGGCCATGTCCAGTGCGGAACAATATGCACCACGGCAAGATCCGGGCGCCAGCGGGCCTGATAGAGCCAGAAACGGTCTTTCGGGAAGCCGGCCAGGTCCATGATGCCAAAATAGGAACTGCGCGACGGAAGGGGCTCCATCAGCACTTTCTGGCCCCAGGCGGCGAACTGCGCAATGGCGGCCTGCTTCTCCTCTTCGGTGTGGAAATTGGTCAGCACGGAAGGGTCGAGATTGTAGGGCGTAGGCTCACCCAGATAGTCGTATCCGGTCCACACGAATTCTCCCGCGCACTCCGGCACCTCATCCTCATACTTCCATTCATAGTCCGGCTTGGAGGCCCATGCCGGGGCATACAGGTCGTAGGAACTGACCTGATAGGGCGCGCCGTCCAGCCAGCCCTTGTCTTTCTCATCGATGACCGGGAAGAGGTAATATCCCCTTGTGCTTATGCAGGAGGCCGTTTCAGAGCCGTAGAACGGCTGGCCGGGATGGGCGTCGCGGAAAGCTTCGTAGGCGTGGGGCTTGTAGTTGAAACCATACACGTCGATGGTCGATGCCCAGGGCTGGGACGCCGCCCAGAGATTGTCGTTGCCGGCTGTCGTGGGGCGTGAGGGATCCTCGCGGTGGCATATTTCAGTCAGGCGACGGGCCACATCCCATTTGTCGGGCAAGCCCTGCTCTCCCACTTCGTTGCCTATGCTCCACATCACCACCGAAGGATGGTTGCGGTCGCGGTGTATCATGGCCACCAGATCCTTTTCCGCCCACTCGTCGAAGAGCGTCGCATAGCCGTTCGGCTTCTTGGGCACGGTCCAGGTGTCGGTCAGCTCATCGATCACGATGAATCCCATACAGTCGCAGAGATCGAGCAGTTCAGGGGCCGGTGGGTTATGGCTCATACGTATCGCGTTGCAGCCCATCTCCTTGAGTTTCAGCAGTCTGCGCACCCAGGCATCCTTGTGCCAGGCAGCTCCCAGCGCGCCGGCGTCGTGGTGGAGGCAGACGCCCTTCAGGAAGGTCTTCCCGCCGTTGAGGTAGAATCCGTCAGGGCGGAATTCGGCCGTGCGTATGCCGAAATATGTCGTGTACACTTCGGCGCCGGCAGCGGTCTCGACTCTCGTGACTGCGCAATAGAGTTCCGGGCTGTCCGGCGACCAGAGACGGGCGTTCCTGACTGGCAGGGTCTGGACCACTTCCATTCCGTCTTCGAGCGAGCCGATCTTACTGGACACAGCTTCGGAGAGCTGCGTCCGTGATGCATCGCAAAGCCAGGTCTCCACGGTGGCGGGAAGCGGAGCCCCGGAGTTCCGAAGCTTTATACGCAGCTGCACCTCAGCATCGGATCCGTCGACGCGGGTGGTCAGGGACGTGCCCCAGTGAGCCACCCCGGCGGACGGTTTTTCGGCTATCCAGATATTCCGGTATATGCCTCCTCCCGGATACCAGCGGGAAGACTCAGGAGGATTATCCAGGGTGATAAGTATCTCATTGTCACCGGCATGCAGCGCTTCCGAGAGGTCCACCTCATACGAAGAATAGCCATATGGCCAGCCGCCGCAGAGCACGCCGTTGGCATATACCTGCGAACCGGACATGGCGCCGTCGATCTCCAGGCAGAATCTGTGGTCGCCGTATCCTGCCGGGATGTGCAAAGTCTTACGATACTGCGCCTTGCCCCACCAGCGGAGCTTGCCGGTCTCGCCGGGATACTCCTGCTCGAACGGGCCCTCCACGCCCCAGTCGTGGGGAATGTCCACCGTGCGCTCCGGCGCGCCGTCGAGGGAGAACTGCCAACCGCGGCCAAAAGGTTTGAGGGACTGTTGGCGATGCGGAACATCCGGGCCACATAATGCGCTGCTCCCGCCGGAGCACCCGGCTAATGCCAGCAAAAATGAAAGAAATAGTGTTATTTTATTCATAGTCAAATCTTATACCAGCCGTCAGATTTGCGCTCGATTTGAGCCGCCCCATCAGCATGGAGGCATCGTCCTCCCCCATGAAGAGCAGGCTGCCCGCACTGCGGCGCTGCCGATAAGCCTGCTTCGACTGCCGTTGACTGAGCCAGTTGTCTATCTTTGGGAAGAACTGACAGTAGCCCGGCACCCACGCCAGAAGCAGCAACACCACTATGAAAGCTCTTTTCATCAGCCCGAAGTTAAGCAAATCTTTCGAAATGCACAACAAACTTAGCATACAGCCGTTTGCGATACCACATCACGGTGGGCGGCTTGGTTTTGTGGATTAGAGAATAATTGCTACATTTGCATCGAGATAATAAACCGTAGTACGGATGAGGTAATTCGCTAAGTGCAAAGTCCCCGCCTCGAGCCTCACCGAAAGATAAACATCCACTACGTGTTCTTGGGGCATAATTTAAAGGAACTGGGACTGAAAGTGATTCCTAGATTGGAGGAGGGCCTTTAAACAAAAAAAGTTACGAATTATTCTGATAATACAAAAATAATTTGCCGCCACCCCTTAATTACCTGAAGAGATGGCGGCGTCTATTTCCGGATAGGTTACCTATCCAGACCCAGCCTCTGCATCTCTGATGTGAACTGGACGGCGGAATGGACGTTCAGTTTGGCGTAGAGACGTTTGCGGTACCAGAATACTGTCTGCTCGCCCACGCCCATCTCGTAGGCGATTTCCTTGGTGGTCTTGCCATCCATGATGAGCCGGGCCACTTCCTTCTCACGCTTGGCCATATGGACGGTCTCTGCGGTTGCAGTAACTTCTTCCGGCCGGAGTTCCTCGATGGTTTCGTCCAGCACGGCCGCTGTTTCCGTGAGTTCCTTCTTGGTTTTGCTCAGGCGAGCCAGCACGATACCGGCTATGGCCGCAAGGATAAGCAGCAGACACGCACCGATGGCCATTGTCCGGGCATTCCGGTAAAGCTCCTCATGGGCTGCGTTCATTATGGCCAGCGAGTCCTTCAGGGCAAGCGACTCCTCCATCGAGTGCTCGTTGTAGTATTCATATGCCGCGGTTACCTCCTCCAACGCACGGGCTGTCTTCCCGATGGCCTGATAATAAGTCCCCAGCCCAAGGCGGGCTCCGGCGACTATCAGGGAATCCTGTGCCTGAGTGCCTAACTGCAAAGCTCGCTCGAATTCCGGAAGCGCCTTTTCCGGCTCCCCGACATCCATCCAGATAAAACCGGAGTTTTGGTGCAGTATGGCCGAACTCTCCAGCCAGCCATACTTCTGGAAGATTTCATCAGCCAGGACATAATACTCAAATGCCTTTGCCAGAGAATCCTGCTCGGCATATAGGTTGCCCAGGGAACCGTAAAGCCGTGAACGGTCATCGTCAATCCGTGCCTCATCATCGCCTGCTGCAATCTTCATATCGATTGCCTTTATTGCCTTGCCGTAATAGACTGCAGCACTGTCATATTGTTTCTGTGCGCGGAAATGATCTCCCAGGCGAACCGCCCCCTGATAAACACCGTTCCCGCTATTGAAACGGTATCCCAGATTCAGGAAGATACGTGCATAGTACTGTGAGCGGGCCGGGTCAATGGTAGAATAGCCCCTGGACAATTGATCGACGCAGACGGCATACTCGTTCACTTCCTCACGGCTGGCTTTTTCCACGCGGGACCACGGCCATTTGGCGACAATGCGTTCCAGCGAGTCAAGATTGACACCCCGGTAGTCCCGGTAGCCGAAAGCGGCTGCAGGAAGCAGGAGAAACAGTATGACAAGAAGACGTTTCACAACAGCAAAGGTAGCGATTATTTCTGAGCGGCATCCAATTGACCTTGCAACTGCTTCTTCAGGGCATCAACAGGATTGCTTGAGCGCTTGGGGTCAGGGATGTTCTGTGCGGTGGGTTTGTCGGTGAAATAAGTCACCTCGAAGGGCGTCATATTGATTTCCTGCCCGTTTCCGTTAGTCCCTACCTGAGTGGCACGGTGGAAGAAACCGTATTCCTTGTCGATGTAATAGGTGGTGGTCGCTTTCCCGCCTGCCTCCTCTTCATGAAGTTCGGCAATCAGGCAGGGACGGCCGAGGAAAGTGCCTTCCTTGGCTTTGCACAGGTCAACTCCTTCAGGGAGATCCACAGCAACGGGATACTTCTTCCGGAGCAGGTAGCGTATTTCACTATTTAGGGACTGGTTGTCAAATGCGTGCTCCCAATCCACTTTGCCACCCTTGTAGATGGTCTCGTTATAACCTTCGGGCGTGGCCTCATAGATACTTGTTTTCTGGATGACGCCTCTGAGTGTGTACTGGAGGTACACCTTGTCACCGACGCGGGTAATCAAGTAGGTCTCATCCAGATCCGGAGCCGGTCTTGACGGCGTGGCGTACTTATGTTGCACATAGACCAGCGAGAAATCGTGGTTGTACCAAGGATCAGGTTCGGGTTCAGCCTGTTCCTCAAACATTCCATCCTCCTCTTCCTGATAGCGTGCCTGGTCGGCTTCAGTACGTGCCTGGTCTTCGGCCTGCTCAAGGGATTCCAGGGCGTTACCGACTTTTTCAAGAATCGTTTCAGCGACGCCGGAATCCGAAGACGGCTGCCGCCCGCCTATGAATTTGCAGGAGGAAAGCAGCAGTACCGGGATAATCAGTAAAAGACGTTTCATAAGTGGAGCGGACAGGCTTATTTACCCAGTGCCTTCAGCAGGTCTTTCATTGCAGCGGCAGGGTTGTCGGACTTCTCGGCGTTCTGGAGGCCCTGCATCAACTTGCCAAGGTCCCGTTCAGCTTCCCATTTGTAGTTGGTAGGCATATTGAAGCGCTTGCCGGACTGAGAGCCAAGCTGGATGTCGGAGAGCTCGAACATAGTACCGCCGTCCTGGTCCTGACGGATGGCGATGCCGGTTTCCATATCTGTGTAGTCCACGAATTCGGTCTCTACTTCCACCATACCACCATCTTCGTCGCTACCGGAAGGACTCAAATGCCTGCGCACATAGGTGCGGACCGTGCACCAGCGGCCTCCATAGACAACTTCCTCGGTCTCGTCGCTGACAATCTTGGATTTATCGGAGGCGGGAGCCCCTTGGAGAGAAGTCTTGGTGATGGTCTTGCGCTGGTCGTTGATTTTGTAGGAAACCAGGCTGTCCAGCTTCTCGATGCGGCGCTCATCCTTGTCTATCCCTTTCACGTAGGTTATGTTCTGGGCAAGGTCGAAATACTGGCTCTCAGAATGGGACGGATAAGACACCACAGCAGAGTAGGAGGTATTGATTGTGGGAGCCGCCGCGGGTTTATTCTCGGAGTTATCCGGCAGCCCCAGATCCTGCCCCCAGGCTGCGCATACTGTCAGCATAAAGGCTGAAACAATGGCGATTCTTTTCATAAGCCCTGAGGAAGGTTTATTTCTCTATTTTTTTCGCAATGTTGATGATGTCGCCGTTGGGCATAGCATTGAAAATCTTGATGTTGTCCCCATCTGCGAAATACTCAGTCGTATAGAACTCGCTGGAACCTCTCGACAGGGTAAGTTTGCCTTCTGCTTTCCAGTTGTTTCCCTGACCGCTCTCTTCGTATGTGTAGGTGCCGCGGAATGTCTTGTCGCCGGATGCCTCATAATTGGAGCCGCCCTCCGACCAGTTCCAGACGACGTGGTACTCCACTTCATTACCCTTGCCGAAGGTGATGGTATGCTCAGTTACATCACCGGCGCTGGTTACCTTACGATAATACTTGGCACCGGTCAGACGGGTCGTCGGCTCATCCTTGGCCACTTGTTCTTTCTTTGCGCTGTCCTGTGACGCATTTCTGGATTTCTTGTTTCCGTTGTTCCCGCAGGAGACCATAACTACGATTGCAGAAGCAACCATCAGGATAGAAAGTACTTTTTTCATGGTATAAAAGATTAAATGATTGATTTCAGATCAGGTGAAGTTCCGTGGCCTTGAAAACCAACTCGCCGACCCGGTTCACTTTCATCTTCTTGTGAAGCTTCTTCCGGTGGTCCATTACCGTGCTCTGGCCGATGCCCAGCTCCTCGGCGATCCAGGTTGACGTGTACCCTTTGGCAAGGAGCCGCAGGACATCCAATTCCCTCTTTGTAAGGGACACTTTTTCGTGTGTATTGTCGGTGTCCATAGTTCCACTTCGTTTTACGATTACAAAGTTCGTGAGATTGACAACGCGAATCAACCCCATAAATATGGGGGTTTTGCCGTTTTTTCGCCCCGATTTCTTCCCAAAACAGATTAATACCCAACATCGCTTATTATTTCTCGGGTACAACATGAGTCAAACAATGTATAGCATGCCTGAAAAAGACACAAAAAAAAGCGGACTTTTAATCCGCTTTTTAAGGGGTAGCCCTGAACGGACTATTATCAAACCAATTCCTTGAAGACTTGGATGCCCTGTGGGCGTTGAGGTTCTGGATTCCTGACCCCAATGACCCTTCCACTTGGAAATAAAAAACTGAGGGGATAGAGTAGAGTACCTTGCGGTACAGTTCAAGTCTTTGCTACATCAGGCACCTCTAATACCTGCGGTAGTAACCACGAACCTTCACGGTTTTGTCATTATAATGGCGCTTATGCGCCTTTACCTTGACAAGCTTCGCTAACTCCACCCCAATGGAGATGCGAACAATTGCTGGTCGCGTTCTTCTTTTCATTTATGTTATCATTGGTAGGTGTAAGAACGCCGGACCTCACCTCCCCTCAGTTTACGGGTCTAAAAAAACGGACGTCCATATAGAGGATAGGAGTCCGTTTCATTTATCCCACCAATGATGGCATAACATAAATGACTTCTGCAAATGTACGCATTTTTTCGATACCTCCAAGACCTGTCCGAAAACTTTTCAAACTTTTTCTTCCACCCCTTTTTGGCAAGGATTCATGGCCCTGTTTCCGACTCCGGTTCTATCTCTGGCTTTTATGTACACTGCCGAAGAAAGGCTTACAAGACGGTATAGGCTTAGTAGGTTATAACAGTTTAGCGAGAAATAATTGCTCTGAAAAAATGCGAAAATATTGTTGGTCGTGATAATTTCTACCTCTATCAGCTAATGACCAACACAACTTACTATCCTTTTTATCCCTACTGGACTATTTATGACAAAAAGATAATACTATGAATACAATTCCAAATTACAAGCGGCAGATGCCGAGCGAGACCAAGCAGAAAATCTCGCAGACGATGCTCTCAAAGAACATCAAACACTCCCAAGACTGGAACAATAAAATTTCACAGTCCCTCCGGCAAACGTGGTCCTTAGTCCCCAAAGCCGATGCCGATACTGAATCGGATAATAACTCTGAGTCGAACCCTGAAAACGATGTTTGGTAGTTATGGTATCGTTATCGACGAACTGCGAATTTGCTATACCGCCAAGGATGATGCCCTAAACAGCTTCAAAAACGTTGAGGTAGGGAATTATATTGACATAGACCTGTACCGGTTCTACCGTATTACCAATGACCGGTACAAGTTCTTCTTCCATATTGTTGAGGGCGGTGAGCCTGTGGCGCAAATGAAATTTGATATGTACACGGAAACTGCCGACACCCACTTTGTTTTTTTCAAAATTGAAAACCGTATCTTGTATGACTGTGAGTGGCTACAAGACGTATTGACCTTACCTGAGTCCTTGGGTATGACCCTCAACAACTATACGGCAGTGGACCTTGCTTGCGACAGTTCCATAAACATTTCTTCGTTCATAAAACGAATGATGAGGGACAAGAGCGTTACAACCATCATTAACCGTAAAGCGGTAAAGGACCGCAAAAATGTTTTAGAGGGAGTATTCTTTGAGTATTCAACCTCTCTGGACCGTTTGAAGTATCCAACGATTACAATCCAGCAAAAGAAAGCCATTCACAACAAATCAGAAGGAATAACGGTGCAGGCTTATGACAAGCGTGCGGAAATCCTCAACCACTCTCACAAAGATTATATCCTCAACAACTATGGCAACCCCAAGAAACTATATAGGCTGGAAGTACGGCTCCACTATCAGGAGCTTAAAGATTACGGTCATAAGATTCTCACGTGGCCGCCACAAAATCAACTGGACTGACATCCTTAAAATGCAATGACAGGGGATATATTAACAATACCCCCTGCCACTGCAAAAATGCAGTATATTATGATAGCCAATTAAAAACTCAATTAGGATAATCCCCTAATGATGAAGATATATACAACCCATATATTGTTAGTAACATCGTTTATGGATTAGTCTTTGTAATAAACTGTTGTAACATTCTGATTATAAGTAAACTGTATGCTGAAAGTCTGTCCTGTTCTAAGCCATAGTTCCGATAGCTTAGGACAATTGTAACAATCAAAAAATGTTAATGCCGTGTTATTACTAACATCCAATGTCGTGAGTTCATTACACCCATCGCACTGTAAGGTTTCCAGTGCCGTATTATTTGTCAAATCTAAAGATGTTATTCGATTATCAACGCAAATCAGCCGTATCAATTCAGTATTATTACTTACGTCAAGGGATGTGAGTCCATAACTTCTGTTCCATATAGACAGGACCTTCAACTTTGTACAGCCACTTATATTTAGTGATGATAATTGTGTTGTATTATCCGTACTGGTTCCTGCGCACACCAATTCTTCCAAAAATGATAAATCACTCACATCTAAATAAGAGATTTTATTGCTATAACAACTCAATATGGTCAGAGCTATATTACTATGTAAATCAATACCTGTAAGCAGGTTGCAACTGCATTTCAATATGGACAATGCAGAATTGTTGCTTAAATCAAGAGTTGCGAGGTTGTTGCACGAACAATCCAATTCAGATAGAGCGGTATTGTTACTGACATCCAAATACTCTAGTTGTCCATTAGGTCCAGTATTAGTAACGCTTGTTCCTCTACAACGCAGAATTCTAAGATTTGTAAAATGTTCAACACCCCCCAATGATGATATATTGACTGTATTTACATCAACACTCGTCACCGATAAACCTTCTTCAAAAGATACTTCTCCATCCCCATCAGTGTCGAAATTCGTAACACAGTAGGCTTTGAAGTTGGCATCTTCAAACTGGATATTTACAACCGGAGCGACAAATGTTGCGAAACTGTCTATATTGGCTTTGCGGCTGAATACGGAACGTTTGATTGTGACTGCGGAGGCGGTGTAGTTGAAAGTACCTGTGCTTCCGTCCGATGTCAAGAATGTCATTGTGAAGCCATTGTTCAACATGCCGGGGAGAAGAACAAGGTAATAGTTGGTGCTAGCAGCAAACGTGGGACCAGTCTTAGGAAGCAAAGTTATTTCTTTCTCACCGGACACTACCGATGCGGCAGGAAGGTTATTTGTGAATGTGAGGCTCACGCTGCCAGCCAAATCCTCCGAGTTATTGCCCCTGAATGTTATCTCCGTGATATCATCCCGGGACAGGCTGAACTTTATGCCCCCGCATACATTGTAGAACTTCAAGGCGTTGGTTTCCGAGTGAGCCAGTGTCGGGAACAGGTCATCATCAAAGGTGTCCGGAACACCGTACTGGGTCGAAGGGATGGTTGTAGTCACAGCTGTTCCGTCGCACACCGCATCATCGTCATATGGATAAAGCCCCCAGATGTTATCGGATGCGCTCTCTGTGCTGCCGATGATATCGTTTGTACGGAAAACCGCCGTAAGTGCGTTCTCCGTATTTCTTGAAGTATATTTTGTGCTGGTCGTGCCGTAGAAAACATTTATATCGTCCGAAGGGGTCCAGTATATCGTCCCTACTCCTTCACCGTCAACGGATATCATTGATTTGGACCCAATGCCGGTTTCCAAAGATGCCACTATTTCAGGAGCCTCCATAAGGGGAGATTCCACCACCACATTTGTCTGGCAGGAAGACAATGCCGCGAAAGCGGCCAGTGCCGCGTTTAGAATTAAAATGTTTCTTCTCATAAGGCTTTCCGTTTAGAACAGGTCCTCTTCCGTGGTTTGCTCATTCTGTGATAGCATTAGCGGATGGGATTGGCGAAGAGTAATGATTGTGCTCTCCGGTGCAAGATAATGAGCGTCGTTGGGGATTATCACCGCGAGATTGGAAATGCTGTTTGACTCCATTCTTTATTATTGTACATCGGGCACGGCTCCCTATACCCGGCACTAAAAAACAAAAGTGTGGAGCCTCTTTCATCTATCCTTACAGAGGTTGTGGAAGACCTTGACAGAGATAAACTACTGATAATACTCCACACTCGGCTTGATATGGAGTACAGCCCAGAGAAACTGGGGTTACAACATAACCAATGCACGAGCGGCAAGTACATCCGTAATCCTTCTGTCTTTGAAACTTCCACATTTCTGTAAAAGGACCTACGAAAACACTTTCGCTGTATGTCTGCTGCCGAAGCAGCGTTACAAATATAGTGATTTCTTAGAAAACCACTAACCCTTGTCTTTTATTATTCGTGGCGAGGTTACTATGACCCCACGACGTATTATGCACTTTGAATTAATAAAAGGATGCTCCTCCGAAATGTTGAGGTTCTTAAGATATGAATGTGACACGCCGATGGAGTCTTTGCCCCAATGGTCCGTCAACGCTTTCAAATTTCCATAATAGTAATGCCGTCCATCCTTCTCGAGGTGAACGACTGTCCTTTCCTGCTTGTTTTTATCCTGCATAACAGCAAATATAAATAAAAGTGGCTGATATTCAAAATAAGCAATATAAAAACTTGCATATATTAAATATTAGCAGTATATTTGCATTAACAAAAGACAACAACAATGAACGCTATCGCACTTACCAACACCGACATCAAGAGAGCAGCCTTTATGGTTGCCAAAACCAATGGCAATATCAACCCCATCCTCCTTGGAATCAAAATGGAAATGGTGGCAGAATTGAAGAAAAGATTTGCCAAGGGCGAGGTCGTTACGTTTGAATTTGTAAAAAAAAGCACCGGCATGATTCGTAGGGCTACCGGATGCCTGCCCCGGGGAGGATTCATTGAAGCCAGAATCAACGGTAACGGGATTCCCAATGAAGTGTACGGTAACTGTACGTACTGGGACCTTGACCGCAACGCATTCCGTTGTTTCTCTTATGAATCTTTGGTCCGTGTACTGTAGTCAGAAAAGGTCCGTATTCAAATTAATCTATGACCGCAATGAATACGGACCATTAAATGAATTCATTTTTATCAAAGATATTTCCGAACACGATGAAAGCAGTCATATACGCTCGCACCTCCAGTTCCGGCAGTCTAGAAAGCCGACAGGATACCAGCCGCCAAGTGCGGGATTTGGAAGCGTACTGTAGATATAACGGCTACGAGATTCCAAAGGTATTTGAAGAGCACCTGTCCGCAAAGAATGGAACAAACCGCCCAGTCCTCAACGAATGTGTCCAATACTGCAAAGACAACCGTATTGGGGTACTCGCTGTAAGTGAACTCAGCCGTATCAACAGGGGCTCCGTATTTGATACAATGAACTTTGTTAAGGACCTTATGGACTCCCACGTAAACCTTTATGCCCAGAAAGAACAGTTTACCCTGCTAGATGCTGACGGTAAGCCTTCAATATTCGCCCCCGTCCTTCTTTCCTGCCTGAGCCTCGCAAATTCACTTGAACTGGAGAGTATCAAATTCAGGCTTAACAGTGGTCGTGAGCAAGCCAAAGCCAGAGGTGTGAAGATGGGGCGTAAGCCGGGTTCCGTAGAAACCAAAGAACGAAAAGCAGAGAAGCACACCGACATAATAAAATATCTGAAGAAGGGGTGCAGCATCAGGGACACCTCCAAGATTTGCAAGGTGGGGGTTTCTACGGTCCAGAGGATAAAAAAAACATTTGATTTATGATATTATTTGTTTTTCTCTGGGATTTAGCATATTTTTGATAAAGTTGAACTCGATGAGGGTATCAACCCCTAATAAGCTACCGCAGCGTTACAGCGGAGAATCCCCCAAAACTATTAATGATATCATTATCACGATGTAGAGCCATCATTACTAAACACGGCTTAACCTTGGACGATGAAGAACTTCAACAACTCAAGACCTTTCTTGAAAAATGGGCCTATCTTCAAATCGAAGAAGCCAATAATAATAAAATCAATAATACTATATTTAATGGACCACAAGAAAAGAGTGATACTCTACACCAGAGTATCCAGTGACGAACAAAAAGAACGTCTAAGTATTGAGGCGCAGGAAAGAAGCCTCCGCCTCTACTGCCAGAATCGCGGCTATGAAATAATCGGGGACGAGCAACCGTATAAGGAAGACTATTCAGCCAAAGACTACGATATGAGACGACCTGAAATCAAACGTATTTACGAGTATTGTAAGAAGAACCGAGGAAAGGTTGACCTTATTCTCTTCCTACGCTGGGACAGGTACTCACGTAACGTAGAATTTGCCTTTACATATAAACGTTTATTCTATGATGAAATGGGCGTTGAAATCAATGCGGTTGAGGAGGCAATAGACTTCAAAGCCACTGACTGGTCCACGTGGCTCGCAATACGTTGCGGCGTAGCGCACACCGAAGATGCTAAAATTGCTCGCAGGACCAGAGAGGGAATACACGAGCATTTGATGCGTGGTGAATGGTGTGGCAAAGCTCCACGTGGCTATATTAACATTAAGGCTGATGAAAAAACCGGAACTGACCATTATTTGGCAATAGACCATAAGACCGCGCCAATAATACAGCAGATATTTCGGGAGGTAGCGGAAGGAGTGGAAGAACCGGCATCCATTAGAAGGAGACTATTGCCCAAAGCATCAAAAAGTAGTTTTTTCAAAATGTTAAAAAACCGCTTTTACCTAGGTTACGTACAAGTTCCAGCATTTATGGATTACCCTGCCTGTGAAGTAATAGGCAGACACGAGCCTATTATTGACAACGAGACATTCATGGCCGTTCAACGTATTATGAGCGGTAAAAAAAAAGAAAAGTAAAGTTAGACAAAGCCATTAATCCTAACCTTTACCTTCGCAAGTACTTGGTTTGCCCGGTATGTGGACACAGGATAACAGGCGCCACCTCAAGAGGGAACGGTGGTCAGTACAATTACTATTGTTGTAATCACGACCACAAGCACCTCAACATAAGAGCAGAAAAGGCAAATGTTATGTTTGTGGAATTCATATCCGGGCTTATTCCACGTGGCGCTGCTATTGAGCTATACCGTTCTATACTCGATGATGCCTGTGGCGTTGTGAAGCAAAACAACCGACAAGAAGTCGACAAATTGCAGAAGGAAGCCGAGAGAATTCAAGAACGGAAGGATAAGGTCAATGACCTTTACTTTGATGGTGAAATCAGCAAGGAAGACCGAGAAGAACAGCTTTGTAGATACAATGATACGTTGAAAGACCTATCTCAGAGAATCAAGGTGCTGCGGACCTGCGAAGAACTGGACATTAATGATAAACTTAACTATGGTATTAACATAGTTGAGAACCTCCCTCGATTCTTCTCCACCGCCAGCACAGAAACTAAGGTTCGCTTACTTGGTTCGATTTTTTCACAAGAAATCGTATTTGACGGGAAGTTTTATCGAACCAATTCCGTCAACTCTATCCTAGGATGTATATATGAAAATATCAACCTGTTACAAGGGCAAACAGAAACGGACTCCCCTGAATTTTCAGGAAAGTCCGCTTGGGTAGCCCCACGAGGAATCGAACCTCGATTTAAAGTTTAGGAAACTTCCGTTCTATCCGTTGAACTATGAGGCCGCGTTGAGGCAGGGATTACTCTGCGCTCTTGACGATGATCTGACGACCTCTGTAGTAGCCGCACTCAGGGCAGACGCGGTGATACATCACGGTTGCGCCGCAGTTGGGGCAGGTTGCCAGGGTGGGTACCGGAGCGAAGTCGTGGGTACGCCTTTTGTCTCTTCTCTGCTTGGAGAGTTTGTGTTTCGGATGTGCCATTGTTCTATAATTTAAATATTACTATTTGCTCAAAAACTTTATAGTCTCAGGATTGCATTCCCCGTCGGGGTGGACCCGCTGCAGCGGAATCGCCGTGCACACGTAGTCGTACACATCCTGGCTGAGGTCGAGTTCATCGGACTCAGGGGTGTAGGTCTCTTCGAAATCCGCGGCGACCTCGATCTCAAGGTCGTCCAGGCAGCGGTCGCAGGGCACCACTACAGTGCCTTCGATAGTGCATTTCACGTCCACGGTCACACCGTGGTCGGCCACCAGGGCCTGCACCTCCACGTCCGCATCCAGGATGTCGGGATTGCCGAATTGATCAAAGAACGCCTTGTCCGCTTTCCAGTTGAAAGCCGTCCTGCCCGAAGCCGGACCATTCAGTTTAACTATAAAGGGTTGCAAAGGTAATAATTTTTTTTCAGTTTTAACAATCTTCGCTGTCACTATTTCTCTTGCGGGCGAGAGGATCCAGCAGAATCTTGCGAATTCGCATGAAATGAGGCGTCACTTCGACGAATTCGTCATCCTGTATGTACTCCAGAGCCTCTTCCAGGGAGAACTTGATGGCGGGAGGAAGTATGATCTTTTCATCCGAACCGGCGGCACGGACGTTGGTCAGCTTCTTGGTCTTGCAGATGTTGATGTTCAAGTCCCTTTCACGGGTGTGCTCCCCTACCACCTGTCCGCAATAGATCTCCTCTCCCGGCTCCACGAAGAAGCGGCCGCGGTCGAGGAGCTTGTTGATGGAATAGGCAATTGCCTCACCGGTCTCAAGCGACACAAGGGAACCGTTGTTGCGGCGCTCGATCTCGCCCTTGAAGGGCTGGTATTCCTTGAAACGGTGCGCGATGACGGCTTCGCCCTGGGTGGCGGTCAGAAGATTGGAACGCAGTCCCATAAGGCCACGGGTCGGAATTTCGAATTCGAGGAGCGTGCGGTCGCCGCGCGGCTCCATACGCACCAGCGCGCCCTTGCGGCGGGTGGAAATCTCAATCGCGGCACCCACGAACTCTTCAGGCACCTCGATGCTGAGGTCCTCGATGGGTTCGCAGCGCTGGCCGCCTATGGTCTTGTCCAGGACCTTAGGCTGGCCCACCTGAAGTTCGAAACCTTCGCGGCGCATCGTCTCGATGAGCACGGAAAGATGCAGCACACCGCGCCCGTAGACCACAAAACTATCTGCCGACAGGCCCGGCTTCACGCGAAGCGCAAGGTTCTTTTCCAGCTCCTTCTCAAGGCGCTCCTTGATATGGCGCGAAGTCACATATTTGCCGTCCTTTCCGAAGAACGGGGAGTTGTTGATGGAGAAGAGCATGCTCATGGTGGGCTCGTCGATAGCAATCGGCGGAAGGGCTTCGGGATGCTCGTAATCAGCAATGGTGTCGCCGATTTCGAACCCGTCCACACCCACGACAGCACAAATATCGCCGCAGCCAACGCTTTCGACGTTGGTCTTGCCAAGGCCCTCGAACACCATCAGCTGCTTGATCTTCTGCTTTTGCACCACGTCGTAGCGCTTGCAGAGGCTGATCTGGCTCCCGGTGCGGAGTTCGCCACGGGTCACGCGGCCCACGGCGATACGGCCCACATAGGGAGAATACTCAAGCGATGAGATGAGCATCTGGGGCGTGCCCTCCACTACCGGAGGGGCGGGAATCACCTCAAGTATGGTGTCCAGCAGAGGCGTGATGTTGTCGGTGGGCTTGCGCCAGTCCAGCGACATCCAGCCCTGCTTTGCGGAACCGTACACGGTGGTAAAATCCAGCTGGTCTTCGTTGGCGTCGAGGTTGAACATCAGGTCGAAAACCTCTTCCTGCACCTCATCGGGACGGCAATTCGGCTTGTCAACCTTATTGATCACCACGATTGGCTTCTTGCCCATGGAGATGGCCTTCTGGAGCACGAAACGGGTCTGGGGCATACAGCCCTCGAATGCATCCACTAGCAGCAGCACTCCGTCCGCCATATTCAGGACACGTTCCACTTCGCCTCCGAAATCGCTATGGCCCGGAGTGTCTATAATATTGATCTTGACGCCCTTATAGATCACGGACACGTTCTTGGCAAGGATGGTGATACCCCTTTCGCGCTCGAGATCGTTGTTGTCGAGAATCAGCTGCCCGAGATTCTCAGGCTGGCGCACGAGATTGGCCTGGTAGATCATTCGGTCCACGAGGGTGGTCTTGCCGTGGTCTACGTGCGCAATGATGGCGATATTTCTAATTTCCTGCATCTTTTCGGAAGAAAAAAGGTTGGTCATACAGGCCAACCTTTTTTATAGACTTGACTTCTATGAATTACTTGCAAAGAAGCACGGTGGCGCGGTTCTTCTCGGGAACCTTGGAGATGCGCTCGGTGTCGCCGTACCAGTAGCAAGTGATACGTGAAGGATCGATTCCGGCAGCGGTCAGAGCCTCGGCCACGATGTGGGAACGATTCTCGGAAAGCACCCAGTTGCCATCGGTGGTACCGGTCTCACGGTCTGCGAAACCACAGAGGATAGCCTTGGCATCAGGATCTTTCTTGAGCTTCTTGATCAGGTTGTTGATCTTGTAGCGCTCCTGATTGCGGATATCGTACTTGCCGATCACGTAGTAGACAACGTTGTTGGACTTCTTTGCAGCCTCGATTGCATCCTGGAGGGCCTGGGCCTTTGCAGCCTCGTATGCAGCCTTCTCAGCAGCTTCCTTCTCGGCAGCGGCCTTTGCGGCAGCCTCGTCAGCAGCCTTCTTGTTGGTCCTGGCAGCATCCACGGCATCGTTGAGAGCCTTGGTGCCGGCCTTGATGGCGTCGATGTCCTTGGCGTCGATAGCCTTCTTCAGAGCGTTGATGGCGTCGTTGATGGCAGCGACATCCTCAGGGAGGAAGTCATTCTCGGCAAGAGCCTTCTGGGCCCTTTCGATAGCTTCCTTGGCGGCGGCGATAGCGTCGGCGAGTTCCTTGTCTGCGCGAGCCTGTGCAGCGGCGGCCTGTGCGGCAGCGGCGGCAGCGGCGGCGGCAGCGGCCTCAGCGACCTTCTTCTTGCCGGCGGCCTGGCCGAAGTCGAACTTCAGACCTGCGAGCACGGAGTGCTGCCAGTCGCAGTCGATCTTGGGACCGACATTGTCCTTGGAGTTGAACTTGTCGCTGTGGGCGTTGGCCACATATTCGATCTCGATTGCGATAAGGTCGGAAAGACGGATGTCGACACCGGCACCAGCGTGGGCCACGGTGTTGAACTTGAAGCCGTTCCAGTAGTGGTTGGGGGTCGGGAGCTTGGCCTGGTCTGCACCGTTGTTGAAGTAGCCGACAGCACCCACGCCGATGAAGCCGTAGGGGTTGAGGAGGCGGCTCTTGTAGCCGAACATGTTGCAGATGTCGAAGGTAGCATCGAGAGCGACCTGGGCGAAGTTGAACTTGTAGCCGTCATTGAGGGTGGCATACCAGCCCTTGCCCTGCCAGCCGGAGATGTCGGCGCGGATGCCGAACACAGGGCTGATCTGATAGCCAAGGTCGAGGGCAGCTGCGGGAGAGACGAGCTTGAAGAAGTCGTTGGTCTCACCGACAGTGTGGGATGCACCGCCCTTTATACCTAACTGGAAGCCCGGATAGAACACATCCTGAGCAAACGCACTCGTAGCAAGGACGAGCACGGAAGTAAGAACCAAAAATAATTTTTTCATACTTATAAAATGATAAATTTTTAGCTACTATGATTACAGTGTGCAATATTACGCAAATTTCAGCAAAAAAACAAAAAAAAGCCGGATGCAATTGCACCCGGCTTCATCATATATTTGCCGCACTATTCCTTGACGCAGCGGATCGACGCAGCGAAGGAGCGCTGCCAGGAGGACGAGATCACCAGCTCTCCGGTCGCATTGGGGCCGTAGTTGAGCCAGAATGCCTGTGAGGAAGTGTTGTTGCTGTTGGTCGTCGGAGTCGAAGTCCAGAGGCGGGAATACTGTCCCTGGCCGCCAAGCTTGCCGCCAGTTCGGGTGAGGTAGGCTGCAAACGGGAACCAGATCGTGCTGGAGGAGAAGCCGGTAGTGCTTGTGCCGGTCAGCTCGAAGCCACGGTTGATGGTGTCCCAGGTGGCTGTGACACCCAGATTCGTGGGCACATTGTCGCCGAACCAGGACTTGGCCCACATACCTGCTGTTCCGCCGGACGGGACCCTCCAGCCTGCAGGGCAGGGATCATAGATGGTCTTATTTCCTCCGTCGCCCCAGAGGTTGTCCGTACGGACATACATCCAGTCATAGTACGGAGAAGCGCCGGAAATGAAGGTCATAGGATTCTTGACGGTATAATCTATCGTGCCCACACTGTCGTTGGATGTTATGGCATCAGGCCAGGAAGAGTCGGAAACTGCTTTCTGTGTCTCTGAATCAGTAATGCTCCTGGGCCCGAGGAACGGGTCCTTGCGGCCCCACTGGTACAGGAGGCCATTGGTCTCCACGCTACCCTTTGCATTGCTGGTAGCGCCAAGGTTGCGGTCCATGACAACAGCACCCGTGTGGTTATACACGTGGTGGTGCGTGCCGTCGGGATCAAATCCCTGGCAGGCCCATATATGCCAGCTCCAAAGAATCTGGCCGGTGCCGCCAAGCACGGCAATCACGGCGTTGCCGTTCTGCATAGGGCTGGGGACCGTGAAACCGATCTGTCCGGATTCGGCATCGAGACTGATGTTCGAAACGATAGGGAGGGTCGGGTAGGTGGCGTTACCGTAAGACTGCCAGATGAGGCGTGCAAACACGGGCTGGAGCTCCTGGGTCGTGCCGTTGCCCTTGATGCGTGCATCGAAATGATACTCGCCGGGCTTGTTCACGATAAAGCAGTTTGCAGGTGCCAGGAGATTGTCCTGGTCTTTGCTCACGGTCACGGAACACTGAGCCTTGATGTTCTGGTTTTTGGTGCCGTTGGCATAGGATGCATAGGCCGTGATTACGCAGGAGCCCTCACCGGCGCCGGTCACAACACCATCACTGGTCACGGTAGCAACACTGGAGTTGGACGTCTCCCAGTGCACTGCGGTGCTGGCTGCATAGGAAGGAGTCACGGTAGCCGTAAGCTGTGCGGACTCGTAGCGCATCATGCTGATGGACGGCTTGTCAAGGGAAATGCCGGTGGCTTCGATCACGGGAGGAGTGTAATCAAGCTTGCAGCGCACGCTCAAGCCGCTGGCCTTCCTGGATGTGGTGGAAGACTTGACAGCCTTCTCAAGGCCGAGGATAGCGAGATCCACACCATAACCACTCCTGGCTCCGGCAGTCCACATGAAGTTGTAGAACTGGATCCAATTGATTGTGGAAGAGGAGGATGAGCCGTCACGGTAGCCGGTGGCAGGATACCAGATGGAAGGTCCCTGACCCATATTGCGGCCGTCGTTGGCTCCGGCGAAATCAATGCCGTAGTTGCTCATGTCGAAGGCCTTGGTGAATTCCAACTGGCTTCCCGCAGCACCCTTGAGTGCCTTGGACCAGAAATCCGATTCCGGTATTCTCCATCCCGGAGGACAGGGATCATACATGGATTTTGCATCCTCAGTCCAGAGGTTGTCATTGGAATTGCCATCTGCCAGCCAGTCTCCGGGAGTCTGGTTGGAATAGTAGATGAAGGTCATGGGATGCTCGATGGAATACTGGATCGTGCCGGTCTGGTCAGAAGAAGCAATGATGGTATGCTTTTCCTTTATATCTTCGGCACTGACAGCCGCCGAGGTGGCTCCAAGGATGGGATCCTTGCGGCCCCACTGGTACATGAAACCGCGGGCTCCTGCCACGCCGATGGTGGCGGAGGAGGCGCCGAGATTACGGTCCATAAGGGATCCGGCATTGTTGTAGTAGGGTTGGGAGGCCTCCATGATATCGTAGCCGTCCCAGACCCATATATGCCAGCTCCAAAGTATATTGCCTTCCTCATCACGCACGCAGACAAGGGCACTTCCGTTGCGGAGAGCGGTCAGATACACGTATCCGTCGCTGTAGCTGACGTCGGACACCACAGTGCCGGCCACAGGATTCTCGCTCGTCCCGTAAGTCTCCCAAAGGACTTCAGCCCTGTAGGGATCATCGATACCAAGAGGGATACGGCTGTTGCCTTTGTAGAGAGCGACAAACTTATACTCCTTGTTGATGGCGGGAGCAATATAGCAGTTGGCGGTCTCGTTGGTGCCGATGACATTGCCAAGGTCGTCCGGCTCCGGAGCGAAGTAATTTTCGAGCACGCCGAGATCGAGGATGCGGTTGCGCTGCAGGGAAAGAGTCTTGCGGGAAATAGCGGCGCCGACCCTCTTGCCACTGGCATTGTAGCAACGGAACTCGAATCCGTCTTTATACTCGCCGGGAAGAAGGGAGAGGTAGTATACGCCATTGCCGTTCTTTGTGCTCACCTTGATCGAGGAGCCGCCGGTGCTGTTCCAGGTAGCGGAAGGCTGGTTGTTTTCGTCGAAAATAACCTGGGCGTCGCCATAAAGCTGGGCCCTGGAACGGCTCTCCACGCGCACATACGCTACGTCCGTACGCTGGATGGTGAATCTCAGCATACTTGTCAGGTTGCTGAAGAACAGACTGCCGCCTTCAAGGTCGGTGGTATGCGCCACAGAGACATGGGCATCACCGAAAGTGCCGTCCTGGCTGGACTTCACGACCTGCGAAAGGATGAAACCGTTGGTTCCCCATTTAGAGGCCGTTGCGCCATAGACTGCGCTCACGTATCTTTCGGCTTCAACAGCGCCGAATTCGGCCCTGGCGCCGTCAGTTGCAACGGTGCGGGTCTGGGCCTGCTCAGCGCCCTGCGTGTAGAAGTACACCTGGTCGCCGGCTTTCCAGATAGTCTGGTCGCCGTCGTCCAGATCCGTCTTGGTGCCGGAGTCCAGATAGCCGACAAAATCATAAGTACGACGAGGGCCTCCCTCTTCGGAACCGAACTCCTTGGCACAGGATGCCACAAGGAGTGCGACTGGGAGCAGCAAAGCTGCAAATCTAAAAATCCTTTTCATATCATCATAGTTTAAGGGTTACCACTCAAAGTCGCCAACAACATAGTTTTCGGTCGTACCTTCCGGACCTTCCGGACTCTGGCAGACCAAAGCGTACTCGCGGAGTTCACAGAACTCAAGCGCCGGTGCTGAATAAATACAATTTTTCATAACATGCAAATATAGCACAAATTTATTATTTTACATAACCTGTGACCCAAGTCTCCAGTAAAGGCACGAGCGGTGAACTTGTCACGATCGTCACCTTGAAACGAAGACTTCCGGAACGCAGTTTGCCGGGGACCACGCTCGCCTTGACAACAGTGCTGGACTTGGCTTCCAGAACTTCGGGATACGAGAATTCAAGCCCCTCCCTGCTGGATGAGACCGATTGGATCTTTGCCGTGAAATCCGTAGAATTCAGCAGCACAATATCGACGCTTGCCTGGGCGCCGGAAGGGATTTCGCCAAAGGAAAACTCACTTGCCGCAAGTTTCGGGATGGCCGAAGAGTTTCGCTCTGCTGAAGTGAGGGAGCTGAAATCATCGACCACAATCGTTTCTATCCTGTAAGGGGCGAGAGGCTCACCGTCAAGGACAGGAGTGAAGGAATAAGCGAAAGGTCCGCGGGAGAGAGAATCCGGAATAAAGGAATAAGAAAAGTAGGTCCTTGACACCGGCTCTATTGTTTTACTTGTGTATGATAGGATCAAGCCCGGAGTGATGTCTTTGAACTCGAGCTCGATAGATTTGTCGGAGAAATTGCAGAGTTCCACCCGCCCGTTCTGTTCAGATCCGGAATGCACTACCCCGACTCTGAGAGGATCGCTCTCAAGACCGAGTGCGGAGCGACGATAGCGGAAATCAGTGAAGAGAGACTGCGGAGTGTCGTGGATGGAACCCGAAAAGCGGAGGATGTAGGGAGAAGACTCCCCATCCACCATCACCGTGATGGATTTATGGAAAGAATCAGTGTAACGCTCGATGTTGTAGAGAGCGGACACCTTGCCGGTGCCACCTGGCGGAACGGCCTCAGTGGTCCAGCTCAGCTGTGTGCATGAACACGAAGCCACGGCGTACGCAATCCTGACGTCGTGGGAAGAAGTGTTCACAAAAGGGAAATCAAAAGCGATTTCGCGCTCCAGCCTCGGGCGGTCCCCAAGATCGAGTTCAGTGGTCTCGAACTGAAGGGCGCCCGGAGCCGGTGCGCAAAAAGCGATCAAAAATGTTAAAAGAACCTTAATCAATTCTTAGAGTGCAGTCTTATCGGATACGGTGCAGGTGAATTCGGATTGATCTGATCTGAAGAGCTAAGGTCCTTGCTGGACTGATAGCCATCCTTGAGAGTCAGGAACCAATGATCACCCACTTTCACGGGATTGAATACAAGTTTCAGGCCACCGTAGAGATACACAAGATCATTCACCCCCGGAGTGGAGAAACTGTAGCGCACGAAAGACCAGCCTTCGGCGGGCATACGAGCGAATCTGGGACGGACAAAATCCTTTGATTCATCTGCAATTCCGTATAGCACATTGCCTTCAAGCACGTTGAGCATATCCAATGCAGCCTCAGTGTTGTTCTCTTCTATATATGTGAAGAACTTCGTGCCAAGATTGACAACGTCAAGCGTATCCTGCCTGGTCAGCGAAGCGATAAATTCCCTTTCTGCATCCTTGTAGGTCATCACTTTGGGCGAGTTGTTACAAGAAGCAAGAAAGGCTGCAACAAATGCAAAAACAAAAAGAAAACGAAATCTCATAAATTATTAGAAAAAATGGCGCGCCTCACAGAGACGCGCCATATTTGAAAGAACTATTAGATTAATTCTGATAGTTGTGCTCAGTACCGTAGACAGGAATCTCGATAGGAGTTGTGAAGGTACCCCATGAGTAGGTCAGGGAAACATCAACGCGGAGCTTGAAGTCTTCTGCATAACCCATGTTGTTGGCATACCAGAACTGATATCCTGCAAGGTTGTTGAGGTCGGTGATGTCGATGTCAATGACATTGGCAGCGCCGGTGGTGTTCATGTCATAGATCTTCGGGTTGGAAGGATCTGCGGGATCGATGATACCGATGATAGCGGCACGGTTGACATCCTTGATCAGGGTGAAGTTGTTGGACTTAGGATCCTTCTGGTTGGTGGCCACGGTGTTGAGGTCAACGCTCAGCTTGGTGAATCCATAGTAGTCGTACCAGTCAACCTGGTGGTTAGCCTCGGTAGCATTGGTCTTGTCGACAGGATTGTAGTAACCCTTCTTGTAGGTCTTGGTCGCAGGATCGTATGCGAAGATCTTGTAGTTCTGCCAGTCGGTAGCGCTGAAGAGAGTTCCGAAAGGAACGCGGGAACCGGTAGCTTCACCATCGACGAGGTAATTCTCGGCGGGGTTGAACTTCAGATACACAGGACGCAGGAAGCGGACGTGGATCTGCTCGACAAGGAGTTCGCAGATATCACCCTGGGTAGCACCCTGAACCTGGGCAACGACATCAACGTTGCAATACAGGAAGTTCTCGGTGAGGTTAGGATTCTCAACCTTCTCCTGAGGGTTGGTGCCCCAGTTGATGAGTTCCTTGGTCACATCGTTGCAGAGGTAGGTGATCACACCGTCGTTGGTGAGGGTGATGGCCTCGGTGGCGTTCCAGTTGAGCTGGCCGTCGTTGACCTTGGTCCACTTCTTGCCCTTGACAGTGATGTCCTTGTTGTCAGCGCTGAAGCGATAGAAATAGGTAGCTCCAGGAATGACAGCGCCGGTGGCAGCAGCAACGATCTTGACCTCGTTCTTGTTGGTGGTGGTGTTCACCAGCCAGTCGTCATCGATATCCTTGTCGAAGAGGGTAACTGCAGGCGAGTTGGCAGTGCCGCCCTTGATCCAGGTGAGAGGGACGCGGACGTTGTTACGGATGGTAGCCATGCCGAGGTCGGTCTTGGCGTCGTTGGGATACTTGAAGTTCAGATCGTCGAACCAGTACACCTCGTTCTTCTTGATGAACTTGACAGCAGGCTTGTCGCCAACCTTGAAGGTAAGACCAATGTAGACGTGATCGGGCTTGCCGTTGAGGGTGCTGCCGGCGTTCTTGGTGAAGTGGGCGTAGAGAGTCATGGTCTTGCCGACACCGATATTCTCAGCCTGTGCCTTGTTGACGGCGAGCTTGAAGATATCGTTCACACCAGTGATGTCTGCATCGCCGGTAGAAGCGTTATCCTTGGTGTAGGTCACCTGACCATAGTTGTCTTTGTGGTCAGACCTGCTGTCGTTGAGCTTCATTGTGCCATCAGCCTGCTTGTAGTAGGTCTTGTCAGCCTCCCAGGTGTAGTTGCCACGGAAGTCATTGAAGGTCATCTGGAGACCATCCTCGAGGATCTGGTAGGACATATCGTACCACTTGGTCTCGTTGGCGATCAGAGCGATTCTGATCTTGAAGTAACCTGCGAGAACGATGTTGTCGGAGGTCTTGTCGGTGTCGACGAGGGTGACGAGCACGATAGGACGACGGCCGACAGCGGAGATACCTTCGATGCTGTTGGTCTTGGTGATCTTCTCGACGGTCCAGCCGTTACCGGCGGCGTTGGTCTTAGCAAATGCAGGGAAGAAAACCTTCTGGTTTGCAGGGATGATACCGAATGCATTCTCGGAAGTCACGTTGGAACCGACGGTGTAGTCGATGAGTTCGTAACGGAGGTCGAGGTTGGGGTACTTCTTCTGGAGATCAGCAAGAGAGGTGATATTGTCATCACCCCTGACGTGGACACCGATGAAGTTCAGAGGGAAGCCGGCTTCGCCGTACTTATCGTACTGAACGGGCACGCTTGCAGCGTTCTCGGCAGCTTCACCAGCGGACTCATAAAGCATCTTCTTGTCATTGGGTGCGGTGAGGACGGGAGTACCGGCGCACTGCTTGGCTGTGTAGTTCACAGTCGGAACGAATGCAAGGTGCTCGAGGACCTCGGGAGCAGCCACGACAGCAGCGTAATCGGAAGTGGTGATCTTGTTGTCGTTGGTCTTGTCAGATGCATAGAGGCTCATCACGGAGACAACATACTGTGCAGGAGCGGTAGGAGTAGCAGCAACAGTAGGATTGAGCTCGTTGGCGTTGTTGATCTTGAACTTGACGGAAGCGATGTTGGTGTTCTTGCGGCTCACGCCCTTGAACTCGGCGCTCCACTTGGGGTCTCCGGCCTTCACGTCAACATAGTCGCGATCCAGGCAGTTGAAGCCCCACTGACCGACTGCGGTCTCAAACTTGAATGCCTGAGGATTCACGTGGTAGTCTGCGGTCTCGACAGCACCGAATGCGTAAGGAACAGTCTGACGATTCACGAGGAGATCGATGGGAGCGTTCTTTGCCTTGACGCTGTAGGTACCCTGGTCTTCGAAATCGGTACCGGTTGCGGTGCCGGTGACGTTCTGATAGAGACCATCGAGATAGTGATAATAGAGGGCCTCAATACCACCATAGTAGAACTGAGGGATGGTGACGATGCTTGCGAGAGTTGCATCAAGGCTGAAAACGACCTGGCCGTTGGGAGCATCCTTCACGTTGAAGAGGGTGAGGGTGTTGCCAGCGGTGTCCCAGACAGCGGTGATAGGCTTCTCACCGTTGGGGAAGACAGCCTGTGCCTGCACGGGATCGTACTTCTTGCCGGTCTCGCCGTTGTACTTGACAAAGCTGAGAACGCCATTGACTTCTTCGACAGCCCAGAAATCTCCGTCCTTGCCGTCGGTGCCGTCCTTGCCGTCCTTGCCGTCCTTACCTTCGGCTTTGAAGGCCTGCTTCACACCGTCAATGTACCAGAAACCGTCGGTGCCGATAGTAACGACGCTGCCGTCCTTACCGTCTTTGCCGTCCTTTCCGTCCTTGCCGTTGGTGCCGTCCTTGCCGTTGGTACCGTCCTTGCCGTTGACGCCGTCCTTGCCGTTGGTGCCGTCCTTGCCGTCCTTGCCATTGGTACCATTGGTGATGTTGTAGGTCTGGTCGGTGCCGTCCTTGGTCACAACGACAGCGATACCGTTGGAAGTAGGAGTCACGCTCTTGAGGATAGCTCCATTCTTGATGGAACTGCTCAGACCTTGGACAGCGGACTCAAGATCAGTGACCTTTTTCTGCAGGTCAGCAATCTCAGTGCCATAATCTTTGGTACATCCGGTCAAAAGTGCTGCGCCAGCGATGGCGAACACAATTGCGAATCTAAAGATTTTTTTCATACACAAATTGTTTAAAAGTTAATTATTAAAAAATTTTATGTTCTAGGGTTTAGTAACCTTGCCAAATGGTTTCAAGTCCAAAAAGGGTACAATACCCTCTTCGCCACGAAACCTAATAACGTGCAAATGTATATAGAAAAAATTTCTTGTGCAACTATTTTTTAAAAAATTTTACATCCCGACCCCCACCAGAGGGCGCCGGGATGCAAATTTCAGCTAAATATATAAGGTAGTCACTTAGAAATACTCCGAAAACACCACGTCAAGCTGGTCCCACGTGACGTTGCGTATCACCATGATGAAGTTCGGAAACTTGAGCGTCAGCCTGACTTTGCCGTCGGGATAGCTCTGTATTTCCGCATCTCCCTCCTTGTAGTGCATGCTGCCGGTCTCCTTGCCCTTGAGCTGGCGGCGGATTTCGGGATAGTACTCATCTCCGACCTCGCGCCTCAGGCTCTTGGGCAGGAACTTGTTGAAGGTCTTCAGCTTCGTGAGCGTCATGGTCATATTGATCTTGGCGTAGCGGTGGCTGAAGTCAATCATGGGCTCATCGACGGAATCCTTGCGCTTCTGGGCGGATGACCCGGAGCAGGGAATCACGACGGCAAGCGTCAGCAGCAGTAAAAGTAACTTCTTATACATTTATATTATATAACTATGCGTTCTGCTTGATTGCAGCCTGGGCCGCGGCGAGGCGGGCGATAGGCACGCGGAAAGGAGAGCAGCTCACGTAGTCCACGCCGATGCGGTTGAAGAAGTACACGGAATCGGGATCGCCGCCGTGCTCGCCGCAGACGCCGCACTTGAGGTCGGGACGCTTGCTGCGGCCGCCCTGGATACCCAGTTCGACGAGCTTGCCGACGGCCTTCACGTCGATGGTCTGGAACGGATCGGAGTCGAGGATCTTGTTGCCGAGATAGTCGCCCATGAAGGTGCCGACGTCGTCGCGGCTGAAGCCGAAGGTCATCTGGGTCAGGTCGTTGGTGCCGAAGCTGAAGAACTCGGCGGTGCGGGCCATACGGTCGGCAGTCAGGGCTGCACGCGGGATTTCGATCATGGTGCCGAACTTGAAGTCGAGGACCTCGCCGGTTGCGGCTTCCACTTCTGTCTTGATCTTCACGCAGATAGCCTTCTGGAAGCGGAGCTCACGCTCGGATATGGTCACGGGGATCATGATTTCGGGGATGGGGTGGAAGCCCTCACGCTGAAGCTCTGCCTCGGCGGTGAAGATAGCCCTGTACTGGGTCTCGGCGATGAGGGGATAAGTCACGTGGAGACGCACTCCGCGGTGACCCATCATCGGGTTGACCTCGTGGAGGTTCTCGCCGCGCTTCTCGATGTCGTCCACGGAAATGCCGAGCTCGTTGGCAAGCTCGAGTTCCTTCTCCTTGCCCTTCGGGACGAATTCGTGGAGAGGCGGGTCGAGCAGGCGGAAGACCACCGGCTTGCCGTCCATGATCTTCAGGGTGCTCTTGACGGAAGCCTTCATGAACGGCTCCAGCTCGTCAAGGGCGGCCTTGCGCTCCTCGTTGGTGTCGGAAAGGATCATCTTGCGGAGTTTTGCGAGAGGAGTCTCGGAATTCTTGCCGTAGAACATATGCTCGATACGGAAGAGGCCGATACCTTCGGCGCCGAAGGAAAGGGCACGGGCGGCATCCTCGGGGGTGTCGGCATTGGTGCGGATTCCAAGACGGCGGAACTTGTCCACTATTTCCATGAAACGGATGAAGAGAGGATTCTCGCTGGCGTCCATAGTGTCGAGCTTGGTGGCATAGACGTAGCCCTTGGAGCCGTTCAGGGAGAACCAGTCGCCTTCCTTATAGGTCTCGCCTCCGAAGCTCACGCTCTTGGCGGCAAGGTTGATCTTCATGGATTCGCAGCCCACGATGCAGCACTTGCCCCAGCCACGGGCCACGAGGGCTGCGTGGGATGTCATACCGCCGCGGGTGGTCAGGATACCTGCGGAAGCACGCATGCCTTCGATGTCTTCAGGGGAGGTCTCTTCGCGGATGAGTATCACCTTGCGGCCTGCCGCAGCGGCCTCCATAGCGGCCTCGGAAGTGAAGACGATGGTGCCGACGGCTCCGCCCGGGGATGCGGGAAGGCCCTTGGCCACGACCTGGGACTTCTTCTCGGAAGCGGGGTCGAGGATAGGGTGGAGGATTTCGTCGAGCTGGGCGGGAGACACGCGGAGAACGGCCTCCTTCTCGTCGATCATGCCCTCGGAGAGCATGTCCATAGCCATCTGCAGGGCGGCGATGCCGGTGCGCTTGCCGATACGGCACTGGAGCATCCAGAGCTTGCCTTCCTGGATCGTGAACTCGATATCCTGCATATCATGGAAGTGCTCTTCCAGGCGCTTGCGGATGCCGTCGAGCTCTGCATAGACCTCGGGCATTGCGGCCTCGAGGGACTGCAGATGCTTGTTGTGCTCGGTCTTGGTGGCTTCGTTCAGGGGGTTCGGGGTGCGGATACCGGCCACGACGTCTTCGCCCTGGGCGTTGATCAGCCACTCACCGTAGAACTTGTTGTCGCCGGAGGCCGGGTTGCGGGAGAATGCAACGCCGGTAGCGGAGGTATCACCCATGTTGCCGAAGACCATGGACTGCACGTTGACAGCGGTGCCCCAGTCATCGGGTATCTTCTCGATGCGGCGGTAGGCGATGGCGCGCTTGCCGTTCCAGGACTTGAACACGCCGCCGATGGAACCCCAGAGCTGATCCTGGGCGGTGTCGGGGAATTCGACTCCGAGCACTTCCTTCACCTTCACCTTGAACTTTTCGCAGAGGTCCTTGAGCTCGTCTGCGGAAATCTCGGTATCGGACTTGTAGCCGCGGGACTCCTTGAGCTCTTCCATCATGCGGTCGAGCTGCTGGCGTATGCCCTGGCCGTCCTCGGGCTCGATGCCCTCGGCTTTCTCCATGACCACGTCGGAATACATCATGATAAGACGGCGGTAGGCGTCATAGACGAACCTGGGGTTGCCGGTCTTCTTGATCATTCCGGGAAGGGTCTCGGAGCAGAGGCCGATATTGAGTATGGTATCCATCATGCCGGGCATGGAACTGCGGGCGCCGCTGCGGCAGCTGACCAGAAGGGGATCTGCGGGATCGCCGAACTTCTTGCCCATCATCTTTTCGGTGGCTTCGAGGGCCGCCGCAACTTCCTTCTTAAGATCATCGGTGTAGCCGCCGCCGAGTTCATAATACTCTGCGCAGCATTCAGTCGTGATGGTGAAACCGGCCGGGACGGGCATCCCGAGCTTGCTCATTTCCGCAAGGTTGGCACCCTTGCCGCCGAGGAGTTCCCTCATTGATCCGTCGCCTTCTGCGGTCTTTCCGCCGAAGCGATACACTCTTTTCTTGTTTTCGAACATATTAATTGTGGTATAAATGTATTTTAAAACAGGTCGCGAATATAGCACTATTTTTCCGTTAACGCAAACGGCATCGGCTACAACAGCTTTGCAGCCAGGTCGGAAAGCGGGCTGCGCTCTCCCTTGCGCAGGAAGACGTGCTGGAAGAGTTTCTGGCCGGCCAGCTTCTCGGCAATGTGGGAAAGGCCGTTGGTCCACTGGTCCAGGTAGGGCTGGTCGATCTGGAACACGTCGCCCGTGAAGACCATCTTAGTGCCTTCTCCGGCACGGGTGATGATGGTCTTTATCTCGTGCGGGGTGAGGTTCTGGGCCTCATCGATGATGAAGAAACATTTGCCCAGCGAGCGGCCGCGGATGTAGGCCAGGGGCTCGATTATGAGCTTTTCCATCGTGAGCATGGCATCGATGCGCTGGGCCTCGCGGGAGCCGGGGCGGAATTTTTCCTTGATGACGTTGAGATTGTCCATCAGCGGCTGCAGGAAGGGGCTCATCTTGCTCTTCTGGTCGCCCGGCAGGTAGCCGATGTCCTGGTTGCCAAGGATGACGGTGGGACGGGAAAGGATGATCTGGTCGTAGTCGCGCTCCTGCTCGAGGGCCGAGGCAAGGGCGATGAGCGTCTTGCCGGTGCCGGCGCCTCCGGTGAGGGCCACAAGGTCCACTTTGGGATTCAGGCAGGCGTCGATGGCCATCTTCTGTTCGTCGTTACGGGGGCGTATTCCGCAGGCCTCACGGGTTTTGATGAGAACGATCTTGCCTCGGTCGGCATCGAAGCGGGCGCATACAGTGCCGGAATCCGAGTCCTCTGGACGGGCTCCTCCTGCCGCTCCCTCTTCCCAGCTGAACTTGAAAAGCTGGTTGGCCTCAGGCCTGGTGTCCTGCACGGACTGCCAGTCGATTGCCGAGTCGGGGCCGTAGCAGAGAGCTTGCATCAGGCTGGAATCCAGGGTTTTGCGCAGCACTTCGTGGAGCCGTTCGTCGAGTTTCCCGTCGTCCACCCTGTCGGTCAGGTAGTCCTGCACCGCCATTCCGGCGGCCTTGGCCTTAAGGCGCAGGTTCACGTCCTTGGTCACGAGGGCCACGAAGGTGCCGGGATGGGTGTCGCGCACCCACATGGCCGTGGACAGAATGCGGTGGTCCTGGATATCGTCCTTGAAAAGCTCGGCAAGATCGTCGGGGAAGGGATGGTTAGGCTCCACCTTGATGCGCCCGAGGCCGGGGCCGATGGGGACGCCGTTCTTTCCGAAGGTCTTTCCGTTCGTGATTTTGTCCAGTTCGCGCATAAAGCCGCGGGCGTGGTAGGCCAGCGTGTCGTTGCCTTTCTTGAATTTGTCGGCCTCTTCAATGACGGCGGTCGGAATCACGAGGTCGTTGTCCTTGAACTGCCGTATGGCCTTGTGGTCGTGCAGGATGACGTTGGTGTCGAGCACGTAGATCTTTGGTTTGCCCATATTTGTCAGTCTTCCCCTTCAGCGTTCTGCATCAGGGATTCAAGTATAGTCTGTATGCCGGTTTTGGCGGATGCTTCAAGGTGGATGCGGCCGTCGGGGGAAGGATGGCCCAGCGGGAAGAAGGCCACGTCCTGCAGAAGGAGTTCCGCGTCGATGTAGTCGAAATCCATGTCCCGTATCTGCACTATGGCGCCCGGCACCTCAGAGAAGAGGATACGCACCTGGTCGCTTTCGCCGCAGGCCTGCATGATGCCGGAAATGTCGGCAACCGTGCCGATGCCGCCGCGGGTCATGCGGTGCAGGGCAGTGTAGAGGCCGCCTTCACCCACCGTGGATGCGCTCAGCAGCACGCCGTCCTCGGCGAGCTCACGCACCACTTCGAAGCAGTCCATCAGATAGTCCCCGTCTGTCACCTGGGGAGCCGTACCGCCCTTCAGGCCAAGGGATCGGGCCAGCATCGAGCCGCCGAGCCGGTAGTCGGACGTGTCGAAAGGCACATAGACCACCCAGCTGCGGGAGTCGGGATGCAGCAGGTCGTCCACCAGGAGCGGCGCGCCTGAGAAAGGGGTGGCGAACTGGACGTCGAAATCCCCGGGTTCGCATGTGTAGCGGCGCAGCGACAGGCGAAGGTTGTCGATGTAGTCCGCAGCCGCTTCGACGGAACGGTAGAATGCGGCCATATCGCCGACCCTGTCGGGATTGAAATGCCATTTTGCCGTGAGCGGAAGGTCGTCCAGCTTGAAGTTGCCGCTGCGCCACATGGTGTCGATAAGCGCGTATGCAATCCTGGAACGGGTGCATGAATCGGCAAACGGCACAGACGCCTGCGGCCCGACGGACAGCACCGACTTCAGGTAGCCGTCTGTCCCGGAAGGGTCGAGGCAGATCGAGCCGGGGGGCGGGTCGAGGCTCTCATCGAGCACGGTGCCGCCTTCGTCCACGCTTTCCGGCGCCTTTTCAGACACGGACGCAAGAATCTCCGCAGGGGTCAGTTCCTGCGGGATTCCGTCGATTATGAATTTCGAGTTTAAGAACATTACTTCTTCGAGATTATCGCTTCCCTGCCGTCGTCGTTGGCGCGATAGTGGGGAGCGTAGAGCGATTCAATCTCCACTGCAGGAGTCTGGAAAGATCCTTCCTGGGTCACGAAGAACTCCTCAGTGATGGTGGTGTACTCTTCAGGGTAGCTGTCGAACCAGTACTCCGTCTTGTCGGAGAGGACGTTGCGGTAGCCCTGGGGGCTGAAACTCCAGCCGCCGTAGCTGTAGGGCTTGAGCCACCAGCCGTAATGGCCGGAAAGCTGGCGCACGGGGCGGAAGGAAGCGGGACGGGGCACTGTGACTCGCACGAAACTGCGGTTCTCCTCGTTCCAGATTTTGTATTGAGCCGTCACGCGGTCGCCGACGCGAAGTTCGTCTCCGTCTGAGACCTGGCGGCCGTCCACGAAGAATATCCTGCTGATCTTGAAGCCGTTGCCCGATGCCTTGACTTCGGGGAAGGGCTTGGTGAAACTGGCGGAGAGCAGCACCACTTTGGTGGCCAGGGTCTCAGGCGTGCCGCGAAGCACGGAGGATATCGCTTCGATGTAGGCGGCATCGGTGTCCCACTGCTGGGTCTCTTTCTGCACCATTATCCACAGCCTTATGCCTTCGGCAATTTCCGTGGCCCGGGCGGCATATTTGGGCGCGGGCTCCGCAGCGGCAGCATTGGTCAGGAGGTCGCACAGCAGCGAATGGGCATACAGCTCGCTCTCCATCAGGCCACGCCAGGGCATCACGGCATTGGGATAGTAGAAGCCGCCGGAGCGATGCTCCACGGCATACTGGAGGAGCGATTCCACGTCGGCATCCAGCGAACGCACGAGGCATTTGCGGATATGGATGCCCCAGGCCTTGGCAAGATCCTTTCCGCCGGGCAGCTGCACGAGCGACTGGAGGGTGCGAAGGCGCCTTGCCTTGGCAAGTATCTGAGCGTTCAGGCCCCGGACCTTCTTCGGCACGAGGTATTCCTTTGCGCTCTTCTTGAATTCCCGGAGGGCCTTGCCGGCGGGCACTTCGAAGGGCACCTGAGGATAAAGGGCACGCGTCTGCAGGTAGAGTCCGAGGGAAATTCCGCCCCACCAGGAAGGCATGTCGGAGCGGCTGAAGTAGATGTCGTCCAGATACTTGACGGCAGCGGTGACGTCCACCGAGCCGGTGTCCTGACCGGGCATCGCCGCAATCCGCTGAAGCACGGCAGCGGTGATCACAGGCGAGGACTCCATGCCCTCGAACCAGGCAATGCCGCCGCTGCGCTCGTTCTGGCAGGCGGAAATCTTGTCCCAGATATCCTTAAGCTCTCCGTCGGACAGGCCGGGAGCGCCGAGCCTGCGGGCGAGAACATTGGAATAGTAGGCCTCCGTCAGGTCCAGCACGTTGCCGCTCCTGGGGCTGACCTTGTCGGGAATCGCAGCCTTGATCATTTCCAGGATGCTGCGTTCCACGGGCTCGATCGCCGAGGCGTCCACATTCACGAAGAGGCCGCGCAGGCCGGCGATCAGCTCTTCCCTGTCGGCTCCGGCCTTCAGGAGGGCGGAATGCGCTTCGGTCATGGTCTGTAGAGCTACCTTCACGGGTATGGCCACGAACATGGCATCGGACCCCTGGTCGCTGTCGTCGGCCACGAAGTTGGCCAGCACGCCGATCTTATCGAATCCGGAAGGCACGTCGAAGCTCACGTCAAAGGGCTTGGAACTGCCTGCGGGTATGGTCACGCGCTCGGTCTTCGTGGCCAGCACATGGGCGGTCTTATAGTCGGGTCCGTCGTAGAAGCGAATGGCAACACGGCCGGAAACGGGCTTCTCAAGGTTGTTGGAAAGGGTCACAAGGGCGGTGTAGCTGTCGCCCGCATAGAGGAACTGGGGCTCCACGACCGACACTTTCACCGGGATGGAAACCTTCATCTCCTTGCGCTCCACCGTGTTGAGCATGCCCGCCGCGTGGGCGAAGAACTGCACGTAGTAGGTCGAAAGGCGGTCGGAACCCTTGCAGGTGAATTCGATCAGGCCGTCTTTATCCGAGCGCAGATGGGGCTCCCAGGCCATCGTGGCGGCGAAATTGTCGCGCACGTGGACTTCCTGGGGGGCCTTTTCCGCCTGCATGGATTCATTGGAAGCCATGCTGTCTTCAAGCATCACCGCCTCCTCCATGACTGCTCCCTTGGCCCTGCGAAGCGGCCTCCCGCCCGCCGCGGCTCCCATCGCCTTAGTCTCATAGACTTCATCGAAGTAGTAGCGGGAGCCGTTGAAACCGCATTCCTTGCGGTAGCTGATGCGGGCTTCCGGCCTGCGGCTGGGATATACCTCATACCAGATATTGGATTCGATGGTCTCCGTGGCCTTGTCGAACACGGCGGCGGCGCACTCCACTCCGGCTGCAGTGCGGATGAGGAACCTGCATTCCTGCCCGGGGGTGGCGCTGTCGACGAAGCGTTCGAAACTGAACGGCAGTTCCTTCCGGAGGACGGGCAGCTTGATGCTGCGGGAATACGAGAAAACGTTGCCGTTCCGGAAATACAGGACCGTCAGCGTGAGGTTCTCGGAGTACTCGGGCTTGCGGGAATAGCCGATTGTCTTGAGGGAACCCGGCTTGCCCTGTACGCCGTCAAGATAGACGATCTGCTTTTCCAGGATCACGTTGCCGCTGCCGGCAAGCTCCACGACTGCCCAGACGGGACCGTCTGTCGCACCCACCTGTATGGCTATGTCTTCGCCTCCAAGCTCCTTGAAGAAGCACTGCACCGGCATATCGAGGGCGGTGTCGGAGTCGGTGGCCTTGACCAGGGTGTATTTGACGTTCTGGACGCGCTGCTTGCCTTTGGCATCGTTGGCCGTGACCACAGCCTCGACCAGATACATGCCGGACGGATGCCCCTTCAGGCTCACGTCCACAGTCTGCTGGGAACCGGTGGTCCCGCTGGCCACGACCTTGCTTCCGTACTTGACGGTGTACCTGATTTCCAGGTTCTTACGGACGTATCCACCGGTGTTGAAAGTCAGCCGGGCGAAGTCGTCGCGAACAATCCAGTTGCCGTGGCCTGCCTCCGGCGCCTTGCCGGGTATCAGCGTGTAGGTGCCTTCGACCCTGTTTTCGAGATTGACGTCCAGGGGCAGGTACTCGTATGCGAAGCGGCTCGTCTGGAAGTCGAGGGTTTCACCGGTCGCATCCACTATCGTGACGCTTATGGGGAAGTAGTTGCGGTAGTTGGAGCCGGTCTGGAACTCGAATGAGAAAGTGCCGTCGCCCCCGATGGCAAGGTCCTCGCTTTCAATGACTTTCTCAAGTCCCCTGACGCTGTAATAGGCCCGGGCGCTGCCTATGGAGTGGCCGGAATAGGCCTTGACCTTGCCGGAAACGCGTATCTTGTCGCCGGTCAGGTAGAGTGTGTTGTCGGGATCGAAGGTCAGTTCGAAGGTGGGCAGCACGAACTCATCCACCCTGAGGTCGCGCGTGGCAAGGGGCGTGTCGGATTTATCCGGATAGATTCTCAGGGAATAGTAGCCGCCACGGTCGCCGCCCACGAGCTCGAAAGCTCCGGAGACGGCACCCATATCATTGGTCTTTAACTTTTTAGACTCGAGTTCGCGGCCTTTGGGATCGAACAGCTTTGCCGTCACCGCCACCCCTTCGGGAGCAAGCTTGTACTCGTAGGTGCCAGAATAGAGCACGGCCTTGAACTGCACGGTCTCGCCGGGATTGAAGGCACCGCGGTCAGTGATGAGGACGGCGTGGGAAATATCGATTTCCTTGTATTCACGCACCTCGCCGGGATGGGGAGAAGAGACGGATATATTCTGGGAGAGGCGCAGGCGGCCGCCGTCTACGCAGCGGGCCTGCAGCTGGTAGTAGTGGTACTTGGAGTTGAAATTGGAACGAATGGGCTCAGGCAGGGCGGTGAAGCCGTCCAGCTTGAGGTCCTTGACTTCGGCCACCTTCTTGTCGTCGCCGTCGTTGAGCACGAAGTCGCACTTTTCCAAGGGCTTGCCCGTCCAGTAGTCGGCCACGAAGGCGCCGTAGCCGTCCTTGTCGGCGCGCACGGCAACGGAAAGGGTGTACTTGTCAAAGCGGACCCTCTCTTCGCAGTCGCCCGATTTGCAGAGGATGACGTAGGAGCCGTCGTCGATGTCTGGCAGCTTGTATTTGAGCACGTCCGTACGATAGTAGCTGCCGGTCTTGTTGGTCACAGGGGCGTCATAGACGGGCTTGTCTTTGTCGTTCAGGACAGAAATCCTGAATTCCTTGACGTTGCGCAGCGTAATCGTGGCTTCGTCGTTGCTCACGCTGCAGTCGATGGAACGGGAGTCCAGGGTCTTGACAAGGTCTGCGACTGCCCTGCAGCAGTCTGCGATCCTGGCTTCACTCCCGGTGAATGCCTTGCGGTCTTTCTCGAAGGCGGAGCACTTTTCGCGCAGCGCCTTGTAGTCGTCGGATGTGGTGGACTTGTCCTTTGACAGATTGCTGAATTCAGTGGAAAGCCTCCTCTGGCGGGCCATAAGCGCGACGGCCTTGCCCTTGTGCTTCTCGGCATAATCGCCGTAGCGGGCGTAGGCGGCGCTGGAGCTGAGCCGCTCTATCTCGCTGAACTCCAGGAACTCCGCCATGGGATACCTGTCTTTGAAATACTCCTTTGCGGGGCCGGGGACGCCTGTCATCCCCAGGTTCCAGAGAGCGTACTCGTAGTCGTTGGAAAGCAGCGGCAGAAGGGCGCCGGAGAAAAGCTGGCCGGTGATCCTGCCGTCGCGACGGTGGAACTCCGGATTGAAAGTTTTCTCCAATGCCTCCTTGTGCTCACTTACATACCGACCGGCTTCGGCGCTGCTCCAGAGATGCCTGCGGTGGAAGAACACCACCACCGGTTCACCGAAGGCGTCGATGGCTTTTTCCATATCCTGCTGGGCGGCACTGCGGTCTTTCCAGTTCACATTGGAGCGCACGCTGACCGCTTCATTGACGGCGCAGTAGAAATCCCAGCCAAGATGCCTGGCTTCGGCCTCTTTCCTTATGGCGTCAAGGGCCTGGAGCTGGTCCTGTGGCTTGTCTGCGTCTGCGGCTTTTTGATAGACTTTCCACAGGCTGACAAGCGTGTGGCCCTGGGAGTCTTTGGTTTGAGAGAAAGACATCAGTGATACGAGGATTAGTGTCAGTGTCAGTGTTATTCTTTTCATACGCTTCCCAAATATGAAACGGCCTCCGCCACCACGAAAGTGCTTCCGCCAATATAAACTATCGGGTCGAGACCGTCCCGGGCAAGGGCATCGGCGCGTGAAAGGGCCGCTTCCACGCCGGCGGCGACAGATCCTGACTCCGTAAAGTTAAGGTTTTTCAATTTCAATGCCAAATCTTTGACAGGCATCGCCCTTTCTCCGGCTGGAGCCACCAGATAGTATTCCGCTTCCTGCGGCATCAGGGCGGCGATGCCGGCAACATCTTTATCGGCCATAGCGCCGTAGACCACAAGGAGTGGTCTGCTATGTAGACACTCCCTATCCCCCTGCACCCCCAGGGGACGGGGGGCGTTCCCCCCGACACCCCCTGACAAGCCAGAAAGGCGGCGGAGGCGGGAGAAGTTTTCGGCGAGGGCGGGGGGATTGTGGGCTATGTCACAGATAACCAGCGGCTTACGGTTGAGTACCTCCCAACGGCCCCTGAACCCGGTCATCCGCGCGGCGCAGCGTATGCCCTCTTCAGTGCCGCTGATGCCGAGTATGGAAAGCGCAGCCCATACGGTGCGGAGATTCATCTCCTGACAAGGGCCATCCAGGTCGGGGGCAAGGCCTTGAGGTACGGCGTAATCCTCGGCATAATGGAGCGGAGAGCCCTTTTCGGCCGCTATTCGCTCGAAAACCGGCTGAGTCTCCGGGTCACGTCCCCAGACCAGGGCCGGCACGCCGGGCTTGAAGATTCCGGCTTTCTCAGCGGCAATCTCAGCCCTCGTGCCACCCAGAAGGGCGCAGTGGTCAAGGCCTATGGATGTGATGACGCTGATTTCGGGAGTGATGACGTTCGTGCTGTCCAGGCGCCCGCCGAGGCCGGTCTCGATGACGGCATAATCGACCCCCTGCCGGGCAAACCACCAGAAAGCCATTCCCGTGGTCACCTCAAAGAAAGAAAGCCCGTCCCTGTCGTACTTCTCCAGAAACTCCACCACTTCTTCTTCAGGTATCATCTCATACCAACCGTCAGGCCGGGGGACAACGGACTTCAGAACTTCGCTTCGCTCATCCCTCCCACTGCGCTCCGCTTGTGGGCCCCTCCCGTTCACGCGGCCACGGGCGGCCACGGTTCTGAAGTCCTCATTGTCCCCCGGCCTGACAATCAATTTGATGCGTTCCCGGAAATCGATAAGGTGCGGGGAGGTGTAGAGACCGGTGCGGGAGCCGGAAGCGGCGAGGGCGGCCGCCAGCATCGTGCACACGGAACCCTTGCCGTTGGTGCCGGCCACGTGGATGCTGCGGAAACGGCGCTCCGGGTTGCCCAGAAAGGCGGCATAGTCCAGCATCTGCCCGATACCGGGCTTGTAGGCGTCGGGACTGAACCCGGCCGTCTGCACGCTGCGGTGCCGCTCGAACAGCGACGCTATGACCTGGCCGTAATCCATCAAAGGTAGGTGCAGAAATAGTCGGTGAACTTCAGATAGAGATGCTCACGCCACTTGCCGGTGACGTTGTGCTCGTTGCAGGGATAGGGGAAGTAGTCGGCAAGGACGTTGTGTTCCACGCAGGACTGGATGAAACTCAGCGAGTTGATGGGCAGCACCGTGGCGTCCTCCATGCCCTGGCAGATCAGCAGCCTGCCCTTCAGGCGCGGAGCCTTGTCCACCAGCGAGGTCTGGGCGAAGCCCTCCGGATTGGTCTCAGGATTGTCCATATAGCGCTCGCCGTACATGATTTCATACCACTTCCAGTCGATCACGGGGCCGCCGCAGACCGCCACCTTGAAGGTTTCCGGGAAGGAGGTCGCAAGCGTGATGGTCATGAAGCCGCCGTAGCTCCAGCCGGACACGCCTATGCGCGCCTCGTCCACCCAGCCCTCGGCTATCAGCTGCCGCAGGCCCTCCATCTGGTCGGCGCTCTCGGCCTGCCCGCAGCGGCGGTTGATGGCCTTTTCGAAGGCAGCGCCGCGGTTGCTGGTGCCCCTGTTGTCCTGGACATACATGACGTAGCCCTTCTGCGCCATCAGCAGCTCCCAGTAGCGTATGCCGCCCAGCCAGCTGTCGGTGACCATCTGGCTGTGGGGGCCGCCGTAGACATAGACGATCACAGGGTACTTTTTCGACGGGTCGAAACCGGCGGGCTTGATAAGGCGGTAGTAGTTGACATATTGAGGGTCGGCGGAAGGCACGGTGCCGAATTCCACCGACACTGGAGCGACATCCTGCAGGGGCCGGGGGCTCTCGTCCAGCAGCTCGAGCAGCTTGCCGTCGGCGCTGCGAAGCTCGGTGCAGCCGGGCATGTCCACTGCGCTCCATCGGTCGATGAAACGCCTGCAGTCGGGGCTCATCCGGATGCGATGGAGGCCGCTGCCTTCGGTGAGCCGCTGCGGGGCGCCGATACGTATCTTATTGAGCACTTGCGGCTTGCGACCGGCTTTGAGGCGGCTCAGACGGATGCGGAAAAGATGGCTTTCGACCGGGGAGACCTCGGCGGAAGTATAATATACGTACTCCCCGTCATTGGCCACGTAGGAGACGTCGGCATCGCATCCGGTCAGCCGCCTGATGCCGCCCTGCAGGTCGCAGAGGTAGAGCTGGCGGTAGCCGTCGCGGTTGTCGGTGCGGTAGATGAAGAAATCCGTGCCCTGGATGAAGCGGACACCGTCCCGCGGCTCCACCCAGGCGTCGTTGGCCTCCTCCAGAAGGGTGCGGACCAGACTTCCGTCGGAAGCCCTGTAATGCTGGAGCTTCACGTGGTGCTGAGAGCGGTCCACGACCTGCACCAGCACTCCCCCGCCGTCGGGCGTCCAGGACACTCCGGCAATATAGCGGTCATCCTCGAACTCGTTGATTTTCAAAGTGCTGACCACATTTCCGAGGGTGTCGCACACGCAAAGCTCCACCCGCTCCGAACTCATCCCGTTCATAGGGTACTTCACGCTTTTCAGGCTGCCCGTGCGGGACCTTATGTCCAGCAGCGGAAACTCGGAGACAGCGCTCTGGTCCACCCTGTAGACAGCAAGCAGGGAGCCGTCCGGGGAAGGGTACCAGCCCCTGTCGATGCCGAACTCGTTGCGCGAAGGCACGATGCCGTATTTGACTTCCGGATTCATGGACACGGGAAGCTTCGGAGCCTTTACGGCACGGGCAGGGTAGCTCTCCACCACCTGCGAGTCTTCCG
This sequence comes from uncultured Bacteroidia bacterium, assembly GCA_902782225.1. Taxonomy (GTDB): domain Bacteria; phylum Bacteroidota; class Bacteroidia; order Bacteroidales; family UBA932; genus Cryptobacteroides. The sequence continues at coordinate 41,897 of CACZMF010000014.1, read as the reverse complement.
ACCAGAAGACACGCCTCGCCTTGGGAGTGAGCCCTCCGCTGACAAGGTCTTTGCAACTTATGGTTCTGCCCCCTTCGGAGCCCACGGAAACGCTCTTGAGCACGGTGCGCTGCGACTGCCGCTGCGCCCCGGCCGGCTGCAGGCACAGGACGGCCGCCAGTCCGGCAATTAATAATAATTGGTATTTCATACAAATACAAAGATGAAAAATTATTGCTATTTTCGCAAGAAAATCAGACCCCGATTACATGAGAAAGGTTTTGTTCATTTTGCTGGCCGCGTGCCTCTCCCTGACGGTCCGGGGGCAGGGCCGCGACGCATTCGAAGAGATACGCCAGGACCCCGGAAGAGCTGGCACAGTGCACTATATGTACAACCACGACATCCCCGCCTGCGCCAAGGCGCCAGCAGGATACAAGTCGTTCTATATCAGCCACTACGGACGCCACGGAGCACGCAACCACTCCTCTGATTCCGATTTCGACGCGCTGTATTCCCTGCTCACCGCGGCCCGCGACAGGGGCCTGCTGACCGAAAGGGGCGAAGAGCTTCTGCGCCGCTATGAGCCGGCCTACGAAGTGCTGCGCGGCCGCGGCGGCGATCTGTGCGACCGGGGCTTCGAGCAGCAGTACAAGATAGCCCGCAACATCTACAGGGCCCACAGGCATCTGTTCCGCAGGAACGCCCGCATCGATGCCGTGTCCACCTATGTACCCCGCTGCATACTCACTATGTCCGCCTTCACCGACCAGCTCGCCAGGGAGAATCCGCGCCTGAGGATAGAGAAGCAGGCAAGTTTTGCGGACATGCCCTTCCTCAATCCTTTCTCCAAATACAATCCCGACATACACTCCACCGACGAGGGCTTCTACAACAAATACGCCTACTGGCGCAAGGACTCCGACGCCATGTTCAAGGCCATGCTGCGGCCGGAAGTGGTGTACGGGCCGCTGCTGAAGGATTTGTCGATACTGAAAGAGTTCGGCGACCCGGTGGATCTCGAGACCGCCCTTTATTCAGTGGCGATGAACGGCCAGTGCAACGGGAAACTGAACAACGACCTGACTGAATTCATTCCCTACGACGAGCTCTGCCGCATCTACGAGTGCCGCAACTTCGTGTTCTACTGCTCAAAGGGCGCCGACACGCTCTACCAGAAAGGCCGCCAGTGGGCATTCGTGTGGCGCACGATGCAGGACATCATCGACAAGGCCGACTCCGACATTGCCACCGGCGAGTACGCCGCCCGCCTGCGCTTCGGCCACGACATCATCATAATGTCGCTCTTCGTGCTGCTTGATATTGACGGCTACAACAAGCCGGTTGGCAAGGCCTCGGAGGTCAAGGACGTGTTCCGTTCCTACGACTTCCCGATGGCGCTCAACACTCAGTTCGTTTTCTATAAAAACCGCTCGGGCGACATCCTGGTGCGGCTGCTCTACAACGAGCGCGACCTTGCCCTGCCCATTCCGGACTGCGGCACGCCCTATTTCTACCGCTGGTCCGAGTTCCGCGATTTCGCCCTCCGGCGCATCGCCCTCGCCCGCCATATCATCGCCACTACCCAGGCTCCTCCGAAGAAGAAATAGAGGAGTAGCGGATGTCGGTGAGGTAAAGGGCGTGGCCGGGAGCGGACTCGCCGGCGAGGGAGCGGCGGGACTGCCGGAGGCCCTCGGAAGCATCCGGAGGGAGGATAAGAGAGTCGAAATCATGGAGATAGCGGCGGCCGCGGCCGACTTCCAGCAGCGTCCCGACTATGGCGCGGACCATGTTGCGGAGGAACCTGTCGGCCTCGATGACGAAGCGCCAGCAATGCGGCCCGGCGCCGGCGCTGACCACATGGTCGCAGGGCTCCCAGAAGGCACGGTAGACGGTGCAGACAGAGGTTTTGTTGTCGCCCCCGGACTTTTCGAAACAGGAAAAATCGTGGGTGCCGAGAAGGCGCGAAGCGGCCTCGTTCATTTTTTCAAAATCCACTTCCGGGTAGGCAAAATAGTAGGAACGGCCCTCCAGGAAAGGATCCTTCGTCCGGTGCAGATAGTAGCAGTACTGCCTCAGGCGGGCATCGAAACGTGCGTGGAAATCCGGGGCAGCGGGCGCTATATCAATGATACACACCGATTTGGGCAGGATGGCGTTCAGTTTGTATTTCAACTGCGCGCAATCCACCGGCTCTTCGGAGCAGTCGAAGTGGGCCACGTAGTGAGTCGCGCTCACGCCGGTGTCCGTGCGCCCGGCGCCAGTCACGGCTATCCGTTCACGCAGCAGGGTGCCGAGAGCCTTTTCCAGACTTTCCTGCACGGACGGAGCCGAAGGCTGGATCTGCCAGCCGCAGAAATCCGCTCCGTCATAAGCCATATCAATCCTGTACCGCATATTTCGCAAAAATAACAAAAATTACTCATTATTTCAGTTTCCCGGGGGTAACTGCGCGGGCACATTTTTTGTAGCAAACAATACGCGCGTTGCCTCCCGGGGCGGCGCGCGTAACAATTGCGCAAAACGTACAACCAAATGGAAAGTGTAAACATCAAGGAACTCAACGACCGCATACAGAAAGAAAGCGGATTCGTGGACATTCTTTCTCTCGAAATGGGCAAGGTCATCGTGGGCCAGAAACAGCTGGTCGAGAATCTGATGATAGCCCTCCTGGCCGACGGCCACATCCTCCTCGAAGGTATGCCTGGTCTCGCCAAAACTTTAGCAATCAGCACCTTGTCAAAGGCAGTGGGCGGCAAATTCAGCCGTATCCAGTTCACTCCGGACCTCCTGCCGGCCGATGTGACCGGCACCCTCATCTACTCCCAGAAGAAGGAGGAGTTCGAGGTCCACAAGGGCCCCATATTCGCCAATTTCGTGCTCGCCGACGAAATCAACCGTGCCCCGGCGAAAGTGCAGTCCGCACTGCTCGAGGCCATGCAGGAACGCCAGGTGACCCTCGGCGACCAGACCTACCGCCTGCCGGAGCCCTTCCTCGTGATGGCTACCCAGAACCCGGTGGAGCAGGAAGGCACCTATCCTCTCCCCGAGGCGCAGGTGGACCGTTTCATGCTCAAGTGCATCGTCGACTACCCCAAGAAAGAGGAGGAGAAACTGATTGTCCGCATGAACAACAGCGGAGAGTTCCCCACCCCCAGCGTGGTGGTGAGTCCGGAAGACATAGTCCGCGCCCGCAAAATCGTGCGTGAGGTCTATATGGACGAAAAGATCGAACGCTACATCGTGGACATAGTCTACGCCACCCGCACCCCCGGCGAATACGGCCTCAAGGAGCTCGAAAGCCTCATCGGATTCGGCGCTTCGCCGCGTGCCAGTATCTCCCTGAGCCTTGCCGCAAAGGCCTATGCCTTCATCAAGCGCAGGGGCTACGTGATTCCCGAAGACGTGCGCGCCGTCTGCTACGAGGTGCTCCGCCACCGTATCGGCCTCACCTACGAAGCCGAAGCCGAGAACGTCTCCACCGAGCAGATCATCGAAAAAGTCATCAACGCCGTTATCGTTCCGTAATGACCACAGAGGAGCTTTTAAAGAAGGTCCGCAAGATCGAGATAAAGACCAAGGCGCTCTCCCACCAGATTTTCGCCGGAGAATACCATTCCGCCTTCAAAGGGCGCGGCATGGCCTTCAGCGAGGTGCGCGAGTACCAGTGGGGCGACGACGTGCGCTCTATGGACTGGAACGTCACGGCGCGGCTCAGAAGCCCCTACGTGAAGGTCTTTGAAGAGGAAAGGGAGCTGACCGTGGTGCTGCTCGTGGACGTGAGCCGTTCGGGGCTGTTCGGCACCGTGGGGCAGACAAAGCGCGAACGCATCGCCGAGATTGCCGCCGTGCTGAGCTTCAGCGCCATCCTCAACAACGACAAGGTCGGCGCCCTGTTCTTCAGCGACCATATCGAAAAGTTCATCCCTCCCAAGAAGGGACGCAGCCACCTGCTCCACATAATCCGCGAGATGCTGCAACTGCAGCCCACATCCGACGGCACCGATATCGGAGGCGCCCTCAGATACCTGACCAACGCCATCAAGAAGAAGTGCACCGCATTCATTCTCAGTGACATGATTGACGTGAGCCCGGACGGCGAGCCCCGCTACGAAGACGCGCTCAAGGTGGCCGCAGGACGCCACGACATCTCCGTGATCAAGGTCCACGACCCCAGGGAACAGGCGCTCGTGCCGGTGGGCCTGGTCCATATCAAGGACGCCGAGACCGGCCGCGACGCCTGGATCGACACCGACTCCGCAAAGGTCCGCAGGGCCTATTCCGAGTGGTTCTCGACCCTGTCGCAGAAGGAGGGAAAACTCTTCAACAAATACCAGATAGACAGTGTGGATATCGCCACCGACCAAGACTACGTCAAAGGCCTGATGGCTCTGTTTCAGCATAAATGAACATCTTGACAATCATACTGGCTGCGCTGCCCGGCATCGTGACCGGAGGAGATGCCCGCATAGAGCAGCTCCAGAAAAGGGATTCGATACTCATCGCAGACCAGGTACGTTATGAAATAGTGGTACGGGACCTGGACAAGGATCACGCCCTCGCCCTTCCCGACCTTTCGGGCGCCTCCAACGACACCCTCACCCTGGTGCGGGGCTGGCAGCTCGACACCCTCCTGAACGGCAAGCCCGTGCGCTCCAGGAACGCAAAAGCTGCGGCGAAGATTCTCCGCAAGCCCTTCGACGTCCGCGCCAGCGTAGTCCTCGCCCCGTTCGAAGAGGGTAAATACATCCTGCCAGACATCCCAGTGGTGCGGAGCGGCAAGGACGGAGCGGACACCCTCATATTCAAGGGGCTGGAGATGGAAGTCAAGACCATGCCCGTCGATACCGCGAGTTTCCAGATCCACGACATCAAGGGCCAGATACTCTATCCCGTGACATTCAAGGAGTTGCTGCCCTGGATAGGAGGCGGGCTGCTGGCTGCCGCGCTGATTGCGCTTGCCGTCTGGCTCATCGTCCGGGAGAGCCGCCGCAAGGCCGAAGCAGGCAAACCCAAGGACCCTGCCTACATCGTAGCCCTGCGCGAACTGGACAAATACCGTTCCGACAAATACTGGGCGCCCGAAAAGCAGAAGGCCTTCTATTCAGGCATCACCGACACCCTCAAGTTCTATATGGACGACCGCTTCGGCGTGGACGCTCCGGAAATGACGACAGCCGAACTTTTCGACGCGCTCAAATCCGACAAGGACATCACCCCGGAGATGTACTCAGGCCTCAAGGACCTGTTCGAGAGGGCCGACTTCGTGAAGTTCGCAAAGCACATAGCCACGGACGAAGAGAACGCCAGGGCGCTACCCCTTGCCGTCAGTTTCGTGACCACCACCTATCAGGCTGACATCCAGAAAGAAGCAAGCGGGGAGGAGGCCGCGGACGACTGATGTTCTTCGAGTATCCCAAACTGCTGTGGCTGCTTGCGGTGCCGGCGCTCCTGGTGGTCCACTACCTGTGGATGGAACTGGGCGCGCGCAGGCCGCACCTGCGTGTGTCGACATCTTCCCCCTGGATGCGCGCAGGCACTTCCCCGCTCGCGGTCCTGCGGCATCTGCCGTTCCTGCTGCGCACCGCCGCCCTCGTGCTTATAATCGTGGCCATCGCACGTCCCCGGTCCAGCACCGAAGTGGAAAAGATCGACACGGAAGGCATAGACATCACCCTTGCGATGGACGTGTCCACGAGTATGCTGGCCCGGGATTTCACCCCCGACCGTATCAGCGCCGCCAAGGACATAGCCATAGAATTCATCGCCCAGAGGCCTTCGGACCGCATGGCAATAGTCGTGTTCGCAGGCGAGAGCTACACCCAGTGCCCCCTGACCACCGACCGCGCCACCCTGATCAACCTGATGAAGGAGGTGCAGACGGGGCTCATCGAAGACGGCACCGCGATTGGCAACGGACTTGCCACGGCCGTGGCGAGGATGAAGGATTCGGACGCAAGGAGCCGCGTCGTGATCCTGCTCACCGACGGCGTGAACAATTCCGGAGAAGTGTCGCCCCAGACCGCAGCCGAAATAGCAAAAACCTATGGCATAAGGGTTTACACGATCGGAGTGGGCGCCAATGGAATGGCCCCCTACCCCGTGATGACGCCATGGGGAGTGGAGATGCAGCAGATGAAGGTCGAAATCGACGAAAACCTGCTGAAAGGGATTGCCGACGCGACCGGCGGGCGCTATTTCCGCGCCACGGACAACACAAAGCTGTCCGAGATCTACTCCGAAATCAACAAGATGGAGAAGGCCCGCACCACCATCGACAGTTTCCCTGTGTATAAAGAACTTTTCGGCAAGTACGCCATCGCAGCGCTGATATGCCTGCTGCTCGAGCTGCTTGTCCGTCTGCTTATAAGGAGGATGCCGTGATGCTGTACTTTGCTTCTCCCGAATACTTCTGGCTTCTGCTGCTGGTGCCGCTCATTCCCATTGTCTACGGAATAGTGCGCGCACTGCGCCGCCGCCGCATCAGGGCTTTCGGCGACGAACAGCTCGTGCGGCAGCTGATGCCCTCCTGGTCCGGCCCCAAGGGCTGGATACGCATCATCCTCTTCACCCTTGCCTTCTTCTGCTTCGTGATCGGCATTTCCCGCCCGCAGATGGGCGCCAAACTCAAGGAGCACGAGGCCAAGGGCGCCGAGATCATGATATGCCTGGACGTGTCAAATTCAATGCTCGCCGAAGACTACTCCCCCTCGCGCCTGGACAGGGCCAAACTCGCGATTTCCCGCGTTGTGGACAAGCTCCAGGGCGACAGGATAGGGCTCATAATCTTCGCCGGGACCTCGTTCGTCCAGCTGCCAATCACCACCGACTACGTGTCGGCGAAGATGTTCCTGGGCAGCATCGACACCGGCTCCGTGCCGGTGCAGGGCACCGCCATCGGCGATGCGATCCTGACCGCTGCCAAGAGTTTCAGCGCCCAGAGCGAGAAGAGCCGCGCCATCATCGTGATCACCGACGGTGAAAACCACGAAGACGACGCCGTGGATGCCGCAAGGCAGGCAGCCGAGCTCGGCATCAAGGTCTATACGGTCGGCGTCGGGTCGCTTCGCGGCCAGCCCATCCCCAAGGACGGGGAGCTGATGAAAGACAGCGAGGGCAACATCGTGGTGACCCGCCTGGACGAGGCCACGCTGAGGAGAATCGCCGAAGTCGGCGGCGGCGCCTACGTCCACGCCGGCAACGAAGAGTTCGGCCTCAACCCCATAGTGGACGACATCAAAAAGATGGAGGCCGAGAAATACAATTCTATAGTGTTTGAAGAGTACGACGAGCAGTTCATGTATTTCTTCGGAGCGGCCCTGCTGCTTCTGGTGATCGAAATGCTCATCGGAGAAAGGAAACACAAGAGGAGACTGTTTGAATGAAACGGCTGATTAACATACTGTTGCTTTTGTGTGCGGTGTCTGCGGGCCTCAGCGCCCAGACCGACCGGAGGGAAGTCCGGGCCGGCAACCGCAAGTTCAAGAAAGGTGACTACAAGGAAGCTGAGATCGACTATCGCAAGGCCGTGGTCAAGGACTCCCTGTCCGTGGCCGGTGCCTACAACCTCGCATCCACCCTGTATAAGCAGGAGGACTGGGAGGGGGCCGACAAATCGCTGCAAAGCATAAAAGAAGTGGCTCCAGCCACTGAGAACGCCGCCCGCTGGCACTACAACTGCGGCGACGTGGCCCTGCAGAAAAAAGACTACGCTGCGGCCGTGAAGGCCTTCCGCGAAGCCCTGCTCCTGACCCCGGACGACCTGGATGCCAAAGAAAACTACATCTACGCCAAGAAGATGCTTCAAAACCAGCAGAACGGAGGCGGCGGCCAGAACCAGGACCAGAACCAGAACCAGGATCAGCAAGACCAGCAACAGAATCAGGACCAACAAGATCAGCAAGACCAGCAGCAGGATCAGAATCAACAAAACCAGCAGGACCAAAACCAGGACCAGCAGGACCAGCAGCAGCAACAACAGCAGGAGCAGAAAATCTCTCCCCAGCAGGCCCAGCAGATGCTGAAGGCCATCCAGGCCAAGGAAAAGGAGACCCAGGACAAGGTCAAGAAGGAAAAAGCAGAGATGCTTAAGTCCCGCCAGAAAGAAAAGAATTGGTAGATATGAGACGTATCGCTATAATAATCGCCGCATTGCTTGCCGGCACCATCGCCGCCATCGCCCAGGACGAGATAAAAGTCAACGTGCAGAACCTGGTGGCGGTCGACGAACAGTTCAACGTGACCTTCGTCATCGAAGGCGAAGGCAAGCCCTCCAGCTTCAGCTGGGAGCCCGGCAGCGATTTCCAGCTGGTCTGGGGCCCGCAGAAAGGCACCTCCAGCTCCATCAGCATAATAAACGGCAAAAAGACGCAGTCGTCCCAGACCACCTACACCTACGTGCTCATGCCGCGTAGCGCCGGCACCTTCCAGCTCCCCGCCGCAACCGCCTCCATCAAAGGCAAGGAAATCACGTCCAGGAGCGTGACCGTGCAGGTAGTCACCAACGGAGCCCGGCAGGGACAGCAGTCCGGGCAAGGCGACCCCCAGGGCGGCAGCCAGCAGGCCCAGGGCAGCGCGCAGACTGGCAGCATTCCGTCCGACGACATCTTCCTGCGCCTGAGCGTAAGCAAGACCAAGGCCGTGGTGGGTGAGACCCTCAGCGCCACCCTGAAGCTCTACCACAGGGTGAACATAGGCGGCTTCGAAGACGCCAAGTTCCCCAGTTTCAACGGATTCTGGAGCCAGGAAGTGCAGGCTCCCAGCAACATCGAGTTCCACCGCGAAAGCATAGGCGACCGCATCTACGACGCAGCCGTACTCCGCAGCTGGACGCTCATCCCCCAGCAGGCCGGCGAGATCACCATCGACCCGGCCGAACTCGTGTGCCTCGTGAACGTGCGCACGCAAAGGGGCAGCAGCGGCAGCATCTTCGACAGTTTCTTCCAGGACGACTACCGCACCATACGCAAGAGGGTCACCACCCCCGCCATCAAGATCCACGTGTCCAAGGTGCCCGCAGGGGCCCCGGCATCGTTCGGCGGCGGCGTGGGGACGTTCCGCATGAGTGCCGCCCTGACCCGTGACTCGCTGCAGACCCACGATGCCGCTGCGCTTAAGGTCACCATCACCGGCAAGGGCAACATCTCCCTCCTGGAGGCCCCGAAGGTGGATTTCCCGCCGGATTTCGAAGTCTACGACATCAAGACCAGCGAGTCCGGAAGCTCCAAGACTTTTGAATATCCTTTCATCCCCCGAAGCCACGGCAACTTCGTGGTAGGCCCCGTGGAATACAGCTACTACGACGTGGCGGCGGGCAAATACGTGACGCTGCGCAGCAACGAAATGCCGCTGAAGGTGGGCAGGAGCGCCGAGACGGCTCCCGTGCAGGGAGGCGGCCAGCTGGTCACCAACCCGGGCCGCAAGGACGTCCGCGACCTGGGAAGCGACATACGCTTCATTTCCACCCGCAAGCCGTCCCTTTCCAAGGCAGGATGGTTCTTCGTGGGCTCAGCTCCTTTCTGGCTGATTGCAGCACTGCTGTGCGCACTCGCGGCGGCGGTGTATTTCGGCACACGCAAGCTCTGGGAGCGCCGGGCCGACGTGGCCGGTTCCAAGAACAGGGCGGCCACCAAGATGGCCCGAAAGCGCCTCGCCCTCGCCGGAGACTTCCTCAAGAAAGACCTCTACACCGCATTCTATGAAGAGCTCCACAAGGCCCTGCTGGGCTTCGTGGGCGACAAGCTCAACATGCCTGCGGCCGACCTCAATAAAGACAACATCAGCGAGCGCCTGACGGAGGGAGGTGTGCCTTCCGAACTTGCCGGCCGCTTCATCGGCCTGCTCGACGCCTGCGAGTTCGCACGATACGCCCCGTCCGAGGGCCACGAAGCTATGGACGCCCATTTCGAGGGCGCCGTGAGCGTGATTTCAGAAATCGATTCAGTGATGAAACATAAGCCTAAGAGTGGCGCCGGAGCCGCTCTGCTGGCAGCCCTGCTGCTGTCGCTGCCCCTTTCCGGATATGCAGCCCCCGACACCGACGCCCTCTGGGAGCAGGGCACAACCGCCTACGGCGAATCCCGCTGGCAGGAGGCCGCCGACGCCTGGACTCAGATTGCGGACGCCGGCCTGGAGAGCGCCTCTCTCTACTACAACATCGGCAACGCATTCTACAAGGGAGGTGAGCCCGCCCGCGCCATACTCTGGTACGAAAGGGCGTTGAAAGTGGATCCGTCTTATGAAGACGCCAGGGTGAATCTGGAGTTCGTGAACAGCCAGATCCAGGACCGCATCGAGGAAGTGCCGGAGTTCTTCCTGGAGGCCTGGGGCCGCAGGATGTGCTGGTCGCTGCCTTCGAATGTGTGGGCTATCCTCTGCCTGGTGCTGCTGGGAGGCACCCTTGCCTGCGTGCTTCTTTTCCTGCTCGGGACGGGGAGGACGCGCAAGATCGGCTTTTTCGCCGGGCTGGTGCTCCTGCTCGGCACGCTCCTGTGCCTCGATTTCGCCTTCTGGCAGCGCACGGACGCCCTCAAGCACGACGGCGCCATCGTGACGGAAGCCGTGGCGGAGGTCAAGAGTTCACCCGGCAGCGGAGTGAGTCTCTTCGTGCTCCATGAGGGCACCAAGGTAAGGATCCTGGAGACCGTGGGCGGCTGGCAGAACATCTCTCTTGCCGACGGCCGCCAGGGCTGGATCCCCTCCAGAAGCCTGACGGTTATCTGAATTTGTTTCTCGGGAATTTTATTTATATTTGTAGGTTAAAGTTTTTATAAGATATGCTCAACTACCTTCTTCAGGCAGACATCGTGGATGCGGTACAGGCCGCACCGGTGCAGCAGGAAATGTCCTACTCCCTTATTGATATGGCCGTCAAGGGCGGCTGGCTTATGATCGTGCTCCTTGTCCTCTCGGTCATCGCCATTTTCATTTTCGGCAAGAAATGGTGGATGATCCGCCAGGCGTCCAAAATCGACAAAGATTTCATGATGGACATCAGGGACTACATCCACGACGGCAAAGTCAAGTCCGCCAAGACCCTCTGCTCCAAGTTCGACACCCCCGTGGCCAGGATGGTGGAGGCCGGCATCGACCGTATCGGCAAGCCCCTCGGTGACATCCAGACCGCAGTCGAGAACGTGGGCAACGTCGAAGTGGCCCGCCTCGAAAAAGGGCTTCCCTACCTTGCAATGATAGCCGGCGGCGCCCCTATGATCGGATTCCTCGGCACCGTGATGGGTATGGTGCAGGCCTTCTTCAATATGTCCCAGGCAGGCAACAACATCGACATCACCCTGCTGTCCAGCGGTATCTACACCGCAATGATCACGACCGTGGGCGGCCTTATCGTCGGTATCATCGCCTACTTCGGCTACAACTGGCTGACCTCCAAAGTCTCCAACGTGGTGTTCCAGATGGAGAGCAGCACCATTGAATTCATGGACCTCCTGGAAGAACCGGCAGGCGCCGCCAAAGAAGAAGAATAATGGCACTCAAGAGAATCACAAAGGCGGACCCCAACATGTCGATGTCGAGCATGACCGACATAGTGTTCCTCCTGCTCATTTTCTTCCTTGTGACATCGACGCTCGTGAATCCGAACGCCCTGAAGCTCCTGCTCCCCAAGAGCACCGGCCAGGTGGGCGCAAAGGCCACGGTGAGCGTGTCCATCAAGGACTGGGGCGAAGACCGGTACACCTTCCACATCAACGGAGACGAGACCCCCCTCCCCTTCGAGCAGGTCGAAGACGGGCTGGTGGAGCTTCTCCAGACCGAAGAAGACCCCACGTTCTCCATCTATTCCGACGAGAGCGTCCCCATCAAGGAAATAGTGCAGGTGATGAACATCGCCAAACGCAACCATTATAAAGTCATACTCGCCACGCAACCAGAATGAAACAGTATCTCCGCGAAAGAGGTGAAAGGGAGCGCAACTCCGTGTTGACCGGCATCGTCATGACGCTGGTCGTCCACGTCTGTGCGGCAGCGCTTGTGTCCTTCACGGGCATCAAGTACCTCTACCCTCCGCCTGCCGAGAACACATTCCTGCTGGATTTCGAGGAAGAGACCGTGGATCCCGAGCAGAAGGCCGGACGCCAGCCCAGGGGCGAAGACGTGGACAAGGAAAAGCCCATCGAGCTGGTGCAGCGCAGCGAGTCTCCGGTCGTGGCCAAACGCGACAACCTCACGCCAGCCACAAAGCCGGACGATTTCGGCGACGTGGAAGTGCCGGAACCTCCGCGCGAAAAGGAGCCCGAACTCGACCCGAGGGCGGCTTTCCCCGGAATGGCGAAGAAAGACACCACCCTCACCGCCGCCCACAGCGCCTCCGAAGAGGCCGCGACCTACAAGCCCGGGCAGCCCACGGGGAATGTCCCGAAGGGCAACACCGATGGCAAACCCAACGCCCACCTGGAAGGCCGCACCGTCGACAAGGCCGGCCTGAAGAAGCCAGTCTACTCATCCCAGGAAAGCGGCAAGGTGGTCGTGAAGATCTGGGTGGACCAGTACGGCAAGGTGCAGAAGGCCGTGCCCGGAGCGGACGGCACCACCGTCACCGACAAGGCCCTCTGGACCGCAGCACGCAATGCAGCACTTGAAACGGGCTTCAACATGAGCTCGAACGCCCCTGCCCTGCAGGAAGGCACCATAACATACATTTTTAACCTGAAATGATGACTTTGTCATCGCCCCACAGCAATGGAAGGATTTTCTAAAGACGGCCGAAAACTTAGACCAAGGAAAACTGCCGGCAATGCCGCACGTTCCGAAAAAGTTGATTTCCAATCCGAAGGCGAACGCCGCCCCTATGGCGAGCGCCGCAGCTTCGGTGAGCACAGACCTTATGGCGACCGCAGACCCTACGGAGACCGCAAGCCCTATGGCGACCACAGGCCCCAGGGAGAGCACCGCCCCTACGGTGACCGCCCCCAGCATCCCTTCGGGGACAGGCCGCAGCACGCCTATGGCGAGCGTCCGCAGCGCCCCTACGGTGAGCACAAGCCCTACGGCGAAAGGCCCCAGGGCGAGCACCGCCCCTACGGCGAACGTCCCTACGGCGAACGTCCCTACGGCGAGCGTCCGCAGGGAGACCGCCCGCAGCGCCCCTACAAAGCCGGCGCCCGCAAAGGCGGCAAGCGCCCCGGCCCCAAGTCTCCTTTCTCCAAATCTTCCGATGAGGGCATAAAGCGCATGATCAGCCGCAGGCCCGTGGTGGACCGCGACTACGACGGCCCTTCCTATGAACCCCAGATGGCAAAGGACGAGATCCGTCTCAACCGCTTCATCGCCAACTCCGGAGTGTGCTCCCGCCGCGAAGCCGACACCTTCATCCAGGCCGGCTGCGTGACCGTGAACGGAGAAGTGGTCACCGAACTTGGCACCAAAGTGAACATTTTCAACGACGACGTCCGCTTCAACGGCGAGCGCCTCAAGGGCGAGACAAAGGTGTATATAGTGATGAACAAGCCCAAGGGCTACGTGACTTCCGCATCCGACCCCCACGCCGACAAGACCGTGATGGACCTCATAAAGGATTGTCCCACACGTGTTTATCCTGTCGGACGCCTGGACAAGGCGACCACCGGTGTGCTGATGTTCACCAATGACGGCGAGATCGCCGAACGCCTCACCCACCCGTCCTACGACAAGAAGAAGATATACCAGGTGGCCCTGAACCGCAACCTCTCCCAGGAAGACTACGACAAGATACTCGAAGGCATCACGCTCGGAGACGGCTTCGTGCGCGCCGACGCCCTCGAGTTCGTCGACGAAGGCGACCACAGCAAGCTCGGCATCGAAATCCATTCCGGAAAGAACCGCATCGTGCGCCGCATCTTCGAATCCCTCGGCTACACGGTCAAAGCTCTCGACAGGGTCTATTTCGCTGGCCTCACAAAGAAGGGCCTCAAGAAGGGAGCCTGGCGCTACCTCTCTGAGAATGAAGTGAATATGCTGAAGATGGGGGCCTACGTATAATGGATCATCGTTCCGGTTTCGTCAATATTATCGGCAACCCCAACGTGGGCAAGTCCACGCTGATGAACGCCCTGGTGGGTGAAAAGCTTTCGATAGTCACCGCCAAGGCCCAGACTACTCGCCACCGCATAATGGGCATAGTCAACGGCGAGGACTGGCAGATCGTGTATTCCGATACCCCCGGTATACTGAAGCCCTCATACAGGCTCCAGCAGAACATGATGAACTTCGTGGACGGCGCCATCGGCGATGCCGACATCATCCTGTATGTCACCGACACCGTCGAGACTCCCGACAAAAACGGGGACTACGTGGAGAAGCTCCAGCGGATCCAGTGCCCCGTGATCGTGGTTATCAACAAGATAGACATCTCCGACCAGGAGAAGGTGCTCGCCCTCGCGGGGTGGTGGAAGGAGCAGCTTCCGAATGCTGACGTGATTCCCGCCAGCGCGCAGGAGCGCTTCAACCTCGACACCATACTGCAGGCCGTGGTGGAAAAGCTCCCCGTGTGCCCGCCATGGTTCGACAAGGATGCCTTCACCGACAAGAACCTGCGTTTCTTCGCGTCGGAGATCATCCGCGAGAAGATACTGCTCAACTACAAAGAAGAGATTCCCTACAGCTGCGAGGTGGGCATCGAGGCCTTCAGGGAAGGCGCCGACCGTTACGACATCGACGCAGTCATCTACGTGATGCGCGAATCGCAGAAGGGCATCGTCATAGGCAAGAAGGGAGCCGCCTTGAAAAAGGTCGGCACCCAGGCCCGCATCGACATGGAAGATTTCTTCCAGAAAAAGGTCTTTCTCAGCATTTTCGTGAAGGTGGACCCGGACTGGAGGGAGAATAAACGAGAACTACGCCGCTTTGGCTACGAAGACTGAAGTTATGGACGAAGAGAACCTTGTCACCGAAGAAGTCATTGAGGACGACGACATCGAGGTAGCGAAAGACGCTGAATCGAGCGGCAAATTCACCCGCCTGCTCGAAGGGGACGCCCGGAAATTCAAGCTTTCCGGGATGTTCAAGGACTGGTATCTCGACTATGCCTCCTACGTAATCCTCCACAGGGCCGTGCCGCACATCGTGGACGGCCTCAAGCCCGTGCAGCGCCGCGTCCTGCATGCCATGTTCCGCATAGACGACGGCTCCTACACCAAGGTGGCCAACATAGTGGGACAGGCCATGCAGTTCCACCCCCACGGCGACCAGTCCATACTCGGCGCCCTCGTGACCCTGGGCCAGAAAGGTTTCGCGGTCGACTGCCAGGGAAACTGGGGCAACATCCTCACCGGCGACTCCAACGCCGCTCCCCGTTACATCGAGGCCCGCCTGAGCAAGTTTGCCAAGGAAGTGCTCTTCGACCCCAAGGTCACGCCCACGATGAAGTCCTACGACGGCCGCAACGACGAGCCCACCGAGCTTCCGGTGCGCTTCCCGCTCCTGCTCGCCCAGGGCACCGACGGCATCGGCGTGGGCCTTGCATCGAAGATACTCCCGCACAACTTCAACGAGCTACTGGAAGCCTCCGTGGCCATACTCGAGGGCAAGCCCTACGAGATCTACCCGGACTTCCCGACCGGCGGCTCGGCCGACTGCTCGAAGTATATGCAGGGCAGGAGGGGCGGCCGCGTGAAGGTGCGCGCAAAGATCGTGAAGATCGACAAGAGCACCATCGCCATCACGGAAATCCCCTTCGGCAAGAACACCAAGGAGCTCATCGAGTCCATCCTGAAGGCCAAGGACAAGGGCAAGATCAAGATAAAGAAGATCGAGGATATGACCACCGACAAGGTGGAGATACTCATCCACCTGCCCGGCGACGTGTCCCCCGACAAGACCATCGACGCGCTCTATGCATTCACCGACTGCGAATGCAACCTCGCCCCTAACGCCTGCGTGATCAAGGACAACAAGCCTGAATTCCTGACCGTCAACGAGATACTGGAATACAGCACCTACCACACCCGCGACATACTGCTACGCCAGCTCGGCATACGGCTCGAGGAGCTGGAGCGCGACTGGCACTACTCATCCCTCGAGAGAATCTACTTCGAGAACCGCATCTACAAGATTCTGGAGCAGGACCAGTCCAGCTGGGAAGAGCAAAAGGAAGACACGCTCCGCAAGATGAAGACCTACGAGAAGGGCCTTCGCCGCGAGATCACGATGGAAGACATCGACCGCCTCGTGGACAAGCCCGTGCGGAAGATTTCCAAATTCGACGTGAAGGCAGTGGACGAGCGCATACGCGCCATCGAGGAGGAGATGAAGAAGGTGCAGGACGACATCGACCACATCGACCGCTACACCATCAACTGGTTCAAGTCCCTGATGAAGAAGTACGGCAAGGATTACCCCCGCCGCACCGAGCTGACCGGTTTCGAGACCATAGCCGCCACGCGCGTGGTCAACAACAACGCAAAGCTCAGCGCCAACCTCTCCGAGGGCTTCGTGGGCATAGGGCTCAAGCGCGACGACGGCGGAGAATTCATCTGCGACTGTTCCGACATGTCGGAGATCATCGTGATCCGCAGGGACGGAAAGTACATAGTCACGAAAGTGACCGACAAGGCGTTCTTCGGCAAGGACCTCATCTACGTGGGAGTCTTCAACCGAGGCGACACCCGCACCATCTACAACGTAATCTACCGCGAAGGCAAGACTTCCATCTACTATGCGAAGCGTTTCGCCGTCACAAGCGTGACCCGCGACAAGGAATACGACATCACCACGGGCCTGGAAGGCTCGCAGGTGGTCTGGTTCACCGCCAACCACAACGGCGAGGCAGAGACCGTGCGCGTGCAGCTGCGTCCGAAACCGAAGCTCAAGAAGACTTCCTTCGAATACGACTTCTCCACTCTCGGCATCAAGAGCAGGACAGCCAGGGGCAACCTCGTGAGCAAGAACGTCATACGCAGCATAAGCCTGCGCAGCAAGGGCGTGAGCACCATCGCCGGCAAGGAGATCTGGTACGACACCGACATCCAGAAGCTCAACGACGAGGGCCACGGCCTGTTCCTCGGCGAATTCAGCGAAAACGACAAGGTGCTCGCCGTGTTCAGGAACGGCACCTTCTACACCACATCCTTCGACCTGGTGAACCGCTATCAGGGCGACGTGCTCCGCATAGAGAAGTTCGACCCCGACAAGACCTTCACCGCCCTCTACTGGGATGCGGCCGTCAAGTCGTTCTACGTCAAGCGTTTCTCCTTCCCCGTGAGCGACAACACGCCCATGTGTTTCATCGCCGAAGGAAGCAAGTCCTACCTGGTGGAACTCACCGACGACAAGCATCCGCAGTACGAAGTCGTCTGGAAGCAGGAAGACAAGCCCTCCGAGCTCGTGGACGCGGAGCAGTGGATCGCCAAGAAGGGCATAGGCGCCAAGGGCAAGAAGGTCGTGGACCGCGGCGAAGTCAAGTCCGTCCGCTTCGGCGAGCCTCTTGATCCTGTCATCCTGAGCGATCCTGTCATCCAGAGCGAAGAGAAGGATCCCAAACCCTCCCCCGCCATCAAGCCGGGAGCCGAGATAAAGATCCCCGAAACGGCCGACGAAGAGCCTATCGAACTGATCTTCGAAGAACCGACACTATTTTAATATTTTATAAATATGTTAGGAACAATCATCTACATCGTCGGTATCATCGCCGCAATCTGGTGCGTTATCGACATCTTCAAGAAGCCCAATCTTGATCTCCTCTGGAAGATCGTCCTGACCATCGCCGTCCTCGCCACCAGCTGGATCGGCCTCCTGGTCTACTACTTCCTTATCCGCAACAGGGTCTAAGTCCCTGACATCACAGATTCAGTGTTTTGCCGTGCCATAATTCTTGGCGCGGCAAAATATTTTATATTTTTCTGTACTATGTATTGCAAAGTATTAAAAAATATTTATATCTTTGCATCGTAAAAAGACTACGACAATGAAAAAAGTAATCTCAGCAGGCATTGGTGGCCGGAGTTTCACCATCAACGAAGACGCTTACGAGCGCCTCTCATCCTACCTCAATCTCTTCCGCACCCACGTGAAGGAAGTCGGGACAGAAGAGGTGATGGACGAACTGGAATCGCGCATCGCCGATCTGTTTTATGAGTCCGTAGGCGACAGCACCCGCGTCGTCGATCTGGAACTCGTGGAGAAAGTAATAGGCCAGCTCGGAATGCCCGACGGCAGCAGCACTACGGCAAGCCAGGACTATGATCCCAAAGCCAACCGCAAGCTCTACCGCGACACCGACGATCTGCGCATAGCCGGAGTGTGCTCGGGCCTGGCCCTGTACTTCGGAGTGGACATTGCCCTCGTGCGCATAATTATGCTGGTGGCCCTCCTTGTCGGCTCGGCAGGTTTCTGGGCCTACATTATAATGTGGATTGCCGTGCCCAAGGCCGTCACCCCCGCGCAGAAGTGCGAACTCAGGGGACTGGCTCCCACCGCCGACAATCTTTCCAAGTTCACCTCAACCAACAAAAAATAAAGCGATGGAAAGCAATGCCGACAACGTGCGCTCCCAAATGCGCAAAGGTGTCCTGGAATACTGCATACTATGCATCCTGGACAGACACGAAGCATACGCCTCCAACATTATCGAGGAACTCAAGAAAGCCGATATGATAGTCGTGGAGGGCACCCTCTATCCCCTTCTGATACGCCAGAAAAACCAGGGTCTGCTGTCCTACAGGTGGGAAGAATCCACCCAGGGACCGCCCAGGAAATACTACTGCATCACGGAAAAAGGGCGCAGCCAGCTCGCGGAGATGGACTCCGCCTGGCAGGAAATGGTCAAAGCAATTGAAACTCTGAAGAAATGAAACAGATAGAAAGAGTCAGCATCGGCGGGTACGTCTTCACGCTCGACCCCGAAGCCGCGGCCGAGACCGACAGCTACATCAAGGAAATCTCTGCCTACTACTCCAACCCGGAGATAAGTGAAGGCATAGAGGAGCGGATGGCGGAGCTCCTCCGCGAGCGCACCACCGAAGCGGGCGTAGTGGGCAAGTCCACGATACTCAGCATAATAGACATACTCGGCCGCCCCGAGAGGATAGCCCAGGACGAGCCGGAAGGGGCCGGTCCCGACAGGCAGCCGTCCGACAAACCTGTCCGGAAGCTCTACCGCGATATGCAGAACGCCAGAGTCGCAGGCGTGTGCAGCGGCCTGGGCTCATATTTCAACATCGACCCCGCGATTCCGCGAATCATATTCGTGGCTCTTACCGTGTTTGGAATGGTGTCTCCCTGGAGCTGGGGGAACTGGCATCTTCACCTTAAGGAAGTTGTCATTTCCATCTGTCCTCTGATGTACATTATCCTCTGGATATGTATGCCCGCCGCGCGCACCGTCCAGCAGCGCTGGGAGATGAGGGGCGACGACGGCAGCGCCGAAAGCGTACGCCGCAACATCGAGTCCGGCACCCCCGGAGTGTCGGGAGCCCTCCGCCAGGTGGGAAACTCCCCTGCGTGGGGCACCATCGGCCGCGTAATCGAAGTGGGCATCGGGCTGATACTCATAGTCACGGCCGTGTCAGGCCTCTTTGCCGGCGGCCTCGCTATCTTCGGCTGGAAGTGGCTCGGGCTCTCCGAACTCATCAGGGAGGGAATGGCAGAACTGACCAATGAGATTCCCCAGGCAGCGTCCATAGCCGCCGCGCCGTGGGTGCAGATACTGGCGCTCGCCGCCTACGTACTGCCTTTCGTGGGTATGCTCTACGGCGGTATCTTGCTGCTGTTCCGCATAAAGTCACCCAGCTGGCGTCCCGGCCTTGTGATCTTCGTCCTGTGGCTTATGGTGGTCATTGCCCTGTTTATTTTGGCGGCCGCGGCAGCATTTTCTGGAGCGACCTCTGTCTGAGGCAGTTTTGGTGCAATTTTTGTGGTATACAACGCGCTATGCTAATTGAACTTAAAGACGTCAACAAGACCTACTACGGCGCACAGCCCCTGCACGTGCTCAAGGGCATCAACCTGTCGATAGACAAGGGCGAGTTCGTGTCCATCATGGGAGCCTCAGGCTCAGGCAAGTCGACCCTCCTCAACATACTCGGAATACTCGACAATTACGACACCGGGGAGTACTACATCGACGGGCGCCTGATCAAGGGCCTCAGCGAGAAGCAGGCCGCGGACTACCGCAACCACCTGATCGGCTTCATCTTCCAGTCTTTCAACCTGATAGGCTTCAAGACCGCGGTAGAGAACGTGGAGCTTCCCCTGTTCTACCAGGGGGTGAGCCGCGCCAAGCGCCATACCCTCGCGATGGAGTATCTCGACCGTCTGGGGCTCGCCGGCTGGGCGGGCCACTACCCCAACGAAATGTCCGGAGGCCAGAAGCAGCGCGTAGCCATAGCCCGGGCGCTCATCACCAACCCCAAGATCATCCTTGCCGACGAGCCCACCGGAGCCCTCGATTCCAAGACCTCCGAAGAAGTCATGCAGCTCCTCGGCGAGCTCAACCGGGAGGAAGGCGTCACCATCATAGTCGTGACCCACGAAAGCGGAGTCGCCAACTGCACCGACAAGATCGTCCACATCAAGGACGGCATAATCGGCAGGATCGAAGACAACCGCGAACACCGCGCATCCATGTTCGGCACGGACACCATAATGAAATGAGAGACCTGTTCACAGAGATTTGGGAGAGCGTACGCCGCAACAAGCTGCGCACCTGCCTCACCGGATTTGCGGTGTCGTGGGGCATCTTCATGCTCATAGTGCTGCTGGGCGCAGGCAACGGCCTGATGAATTCCTTCATGAAAGGCGGCGGCGGGTTCGCATCCAACTCCGTCTCCGTGGGAGGAGGATGGACATCCAAGCCCTATGACGGCCTGAAATCCGGCCGCCGCATCCGCCTGGACGATACCGACGTGTCCCTGACCGCCGGCGACCAGTTCGCCGAGCACGTGGACAAGGTGTCCGCAACCGTGGGAGCCAACGCCACCGTCAGCTACGGAAAGAAATATTTCAACGGCTACATCGACGGTCAGTACCCTGCAGTGCAGGAAATGAGCAAGGTGGAATTGCGCTACGGGCGCTTCCTCAACGACAAAGACATAGCCGACAGCCGCAAGGTCATCGTGATGCCCGAAAGCACGGCGGAGAGACTGCTGGAGTCCGGACAGAGCGTCGAATCGCTCGTCGGCAAATACGTGAAAGTGGGCTCCCTGGCGTTCCGCGTGGTGGGAATCAGCAAATCCGACCGCATGCGCAACGACAACAACCTCTACGCGCCGTTCACCACCGTAAAGACCGTCTACGGCAAAGGCAAGGACGTCGGGAACATCACCTTCACCACCAAGGGCCTGGACACGGAAGCCGCCAACGAAGCTTTCGAGAAGCAGTACAAGTCCGTCATCAACCTCCACCACCGCGCAGCGCCCGACGACGAGCGCGCCATCTGGGTGTGGAACCGCGCCCACCAGGACGTGCAGATGAAACAGGGCCGCAGCATACTCAGCACCGCCCTCTGGATAATCGGCCTCTTCACCCTGCTGGGCGGCATCGTGGGCGTGAGCAACATTATGCTGATCACCGTGAAGGAGCGCACCCATGAATTCGGCATCCGCAAGGCCATAGGCGCAAGCCCCTGGGCGGTCACCAAGCTCATAATTTCCGAGAGCGTCTGCATCACCGCCTTCTTCGGCTACATCGGCATGTTCCTCGGGATGCTCACCTGCAGCATACTGGACAAGACGCTGGGACAGGCCACGATGAGCGTGATGGACGAACAGATCGCGATGCTCGTGGACCCGGGCGTGGGGCTGGACGTGGCGATCGAGGCCACCCTTGTGTTGATAATAGCCGGCACGCTGGCAGGACTCTTCCCTGCCCGTAAAGCTGCCGGAGTCAGACCCATTGAAGCACTGAGAGCGGAATGAGATTCGACGTAGACACATACCGCGAGATCGCCGATTCCCTCGTGCGCAACAAGAGCAGGAGCCTGCTGACAGGTTTCGGAGTGTTCTGGGGCATCTTCATGCTGCTGTTCCTCATCGGCGGCGGCCAGGGGCTCAGGCAACTCATCACTTCCAACTTCGAGGGTTTCGCCACCAACACCGCCGTCGTGGTGCCCATGGCCACCACCAAAGCATGGAAGGGTATGAAGGAAGGCCGCAGCTGGGACATGACCTACACCGACATCGAACGCTTCCGCCGCATGATTCCCGAGCTGGAGACGGTAACTCCCCTGCTCTCCAGATGGGGGCAGGAAGCCGTGAACGGCAGCAACACCGTGGAAGCCAACGTGAAAGGCGTCTATGCCGACTACAGCAAGATAGAGGAGCCCAGGATGAAATACGGGCGCTACATCAACGACTCCGACGTGGCCCAGGAAAGGAAGGTCTGCGTGATAGGCAAGCGCATCTACACCAGCCTGTTCCCCGGAGGTGGCGACCCCTGCGGCTCCATGATAAAGGTGGGCCCGGTCTACTATCAGGTGGTGGGCGTCGATTTCAGCGCCGGCAACATGAACATCAACGGCAGCGCGGACGAAGCCGTGGTGGTGCCGCTTCCCCTCGTGCAGAAAATCTACCACTTCGGCAACGACATAGGCCTGCTGTGCGTCACAGGGAAGCCGGGAATCAAGATGTCCACGCTGGAAGACCGCATGCGCCAGATCATGGCCCGCGAGCACAATTTCGACCCCAGCGACAAGAATGCCATGCTGATAATCAACACCGAGCAGATGTTCGCCATCGTGGACAACCTCTTCACCGGCCTGAACTTCCTGATATGGCTGGTGGGCCTCGGCACCATACTCGCCGGCATCATCGGGGTGAGCAACATCATGATGGTCACCGTCAAGGAGCGCACCACCGAAATCGGCATCCGGCGCGCAATCGGAGCCACTCCGCGCGACATCTTGAGCCAGATCATCCTGGAAAGCATCTCGCTGACCATGGTGGCGGGCTCATTCGGGATAGTGTTTGCCGTGCAGCTGCTGAGGCTGCTCGAGAAGATAGTCAACGCCCGCCCGGATGCCGTGCCCGTGGACTTCCAGATAGGATTCTGGACCGCAATCGCTGCCGTGGCGCTGCTCACGCTGCTCGGCGTGGTGGCCGGCCTTGCCCCGGCCTACAGGGCCATGGCGATCAAACCCGTGGACGCAATGAGAGACGAATAATAAAAACTCAAGATAATGAAACGTATATTCAAGTACATCATCTTCGCACTGATTGGAGTGCTCTTCATCGGCACTTTCGTGTTCCTGTTCAAGAACTCCAGGCCCCAGCCGGAACTCTTCATGGAGCATGAGGCCAGGATTGGAAGCGTCAGCCGCACCACCGTTATCACGGGCAAGATTGAGCCCCGCAACGAAGTGAACATCAAGCCCCAGATCAACGGCATCATCGCCGAACTCCGCAAGGAGGCCGGGCAGATGGTCAAGGAAGGAGAGGTCATCGCGAAGCTCCGCGTGATTCCGGACATGAATTCCCTGAGTTCGGCCCAGTCGCGCCTGCGCCTCGCCGATATCAACCTCAAGCAGGCCAAGACCAATTACGACCGCGAGAAGGCACTCTGGGACAAGCATCTGGTCAGCGACGAGGAGTACGACCAGGTGCTCCAGACCTACAACCAGGCCAAGGAAGAGCGGGCGGCGGCGCAGGAGTCCCTGGAGGTCATCCGCGACGGCGTGTCATCTTCCAACGCCACCGGGAGCTCCACCCTGGTGCGTTCCACCATCTCCGGCCTGATACTCGACATCCCCGTGAAGGTGGGCAACTCCGTGATCCAGGCCAACACCATGAACGACGGCACCACCGTGGCCACCGTGGCCAACATGAACGACCTGATCTTCGACGGCAACATCGACGAGACCGAAGTGGGCTCGCTGGTGGAAGGAATGCCTATGCGCATCACCATCGGCGCTCTTCCGGACTACAGCTCCGAGGCCTCCCTGGAGTACATTTCTCCCAAGGCGGTGGAGAACAACGGTGCCAACCAGTTCGAAATCAAGGCCGCGGTGCAGGTGAAGGGCAGCAGCCACATGATCCGTTCCGGCTACAGCGCCAACGCTGAAGTGGTGCTGGAAAAGGCCGACAGCGTGCTCGTGATTCCCGAGAGCGCCCTGGAATTCAGCGGCGACAGCACCTTCGTGTACCGCAAGAACGCGGAGGCGGGCTTCGACCGCGTGAGCGTGGTCACCGGACTCAGCGACGGGCTCAGCATAGAGATACGCGAGGGTCTGGACAAGGGCGATGTGGTGCGCGGCACCCGTATCATCAATTTTGATCCCAAGAAGAAATGAAACAGCCGTTAGCCATACTTGCCGCCCTGCTGCTGTCCGGCACGGCGGGATTCGCCCAGCAGGGGCCCTGGAGCCTCTCAGACTGCATCTCCTATGCGCTTGAGCACAACCTGTCGCTCCAGCAGAGCGGTCTCGTGGTGCAGCAGCGCGAAGTGGAACTTGAGACCGCCAAAGGAAGGCGTCTTCCCTCACTGAGCGCCCACGCCTCAGAGAACCTCTCCTTCGGCCGCGGACTCACAGCGGACAACACGTATTCGAATTCCAACACGACTTCGACCTCCTTCAGCCTCGGCACCGACGTGCCCATTTTCCAGGGTTTCGACATCACCAACGGCATAAAGATGGGCAAGCTCAACCTGGAATCCGCTACCGCCGACCTGGAGAAGGCCAGGGACGACATACGTGTGGCCGTGGCGCAGGCATACGTGCAAATCCTTTACAATCAGGAAATTCTGCGCGTTGCGTCCGCCCAGGTGGAACACGACGCCCAGCTGCTCGCGCAGGTGCAGGAGCGCTGCGCAGCGGGCAAGGTCAGCGAGGCGGAAGTCTCCGCCCAGCAGGCCACTCTCGCCCAGAGCCGCCAGAGCGAAATCCAGGCGGACGGCAACTTGAAAGTCTCCGTGCTCGAGCTCACCCAGCTGCTCGAACTCCCCTCTCCGGAGGGCTTCAGCATCGTGACCCCGGAAGTGGGTGACTTGTCCGGGACGCTCCTGATGCGGCCGGAGGCCATTTTCGCCGAGGCCGTGGAGATGAAGCCGGCCGTTGAGTCGGCCAAGATTGGAGTGGACTACGCCAAGGTGGGCATCGACAAGGCGAAGGGTGCCTTCATGCCTTCGCTCTCGCTGAGCGGCGGGCTGGGCACCAACTACTACACCAATTCCAAGGTCGGTTCCGCCTCATTCGGCGACCAGATGAAAAACAATTTCAGCCAGTACGTAGGCCTTTCCCTGAACATTCCCATCTTCCAGCGTTTCTCCGCCCGCGGCCAGCTGAAGAGCGCCCGGATCAACTACCAGGACCGCCAGATCCAGCTCGAGAGCGTGAAAAAGTCGCTCTACAAGGAGATCCAGCAGGCCTACTACAACGCCCTCAACGCCCAGGCCCGATTCTCCGGCAGCAGCGAAGGCGCCGAAAGCGCCCGCAAGCACTACGAGCTCACGGAAGAGAAATACAAAGTGGGCAAGGCCGGCATCGCCGACTACAACGACGCCCGGAATTCCTGGCTCAAAGCTGAATCGGAGCACATCCAGGCCCGCTACCAGTGCCTCTACCAGATCAAGCTCCTGGACTTCTACCGCGGCGAAGAGCTCAAGTTCTGATTGTTGCCGTTTTTAGTAAGTCCCTGATAATCAACCGCAACTAAATCTCCTGTGCTCCTTTTGACGCATAGGAGATTTATAATTAACTAACTTATAGCAACTTACGAAAAACGGGCGGTCTTTCCGCATTTTTCACTATATTAGCAGTCGGATCAAACCACGTAAACTATGGCCAGGAGATTTTTTGCTGCAGCGGCACTTTGCCTGTGCTGCGTTTTTGCCGCCGCCCAGGACTGGGGCGGGCGCTATACAGTGGATATTATGGACGGGGAGACAGTCTGTGCGAAGGGCGAGCTCTGCCTTGTGCCGCTGGGCCCGGGCAGCTCGGAATTCTTCCTCAGAGTGACCCGCAGCGATGGCGCAGTCATTGTCTACGACAGCCAGGACGCGCCCGCCGAACTGCGCGATGGATGCCTTGTATGGCGTTACCCTTCTGAAGAATACGACTACACGCTCACGATGGAGCTGCATCCTGAAACTTCCTCCGGCATCCCTATGGAGAATACGGTCAGGATCACGGAAACCGTGGGTTCGGGAACGGCTCCCTGCAACATCGGCCTCTCCCCGGACGGCTACTACCGCCGTGACCCGGACTACTTTGTGGCCCCCAATGGCTATATGTACCGTAAGGCTCCCGACGGCAACAGCTGCACCCTCGCTTTCGGCGGTATCTACGCAGGCGAGGTCCAGCTCCCCCAACAGGTCATTGGCCCCTTCGGCAAGTCATTCAGGGTCACGGGAATAGATCAGAACACATTCACTGCGTCACGAAACCTCACGCAGGTAGCGCTTTCCGATGGCAGCCAGCGCGTTGCCCCCGGCGCCCTGAGCTTTACCGGCGTGCCCTACGACTGGGACAAGATCAGCAAGCCTGTGTTCTCCTACCCCGACAAATCCAAGACACGCTTCGCCGTGCCTGCCGAGCCCGGCTCTGAGGTGCCAGGAGACGGCGCCAAATGGGTGATTTTCAAGCAGAACCTTGCTCCGTGCGTGCTTAGCGGAAACACCTGTGGGAACGGCGGCAAGCGCTGCGGACGCGTGGACATGGCCTTCGACTCCACAATGGGCTTTTTCTACACGGTCACCGAGCCCAGGGAAGTCATAGCTTCGATGTTCAAGGGCTATCAGAATTATGAAATCGAGGCCCTGATAGCCGAACAGGACTTCGTGGCCTTCCACACCTTCCCCTCCTTCGGAAGATGGAAATTCCCCGAGAAGGAGCAGGAGGCCAAATCGGCTATAGTCAAGCAGATAGCCAAGAAATACGGCCGCACGCCCAAATACAGCCGCAGGGCTGCCTGGCTGCGCGACGGCACCGCCGAACTGGACATCGTGGAATTCGAGCACAAAAACCACCAGGCGATGGTGGTGTTTGCCTGGATTGGAAAAGGAGAGATCTACGCCACCGGCTCCCTGACCAGGGAAGTTGAACCCGGATCGGAAGATTTCAGCGTCTGGAACGTCGATGACGAAGGTACTTACGGGATTCCCGACGTTGTGACCATAGCCATCGACCCCGAAGGCAGGGCCAACATCTTCCTCGCCAAGAACTCCCCCGAAAGTATCGACTGTTTCTGCCTCCACCAGGTAGGCGACCGTTTCGAGATCGTCCCCATCAGCCAGTGGTATCGCTTTGTCGACATTTAGTAGGCGGTGGCCGATAAGCTACTGACTAATAGACACTTACAACTTTTGCCTGCATCTTTTTTCATGCAGGCAAATTTTATAAATAATTAGCTGCCAGATGGTTACGCGCCACCAGCGGCAGGGGCGGCAGCGGCGGCAGGAGCAGGAGCGGCAGCGGCGCCACCAGCGGTAGGGGCGGCAGGGCGGACGAGGGAGAGCAGGTAGGCGCGGAGCGTATCCCAGGGGTAGTACGGACCGGGGCCGAGGGCAGGGATGGACCAGTCGGCTTCGTTGAAGAGGATGCGCACCAGCACGTCTCCCCTGCAGCCGCGGTAGAAGACAAGCTGCAGGTTGGCGGCCATAGGCATCATATAGCTGGAATTCCACGCATCGCAGGCCTGCTCGAAAGAGGCCCTGGAATCATAGCCCTCCAGTCCGATCAGCGAGAAGAACGGCATCATACCCACATCGTGGCTGAAACGCAGGTCGGCCGCAATGCGGTTGCCGGCCACAGCTTCATCCGCCCTGGCCACGAAATCACGCAGCAGGGGGTCCATGATGTGCATGCGCCACTCCCCCTGCTCTGCGCTCCCGCAATGCTGGAGATACATTTTGGCGTTGTATATCCGGGCCGTGACCTCGAACTCCTCCGGCGTCAGGCAATGCATCAGTCCGGGATAGCCCAGGTAGGCGGCCACGGTGCCGTTGGTCACGCAGGTCTCGGCCATCAGGCGGTTGCTGCGGAAGCACTTGCGCGCGGCTTTAGGGTCGGTGAAAATACGGCGGTAGAAGGCATCGAAGTCAAAGAACTCTTTCATCGCCTTGTCCGCCTTGCGGCTTCCCGCCTTAAGGCCGGAGGAGGCCTGGTCTTCCCTGCAGAGGTAATCGTAGTACATCTCGCCCGCCACGAATCCTATATGGAGTTTGGGCGCTGCAGAAGCAAGCGCCGCGGCGAAATTGGTCATCGAAAGGATGGCCCTCTGCTTATGGGTGGAATAGCATGCCACGCTGTCGCGCCCCTTCCCTCGGAACACCGAAGGGAAACGGGCCGCCATCCGGCGGGCAATCCCTTGATGCTCACTGGCTCCGAGCTCATTGATGAGCCCGTAGCGGCCGGTGGACACGCTGTCCAGCTGCTCGAAGCATCGCAGCAGCCTCTTTCCGTCCGCGGTCAGGAGCCCGAGACTGTCGGCCTTGCGGAGCGGCTGCAGGCCGTTGCCCACATAGGCCTGGTTCACGGGATAGCGGCTGCCGTGGCGCCCTATATGACTTATGTAGAACGCCTTATACCCGGCTGGAGGATTCTTTGCTGCCTCTCCGCAGACCTGATAGGGATGATATACTCCCATCCAGGCGTCGTACACGTCCACTCCGCGGGAAGCATCCGACGGAGAGAACTGCGCCGCCGCAGGAAGCCAGGCAAGCAGCAGGAAAAGTGCCGGCAGCGTACTAACCCACCTGCGCACCATTTCCAAGCACCTCTTGAGGCGTGATGAAGCGCATCTTGCCGTCGCCCTGCTTCGCCATCAGTATCATGCCACGGCTCTCAATGCCGCGGATGACGCGGGGCTTTAGGTTGGCAAGGATGCAGATCTGCTTGCCCACCATATCCTCGGGAGCGTAGTATTCAGCGATTCCGGAGACTATTGTGCGCCTGTCGATGCCCGTATCTATGCTGAGTTTGAGCAGTTTATCAGTCTTGGGCACGCGCTCGGCCTCAAGGACGGTGGCGGTGCGGATGTCCATCTTCTCAAAGTCCTCGAAACTGCACTCATCCTTCTGCGGAGCGACCTGCTTTGCGGCCTCGGCCTTCTCACGGGCCTCACGCTCGGCGCGTATGGCTTCGAGGCGGGCGATCTGGGCGTCTATCTGCTCGTCCTCGATCTTGGCGAAGAGAAGCTCCGGGTCGCCGACGCGGTGGCTTGCTGGCAGGATCTGGGGACGGCCCAGCAGCTCCCAGTCGAGCACTATGCCCGAAGCAGGGGCCTGTGCACCCTGGGGCAGGGTGTGGAGGGCCTTGCCTTCGCCTTCGCGATAGGTATTGACCGTCTCGCGCTCGCCCTTGCGGTGGTCGAAACCGGCAGCAAGGCCCACGCCGAGCATCCTGCGGAGGCGCTCCGCCGCGAAAGGAGTGAATGGCTCGAAGGCTATGGCCAGGTCGGCGCAGATCTGCAGCGACAGGTTGAGTATGGTGCCTGTGCGGTCGAGGTCGGTCTTCGCAACCTTCCAGGGCTCGGTGTCGGAAATGTATTTGTTGCCGGCGCGGGCTATGCCCATAGCATCCTTGAGAGCGTCGCGGAAGCGGAAGTTCTCCAGGTTCTTCTCCATGGAAGCCTTGAGCGCGGGAATCTCGGCAATCAGCTCCTTGTCCACGTCCTGAAGGTCGCCGCAGGCCGGCACCTTGCCTGCGAAATACTTGTGGGTCAGCACGATGGCACGATTCACGAAGTTGCCGAAAATGGCCACGAGCTCGCTGTTGTTGCGGGCCTGGAAATCCTTCCAGCTGAAGTCGTTGTCTTTGGTCTCGGGAGCGTTGGCCGTGAGGGTGTAGCGTATCACGTCCTCCTTGCCGGGGAACTGCTCCAGATATTCGTGGGCCCAGACAGCCCAGCCGCGGGAAGTGGATATCTTGTCGCCTTCGAGGTTGAGGAACTCGTTGGCGGGCACGTTGTCGGGCAGCACATAGCCGTCGCCATAGGCCTTGAGCATCGAAGGGAACACGATACAGTGGAACACTATGTTGTCCTTGCCGATGAAATGGACAAGGCGCGTATCCTCCGACTTCCACCACTTCTCCCAACTCTGCGGCAGGAGCTCACGGGTGTTGGAAATGTAGCCGATAGGAGCGTCGAACCACACGTAGAGCACCTTCCCTTCGGCTCCCTCCACCGGCACGGGCACGCCCCAGTCCAGGTCGCGGGTCACGGCACGGGGCTGCAGCCCTCCGTCCAGCCAGCTCTTCACCTGGCCGTAGACGTTGGTGCGCCACTCCTTGTGGCCGTCCAGTATCCACTCCCGGAGCCACTGCTCGTAGTCCTGCAGGGGCAGGTACCAGTGGGTGGTCTTCTTCTTCACGGGCGTGGCGCCGCTGAGCTTGGAATGGGGATTTATAAGCTCCTCGGGGCTTAGCGTGCTGCCGCATTTCTCGCACTGGTCGCCGTAGGCGCCTTCATTGCCGCACTTGGGGCAGGTGCCCACGATGTAGCGGTCGGCAAGGAAGACACCGGCCTCCGGGTCGTAGTACTGCTCGCTCTCGCGGGTCACGAACTTGCCCTCGTCGTAGAGCTTGCGGAAGAACTCCGACGCGCCTTCGGCGTGCACCTCGGAAGAAGTGCGGCCGTAAATGTCGAAATTTATGCCCAGGCCGGTGAAGGAGTCCTTTATTAGCTGATGGTAGCGGTCCACTATGTCCTGCGGGGTGCAGCCCTGCTGGCGCGCTTTGATGGTGATGGGCACGCCGTGCTCATCGGAGCCGCAGACGTAGAGCACATCCTTGCCGCGCATGCGGAGGTAGCGGACATATATGTCGGCGGGCACATACACGCCCGCCAGGTGGCCTATGTGCACGGGGCCGTTGGCATACGGCAGGGCACAGGTAACGAGTGTTCTTTTTTCGTTCATTCCTTATTCGTTTTTTCTCTTCCAATTCTTTGGTTGATACGGCGCTGCGCATTCTGCAGACGCACTATTTCCTGCATTGCGGCAAGCTGGTCTTCGGGACTTGAATCCTTCAGCGAGCGGCGGAGAGTATCGAGGCGGTCCTGCACGCGGCGTTCCGCATAGACCAGGATGGCCTTGGGCACGCCCGTGACCAGGAAATATGACCGGGTGGTCAGCGCCGCCTCGAAGGCTCCCACCGTGAGCTGGTATTTTTCAGTGGAGAAGCCGGCTGCAAGGGCGGCAACTGTGCGGTCTTCCCCGTCGAGAAGGGCCTTCAGTATCGTTTCCTGCGGATGTCCCTCATCGTAGAGGCGCATATATGCCTCATACAGCGCCCGGTAGGCACTGTTGGCAAAGGCGCAGCCGTCGGCTTCCAGGGCCTCGCGTATGAAATCCGCCACAGTCTGCTTTTCGTCCTCGCTGCCGGAATAATAGGGCGAATCGCTCTCGAAATCAAGCTCTTCGCATCCATACGACAGCAGGAAATACAGCAGGTCCCGCTCAGCCGGGGCGAGGACACGGTTCTCCAGGTACGGCTCCCCTGCCGCTCCGGGGCTTGCCGTATCCTGATCCAGGGCTCCTTCCGGGACTGCAGGGCTCTGTGGATTCTCCGCTCCGCCGTGCTGAGTGCTGCGGAAACGCTCCCTCTGCGCCTCTTCCTGTTTTTTCCGGCGGTCGGCGGCGATGCGCTGGAAAAGTATCTCCGACTCAATCCCGAAGCGGGCGGCGACGCTGTCCACATAGACGGAACGCTTCACCGGATCGGGGATCTCGGCAATGGTGTCGGCGATGTCGTTAATAAGCTCCGCACGCTTCAGAGGGTCTTTTCCGGCATCGGCGAGCAGCAGCTCGGTCTTGAATTCGATGAAGTCCCGCTCGCCCTCGGAAATGAATTTCTGCATCTCCTCCAGGGTGTGCTTGCGGGCGTAGGAGTCGGGGTCTTCGCCGTCCGGCAGCAGCACCACCTTCACGTTCAGCCCCTCCGCCAGGAAGAGGTTGATGCCGCGCAGGGCGGCGTGGATGCCGGCGCTGTCGCCGTCGTACATTATGGTGGCGTTGTCGGTGAACTTGTGGATGAGGCGTATCTGCTCCACGGTAAGGGATGTGCCGCAGGAGGCCACCACATTGGTGATGCCGAGCTGGTGCAGCGTGACCATGTCCACGTTGCCCTCCACCAAAATGCACTTGCCGCTTCGGGAAATCTCCGCCTTCGCGAACCATATACCCAGCAGGTTGCGGCTCTTCACGTAGATCTCCGTTTCGGGAGAATTCACGTATTTGGCGGGGTTGTCGGCGTGGAGCGTCCTGCCGCTGAAGGCAAGCACGCGCCCGCTGACGGAGTGGATGGGAAACATGACGCGCTCCCGGAACTTGTCGGCGTATGAGCCGTCGTCCCGCTTAACGGCGAGGCCGGCGGCTTCGATGTACTCCATCTTGTAGCCGGCCTTCAGGGCCGCATCGATAAGGGCCGTCCTGCCGGAAGGCGCCCAGCCGAGCCCGAAACGGGCAATGGTGGCGTCTTCAAGGCCACGGCGGTGGAAATACTGAAGCCCCACGGCGCGCCCTTCCGGGGTGTCGAGCTGGGAGGCGTAGAATTTCTGGGCGAATTCGGATACCAGCAGCAGGCTCTCGCGGCGCTGCCTGCTGGCTATCTCCTCGGCGCTTTCCTCCTCTTCCACTATTTCAATATGATACTTGGCGGCAAGGTAGCGCAGGGCTTCCACATAGCTGCTGTGCTCGTGTTCCATCACGAAACCCACGGCGGAGCCGGACTTTCCGCAGCCGAAGCACTTGAATATGCCCTTGGCCGGAGACACGTAGAAGGAAGGCGTCTTTTCGTTGTGGAAAGGACAGCAGGCCACATAGTTGGCCCCGCGGCGCCGGAGCGTCACGAAATCCCCCACCACGTCTTCGATCCTTGCCGTGTCGAGGATAAGATTGACTGTATCCTGGGGTATCACGAAGCTATCTCACATAGGAATTTTATGCGGACGAGGCGGATTTCCATTTCGTCGTAGTCGCCTCCGAGGGCGGCCATCGCGTCTGCAAGGGAGTCGGAAGCGGCCTCCTCCTTGAAATATTCCAGTATCTCGTCCACTATCTCTTCATCGAGGTTCTCGTTGATGTAGTAGTCCAGGTTAAGGGACGTGCCGGTGGAGACTATGGCTTCGATTTCCGTCATCAGTTCATCCATGTCCAGGCCCTTTGCCGCCGCTATGTCCTCGAGCGACATGCACTTGTCTATGCTCTGGATGATGAATATCTTGTTGGCCGACTTGCCGGGAGCGGACTTGACTATGAAGTCGTCGGGACGGGATATCTCATTTTCTTCCACATACTTGCGTATGAGATTCACGAACTCGGTCCCGAACTTGCGGGCCTTGCCCTCTCCCACTCCCTGGCAGTTGCGGAGCTCCTCCAGAGTGATGGGATAGAGGATGGACATATCATCGAGGGCCGGGTCGCCGAAAACGATCCAGGGCTGGAGCTTGAGCTTGCGGGCCACGTCGCGGCGCAGGTCTTTCAGCATGGAGAGGAGCACGGGATCGCCCGCCCCGCCACCGCGCATGGCGGCATTCGCGGCCTGGGTCTCCTCATCTTCCTCCTCTTCGGAGTCGCCTCCGGTGAACACGCGGTCTTCGACCATCTTCAGTTCGTATGGATTCTTCAGGAAATCGCGCCCCTTGTCGGTCACGTCTATGAGGCCGTAGGTCTCTATTTCCTTTTCGAGCAGGTGCAGGATGAGCCCTTGATGGATCACGGTGCACCAGAATTTGTCGCTGTAGTCGGCTCCCTTGCCGAAGAAGGGAATGGAGTCGTGCTGGTAGGACTTGACCATCGCGGTGGGGTTGCCCACCAGGATATTGGCAAGGTGCTCAATCTTGAAGTGCTCGGGCAGCGACTCTATGAGCCCTATGACGAGCCGCATCTGCTCGCGGCCGTCGAAGAGGGGCTTGGGCATCACGCAGTTGTCGCACGAGCCGCAGTTGTCCTGGGGGTAGTCTTCGCCGAAGTAGTTGAGCAGCAACTTCCTGCGGCATTGGTTCGACTCCGCGTAGGCCACCACTTCGCCCAGCAGCTGACGGCTGATTTCCTGCTCGGCCACAGGCTTCCCCTGCATGAATTTTTCGAGCTTCTGGATGTCTTTGTAGCTGTAGTAGTCGATACAGCGGCCTTCCTTGCCGTCGCGGCCGGCGCGGCCCGTCTCCTGGTAGTAGCTTTCTATGCTCTTGGGAATGTCGTAGTGGATGACGAAACGCACGTCCGGCTTGTCGATGCCCATTCCGAAGGCGATGGTGGCCACTATGACGTTGATTTCCTCGGAAAGGAAGGCGTCCTGGTTTTCAGCGCGGGTCTTGGCGTCGAGGCCTGCGTGGTAGGGGCGGGCCTTGATGCCGTTGATGCAAAGCAGCTGGGCTATTTCCTCCACCTTCTTGCGGCTGAGGCAATAGACTATGCCGGACTTCCCGGGGTTCTGCTTTATGTACTTTATCATGTCCTTCTCCACGTCCTGCTTGTCCCTGACTTCATAATAGAGGTTGGGACGGTTGAACGAGGACTTGAAGACAGCGGCCCGCTGGATGCCGAGGTTCTTGAGAATGTCGCTCTGCACCTTGGGCGTGGCCGTGGCCGTGAGGGCTATGATGGGATGGCGGCCGATTTCATCCACCAGGGCGCGTATCCTGCGGTATTCCGGACGGAAATCATGGCCCCATTCCGAAATGCAGTGGGCTTCATCCACGGCGTAGAATGAAATCTGCACTTCCCGGAGCAGCGACACATTCTCTTCCTTGGTCAGGGATTCCGGCGCGACGTAGAGTATCTTGGTCTTGCCGGCGAGCAGGTCGGAGCGCACTTCCTCGATCTGCATCTTGCTGAGCGAGGAATTGAGGAAATGGGCTATGCTTCCGGTGCCTGTGCCGGCTTCGAAACCCCGCAGGAGGTCGACCTGGTTCTTCATCAGGGCGATCAGCGGGGAGATGACTATGGCCGTGCCTTTCATCAGGATGGCGGGAAGTTGGTAGCACAAGGATTTGCCTCCGCCTGTGGGCATCAGCACAAAAGCGTCGCCGCCCATGAGCAGATGCTGTATGACACGTTCCTGGTCGCCTTTGAACGTGTCGTAGCCGAAGAAATCCTTCAGGGTCCTGTGTATGGTCGCGGAGTCAATCTGCATCGGAGGATCAGTCTAAGGTGTGGATAGCGAGTCCGGAACGGAGCTTGGGCTCGAACCAGGTGGTCTTGGGCGGCATGATCTGGCCGCTGTCGGCAATGTCGAGAAGCTGCTTCATCGACACGGGATAGAGTGCGAAGGCCACTTTCATCTCGCCGCTGTCAACCCTTCGGGACAGCTCTCCGAGGCCCCGGATACCGCCCACGAAATCGATGCGCTTGTCGGTGCGGAGGTCCTTGATGCCCAGGATCTTGTCGAGCACGAGACGGGACAGCACCGTGACGTCCAGCACGCCGATGGGATCGGAATCGTCGTAGCGGCCGGGCTTTGCGGTCAGGCTGTACCATTTGTCGCCCAGATACATGGAGAAGTTGTGGAGGCCGGTGGGGCTGAAGGGCTTGGCGGGGCGGCCGCAACGGGGCTTGGAGGCGACAGAGACCTCGAAGTCCTCTTCCAGGGCCTTGAGGAACTGGTCCGGCTCGAGGCCGTTCAGGTCCTTGACCACGCGGTTGTAGTCTATGATGGCCAGCTGGCTTTCAGGGAAGCAGACAGCCATGAAGTAGTTGTATTCTTCGTTTCCGGTGTGGGCGGGGTTCTGCGCCTTCTTTTCCGCTCCCACGCGCGCAGCGGCGGCGGTGCGGTGGTGTCCGTCAGCGACATAGAAGGCGTCGACGTCTTTGGTGAATATCTCCGTGATGCGGGCGTTGACGGCGTCGTCATCGATCACCCAGAACGTGTGGATGAATCCGTTCTCATCGGTGAACTTGTATTCAGGCTTGCCGGAGGCGGCTTTCGCGATGATTCCGCCGAGCTCGGCGTTGTCTTTGAAGGCGAAGAAGACCGGCTCTATGTTGGCGTTCTGGATGCGGACGTGGATCATGCGGTCGTCTTCCTTGTCCTTGCGGGTGAGCTCATGCTTCTTGATGATGCCGGCGGCGTAGTCGTCGGTGTGGGCGCAGAGGATTATGCCGTACTGGGTGCGCTTGCCCATGGTCTGGGCATAGACATAGTATTTTTCCCTGTCTTCGCGGACCAGCCAGCCTTTTTCCTGCCAGGCTTTGAAATTTTCCACGGCCTTGTCGTATGTGCGCTGCTCGTGCTCTCCGGCGATGGGATCGAAGTCGATTTCCGGCTTGGTTATGTGGAGAAGGGACTTCTCCCCTGCCATTTTCTTGGCCTCGAGGGAGTTGAGGACATCATACGGGGGAGCCGCGACCTCCGTGACTATTTCTTTCGGAGGCCTCAGTGCTGCAAAAGGTTTTACTCTTACCATAGTGTTATCAATTTATCCCAAGATACGGATTTATTTTTGAAAAAGCAAAAAGGCCGGCGGGAAAGTTTTTTTTGCTATATTTGGGCTGATAAACGTTAATTTTATCCATCATGAAAAAAGCTTTATTGCTTTTGCTTCCGTGCATGCTGGCTTTCGCCTCATGCAAAGTGCACATCATTCCCGAAAAGCCGTCTCCTGACGCCGGCCTCGAAGGCGAGGCCGTGGATGCCCGCGCCCTGTCGGGCGTCAAAAAACTGTTCGTGCTGAACGAAGGCCAGATGGGCGCAGGCAACGCCTCCCTCGACATGCTGCGCCTTTCAGACTCCAACTACATCACCGGAGTGTTCAGGAAGATGAACCCCGACGTGGCCGCCGGACTGGGCGACGTCGGCAACGACATCGCGGCCGTGGGCGACGAACTGTGGATCACGGTCAACAATTCCGGCATCGTGGAAGTGCTGGATGCCAGGGACGAGACCGAAATCGCCGCAATCCCGGTGCCCATGCCCCGCTGCCTGGCATTTGACGACAAGTACGTGTATGTGAGTTCGTGGAACGGTGCCGCCGCCATTTTCGGCTCCGACTGGTCCGTGGACCTGGAGAAATCAAAGAACCCGAAGGGCGTGGTCTACAGGATAGACCGCAAGACCAGGCAACTGGACGGCTCCGTGGAAGTCGGCTACCAGCCTGAGGGCATGGCGGTCTATGACGGCAAGCTCTACGTCGCCAACTCGGGAGGTATTTCCAGCCAGCTGCCTCCGGCCTACGCCTACGACAACACGCTGAGCATCATCGACACCAAGTCATTCACCCTCTACTCCACGGTCGAAGTGGAGGTCAACCTCAAGAACGTCTATTCCGACGGCAAAGGCGCCATCTATGTCACCAGCCTCGGCAACTATATGGATGTCCACACCGGTCTGTACTGCCTGATGGCCTCCAATCCGGCCCTGGCCTTCAAGATCGGGAACGGCTCGGCGGTCAAGCCGGAGAGTCTGCACATAAGCTGCTCCTGCATCTGCGACGGCGTCGTCTACTGCATAGGCACCGAAAACGAATTCGACTGGAATGCCACCCGCCAATACAACATATGGTCCTGCAGCATAAGCGATTACACCGATGTTAAGTACGTGGTGTCGCACTTCCCCGGGACTATATCCGGCACTCCGTACGGAATGGCGGTACTGGAATCTCACGGGAGTCACTACCTGGTCATCGGCGACGCCGGCGACTACTACAACCCCGGCACGGTCTCCTGCAGAGCCCTGGACTTCAACGACGGGGAAGTATACTGGAAAGTCACTTCCGGCGTCTGTCCCGGCCACTTTGCAGTCTGGTAGTTGCGCTGGATCCTTACTATAGCGTGTCTTGCCGCCTCCTGGAGCCTCGGTGCGCAGGAGGCGGACACCCTTGCGGCCTCCAGCGTCAACGGCGTCCGGAGAGTCCCGGTCACGCGTGCCGCCGAAGAAGCGCCGCTCGGGCCCGGGCAGCCGCTGGTCAGTGACGCCGTGCGCCGCTTCACGGGCGTGCAGCTCAAGGACTACGGCGGCTCCGGAGGTCTCAAGACCGTGAACGTACGGAGCCTTGGCAGCGAGCACACAGGGGTGTTCATCGACGGCTTCCAGGTGGACAACGCCCAGAACATGCAGGTGGACCTGGGGCGCTTCAGCACGGAGAGCTTCGGCAGCGTGGCCCTGTTCAACGGCCAGAAAAGCCGCCGCCTGCAAAGCGCCAGGGAATACGCAAGCGGCGCGGCACTTTACCTGGAGCCGGCAAGGCCAGAAAAGGACCTCTGGCGCATTCGCGTCCGCGGCGGTTCCTTCGGGACGGCGGGAGCGGCCCTGAGGCGAGACAAGGTCTGGCGCAGGCTCAGGCTGTCCGCCGGAGCCGAGGCCCTCTACAGCAGCGGGCGCTACCGCTACAGGTTCTTCGACACCACCCTGGTGCGCGAGAATTCCGACATACGCTCGCTTCGCCTCGAAAGCCGTCTGGAAGGCAGTTTAGCCGGGGGCGCCTGGGACCTTTATATCTATGCCTTCGGTTCCGAAAGGGGCTTCCCGGGCCCCGTCATACGCCGCGCCGCAGGATTTCCGTTCAGCTCGGAGAGGCAGGCCGACCAGGACGCCTTCCTGCAAGGCAGCTGGAAGAGCGAACTGAGCCGGCACTACGCCGCAGCGCTCCGATTCAAGCTTTCCGACAGCTACACCCACTACGACTCCCACCCGGAAAGGAATCCGATGGCTCTGCCGTACGATCTGCATTTCCGCCAAAAGAGCGCCTATCTGTCGCTGGCCCAATCGTTTACTATGGGAAGCAAGTGGCAGGCAGACTTCTCTGCGGACGCACAGCACAGCGCCCTGGAAGCGGACCGCAGCTATGCCGTCGAGCCCCGCAGGACCACGCTCACGGCCGTACTCGCGGGACGATACACCGGTGAGCGCTTCCGGGCTGCAGCCCACATCCTGTGGCAGGGCGCATGGGACGCCGGAGTCTTCCGCCCCGCATGGATGCCGTCGGCGAGCCTGCACTGGGAGCCGCTCAAATGGCTCGAAATCGAAGCGTTCGCCAAGCGCAGCTGCCGGCTGCCCTCTTTCAACGACCTGTACTACATAGCCATAGGCAACGCAAACCTGAAGCCGGAATATGCCTCCCAGGCCGGGGTGGACCTGCGGATCGGATGCGAAGGCCTGGAACTGCGCCTGTCTCCTTATTACAACAGGATCACCGACAAGATCGTGGCCCTGCCCACTGCATCCCAGTTCCGCTGGAGCATGCTGAACATTGGCAGGGTGGACATAACCGGCCTCGACGCCCGGCTGGGCGGCAGCATCAAGGCGGGAGAAGCACGCTTCGAAGGCACTCTCCGCTACACCTTACAGCATGCGCTGGACCACTCCGACCCCGGGCGTGCCACTTTCGGCAAGCAGATTCCCTATGCTCCGGTCCATTGCGGAAGCGCCTGCGTCAGGGCGGAATGGAAGGGATGGACGTTCACATGGGACACGTCCGTCACCGGCCACCGCTGGTCCGCCACATCGACGGCAGCGGACTACTACCTGCCACCGTGGACCGAAAGCGACGCCGGACTGGACAAGACTTTCGGCATATTCCGGGCCGGGATACGGATACGGAACATATTCAACGCCCAATATCAGATAGTCAAGGGCTATCCGATGCCGGGAACGTGCGTGATGCTGGATTTCGGGCTGGGATTCTAGCTCTCCTGCTCGTCGTAGATGATTTCTTCTTCCTCCTTGTCGTCGTCGGTTTCGTCCTCGTCGTCATCCTCATCGTCATCGTCGGCGGAATCCGACAGGCCGAGGCCGGGAATCTTGCGCTGCTGCTGGGGAAGGTCTTCGAAAGCCACGTAGCCGTTTTCGAACTCCGCGGGCACGGGACCCTTGGTGTCCACTATGGTCGGGATGCCGATGGAGCCGGGCTCCTCGGCCTCAAGGGTGATATTCACGCTCTTGCGGGCAGCTATATCATAGAAATAGACGAACTTGACTATGCCGGCGGCCACCGTGGCGGCCACGGACACCGTGTCCACCGTGCCGGATCCAAGGTCCTGCAGGGCGTAGCGGGCCACCACACCGCCCTCGGCGTCGAAAGCTTTGAACAGTATAGGCTGGTCCACGGTGAACTCGAGATCAGCGCGGAGACGCTTATGGAAAGTATAGAGAGAGTGGGAACCGTCCACTTTATATACGCGATAGAAACCTTTTATCCCTTCTAGGGTAACCCTGTAAGTGTACACCATAATAGTCTTTTCATTATTCCAAATGCGAATTTAAGAAAAAACAACTAATTTTGAAGCGCAATGAGCGATATTTATAAAAGTATTTCATCCGCGAGCGAAGGCCTGTTCAAGGATAACGGCAGCAGGTTCATAGCTTTAGCCTACCCCGTGGAGTCCGAGGACGAGGTGCGGGAGATAGTGGCCGGACTGAGGAAGGAATACCACGACGCAAGGCACCACTGCTACGCCTACCGCATCGGGAAAGACGGCTCCACATGGCGCGCCTCCGACGACGGAGAGCCCTCCGGTTCGGCCGGGCGCCCGATTCTGGGGCAGATCGACTCGGCAGGCCTGAGCGACTGCCTGGTTGTCGTGGTGCGCTATTTCGGCGGCATCAAGCTGGGCATCCCCGGGCTCATCCGGGCCTACAAGACATCCACCGCCGATGCCCTTGCCAACGCGCAGGTGACAGAGAAAATCGCCGGGGCCTGGCACCGTATCCGCTTCACCTACGAGCAGATGCCCCAGGTCATGAAAGTGGTCAAGGATCTCGACCTGCCGCAGCGCGGACGCGACTTTTCCACCGAATGCAGCCTCGAGCTGAGGGTGCGCGACAGCCTGCTAGAAGATTTTTTGGAAAGAATCTCCACAATCAGTACCTTTGTGGACTAATTATATAATTACACTATGGCTGACAAACTACATGTTTTCAACGCTGGTCCCTGCCTGCTCCCGCAGGTGGCGATAGACCATGCCATCGAAGCCCTGAAAGATTTCAGCGGCACCGGTGTTTCCCTGATTTCAATTTCCCACCGCACCAAGGAATGGGATGCCGTCATGGATGAATGCCGCGCCCTCTGGAAGGAGCTTCTCAATATCCCCGACGACTATGAAGTAGTCTTCCTCGGCGGCGGCGCCAGTCTCGGCTTCCTCTACGTAGCCATGAACTACCTCGAGAAGAAGGCAGGCTACCTCGACACCGGAGTCTGGGCCCACAAAGCCCTCAAGGAGGCCCAGGGCATAGGCGAAGCCTGCGCCGTGGCGAGCTCCAAGGACCGCAACTACTGCTACATCCCCAAGGGCTACGAGATCCCCGCAGACCTTGACTATTTCCACATCACCACCAACAACACCATCTACGGCACCGAAATCAGGACCGACATCGACTGCCCCGTGCCCCTCATCGCCGATATGTCGTCCGACATACTCAGCCGCAGGGTTGACGTGAGCAAGTATGCGATGATCTACGGCGGCGCCCAGAAGAACGCGGGCCCTGCCGGCGTGGCTTTCTACATCATCAAGAAAGAGCTCCTCGGCAAGGTGAGCCGCTACATCCCCACGATGCTCGACCTCCGCACCCACATCGACAAGCTTTCGATGTTCAACACTCCTCCGGTGTTCTCCATCTTCGTGATGAACGAGACCCTGAAGTGGCTCAAGGGCATAGGCGGCATAGACGCCATCCACGCCATCGACGAGAAGAAGGCCGCCACGCTGTATGCCGAAATCGACCGCAACTCCCTCTTCCGCGGCACCGCCGACAAGGAGGACCGTTCCATAATGAACGTCTGCTTCGTGATGGCGGAGGGCAAGGAAGAGCTGCAGGACGAATTCTTCGCCTTCGCGAAGGCGCGCGGAATGGTGGGGATCAAAGGCCACCGCTCCGTGGGCGGCTTCCGCGCTTCCCTCTACAACGCCTGCACCCAGGAGGACGTCGAAGCCCTCGTGGCCTGCATGCAGGAATTCGAGAAACTTCACATTTAACGACTGCCGGTCCGGACTGCCCCTGCCGGGGCCATAAACTTAGGACAAAGGCCCCGGCAGGGGCAGTCCGGACCGGCAAAATGCAAAATTATGAAAGTACGTATTGCAACACAGAAACCTTTTGCCGCTGCTGCCGTGAGCGGCATCAG
>CACZMF010000013.1 GCA_902782225.1 uncultured Bacteroidia bacterium | reverse complement strand
CGAAACCACCTTTTACTGAATCTATGGGCTCTGACCCCCTTACCCTCTGTCGAAACCACGCTACTCAACGTAGAGGAGAAGGCCCTTGAGGTATTCGCCCTCGGGGTGGTAGATGCTGACGGGGTGGTCGCCGCCCTGGCAGAGGCGGTCGATGATGCGGACGCTGCGGCCGGTCTGGGCCGCCGCACTGAACACCAGCTCGGCAAAAGCAATCTTGTCCACCACCTGTGAGCAGCTGAAAGTGAACACAAGGCCGCCTGGAGCGACTCTGGCGATGGCGGCGGCATTGAGCCGCTGGTATGCGCGGAGGGCATTCTTCAGCACTCCCCTGTGCTTGGCGAATGCCGGCGGATCCACGATCATAAGGTCGTATTTGCCCTCCGGCGCGGCATTCAGGAAATCGATAGCGTCGCAGCAATGGCCTTCATGACGATCCGAGAGGCCGGTCAGGGCCACGTTCCGTTCCACAAGCGACATTGCCTTTGCCGAAGAATCCACGCTTTCCACCGATTTGGCACCCCCGTCAAGGGCATAGACGCTGAATCCTCCCGTGTAGCAGAAAAGATTGAGTACGGTGCGTCCTGCGGCGTATTTTCCCACCAGTTCGCGATTGTCGCGCTGGTCCAGGAAGAAACCGGTCTTCTGGCCTTCCGCCCAGTTGACTTCGAAGCGGTGGCCATTCTCGGAGACGGTCAGGGAATTGACGTTGAAACCGGGAGCGCGGTAGAGATATCCATCCACGAGATCCAGGCCGGCCTTGAAAGGAGCGGTGCCTGAACTCTTGTCGTAAACCGCTTTCAGGCTGTCGCCGAACACCTCCTGCAGCGCTTCGCAGATGCGGTTTTTCGCCCTGAACATACCTACGCTGTGGGCCTGAAGCACGCAGACGCCGTCATACCAGTCGATGATGAGCCCGGGCAGGCCGTCGCCTTCTCCGTGGATCAGCCGGAAGCAGTTGGTCCCGGGAGACGGCAAGCCTATGGCTTTCCTTGCATCCCTTGCACGGGCAATGGCGTCCCGCCAGAATGCCGGAGACTGTGGATCCCCGGAAAAACTGAGCACACGCACGGCTATGGAGCCGATCTGGTAGTGCCCCGATGCAAGATAGCGGCCTTCGCAATCGTGGACGGCCACAAGATCTCCTTCCTGGGGGCTCCCCTGTATCTGCGCTATCGCGCCGGAGAACACCCAGGGGTGATAACGCAACAGGGACTCATCCCTGCCCCTTTTCAGTATTATTTTGATCATTTGATTTCTTCTTTCTGCGTCTGCGTTTCTTGGGCTTGGGATTTGGATTCTCCTGGGCCTTCTCATGGGCTATCCTGTCCTGGACGGGAAGCTGTTCTTCCGGACTCAGGGGATTCTTTTCGGTCTCGAGAAGCTTAAGGTACATTTCCCTGCACACCCATGCGTCTGTGGCTGCATAGTTGCATTGCGAGGGACTGAGCTGAGGGGCTTCCCAGTTGGAAAGCTGCTGGGCCTTGGATATGCGGCATCCGAGGATATTGGCTGCCAGCTTCTTGACGCTTTTGTCCCGTATGCCCCATTCCCAAGCAATCTTCTGCAGGTCCACGAAACCGGCGGCCTCGAAACCGTGGATACGCTGCAGGCCGCGCACGTCGTCGAACGATGCCGCACCGACCTTTATGATGTTCTTGCTGGCCAGGATGCTGCAAAGTGATTTCCGCAGGCCAAGCATCTGCAGGCGGAAAAGGTAGGCTTTCTTGGGGCCGGACAACTGCAGCAGGGCAACACCGTTGTTGTGCTGGCCGGGAGAAAATACGGGCCGGCTTTCAGTGTCGAAGCCCAGCACTTTTTGCCGTTTCAGGTAGAATATGGCCCGCTCGTAGTCGAGGCCGGGTTTATCGATTACTTTGATTTCTCCGGGGAAGACGCCAAGCGGCAACTTGTCGATCTCCCCTGCTTCTATGGCTATTTTAAACATTGTCATTTGGAATCAGCAGGAACGGTGTCTCCGCCCCTGCAGGCCGCGCCGACACAGTGTAGCTTTTCAGTTGCGGAAGTGCGATGCGGTGGGTGAAGATGCTTAATTCGCGAAGCTTTTCATAGCACGCAGCCATGGTCAGGTCGGATGAACCGGCAAGCAGGAACACGGGGTTGATGTATTTGCCGTAGAGCATGGACTCCTCCTTGTTGAAGTCCCGTATGTCCTGGAGGTTCTTCTGCAGGACTTTCATATCCAGGCTCCAGTCATCCACGAGAATCGCATCCAGTGCATCTGTGCGCCCGGACTCTATGTAGCTGTCCAGAAAACTGCCGATAAGGTTGCCTGCATTCTTGTCGATTGCAGATTCGAAGAACCTGGCGCCCACGATGCCGTGCTCCTTTGCCTTTGCTTCGAAGATGGAACGGTAGATTCCTTTGTCTACATAAGATGAATCGCAGAGTATGCCGATGTTGAAATACTTTTTCTCCCCGGAGAACACGGCATCCATCATGAGGCCCTGGGGGGAAATGACGGGCACCTTGCAGGATGTCAGGGTGAAGAGGGTATCGATGTCGAACTTGCCATACCGAAGCAGCCATGGATCCGCCAGGATTATCATCTTGGCCGGGGTCTTGGCGCAGTTGCCTTCCAAGTCATAGACGCTCACGCTGCATTTGGAAGACAGTGCGGCAAGGGACATCCGCACCGATGCTTCGCGAAGAGCATCTCCGCCATTCTCCTTCACATATTTGCCATAGGGAGCGCAGGCGGCATCGCACAGAAGGGAGAATGTCTCGCCCGCAAAGTCGGCCAGGTCGTCTGCGCGGCGCATTCCGCGCACGTTGTCGAACATGTCGCAATCCTTGAAATAGCGGCCCAGCTGCCAGCATGAGGCTCCGGAGCCGATTATTGCCACATCTCCCCCGGAGGGCAGGCGGCTGAAGGATGCCAGCAGCCTGTTCTCCTGCAGGTCGGCATTTTCGGCGATTGACTTGACGTAATCTATGGTGTCCCGCCCGGATGGCTCC
This sequence comes from uncultured Bacteroidia bacterium, assembly GCA_902782225.1. Lineage (GTDB taxonomy): Bacteria > Bacteroidota > Bacteroidia > Bacteroidales > UBA932 > Cryptobacteroides. The sequence continues at coordinate 58,323 of CACZMF010000013.1, read as the reverse complement.
TGACGAAGGCAGGAAACGCTGACAAGCAACAAGACTGATATGACGGAGAACAATTTGCCCATAATGATTCTTTTTAAGATTACAAAAATACAAAAAATCCATATCTTTGCATACTTTGAATTGGATTTACTTATGGAACACCACCATCATCACCATCACGGCGGGGAAAAGATAACCGCCGATCTCAAGAAAATCTACATCTGTGCCATCATACTCAATGCCCTGTTCGTCGCTTTCGAGGCCTGGATGGGTTTCCACACCGACTCCCTTTCCCTCGTGTCCGATGCCGGCCACAAACTGGTGGATGTGTTCTCCCTCGGCCTCACCCTGCTGGCCTTCGTGCTCTCCACCAGCCGTCCCGGCCGGAAATTCACCTTCGGCTTCCGCAAGCTCACGGTCATCATTTCGCTGCTGAATGCGGTGTTCGTGGTCGTGGTGGCCGGCTCCATAATCTTCGAAAGCATAGAGAAAATGCTGGACGCTGCCTCCCTTTCCCCGGACGGAGAGGCCATCAGCATCACGGCCGCTGTCGGAATAGTGGTGAACGCACTTTCCGTGACCCTGCTTTCGCATAAGCGCAAGCACGATGTCAACACCCGCGGCGCCTTTATCCACATGCTCACCGACTGCCTGCTGTCGATTGGCGTGGTGATAGCCGGTTTCGTGATCAAGGCCACCGGATTCGTGCTGCTCGACCCTATCGTGAGCCTGTGCATCGCCGGATTCATCCTTGCCAACATTCTGGGTGTGCTCGTGGAGAGTTTCAAGATGAGCATAGACGCCGTGCCTGAATCCATAGACCCGGCAAAGATCGAGGATTCGATGCTGAAAGTGGAAGGCGTAGAGAAAATCAACCGTCTCCATATATGGCCTGTCAGCACCACTGAAACTGCGCTGACTGCCGAGGTGTTTGTCTCCCCAGGGACTGACAGGGATGCGGTCGCCGAAGTCCTGAAGGCAAGAATAAAAGAGGGCGGAATCGATGATTCCACCCTCGAGCTCAGGCAGTCCTGCTGATCATTCCAACACAAGAATCTCTTTCGTGCCGTCGGTGTAGGTGAGCAACACCTTGAACGACTGAGGTGTGCTCATGTCTAAAATGCTGCCGCTCAGTTCGCCGTCGGCGTTGATTATGTATTCCCCGTCTTCGGAGAAGAAAGGAAGCGGAATCATCGGCAGCTCAAAGATGGTCTTGCCGTCGTCGGCTCCGGGCACCAAAGTATAAGTTCCCGAGCTGGAAGTGCTGGTGGAGAGGCAGATCTTGTCGCCCAGACGGACGTCGCTGCGTACGGTGCAGGAAACGTCGTAGATGTAGTAGTAATCGTTCGCCTTGACATATATGCTCTTGTTCATTGCACCCAGGGTTTCGACGAACTTGCCGTCATACGAAAGGTGGTCGAAGCGGAACCAGCCGTTGTATTGCTGGGATGAGGAATTCGTAATCAGGCCGGCGTTGAGCAGGGTTGTCTCTCCCTTGTGGAAGGCGGAATAAGAGGCGTCAGAGCGGTAGATGCCGTAGTATTCATGTCCCTTGTGGGTGCCTGCCTTCAGGTACAGGGGCGCAATGTTGTCTTCCGGATAATCGCTGTCGGCAACAACGTATCGCTCAGGTTCCGCAGCGGCCACAGGCGTGGGAGTGACGGACTTGTCCGGCTCGAGGTTTATGACGGCGTCGATATCGGAGTCGAAGATTTCTGCCTTATACTCGTCTATCTCTTCCTGCGTGTAGCCATATTCCAGAAGATAGGAAAGGTCATCATAATAATATGGAGCAAAGTTGTCTACGGCAAAATAGGCGTTGCAGTCACCGCCCCATCCCCAGTTCACGTACAGCTTGTCGTCCTTGTCGTATCCGCAAACGATGAACTGATGTCCGCCTCCGGCACTGGACCCGCCATAGATGATAGGGAGATCCTTGTCGATCTGGGCCTTTATGAGCGACACCCATTCGGCGTCGGAATAGTTGTCTTTGTAGACAATCGTGCTCTTCTTGTAATACATATACTTGCTCATCCCGGACACGAGGTCGCTGGTGTAGGCGGCGGTTCCTTCGTTAAAGCTGTACATCGCTTTGAACATAATACCGCAGTCGTACATCAGCCACGCCACCTGACGCTCCCCTTCCGTGGGATTCTTTGTGCTCGAGTATATGTCGGTCTTCGGCATGATGCTCCATTTATATTCGTGGCCGAGTTCGTGGCCGCGAATGGGAATGTCAATGGAATTATAATCATCCACCATGAATTCCATCGAATAGTCCGGCAGGGTCCCGTGGCCGCAGGGGGGCCATTCGTGGAAGCGCATCACCATCGCAGCGGCGGTGGCCACGCAGCCGGTCACGGCCCTTTCTTCTTCGTATTTGGAGATGAACGGACAGTACCAGTTGTAGGGATTCTCCTGGCTCCAAGTGGGTACGTCCAGAAGTTTTCCTCCCTCTTCTCCGGCGCGAAGAGGCGAATCCTTGCGTGACCACGCTTCGGCAACCGCAGCCGACTGGCGGAGGGGCAGGCTGCGGACAGTGCCGACAGTCTTGCTCACCCTGCCGAGCCAGAAGAGCATATTCTCGGGAATGCGGTTGGCATCGATGCTGCCCGTGGCGGAATAACCAAGCACTGGCATAATGCAGTCGTCTCCGGCTATGATGGCAAAACCGCCGCCTTCATTGTTGAAAATATAGTATGCAGGAGCGTCTGCCGACTGTGTGGACATCGTGGCGCGGGCATTGAAGACCTGCCTGGTCCTGGCCACGCTTGTGCCGAGCACGTCTGCGGCTTTCCTTGCAGCTTTATTTCGGTCCACTGGAGCGGCGAGGCAGAGAGCCCCGGCCAGCAGGGATATCACTAATATGCTGAGTGTTCTTTTCATAAGGCGTCTTCGTATAAAATGTAGCCACGTTCTGCTGCACTGTCCTGCAGCCAGATCTTGTTGGATTCCCTCTTCACGAGGACTGCATTGGCAGTGGCGTCGTCCACACCGGTTTCACCTATCGATGCGATGGTCAGCTGGCAGGAATCGCCGACATTCAGCCCGGAAGGATAAGTCACGAAAAGCGCAAATCCCTTTTCCAGATTCTGGATACGGAATTCGTTGGCGTTCGCAAGGAAATGGAGGGCGTACTGGTCGACACCCTTTTCATAGGCCCTCACGGCAACGGGTTTGCCGGAAGAAAGGTCGTAGATGCCGAACACGTCGTGCGTCAGGAAGCCTGATACGGTTGGAATGTATTCGATGGAATTGAGGCGCTTGACCTTTGCCCTTTCGGCGACAAGGCCGGTGTTGGCGGTCGTCTTTTCCATCTGAAAGCCATTGGAATCCTTGACCACGACCGTGAAGCCGCCTCCGAGCGTGCCGGCAGGCACCACGAAGTTGAATGTGGTCGGATCGGAGCCCAGGGCAACGCCTTCCCCGCAGTCGAGCGTAAGCTTTCTGTGCTCATCATCGGCAGCGGCCGTCATCACAAGAGCCGGCGCTTCCGTCCAGGACATATCCACGGTGCCTGTGCCCCAAAGGGCTTCGTCTGTTGCAGTGGTGATTTCGACGGAAGTAATAGTGGCGCTTCCGGTGAGCTTGAGCGACAGTATGCCGCAGAGGTTCTTGAATGAGAGTTTTTCAGTGGAGCTGACGGCAACCATGGGGTTCACGCCGTCGGCGAATCCGTCGGCCGCATATGCCTGCACGGCGGGAAGTGCGAGAGAAACGGCGCCTTGACCGAAGGATGCCATTTCATCTGCGGGATACAATGCATACCAGGGAGCGGCGCCCACGGCATTGCCGGTGAATTTCGCCTCACCTTTTCCGGCATCATCAGAATTGATGGTATAAGTCTCGCCTCCGGGGCAGCTGCCGCTGAAAACCGTAATCTTGTCGGAGGCGCTCCACAGGACCTTTGTCCCGTTCAGGCTGGTCTTTGTGTGGGCTCCGGATTCCTGTGATGCGGTGAACGTCATCTGGGGGACGTCCCTGCCTTGTTCTTTCGGTGCGCAGGAAAACAGCAGCAATGAAACTGCCGTAAATACGCTCAGGGGATAAAATCTGGACATTAGTTTATGTTGGTTCAAAAAGTTCTGCAAGTTAGTCATTTTTTCTCTTTTTTCCGTATATTTGTCCTCATTAGACACGCATTTATGAAGAAGTTATTGATTTTCATTGCGCTCGGCATCAGCGCCCTGACGGTCTCCGCTCAGCCCCGGATCGCCCCCAAGATGCCTGACTACCAGTTCACTACTGTAAAGGCAAACCCCATCACCCCCGTCAAGAATCAGTTCCGCAGCGGCACCTGCTGGGCTTATTCCGCAATCGGTTTTTTCGAGTCCGAAGCTATCCGCCTCGGCAAGATTACCGATTCCCTCAAGTATCCGGACTTCTCGGAGTTCTATGTGGTCAGCAATTCTTATTATGAGAGGGGCATCAAGTATGTGCGCCTGGACGGCAACCTCACCTTCGGCGCCGGCTCCGAAGCCGACGACGTGCTCGACATCATCCGCGACTACGGCATCGTGCCCCAGTCGGAGATGACGGGTATGAATTATGGCACTGAACTGCCTGTGCAGGCGGAACTTGACGCCGTGCTCGAAGCTTTCGTGAAGGTCATTGCCAAGAACCCCAACAAGACCCTCAGCACTGCCTGGACACGCGCATACAAGGCCATCATCGACGAGTATCTCGGCAAATGCCCTGAGTCCTTCGTGGTGGACGGAAAGGAATTCACTCCGAAGAGCTATCGCGATGCCCTGAAGATCAATCCTGCCGACTACGTGACCCTGACAAGTTACACCCATCATCCGTTCTACACGAAGTTTGCCATCGAGGTGTGCGACAACTGGCGCGGCGACCTTGCCTGGAACGTCCCCATCGATGAGCTGATGACCGTGCTGGACAATGCCATCAACAACGGCTACACCGCCGCATGGGGTGCAGACGTCAGCCATCCCGGCTTCACCAGGAACGGCCTCGCCATCAACCTCGACACCAAGGCTCCCGTGAGCTCCGGATCCGACCAGGAGCACTGGGTCGGCAAGGAAGAGGGCAAGCCCGCTCCCGTCATCGTGAAGGAGATTGAGCCCACCCAGGAGAGCCGCCAGATTGATTTCGACAACAAGACCGTCACCGACGACCACGGCATGCAGATCTACGGCATAGCCAAAGATCAGGACGGCAAGAAATACTTCATGGTCAAGAACTCCTGGGGCGAGTCCGGCAAATACAAAGGTATCTGGTATGCCACCGAGTCCTTCGTCAAAGGCCAGACCCTCGACATTATGGTCCACAAGGATGCCATCCCCAAGGATATCAAGGCCAAGCTCGGCATCAAATAGTCCCTGATTGATGAAGAAATACATTCCCGACTGCATAACCTCGATGAATCTCTGCCTCGGAGTCATCGGGGTTGTGTTTGCTTTCAAGGGCCGTCCCGACATCGCTTTCATCATGATGCTGGGCGCCGGCCTTGCAGATTTCCTGGACGGTTTCTCGGCACGCCTCCTCGGTGCGTATTCCGATCTCGGGAAGGAGCTGGACTCCCTCTCCGATCTGGTGTCCTTCGGGGTGCTCCCTGCCGTCATGCTCTACAATCTTTCCCGCACCTGCATGTTCGGCGAAAGCTGGGTGGCCTGGGTACCGCTCATACTTCTGAGCCTTGGCAGCGGCCTGCGCCTTGCCAAGTTCAACACCGATTCCAGGCAGATTTCCGGTTTCCTGGGGCTTCCGACTCCGGCATCCGCACTGCTCGCCGGCTCGCTCTGCTATTTCGTGGCCGCGGCTCCCGGCAGTTTCCTTGCCGAATGGTGTGCCGGTCCCGTGTTCATCCCCGTCCTTTCGCTTTGCCTTGCCGCCCTTATGGTCAGCGAAGTGCCCATGTTCTCGCTGAAGATCCACAGGGATGATCCCAGAATCCTGAAAAACAAAAGGATGGTCTTTGCAATCACGGTGATTGCGGCCATCCTTGTGTGTGTGTGCTTCAGGCTGGACTGGTCAGCTGCCGTGCTGATGAGCCTCTGCGCCTATGTGGTGAAAAACCTGATCTACGCTATTGCGGGGATTTAGTATACTGCTCCGCCATCTTCTTCATTTTCTCCATACGCTTTTCCGTCTTCGGATGGTCGGCGAACATGTGGGCGATAATCGAATTGTCACTGCCCTGTGAGAGCGACATGAGCTTTTGCAGGGCATTGTACATACTGTAGGGGCTCTTGCCGCGTTCCACAGCAAATGCACATCCGTGCTCGTCGGCCTTGTATTCCTGGGCCTGGGAGAACTGGGCGCTGATCAGGGCCTCGCCCACGTCGCCGAGCAGGTAGGATGCCATAGCGCCGTAGTTGCCGGCGGATGCCACCACATCACGGGCTGCGGAAGCGAGGTAGGCGTTCTTGATCGCGCGCTTTGTGTCCTGATGGCGTACGTGGCCTATTTCGTGACCTATGATTGCTGTCAGTTCTTCGTCGTCCATGACGTCCATAAGGCCGGAATAGACGCGGATGGAGCCGTCGCCGCAGGCGAAGGCGTTGATGTCGGAAGTCTTGTAGACTTTGTAGTTGATGGGGATGCCGTCGATCTCGTTGATTCCGGACATGACTCTAGCAAGGCGCTTGGCATATGCGCCGTTGTCGATCACGTTCTGCTGGTCAAGCGATACGATGGTCTGGCGGCTGAGGGCAGCGATCTGTTCATCGTTGATGCTTGCGGCGGTCATGACCTTGCCGGCGGCGTTGGCCAGGCCTTCGGCATTCCAGTTGACGCTCGAAAGGACCGAGCAGCTGCACAACGACATGGCGGTGGCAGCGATAATGAGCAGTTTCTTCATATTGGATATCATATACAGTTTATCATTTCACGGGCCACGGCAAGGGAGGCTCCCCTGCCGCCGAGGGTTTCACGGATTTGCGCGTAATCTTGAATCATCGCCTCCCTGTAGTCCGAATCGTCCAGAAGCCTCCGGAGTTCAGTCTCCACGGCATCCGGGGTGAAGTCGTCCTGGATCAGTTCCCGGAACGCCTCCCGGCCAAGGCAGAGATTCCCGAGCGAAATGTACTTCACATGGTCCAGCACGCGGAAAACCTTTTTGGCGATGAAGTAGGTTGTCTTGCCGGCGCTCCAGCAGACAAGCTGTGGCGTGCCGATGAGGGCCGCCTCCAGCGATGCCGTGCCGGAGTTGATCACGGCCGCGTCGGCAAACTTCACTATGTCGTAGGTGCGGTCGAAAAGCAGCTCAACATTGCTCCTCCCGCCGATATACTCTTCATAATCCCCGGGGCTTCGCGACGGAGCGCCGGCCACCAGCACTTTCATCCCTATCCTGTCTGCAACTTCCATGCACACGGGCATGGTCCTGGATATCTCCGCTTTGCGGGATCCGGGCAGGACGGCGATGTAGCGGCCTTCGCAGGGCCTGGTGAACTGATGCCCGTCTATGGCTTCCACAAGGGGGTTGCCTTTGTAGATAAATGGCACTCCGTGTTTCTGGAAATACGGCACTTCGAAAGGGAAAACAATGAAAAGGCGGTCCACCCATGCCTTGAGTTTCCGGTTGCGGCCGGCCCTGGATGCCCAGGTCTTGGGCGCGATATAGTAGAACACCCGGATCCCGTGCCTGTGGCAGAATCTGGCCACCCTTAGGTTGAACCCCGGATAGTCGATGGGGATCACTACATCCGGCTTCCACTCTGCAATGTCTCTCTTGCAGAGGCGGAGCTTGCCAAGTATTGAAAAACCCTTGCGGAGCACATCCGTGACGCCCATCACGGCACCGTCGCGGTAGTGGACCACGGGGGCCTGCCCGCCGCAGGCAGCGGCCATCAGGTCCCCTCCCCAATAGCGGAAGCAGGCATCAGGATCCGCGGCCTGCAATCCCTTGATAAGATTGCTGCCGTGCAGGTCTCCGGAAGCCTCTCCTGCTATCAGATAATATCGCATAGGCGTTTCAGTTCCGCATTGTCGGTGTGGTCGATATTCAGAGGGGTCACGACTATGTAGCCCTGTTCCATAAGCACATGGTCAGCCAGCTCGCCCTTGCCCTTTTCGTCATCCACGAAATCGCCGGCCATGACGACCAGTTCTTCGTCGGGATGTTTGTTCTCGACATACTCGACATCGCTCCTGGAGGGAGCATGGCCGCGCTCGAAAAGGAATTCGGGACCATAGGGCAGGTATTCGTGCTCCCAGTGCGCCATGCCCATGCGGGTGGCTCGGACTCCGATTATCTGCGATGCCGGAATTGCCGGGAAATTGATGTTGTAGATGCTTCCCGGGCGGGGGTTGAAGTTACTGATGAGCTTGGTGAGTATCCCGGGAAGGAGCTGCTCGATTGCGGAGAAATCGGCGTCGGAGCGGAAATCATCAAGGCTCACTGCGATGGCCGGAATGCCGTTCAGGGCCGCTTCCATGGCAGCGCCGACGGTGCCTGAATAGAGTGCAGCCGTCGCTGCGTTGCTTCCGTGGTTTATTCCGCTCAGCACCAGATCCGGCTTCTCAGGATACATCACATTGTCCAGACCGAATTTGACGCAACTCGAAGGAGTGCCGTCCAGATACCACCAGTCTTCTCCGGGAAGAGTGTAAACCTTCCTTGCGGCAATAGGCTTGTAGCCCATGGACACGGCCATGGACATGCCGCTCTGGACAGTTTTGGGCGCGACAACAAGTATTTGTCCGAACTGACGGGCAACGCGTGCCAGAGCTTCGATGCCCCTGGATTCGTAGCCGTCGTCGTTTGTGATCAGAATCCTCATCTTTTTTCTGCAAATATAATTGAAATTACGTAAATTTTTGATAAATTTGCGCCGCCTTTTAAGGAATTATTATTGTTTAACTTTTATAAAGACAAAAATGGTAAAACTTGGTATTAACGGATTCGGCCGCATCGGCCGTATGGTTTTCCGTGCAGCAGTTGAGAATTTCCCCAATGACATCGAGATCGTGGGTATCAACGATCTTCTCGAGCCTGACTATCTCGCCTACATGCTCAAGTACGATTCAGTACACGGCGCATTCCAGGGTGATATCGCAGTCGAGGGCAACTATCTGATCGTGGGCGGCAAGAAGATTCGTCTGACCGCCGAAATGGATCCCGCCAACCTTAAGTGGGACGAGGTCGGAGCTGAGGTCGTTGTGGAGTCCACCGGTCTTTTCCTGACCGATGAGAAGGCTCGCAAGCACATCGAGGCCGGTGCCAAGAAGGTGATCATGTCCGCTCCTTCCAAGGATGCGACCCCCATGTTCGTCTATGGTGTCAACCATGAGACCTACGCCGGCCAGGACATCATCTCCAACGCTTCCTGCACCACCAACTGCCTTGCCCCCCTCACCAAGGTGCTCAACGACAAGTTCGGCGTTGTCCGTGGCCTCATGACCACCGTCCACGCTGCTACCGCAACCCAGAAGACCGTTGACGGTCCTTCCAAGAAGGACTGGAGAGGCGGCCGCGGCATCCTCGAGAACATCATCCCCAGCTCCACCGGCGCTGCCAAGGCTGTCGGCAAGGTTCTCCCCGAGCTCAACGGTAAACTCACCGGCATGAGCCTCCGCGTCCCCACTTCCGACGTCAGCTTCGTCGACCTCACCGTCGAGCTCGCAAAGCCCGCTTCCTATGAGGAGATCTGCGCTGCCATGAAGGCCGCCTCCGAAGGAGAGCTCAAGGGTGTCCTCGGCTACACCTCCGACGCCGTCGTCGCTACCGACTTCCGCAACGATCCCCGCACTTCCATCTTCGATGAGAAGGCCGGTATCCAGCTCGATCCCACTTTCGTGAAGGTCTGCGCCTGGTACGACAACGAATGGGGCTACAGCAACAAGGTCCTCGAAATGGCAAAGGTTATCACGAAGTAATCCTCTACCATTTGTTTTATCGGGCGGGAATCAGCGATGATCCCCGCCCCTTTTTTATGTAAAAAAAGATTTACACTTTAAAAAAGACTGTCCGGATTCTTTAGGAAGTGGCCGCATCCTTTAAAAATCGTATAAAAAGATTGCTGTTTTTTTCGGTTCCTTGGACTTCATGTTTTTGCCGTCCATATTTGCAGCATGAAAAACCTGAAGTTCATAGGGCTGTGCAGCACCCTTGCCATTGCTGCGGCTGCCTGTGGCACCCACAAAAAAATTGAGCAGATAAGAGCCGGCGAAATGCAGGCACGTCTTGCTCTCCCGTCTGATTCCAGCCTGCCTACACGCGAAATCAAAATACCGGAGAAGACCCGCGACACTCTCCAGATCGTGGACTTCGAAGGTCATGAGATGCTGATAATGAACGCTATCCGGGATGAAGACGGAGAAATGGTCGCAACGGAGCGCCTGGAGGCGGCTGTCGTGACGGCCCGCTTCCGTAACGTGGCCGAACGGCGGGGGCGGGTGGACCTGGAGTTCCAGGTCATTGTGCCCAGGGACATGCAGGACAGCCGCTGGCAGCTGCGCCTTGACCCGGATATGTATATACTCGGCGATTCGCTTCGTCTGGATCCAGTGATCATCACCGGACGCGACTACCGCAAGGCCCAGCTGAGGGGCTACGAACAGTACCGGCGCTTCCTCAATTCAATCATAACCGACACCACCCGTTTCATCAACCTCGGAGCCCTTGAAATATTCCTCGAGCGCAATATCCCCGAGGTGTATGCATTTCGTAACGACACCACCTACGTTTCTGACGAGCAGTTTGCGTCGGCCTACGGCGTGACGGAACGGCAGGCAGTAGAGCATTACACGTGGCAGCTTTGGAAACGCTGGAACAGGCGCCGCGCCGGCCGGAAGGAACTGATGTACCACCGTTTCGTCAAGGCGCCTATCATCACCGAAGGAATAAGGCTCGACACCGTGCTGCAGAATGCGGACGGCGACTTCATCTACAACTATGTCCAGACGATCAACACTCGTCCCAAGCTGCGCCGGGTTGAAATCGTGCTCTCAGGCGATATCAAGGAGCAGGGCAGGCGCATTTATACCATTCCCCGCAGCGAGCCGCTGACCTTCTACATATCTTCGATTTCCGGCCTTGCCGACGGAAGCGAACGCTATCTCAAGAAGATTATCGAGAGGAAGGTGGAAGCCAACACGGCCTGCTACATAGAATTCCCGCAGGGCAAGGCGAACATAGACCCTTCGCTGGGCAACAATCCGGGCGAAATCGGCCGCATAAAAGGCAATTTCCGCGAGCTGCTGGTCAACGAGACCTTCGAGCTAGACTCCATCTGCGTCGAAGCTTTTGCGTCGCCTGAGGGCCAGAAAAAGAGCAATGAAGCCTTGTCGGAGAGGCGCGCAAAGGCGGCGTCCGAATATTTTGCCCGATATGCGTCACATTTGAGAGACTCCCTCTCCAGGGAGGCCGGAGTGGTACTCTCTCTTGGAGACGAGGCGCTGGAAATTCAGAAACCAACCGAGATTTCATTCAAGAGCCGCAGCGGCGGGGAGAACTGGCAGATGCTGGATTTCCTTGTGGAGAGCGATGAGGGATTGAAAGATGCTGCGAAGAAAGAATACGCCCGCATAGCCGGTCTCAACATCGACCCCGACATGCGGGAAAAGCAACTTTCCCGCACTCCCCACTACCGCTACCTGCGGGAGAAGCTATATCCCCGCCTGAGAATTGTCAAATTCAATTTCTTCCTGCACCGCAAGGGCATGGTCAAGGACACCATCCACACCACGGAGCTTGATACTGTCTATATGCGTGGCGTACAGTGCCTTCGCGACCACGATTATGAGGAAGCCCTGAAGCTTCTGCAGCCCTACAAAGACTTCAACACGGCAGTCGCCTATGTGGCCCTCGACCGCAACTCGTCCGCCATGGAGATACTCCGCGGACTCGAGACCACGGGAGCTGTCAACTACCTTCTGGCTATCCTGTACTCCCGCGAGGGCGACGAAAAGAATGCCGTGCAATGCTATATCCACGCCTGTGCTCAGGAGCCTTCCTACGTCCACCGGGGCAATCTTGATCCGGAAATCAGCGCCCTGATACGCAAATACGATTTGAATAAGGAACAATGACGGATAATCGCAAGTATTTCGTATCTTTGCACCCGTTATGAAGGATATTCGATTCGTCACTCCCGATGAGGCCGTGAGCCACATCCCGTCCCACTGCCATATCCACCTCAGCAGCGTTGCAAGTGTCCCCCACTGTCTTATCCAGGCCCTCGTCAGGAGGGCTGACGCAGGGGACGTGACGGACCTGCACTTCCACCATTTCCATACCGAAGGCCCGGCTCCATACAGCGAGCCCAAGTATGAGGGCATTTTCTTCGAGCAGGGCTTCTTCGTGGGCCCCAACGTGCGTGCCAACGTCAATGCGGGCTATGCCGACTACACGCCCGTGCATCTGGGCGAGACTCCCCGCCTCTACAAGAGCGGAGCCATCAAGCTGGGGGCCGCCCTGGTGAATGTCTCCCTGCCCGACGCAGAAGGGCGCGTGTCGCTCGGCACTTCCGTGGACTGTTCCGTGGCGGCCATCCAGACTGCCGACCTTGTCATAGGCGTGATCAATCCCAACGTTCCTTTCGCCTACGGCGACCTGATACCGCTCGAGTCTTTCGACTATCTGGTGCAGGACGACGCCCCGTTGGTGACAGCGAACTTTGCCGAACCGACTCCCACCGAAATGCAGATAGGCCGTAACTGTGCCGCCCTCGTGGAAGACGGAGACTGCCTCCAGATGGGCATCGGAGCGCTTCCCAACGCCCTTGCTTCCCAGCTTGGCGGCCACAAGAACCTTGGCCTCCACACGGAAATGTTCGCCGACGGCCTGCTTCGCCTCATCAAAAAAGGCGTAATCAACGGTTCCTGCAAGCAGATCGACAACGGCAAGGTTGTCGCTTCCTTCCTGCTCGGTTCCCAGGAGGTTTACTCATTCATAGACCACAACCCCGACGTGCTGATGCGTGACATCACCTACACCAACGATCCCTGGGTGATCTCCCGCAACCACAAGATGAAGGCCATCAACAGCGCCACTGAAGTGGACCTGACCGGCCAGATCAGCGCCGACAGCATAGGTATGCGTATTTTCAGCGGCACCGGCGGGCAGGTGGAGTTCGTCCGCGGCGCATCGATGTCTGAAGGTGGCAAGAGCATCACGGCATTCGCCTCCCGCACCAACAAGGGCAAGAACAAGATAGTCAGCACGATCAACCCCGGAGGCGGCATTGTGACTCCGCGCGCAGACGCCCACTGGATCGTCACGGAATACGGCGCGGTGGACCTCTATGGCCGCAGCCTCCAGGAGCGCGCCAGGCTGCTGATCAGTATCGCGCATCCGGACGACCGCGAAATGCTGGAGCGCGAAGCATTCGAGCGCTTCGGCCCGCACTTCCTGAAAGTGGTGTAGCGATCAGCTAGTAGATATAGATTTTCTGGCCGATGGAGAGTCGGTCGGAACGCAGGTGGTTCCAGTTCATCAACTGCTTGACACTCACGTGGTAGCGGCGCGCTATATGGCTGAGTGTATCCCCGCTCCTGACGGTGTGGCATGCCCTGGCGCCGCCTCCCCCGCCGCCGGCTGACTTCCCTTCCGAGATATCCTTGATCACCTGTTCCGAAAGGTATTTGGCGGCATTGTGGAGATAGAGGGAATCCTGGTCGGCTGCCAGCCACGCAGCACTATAGTCGTATGGAATCGTGACCGGGCATTTACCCCCGGCACCCGGAACTATATCGTTGTAATACTCTGGATTGAGGTACTGCAATTCCTCAAGCGGCACGCCCACCACTTCCTGGATCTGCCTGAAATGGAGGTTGCGGTGCACTTCAAATGTGTCTGTCTGCCCTGGCAGCCCCACTTCATCCGGCGTAAGGCCATAGTCGCCGCTCCATGCAAAGGCATACATGACGCCCACAAAGGCAGGCATATAGCCCCTGGTCTCTCTTGGAAGATAGGGATAGACCGACCAGAAATCCCGCTTGCCACCAGCCCTGCGTATTGCCTTGTTGACGTTTCCTGCGCCGCAGTTATAGGCGCTGACGGCAAGCGGCCAGTCGCCAAGCATAGAGTACAGGCTCTTGAGATAACGAGCTGCCGCTTCCGTAGATTTCTCAACATCCATCCGTTCATCTACGAAGGAATCGATCCTGAGGTCGTAGGCGCGTGCCGTCCTGTACATAAACTGCCATATGCCCTTGGCCCCGGCCCGGGAGGTTGCAGTTGGCCTGAGCATAGACTCGACCACGGCAAGGTATTTCAATTCCATCGGCAGTCCGTGCTTGCGGAACACTTCCTCGAAAATGGGGAAATAGTAGGTGCTCAGTCCCATTGCCTGGCGCATCGCCTTGCCCCGCTTCTCCGCATAATGGACCATGTAGTTCTTGGTCACCTCATTGAAAGGCAGGGTGAAATAAGGATTCATCGCGGCAAGACGCGACATCATCTCCTTGTCGCTGACCGATGAGGTGAGGCGCACCGTGTCAAGGTCGAAGACAGGATTGTCGCCGTCCCGGTTGAAATTGCTTTTGTACCAGATAGTCAGCAGGCTGTCGGTCACTTCCGGAGTGTAGTCCATTGGGCGCGCTGCGGAAGCTGGGACATCGTTTCCCTCTTCCAGCGCCTCGGCAATATCGGGAGTGGCTGTCACAACGGCCCTGAGGCTGTCCACAAGCGCTTTAAGTGAATCCACCTGACGCCGCAGCGCGGCATTCTCCCTGTCCTTCTGTTTCCCGTCCCGCTGAGGCCGGTTCTGTGCCGGGGCTGCGCCAGGCACAAGCATCAGCATCATCAGGACAAGGGACAGGAAGCGTTTCATTTGTCAGAACTTGAATCCCACGCTCACGCCGAATGCAGGCGACGGGTTGAAGGCAAGCTGGGTCTCGGGCATGATGACGGCGGGGCGTACGTCCATAGCCATATCGTCCGCAATTTCAAAGTCATGCATATACGAAAACACATTGGCGTCGATGACCTGAAGCAGGTACACAAGCCCGATGGCAAGGATGGAATAGTCCCTGTAACGTCGGAAGACATCCCTGTAGTATAGGGCCTGCTCCGAAGTGATGGGGCCGGTGTATGGCACTTCCTTGTTGGTCGCCTCCTTGTAGATGCGGCGGTAGCGCTGGTAATTGATGTTGTTGGTGTCGTAGAAATAGTAAGCGGTGGCTAGGCCGCCTATATATATCGGAATCTTCCAGAATTCACCGTTGTAGGCCTGGCCCAGCCCGGGCAACAGCGCAGAGTAGAGGGTGGCCCGGCCCGGAAGAGGATATTTATCTGATTTATAGCTGATCACACCATCCAGAAGGGTGCCCCAGTAGGCCACTCCGGCACCGATGAAACAGTACTTTGCTATATCGTGCTTGCCCTGTGTGTTGAAGTAGATGCCGGCTCCGAGAGGGGCGAATATGCCGGTGTACACGATGGGGAGCTTCCAGTACTGCTTGTTGTATATCTGCTCCCCGCCTATCACCAGCGCCGAACCGGCGAACATCGTGCCTATCTTGATTTCCTGCTTGTGCCCGAGCCCGGCAAAGTATTCCTTGAACGAGAAAAGCACGTCCACGGAATCCTTGGGGCTTGCCTTGTCGTCGTTGTATTGCTGCTGGAACGCCTCCGAACGGAATTGTGCGGAGGCCCCCAGGGCTGCAAAGAGCAGGATGATGGTGATAATTGTCCTCTTCATCAGATGCCGGCTTCTTCAAGGGCACGTAGGAATGCGTCGACTTCGTTGTCGGAAGCGAAGCGTATGGTCATCGAGCCCTTGCCGGAAGCATTTCTTTTCAGGGATATGTCCTGCGCAAAAAATTTGCCGACCCGGGACAGGAGGCGGTTATAGTGCTCCGGAAGGGGCTCTTCCGGCTTTTTGACAGGTACTTTCGGCACTTCTCCGGACTTGCACCTGCGCACCAGGTCTTCAAGCTCGCGGACGGAAAGCCTCTGGGTGATGACCATATCGCACAGGCGGACCTGCAGCACTGGATCTTCTATTCCGAGGAGAGCCTTTGCGTGACCTGGAGAAATCAGGCCGACTTTCAGGTCGTGCTGCACTTTCACCGGGAGCTTCAGCAGGCGCAGGGCGTTGGTCACCGTGGCGCGCTTCTTCCCCACCCTGTCGGCCATCTGCTCCTGGGTCAGGGAACACTCGTCGATGAGGCGCTGGAAACTCAGGGCTACTTCGATGGGATCGAGATCCTGGCGCTGGATGTTTTCCACTATGGCCATCTCGAGCATACCCTGGTCGGAGGCTTCGCGCACGTAGGCTGGGATCATGGTCATGCCGGCCAGGCGGCAGGCCCTGAAACGGCGCTCGCCGCTGATAATCTGGTAGTTGCCGGATGCAATGCGGCGCACGGTGATGGGCTGGATAAGGCCGAGGGCGCGGATGGAGGCCGCAAGTTCATCCAGGGCATCCGGGTCGAAATTGGACCGGGGCTGGAAAGGATTTGCTTCGATCAGGTCCATCGGAATCCGGAGTATGTCCGCCTCGGAAACGGGGCGCGCACCGGCGATTTCTTTATTGATGTAGCCTACAGGCTTGCGGAACTGGTCCGCTGTGGGGACGGAACCCATCAGGGCTTCAAGTCCCCTGCCAAGGCCTCTTTGTTTGTTGCTCATACTTCTTTTGCTTTGTCGCCGTTGCGCTCGAGCAGCTCGGACGCAAGGTTCAGATAGTTGGAGGAGCCGGTGCAGGAAATCTCATAAAGCAGCACAGGCTTGCCGTGGGAAGGCGCCTCGCTGAGACGTATGTTGCGCTGTATCACGGTTTTGAACACGAGGTCCTTGAAGTGCTCGCGAAGCTCGGCAAGCACCTGCTGGTGGACTTTTGTGCGGCCGTCGAACATGGTCACGACGAAACCTTCGATGGTCAGCGCGGGATTGAGTCCGTTCTGGATGATGCGTATGGTCTGCAGCAGCTTGCCGAGACCTTCGAGGGCGAAAAACTCGGGCTGCACCGGGATGATGACGGAATCGGCGGCTGTCAGGGTGTTCACGGTGATGATGCCGAGCGAGGGGGAACAATCGATGATGATGTAGTCATAGGCGTCCCGGATCGGGGCTATGGCCTTGCGAAGCTTGGATTCACGGTCCTCCTCGTTGATCATTTCTATTTCGATACCCACAAGGTTGATGTGGGACGGTATCATATGAAGTCCGGCCATCTCCGTCTGGATCAGTGCGTCCTCGACGGAAATGCTGCCTTCCATAAGCTCGTACAGGCTTCTGTGCCGGTCATCGTCCGGGGAAAAATTCAGTCCGGAGGTGGTGTTGGCCTGGGGGTCGGCGTCGATGATCAGCACTTTCTTCTCCAAAGCGGCAAGGGATGCGGCGAGGTTGATGGCCGTGGTGGTCTTGCCTACGCCTCCCTTCTGGTTCGCTATAGCTATTACTTTACCCATAATATGCAAAAATACGAAATAATTCTTACTTTTGCACTATGGACGAAATTAAAACTGAGTGGTTCTTCATTGTCAACCCGCGTGCCGGTTCCGGCAAGACCATGTCGCTCTGGGTTCCCGCCGAGCAAAAGCTTCAAAAACTCGGTATTTCTTTCGTGACCGCGATGACCGACCACAAGCGTCACGCCACCGAACTGGCGATGGAGGCGGCCGGGCAGGGGTACAGGCGTATTATCGCCGTGGGCGGTGACGGTTCCCTGCACGAGACCCTGTCGGGAATCGCCCGCTACTGCGATGAAAACGGCACCGCCCCTTCAGAATTCACCCTAGGCGTGATGCCCATCGGCTCCGGCAACGACTGGATCAAATCCCTCGGGCTTCCCAACGACCTCGACTATATGATTTCGCTGGTGGAAAATGGTTCCACCGGTCAAATGGACCTGGTGCGGGTGCTCAGTTCCGGCGGCAAGGTGTCGTATATGGCCAATGTGGGCGGCACCGGCTTCGACTCCCATGTATGCAACCGAGTCAACCTTCAGAAAGAAAGCGGAAAGAGGGGCAAGCTGATTTATCTTGACGGCCTTCGCTACACGATCACCCATCTCTCCCCCATCAACCTGAAAGTCGTGGCTGACGACCAGCCGGTTTTCGAAGGCACCTGCTACTCCGTCGCCCTTGGCAACGGCCGCTACAGCGGTTCCGGAATGAGGCAGGTTCCCAATGCCGAAATAGACGATGGAATACTTGATTACATGATTGTACCTAAAGTAAAACTCAAGACAATTGTGAAAGAGATTCCACGGCTCTTCAACGGTAGCATCGACGAGTCCGGAGCAGTCATTTCGGGCAAATGCCGGAGCCTTCGCATCATGCCGCTCGACGAAGCCTCTGCCGACATTATCGAGCTGGACGGGGAAATCGAGGGCACCCTTCCTCTCTCCATAGATATGGACGGCAGGAAAATCCATATTCTCAAAGGCTGAGCTGATACTGAAGTTTTACTTCAAGTTTAGATGCTTTTCCCTCTGTGTTCCAAGGATATTCAATATATGATACCCTTAGGTCAAATCGGTGTTTCCGGGATGGTTTCCAGGTCCCTGCAAGAGACAATGCCTGACCTCTTCCGTAGTAGGCAGGAACATTGAAACTGCCCGGCGCATCCCTCTCATAGACATAGATCCTGTCTTCCCATTCATCGACGCAAAACAACGTCCACCTGAGCCAGAAGCGGATTTTTTCCCTGTTCAGTCCGGCCTCGGCGTTGAAGAGCCAGGACACCGCCTTTCCGCGTACGACATCCAGCCTCGATGCCGCTTCAAACGGAGCCAATGTAGCCTTCAATTCTCCCCTGCCCTCCAGCCGCCAGCCCTCTTTCCTTCGCGCGGCGAGCCGGATCCCCGGCGTGAGGGTGAACTTCCATATGCTTATGTCACGGGCATACTTTGCAAAGGTCCTGAACTGCTGCGGGCTCCAATAGACGAGCGCCTCATAGTCCCTTCCTCCCGCTCCTGCCGCCACTTCTGTCAAACCGTCCTTGAAACGCAGCAGGGCGGCGATCTTGGATCCAAATTTCGGCACCCAGTACACTCCGGCCACTGCGGCCGGTCCGCCGTTCCAGGCGCATTCCCCGAAGACCACGCCGCCCGGAAAGCCCCATTTGAAATCGGCTCCGACGGCCTTCCCGGAGAGGGTAAGTCCTGCCGTGAACCGCTTGCCGGTAAATGCAAGCGCGCCCATTCCGATATTGTCGGGAAATGAATACGCCGCCCCCGCCGTCCAGCGGCCGAATTCGAAATCCACGGCCGCTCCGCAGTGAGTGGGGCTGAATGAATTGGTGGCTGAAAACCCCGTCCCGTTGCGCTTCAGGGCCCCGGTCCCGCTCCAGGGAGACATACTGAACCCGCTCCACTCCGTCAGCCCCTGCCCGAAACGGGCATTGAAATGCCCCAGAATGAGTTTGCCCAGGTGTTTTTTGCCGTATAATGCAGCGCTGAGCGTGCCGATGCCGATCTTTGGGTCCGAGTATGTGGTGCGAGTAGCCCATCCAAGTTCGGCGCGCTCGCCTGCCGTGAGCTTGTATTTAAGTCCGCCTGATGCCGCCGTCTCGCCGGACAGCCTGCCCGCTCCCCGTAGCATCAAGTCGTGATGCAGCCCCGTCCGGGGCTTCTGCCCGGGCGCGGACGAGCTGGAAAGGGTTGTGAACAGCCGCAGAGCGTCGGCGTATTCCGGAGAGAAACCGTCCAGCAGCCCGAGCTCAGTGTATGAGAGTATGTCGCCGCTTCGGGCGCGGGCATCCAGCAGCGACGCCGCCTGGAAAGCGCTCATCAGTCCGCTGGAGACAAGGCGGCTGCGGGAGGCAGTGTTGAGTTCTAAGGGACGCAGTTCCAGGGCACGGTAGCGCTCAAGGGTGCTTTCGTCCAGTTCTTCGATGCAGGATGCGCCGCACAGAAAGAGCACGGCGTCTTCAAATCCGGGGCCGGCAGAGAGCGCCAGCAGAAGTAAAGCAGTCAGTATCATAGTCCTAAGTATTGGCGCTACAAGATACGAATATTTTATTTATATTTGCATCCTAATGGATAACTTAAAAACCTATGACCTCGGCGGGGAGCTGTTCTTGAATATGCTCAAGCAGGGCTGTGCCCGCCTGGGAAGCAACAGAAAGGAAATAAACGACCTTAACGTTTTCCCCATACCCGACGGAGACACCGGCGACAATATGACCCTCACCATAGAATCCGGCTTTGCCCAGGCTTCGCAACTCAAAGGAGCGACTCTGGGAGAGATAGCCAGTGCCGCTTCTTCCGGCATGCTGATGGGGGCCAGAGGCAATTCCGGAGTTATTCTTTCACGGATCTTTTCCGGATTTGCAAAGTCCCTTGCCGGCAAGGAAGGCATCTGCACAAAGGGCTTCGCCGATGCCATGCAGGCAGCCGTCGAAGAGGCATACGGCTCGGTATCCAAACCTGTGGAAGGCACTATCCTGACCGTGGTCCGGGAAGGCACCGAGAGTGCTCTCCCCTTCTCTTCAGACACGCTCGAGACTTACATGGCGCGTCTGCTCCAGGGGATGGAGATTTCGCTGGAAAAGACCCCCGAGAAGCTCCAGGTGCTTAAGGAAGCCGGTGTAGTGGACAGCGGCGGAGCTGGACTGCTGCAGATTTTCTACGGCTTCCAGGACGCTCTTCTTGGTATCACCAACAAATATGAATCTGCATCCGACGCAGCCAAGAAGCCAGCCGTGGATTTCTCCCTTTTCAACGAGGACACCGAGCTCAAGTTCGGCTACTGCACCGAATTCCTGCTGCGCCTGCAGCGCTCCAAAGTGGATCTGGACACCTTCGACGAGAAGGAAATTGAAGACTATATCCTCTCCTCCGGCGATTCCGTCGTGTTCTTCAGGGAAGGAACCATCATCAAGGTCCACGTCCACACGAAGACTCCCGGAGACATAATCTCCCACTGCCAGCGCTGGGGCGAGTTCCTGACCATCAAGATCGAGAACATGACCCTGCAGCATAACCACAGCTCGTTTGCAGCAAAAAAGCCGGAGAAGAAAAAAGACTTCGGCCTCGTGACAGTGGCTTCCGGACAGGGGCTTGCATCCGCTTTCACGGAGGCCGGAGCTGATTTCGTGGTGGAAGGCGGGCAGACCATGAACCCTTCGGTTGCGGACTTCGTGGCGGCGTTCGACAAAGTGGCCGCCAGCACGATATTCGTCTTCCCCAACAATTCCAATATTGTGATGACCGCGAGGCAGGCCGCCGAAGTCTACAAGGCCGCCGACGTGCGGGTCATTCCCACCCGCGATCCGGGAGCCGGATACGTGGCCATAGCTTCTTTCGATCCTGCCGCCGGAGACGCTTCCGGGATCGAGCAGGCTCTTTGTGAGGTAGCATCGGGAGTTGTCTGCGGAATGGTCTCGACATCCATCCGCGACACGGTCAAGGATGGCGTCGAAGTGAGCAAAGGCGGATTCATCGGCTTTCGGGACAGTGAGATACTCTCCAGCGCGTCCAGCCGCAATGAAGCGGCCGAAGCCCTTTGCCGGGCGCTTGACGCATCCAGCCACGACGTGGTGGTGGTATTCACCGGCGCTGATGCCGCCATTGACGCCGAGGCCCTGCAGGCTTCCCTGGAAAGCGCATTCCCTACCACTGAATTTATGTTCCGCGAAGGCGGACAGACAGTATTTGATTATATCCTGATATTATGCTGACACTTTTTTCCGACACTGATTGCGACGTGACTCCCGCCATTGCGAAGGAGTACGGCTACAAAATCATACCAATGCCCTATGCCATAGACGGCAAGCTCTACCACCCCTACGTGGAGAGCCAGGACTACGACCACAAGGCTTTCTACGCCCAGCTTCGCGCCGGCACGCTCCCCACTACGAGCGCCATCAGCGAGGCGGTGTACCTCAAGTATTTCGAGCCCGAATTCGAGAAGGGCAACGACATTTTCTATGTCCATTTCTCTTCCGGAATGTCGAACACTTTCGAAAACATGCACAAGGCGGTCGAAACCCTGAAAGCGAAGTATCCCGAGCGCAAGTTCTGGGCCGTCGACACCCTGGGCATCTCTGCCGAGTCTCTGAACATCGTGATGGAAATCGGCGATCTGTTCAAGGCGGGCAAGACTCCCGGGGAAGTGGTTGAATGGGCAAAGTCCGAGGTGCAGAAATTCCCTCTCTACTTCATTGCCGACGATCTCAAGTTCTTCCGCCGCAGCGGAAGGGTGAGCGGGCTTGCCGCCACCATGGGCAATTTCATAGGCATACGCCCCGTCATCTACGTCAACGAGCAGGGCAAAATGGTCCAGATCGGCAAGGAGGTGGGCCGCAACAAGGCAATCGACCGCCTCGTCCAGTATGTAGAAGAGCTCGGAGACAATGTCAAGGACCACCGTGTGGTCATAGGCCATGCCGACTGCCAGGAGCTCGTTGACATGCTGATCGCAAAGCTCAAGGAGAAGTTCGGCGACGACCTCCGTATCATCGTGACTATGGTCAATCCCACCATCGGCAGCCACTGCGGCCCCAACGGCATGGGTGTATGTTTCCACGGTAAGCACAGATAGCCGTTATGCTTGAAGTCAGAGAAGTGCGTACCCGCAGGGAGCAGAAGGAATTCATCGAGTTCCCCCTGAATCTCTACAAGGACTGTCCATACTTCTGCCCTCCCCTCTATATGGACGAGCGCAACCTGTTCGGCAGCAAGAACATCTACAACGACTGCTGCGACACGGTCTACTACAACGCCTACCGCGACGGGAAGATGGTCGGCCGCATAAACGGCATCATCCAGAAGGCTGCCAACGAAAAGAACAATGAGAAGAGGGTGCGTTTCGGCCGCTTCGACTCCATCGACGACCAGGAAGTTGCCGACGCTCTTTTCAAGGCTGTGGAATCCTGGGCCGTCGCTAAGGGAATGGACACCGCCCACGGTCCCCTCGGCTTCTCCGACCTGGAACGGGAAGGCCTGCTGATAGACGGATTCGACCAGGTCTCCACCTATGAGGAGCAGTACAATTATCCTTACTACCAGAAACTTATCGAAGCCAACGGATATGTCAAGGAAGTAGACTGGACGGAGAGCAAACTCACAGTCCCGGCCGACTACGACGGCGAGCTCGAGAAGCTGGGCGACTTCGTGATGAAGCGCTATAAGCTTCATTTCGGTCCGGCAAGGAACGTCAGCGATTTCATCGACAAGTACGCCGACGGCCTGTTCGAACTGATAGACAAATCCTACGACAAACTCTACGGCACGGTCCCTTTCACCGATGCCATGAAAAAGCAGATGATAGACGGTTTCAAGTTCATTGTCGACCTCCGCTACGTCGCCGTGATCCTGGACCAGAACGACCGTATGGTCTGTTTCGGCATCTGCTTCCCCAGCATCGTGGAGGCCCTCCGCAGTTCGCGCGGCCGCATCACTCCCCGCATGCTGCTCAAGTTCCTCAAGGCCAAGCGCAAACCCCGCGTCATCGACCTTGGCCTCGTGGGCGTGGATCCGGAATACGCCAATTATGGAATCAGTGCAATCTTCTCCGCGGCCCTGATGAGGATGCTGCGCGAAGACGGCATAGAGTACGCAGAGACAAACCTCAATCTTGAAGACAACTACGACATCCAGAACCTCTGGAAACGCTTCGGCCGCGAGGTTCACAAGCGCCGCCGTGCCTTCGTCAAGAAACTCGTATGATAAAGATTATTGTTGACTGCTTCGGCGGAGACCACAGTCCGGAAGCAAACGTGGACGGCGCAATCGCCTCCCTGGGCAAGTTCGAGGACCTGCACCTTATCCTGAGCGGAGATGAAGCCATCATCCGCCGCTGCCTTGAGGGTAAGCAGTGGGATGCGTCCCGCGTGGAAATACTCCACGCGCCGCAGGTCATCGGCTGCGATGAAAAACCCACCGACGTGATTCGCCTTAAGCGCGACAGTTCCATGATCAAGGCGATCAGGCTGCTGCGCGACGATGATTCCGTGGCCGCCATGGTCAGCACCGGCTCCACCGGCGCCCTCGTGGCCGGGGCCCTGACCCGCATAGGCCGCCTGCAGGGCGTCATACGCCCGGCCTTCTGCCCCATACTCCCGGCGATGAACGGCGGGATCGTGGGCATCTGCGACAGCGGGGCCAACGTGGAAGTGACTCCCGATCACCTGCGCCAGTTCGCCATTATGGCCAGCCTCTATATGGAGAATGTCTATGGTGTCAGCCGCCCGCGCGTCGCGCTGCTGAACGTTGGCAAGGAAGCGGAAAAGGGCGACGAACTGCGCCAGACCGCATACAAGCTCCTTCAGGAGACGTCTGAAATCAATTTCGTGGGAAATATGGAGAGCCGCGACCTGCTGAGCGGCAGCTACGATGTGGTGGTCTGCGACGGCTTCTCCGGCAACGTGCTCATAAAATCCACGGAAGGCGCGGCGCTGGAGCTCCTGAAGAAACTCAAGAAAGACATCTATTCCAGATTCATCTACAAGGTGGGAGCCGCCCTGATGAGCCGTATGTTCAAGGAAGAAAAGGAATTCATGAACTACCAGAACTACGGCGGCAGCGTGCTGCTGGGCACATCCAAGGTGGTGGTCAAAGGCCACGGCAGCAGCAAGGCAGTCGCAGTGGAAAAATGCATAGAGCAGGCCTACCGGATGCAGGTGAGCGCGCTTTCCGCCAAAATAGAGGAAGTGATCTGCAAATACGAACACTACGAACAATAAATCATTATGTTTGACGAAGTTAAAACAATTCTTGCCCGCCAGCTCCGGCTGGATCCCGAACGTGTGAAGCCCGAATCCGACATCAAAAAGGATCTCGGCGCCGACTCTCTGGACATTCTCCAGCTGCTGATGCGTATGGAAGACGACTACGGTATCGTGATTCCCGACCAGGAACTTGCACAGTTCCGCTACGTCTCCGACGTCGTGGCTTTCCTTGACAAACAAAAATCCGAATAATCATGGACAGGATAAAACTCCACGATAAGTTCTTCCGGCCGTTCATCCCCAACGACAGGATAGAATCGGCAATAGACGCCGTGGCCGAAAAGGTCAACCTTGACTTCGAAGGCTGCGAGGATATCCCCGTTGTCATCTGCACCCTCACCGGCGCGATCATGTTCACTTCCGAGCTCCTTAAGCGCCTGCGCTTCCAGTGCGAGGTCAGCTGCATCAAGCTCAGTTCCTACCAGGGCACACGCTCCACCGGCACCGTGCTCACTATGCTGGGGCTCACGGGCGACGTCAAGGGCCGCAGGGTCATAATCTGCGAAGACATAGTCGACACGGGCAACACCATCCTCGCGCTTCAGGAAATGCTTCTCGCGCAGGGAGCGGCGGAAGTGCGCATCTGCACTCTTCTGCTCAAGCCCGACGTGTACGACAAGGATGTCAAGCTCGACTACGTGGCAATGGAAATCCCCAACGCTTTCATCGTCGGCTTCGGCCTCGACTACGATGAGCTTGGACGGCAATACAAGGACATTTACGTATTAGACCAATGAAATACTACATTCTTTTCGGTCCTCCGGGAGCGGGCAAAGGCACCCACGCCGGAGCGATAGCACAGAAATTCAATCTCAGGCACGTTTCCACCGGAGAACTGCTCCGCGCTGAAATTGCCGCCGGCACTCCCCTCGGAATCAGGGCGAAAGAGCTGATGGACGCCGGCAATCTCGTTCCTGACGAGGTTGTGGAGGGGATGATTGAGAATGTTTTCAACTCCGTAAAGGACGTGGACGGCTTCCTTCTGGACGGCTATCCCCGCACGATCCCGCAGGCGGAAGTGCTCGACAAGATCGTTGCCGCCCGCGGCGAAAGCGTATCCGGAGTCATCTCCATCATGATTCCCGATGAGGAAGTCCACAGGCGCATAGCCCGCAGGGCCGCAATCGAAGGCCGCGCCGATGATGCTTCCGATGCCACCATCAGCCACCGCATCGAAACCTATCACGCCCAGACCGAGCCCCTTATCGACTTCTACAAGGCGGAAGGCAAATACCACGAAGTCTGCGGTTATCCCGGAACCATAGAGGAAGTGCGCGAGCGGGTCCTTGCCCTGGTCGATTCCCTGTAGTTTATGGCCGCCCGGAAAGAAGACATAGCTGCGATATGCAGCCAGCTTGTAGAAGACGCCCGCGCCGGAGTCTTCAAGCCTGTCTATGTCCTGATGGGCGACGAACCCTTCTATCCCGACCTCGTCTGCCAGGCCATCATAGACAACTGCGTGGACGAGTTCGGGAAAGATTTCAACGAAACCATCTGCTACGGCTCGGATGTCACTCCCGAGCAGGTGGTCACTGCTGCACGCCGTTTCCCCATGATGGCTGACAGGCAGCTGGTGGTGGTCAAGGAGGCCCAACTGATGAAGGGCATAGACGAAATCGCTGTCTATTGCAACGAACCCCTCGATTCCACCGTGCTTGTGCTTCTGCTGCACAATGCTTCCCTGGACAAGCGCAAGGCCCTCTACAAGGCCGCCCAGAAGGTGGGCGTGGTGGTGGACAGTCCGGCGCTGAGGGATTATGAGGTGCCGGGATGGATTTCCCGCTATTATTCCGGCCGGGGCCTGCAGATCGAGCCTGAGGCGGCCAACCTGCTTGCCGAGTCCGTGGGCACCGACCTCTCTGCCATTTCAGTGGAGACCGACAAGCTCCTGAAGAATCTGCCGGAAGGCGCAAAATCCGTCTCCGTCGCCGACATAGAACGCAACGTGGGAGTGTCCCGCCAGTTCAGCATATTCGAACTCACGAAGGAGCTTTCAATGCGTAATGCCCCCAGGGCGCTGACAATTGCGGCACACATCGGGACGGCGGCCCGTTTCAATATGCCCCAGGCGGTGAGTGCCCTGTATATGCACTTCTACCGCATCCTCAAATACGGCGCATTGCTCTCCAGAGGCGGCTTTCCAAGCCCTGAAGACAAGGCATCCGCCCTTGCCGGCGTCAATCCCTACTTCTACAGGGAATACGACACCGCCGTGCGCAACTATCCCCTGCCCAAGGCAATGGCCGTGGTGTCACTGCTTTGCGAATACGATTATTTGGGCAAGGGAGGAGACGGCGGGGCCGCAACGCCCGCCGAACTCATGACCGAACTGACGGCCAAAATCCTGAACGTCTGAGTTCAGTCTTTCTTTTTCTTGCTGTAGCCGTGCCTGACGACGGTGTCCTGGGGAAGCTCCTCCAGGCGCTCCTTCATCTGCTCAGGATTGGCAAGCAGGTCCATCAGCTTACGGAAAGCGTTCACGAAATAGAAACCGTCGCAGAAGCGCTCGTCGGTGACTATGCGCAGGGGCATCAACTTGCCGGGGACAATCTCACCGTTGCGCACCACGGGCTTGAGCGACTCCTTGCCCATCGCGAAGAACATTCCGGTGTTGCCGAAATTGTAGATGTGGTGGTAGATCGAAGGGCCCTTTATCGATTTAAGGTTGGTTACGAAGGCGGTGCAGTGGAAAGGCAGCAGGTCGAGCAGCGATTTCGGCAGGAGGCCGTGCATGTCGGCGAATTTCAGTATCCCGACAAGAAGGCCGATCATGAAATTGGGCACGAGGGAGAAAAGCCGGGCCATTGAATCGGTGCCGTTCTTGGTGTCGAGCGTCACGTTCTTCTGAATGGCTTCGTTGATCTTGTCCCGGATTTCGGGGAGGGACTCGTGTCCTGTGAAATCGATCTTGATGGTGGCGTCGGCCGCATCCTGGCTCAGGACTTTCTTAACCAGGAAAGATATCTGGATGCAATTGCGCGCATAGATGCGGCCGTTGCAGATAAAGCGGTTGATTCGGGGATATAATGCTGCGCCCCTGACTATCGAGGCAATGAGGATGTGCATGTAGTTGTATTTCTCGCCGTTTTCCGCTTCCTGCTTGATGAAAGCGTCTATGGGCTCGCAAGGCACATCGTAACTGGTCGAGTTCTGGGCGTCTGCCCTGCTGACCATGATGTGGGGCATCATCCTCTGGATGGGATCTAGGTTCTTAACTTTCTTCCCGTCTGCTCTGAATCCAAACATAGGTTATATAGGTTTAGCTATTGCAAATATAATAAAATAATTGCAACTTTGCACCACTTTCCGGGGCTGTTCTGGTTTTGACAGCAATGATGGCGGAAGGTAAGCACGTCGGGAGTGGATGGTTGGCCCGTTAATCCCAGCCGTCGAACCAATAGTAGGCAACTACAACTATTCATACGCTTGCTAGTCTCCAAGAGACGAAGCATCAATCAGAGCCGCCAAGGCTGCGGCACTGACGTATATCCCTCCGGCTTTAAGCCGCTTATGTCCGGACCAAGGGGTATCATTCAAAGCGGATGCACGGGGCCGCCGCCTCCAAGCCCCGCCAAGATTCAGAGGATAAGCTGCTGCTAAGGGCGTCTTCCCTCGTACAGCCGCCGACAATCAAAGGAAGAATAAGCGTGTAGAAAGCTTTTCGTTGCTTTGTTTGGACGCGGGTTCGACTCCCGCCAGCTCCACAAAAATAGGCTCTGGCATCAGCCAGGGCCTATTTTTGTGGCGGACACCAGCGAGCGTTGTATAATCTTCAGAATGTCCAGCCGATGTTAAAGCATACGGGCCAGCGGATGTCGCTGTTAAAAGATGCGTCGGTAGAAACGGATAGCCTGAGATGGCCGAACAATTCCATCCCGAATCTGGGTGACACAACCAGTGCGAACTTAGTATAGGCTTGTACGGGTGGAATAACCGAATAGTCAAACCCCGGTCTTTCAGGCGTGACTTGCTCCCGGGTCGTCCAATTATTGACAATAAGGGCCGGCCCCATCCCGATTCCGATATACGGGTTGATTTTTTTACCAGGAAGGAAGTTGAAGTCTGCATTCGCCAGCAGGGATACGCAATGCTGGTTCCCGGTTGTCAACAGACCGTCCATGAAGTCGTAGACACTGATCGGGCAGGCTTTATAATCGAGTTGTGCCCCGGCATCGAAGTGCTTTCCAATGACATAGCGCCATTCAAGATATGCGTCAAATTTGCCTTTGAATTGAATGCCGTCATCAACGTACTCAAGGAAAAATGGAGCGTAGCCTATACCCGCTTCGAATCTGTTCTGGGCTGATAGCCTGCTGGCAGACAATATAGCAAGCATAGCCGTGACTGTGAGTAAAATTGTCTTTTTCATATGATTTTTATTATTTGCTAAAAGTAAAGCGGAGGCCGCTGGTTATTGAGAACTCAACAGGATAATCTGTGCGATATGTTTGAAGAGGGTTCGTGAAAGAAGGGTTCGTCCAACCAATTTCAGGCTCAATATACAGCCCGAGGTTCTCTGTGATTTTCCATTGAAGACCGCCGGCTCCGAGAAGCGTGAATCCAAAACCGTCCTTAGGAATGCTTGTCCCGTTGAGCGTGGCACCGAGACAGTATGATCCTTCAATGCCGCCACCCACATAGACATCAAGCCAGTTGTTGGAGGCAAACGTCCAGTCAAGCCTCAACGGTACGCCAAGGTAATGCGCTTTTTGCACTTTCTTTCCTGACAGTGAATAATCAAGAACAGACGTATACAATGAGTACTCCAGGCCGGTCGTAATGTTCAGTCTTTCTGATAAGGGGAATCTGGCAGAAATGCCGGTCTTAACAGGGATATTATGTTTAATCGTCACGCAGACATCATGAGTCCTTATATAATCAAGATCAAGATCAAGAGAATAATCTCTCATCGACAAAAGATCTCTGTTCGCCCATAGAGCAATCAGCAATCCGCTCCCGCCCACAATACTGGCAGCAGGACCGACTTTCATTCCAATCGGCCTGGGCTTTGTCATCTCAGGGACGAAAGGAGAGTTCACTTCGGGAAGCGGTATGACTGTGTCCTGTTGATTATCAGTATCCTCAACATTTAAATCAACCGCCGATTCATTTAATGCATCTTTATCTCCGGGTGCAAGTGTTTGTGCCTCCGGTTCATTGCCGTCGATCGCAGAATAATCTTGACAGTTTGGGGCTGGTCGTTTATTGTCCTTCTTTTCTGTTGCCTGCGCAATGAGGATACTGGTTTGAACTGGCTCTGATACTTCGGCCGAATCAGCCGCTGTTGCAACAGGATTTGCAGGCTGTCCGATTATTTGGATTGCGTCACCCGGAACAGCCGGCTGCCGGAGGAACAGAAGAGCAACAACACCGGCAGCGACGGCAGCGGCAAACACCCATATCAGCGGGAGTCGCTTCCGCCCAGAGTCGCTGGCAGCACTCCTGCGGGCCTGGAAAGCAGCAAGGCTTCCTTCCGGGAGGATGCTTTCGTACCCTTCCAGTTTATCCTTGACTATATCTTCCCACTTTTTCATGTGCTTTGTTCCTTCAAATACTGTTGTATATTATCCTTCAGCTGTTTACGTGCCTTGGCCAGTACTCCGGCCGATCCCTTTTCGCTGATGCCCAGCATCTCTGCGATTTCCTTGTGTGAATACCCGTCGATGCAGTAGAGATTAAAGACAGTCCGTCTCATGTCCGGCAGCCGTGATATCCACTCAATTAGTTTTTCTTGCGGTATTGACTCTATCTCCCCTTCCGTCGGATCCGGTATGTTGTCATGAGACCTGAAGTCTATGTGAACCGTCCTCCATCTCTGGCGCTTAATCTGGTTGAGAGCTTTGTTGATGGCAATCCTGCTTATCCAGCCATACAATGATCCCTTCCCGGAGTAATTAAATGTATGTATCTTTTCAAGAGCCTGAATGAGAGCCTCCTGCATCAGGTCCATAGCTTCATCATCATCTCCGGAGTATCGCCGGCAGAGTGTATACACCCTTGCTGCATATCTTTTATACAGCTCCTCCTCAGCCATTCTGTCTCCACGGCAGCAATTCCTGGCCAGATCCTGTTCGTCAAGTTCTTTATACACTCACGGTTTCATTAGCTCCTGTAAAGATACGTACTTTTCGTTTCCGTATTATAAACACACAACACCCCGAAATACGTCTTTTTTTTACAAAATACGCACTCGGGCATAATACGACCTTGCCTACCCATCCCATGGATTGGAGGGGCGGGCAAGGCCAAGATACGGGAATAATACTATTTAAGAACTCCTAAGTCCTTGCCCACCTTGATGAAGGCGGCGATGGCTTTGTCGAGCTGTTCGCGGGTGTGGGCAGCGGACAGCTGGACGCGGATGCGTGCCTGACCCTTCGGGACCACCGGATAATAGAAACCGGTCACGAAGATGCCTTCTTTCGCCATTGCGGCGGCGAATTTCTGGCTGAGCGGAGCATCATAGAGCATCACGGCGCAGATTGCGCTCTGCGTGGGCTTGATGTCGAATCCTGCAGCAATCATCTTGTCGCGGAAATATGCCACGTTCTCCTGCTGGCGGTCGTGGAGCTCGTCGCTCTCGTCCAGCAGCTTGAAGAGCTCGATTCCCGCGGCGCAGATCATTGGCGGCAGGGAGTTGGAGAACAGGTATGGACGGCTGCGCTGGCGCAGCATGTCGATGATTTCCTGACGTCCGGTAGTGAAGCCGCCCACGGCGCCGCCGAAGCTCTTTCCGAGGGTGCCGGTGTGGATGTCGATACGGCCGTAGAGGTCGAAGAGCTCAGCCACTCCCCTTCCCCTCTTGCCCACGACGCCGGCGCTGTGGCTTTCATCCACCATCACGAGGGCGTCGTACTTTTCGGCGAGGTCGCAGATCTTGTCCATCGGGGCCACGTTGCCGTCCATAGAGAACACGCCGTCGGTCACTATGATGCGGAACCTCTGGGCCTGGGCTTCCTGCAGGCAGCGTTCCAGGTCGGCCATGTCGGCGTTGGCGTAGCGGTAGCGCACAGCCTTGCATAGACGCACTCCGTCGATGATGGAGGCGTGGTTCAGTGCATCGGAAATGATGGCGTCTTCTGCGGTCAGAAGGGGCTCGAAGACTCCGCCGTTGGCATCGAAGCAGGCGGCGTAGAGTATTGTGTCGTCGGTGTGGAAATATGCAGAGATGGCTTTCTCAAGCTCGGTGTGCAGGTCCTGGCGGCCGCAGATGAAGCGGACGGAAGACATGCCGAAGCCGCGTTCGTCCATGGCCTTTTTCGCCGCGGCGATAAGGCGCGGATTGTCCGAAAGTCCGAGATAGTTGTTGGCGCAGAAATTCAGGGCCTTGCTGCCGTCGGCAAGGGTGATTTCAGCGCCCTGCGGGGAACAGATTGTGCGCTCGCGTTTGTAGAGACCGGCTTCGTCGATTGTTTTCAGCTCCTGCTGAAGATAGGATTTAAATGCTCCGTACATATTATTAGTCTTATGTGATATTCGCACAAAATTACTAAATTTGCAGGACAATTAATAGCACGTCATGAAAAATGTTCTCATAATTGGTTCCACGGGCCAGATTGGCTCGGAACTGACGATGAAGCTCCGCAAGACCTACCGTCACGGCCGTATCGTCGCGGGGTACATACCCGGATCGGAGCCCACAGGCGACCTGCTCGAAAGCGGTCCCGCAGAAAAGGCCAACGTCTGCGACGGCAAACAGATAGCCGATATAGTCGACAAATACGACATCGACACCATCTACAATCTCGCCGCCCTTCTTTCTGCAACGGCTGAGCGCCTGCCCCTCAAGGCCTGGGACATCCAGATGAACGGCCTTATCAATGTGCTGGAAGTGGCCCGAGAGAAGCACTGCGCCGTGTTCACCCCTTCGTCCATCGGCTCATTCGGCCCCGACACCCCTCGCGACAACACCCCCCAGGACACCATCCAGCGCCCCACCTCCATGTACGGAGTCACGAAAGTGGCCACCGAACTGCTGAGCGACTATTATTTCCATAAATACGGCGTCGACACCCGTTCCGTCCGCTTCCCCGGCCTCATTTCCTACAAGACCCTTCCCGGGGGCGGCACCACCGACTACGCGGTCGAGATCTACTATGCTGCCGTCAAGGGTGAAGAATTCGTCTGCCCTCTTGCCCACGGCACCTATATGGATATGATGTATATGCCGGACGCCATC
Organism: uncultured Bacteroidia bacterium; assembly: GCA_902782225.1. Taxonomy (GTDB): domain Bacteria; phylum Bacteroidota; class Bacteroidia; order Bacteroidales; family UBA932; genus Cryptobacteroides. The sequence goes on along the minus strand of CACZMF010000013.1, from coordinate 25,576 downwards.
AAGGCCGCCGTGAACCTGATGGAGGCCGACCCGAGGTATCTCGTGCACCGCAACTCATTCAACATTGCCTCGATGAGCTTCGATCCGGAGGAGGTATATGATGCCATCCGCAAGCATATCCCGACTTTCAAGATGCGTTATGAGGTCGATCCGGTGCGCCAGGCCATCGCGGATTCCTGGCCGAACAAGATGGACGATGTCTGCGCCCGCAAGGAATGGGGCTGGTCTCCTTCCTATAACCTTGAGACCATGACCAAGGATATGCTTAAGCACCTGAGGGAAAAGCTCCTTGGAGATAAACAGTAAATAAAAAGGCGGCCCGCTAAAGGACCGCCGATTTTTTTTATTTGTCAAACACCCTTTCCTTGACGCGTGTCAATTTCTCTTTCATCGCATCGACTGCGCCGGTGACGGCGTTTTCGAATGTGTCTGCGACCTTTTCAATGATGAGATCGTCTCCGGGAAGATGGATGTGAAGCTTGGCCTTCTTGCCTTCCTTGACATCCTCAAGGGAAACTTCTGTCTCAGGGGCCACTCCGGGAAGGAAGAACTTCTCCAGGCGGGCCACTTTCTTCTCGACGAATGCGGTGAGCTTGTCGCCGGCGTCGAATTTGAGGGCTTTGAGTTTAATCTCCATTTTTACCTCCGTTTTTTGCCCTTGGATGGGCGTTAGTATATACTTTTTTCAGCCGTTCGACGGAGTTGTGCGTATAGACCTGGGTCGCTGCCAGCGATGAGTGACCGAGCAATTCCTTGATTGAATTGAGGTCGGCGCCGTCCTGCAGGAGTTCTGTGGCAAGGGTGTGGCGAAGCACGTGCGGCGAGCGGCGGACGGTTATGTCCGGCACTGCGGCAAGCTCTTTCTTCACCACCCTGTCCACGAAAACTGGATACAGGCGGGCGCCCTTTGGGGTGCGGAGAAGCGGGGCATCCGGGTCTTGGGCATCATCCGTCAAAGAACTGAGTGCATTCAAATATAATGAAATTTCCTTACATAGCGAAGGAATCAGAGGAATTTCTCGCATTTTATCGCCTTTGCCCCGGACCCGGAGCACCTGCCTGGAGAAGTCCACGCTCCCGATGTTCAGCCCGATGAGTTCGGAGCGGCGCAGGCCGCACGAAGCCAGGAGGCTTATGATCAGCCGGCTGAGTTTCTGCTCTATGGTGCCGAATTCCGGGTCTCCTTTGGTGCTCTCGAAGTACTCCTGCATAGATTTGTCCTTGTAGAACAGGGGCAGGCGCTTTTCCTGCCTGGGGCGGCGCACCAGGTGCACGGGATTGCTCTCCAGCACGCCCTGCTTCATCAGGAAGCGGCAGAAGCCGGAGAGTACGCTCAGGTGCTGGGACACCGTTGCAGCTGAGAGCTTGCGCTTGTCGAAAAGCCAGACTTCATAAGCCCGGACGGCGTTCACCGACAGCGTGTGGCTGAAGTCCTCGTCGCCTTCGCAGAATTCCACATAAGACGCAAGCACTTCCGCATATATTTCGCAGGTGCGGGCGGAATAGCGGCGGACATCACGCAGGTATGTGATGTACTTATTTCTCATGCAGGCCGAACTGAGGGGCGATCTTGCGCATATATGCATCCGCTTCCTCGAAATTGTTGCCAATGACTCCGTCCAGGATTGCCTCCTTGACCGCCTCCTTCAGATGGCCAATCTCGTGGCAGGGCGGAATTCCATATACCTGCATGACGTATTCCCCGGTGATAGGGTTCTTGAAGTTGCGGATCCGGTCTTTTTCCTCCACCACGGCCATCTTCTGCTTCACGAGCTCGAAATTGGACCTGATGCGCGCCACCTTCACGGGATTCTTCGATGTGATGTCTGCGTTGCACAGTATCATCAGGCCGTCGATTTCATCCCCGGCGTCGAAGAGCAGGCGGCGCACCGCACTGTCGGTGACTTCATCATCGACAAGGGAAATGGGGCGCAGGTGCAGCCAGACGAGCTTCTTGACGTACTTCATAGTGTCAAGCGGAAGGCGCAGACGCTCGAATATGCCGGGTATCATCTTGCTGCCCACGATGTCGTGGCCGTGGAAAGACCAGCCCACCGGGGGCTCATATCGTTTGGTAGCGGGCTTGCCTATATCGTGGAAGAGGGCGGCCCACCGCAGGGGCAGGCTGTCGGAGACTGCGGCAACGTTGTCCAGCACCGCGAGGGTGTGCTCGAAATTGTCTTTATGGCCCTTGCCGTCTACGGTCTCAACGCCCTTCAAGGCGCTGATTTCCGGGAGGATATGGGGCAGCAGCCCGGCCTGGTCCATCAAGCGGAAAGCCACCGACGGACGCGGCGTGGACATCATCTTGGTCAGTTCTTCCGTGACCCTTTCTATGGACAGGATGGACAGACGGTCCGCCATGCGCCGCATGGATTCCATGGACTCCGGCACGATTTCGAATTTCAGCTCCGGCGTGCTCAGTTTGGCTGCGAAGCGGACGGCGCGCAGCATCCTCAGCGGATCGTCGGAATAGGTGGTGTCGGGATCAAGGGGCGTGCGGATGATGCCGGCAGCAAGGTCGCGGACTCCTCCGAAGGGATCGACGAGGGCCCCGTAGTCCTCTTCCTGCAGGCTGAGGGCCAGGGCGTTTATCGTGAAGTCCCGGCGGAGCTGGTCGTCTTCCAGCGTGCCGTTCTCGACGATGGGCTTGCGGGATTCCCTGCGGTAGGATTCCTTGCGGGCGCCGACGAACTCTATCTCGTCGCCGTGGTCGCGAAGCATGGCCGTGCCGAAACTGGGGAAATAGGACACGTTGTGCCCTGTCTTCTCCCCCACTGCTCGGGCAAAGTCGATTCCGCTGCCCTCCACAACTATATCGATATCGGTGCATTCCCGGCCGAGCAGGCAGTCGCGCACATAGCCTCCGATGACGAACGCACGCACGCCGCGCTCTGCTGCGGTCTCGCTGACCAGCTTGAAGATAGGCCGGTCGAGGTATTGGGACATTATTGTTGGCATAACATAGTTTCGTAATCAGGTATTTGCCCGCAGGGCTCGAATGCGCTGCCTTCGCGGCGGAAGACAAAGGTGCTGTGGCCGTTGGTGAGCAACAGCCAGCGGACGCCCAGGACCATGTCGTAGCGCAGGGCCTGCCTTGCCGTCTCGCTGCTGAGCACGATGTCCGGCCTCTTGCATTCCACCACGGCAAGCGGGCTGCCGGAACGGTCGTAGACCAGGATATCCGCCCTGTAGGGCTTCTTTCCGAACTTCATCCCCACTTCGCTCATCATCAGGTGTCCAGGCACGCCCAGGTCGTCGCGCAGGCGCCCTATGAACCACTGGCGCACCCTCTCTTCAGGAGTTGCGGCCACGTCCTTGCGGCGGAGGGGGTCATATAGCGTATCAGTTGGCATTGCCGAATTTCATGTAGGCCGGGTAATAGCTGTCGGTGCTTATCACCTCGGAGCAGGAATAGGTGTTGCCGTAAGGGTCCGTGGCATCCACCCTGACGGTGGCGTCGGGATTCCTGAGGGTGTAGGTGTACATGTGGAACATACTGGTGTAGTATGATTCGTTATTGACTCCCCTGCCACGGACTCCGATGTGGTAGCCGACCGCCCACCAGTCGTTGCTCGATGCCGCATCCACGGTGTAGGTGGTGCCGGCAGTCACCGAAGCATAAGTCTGGCGATTGTACGATACAGGTGTGGCCGTTCCGCCAAGGGTGCCGTTTTCATAGACCTTCACGGTCCAGCGGCTGTCGCCGTTGAACACGTTGATCATAAGGCGGGAGGCCTCGTGTGGCCACTTGAACATCGCATTCTTGCCTCCGTTGGTGAGGTTGCCCCTGTAGATGCGCATCTGATAGTCGCGGGTGTTCATATGGGTGTTCATTCCCAGGAAGAACTCATCCGTGAATGACGTGCCGCTGATGTGGTAGACGGTGTAGCCGTTGGGGGCTCCGTCGCCTTCCACGTTGCTCCACCACCACTGTCCGCAGACGGCAGCGTGGATGTGCTCGGGAATGCCCAGGGACGAGTAGTAACGCTTGTAGTGCGTATGCCCGGAGAAAATCTTTGGAGACTTGTATTTCTTGAGGAGCGAGACCACGTCGCTTACGTGCGGGTAGCTGGAACCTGTGCGGTTCTGGATGGGAATATGCCCGCAGAGGATGACCATCTTCGTCTTGGGCACGTTGGCAAGGTCGGCCTGGAGCCATGCCCATTGCTCATCGGTGTAGCCGAGGGTGTAGTCGGAGGCGTCGGTGGTGCTGTTGTAGATGATGTTGCGCATGCATACCACGTGGACGTCGCCCCTGTTGAACGAGAAGTTCACGGGACCGAAGGCATCCTCGAACTTGCGCTGGGCGCGAAGATAAAGGGTGCTGCTCTCCGAATCGATCTTCAGCGGGTTCGAACTGCCGTAGAAGAAGGTGTAGTCGTGGTTGCCCATGGTCTGGAACACGGGCATGTTGATCTTGCTGAAGTGCGTGCGCATGGTGGTCATTCCGCCGTTGGAATTCCTGCTGCCTTCGGAGTACACGATGTCTCCCAGGGTCACACCGTAGCAAGGCAGCGTCTGCTGCGCGATGCAGTTGTTGATGGCGGGCACGGCTTCCTGGTTGAAACGGTCCGTGTCGGCCTTGCCGGTGCCGCGGTTGCTGTTGTGGGCCTGGGGGTCTGCCAGGGCGAAGAGCATGAACTCATTCTCCACAGCCTGGCGCTGGAGAGTGAAATCGTAGCGGGTGGAAGGATACTCGTAGCGGGTGAAGAAATCCGGCCTGCCGTCCGCCTTCTTTTCGATCACGGCGTCGGAAGGAACGGAAATGTAGATGTACCAGCTGTCCGCTGTGGTGTCCAGCCTGTAACGGCCTTCGGAGTCGGTCACGGCCACGGAGAATCCGTCGCTGACGCTCACGCCTGCTGCCGGGCTGCCGTCGGAATACTTCACGCTTCCTTCAGCGTAATACATGCTGGCAGGTGCAGGAGTGGTGCAGTAAGCGTTGACTATGTGGGTCGAAGATGCGTAGGAAGTGCCTGTCAGGTAGTTCCGGAAGTTGCCGGCATTGAGCTCGACGCCACGTCCGGAAAAACTCAGGGAGCCCTTGACCTCGATGGGTTCGGCTTCAGTGCCGAGCACGACATTCTTGGTGGTCTCCTTGTTGTAGGTGCCGAGCACCATGCCCGCTCCGCTACGGTCGCTGGCACCGGTTTCCACATTGCACAGCACCTTGCAGGCGGCGGAGGAAGTCAGGTTCACACCGCCGTGGCAGCCTATGAGGCCGCCCACGCCGAAGAGTGCGGCTTTGGACACCACGTCGCCGGTGTTGACGCAGCCATAGAGCCCGTGGTCCTGGGAATGGAAAGCGTTGATGCCTCCGATTGCCGAGTTGGCATCGGCCGATTCCACGTAGATGCGTCCGCTGTTGGTGCAGTTCTCGATCGATCCGGTGCCGCCCATAATGCCGCCTATGCGCATTTTGCCAAGACCGCGCATCGTGATGTTGCCGCTGTTGGAGCAATTCGAAGTCTTGCAGGCGATTGCCGTGTGCTCGCCGTTGGCCCAGCCCACGATGCCGCCGACCGGGGAATTGGATGCGGAGGCGTCGATGTGCAGGTCGATGCTGCCGGAATTGGTGCAACCGGTTATGTTGGTGTGGTCGTTGGTCGCCTTGTAGTCTCCCGTTTCATGGAAACTGCCGCCGCTGATGCCGCCAATGTCGAAAATGTAGTTGGCACCTGAAAAAGCGGAGCCGCTGGATGTGACTGCGGTCACTTTTATGGCGCCGGTGTTGCTGCAGCCGGTGATATCCCCATAGGGCGAGCCGGCGATGCCGCCTATCTGGTTGCGCTGGTAGGTGACGTTGCCCGCCGCTTCAATGGAATCGTTGACATAACTTATCTCGCCCTCGTTGCCGCAGTCGGTGGCGCTGAAACCGGACCAGGCGGCTCCCGCGATTCCGCCCAGGTTGGAGGCGGAGGCACTAATCTTGCCCAGGGGCGCAACGCCGCTGCCGTATTTTGCGCTCAACGATATTGAGGCGCTGCTGGTGCAGCTCCCGAACGGGGCCTCGCTGTAGCCTGCGATGCCGCCTATGGCAACTGCCGAAATCGATGAAGAGGTCGAATAGGAGACGGAACCCTGGACGGAACACCCGTCCACTGGCCCGTAGTTCCAGGCCACTATGCCTCCGAGCACGATGGGACCGGAGGCCGCCGTGGAGACGATGCGGGTCACGTCTACATTTGCGCTGACGGCGGAAATGCTTCCGTGGTTGGCAATCGCTACCGGAGCGAATTCATCGGATGCCGGGGTGTAGCTGCCGCTGAATGAGAAGTTGCCGATGGTGCCGTGGTTGTCCGTAAACAGATTCTTTGAGAGCCCGCTGACAAGGTGGCCCTGGCCGTCAAGGCTACCCGCAAAGTCGGAAGCAGGGCTGAAATCGGTGCCGGACATATCGAGGTCGGCTGCAAGCAGGACTACGTCTGTGGAGGAAGCGGAGCAAGCGCCCAGAAAGGCAGCGAGTTCTGCGGGGGTGGATATGATGGTCGCCGGGGTTGTCAATTCCAGGGTGCCAAGGTCGCTTCCGGCACTACGTGCGGCTTTCAGGGTGTTCCGGGAAGACTTATAGTAGAGCTTGCCGCCGGCGCTGATGACCACGCTGATACCCTTGTATTCACCGGGATTCACGACGGCCGCATAGCTGCCAGCCGTGCCGGGCAGGCCGACGGACACGGAATTGGAGTCTTCGCCCGTGAGGGTGCCGCCGTCCAGCACGCTGATGGTCACGTTGTCCACGCCTTCGGGGACGGTGAATTTAAGCAGGCTGGTCACGTTGCTGAAACGGAGCGTCTCTCCCCTGTTGCACTCAGCCCGCATCACGAGAGCTGCGGGATCGGCGCCGATGGTGACATTCTGCTGCCCGGGGATGCTCTGGCTGACCACCCTGTTGTTTAGTTTGGCGGCCGAATAGGGGCTCACGGCCACGAACTGGGTGGAACTGCTGGACACGCGTCCGGTAAAGACTGCGGACTGAGTGCCAGCGCCAGAAACGAGGGTGAATTCCCTTATCGCACCGCCGTCGTAGATGGCAATCTTGTCGCCTTCCGCCCAAAGGTGGGAGTGCAGGTCGGGGCCGAGGACGGTCCTGGTGCCTTCCGACTGCGCGCTGATGTGGATTTCGACCAGGTCTGCGTCTCCTGTCATATCGGGTACGTTCTCCCGGGAACAGGCAATCGAAAAACCTGCCAGAACAAGGAGAATAATATATTTGAGTGCGTTTCTCATAACCCACAAATTTAACGTTTTCCCCAGAAAAATGCTATATTTGCAGAAATAATTTTGACAGTAGATGATCGACCATCCTATCCCTTATGGGCATCAATACATTACGGATGAGGACGTGGAGGCCGTTGTCGAGGCCCTGCGTTCCGAAAATCTGACCCAGGGCCCGCGGATTGCGGAATTCGAGCGTGAATTCTCGGCCCGTATGGGTTGCCGCTACACATCCATGCTGAGCAACGGCACAGCCGCCCTGCGCCTTTGCGCCGCCGCCCTCGATATTGGAGAGGGAGACAAGGTGATCACGACCCCGATCACGTTCGTTGCCACGGCAAATGCCTTCCGCTTCCCAAATGCCGAAATCGTGTTCTGCGACATCGACCCGCGTACGTATCTTATGGATCTGGACAAGCTGGAGGAAATCCTGAAGGCTTCTCCCAAGGGCACCTACAAGGCGGTCGTGCCCGTGGATTTCGCCGGCTACCCCATCGATGAAGAAAGGCTGCGCGCGCTTGCCGATGAATACGGTTTCTCCGTGGTCATCGATGCCTGCCACGCGCCCGGGGCCAGCTTTACGGACAGCAAGGGCAAGGTCCACAAGGTGGGTTCATGCGATTATTCCGATTTCACCTGTTTCTCCTTCCACCCTGTGAAGCACATAGCGACCGGCGAAGGCGGTGCCGTGACCCTGAACGATCCTGATCTCTACAGGCGCGCCATGCTCTACCGCACCCACGGCATCACCAAGGATCCCGCGATGATGACCCGCAACGACGGTGGCTGGTACTACGAAATGCTGGACCTGGGATTCAACTACAGGATCACCGACATGCAGGCGGCCCTCGGCATCTCCCAGCTAAAGCGACTGGACTGGAGCCTTGCGAGGCGGGCGGAAATCGCCGCGCGCTACGACGAGGCCTTCAAGGGCACCGCAGTCCGGACTCCCTGGCGCGGAGAAGGCATAGTACATGCCTTCCATCTGTACGTCATACAGGTGGAGCGCCGCAAGGAGCTCTACGACTTCCTGCGCACGCAGAACATATTCGCCCAGGTGCTCTACATCCCGGTGCACCTTATGCCTTACTACCGCCAGTTCGGCTGGAAGGAAGGCGATATGCCGGTGGCTGAAGAGTACTACCGCCACTGCCTCGCGCTTCCTATGTTCCCCACCCTGACCGATGAAGAGCAGGACTGGGTGATTGAAAAGGTCCTCGAATTCGTTCGATGAACGGGGTCTCCAAACTGGTGCTGGGCACCGTCCAGTTCGGATGCAGCTACGGCGTCAATTCCGCAGGCCGCCCCGACTTTGCAGAAGTCTCGAGGATTCTGGACCTGGCCCATGCTTCGGGAATCACAACTCTCGATACGTCAAGTGCCTACGGTGATGCCGAGCAGGTCATAGGAAATGCCGGCGCCTGCCGCTTCAATGTGGTCTCAAAGTATCCCAAAGGGAGCGGAAACGTGGCCGATGCCTTCAGCCTCTCGCTTGCGCGCATCGGCGTTCCGCGTCTCCACGGCTACATGCTGCACCACTTCGAACTGTGGCGCGAGAATCCCGGAATCTGGGATGATTTCAGGCGGCTGCGCGATTCCGGTCTCACGGAAAGGATAGGTTTTTCCCTCTATTCCCCCAACGAACTTGAAATGCTCCTTAGTGCCGGAGTGGATTTCGACCTGCTGCAGTTTCCGCGCAACCTGTTGGACCGCCGTTTCGATCCTTACCTGCCCGGGCTGAAAGGAGAGGGCGTGGAAATCCACGTGCGCAGTACCTTCCTGCAGGGCCTTTTCTTCATGGACAGGAATTCTCTTCCCGAGAAGCTCTCTCCGCTCCGCCCCTCGCTCGAACAGATAGACAGCATAGCCCGGGACAAGGACCTTGACGTCTCTGCCCTCGCGCTTGCCTTCAACCTGCTTAACCCGCTGATAGACGGAGTGCTGGTGGGGGTGGACAACTGCTCCCAGCTGCAGGCCGACATAGATGACAGCGAGGCCGACTGCTGGTTTGATTTCGATATTGAAGTGAGCGACCGGGCGCTCCTCAATCCCGTCAATTGGAAATGAAAATACTCGCAATAACTCAGGCCCGCTACGGTTCTACCCGCCTGCCGGCCAAGATACTAAAAGAAGTGGACGGAATGCCGCTGCTGGAGATCCACCTGCGCCGCATACTCCGCTCCAGGCGCATCAGCGCCCTGAAAATCGCAACCACGCCGGAAGAAGGCTCATCGCTCATAGTAGCCGTCGCAGAGCGCCTCGGCATTTCGTATTGCCGCGGTTCCGTGGACGACGTGCTCGAGCGCTTCTGGAGCACTGCCTCCCCCGAGCAGCCGGACTACGTGGTACGCCTGACCTCCGACTGCCCGCTGATCGACCCGCAAGTAATCGATTCCGTGATAGATTTCGCGATCGAAGGGGGCTTTGATTATGCGGCCACGGATCCTGCGAGCTTCCCCGACGGACTGGACACCGAGGTGTTCCGTTTCAGCGCCCTGAAGCGGGCCTACGAGGAAGCCACGCTGCGCTCCGAGCGCGAGCACGTGACGCCCTACATCTGGAAAAACGGAAGCGCTCGCGGAGGCACGCTGTTCAAAAGCGCTTATCTGGCAAATCCTGCCGGCACATACAGCGCTGAAAACTACCGCATCACGCTCGACGAAGCGGAGGATTTCGAGGTCCTGTCTTCGCTCATCCGCGCCCTGGGCATAGACCGCGGCTGGAAAGAATACATCGACTATCTGGAAGCACATCCCGGCCTGAAAGGCGTCAACAGCCGATTCGGCTACAACGAAGGCTACGCCAAATCGCTGCGGGAAGACGCTCCCGCCAAATAGAATCTGCTATGGGAAAAGGACAAGAACTCTACAAGAAAGCAAGAAAGCTTATACCCGGCGGCACCATGCTGCTTTCCAAACGCCCTGAAATGTTCCTCCCGGAGGGCTGGCCTGCTTATTTCAGCAAGGCAAAGGGCTGCAGGGTATGGGACCTCGACGGCAAGGAATACATAGACTGCTCCCTGATGGGAGTAGGCACCAACACCCTCGGCTATGGCCGCGAGGAAGTGGATGAAGCCGTGGCCCGGGTGGTCCGCGACGGCAACCTCTCGACTCTCAACGCCCCCGAGGAAGTGGCTCTGGCTGAAAGACTTATCGGGCTCAACCCCTGGGCCTCCATGGTCCGTTTCGCCCGCACCGGCGGGGAGATCAATGCTGTGACCGTGAGAATTGCAAGGGCTGCTACAGGCAAGGACAAGGTGGCCATTTGCGGCTACCATGGCTGGCACGACTGGTACCTGTCGGTCAATCTCGGGGAAAGCGATGCCCTGGCGGGGCACCTCCTGCCCGGACTCGATCCCGCCGGCGTGCCCAAGGGCCTGCGCGGCTCCACCATCCCCTTCCACTACAACAACTTCGAAGAATTGCTGGAAATTGCCACCAAGAACGACCTTGCGGCAATAAAGATGGAAGTCTGCCGCAACGACGGACCCGAGCCTGGCTACCTGCAGAAGATACGTGAACTCTGCACATCGAAGGGCATAATCCTCATATTCGACGAGTGCACAAGCGGCTTCCGCGAGACCTTCGGCGGCCTCTACAAGAAATACGGAGTGGAGCCCGACATGGCGATATTCAGCAAGACTATGGGCAACGGTTACGCCATCTCTGCCGTGGTCGGCAAAGAATGGATCATGCAGGCGGCCCAGAGTACCTTTATCAGCAGCACGTTCTGGACTGAGCGCATCGGCCCAACAGCCGCCCTGGCTGCAATCGACGTGATTGAAAAGGAACGCTCCTGGGAGAAGATCACGGCCATAGGCGCAGAGAACAAGCGCCGCTGGCAGGCCCTGGCCGACAAATACGGCCTGCCCATAAAGCAGTGGGGCATCCCGGCTCTCGCTGGCTACACCTTCCAAAGCCCCAACGCGCTGGCCTACAAGACCTACATCACCCAGGAGATGCTTGCCAAGGGCTATCTTGCCGGCAACAGCATGTACACCTGCATTTGCCACACGCCCGATGTCATCGACGGCTATTTCGAAGCCCTCGATCCCATATTCGCCCGCATCAGGGAGTTCGAGGATGGCAGGGACATCAGCAAGGAGCTCAAGGGACCTGTCTGCCATTCCGGTTTTGCAAGATTGAACTGATATGCGCAGGAGGCTATTCTTTCGCGCTGACGCCGGTCCGGGAATCGGCTACGGACATTTTGTCCGCAGCCTTGCCCTGGCGTCCATGCTGAAAGACTGCTTCGAATGCCGCTTCTTCTCTTCGCAGCCCACCCCTTGGCAATATAGTCTCGCCGGTGGCATTTGCCCGCTGGAAGCCCTGCCTGCCGGAGAAGCCTGTTTCGAGGCATTTCTGGGTCGCCTTGACGGCAGCGAAATCGTGGTGCTGGACAATTATTTCTATACTCCTGAATATCAACTGAAGATTAAGGAGAAAGGATGTAAACTGGTGTGTATAGACGACTTGCACGACAAGCATTTCTATGCCGACCTGCTGCTCAGCCCATGCTCTGACGATGCATCCGCCTACGATTTGGAGGAAAATGCCTGCATAGCATGCGGGCCTTCGTACGCCCTTGTCGGAGAGGCTTTCAGGGGTGGCTTCGTGAGCGCTTCGCGAAGCGGCGTGTTCATCTCATTCGGAGGCGCCGACCCCGAAGGACTGACTCTCCGCTTTGCCCGAATAATCAGGAAGAAGTTTTCCGATGAGCGCATCGATGCAGTGGTGGGCGACGGCTTCCCTGTCCTGGATGAATTGACTGCCGTGCCTGGTGTTGCCGTCCACCGCAATCTGAGCCCGGCTGAAATGGCTTCTCTGATGCGCGGATCACGCATTGCCGTGTGTTCCGCAAGCGGCACCTGCTATGAGGCACTCGCCTGCGGCTGCGAGGTCTTTGCCGGTTATTACGTTGATAACCAGCAAGATTTCTATAAAATGCTGTGTCGGCGGGATCTAATCCATCCCCTTGGGAACCTGCTTGCTGACAGGGCGGATTTTGCAACACAGGCTCCTTCCGGCCGCATCCATTTCGGGGGCCTGGAAAAGCGCTTCCGCAGTCTGTTCCTCGGGCTTTCTATGGATGTCGTGCCTTATACCGACCTCACTCCGGAGCAGAGCCGGCTGGTGTGGGAAGCCCGCAACCTGCCGGAAATACGCTGCCGTATGACTAACCCTGAACCCTTCAGTTTCGAGTCCCACACCGCTTTCGTGAAAGGCCTGAAGAAGCATACGGACAGGGAGTATTATGCATTTTTCGATGAAGGCGGACTTGCCGGAACCTACGATTTCGTGGATATCGTGGACGGATCCAGCGCCGACCGGGGCCTCTTCGTGGTGCCCGGACGCCAGCGCAGCGGAGTCGGGGCAGCAATGGAGTGCCTTATGGAGGCCCGAATAGCCAGGCGCGGAGTCCGGGAACTGACGGCCTGCGTGCTCAGGGACAATCCCGCCTCCCTCGGCTTTCATCAGTCCGCTGGCTATGTGGTCGAGACAAGTGACGATCGTTTTTATTATCTTCGCAAAGTGTTGAAATGAGTGGTAAAACTTTCATAATAGCAGAGTTGTCGGCAAATCACGGGCATCGCCTGGAACTTGCCCTCGAGTCGCTTCGGGCCGCCCGGGATGCCGGAGCCGACGCCGTGAAGATACAGACATACACGGCGGACACCATCACCATTGACTGCGACTCCCCCGACTTTGTGGTACGAGGCACCGCCTTGTGGGACAAGCGCACCTTGTATGACCTCTACAGCGAGGCATACACCCCTTGGGAGTGGCATGAGGCCATTTTCGAAGAAGCGCGCCGTCTGGGGATAGTCTGTTTTTCCACCCCTTTCGACAAGAGTGCCGTGGATTTCCTGGAAGGCCTCGGTAATCCCATCTACAAGATAGCCAGTTTCGAAATAACCGACATACCTCTGATCCGCTATGCCGCGTCCAAACGCAAGCCTATGATCATCTCAACGGGCGTGGCCACTATGGAAGATATCTGCCTCGCGGTCAACGCCTGCCGCAGCGAAGGCAACGAGGATATAACCCTGCTGAAATGCACCTCGGCCTACCCAGCTCCGGTGGAAGACGCCAACCTCGCCACGATGTGCGACTATCCTTCCCGATTCGGGGTGCGGGCCGGAGTCTCGGACCACACGGAAGGCAGCGAAGTCGCGCTCGCTGCGGTTGCACTGGGCGCGGAGGTCGTTGAAAAACACTTTATCCTGGACAGGAGCATCGGAGGCCCGGACGCCGCATTTTCGATGCAGCGGGATGAGTTCGCGGCAATGTGTTCGTCAATCAGGAAGGTGGAGCAGGCAAAAGGGACGGTGCACTACCCTGCCGAAGGCGACAGAATCGAGGGCAGGCAGTTCTGCCGCTCCCTTTACGTGGTGCAGGACATGAAAAAGGGCGAGGTCATCACGGAAGAAAACGTGCGCTCCATACGTCCCGGCTACGGCCTCCATCCGAAACACCTTCCCGAACTGCTCGGCAAGAGGGTGTGCAAAGACCTGGAAAAAGGCACGCGATTCTCGCTGGATTTCGTTGAAGATTAGCCCATTACCATTTCGGCAATGGCATTGGCGACTCCGGACTGGCCGGAGCAGTACCGGGCAGCTGCCTCGCCCATAGCGCGGCAGTAATCAGGATGGTCCTTGAGCTGCTTGTACCAGGCGCAGAATTCATCGCGTCCCCCGACGGCCTTCGCGGCGCCGGCGGCAATCATCTTTTCGCAATGCAGCTGCACCCCGAAAATGGGGCCGAACGACACCGGTATTCCGTAGGCTGCCGGCTCGATGACGCTGTGCGGCGAGCCGCCTCCGAAACCTGAGCCGACGAAAGCGGCAAAACCGTAGCGATAGAGTTTGGACAGCATGCCCACTGTGTCCACTATCAGCACTTGGGCCCTGCGGACATCGTCTCCCGCCTCGGTGTAAAGCACTGTCTTTCCCTTGATTGCGCTTTGGAGATGAGAAAGTTGGGACTTGCCCTGCTCATGCGGAATCACGAGGAACTTGTCGTCGGGATTTGCATTGGCGGCGGCTATGATGCACTCATCATCCTCATCCGGAAGCGTGCTGCCTGCCACAAACACCTTTTTCCCCTCGCTCCATTCGTCCACTATGGCATCGGACCAGGGCATGGCCGCTATGGCATTGACCCTGTCCATACGCGGGTCCCCTGCCTGGGCAATGTTCGTCAAGCCGTTGGCTTCCAGCACCTTGTATGAGGATTCGCTGTTCACTATGATCTTTGTGAAACAGGTCTTGAAGGCATTCAGGTAGGGCTTCCCCAGAGGCTTGAAATAGATCATTTCCTGCACGAAGCGCGCAGAAATAAGGTATGCGGGTATCCCTCTCCTACGCAGTTCGTGGAGGTATCCCAGCCAGTAATCGCTTATGGACACGATCACGCGCACGGGACGCACGGCATCAAGGAAACGGCGCACGTTCCAGGGTGTATCCAGGGGGAGGTAGAACACGAAATCGACCACGGGATCATCCTTCAGGTATTCATATCCGGAGGGAGAGAAAAAGGTCGCAAGGAACTTGTATCGAGGATATCTGGCACGTATCGCCGCTATGACGGGCCGGGCTTCTTCGAACTCGCCGTACGAAGCGGAATGGACCCAGATGATGTTGTCCACCCCTTTGCAGGCGGCTTCGATACGCTTCATCTGCCCCATACGTCCGGCTATGAACTGCAATGCTTTGGATTTCATAAGTACTTGGCTGTGTGTGTTGAAGCTTTCTTCAAGTCTTCAGGTGTGCCTTCGAAAACGATACGGCCGCCTTCGTCGCCGGCTTCCGGGCCAAGGTCGATGACCCAGTCTGCGCTGCGGATCACGTCGGGGTTATGCTCCACCACCACGAGGGAGTGGCCGGCAGCAAGAAGCGCGTCGAAGCTCTTGAGCAGTTTCTCCACGTCGTAGAAATGCAGGCCGGTGGTCGGCTCGTCGAAGATGAACAATATCTTTTCGGCTTTCTTGTCTCTCCTGCTGAGACTCAGGAAATAAGCCAGTTTGATTCGCTGGCTTTCGCCTCCGGACAAGGTGCTGCTGCTCTGGCCGAGGCGGATATAGCCCAGGCCCACGTCCAGCAGGGGCTGCAGGCGCTCAGCCACCTCCTTTGCCTCCGGTTCTTCTCCTTCGGCAAAGAATTCTGCCGCCTGCGACACGCTCATGTTCAGTATGTCGTCTATGTTCTTTCCGCGGTAACGCACTTCGAGCACGTCGGGCTTGAAGCGCTTGCCGCCGCATTCGTCGCAGACCATGGTCACGTCGGCCATGAACTGCATCTCGATTTTGACCACCCCTTCTCCCTGGCATTCCGGGCAGCGGCCTCCTTCCTGGTTGAAACTGAAGAAGTTGGGGCCGAAACCATTGATCTTGGCGTACTGCTGCTTGGCGAACAGCTCGCGGATGGCGTCATATGCCTTGAGGTAGGTCACGGCGTTGGAGCGGCTGCTCCGCCCGATGGGATTCTGGTCCACGTATTCGACTCTCTGTATGCGGTCAAGGTTGCCGGAAAGGCGACGGAACACTCCGGGCAGGTCTCCGGAATCGTTGATGTGGCGGTACAGGGCAGGATACAGTATGTCCCCCACGAGGCTGGATTTGCCCGAGCCGCTGACGCCGGTCACTACGGTCAGCACGCCCAGGGGGAAACGTACGTCGATATCTTTGAGGTTGTGCTCATGGGCGCCTTCGACGCAGATGCTGTACTGCCAGGGGCGGCGGGTGCGGACGTAGCGGTGGCGCACGCCGTCGAGGTATTGCAGCGTCAGGGATTCATCCAGCTGGGCGTTGGTGAAATTGCCGGGGTTGCCTTCGAATATCACCTTTCCGCCGAATTCTCCGGCTCGGGGACCCATGTCGATGAGCCAGTCGGCGGCGCGTATGATTTCTTCATCGTGCTCCACTACGATGACTGTGTTGCCAAGGTCGCGGAGGCGTTTCAGCACTTTTATAAGCCGCTCTGTGTCACGTGGATGCAGGCCAATGCTCGGCTCGTCGAGTATATACATGGAGCCGACCAGCGATGAACCGATGGCGGTCACGAGGTTGATTCTCTGGCTCTCGCCGCCGGAAAGCGTGTTGCATGCCCGGCTCAGGGTCAGGTAGCCCAGGCCCACGTCGTCGATACAGCGGAGCCGGGATATGATTTCGTCGCGCGGCTCGGCAGCCACCGAGGCTTCCGTCTCCGAAAGTTCCAGATGTTCCATGAAGCCGATGAGCTCACGGACGTTCATGTCGAGCAGTTCGGCTATGTTCTTGCCTCCCACACGCACCCAGAGTGCTTCTTTACGCAGGCGCGAGCCCTTGCAGTCGTGGCAGGTGGTGCGGCCGCTGAAGCGGCTGAGCATATATTTGTACTGGATTTTGTAGCGCTGAGTTTCCACCCACTCGAAGAACTCGCTGATGCCCACGAGAGAGTGCTCGTCGCCGGGCACGCTGCGGGCGTTCCATATAAGGTCCTTTTCGCGGGCGCTGAGTTCGCACCAGGGCTTGAAGGCGTCTATCTTGTAGTCGGGAGCCAGCTGGACCAGATGGTCCTTGAACCAGCTCATCTTGTCGCCTCTCCAGCAGGCGATTGCGCCGTCGTAGATGCTGCGGGTCTTGTCGGGCACGACGAGGTCTTCGCTGATGCCGATTATCTTTCCGAGGCCGCCGCAGGTGGGGCAGGCGCCGAGCGGGCTGTTGAAACTGAAGAGGTAGTCGTCCGGCTCAATGAACTTGATGCCGTCGAGTTCGAAGCGGCTGCTGAAATGCTGCATTATGCCTTCGTCGGTGGCGATGGCCATATTGCCTTCTCCCCTGGCGAACGCATCCGATATGCTGCCAAGAAGGCGCGTACGGTCGTCAAGGTCGCGGAAACGGTCGACCAGGAGCCAGGCCTCTGCGGGCTCTCCGGACTGGAGTATGTCTTCAATCTTTGTGGGCTTGCCGTCGGCCCAGAGGCGGTTGTAGCCGTCTTCCTTCAGTTGGAGAAGGAGTTCGGTGCGGTCGGTGCGGGCCTTCCAGCCGAGGTCGGCGAGGATATAGTACGGAGCGGCAGTGCCGCCAGCCTCCAGTTCGTTAGGGCCAATGTCGGCTGGCGACACTGCCGCTCCTCCTGACTCCATCCAGGCGACCACGTCGGATACGCCTTCCTTGCGGACTTCCCTGCCGCTGACCGGGCTGAAGGTGCGCCCGATGCGGGCGAAGATGAGCCGCAGGTAGTCGTAGATTTCCGTGGTGGTGGCCACGGTGGAGCGGGGGTTCTTGATGTTTACCTTCTGCTCTATTGCAATTGCCGGGGGTATGTCTTCAATGCCGTCCACGTCGGGCTTGGACATACGGCCGAGGAACTGGCGGGCATAGGAGCTCAGGCTTTCGGCGAAGCGGCGCTGGCCCTCGGCAAAGAGGGTGTCGAACGCCAGGCTGGACTTGCCGCTGCCCGATATTCCGGTCACGACAACGAGCTTGCCGCGCGGGATTTCCAGCGTGACGTTCTTGAGGTTGTTGACCCGCGCACCGCGGATTATTATCTTTCCTTCTTTCGGCATTTCAGTCTTTTATGGCGTGGTCGCCGTGCAATTGTTCCCCTGCCCATATCCTGGCTCCGGTCCATTGCGAATCAGGCTCGGTCCAGAACGGATCGTCCGACGGGAGACCGAGGGGCAGGAAAACGGTCAGGCAGTGGTAGAGCGATCCGGTGTTCACGTATTTTTCGGCCATTTCTGGTTGCGAGCCGCTGAATCCGACCCGCAGCCAGCCGTTGGAGTCGAACGTGTCTTTGTGGGCGAACTGCCTCCGTATCACGGCCCCGAGAGCTGAGCGAACGCCGCCCGGGGTGAGTTCCTCCGGCAGGGTGCCGTTCAGGGCATCCTGGGCGAGGCAGTGGAAAACGCCTGTCCGGCAGGCGGTTATGGAGCGCCCCAGCACGGGATAATAGCCCTCCGGGGAAATCATCCGCTCGAGTATTGCGGAGTAGCGGGTGTGCCTCTTGAGCTCGGTGCCTATGAATTCATAACCCTGTATGTTGTGTTTCTGCATGGTTTTCAGTACGTCCAGCAGCATGGGGTGTATCACGTAGCTGTTGTAGTAATCCATATGGAAAGCCTTGCCGTCTCCGTACACTCCGTCGCCTTTGTAGAAAGCATCCCGGAAGCGTTCCACGCCATAGAGCATGCGGGCAGTGTCGCATTCGCCGGTGAATTCCAGAAGGCAGGCTTCCACCTGGGAAGCGAAGAGCAGCCAGTTGCTTTCGTAAGGCTTGATAGTGCGGGTCGCCTTGAGGGCGGCGACGAGATTGCCGCGGTCTTCTTCAGGAAGCAGCTTCCAGAGCTGACGGGGAGCGCGCACCAGGCCCTCGGCAAGGTAGGCGGCATCCACGAGCGGCTGCGTGCCGTGGTCGAAAGCCATATAGTCCGGACTCTGAGGATTGACGGCGTGGGCAAGCGCCTTTCTGGCCTGCTCTCGATATTCTTCCTGCAGGCCGGATTCCCAGGGGTCCGTTATCCATTCATTCTCAAGCCAGGGGGCGATTCCGCAGACCGTGCGCCCGAGGGCCTCCAGATACGAAAAGTCCCTGCGCTTGCCGGCCGTGTCCGGAGATTCGTAGGGCATATTGGCCCGAAGGGTTTCACCGGCCGTGTTCATAATCACGGGGCGTGCAATTCTATCCAGCGTGCGCACCCATTCCCGGCGCGGCGATTCTTTTCCGCAGGAGATGAGCACGAGGGCGGCAGCGAGCAGCAGGTAATACTTTTTCATCTTTGTCAGCCTTTAAAATACACAAGATACTTTTTCCATTCCGGATGCTTCCCTTCCAGCCGGCAGACCAGAAGGTGCTGCAGGACCACGATGACCAGAGGCACGAAGAAAAAAAAGACGAACTTCCAGAAATACGGGACCGCATCCGAACGGTACCAGGGATATCCGAAAACGATGTGCCAAAGATACATCCAGATCGTGTTCTGGCCAATGAACAGGAGCGGCCTGAGGTTCAGCACCGGCAGCCAGGCCTTGCGGCTGATCCAGACAGCAGTGCTGCACAAGGCGCCCCAGAGAATAAAATATGCCCCCGGAGGATACTTGTAAGCCTGCATATTGAGCCACGAGCCTTTAGCGGCTGCCACGCTGAACGCAAAGGGAATGAATGCGGCAAGGAGCACGGCAAGGGTCGCGACGCCGCGCTTGAAGTCGAATCTGCGCAAAGCCAGGCCGAGGAAGAACACGCTGCCGTAGCCAAGGACATAGAGCAGCCAGTCACTGACGAAATGCCCGGGTTTCAGGGGCTTGAGCCAGGCAATCAGTCCATGCTGCCCCGCCAGCATGGCGGCAAACACCAGCACGGCCAGCCACCACTTGTCGATGCGTTTCTCGAGGGCCACCAGAGGCGGCGTCAGCAGCATCACGATAAGGAAGACCCTGAATATCCACACGAAATTGATGGACGGATTCAGGCGGAGTTTCAGCGAGCCCCAGATCTTTTCCGGCGGGATGGGGGCCGACCATCCGAGGGCCGCGCACGCCCAATGCACAAGGAAAAAACCGGCAAGGAAGAGGTAGAGAGGTATCAGGAGCCGCTTCGCCCGCTTCCACACGAAGGCCGGATAAGGTCCGGTGTCCCGCCCGGAATAAGACAGTCCCGACACGAAAATCATCAGCGGCACATCGAAGGTCCTGATCTGGAAGAAAACGTTTTCATTCGGAAGGCCCAGATGGGCGAAAACAATCATCAAAAGCCCGATGAAGCGCATCAGGTCTATAGCCGGTTCTCTTTTCTGGACCCATTCCATAAGATGCAAAGATAGCAAAACAATATCAGAAATAATATGTACATTTGCTGCGATATGAAAAAAATACGATGCCTCTCGTTGCTGGCCGCAGTCCTGCTGGCCGCACTCCCCCTCAGGGCCCAGAAACTCTACTTCACGCAGGACGAAATGCCGGACATGCTAAGGTGCCTGCCCGCTCCTCCCGCAGAGGGAAGTTCAGAATTCGACCGCGACATCCTCCGCTACATGTGGGGCAAGATCCAGCGGGAAGACAAGTCGAGGGCCGCACAGGCCGCCCTGGACGCCACATGGTCGCTGGACACTCTTGCAGCCATAATGAGCGTGCCGTTCGGAAAGGCGATCAGCAAGGAGGCGACCCCCGAGATTTACGCCCTCCTGGTCGACGGCATTTCGACCATAGAGCAGGTGCGTCTCAAGCCCAAGGCTTTCTACAGCCGCAAGCGCCCCTATGTGTATTTCCACGAGCATTCGCTGACCGTCTGGGAGGAGAATGAGCTTTCCGGCGAAGGATCCTATCCTTCCGGGCACACGATCAGGGCCTGGAGTGCCGCCCTGCTGCTGTCAGAGGTCAATCCGGCTGCCTGCGAGGCGCTGTTCGCAAGGGCCTACGCCGCAGGCGAAAGCCGCGTAATTGCCGGCGCGCACTGGCAGAGCGACGTGGACGCAAGCCGCCTTGCTGCCAGCATAGCCTACGGCAGGCTCCAGTCCAGTTGCGAATATCGTAAACAGGTCAAGCGGGCGAAGAAAGAATTCAGCCGGCTTTGAGGGTCTTCCGGTAGTGGCACTGGAGCACCGACCCGCAGTCGCCGTGCCAGTTGTGCATGCCGTTGCCAAGGCAGTTGCGCCATTCTTTACAGTCTTTGCATATTCCTTTCCGGGCCCAGCCGCGGTCACGGAAAGGCTGGAAGCGGGTGTTCCAGACTTCGTAGAAATTGTCTTCATAGATGCTGCCCTGCGAAAAACGGTCACGGTCTATGTTGGGGCAGGCGCATATCCTGCCGTCAATCAGGATGGAAGCTATGTTGATTCCGGCGTGGCAGAAATACCGGGTGTCCCGGACCTTCTCCTCGTAGCGGCCGAGGTAACCTTCGCAGCTGAACGTGACTTTCATCGGGCCGCCGGCTTCCCGCTTTGCCTGGATGAAGTCCATCAGGAGGGTGAATTCATCGTCCGACAGGTGCATTTCCGGATCGGAGGCGGCACGGCCTATCGGGATTATCGTGAAAATACGCCATTGCCGGACGCCCAGGGAGGCCAGCAGCTCGTAGATCTGCTGCAACTCGCCTATGTTCCGCTTGTTGACACAGGTCACGACATCGGCGACGAGCCGGGGCTCGGCAGCCATGATGCCGATTGCGCGGACGGCATGCCTGAAACTGCCCGGGACGCCACGCATCCAGTCATGGCCCTCTTCCAGCCCGTCGAGACTTATGGTCATCACCCTCATGCCGGCTTCCATCATCTCGGCGTGCCTGCGCTCGTCGTAGAACCATCCGTTGGACACCATGCCCCAGCCGAAACCCCGGGAGCGTATGGCCCTGCCGGCTTCTGCCAGGTCGGGACGCATAAGCGGTTCGCCTCCGGTCAGCACGACCGTGAAATCCCCGGGCCTGTGGTCTTTGGGGATTGTGTCCAGCGCCCTGAGGAAGTCGGCAAGCGGCATATCCTTTTCCCTGCTGAGCACCGAGCAGTCACTGCCGCAATGACGGCAGTGGAAATTGCATCTTGTCGTGCACTCCCAGAACAGATAGTTCAGTTCGTGCACCCTGGTCTCGTTTTCCCGGAAGAGCCGGAATAAAAAACTATTCATAACACAAATATAATGCAAGATTTTGTCGGTTCTTGCATTTAATAGACAAATAAAGATTATTTTTGTGCTATGAAATGGTTGCATAATCTATTGAAAGGAGTCTCGTTGTCAACGGCCCTGTTCATATTCCAGGCCTGCTACGGGACAGGGCAGAACCCTATGTTCGATGAACGTGGAGAAGCGCCGATGACATTTGTCGTCCGCTCCGCTTCCAGCGGAGAGCTCCTGAAAGGGGTCGTCATCAGCGGATCGGACAATGACTTTGCGGGCAAGTATTATCAGGAACTTGGTGTCACCGATGCTGAGGGCCGTTGCAAAGTGAGCATTCCGTATTACAGGAATGCACAAGGCCCCTGGCTGAAGTTTGAAGACCCATCCGGCACTTATGAGGCCAAGGATACGGTTCTGTTCGACCTTCGCGAGCGCGACATAGAAGTCAGATTGAGCGACGTGAAATGAAAGCAAGGATTCTTTTTTGCACAGCTGCTTTTCTGGCTGCCTGCATTCCTGCTTTAGCATCAGAGGACGACACCCTCTCTTTCAGGAAGAGTTTCTCGCTGGAAATCAGCTCCGGCGTCCAGCCCCTGCATATGATGGCCTCGCCTGCCCTGACAGAAGAATTGGAGATGGCACGGAAAGGTATGGCCTTTGTCAAAAATTCCGATACCTTCTGCTTGCCGTTCACTCTTACGGAGGTGTGGCGTGTAGCCCCCCACTGGGATTTGTGCATTTCGGAAGGAGTGTGCTGGAAAGTGATTGACGTGGTGCAATACGATTCTTTCGGCGTCGACCCCCAGGGCAAGCCGCGCTATGACCTCAAGAAGCGCTCCCCTGCGGGGCGCAAGTCCCCATTCCCGACTTTTACCCTGTATTGCCAGGCAAGGCTTATATGGTCGCCCAAGTGGAAGGTGACGGTGTATTCCGCTGTGGGCGCAGGATTGTTCTCGACGCTTGACTCCGTGATCGGTGTTTGCCCCGTGCCCGGAATCACGCCGGTCGGCCTGAGGTACGGCGGCAAACATCTGTATTTCTTTGCCGAGGCCACCCTCAGTCCTCTTGCCACCTTAGGCCACGGAGGCCTGGGCTGGCGTTTCTAATTGCGCCGCAGCAGGATTGAGAGCAGGGCGAAGACGCCAAGCGCCAGAGGATAGTACAGGTGGCCGATAATTGCGGCCGCCGACACTCCCGCAAGGCCGGAAGCCATCAGCATCTGCGCTCCATAAGGCAGGATTCCCTGTATCAGGCAGCTGAACGTGTCGAGAATGCTGGCGGTGCGGCTGGGATTCAGTTTGAACTTTTCCGTGATGTCCTTTGCAAGGGGGCCCGTCGTTATGATGGCGATGGTGTTGTTGGCGGTGCAGGCGTTCACGAGGCACACCAGGGCCGCAATGCTCAGGGATGCCGCTTTCGCGCCTCTGATCCGGCGTGTCAATCCATTGATAATGAATTCCATGCCTCCGTTGTGGCGGATGATGTCCAGCATTCCGCCCGCCAGAAGCGTGACTATGATCAGTTCCCCCATACCGGCAATGCCTTCCCCTGCCGCAGCCATCCATCCCACAAGTCCGTAGCTCCCGCACGCCACTCCGATGATGCCGTTCACCAGAAGCCCGGACGCCAGCACTGCAATCACGTTGATGCCGGCAAGCGCCAGGCCGATAACTATCAGGTACGGAAGTATCTTCACCCATTCTATCTCTGCGATTTCCAGCGGCTTGCCCACTTCCCCGCCTATGATCACGTAGATTATGGTCACGAGCACGGCTGCAGGAGCTGCGATGAGTATGTTCGCCCGGAACTTGTCCCGCATCTGCACGCCCTGGCTCTTTGTGGCCGCCACGGTGGTGTCGGAGATGAATGAAAGGTTGTCGCCGAAAAACGCTCCGCCCACGACGATTGCGGTCAGCAGCGGGACGCTTGCTCCGACCTGTGCGGCAAGTCCGGAGGCGACCGGCACCAGGGCCACGATTGTGCCCACGCTGGTGCCGATGGCCATCGAGATGAAGCACGCGGCAAGGAAGATGCCGGCAAACAGGAAGCGCGAAGGAAGGATACGGAGGGTGAAATTCACCGTGGCGTCTATCGCTCCGATTTCTTTGGCGGTGGCGGCAAATGCCCCTGCGAGCACGAATATCCATATCATCATCAGCACGTTGGCATCCCCCGCTCCCCTGGAGAAAATGGAGATGCGTCCGTCCATGTCGAAGCGCGAACGCCAGCCGCCGCCGGCAGGTCCTGGACTGGGTGTGATCAGGATGGCATAGACGGAAGCCACGAGGAACGCCGCCGTCACGGGAATCTTATAGAAGTCGCCGGCAATGATCGACGACACGAGATAGACCACAAGAAACACCATCAGCGGACTCACCGCCAGCCACCCGCTCATAGGGGCTTTCCCACTCGAAGATTGTTCTGACATACTAACCAACCGTTATGCGCTGACAGGCAATTACTTTTCCAACCGGTCCCGCATCAGGTTGCAAAGATATCAAGATTTTTTTTGAAAAGAATATTGCAATTAAAGAAAAAGTGATTATATTTGCATCCGCGTTTAACGCAGACCAGCGCACCTGGTGCGGTAGTTCAGCTGGTTAGAATGCCGGCCTGTCACGCCGGAGGTCGAGGGTTCGAGTCCCTTCCGCACCGCGAAAACCCTTGAGTTTCAGGGGTTTTCTTCGTTTACGCACAGTATGATACGATGGCGGGGTCACAGAAGGAGGACGTTACACCACTCCGCTGGAATCAAAGAGTTATTCCTTAAATCAATCCTTTTTCCGTAAGAATCTCTACCATCTCAGTAGGCGTGACGACCTTCGGATCTTTGGGGAAATGCTTTATGTTTCCCGTCACTAGGAAAGCATCATCAGCGCCCATCTTGACCTCGTAAAAGACCATGTCGTCCGGGTCTGGGAAGATCGTCTTGTCTACATCCGCTTTTTGTGTGTTGATACCATACTCACGTATGGTAGAGAGTACAGAGTTCACCATCAAACTGGTGAATGGAAACTTTGGACGAGAGAGGACATCAACGTATTCAGCAAGGATTTGATCATTATACAAAGGTGTAATGGCTCCTTGAAGAATTGCATTGACAACAATAGCGGGACTGGACTTGCCGTCCAGTGAGAACATTGAGGATACAACGACGTTCGTGTCTATAACGGCGTAAATCTTAGCTGCGTCTTGCATTGCGGGCCTCCTTGATCTCAGCATTAATCTCCTCAAGCGTCATTTCCTTCATGCCGGAGGCAGCAACAGCAGCACGCATAGCGGCAAAGGCGTCAAGAGCCTTCTGGCGCTTCTGGGCCTCGGATTCAGTCTTAATTTCGAAAGGAATCCTACGCTCGCGCACAACTGTCTTCATAAAGATGTTGAAGGCTGCGGTGGTGCTAATACCGAAGTCCTCACAAAGGGAATCAAAGTCCTGCTTGAGAGCCTGATCTACCCGAATTGATATCGTTGCCTGTGCCATATGCAATTAGTTTTAATAATCGTACTGCAAATATAATGCAAATTCCGTGTAATTTGCATATAAATTGCTAACTATTTACTTAAAATATCTTACCTTCGGGGGTCTTATAACTTTTTATGTTTCCTGATGCTACTTCCTCTAAAGATTTACCCGATCTTCCGGAAAACCATTCTCAGTTTTCCTGCCAGATATGAAGAAGAGCTGACATCATAGTAGTTCGTATTGGCTTCCATCCAGAACACTCCGGAGTCATAAGTAATATTGATATCCTCAAGGGCAATAGACTTATCG
>CACZMF010000012.1 GCA_902782225.1 uncultured Bacteroidia bacterium | reverse complement strand
CGAGCACGTATTTTCCGTTATGCATGTGCCATTCTACGTTAGTCTGGCAAAGATAATTTCAAATCGGCGCGCTTCAAAAACTGCTGTAATTACCTAACTCTCAATATTTTCAAAGAACTTTTATAAATTTTTAGTGGACACTAATGAGCACATATGTTCAATCTGTAATTTCGAATATTGACAACTATCCGAATAAAACAGCAATCGTGACAGGGGCGGCTTATTCAGGGAATGACTTCTTGCAGAATTTTACCGTTACTATTACCAAGGGATTTCCTCCTCTACCATAAGTTCTAAAGCGCAGTATTATGAAATCGAAGTCCATACACTTTTTTCTTTGCAGCATAGTTATATGTACTATTAGCGGATGCTTTAAGTGGAAGAAAGAAGAGCCCTCAGATATGAGTCCCTATATTAGGACTGATTACACCATAGAAAGGTATGATTGTAATAAAGATAGCACCTTTATAATACAATCCGGGCACCAGTCGCATAACTATAATAAGCCACATACTTATGCCAGAATCGATGACCCTAACTTTTATGAGTATCCTCATTTTTTCTATCAATATGATTCTCTGTGTTTCTTTATTGATTTAGGAGCATTAATGGGAGAAGTCTGGCCACATAATCACGAAGATGGATATTTGTTGTTTCCTGCAGATGGGCCTGTATTTAAAGAGAATTATCAATATAATACTATTAAAGCTTTCCGCCCCTACTTGGATTTTTATATTTCAGAAAACATTAGTACCCCGTACTTTAAACTACAACTAGATTCTGCAAAAAGGCCTGTATACTATAATGTTGAGGACGGTGACGTTTGTACTTATTCATTCAAAAAGAATTATGATGACATATCCGCGTATTCTTTGATATTTCAAGTGGCGTTTAATAGACAGACATATATTGACAGATTAACATATAGGATAGATTTCACGCATAGATTAGTATCATATATGGAGAATTCCACTTTTCACGCTTATAATTACAAAGCAGATTACATTGAATAACAAAATGTACGGCAAACAATGAACAAATTATTTCATCTGTTTTCTTTTCTTTTAATAATCGTAGTCGTTAATGCTTGCTTTCATAAGGATGAACTTGCTGATGTGACCATTGAAATACCTGATGAGTACATCAGTATTCCATATTTTTATAAAATAGAGTTTTCGGAAAATGGAGTAACGCACACACATATAAGGAGGGATGCCCCTTATCCGGGGAAAAAATATGACATTCCGAAATTCATAATAAATAATGATACTATTTCATTCAAATGGGAATTGAATCATCGAAATCCTCCGGGGGGAATTCGTATCGATGTTGGTGATAATACATTCGAACCTATTGCTCTTTTGCATTTTCAGTCATCTGACGGATTATTTTTTATTGAAGGTAAAGAGTATTCTAAAATAACGTCATTTGAATCATACAATTTTAAGTTGAACAAGATGACGGATAGTGATCACGGGATATACTCAATATACAGGGGTATAGATGATATCGCATTTTCGGTACAATTCAATATTGTCGGGTATGAATATGAACCATGGGGTGAACGAAACAATGATAAGGAATATTGTTATATTGGCAAAATTGATTTTTCAAAGAAGTTTGTTGCCTGGCAAGAAAGTTACGAAAAGCAGAAGAGATTAAGCAATAGTTACCGGAAAGAATACATACAATAATAGAGCAACCCTAAGGAGTTACGATAATAATAGCTGTATATTTGACGATGGAGTTTATCATGACGAAACGGATATAGAGTATTATAATCACTATTTAAAAATCATCACCTATGACAAGCCGAGTATATAAAAGCATCCTTCTTCTCGCTAGCATTGTAATAGTCAATTCTTGTGATGCTTGGACAATAGGAACAGAACCCAAGTATATTGAATCAATCGTGGTTGCATTTTATGAATATGATTCAGCAGAAGCTGTATTAACGAAAAGCGTAGATGATTATGGATATATTCAAAGATATGATATTTCAATTGATTATCAAATAAATAGAATAGTAAAATATGACACCTCTTCAGAGAAGGATATATTATGGTTCAAATCAAAGTGCGATAAATATGGTGACAATCATTACAATCAGAATATAGTAGATAAGAATACTCCTACTTATTCCTGTACCATACCGGATATTAATGCCATCCATGTGACAAGTGAAGAGGATTTTGATAATGACCATCCAAAGGGAGTATTCATTGACGATTGCTTTGATATTTATTATAAAGATTTAAAGAATATCATTGAGAGTGATTATTCAATTCTTTCGTCCAGAGTTAATACAACGCCATTGAATACAATAACTAAAGACGACATGTCAATGCTCACTTCATCCACAGCGGCTAAAATAGTAGCAGAACCACTTGAAATAAATGGTTCTATGATAGGAAATGGAGGTTATTTTTCTCTTTTCGGCCTTAAAGCGACAAAACTTCCTACGGGACCGTCAGTGCAACATTTGACTATCGAGTTCACAACAGAGTATGGAAACACAATCTCCTGCCCGATAGCCTTTGACTTCAGTCAGTCTATACTGGCCAGGCAGAAATAGATTCTTCGCTTCGCTCAAATTGACAGCCTTTAGTTAGAATGTCTGTTTCTTAGGACATTTGTTTCTTGATGGATGCAAGAATATGCTGGTGCGGGTATTTAAAAATAGAGAATGAAATAAGAGTTATGAAAAGAATCTTTACCATCTTGTTATCCTTGCTCATTTTAGCAACTATTCCGTCATGTAATAAGAATAACATAAAGCCGGAACAAAGCAAAGACCAGCAAGAAGAAAAGGGTCCGGATTCTCTTCCGGACACAACGTGGTCCTGTAACTTTATGAGCCTGACGTGGGAATTGTATTTTATGAGTGATACCGGTGTGCAGATTACTTGGCGTGATAAAAACCGTAAGAGTAAATCCGCACGCGGACAATACTCAAAAGATGGAAACAAATTGATATTCACGCAACCATTTGCAATCGATGAAATACGTACTTCTGAATTGACACAGACCATCATTGAGTACATCTTAATAGATGCGACAATATCCGGAGACAAGATGCAGGTCTCTATGAATGTCACTGTTGTGGGTAATATTTCTGGTGTCCGTCCTGGAGATCATCAATTATCCTTTACTTGGAAGCATTGACGTCGGAAAGAAAAAGGCGCAAAGCTAATTGTTTTATAACCAGCCTATTATACGATTAAGGGGGTGTCATTCCAGCACCCCCTTAATCGTTTTATTAAGTGATAATCAGCTATATAGGTTTGCGCTAAATCTAATCCGAGAACTTCGCTTTGAGGAACTCGCGGTTGAGGCGGGCGATGTGGGCGACGGTGATGCCCTTAGGGCATTCCAATTCGCAGGCGCGGGTGTTGGTGCAGTTGCCGAAGCCCAGCTCATCCATCTTCGCCACCATGGCCTTGGCCCTGCGCTTCGCTTCGGGACGGCCCTGAGGCAGGAGGGCGAGAGAACTCACGCGGGCAGCAACGAACAGCATCGCAGAGCCGTTCTTGCAGGTGGCCACGCAGGCGCCGCAGCCCACGCAGGCCGCTGCGTCCATACTCTCCTCGGCCTTGTCGTGCGGGATGAGGATATTGTTGGCGTCCTGGGCGGAGCCGGTGCGCACGGAAATGAATCCGCCGGCCTGCAGAATCTTATCAAAAGCCCTGCGGTCCACCACAAGGTCCTTGATCACAGGGAAAGCGGCGCTTCTCCAGGGCTCCACCGTGATGGTAGCGCCATTCTTGAAGTGACGCATAAACAGCTGGCAGGTGGTCACATGGTCGTCCGGACCGTGGGCGCGGCCGTCGATATAAAGCGAACAAGCCCCGCATATACCCTCGCGGCAGTCGTGGTCGAAAGACACGGGACCGCTGCTCTGGCAGCCCCTTTCCACAGCCACGGGATCACATCCCTCGCGGATAAGCTGCTCGTTCAGTATGTCGAGCATCTCAAGGAAGGAAGCATCCTCCTCGATACCAGAAATATGATAGGTCTCGAAATGGCCCTTGGCCTTGGCGTTCTTCTGACGCCATATCTTTAAATTGAATTCCATATTAGTCTTTGTAATTTCTGGTAATAACCTTGATATTCTCATACACGAGAGGCTCCTTGTGGAGTTCGGGCTCCACACCTTCTCCCTTGTATTCCCAGGCGGCCACGTACATGTAGTTCTCGTCGTCGCGCTTGGCCTCGCCTTCCTCAGTCTGGCTTTCCACGCGGAAATGGCCGCCGCAGGACTCGTTGCGGTTGAGGGCGTCACGGGCCATAAGTTCACCTATGTCGAAGAAATCTTCGAGGCGGAGGGCCTTCTCAAGCTCCTGGTTGAACTCATACTGGGTGCCGGGGACTTTCACGTTCTCATAGAAACGCTTACGGAGGTCCTTGATGAGGCCGATAGCCTTCTGGAGACCTTCCTTGTCGCGGGCCATACCCACATATTCCCACATAATGTGACCGAGTTCCTTGTGGATGGAATCGACTGTCTCCTTGCCGTTGATGGAGAAGAGCCTGTCGATACGTGCCTGCACGGCCTTTTCTGCTTCGGCAAACTCAGGACGGTTGATATCGGTCTTGGGCTCGGCAAACTTCTTGGAAAGATAGTCGCCTATCGTCACGGGCACGATGAAATAGCCGTCGGCAAGGCCCTGCATGAGGGCGGAGGCGCCGAGACGGTTGCCGCCGTGGTCGGAGAAGTTGGCCTCGCCGATGGCGTAGAGGCCGGGGATGGTGGTCTGCAGGTCGTAGTCGACCCAGATGCCGCCCATGGTGTAGTGGATGGCGGGATAAATCATCATAGGCTCCTCCCAGGGAGAGGACGCGGTGATCTTCTCATACATATCGAAGAGGTTGCCATAGCGCTCGGCCACTTTCTGGTGGCCCAGACGGGCAATCGCCTCCGAGAAATCGAGGAACACGGCCTTGCCGGTCTCGTTCACGCCGAAGCCTGCGTCGCACCTTTCCTTCGCTGCGCGGGAAGCCACGTCGCGGGGCACGAGGTTGCCGAAGGCCGGATAGCGGCGCTCCAGATAGTAGTCGCGGTCTTCTTCAGGAATCTGGGAAGCCTTGATCTGATGCTTGCGGAGTTTCTCCACATCTTCCTTCTTCTTGGGCACCCAGATACGGCCGTCGTTGCGCAGCGACTCGCTCATAAGGGTGAGCTTGCACTGCTGGTCGCCATGGACGGGAATGCAGGTGGGGTGGATCTGCGCAAAGCAGGGGTTGCCGAAGAAAGCGCCTTTCCTGTAGCACTGCATCGCGGCGGAGCCGTTGGAATTCATTGCGTTGGTGGAAAGGAAGTAGGTGTTGCCGTAGCCGCCGGTGGCGATGATCACTGCGTGGGCTCCGAACCTTTCGAGTTCGCCGGTCACGAGGTTGCGGGTGATGATACCCTTGGCCTCACCGTTGACCACCACCAGGTCGAGCATCTCGTGGCGGGGGTAGGACTTCACTGTGCCGGCGGCTATTTCCTTGTTCAGGGATGCGTAGGCGCCCAAAAGGAGCTGTTGGCCGGTTTGGCCGCGGGCATAGAATGTACGGCTCACCTGCACGCCGCCGAAGGAACGGTTGGCAAGATAGCCGCCGTATTCGCGTGCGAAGGGGATGCCCTGCGCGACGCACTGGTCGATAATGGCAGCGCTGACTTCAGCCAGACGGTAGACGTTGGCCTCACGGGCACGGTAGTCGCCGCCCTTGATGGTGTCGTAGAACAGACGATAGACGGAGTCGTTGTCGTTCTGGTAGTTCTTTGCTGCGTTGATACCGCCCTGGGCAGCGATGGAGTGCGCACGGCGGGGGGAGTCGCTGATACAGAAGATCTTGACATTGTAGCCAAGCTCGCCGAGGGAGGCAGCTGCGGATGCGCCGCCCAGACCGGTGCCGACCACGATGATTTCAAGTTTGCGTTTGTTGTTCGGACTCACAAGATGGATTTCCGACTTACGTTTAGTCCATTTCTGGGCTAAAGGTCCTTCAGGAATCTTTGAATTAAGTTTATCGGCCATTTGATATTATAAATTAATTGGTATTCTATAATAGGGCGAAGATACAACTAAAAAATGAATTCCGCAAAGATGCAGGAGGATTATCTGCCTTACGGAAGAATACTTTACAAGACAAGCGGATATAACGAAATAATTGACTACCTTTGGACAGGTATGAAGCTAAACAAAAGAGACTTGATAAAAGCGCTGCGTCCCGGTTTTGAAGCAATGGGATATCATTACTTCAAAGACAGTATTTCGGGGGCTCAAGGTTTGTTTGGAAAGAAGATCGCAAAAGATTTGTATTTACAGGCAGCCCTCACTATCCATCGTTTTTATGACGATCAGTTTACTGTTGACCTTTGCTTTACTAATACAACAAGTATATATCATTCAGGGTTAGACATACCTGATTGTAGTAATATAAGACCCTGTCAACTATTATCAGTCGAAGAAAGGATTAAATACTATCATTGTGATAAAAATGATTGCTGGTGGTCTTTATATGGCAGTGAAGATATCCGTTCAGTTGTTGTTGAAGTGTTATCTATAGTTGAACCACGTTTAGTTAACAATTCTGATCTTCTTAGAAGAATAAGAGAAAGTATCCACCTTCAAACAGAAGAATTATTAGAAAAATGGATAATAGATAATTATACTCAAAAACGATTCCTTAGTAATCTTAAATATACACCGGACAGGCCATTGGATGATATACCCTTGGATTGGTTTCGGGCATCTGAAACTATTCTTCTGTTTTTATTCAATGAAACGGCGTTTCCGAAGGTTCGCTGCCTTGCGTCTGACAGTTTCCGAAGGTATACATTGGACTCGATGTATGGAGAATAATGTAATTTAGTGATTATGAAATTGAAACGCCAAGCAATAGTAAACATCATAACCCCGGTTGTTGAAAGATTGGGCTACCATTATATGGAAGACATTTCTGGAAATACACCTATCGTTTTCGCCAAAAAGAGCAAAGATGATTTATACTTCTTTATACTGGTTGGTGGTGTTGCATCCGTTAATGGGTCTTTTTCGATAGAGTTAACCCTGTCTCCGTCTACAAACGCAGGACTCAAAGGACTGGATATTCCGAGTAACAACATTCGTCAGTTCCCTAAATCTTTTTGGACAGCAGAGATGTTGTCAGAGGATTCAACTTTGACCGAAAGCCTTACTCACAAAGAAAATGAAATGCTGAACGACGAGACGTTGATTGAAGAGTTGAAACAGAGTAAGAAATTGCTATTGGAGGTTCAGTTGGAGAAATGGGTGATATCCTGGTATCAAGAAAAAGATGAATCTCAATTACCCCTGTTGAGTTTTATTCGGTATACGCCAAAGGAATCGGCGGGAAGCATTGACCTAAAGTGGTATGTTGTGGCAGAAGTCGTTCTTAGAGTTACATGGATGCCAATAGATAAAGATAGGGTCTATTCACTTGCTACTCAAGCTTATTGGAGGCATTGTTTGGAGTCCACGTAGTGGCTGAATAACAGCCTCGTGTCATTCTTCGGCAGGTAAACCTGCCGAAGAATTTACTTTTTGGTCAGCCTAATGTTCTTGTTATAGGAAATAAGGCCCAAGCCTGGGCTCTACTGTCCCCACAGGGTACCCTCTTCGGGCTCTTTGATGATGCCGAGGTGCTTATATGAGAGCTCGGTGGCGATTCGGCCCCGGGGGGTGCGGACTATGAATCCCTCTTTGATCAAGAAGGGCTCATAGACTTCCTCGAAGGTACCCTGGTCCTCGCCGATAGCTGTGGCTATGGTGTTGGCCCCCACCGGACCTCCCTTGAAAGTCTGGATGATGGTGCGGAGTATCTTGTTGTCGATTGCATCCAGGCCGCGGGTATCGATATTGAGCTTGTCGAGGGCATATTTTGCAATCTTCAGGTTGATATGCCCGTCGCCCACCACCTGGGCGAAATCGCGCACACGCCTAAGCAGGCCGTTGGCGATTCGCGGCGTGCCGCGGCTGCGAAGGGCCACCTCCCGGGCGGCATCCTCGTCTATTCCTATGTTGAGGATTGCTGCGCTGCGCTTCACGATACGGATCAGCTGGTCGGTGTCGTAGTACTCCAGGCCGCTGTTGATGCCGAAGCGGGCGCGCAGCGGAGCCGTCAGCAGGCCGGCGCGGGTCGTCGCCCCCACGAGGGTGAAAGGATTGAGGGAAATGCGCACCGAACGGGCCCCGGGGCCCTTATCTATCATGATGTCAATCACATAATCCTCCATCGCCGAGTAGAGATACTCCTCCACTTCAGGGGATAGACGGTGGATTTCGTCGATGAACAGCACATCGCCGGTCTCCAGGGAAGTGAGCAGGCCGGCAAGGTCGCCCGGCCTGTCGAGCACGGGGCCGGAAGTTATCTTCATATTCACCCCCATCTCGTTCGCGATGATGTGGGCGAGTGTGGTCTTGCCAAGGCCGGGAGGGCCGTGGAACAGGGTGTGGTCCAGCGGCTCGCCTCTCATCTTCGCCGCCTGTATGAAAACCTTCAGGTTTGAGACGATTTCTGCCTGTCCGGTGAAATCTTCCAGTTCGCGGGGCCGGATAATTCCGTCTAAATCCTTATCTTTGCCCTCGTTTGTATCGCGGGGATTGAAATCCGACATTTCGTTATTCCTTTACAAATACAAATATAGTTCTTTTAATTTAAAATTTGATTTTGTTTTTATACTTCGGTGGATTTGTTAATAAACCAATAAGTGTATTAAAATCAAATAATTACAAAATTAAAAGATGTTGAAAACCTTGTTAGGGAGAAACTGAAGGATTGTTGAAATGAACGGGCTTCCGGATATCAACAGGGTTTTCAACCGGAAATGAACAGTTTATTTGAGATTGATGTTGATAAACAAAAGATCGACCTCGCTTCTGAAAGACAGATTACAATCCGGAAAGGATGTATTCTGCCGGGGCCTTTATTTGTCCGCCCGTTGGTTCGTGCTTTCGGAAGTTGCGCAGAAAGGATTGAATTTCATAATATTACCCAACCAGGAAGCTGCCGAATACTGTGCTTCGGATCTCTACACCCAGGTGGAAGGAGACTCCGTGTTCTTCCTTCCCTCGTCGGGAAAGAACATAGAGAGGAGCAACTATAAATCCTCCCTTGGGGTGCAGCGCACATCCGCCGTAGAGAAGATAATCAACTACGACGGCAGCCGGCTGCTCATAGTGACCTATCCCGAAGCCATAGAGGAACTTGTGCCCACTGAAAAGCGTATCCAGGAAGCTTTTTTCGAAATCCGCACAGGGGACGCCATATCCCACGAAAGCATCACTGAAAAACTTGCTTCCAACGGCTTCGAAAGGGTGGATTTCGTTTCCGCCCCCGGCCAGTTCGCAATCAGGGGCTCCATAGTGGATATATTCTCATATTCCCGCAACCACCCTTTCCGTATCTCGTTCTGGGGCGACGAAGTGGAAAAGATCCACCTCTTCGACTGCAATACCCAGCTTTCCGTGGAAAACTGCGAAAAAGCGGAAATCCTGTCCGACATCATTTCTGAAGGGGATGAAAGCGGCGAGAGCGTGCTGCGTTTCCTCCCGGAAGACGCTGTGGTGTGGCTGGATTCCTCCGACATGTACAAGGAGAAGCCATTCTTCTCTCTCACCGAAAAATTCACCAGGGTATTCATCGACACCCCGCTGTCCGGGCAGAATGTCAGCGCCGTGGAATTCGAAATAGCCCCCCAGCCGGTCTTCAACAAGAACTTCGAACTGCTCACGGAAGATATACGCGAAAGGATGGAAAGTGGCTACGAAGTCTGCATCTTCGGGGAGAAGCAGTCCCAGCTGGACCGCATCCAGTCCATCCTCTCCCAGAACGGAGGCCTGATCCCGAAATTCGTTGCCGGCAAGAACATCCACAACGGCTTCATCGACAAGCAGGACAAGATATGCTGCTACACCGACCACGAAATCTTCGACCGTTTCCACAGGGTGCGGCTCAGGCGCACGGTCGAAAAGTCGGAGCAGCTGACCATCAATGACTTGAATTCATTCAACATAGGCGACTACGTGGTCCATATCGACCACGGTGTGGGAGTGTTCGGCGGCTTAGTGCGGATGCGCGACGACTTCGGGCGGATGAAGGAGGTGGTGAAACTGACCTACCGCGACGGAGACGTGGTTTTCGTCTCCGTGCACGCTCTCCACAAGATATCCCGCTTCCGCTCCAGGGACGGGGAGATGCCGAAAATCAACAAGCTCGGTTCCAAGACCTGGATCACCCTGAAGAACAATGCCAAGTCGCGGGTGAAGGACATAGCCAAGGACCTTATCCAACTCTACGCCAAGCGCAAGGCCTCCAAGGCCTACGCCTTCTCTCCGGACACCTACCTGCAGGAAGAACTCGAGTCCTCGTTCATGTATGAAGACACCCCGGACCAGGAACTCGCATCCAAGGCAGTCAAGCGGGATATGGAAGGCACCTGCCCCATGGACCGTCTGATATGCGGCGACGTGGGGTTCGGAAAGACGGAAATAGCCATACGTGCGGCGTTCAAGGCGGCAGTGGACGGCAAGCAGACGGCAGTCCTGGTGCCCACCACCATCCTTGCGCTGCAGCACTACACCACTTTCACCGAGCGCCTGAAGAACCTCCCCTGCACCATAGACTACGTGAGCCGCCTGCGCACGGCAAAGGAACTCTCCGACATCAGGAAACGCCTGAAAGAAGGCAAGATAGACATACTCATCGGCACCCACAAGATCCTGGGAGAATCCTTTGAATTCAAGGACCTGGGGCTGCTGGTCATCGACGAGGAACAGAAATTCGGAGTTGCGGCGAAAGAAAAGCTGCGCAAGATGCGCGCGGCCGTGGACACCCTCACCCTCACCGCCACCCCTATCCCGCGCACCCTCCAGTTCTCCCTGCTCGGCGCGCGCGACCTCAGCATCATCAACACTCCCCCGCCCAACCGCATCCCCGTGCAGACGGAAATAATCCTCTTCAACAAGGATGAAATCAGGAGCATCGTAGAATACGAACTCAACCGCGGCGGCCAGGTGTTCTTCCTCCACAACAAGGTGGAAGAACTCCCCGCCATCCAGGAAATCCTCCACCGTCTCATCCCGGACATGAAGATTTGCGTGGCGCACGGCAAGATGGAGTCCAAGGAACTCGAGAACCGCATGCTGGAATTCATCCGGGGCGACTACGACATGCTGCTCTGCACCACCATCATCGAAAGCGGCCTCGACATCCCGAACGCCAACACGATTATCGTGAACCAGGCCCAGAATATTGGCCTGAGCGACCTCCACCAGCTCCGCGGGCGCGTGGGACGTTCCAACCGCAAGGCCTTCTGCTACCTGATAGTGCCGCCGCTGACCACCCTCACCGACGATGCCCGCCGCCGGCTCAAGGCAATCGAGGAGTTCAGCGACCTGGGCAGCGGATTCAACATCGCGATGCAGGACCTCGACATCCGCGGGGCCGGCAACCTGCTCGGCGCCGAGCAGAGCGGCTTCATCATGGACATGGGCTTCGAGACATACCAGAAGATCCTTTCCGAAGCCATGGAGGAACTTGGGGTGGAGACCGGCTTCGTGCAGAAGACAGGCCGCGGCAACTTCACTACCGACTGCACGATAGAGACCGACCAGCCGGCCATGATTCCCGACGACTACATCGACATCACGGCCGAAAAGATACGCATCTACAAGCAACTGGATTCCCTGTATTCCGACAAGGAGATAGACCTGTTCAAGATGCAGCTGCAGGATCGTTTCGGCAAGATGAGCCGGGAGGTGGAGAACCTCTTCGAGGTGGTGAAGATACGCAATGCCGGCGCAAGCCTGGGGTTCGAGAAGATAATCGTGAAGAACGGCATGTTCATAGCTTTCTTCATTTCCAACCAGATGTCGCCTTATTTCCAGTCGGATACATTCTCCCGTATCCTCGAAAGGATACAGTCCGGAGCCTGCCCGCTCGAGCTCAAGCAGAGCGAAGGAAAGCTGAAAATCATCACCAGGAAGGTGGATAGTTTGGAAAAAGCGAGGGCTGTCCTGACGAAGTTGGAATAAAATTAGTACCTTTGCAGGCTGTAGTTAATATAATAGTGGCTAATTTACTGATAGAAATAGGCAATACCGCCGTGAAGGCCGCCTGGTCGGAGGAATCCGTGCTGGGCAAGACTTTCAGGTACCAGGGCGAAAAGGTCATGGGATTCATAGAGTCCGTGACCGAGAAGCAGACGCCGCTGGTGATAGCGGTCGTGTCGGTGCGGGAACTCACTTCAGAGGAGGAGGCCCTGCTGCGCGGAGCCTGCCAGTATCTGATGATACTCGATCCGGCACACCCCGACGCCCTTTCCGCCTACGGTATGCCCGACTATCTGAGCTACGACAGGGCTGCGTCGCTGGTGGCCGCCAAAACCCTCTTCAAGGGCAAGTCCTGCACCGTTTTCGACCTTGGCAACACCCTCACGGTCGATTATCTGGACTCGCAGGGCCGCTATCTCGGAGGTAATATTTCCGTTGGCTGCCGCACCCGTTTCAAGGCCCTCAACCGCTACTCCAAGGCCCTTCCGCTGGTCGACATGCCCCGGGACTGCAAGTTTCCCGGCGACTCCGTGCAGTCTTCCATCGAGTCGGGAATCATTTCAGGTATAATGTTTGAAATAGACGGATACATTCGTTCCAACCCGGAAAATATCGTGATTTTCACCGGCGGCGATGCAATTTATTTTGCCAAGCGGATGAAAAACTCCATATTTGTCGTTTGTAATCTCGGTTTGATGGGGTTGGCGATAATAACGGATGAATATGTTAAGAAGAACATTCAGTAAGTTAGTGCTGTCCGCCATTCTGGCGCTGTCGGGTGTGGGCCTTGCCGCCCAGACCTACGGCAGCTATACCCCCTACTCCATCTTCGGTGTGGGCGACATCGCCACTCCGGGCAATGCCTACAACAAATCGATGGGCGGCGTGGGTATCGCCGGCCGCAGCAACCGCTTCATCAATCCCCGCAACCCGGCCGCCGTCACGGCCCGCGACTCCCTTGCCTTCATGGCGGACTTCTCCCTGCTGCAGGACAACAAGATTTTCCGTCAGGGCGACTTGAGGTCGGCATCCAACACGTTCAACATCAGCAACCTGATAATTTCCTTCCCCATCTGGCGCTCCTCCGCCATGATGGTGGGAATCCAGCCCTACAGCAGCACCGGCTACGGCTACGGCTATAGTTTCGCCGACCCCGAAATCATAGGCCGCACGGGCAACGTGTCCTACACCGCCTCCGGCCGGGGAAGCATCTACCAGGCATTCATCGGCGGCGGCGTGACCTTCTGGAAGCGCTTCTCGCTAGGTGCCGAGTTCATCTTCCACTTCGGCCGCATCGAGAAGACCTTCCTGGAGACCTTCTCCAACAATTCCTATAACGGCGCCTCCAACGGCCACATACTGCAGCTCACGGCCCCTGCCGGCAAATTCGGCATACAGTATGAGCAGCCCGTCGGCACACGCAGTTCTATCATCGTGGGCGGCACCTACAAGACCGCAGCCCAGCTTTCCGGCGAAGTGGAGAGCTACCGCTATTCGACAGGCAGCGTGATGACCGACACCCTCTACCACAAGAAGGGCGTGCCCGGCAACGTGCGCCTCGCAAGCGAAATCGGCGCCGGCATTTCATATAATTTCTCCAACAGGATGAGCGTGGAGTTCAACTACACCCGCTCCGACTGGTCCGGATGCGGACTCGAGTCCAGGGAAGGCTTCACCGGCAACCTTGCGCCCGGCGCCGGCCTCTCCGTCTTCGGCCCCGCCCTCTCCGAATCCTACCGCGCCGGCTTCGAGATAACTCCCAACCGCAACGATATCCGCTACTACTTCAACAGGGTATCCTACCGCGCCGGACTATACTACAAGACAGATTATTTCACGGTGGACGGCAACCACGTAAATGCCTATGGCATAACGCTTGGCGCCACTCTTCCCATACCCCCCGGCCACAACGGAATCACTCTTGGTATGGATTTTGGACAGAGGGGATCGATAAAGGACAATATGATCCGAGAAACGTACTTCAACTTTTCGATTGGATTCAATATGTTCGATATCTGGTTCCAAAAGCACCAGTATCAGTAAACAACATAAAAACGAGAGATATGAAAAAAGTATTTTTAGCGGCTTTGAGCCTGAGCGCGATGCTCTGCGGCGGAAACCTTTTCGCCCAGGATATGAGCAAGTACGGCGAGAACGCCGATGAGTGCGTAAAGTACCTTTCCTACTACACGGAGTACTACAAGCAGAAGAACTACGACGACGCCACCCCCAACTGGCGCCAGGCATATAAGATATGTCCTCCTTCCTGCAGCCAGAACCTTCTCATCCAGGGTTCCGAGCTCGTCTCGAGGCTTATCGCCAAGAACTCCCGCAACACCGTGATGGTGGAGGGCCTCGTGGACACCCTCCTGACCCTCCAGGACCAGAGGGCGCAGTACTTCCCCAAGTATGCGACCACGGCCCTGAACAACAAGGCCACCTATGCCGCCAAGTACATCAAGTCCGATCCCAAGCGTGTCTACGACATCTATGAGAGCGTGATTGCCGCTCTTGGCGACAAGACCAAGCCTTCCGTGGTGTTCAACGACTTCAAGGCCGCCGTGGATCTCTACGGCAACGGCCAGCTCGGCACCGAGGACGTGCTGAACCTGTATCAGCGCAACCTTGCCATGCTGGATGCCGTCAATCCTTCCTCCGACCTCGAGAAGCAGCAGGTGTCCGACTTCCGCACCAACATCGAAAACCTGTTCATCTCCAGCAAGGTGGCGTCCTGCGACGACCTGCTGAAGCTCTTCGGACCCCGCTATGAGGCCAACCCCAACGACCTCAAGCTCGCCACCAACATCGTGAAGATGCTGAGCCTCGCCGAGGATTGCAACGACAACGACCTCTTCCTGAACGCCGTCACGACCATGTACACCCTCGAGCCTTCGGCCGACGCTGCATACTATCTGTATAAGCTTCAGTCCGCAAGAGGCAACGTGGCACAGGCCGTCAAGTACATGCAGGAAGCTATCGACCGCGAGGATTCCGACGTGAAGGCCGATGCCGGCTACCTCTACGAGCTCGCAGTCTACTGCTTCAAGAACGGCCGTTCCGCAGCCGCCTATGAGGCCGCCTCCAAGGTGCCTTCGATGGACGAGAACCTCGCCGGAAAGGCCTACCTGCTCATCGGCACCATCTGGGGATCCACCAGCTGCGGCGGCGACGAAATCGCCCGCAGGGCTCCTTACTGGGTGGCTTGCGATTATATGAACAAGGCAAAGGCGGCGGATCCCACCCTCACAGACGACGCCAACCGCTATATCGGCCAGTACAGCAGGTACTTCCCGCCGGCAGCAGACGCCTTCATGTACAATATCACCAGCGGTGAGTCCTACACTGTCGTGTGCAACGGCATGAGGGCTACGACCACTGTCCGCACTGTCAAGTAACAGCTTGAGAGGGAGCCGCGAAATAATGATGATGCTGGCAAGCGTTATGGCGCTTGCCAGTATTGTCGTTTCTTGCAGGAGCCAGCTCGCAGAAGCGGATTCGCTCGACCTGTCCGCCACCCCCGTGCAGAGCCTGACCGACATGTTCACGGTGCAGACGAAGAACGGCAAGGTGGAGATGCGCATCGAGGCGCCACTGATGGAGACCTACGAGAGCGACACCGCCAAGGTGGACCTTTTCCCGAAGGGCCTGTCGGTCTATACCTACAACGAGGACGGCCTGCTGGAAAGTCTGGTGTTTTCCGACAAGGCCAGCCACAAGACCGACAAGACCAGACGCTCTGAAGACATCTGGTCCGCCTTCGGCAACGTGATGATCCACAACGTCATAAAGCGGGAGACCATGGAGACCGACACAATCTACTGGGACCAGATGAAGAAGGAAATCTGGACCGACTGCTACGTGAAGATGTATTCTCCGGACGGTTTCCTGCAGGGTTACGGCATGCGTTCCGACGACCATGCGCGCAACGCCATCCTTCATAAAACCTTCAACGGATACGGCGTCACGGTCCGTGATTCCACCTTAGTTGTGATTGATTCTGTGAATTTTATTGGTGCTTTCCCAAAAAAATTGTAACTTCGCGGCCCATTATATAGAAATTGTAAAAATTAAAAAATAACAAAATGGCGGTTCTTCAAAAAATTCGCGTAAAATTCGGCCTTGCGATTTCCATCATCATCGCTCTGGCCCTCCTTTCGTTTATTATCGATCCCAGCACCCTGGAGACGGCCCTCAACTCGATGTCTGCCAAGTACGACGTCGGCCAGATCGCCGGCAAGCGCGTGTCCTACACCGACTTCCAGGAGAATGTGGACAAGTTCACGACCATCCACCAGATCGCATCCGGCTCCTCCGTCCAGAACGAGGAGACCCAGAAGCAGATCCGCAACGCCGCATGGCAGGACTTCGTGGACAGGTATATGTTCCTCAAGAATGCCAAGAATGCGGGTATCCGTGTCGGCGAGGATGAAATGGTCGACCTGACCACCGGAAACAACATTTCCCCCGTCCTCTCCCAGAACCGTGCTTTCTTCGACGAGACCGGAGCCTACTCCCCCGA
This sequence comes from uncultured Bacteroidia bacterium, assembly GCA_902782225.1. Classification (GTDB taxonomy): domain Bacteria; phylum Bacteroidota; class Bacteroidia; order Bacteroidales; family UBA932; genus Cryptobacteroides. The sequence goes on along the minus strand of CACZMF010000012.1, from coordinate 48,948 downwards.
CGCCCTGCGCGAGTTCGTGCAGAATGCATCTTCTGACTCCCGTCTCAAGACCTTCTGGAGCTACCTGCAGAATTCCGTGATGGTGCAGAAGTACTACGACAAGTACGACGCCCTCTTCGCCGGATCCAGCATCCAGCCCAAGCTGTTTGCCGACATGGCGGTCGAGGAAGCCAACACCACCGCATCCGTGGAGTACGTTATGATCCCCTTCGACTACGCCGACAGCACCGTCACCGTGACCAACGGCGAGATCAAGCGTTACTACGACGCCCACAAGAAGGATTACAAGCAGAAGGCCGGCCGCGACATCGAGTATGTGGTCTATGAGGTCGTTCCTTCCGAGGCCGACATCGCCCGCTCCAGCGACGAGATCGATGCCCTCCTGCCCGAATTCGCCGCCACCACCAACATGAAGGCGTTCCTTCTCAAGAACTCCGACCGCAGCTATTCCGAATACTGGTACAAGCAGGACGAGCTGGCCAACAACCTCTCTTCCGACATCGCCGAGTTCGTGTTCAGCGGCAACCAGGGCATCTCCCCCGTCTATAAGAGCGGCAACCTGTTCCGTGCAGTCAAGACCATCGCCTCCGCAAACGTGCCTGATTCAGTGTATGTCAAGCATATCCTGCTCCAGGGCGCCGATGCGAAGCACGTGGCCGACAGCCTTTGCGGCGTCGTGGCCAAGGGCGGCAACTTCGCCAGCCTCGCCACCCTCTACTCCGCAGACCAGAATTCCGCCGACGGCGGCGAAATGGGCAACCTCGGCTGGTTCACCCAGAACTACACCATCCCCGGATTCGAGGGTTGCGTGACCGCCGAGCTCAACAAGCCCTTCGTGCTCAACACCCAGTATGGCAGCCACGTGGTCGTGGTGACCAAGCGCACCAAGCCCGTCGCCAAGAAGCAGGTGGCCATCCTCGAGAAGACCGCCCTCGCCAGCAAGGAGACCTTCAACGACTTCTACGCCAAGGCCAACCGCTTTGCGACCCTCGCAGCGGGCACCCTCGAAGGCTACAGGAAGGCCGTCGATTCCACCGGTGTCTATTCCCACCCGATGAACAACGTGACCGAGGCCACCTCCAACTACGGCGCCATCAGCCAGGCCAAGGAGATCACCCGCTGGGTCTATGACAACAAGCCCGGCAAGGCTTCCAACATCATCACCGTCAACAACAACTACTTCTTCATCGTGGCCGTGAAGGCTGCCCGCGAGGAAGGCTACACCCCGGTGAGCGACGTTGCAGCCAATATCAACGAGGTCCTCAAGCTCGAGAAGCTCCAGGCCAAGTCCGTCAAGGATGTGGCTGCAAAGGTGGAGGGCATGACCGATCTCCAGCAGATCGCCGACGCCCTCAAGTCCAGCGTCCAGACCCGTGAGGATGTGGCTTTCGGAAGCACCAGCGCTCCCGCAGTGGAGCCCGCCCTTCTCGGCGCCATCGCCAAGGCTCCCGAGGGACAGCTCTGCGGCCCTGTGGCCGGACGTGCCTGCACCTATATGTTCAAGGTGACCAAGCGTGAGACCGGCTCCTTCTACACCGCGGAGGATGCCGCCACGATGGAGCAGAACAAGGCCCGCTACACCACCCAGATGATCGTGCCCACCATGATGGAGTACGACAACGTCAAGGACAACCGCGAGCGCTTCTTCTAGCAGGAACAGACGACATCAAGGGCGGCTGAAGTTTTGGCTTCGGCCGCCTTTATTTTATCCGCAGGATGACGGGATAGTGGTCGGAGACGCCGCCGAGCCAGCGGGGGCCGGAGAAGCTGCGGCGGGGCTTGGTGCCGCCGTAGCTGCGGTCGGGCTCGGTGAGGAGTGGGTGGTCGAAGACGGCCTCTTCGACGCTGAGCGCACCCCGTGCGAAATGGCCGTCTATTTTCTCCCATGCGCCGTTGTACTTGATGGTGCCGGGGGCGCCGGAGGCGGGCCAGACGTTGTCGTTGAAGTCGCCGACGGAGAGGATTCGCGGGTGGCCGGCCGCTGAGAGCGAGTCGATGAGCCCCCACATACGCCGCATCGCGATGGCGCGCCTTTCTTCGGAAGCCGCGCCGACCTTGGACGGGTGGTGGTTCACCAGTATGTCTATTCCTTCGAACTCGGAAAGCAGGATGTCGCGTGTGCGGAGAATGGCGCCGGTGCTGTCCTTTAGGTGCCTGGGGCCGGAGCGCAGGAGCCTCAGCCGGCTCCTGCGGTAGAGCAGCGCGCAGTCGATGCCGCGCCGGTCGGGGGAGTCGTAGTGGATGATGGCGTAGTCCAGCTTGCGCAGGGGGGTGGTGGACAGTAACTTGTTGAGTACCCGCCGGTTACCCACCTCCATCAGGGCCACGGCGTCCGGCAGCCGCCCCTCTTTGTCCGCGATGAGGAAGATTGTTTTTGCGATGCCGCTGCACTTGGCCTGCAGCCTCTTTGCGGTGTGCCGCCCGGTCGTGTCTTCCTTCGGATCCAGGAAATTCTCCACATTCCAACTCACGACCAGCAGACTGTCCACCAACGATACTAAAAGAATCAATAATTTCATAGTTCTTAAGTTTGGTTTTACAAAAGTAAAAAAATTGTAAATTTGTAGGATAGGATTAATAAAAGAATTTATGAGTTTGAAATGTGGAATAGTGGGGCTGCCGAACGTGGGGAAGTCGACGTTGTTCAACTGCGTCAGCAGCGGCAAGGCCCAGAGCGCAAATTTTCCTTTCTGTACGATAGAACCCAACCTCGGCTCCACCAACGTGCCGGACCGCAGGCTTGAGGTGCTCACCGAAATATGCCACCCGCAGCGGACCATCCCCGCGACCGTCGATATCGTCGATATCGCCGGCCTCGTGAAGGGGGCAAGCCACGGCGAAGGCCTTGGCAACCAGTTCCTTGCCAACATTCGCGAGTGTGACGCCATACTCCACGTGCTCCGCTGCTTCGACGACGGCAACGTGGTCCACGTGGACGGATCCGTTGACCCTGTGCGCGACAAAGAAGTCGTGGACACCGAGCTCCAGATCAAGGACCTCGAGACCGTCACGGCCCGCCTCTCCAAGTGCATCAAGGCAGCCCAGGCCGGCGACAAGGAGTCACGCAAGCTTGCCGACCTCCTGACCCGCTACAAGGCCGCCCTCGAGCAGGGCAGGTCCTGCCGCAGCGTGGCGCTGGTGAACGAAGAGGAGGTCCAGCTCGCCCACGACCTGTTCCTGCTCACCAACAAGCCCGTCCTCTACGTCTGCAACGTCGATGACGCATCGGCGGTGAACGGCAACGCCTACGTGGATGCAGTGCGCGAGGCCGTCAAGGACGAGGACGCCGGAATACTCATAATCTCCGCCCGCACCGAGTCTGAAATCGCCGAGATGGAGGACTACGAAGACCGCAAGATGTTCCTCGAAGAAATGGGCCTCGAGGAGTCCGGAGTGGTGCGCCTGGTCCAGGGGGCCTACAAGCTCCTGGGGCTCCGCACCTTCTTCACCGCCGGTGCCGACGAATGCCGCGCGTGGACCATCCACGCCGGCGACAAGGCGCCGAAGGCCGCCGGCGTGATCCACACCGACTTCGAGAAGGGCTTCATCCGCGCCGAGGTGATCAAGTACGACGACTTTGTGCAGTACAAGACCGAAGCCGCCGTGCGCGCCGCAGGAAAGATGGGCGTGGAAGGCAAGGACTACGTGGTGCAGGACGGCGATATAATGCATTTTCTATTTAACGTATAAAACTGATAATCAATGAAAGAAAAGATCCACAGCAAATTCTTGTCCCAGTTCGGGGAAGGCGGAGTCTTCTATGCTTCCGCAGGCCGTATCAACCTCATCGGCGAGCACACCGACTACAACGGCGGTTATGTGTTCCCCGGAGCCATTGACAAAGGCATCATGGCGGAGATCAAGCCCAACGGCACCGAGAAGGTCCGTCTTTATTCCCTGGATTATGATGCATCCGTGATCTTCGGTCTTGAGGAGGCAGACAAGCCCGCCGAGGCCTGGGCGCGCTACATATTCGGGGTGTGCCGCGAGACCATCAAGCGCGGCGGCAAGGTGGCCGGATTCGACGCCGTCTTTGCCGGCGATGTGCCCCTCGGCGCCGGACTGAGTTCATCGGCAGCTCTGGAGAGCTGTTTTGCTTTTGCAATCAACGACTTGAACCACAATGGACTAGATCTCTTCGAGCTCGCCCGTATAGGCCAAAGCACCGAACACAATTACTGCGGAGTCAAGTGCGGAATAATGGACCAGTTCGCTTCCTGCTTCGGCAAGAAGGGGCAACTCATCCGCCTCAACTGCAAGACCCTCGAGCATCAATATTTCCCCTTCAATCCTGAGGGCTACAAACTCGTGCTGCTGGACACCTGCGTGAAACATGAACTTGCCAGCTCGGCATATAATTACCGCCGCCAGTCCTGCGAGCGGGCCGCCGCAGCCATCAAGCAGAACCACCCCGAAGTGGAATTCCTTTCCGACAGCAAGAGGGTGTGGCTCGACGAGGTCCGGGACAAGATCACCGAAGAGGACTTCATCCGCGCTGAATATGTGATCGGCGAGGTGCAGAGGGTCCTCGACGTGTGCGACGCCCTCGAAAGGGGAGACTACGAGACCGTGGGCGAGATGATGTACCAGACCCACTTCGGCCTAAGCCGCCTCTACGAGGTGAGCTGTCCCGAGCTCGACTTCCTCGCAAAGCTCGCCCGCAAGATGGAAGTGACCGGCTCCCGCGTGATGGGCGGCGGCTTCGGCGGCTGCACCATCAACCTCGTCAAGGATGAACTCTACGAGGGTTTCGTCCGGAAAGCCGCAGAGGAGTTCAAAGCCGAATTCGGCCACGAGCTCAAGGTCTATGACGTGGTGATCAGCGACGGCGCAAGGAAACTGTAGCACATGAGACTGCGCGGGCTTGTACTGTCGTTGTGCCTTGCACTGGCGTCCCTTCCGGCCGCGGCCCAGTTCTACAACTGGGGCAGCGAGCCGGTGGGGGCCAGATGGTACCAGCTCAAGACGCAGGACTACAAGGTCATATATCCCGAAGGCCTGGACTCCCTGGCCCGGGTCTATGCCAGCCTGCTCGAGCAGGTCAAGGAGCCGCTCAGCGTCACCTCCGGCTATCGTCCCAACCAGATGTACCGCAAGCAGTTGCCTGTGGTCTTGCACCCCTGGGACCTCTACTCCAACGGCATGGTGGCCTGGACCCCGAAGCGCATGGAGCTCTTCACGACTCCGTCCGCCCAGGCCCCGCTGCCGCATCCGTGGGCGGAGCACCTGACGATCCACGAATCCCGCCACGTGGCCCAGATGCAGTATGTGGCTGAGAAGCCCTACCGCTTCTGGAACGTCCTCCTGGGCCAGCTCTCGGCGGGAGCCCTCGCCGCTCTCTACTGCGGCCCGGCCTTCGACGAGGGCGATGCCGTGGCGGCGGAGACGGAACTTTCCGCTTCCGGCCGCGGGCGCTGCGCCGCGTTCCTGGAGTATTTCAGGGTGGCGTTCGCGCAGGGCGACTTCCGCGACTGGGGGCGCTGGCGCTACGGCTCGCTGAAGTACTATACACCCGACTACTACAAAGTCGGCTACATCAGGGCGGCCGGCCTGCGCAGCGTCTATGGCGCCCACGATTTCACCGCCCGCTACTATGAGCGGCTCTTCCGCCACAAGTGGCCCTTCCCCTTTTTCAACTTCCCCGGCACGGTGCGGGAAGTCTCGGGCAAGAGCCAGAAAGAGGCCTTCACAGAAATCTGCGACACGCTCAAGCAGCGCTGGAGCAGGGATGAAGTGGCACGCGGGCCCTTCATGACCACCACCCGCATTTCGCCCGCCTCCGCCCATTATATGGAGTACGGCAGCGGCTGCTGGCTGGACACCACCTATTTCTGCATCCGCAAGGGTATGGCCCAGGCCCCGCAGCTCCTCCGCGTCAGTGCCGATGGCGGAATCCACGTGCTGTCCGCGTTCTCTTCCAGCACGAGCAGCCTCAAGGCGGACGACAACCTCTACCGGGTGTACTGGAGCGAAATCGTGCGCGACGTGCGCTGGGACATGAAATCCAGCTCGGAAATCTGGTTCTATGCGGCGGACGGCAAGAAGCACCGCCTGACCCGCGGCACGCGCTGGTACAACCCCTCGCCTTCCCCTGACGGCGTGCAGCTCTCGGTGGTCGAATATGCCGTGGACGGCTCTTCGGCGCTGGTGGTGCTGGATGCGTTCACCGGGAAAGAGACAGCCCGCTACGAGGCGCCCTCAGGCATGCAGGTGCTTGAATCCGAGTGGATTGACGGCGGGCTCGTGGCCCTTGCCCTGGACGGGGCTGGAGAGGCCATCTACCGGGTGGGCCCCGGGGGATATGAAGAAGTCCTTAAATGCGGTCACGTGACCGTCAGGGACCTTTTCCGCTACGACGGGCGGCTGTATTTCACGGCCGACCTCACCGGTGTGCAGGAGCTCTACCGCCTCGACGGCGAAGGCTGCGCCAGCCGGCTCACAAGCAGCGTGCAGGGAGCTATGGGCTACACCTTCAGCCCCGACGGAAGCACCCTTCGCTGCGCGGTGCCCCGCCCCGACGGACGGGTGCTCTGCGAACTGCCCGCCAGCGGCCTCCCAGAGCCCTCCATGGCCGATTTCACCCGCCCGCACCGCTATGAATTCGCCGAAGAACTGTCGGCGTCCAACCCTGTCCGCATCAGTTGCGACACCCTTCTTGCGCTGCCGCAGCCGGAGCGCTACAACCGCCTTGCGGGCCTCTTCCGTTTCCATTCCTGGGCGCCCGTGTATGTGGACTATGACGCCATTTCCGCCCTGAGTTTCGAGTCCCTGACCACCAGCGTGGCGCCCGGAGCCACCGCCTTCTTCCAGAACGACCTCGGCACCATGAGCGGCACCATTGCCTACGGCGCCATTCCCGGCGCCGAGGCCTGGACCCACAAGGGGGAGCTTGATTTCACCTACACCGGCATCTTCCCCGTGATCGAGGCGAAACTGGGAATCGACAACAACGCGCCTTCGTTCTACTACCTGCAGCGCGACTTCAGCAACTTTTCGCGCCGCCTGTCGTTTCGCGCCGACGAAATGAAGGGCTACCCCTCGCTCAACGCTTCGCTGCTTGCCTATGTGCCCCTGTCTTTCAGTTCCGGCGGCTGGTCCCGCGGCGTGGTGCCGCAGGTCCGCTGGGTGCTCACCAACAGCCTCGTGACCCAGGGCAACCTGGCCATAATGAACAGGGTGTCGGCCAGCATACGCGGCTATGTGGTGCAGTCCACCCCGCAGCGCTGTATTTATCCCAAGTGGGGCATCGGCCTGGAAGCGGGCTGGAGCGGACGTCCCGGCGCCACCGGCATCTTCGTGCCCAACGCCTACGCCTACAGCTACGGCTACGCACCCGGATTCATGGACACCCACGGATTCCGGCTCTCAGCCACCCTCCAGGTGCCGACGGGAGACGGCCTGTTCAACGAGCGCTACGTGGCCGTGATGCCGAGGGGAATGGGGGCATATACCTCCCTTGCGAATACGCTGGCCTCGTATCCCCTGCAGAGCCGCCTGACCCTGGATTACGCCTTCCCGTTCGCGCCTCTGGACTGGTCCGGCCTGGGCCCGGTCGCTTATGTTCGCAACCTCGAAGGCACCCTCCACGGCGACCTTTCCCAGTTCAGCGGGGGAGTAAAGAACGTCACGCTCGGCAGCGTGGGCGCGGATCTTGTGGCGGTGCTTGGCAACCTGCTGTGGGTTCCTGCCGACACGCGCATAGGCGTGAGCTACTACTACAATATCGGTGCGCCGGCGGACCTGAATCCGCACGCGGTGAGTATGGTGTTTAATGTAAGTTTTTGATATGAAAAGACTTGAGTGTGTTTTAGCGGTGCTTTCGCTGCTCGTTCTCGCCTCTTGCGGCGGGCGCACCGGCGGTTCGTCCTCCCACAAAGGCGGCGGAGACGGGCAGCCTGATACAGGGGCCCCGACGGAAGAAGCGGCCCCGGCGAAGACGCGCAGTTTCCCCACAGTCAGCGTCCCCAGCGTCTATGGGGATGGCACGCAGGAAGCAATGGACTACGTGCTTGACCACTACTGGGACGCCTTCCTGAAGGGTGACGGCACCACCGGTCCCGACACCGTGCTCGGGGTGGCCGACGGCGATGTGGAGCAGGCGCTGGCGAACTATATCCAGATACTCGAGACGGTCAAATCGGAGGCCACTCCGGACAGTCTCCAGCCCCTCCGCAAGGCGCAGACCAGCGTCCGCCGCTTTTTCCGCAAGCTTGAGGCGCGCCAGCAGGCGGACACCTCCGCCCACACCTACCTCCGCATGACCGAGATCGTGGCCCGCTATCTCTACGACCCCAATTCCCCCCTGCGCGACGAAGACCTCTACCTGCCTTTCGTGGAGGCGATGGCGGAAAGCCCGTGCACCAGGGACGACGTGCGCACGGCCTGCCGCCACGAGCTCCAGATGTGCCGCACCAATCCGTTCGGCAGCCAGGCCCCGGACTTCAAGTTCAGCCGCATCGACGGCAGCAAGAGCCACCTCTACGCCGTGAATGCCGAGTACACGATGCTCTTCTTCAGCAACCCCGGCTGCGAGTCCTGCAAGCAGATAATCCACGACGTGATGTCCCGGCAGTATGTGGAGTCCTACATTGCCTCCGGCCGCCTTGCGATAGTCAACATCTACGTGGACGAGGAGGTAAAGGCGTGGCGCGAGTATCACCACAACTACCCCCGCTCCTGGATCAACGGCTACGACCACACCTTCTCCCTGCGCGACAGCTGGAAATACGACATACGGGCCATCCCTTCCCTCTACCTGCTGGATTCCGGGAAGCGGGTGCTGATGAAGGACGCGCCCACCGAAAAGGTCCTTTCGTTCCTGGACAAAATTTAGCACACAATGAAGCAATACCTTGATCTGCTGCGGCATATCCGCGAACACGGAGTCATAAAGTCCGACCGTACGGGAGTCGGCACCCAGAGCGTTTTCGGCTACCAGATGCGCTTCGACCTCAGCGAGGGATTCCCCCTCCTGACCACCAAGAAGGTCCACCTGCGCTCCATAATCTACGAGCTGCTGTGGTTCATCGCGGGCGACACCAACATCGGCTACCTCCACGACAACAAGGTCACGATATGGGACGAATGGGCCGACGAAAACGGCGACCTGGGGCCCGTCTACGGCCATCAGTGGCGCAGCTGGGAAGCGGCGGACGGCCGCAGCATCGACCAGCTTTCGCAGGTCATCGACCTGATCCGCAACCACCCCGACTCCCGCCGCATGCTGGTGTGCGCGTGGAATCCCGGCGACATCGACAAGATGGCCCTGCCCCCGTGCCACTGCCTGTTCCAGTTCTATGTGGCCGACGGGAAACTCAGCTGCCAGCTCTACCAGCGCAGCGCCGACACTTTCCTCGGTGTGCCGTTCAACATTGCTTCCTACGCCCTTCTGACCATGATGCTCGCGCAGGTCTGCGGGCTGAAGCCCGGGGAGTTCATCCACACCACGGGCGACACCCATATCTACCTCAACCACTTCGGGCAGGTGGCGGAGCAGCTCTCCCGCGAGCCGCGCCCCCTGCCCCGTATGATACTGAATCCGGAGGTGAAGAGCCTCTTCGATTTCCGTTACGAAGATTTCACCCTCGAGGGCTACGATCCCTGGCCCGCAATCAAGGCACCGGTCGCTGTGTAGTATGGATAAATGTCTTATAGTGGCCATTGCCGACGACGGTGCGATCGGCATCCGGGGCACTCTTCCCTGGCACATTTCTGAGGATCTGAAGTACTTTAAGCGCACCACCCTGGGCTGCCCCGTGATCATGGGCCGCGGCACCTGGGAGTCCATCGGCAGGCCTCTTCCGGGCCGCAAGAACATAGTGCTGACCAGCCGTGACATCCCGGGCGTCTGCTGCGTCCGATCGCTGGAGGAGGCGTTCCGGGAGGCGGAGCCGGCCCCACGGGCATTCATCATAGGGGGCGCGGCGGTCTACAAGGCGGCCATCCACATAGTGGACAAGATGTACATAACGCACGTCCACACAAAAGTTCCGGGCGCTGATGCGTATTTTCCCGAGATTAATTCCGATATTTGGGACCTGGAATCCGCATCCGAAGTCGCCACCGACCCCGAGACCGGCCTGTCCTACGAATTTCGGGTGTACGCTAAAGTCAACATCCCTTAGTCCAGTTTCCTTATTACCACCCCTTCCCCAAAAGCTTTGCCGTAACTCCCGCGCTTATGACCGAGGTCCCAGAATCTAGGATACCTCCAGCGGAACCCACGCACTGATGACGGAGGTGTCCCAGAATCCAGGACACCTCCAGCGGAAACCCCGCATTTCTGACAGAGGTGTCCCTGAATCCAGGACACCTCCAACAGAGACCCTCCCGCAAATATCTCAACCATAGGAGGCTCGGTATTGGCAAAATATTCTTATCTTTCGGACGGAATGAAGACCGGGGCCTTCAAGGCAGACGGCTCCGGCTTCATCTACAGAGGTTCTTTGAAATATGCCGTGTCCCGGACTTCTCGGTGCCCTACACCGACTTCGGCGCCAGGCACTACAGCCCCACCATCCGCCGCTGGCTCACCCCCGACCCCCTCTCCGAGAAGTACTATACCTCCAGCCCATACGCCTACTGCGCCGGAGATCCTATCAACCTTGTGGATCCGGATGGAAGGAAGATTTTTTTGTTTCACATAGTATGGGTGCTGCTTTCTCGGAAGGTATGGCTGATTATTTGATAGAACAAGGTGTCCCCGTTGAAGCGCTGATTCATTTTGAACCTTATCAAGCCGCAAGAATAGAATCTAATGGTAATATGTCAAATGTGATGTCTATTGATTATCAAGATAAGCAAGATTGGGTTATCAAGTATATTAATGGTGGAGAGATGCCGGGTTCTGATTATCATATAAGGACCGATTCTAACCTTGGTTGGCGATACATGCATGCACACTCAATTAGCCGGGAATCGACTTGGAATGAAGTTCGTAAGTATATTTTTGATTTACGTAATAGAAATGCAAAAGAACAATAGGACCAATAGTGTTTTTATTATTAAGTTGATATTGTTAATTCTTCTTCAAATTGTGTTTATTTATGGTCTTTTCGCAACCGTTGTTGAGTTTATTGTACTGCTGACTTATCCGGGTTATCATAGTCCATTTTGGGATTTAATCAGTTACTTCGTGCTAACGGTAATGGCTATGTCTCTGGTGTATTCCATTGCCTTGACAAAACAAAGAATCAAAGACTTATAGGTATGAAGCGAATAGTCTTATCAGTTTGTCTGGCCATGTGTTTACTGGCGATAGTTGGAGTTATTGCCCTTGTGGTTCTTCACGCTAAGGAAATTAGTGTACACGTATTACTGAATCCTGTAATCGGATTAGCAAGCTTAATGTGGACATCGTATTCAATAATAAAACAGTTGTTGAAAACCAGCAAATAATTACCAATTGCTTTTTTATGAACAATTCAGAAAAGGAAAAAATGTCAATCCTTTCCATAAATATAAGTCTGTCCCTGGTGATGAGGAATGGTGTGAGGAGACACAGTCTTATATTACTATAAATGAGAGAGTTGACACGAATACTCCATTATTCAAGCAGATTTAGCTTTCTGTTGAAGAAGCTGAACGAAATTATATATTGCGATGAAAAAGAAAATGGTGATAATTATATTACTTCTGCAGTTTGTTGGAACTGCCGCTCAAAGTTTTATTACGGTCGCAGGCCAAAAATGTATGTTAAATACGGGCCACGTAATAGATTCCATTTCTTATAGGCAAACCATTATTTCATTTGACACCAAAGGCTTCTATGGTCCATATTGTACATTTGAAGAAGACGGTTACAGTAAACAGTATTGGTATAATTGCTCTAGTGTGGGTGTAAGAACCAGGGCGAGTTCATTATATGTGTATTCTGGAGCCAAAATAGAGGATACTTCTTTTGAGGGCTATGGTGTTGATTCAGTCTCGGTGACAACCTCGCACAACGGTAGTAAGACCATAAGGGGCTCTTGTAATGATTACTTTTTTCGTGCAGATTATTATTGCTCAAATCACATAATGCTGGCCTATTATTATGTTCCCAATAATCATTTATCATTTTTTGATGATTTATTAGACTCTGTAAAAATACTATCACAATAAGTAATCATTCGTAGACAATCATCTAGACAAAGTGAGATTACGACTGGCATCAGTGGGATGTCAGCCGTAGTTTTCTTGTGTATGTTGGATTCCGGTGAGAGTTATCGTGTCACCGGAGACCAGTTCCTGGGCAGAATATTCGTGAAGTCTTTCTTCCCCAGTTCGTATTCCGGGATGCGGCGGAGGACATCGTCACGCATGCTGGTCTAGCCGGAGGAGAGCTTGCTATTTTCGCCGTAGGAGAGGTTGCACCGGCTTGATCCCTCGCGATGACGACATGAGAGTGCTGTCGTTGTCTTCGCGCTCTCGGAATGGCATCCCAGTGTCATTCTGAGGGAGCGCAGCGACCGAAGAATCTCAGACAGCCCGACAGGTGAACAGAAAACCTTCATCCTGTTCGTTCTGTATGTACACCTCTCCCTGTTTTGACTTCCAGGAGGCTGATTTGAGGGGGAGGTGAACAAAAAACCACTTTGATTCATCGGTTTTCTGCTCACCTCTTTTAAGAGTCTTGCCGCCATCCGGCTGTGGGTGAAGGCAATCAGTCTCTCCACCCCTTCTCCAAAAGCTTTACCGTAACTCTCGCGCTTATGACCGAGGTCCCAGAATCCAGGATACCTCCAGCAGAAGCCTTCCGGCGAAAATCTCGACCACGGGCGGCTCAGCATTGGCAAAATATTCTTATCTTTCGGACGGAATGAAGACCGGTGCCTTCAAGGCAGACGGCTCGGGCATCATCTACAGAGGTTCTTTGAAATATGCCGTGTCCCGGACTTCTCGGTGCCCTACACCGACTTCGGCGCCAGGCACTACAGCCCCGCCCTCCGCCGCTGGCTCACCCCAGATCCCCTCTCCGAGAAGTACTACACCTCCAGCCCCTACGCCTACTGCGCCGACAATCCCATCAACCTTGTGGATCCGGACGGGAGAAGAGTTGATGATTATTTATTTGATAAGAATCTCGATTATACTGGCATTATTAAGACAGGTGCTAATCATCGTATTGTTATTGAAACCACAGTATATCCTTTTTTAAACAATAGGCAACCACATCCTGAATTAGATAGTAAGGATGATAAACAATCTATCAAGGCTGGAATCGCTCATGCAAAACGTTTTAAATATCGCAAAAAATAGTGCGACATTGATATTTATCCTTTTAGTTGCATCACTATGCTCCATACCGATATCAATTTCCGAGTATAGTGATGCCTTAAAAGGATCTGAGTTGGCATCATTTTCAGATTATTCTGCATTTATGCGTTCTGATGTTTTGCAAGTTGTCTATGACGGGAAGCATTATAGCACAGTTATTCGGGATAATTGTGACAGTTGTATTATTAGAAAAGTATTGTTGTCACAACCACAGATAGATTCAATGTATAAACAGACAGGAAGATGGCCACAAAACGAAGTATTATTTGATACAATCCCTAAAGATAGTAAAGAATGGTTTGCTACTTCACGAATATGTTTTGCCTACAGATCATTCTCTCGGCAGTATCCAAGCATTGTTTTACATCAAATCCGTGTCGCACCATCTGGAGACATATACATTAATTGCTCTTATCGAGGAGAAGAGAAGAATGCATATAACATAATCATTACCAGTTGTTTATCATCCGCTTTAGAGTGTTTTGCTGGAGAATTACCCTTTTTTGGGGGGGGCGACTGATCTCTGTTTGTTTAGTAATGTCAAAGATGGTGTGTATCTTTATACTCCTACGATTGAGTAACTTGTTGCTTTTAAAAATAAAGGAAATACTGCTACAATGATTAGATGTAGCTTTATCTTAAACGTCACGGAGGCCCCAGCATCGGAGCCTCCTTTTTCCGCCTCGGCCTTCCTGCGTAAAGCGCTAAGCACAAAAGTCCGGGTGTAGATGCTTATTTTCAGAAATAATTCCGATATTTGAGGGCAAAAGTTAGTAGTTTATGCCAGCCGCAAACAGAGAAAGTTTCGGAAGTTCCTTCACTTTCATAATGGCTACCGCCGGGTCCGCGATAGGGCTCGGCAACATCTGGCGCTTCCCGTTTATGGTTGGAGAGCACGGCGGCGGAGCCTTCATCGCCGCCTATATGATCTGCAGCCTGTTCATAGCACTGCCGTGCTTCATCTGTGAATCCCTGATCGGCCGGCGCTCGCGCAGCGGCGTGTACGGAGCCTTCAAGAAACAAGCTCCCGGCACGGGCTGGAAATACATGGGCGCGCTTTCCGTGTTCGCATGCTTCGTGCTTGTGTCGTTTTATTCCGTGGTCGGCGGATGGTCGCTGGACTTCCTGGTGCGCGCAGTCGGCGGCGGACTCACGAGGGGTGGCACGGAAGGCGCCCTGACGGTGTTCCCGCGTATGGCGGCTTCGCCCTGGGAATCGGTGCTGATGAGCCTTGCCTTCCTGTTCGCCACGGCTTTTATCGTGCTGGGCGGCATCAAGAAGGGAATCGAACGTTTCACGAAGATTATGATTCCGCTGCTGTTCGTGCTGATGGTGGCGCTGGTGGTGTTTTCCTTGTCGCTGCCCGGCTCTTCCGAAGGTGTGCGGTATCTGCTGAAACCCGATATGGGCAAGCTCGGGCCCGACGGGTGGGCGTGCGCACTCGGGCAGGCGTTTTTCTCCATGTCGCTGGGTGTGGGCACGATACTGGTGTATTCGTCCTTCATGAAGAAGGATCACGGGCTGCTGGAGGTGGGGCTCTGGACCTCGGTGTCGGACTCCGCCTTCGCGATCATCGCCGGCTTTGCAATCATGCCGGCCGTGTTTTCCGCAGGGCTTGCGCCCGGGGCGGGCCCGTCGCTTGTGTATGAGACGCTTCCGTTCATTTTCGCCCGTATGAGCGAAGAGGCGCCGGTGCTCGGTTATCTGGTGTCGGTGGCGTTTTTCCTGGCCATTCTGATGGCGGCGCTGACTTCGTCGATTTCGATCTACGAGGTGTGCGTGGAGCATGCCGTGGAGCAGTTCGGGAGCAGCCGCATCGTGGCCACGGCGGAGTTTCTGGCGCCCTCTGCGCTGCTCAGCGTGCCCTGTGCGCTCTCGTTTGGCCTGCTGGGGGACTTCAAGATTCTGGGCCTCACCGTGTTCGACCTTTGCGACACACTGACCTCCAATGTGTTGATGACGCTGGGGGCGCTGGGCTTTGCGTTGTTTGTGGGCTGGAGGATGAAGAAGGCGGACGTCATCGATGAATTCACGAACGGCGGCACCCTTGGCTTCAGCGGAAAGGTGTTCGGGGTGTTCTATTTCCTGGTGCGCTGGGTCGTGCCGCCCGTGATCCTGCTGATCTTCGTATCAAATCTCGTTCTGAAATAAATTCGTATCTTTGCCTGATTAACACTTAGGCTTATGTCCGCTAAGACATCTAAAATTTTGCATACCGAAGACTGGCTTGCCGTCTGGATAGGTTTCATTATCATCGCCGTGGGCCTCGTGGCAGTGCTGACAGGCGCATTCGATTTTTCCGCCCTCAAGTTCAAGACCTGGACGGTCGGCGAGCAGCTCACGGGAGCGGCCGCGGCCAAGGCCGTGCCTCTCGGGCAGCAGCTGGCGTCCGGCGCCTTCTGGCTGAAGATGCTGCTCACGGCGGCGGTGCTCGGGGTGCTTTTCACAGTGGGCGCGAAACTCACGGGGGAGAAGGTCTCCAGGTTCGTGCCGGCGTTCGTGGGGGTGTTCCTGCTGTCGGTGGTGGTGCGCCTTGTCAGCGCCGAGTTCACGCTGAACCGCTATCTCGAATGGGCATTCTGGGCGCTCATAGTGGGTATGCTGATTTCCAATACGGTGGGCACGCCGAAGTGGCTTAAGCCCGCCGTGCGCACGGAGTTCTATATCAAGACCGGCCTCGTGGTGATGGGATTTTCGGTGCTGTTTTCCAATATTGCCAAGTTCGGGCTCTACGGGCTCGGGATTGCGTGGATGGTCACGCCCGTGGTGATCCTGTTCATGTGGTGGTTCGGGACCAAGGTGCTGAAGATGGACAACAAGCCGCTGGTCATCACGATGGCGTCGGCCACGAGCGTCTGCGGCACATCGGCGGCCATCGCTTCCGGAGCGGCGTCGAACTGCAAGAAGGACGACCTCACGATGACCATATCGATTTCGATCATATTCACGGTGCTGATGATGGTGTTCGAGCCGCTGATTATCAGGGCGTTCGGTATGTCGCCGATAATGGGCGGCGCGCTCATCGGCGGCACTGTGGACAGCACCGGGGCGGTCGCTGTGGCCGGTTCCGTGCTGGGCGGCGAGGCTGAGAAGGCGGCGGTGCTGGTGAAGATGATACAGAACATCCTGATCGGCTTCATCGCATTCTTCGTGGCGCTGTTCTTCGCCACGCGCGTGGACCGGAAATCCGGCCAGAAAGTGGGCGCGGGCGAAATCTGGACCCGATTCCCGAAGTTTATCATCGGCTTCTTCGTGGCTTCGCTGGTGGCGTCTTTCGTGGTGCTTCCGCTGGCCGGCGCCGACCAGGTCAAGGCCGTGAACGGGGTGCTGGACCAGTATAAGAACTGGTGCTTCGTGCTGGCCTTCGTGAGCATCGGCCTGGACACCAATTTCCGCGACATCGCCCGCCAGATGAAGGGCGGCAAGCCCCTCTGGCTCTACATCGTGGGGCAGACGTTCAACATCGTGCTGACCTTCGCCATGGTCTGGTTCCTCCTCTCCGGAGCCGTGTTCCCCATCCCGACCCTTGACTGATGCGGCATCCCAAGCGCTCACTGACCGCCGGCAGCATTGCGGCGCTGATTGTCGGGGCAGTGGTGCTCGGGGCGGCGGTGTACATAATGGTGAATGGCCTCGGACTCAACCCTGATCTGGATTTCGGCGCCGGCGCCTACTACTACGCCGATATCCCGGACTACCAGCAGACCCTCGACTGGGACAGCTACACCGCCCGCCTGCCGTTCGTCGTCTATCTCCTCCTCTTTCTGGCATGGGGCTTCCTGATGTGGTGCATCTGGAAGCGGCTGGACCGAAAACAATAATTCCTGCCGCCGTTCCGCCCTTTCCGATGGCGCGAAGACAACGTCAGCACTGCCTCATAGTCCTCGCGAAGATTAGTTCTGACGTACGTCCCGTTAATAGAGAAAACAAGCATCTCATCACATAGTTGACGTGCTGGTTTTGGTCAACTGACAGAACGAGAGCGGCAAACGGGAGTATTATTTGAAGCTTTTCGTGACTTAAAAAAAATTTTTCGAAAGAATCGTAAGAATCTGTTGTTGAAACATAAAAAACGGCATTCGACTATGGCAGGATGCAGTTTTCTTTGGTACCTTTGCCTACACCACAGCGATTATTCTATGTGCAGCGGGGCCGGTTTTGAGCACGGAGACATAACAACGTACTATGAAGACAAAGAACCAAATAATAGGGAAGAGGGGCGAGGAAGAGGCCTGTTCGTTCCTGATCGGGGAGGGGCACAGGATTCTTCGCCGCAACTGGCGCGCGGGGCACCTTGAGGTCGATGTCATATCGCTGAAAGACAGTACTTTACACATTGTTGAGGTGAAGACGCTGAGCGGACGGATCATGGCCCCGCCCGAATCCAAAGTCAACTACGACAAGCAACGTCGCCTCGTGCGTGCCGCGAACGCCTTCCTCAACGGCCCCGCCCGTGCCGGTCTTCCCGCAGACCTCGAGGTCCAGTTCGACATCGTTGCCGTGGTCTTCGCCGAGCCCGCCCCCGAAATCGAATACTTCCCCGCCGCGTTCATCCCCCTTTACGTCTAATCCCACGCCAAGTGCCCGCCTCGCTCTAAATCGGGAACGAAATTGGCGAAAACGATCCCGATTGGCAGGAATCCTGGCTGTTCTGACGGGAAAACGCAGAAAACTCGTCAGAAAGCCCGGAATCCTGGCTGTTCTGACGGGAAAACGCAGAAAACTCGTCAGATTTCTGTGGTACCGGCCGGCAACGGATTCCACAGGCCCTATGGCGCCGCTGTTCAGGCCTCGCCGGGGGCAAAAGGGGGCCGTTTTGCGCACGGAGGCGGCGCAGCAGGTCCGTCCGGGGGCAGGAGGCGGTGGTTTTGCGCACGGAGGCGGCGCAGCAGCGTGCAGGAGGAAGCCGGAGGCGGCAAGTTTTGCCAAATTCGGCAAAAAGCGCTATATTTGAATTCTTAAAAAAGAATTCACTGCAATGGCGAAAACATCGGAAGACACCCCGCTGCTCAAACAATACTTCTCCATAAAGGCCCAGCATCCGGAGGCCGTGCTGCTCTATAGGGTGGGCGACTTCTACGAGTGCTATTCCGATGATGCCGTGACCATCAGCAAAGTCCTGGGAATTGTGCTCACGCGCCGCTCCAACGGCGAGAAGGGCGACACCCAGATGGCCGGGTTCCCGCATCACGCCATAGACACCTACCTCCCCAAGCTCGTCCGCGCCGGCTATAAGGTAGCCATCTGCGACCAGCTCGAAGATCCCAAGCTCGCCCAGTCCAAGCTTGTGAAGCGGGGGGTCACGGAAATCCTCACCCCCGGCATAGCCTTCGGCGAAACGATGCTCGAAGGCAAGGAGCACAACTGGCTCGCCGGCCTCTGCTTCGACGGGCCCGAATGCGGTGCCGCATTCCTGGACGCATCCACCGGCACCTTCAAGGTGGCCCAGGGCAGCATCGACTACATCAGCACCCTCCTCTACTCCTTCCGCCCCAAAGAGCTCGTCGTCCAGCGTGAAATCTACCGCAGCGTCAAGGAGCGCTACCCCGATTTCTACATCAGCTCCCTCGACGAATGGGCTTTCGTGCAGGACGCCGCCACCGAGAAACTCTGCCGCCAGATGGGCACCACATCCCTCAAGGGCTTCGCCGTGGACCGCTACCCCCTGGCAGTGTGCAGCGCCGGTGCGCTCGTCTTCTACCTTGAGCAGACCCACCACGAAGGCCTCCGCAACATCTGCAGCCTCGGCCGCATCGACGAAGGCAGTTTCGTGTGGATGGACCGCTTCACCTTCCGCAACCTGGAAATCTTCCAAAGCAACGCCGGCAGGGAAGGCGTCTCGCTCGTGGACGTGCTCGACCGCTGCTCCTCCCCCATGGGCTCCCGCCTGCTGCGCGAGTGGCTCTCGCTCCCGATAATGGACATCGCTGCCCTGAACGGCCGCTACGACTGCGTGCAGTTCTTCGCCGACAACGAAGAGGCCCTGCAGGACCTGCGCGTGCGCATCGGCGACATAGGCGACCTCGACCGCATCACCGCCAGGGCCGCCACCGGCAAGATAAACCCCCGCGAGGTGATGCAGCTGGCCCGCTCCCTGCGCCAGATGACCCCCGTCCGCGGCATCATAGCCGACACCGGCATCGCCGCCCTCGACAAACTCGCCAAAGGCCTCAGGGACACCGACCCCCTCCTCGCCCGCATAGAAAGCACGATGGCGGAGAACCCTGCCGCCCAGATAGGCAAGGGCGACGTCATAGCGCGCGGCGTGAACAGGGAACTGGACGAACTCCGCGACATCTCCACCGGCGGCAAGGGCTACCTCCAGGAAATGCAGGCCCGCGAGGCCGAACGCACCGGCATAAGTTCCCTGCGCATCGGCTACAACAACGTCTTCGGCTACTACATCGAAGTGCGCAACACCTACCGCGACCAGGTGCCCCCGGAGTGGATACGCAAGCAGACCCTCGTCTCGTCCGAGCGCTACATCACCGAAGAGCTCAAGGAATACGAGCGCAAGATCCTCTCCGCCGAAGGCTCCATCTACGAGCTTGAGGCCGGCATCTACCAGGCCCTCGTCGCCGATATCCAGAAGCGCATCAAGGACATCCAGGCCAACTGCCGCGTGGTCTCGCAACTCGATGTGCTACAGGGCTTTGCCCTGCAGGCCACAGAGCGCGGCTACTGCCGTCCGCAGATGGACAAGAGCCTTTCGTTCGACATCAAGGCCGGCCGGCACCCCGTCATCGAGACGCTGATGGGCCCCGGCGAGGAATATGTGCCCAACGACATCTCGATGGACAGCCGCTCCGAGCAGATAATGGTGCTCACCGGCCCCAATATGGCCGGCAAATCGGCCCTCCTGCGCCAGACGGCCCTCATAGTGCTGATGGCCCAGACAGGCTCCTTCGTGCCCGCAAAGTCCGCCAGGATAGGCGTTTTCGACAAGATTTTCACCCGCGTCGGAGCCACGGACAACATATCCCGCGGCGAATCCACCTTCATGGTGGAAATGCTCGAGACCTCGATGATCATGCACAACCTCTCCGAGCGCTCGCTTGTGCTGATGGACGAAATCGGCCGCGGCACCTCCACCTATGACGGCATGTCCATCGCCCGCGCCCTCATCGAATACGTCCATGAGCACGGCCACGGCGCCAAGACCCTCTTCGCCACCCACTACCACGAGCTCAACGACATGGAAAACCACTTCCGGCGTGTCCACAACTGGCATATAGCCGTGAAGGAAGAAGGGCACGACGTCATTTTCCTGCGTAAACTCGAGCGCGGCGGCGTGGCCCACAGCTTCGGCATCCACGTGGCCCGGCTCGCCGGAATGCCGCAGGAGGTGATACGCTCCGCCGAGCGCACCCTCCGGGACCTCGAGCGCCGCGAAAAGAATGCAGACGCACTATCCAAAAACACCGCCGAAGACGGCAGCGTGCAGCTGTCCTTCTTCCAGCTCGACGACCCCACCCTCGCCTCGCTCCGGGAGCAGCTCCTGGGCGCCGACCTCGACAACATGACCCCACTCCAGGCCTTCGACCTCCTCCGCAAGTTGAAGGAAGAAGTGGGCGCCGCCAAAAACTGACGATATGAAACGAATCCCGACAATAGCATTACTGCTGCTCGTGGCCATCGGCGCCGCGGCCCAGGACTTCTGGAAAGTGGATCCGGGGATGGAAGCCGCCCTGCGCGCCGACCTCACCCTGAGCGGCACCAACCACCACCCCTACATCCATGGAGACCTTCGCGACACGCCTCCTCCCGCCGGCTACAAGCCATTCTATATCAGCCACTACGCCCGCCACGGCAGCCGCCACAGCTGGGGCGACTCATACTACGTCCTCATCCTGGACGTGCTGCAGAAGGCAGACAGCCTCGGCATCCTCGCCCCCGCCGGGCGCGAAGCCCTCGAGCAGACGCGTGAGGTCGTTGCCGCATGGGACGGAATGGACGGCCGCCTCTCCCAGAGGGGCGTGCGCGAGCATTCCGAAATCGGCCACAGGATGGTGCACCGTTTCCCGCAGGTCTTCCGCGGCGCCCCGAAAATAAGGAGCATTTCCAGCACGGTGCAGCGCTGCATCGTGAGTATGAACGCAATGACCACCGCCGTCGCCGCCGACCGTCCCAGGGTGCAGTGGACCCTCGACACGGGCGAGCGCTTCATGGACTACATCTCCCACACCGGCACCAAGGTGCCCGCCTGCCGCGAGATACAGAAGCCCTACAAAGCGCACATCTGGGACGCTCCCTGCGACAGCACGCAGCTGCTGCGCACCATGTTCACGGATGCGGCCGTCGCCCGCACCTTGATTCCCAGCCTGGACCGTTTCCACAAGGCCCTCTTCCGCACGGCCACAATCAGCGGCTGCTGGGACATCGAGGACCGGATACTCAAGAGCCTTCCCTTCGAATACGTCTACCGCTTCTGCTCCTATGAGCAGCACGACATAATGGCCCGCTACGGCCACTGCGCCGAAATCGGGCAGGCGCGCTTCTCCCCGGACGACCTGCTCGGCAGGGACTTCGTGCAGAAAGCCGACGAAGCCGTGGCCGGCGGCGAATACGCCGTGGACCTGCGCTTCGGCCACGACTACCCGATGCTGTACCTCTGCGCATGGCTGGGCGTGGAGGGGCCGGGCAGCAGGCTGTCCGTCGATGAGGTGGACGCAAAGTGGCACGGATGGGATATGCTCTGCATGGGCTCCAACCTTCAGGCCATATTCTACCGCAACCGCAAGGGCCACGTGCTCGTGAAGTTCCTATATCAGGAGCAGGAAAGGGCCCTGCGCGGCATTGAGAGCTACAGCGGCCCCTACTATGAATGGGATAAGCTGCGGGCCCGGATTGAAGGCTACAAAAGATGAAGAAAGTACTGATAATCACATACTACTGGCCCCCGACCGGCGGCTCCGGCGTGCAGCGCTGGGTCAAGTTCACGAAGTATCTCCGCCGCTTCGGATGGGAGCCCGTGGTCTACACCCCCGAGAACCCCGAACAGCTGGCTGTCGATGAGACGCTTGCCGCCGAGATACCGGAAGGCATCGAGGTGCTCAGGCGCCACATAAGCGAACCCTACGCCATCTACCACAAGTTTTTCGGGGCCTCCGACAAGGGCGCCGGGGTGAATCCCCTGAACCAGCAGAAGAAGTCGTTCAAGCAGCGCCTGGCGATACGCCTGCGCGGCAACCTGTTCGTGCCCGACCCCCGGGTGGGATGGGTAGGCCCGTCGGTGCGTTTCCTGAAAAAGTACCTGAAGGAGCACCCTGTGGACGCAGTGGTGACCACCGGTCCGCCGCATTCCATGCACCTCATAGGCATGAAGCTGAAAAGGCGCACCGGCGTGCGCTGGATTGCTGATTTCCGGGATCCGTGGACGGAAATGCACTATTTCAAGCACATGGGGCTCTTCCCCTGGACGGCCGCAAGCCACAGGAGCATGGAGCAGCGCGTGCTGGACTCGGCCGACGCCGTGATCGCGGTGTCCGCCCCCGTGCGCGACGATTTCCAGGCCCGCACGTCCACGCCCGTCCACCTGGTCACCAACGGCTTCGACGAGCAGGATTTTGCCGCCGAGCCGCCCGTGCTGCCGTCGGACCGCTTCACCCTCGTCCACACCGGGCTTTTCGCCTCCGACGGCAACCCGCTGCGCCTTTGGGACGTGCTTGCCCGCAAGTGCTCCGAAGACCGCAACTTCAAGAGCCAACTGCGGATACGCCTCGCTGGCAAGACCGATACCGAAATCCTGGAAGCCCTGAGCATGAGGGGCCTTTCCGACAATGTGGAGAACCTTGGCTACCTGCCCCACCGCGAGACCACGGAGCTTCAGCAGGGTGCCAACGTGCTGCTGCTTCCCCTGCGGGATGAGCCGGAATACGCCAAGGCGCTGCCCGGCAAGATTTTCGAGTACCTTGCGGCCCGCCGGCCCGTGCTGGGCATAGGCCAGGAGGGCGGCGCAGCGGCGCGCGTGCTCAACGATGCCGGAGCCGGGGTGATGTACGGCTGGGACAGGGTGGAGCCGGTGCGTAATTTCATAGAAAGCGCATGGGAGCGCCACCTGGCGGGCGAGGACGGCCCCACCACCGGGGACGTTGCCGGGTATTCCCGTCTTGCGCTCACTGAAAAACTTGCCGGGATACTATGAGTTCGCTGAAGACAATCACGCAGCAGCGCTGTTCCCGCTGCGGCACGGCCTACGAGGCGACGGCCTGGAGGCTGGTGGATGGCGTTTCGGACCCGGCGCTGAAGGATGCCGTGAAGAACGGCGCGCTTTTCGTGCGCGAGTGCCCCTCCTGCGGCCATCGCGAACTCCTGAGCTACCCGATGATCTACAAAGACGAACGTCTGCTCTGCTGCCTTTCCGACCGCCGGCTCGATGTCGAGGGGCTCGACGGGGTGCAGGGACGGATTGTGCCGGATGCCGGCAGCCTGATCGAGAAGGTGAAGATTTTCGATGCCGGACTGGACGACGTGCCTATGGAGTTCTGCAAGTTCGTGACCCGTCAGGAACTGGGTAAAGACGTGGAACTCAAGTTCCTGCGTCTTGACGGCGCCGACCACGACATTGTTTTTACCTACCCTGAAAAAGGCGAGATGCAGATGCTGGCCGTGGGTTTCAACGTGTATGAAGACTGCTGCGCCATCGTGGGCCGCAACCCTTCGATAACCGCCGGCCTCCAGGGCCTCGTGAAGGTGGACCGGGAGTGGGTGGAACAGTTTTTAGGATAAGAGTATGAAAAAGAATCTCCTGATATGTCTTGGCATAGTGCTGGGTTTCCTGGTGCTTTCGTATGCCTTCGTGCCCGAACTGCTTAGCGGCAAGATAGTGAACCAGAGCGATATATCCGGCTGGCAGGGAATGAGCCACGAGAAGCTGGAGTGGGACAAGGCCCACCCGGATGCGCCCGCCGCCTGGACCGGATCGATGTTCAGCGGCATGCCGGCCACGTCCATCCAGAGCAGCACCAAGGGCGACTGGACCCAGACGCTCTACAACCTGCTCCTGACCGGCAAGCGCCCCGCCACCTATTTCTTCATTTCGCTGCTGGGCGCCTTCCTGCTGATGCTTTCGCTGGGAATCAGCCCGCTGGTGGCGGCAGGCGGCGCCGTGGCCGTGACCTTCTGTGCCTACAACGTGCAGATCATCCAGGTGGGCCACAACACCAAGATGCAGGCGCTCGCTTTCCTGCCCTGGGTGTTTGCGGCAATGGTTTTTACCTACCGCTCCGCGTTAGGTAAACAACTATCCCCCTGCACCCCCAGGGGAGAAGGGGAAGGTTCCCCTTCCGCTGCTACGCAGCTATCCCCTCTGACGGCCCTGGGAGCGGCCCTTTTCGGGCTGGCGCTCTCGTTCCAGATCAAGGCCAACCATCCCCAGATTTCCTACTATCTGGCGCTGATGATACTGATCTACGTGGTGGTGCTCTTTGTGTCGCTGCTGCGCCGCAGGCAGCCCCTGAAGGGCTTCTGGGCGGCCTCCGCGCTGCTTCTGGTGCTCGGCCTCGCCGGCATAGGCACCAACGCCATAAAGCTCCTCCCCACATGGGAATACACCCCCTATTCGATGCGCGGCGGCGCCTCCTCCCCGGAGGGTGCGGACGGCGGCAAGGCCTCCAAGGGCCTCGACCTGGACTACGCCACGGCGTGGTCGTACGGCTGGGAGGAACTGCCCAACCTGATGATACCCAACTACAACGGCGGCGCGTCGGCGGGCCCGCTCCCTATGGATTCGGAGACGGTGCAGCTGCTCCGGCAGGCGGGACAGCCCAATCTGCAGCAGGTCCGCAAGCATCTTCCGACCTACTGGGGACCGCAGCCCTTCACCGCCGGGCCTATGTATATGGGCGCCGTGACCGTGTTCCTGTTCATCCTGGGCCTCATGTACTGGAAGGGACGGGAGAAGTGGTGGGCCGTGGCTGCGTCGCTGCTGGCGGTGCTGCTCGCGCTCGGAAGCCATTTCCTGTGGTTTACGAAGCTGTTTTTCGCCATCGCGCCGCTCTACAATAAGTTCCGCACGGTCTCGATGGCCCTCGTGGTGCTGCAGTTCACCCTTCCGGTGCTCGGCTTCCTGATGCTGGACGGCATCGTGAAGAGCAGCGCCGACGGGAAGGTGCTGCGCCGCCAGGTGCTCACGGCGGGGGGCGTGACCCTTGGCCTGATGCTGCTCCTGGCGCTTGCCCAGAGCGCTTTCGGGACGTTCTCGGGCGCTTCGGACGCCGGCCAGCCCGACATCCTCGTGGATGCGCTCGCCGCCGACCGCCACTCACTGCTGTGGGCAGATACTCTGCGATCGCTGCTGCTAGTCGCAGCAGCGACGCTGCTATTACTTTGGGGCTCCTTTGGCGCCCCAAAGAATACTATCCCCCTGCACCCCCAGGGGACGGGGGGCGTACCCCCCGAAACCCCCTGCGTCGGCTCTGCGAGCCTCCAGAAGCCGGTATCGAACAGGCGACTGGCTGCGGCCGGCCTTGTGTGTGTACTTGTGCTTGCAGATCTTTTTATCGTGGGCAAGCGCTACCTCGGGCCGGACGATTTCGTGACCCCGAAGGCCTTCAAGAGCCAGTTCGACCAGCGGCCGGTGGACAAGATGATCCTTGCCGACACCGATCCGTCCTACAGGGTCCTGGACCTGACTGTCAATGTGTTCAACGATTCGCATCCCTCCTACTGGCATAAGAACATAGGCGGCTATTCCCCTGCTAAGCTGCAGCGCTACCAGGAATACATCGACGCCCGTATCAGCAAGGACCTTTCGGCGCTGAGCAAGGCCCTTTCCGGCGCGAAGACCGTGGCGGAGGCCGAGGAGGCGCTTCCGTATCTGGAGAGTCTCGCTTCGCTGAACTGCCGCTACATCATCGTGGGAGAGGAGAATGCGCCCCTGCGCTATCCCTATGCCCGGGGCAATGCCTGGTTCGAGTCCGGCGAGGGCTCCGTGGTGCTGGATTCCTACGCTCCCGACCGCCTGGAATACAGTTTCGAGTCGGCGGAAGGGGGCAGGGCCGTGTTCAGCGAGGTGTATTATCCGGCCGGCTGGGTGGCCCGCCTCGAAGACGGTTCGCAGCTGCCTATAGAGTTGTATGGGGGCGGGACCGACGGGCAGGGCTCCGTAGCCGGTAAGATTCTTCGCTGCATCGACCTCCCGGCCGGCAGCCACCATCTTGTGATGAGCTTCGAGCCGGCCTCCTACGCCCGAGGAGAGGCGATTTCACGCGCCTGTTCCATTCTTCTGATACTGCTGGTGCTGGGATCGGTAGCCGTGTCCGCAATCAAGGTAAAATAGCTTAAATATGGCAGAGAACGATTGGAAATCCCGTCTGGGAGTGGTTTATTCCACCAACCCTGACTTCAAATATGAGACCGCGGCCGAGCCGGAGCAGGAGACTCTCCCTCCGGCAAGCCAGCGGCTTATCGTGCGCATAGACCGCCGCCAGAGGGCCGGAAAGCAGGTCACGCTGGTGGAGGGCTTCGTGGGCCGTCAGGAAGACCTGGCCGCCCTTGCCAAGACGCTCAAGACCCGCTGCGGGGTGGGCGGCACCGCCAAGGACGGGGAAATCACCATCCAGGGCGACCTGCGCGACAAAGTGACCGCCCTGCTCACCGAAATGGGCTACAAAGCGAAAAGGGGAAACTAGCCTATGCCGGAGCTGTTCAAGGAAGGAATACTGAACATGTCCACGACTCCGCTCCTGCCGTCCGCGGGCGCGCAGCCGTGGGGTGAATTCTTCCTGAACCGCGTGGCCGTGGTGCTGACCGTGGTCCTGATCCTCATCGAGATTGCCGACCTCCTGCGGGTGTTCCCCCAGCTGTGGCGCTGCATTTCCCGCTGGAAGGGGAATATCGAAGTGGAGCACAGCGTCAGCGTGGCGCGCACCCGCAACACCGTGGCACTGCCGTCCGTCCTGACAATAGCGATGCTGTCGGACTACTTCCGTCTGATCAACCCCGGTTTCGGCGCTGTCGTGGCGCCTTCGTGGCACCTGCTGTTCACCTTCGGAATCATCATGCTGGCCCTTCTGCTGCGCTGGCTTTTCTATCTCTGCACGCCCCTGCGGAGCAAGACCAGCGAGTATGCCTCCACGCTCAGGAACGTCATATTCAATTACTTGATACTTCTTTCGGTGCTGATGCTCGCAAGCGCGCTTCTGCTTATGGCCCTGAAAGTGCCCTCTGCCGTGGTCAGGGGCGTACTTCTTGTCGAGAGCGCACTCGTGTTCCTCCTTCACCTTCGCCGCACAAGTCAAATTTTATCATCCCGTTATGGTAGTTTGGCAACAATTTTGTATCTTTGCGCCCTCGAAATCTTGCCTGTTGGCATATTGATTTTCGGGTGTACTATATGAAGATACTTATCTCACAAAAGGAACCTTCAAACCTTAACGCCTACAACGCGTTGGAAGAGAAATACGGGGCGGCTTTCGAGTTCCATCCTTTCTTTTTGATTGAGCCTGTTTCTCCGAAGGAATTCCGCAGCCAGCGTATCAATCTTCCCGATTATACCGCTATTGTCTTTTCATCCAGGCACGCCATCGACGCCTACTTTATGCTCTGCGACGAGATGCGTTTCAAAGTGCCTGAGACGATGAAATATTTCTGCACGACCGAGCTCGTGGCCCTTTATCTCCAGAAGCACGTGGTGTACCGCAAACGCAAGATATTCTTCGGAGACGGCACGCCCCAGTCGATAGTGTCCCTGATCGGGCCCAAGCACAAGGGGGAGAAATTCCTTATCACCACTTCCGCCGAGGCCAGCACGAGCACTGTCCGTTCTCTCTTCGAGGCGGCGGGCCTGGATTTCACGGTGTCCGTGATGGTCAAGTCCGTGTCCCAGGACCTCACCGGCCTCAATCTCACCGACTACGGAGCCATGGTGCTCTACAACCCCGCCGACCTTAAGTCGCTCTATGCCAGTTTCCCCGATTTCAAGCAGGGGAATACTGCCATCATCGCCTACGGCCGCAGCATCGCCAAGGCCCTCGCCGAGGCAGGCCTCGAGGTGGCCGTGACCGGCGGTCCCAACACCGACATTCCGTCGGCATCGAAAGCCATCGACATTTTTTTGGAGCAGTCCAACTGATTGCGCGATGGCGGCGACCCTTCCCAAAGAGGAGAGATTGTCCGGCAGGACGGCAATAGCGCGCCTGACGGGCAGCGGCAGGTGGAGCCAGACGCCCCACCTGCGTTGTTGTTGCCTGCAGGAGAACGGCCTGGATATAAACAGGATAATGGTGTCCGTGCCGAAGCGCTACTTCAAGCGTGCCGTCAAGCGCAACCTTCTCAAACGCCGGATGCGGGAGTCGTACCGCCTGCAGAAGGAGCTCCTTCCTCCCGGGCACGACATGCTCTTTGTGTATTCGGCCCCTGAGGTGGTGGATTCCGCAGTGATTTTCGAGGAAGTGGGGTCGCTGCTTAAAAGGTTTTCCGGGAAATGAAGGCGTGGGATATCGTGAAAAGGGTGCTCTCTGCGCCGTTCATCCTGCTGATCCATTTCTACAGGTTCTGCATTTCTCCGTTCACCCCGCCCAGCTGCCGCTTCACCCCCACCTGCTCCGAGTACGCCCTCGAGGCCTTCCGGAAGTACGGCCCTTTCAAAGGCGGCTGGCTCGCCCTTCGCCGCATCCTCCGCTGCCACCCCTGGGGCGGCTCCGGCTACGACCCCGTGCCGTAGGGGCTTAGTTTGCCGGAGGAGTAGTTGCACCGAAAACCTTCCGCTTCGCTCCATCCCTCCCACCGCTACGCGGCGGGCCCCTCCCGTTCAAGTGGCCACGGGCGGCCACTGGTTTTCGGTTGCAACTACTCCTCCGGCTGCCGCCCTGCCAGCACCTAAAGCAAGCAGCAAAACGATCTCGCTGACTATCAAGAAGCAATTTGCAGAACATTGAACAGGGCGGCCCGGAGATCGGGCCACCCTGTCCCGTCGAACGACGAAGGATGCTAAACCAATATTCAACTATTAAATCCACAACATAGCGGAATCTTGCATCTGCCGCCGCGTCCGCCATTCCGTTTTTTGTAAGCCGCTGATTATCAAGCAAAAGCAAATCTCCTATGCGCCGTTTGGAGCATAGGAGACATAGAAGGGATTGATTATCAGACGATTGCGAAAAACGCAGGTCGGGGCTTAGTTGCCTGGTCTGAATTCGAGGATGTCGCCGGGCTGGCAGTCGAGGGCGGCACAAAGCGCGTCAAGGGTCGAGAAGCGTATCGCCTTGGCTTTTCCGGTTTTGAGAATCGATATGTTGGCCGGCGAGATGCCCACTTTCTCGGAAAGCTCCCCGGAGGACATCTTCCTCCGGGCAAGCATCACGTCCAGATTGATCACAATCATATCAGTTCTCCTCCTGCTTTGCTTCCTCGGGCTTTGCCTCGCCCTTCAGGTAGTTGGGGAGCTCCATTCCGGCCATCTTGAAGAGATCCTGCAGAGGCGGTACGGACTGCATCAGGCCGGACACGAAGTTGGCCGTGGCAGTCTTCCCGTTCTCGCCTTTTCCGCCGTCCCAGACGGTCACCTTGTCGATGTTGATGCCCTTCACGGCCTCGACCTGGGTCTTCACCAGCTCGGGCAGCTTGTCCGCGATCATCATCAGCACGGCCTTCTGGGCATCGCCCTGGGCGGCACCCACGAGCTGCTGGAAACCGCTTGCCTGCTTGGTGAGGATTTCGAGGACACCGCGGGCCTGTGCATCCATCTTGGCGTAGATGGCGTCGGCCTCACCCTTCGCCTTGCGGCGGATCTGTTCGGCTTCAGCTTCGGCGTCGATGATGGCCTTCTCCTTTTCAATCTGGGCGGGCACCACGACGTTGGCCTTGCGGGTGGCCTCTTCCCTCGCGGCACGGGCAAGTTCGGCGTCGCGCTCGCTCTTGTAGGCCTCTTCGAGGGCCTTTGCGGCCTGCACCTTCTCAGCGGCCACGGCTATGCGGGCTGCCTCGGCCTCCTTCTCGCGGCGGGCCGCGTCGGAGTTGGCGATGGTGATCTTGGACTGGTTCTCACCCTCGACGGCGTGGGCGTTGGCCTCGGCGGTCTTGATACGGGTGTCCCTGGTGGTCTCGGCGATACGGATGTCCTTGTCCCTGTCGGCCTCGGCCTTACCGATCTCACCGAAACGGTTCTGCTCGGCCACGCTCTTCTTCGCGTCGTTGATAGCCTTTGCGGCGGCTTCCTTACCGAGGGCCTCGATGTAGCCGGACTCGTCGCGGATATCGGTCACGTTCACGTTGATGAGCTTGAGTCCGATCTTGCGGAGTTCGGCCTCCACGTTGGCGGACACGCTGGCGAGGAACTTGTCGCGGTCGGCGTTGATTTCCTCGATGTCCATCGTGGCGATGACGAGACGCAGCTGGCCGAAGAGGATATCGGTGGCGATGCTCTGGATGCTGTCGGTGCTCAGGCCCAGGAGCCTTTCTGCAGCGTTGGTCATCACCTCGGGCTCGGTGCTGATACCCACGGTGAAGCGGCAGGGCACATCCACGCGGATGTTCTGCTTGGAAAGGGCGTTGGTCAGGTTGCACTCGATGCTGATCGGCTTGAGGTCGAGGTAGGAGTAATCCTGGAAGACCGGCCAGATGAAGGCCGCGCCGCCGTGGACGCACTTTGCGGAAGAGGACCTTCCGGTCTTACCGTAAATCACGAGGATACGGTCTGAAGGGCACCTGCGGTATCTGCGGAGGATGGCCGCAAACGTCACGAACAGGACAAATACGATGATAAGGATGAGATAAAGTGGCATAGTTGTATGTGTTAGATGATTATTGATTCAATTGCTTCCACGAGCACCGTCTCGCTGCCCACGGCCTCGACCACACGGATCGCGGCGCCTGTGGGAAGGGTGGGGCCGTCGGTCACGGCATCGTACTCGCGCACGGACTCATTGATGGTGATCTGCACCTTGCCGGTGCCGGAGCGCTGGCCGGGGATGGCGAGATACACCTTGCCTTCGCATCCGACGGCGGACTTGAAGACGTTGATGTTGCCGGACTGCTGCATGCTGCCGAGCCAGCGGAAAAGAGTCATCACGAGGAACACCAGGGCCACACCCACCGCGATTGCGATAATCAGCAGCAAGGTGGTGGAGGGGATGGCGTCCTTGAGCAAGATGGCAGACCAGCCGAAACCGATGATGAAATTCACGAAATTACGGAAGGTCAGGAGGCCCAGGCCGGTGCCGTGGCCGGCGTCGGCTGCATCCACACCGTCCACCGTCAGGTCGGGGGCATCTGCGCCCGAGGCATCGGCAGAGGTGTCGAAATCGGAACCGGAATCGGCTCCGAGGAAGGTCATAATGCTTTGGATGACGAAAATCAGCGATGCAGAAAGGGTGATCGCCCAGAGGATTTTCATCATAGTGCTAAGAGAGTTCCACCATTCAACCATATTGTTTTTCGTTTTAATTTTTGCAAATATAACAAATAATTATTGAAAAACAATATATTTTTAATTTTTTTTGAGTTATTTGCCAGTGTCGGTTAGACGCTTGGTGCTGCGAAGACTCTAATCATTAGCAATTAAATTATAACAAAATATATTTTAATACTGAATATTGCTATTAAACTATAATTAATTATATTTGCATAAAGAAATATTTATAATTATGGACCTAAAGAAATACTCGAACTCGCAGATTTTGCAGATGCTTGGATTGAGATACAAGGATTACAGGCTTGTCATGAACCTTTCCCAAGGAGACATCGCCAAGGCCGCAGGTGTATCGGTCTCAACGGTCCACAAGTTTGAGACAGGGACGATTACAAATATGAACATCAACAACTTGATGGCTATGCTCCGTCCGGTCGGCCTGTTGGACCGTATTGATGACTTGATTCCAGAGCAACCAGCCAATCCATATCTGACGGCCACAAAACAACAACACAGAGTAAGAAGGACGCAAAATGGCAAAGATTATTGATACTGGCAGGCTGAGTGTCATACTGTGGGGGCAGGAAATCGGGCAGCTTTGCTGGAACCCGGTTAAGGGCAACTCGTATTTCTTCTTTTCCAGGGAGTATCTTAATTCCGGGCTTGATATCGCCCCTTTGACGGCTTCGTCGAAGAGCCCGTTGGCGCGTTTTGCTATCTATGGTAACACAGACTCCGCGAAATATCAAAAACTGCCTCCATTCATTGCTGATTCGCTTCCGGACGACTGGGGCAACACCCTCTTCGACCAATGGTTCGCCGAACATCATTATCACGAAAAAGACAAGACCCCGCTGGCGAAGCTATCCTTCGTCGGCAACCGGGCAATGGGTGCGCTGGAGTTTGCCCCGTGCAGCGAAGATGCATTCAGCGCAAGCGAGAGGCTGTTGATACCCAAACTATACGACCTTGCAAAGAAAATTGAGCAGGACCGGGAGCATGCTGTCATATCCCCGGATGAAACCCTCACGCAGAAAGCTCTTATGGCCGTCGGTACATCTGCAGGCGGTCGCTTCAAAAAGGCAATAATTGCCATGGATGAAGAGGGGAATATCTTTTCCGGACAGACCTCCGCAAAAGGGGACAGAAGGTATTACATACTTAAGTTCAACACCCCGGAGTTCTGTATTTCAGAAATTGAAAAAACATGGTACGATCTTGCGACCGGTGCCGGTATCACGATGATGCCGTCGCGATTGATAAAGGTGGAAGGCGTCAACCATTTCCTGACCGAGCGCTTCGACCGGCGAGGAGGAGAAAAAATATTCACCCAGACCCTCGCTGCCGTTAATCCGGAAGCGTATTGCTACGAAAACCTCTTTTCCACAGCCAGGCAACTTTCCATACCTCAGGATGAAATTGATGAACTGTTCCTGAGGCTGGTATTCAACATACTTTCCAACAACACTGACGACCATGCCAAGAACTTCTCTTTCATAATGGAAAAGGACGGATCATGGCATATTGCCCCCGCCTACGACCTCTGCTTCATCTTCAGGACCCCCACATCTCCGGAGAGGTTTCACGAATTCTCCGTGATGGGCAAGCATGAGGATATCACGGTATCGGACCTGCTTGCCTTTGCCTCACAAAACGACATAAAGAACCCTATAAAGTACATCGAAAAGGTTAAAGACGCTCTCGGTAACTTCAGGCAGCTGGCGGTGGCGAACGGTGTTTCGCCCCAATTCATCGAAATAATTGAATCCGCTCTTGGCGGGGCGCGGGGAGGCTATTCGCTGTAGTTGTGGTCGATGACGATGACTATCTGGGTGCCGGGGATGAGGGCTTGGAGTTCGGCGCGCTGGTTCTCGCTGGTGGCGACGGCGTAGGAATGATGGCCTCCAGCGCTGGACCGGAGCCGCCGAAGCCCGTGGCATTCATCGCCGACCATCCTTTCCTCTTTGCCATCAAGGAAAAGACCACCGGCACTATCCTGTTTATGGGTAGCTACAAATAGAGTCGCGCAAAGCCAACAGCTTTATTACCAGGCGATTGCATGATTAAGGGGGTGCCATTTCGGCACCCCCCCCTGATCGCTTAATTAATTGATAATCAGTCTGATAATTTTGCCCTAAGGAGCAATTTCCTTTCTGTGGTAGAAGGTCTCTACCCTCTCTGGACAAAACCTATAATGCTAAAATCTGTTCCTCAGTCAGGCCGCAAGCTTCGGCAATAGTGGGGGTTGGGATTCCCTTTTCACGTAATGATCTGGCAATCTCTGCCGTTGTCTCAGCTTTTGTTTCTGCCCTTGCCTCTGCCGTTGCCTTGTTGATTTCTGTGCGCCTCTGGCTGCGTGCATCAACCTCCGCCATAAGGGTACGAATATATATGTATTGCTCTTCAGGTGTCATATTTGCAAACCTACACAATTCAAATAACTTTACCAAGACTTTTTCTGAAAAAGAGGCCGGCCGCTCTTCCATTTCTGAAATGTGCGTAAACGTGTAGAAGAGTTTATCTGCAACTGTCTCGAGTTCTTCCACGCTCTTGCTGAACTTGGGCAGTTCCACTGTGACATACGACTTTGGTGGAAGAAGTATCCATAATCAAGTTGGTCGGGGAGTTTAACGCTCCCGGACCAGTTCACGGGCAGCGGCTCCATACATTGCAAAGATGAACAGAAGAGTTGGACCGGCAATGGCGTCAACACCAGCGGGTGTAAGATTTTGCTGATTTTTATAATAACCTGCCGAAACAGAAAAAATATTGACAACGATTCTTTACCCGAAAAATTTCTTTTTCTGCGGATGGTCCTACTATTTTCCTGATATCGCCATTTATTTAGCGAATAATCCTATTTCTTCAGAACTCAGCCCTGGAGACGAAGAGAATAGTTGAATAATGGTTTAGCATCCTTCGTCGTTCAATGTTCTGCAAATTGCTTCTTGAGCCAGGAGTGGATGTTGGTTGAGGCGATTTCTTCTCCGATTTTGGTGGATAGTATCGCAGGTAAACACTTACTTAAGTTCTACGCAAACTTAGCTCACCTTTTATAGACCGACACGAACAGATTCTGCAGCCAGTGGCCGAGCTTTTCGCCGTTGGCCGGGATCTGGAGTTTCTTGCGGATCTCTCCGTTGATCAGATAGATGTTGCCGGACTTCGAGGTCTTCGGCAATTCTTTCGTACTGTAATCCGATAGATACATAGCGCAAAGTCCTATCTCTTCGGAACTCAGGCCATATTTAACCAACTCGGCAACGAACTCCGGGTATGTCATTGCGTAGATCAGGCCCACAGATCGGAACATCTCAAGATTGGCTTCGTTCATCTTTCTTAACTGTCGGACCACGTCCGGCGACGGCAGCCACTGGTCTTTCCTTATAAACGGCCGCAACGCCTGCAGGCGGCTTTCCAGGGCCTTTTGAACACCATCCGGCCCTTCGTGGGGGCTGTTCATGACTTCTTTCAGGAATTCATATTCGCTTCGTGCGCTCTCGAGCTCTTCATCGTATCTTTGCTTCCTCTTGACTCCTGTAACAACAACGACAACTATAACGGCAACCAAAACGAGAATCAACGCTATCAATACCATTGTCCTCCTGATGTTTCGTTCCTTCACCAGCTCGTTTTTATAGCGTTCTTCAAGAAAACGGGTGTCGTTGTTGAAAATGGACATTGTATGCTTTTCAACCGTTTTCTGGTATTCTACAAAATTTTCAAGAGCCTCTTTGTAGTGTCCAAGTGCTTTATGGGATAAATACAGTATTGAATAGTATGATATTGATTTAAACGTGTTATCGGGGACAGAAGAAGACAATGATGAAATAGCTGCATTATAATCTCCGCGTGCCTTGTTTACAAGAGCAGATATTAAAGGATCTTCCTGAATACGCTCATTCTTGCACTGCTTCTCATACGCAGAATATAGCGAATCTATGAGTACCGTGTCACTGTTATTTCCAACTGCCGACCTGATCAGGGATGAATAATACGTAGACGGGCAGAGAACGTTATGATCAGTAATCCATACGCCTAGAGAGTCAAGAATTAAATCAGATTTAGAATTCTCCTCCTTTATGGAATACATTAATGCAACATCCAATGTGTTCCTCAAATAGTACTGTGGATTCTCCAGCGTCTTTGAAATACTCCTTGCCTTCTGTGCTTGCTCAATTGCTCTATCATAAGCATACTGCCTGTAGTACAAGCGCTGTTTTGCCGTATATAGCCTTACAAGATACTCCTTCGATATAGTTTTGTCTATACTTTGCTCTGCCTTCATATAATATGTCAGTGCATCATTATACTCTCCGGCATTCTCAAAGACGCGGCCGGCATAGTAATATGCCAAGAATCTGTGCTGCTTGCTACCGTAGCGGGAATAATACTTTACGGCCGGAGCTATCAGAGAATCAGACTTGACATCTATATAGTTCTTGTCCAACGCCATCGACCAGAGAAGGGAATAGAGCGCTTTTTCCTCTTTCGTCGATTTGGAATCTTGCTTGATTTCAGACAGCTCCTGATAAGCCTTCTTATGGTCTTCCTGGATGTAACCTTCAATCTCCGTCAGCTGCTTTAACCCGGCAGACTGGCAAGAACAAATCAAAACAATCAATCCTAAAACAAACAACAAAGGTCTCATAGAAACAATACGCTTTAGTGTAAACAAATATAACTTGTTTTCATCACAATAACAGCCTCTTACACTCGTTTTTCTACTCTTTTTTCGAGTTTGTAAGTTCGAAAAAATATACCATTGATTATCAATAAGTTACAAAGGCGTTTATAAGTTATTTTTTTGCATATGACTTATCAACCCCGTAACTTTGCAAAAAAACTATACATTATGAAAAAGTATCTAAAATTCATCTTGGTTTTGTCCACAATCTTCATTGGCATTGTAAAAACCAACACTTCTTTTGCTCAAGAACCTATCATTATTAATCCTGGTATTTCTGACGATAATAATGGCGGAATTCCAAGGCTTCCCTCAATTGTTCCAATTTCCGGATTTGTTGAGGATGGTGTAATACATCTCAATTTCAGCGGTGACCTTGGCAATGTTTCCGTCGTTATAGAACACTCTGATTTTGGTATAATCCTCCAAACTATAGTTGACGGTTCAAACCCTGATGCCATTATTCCCTTTATTGAATACCCGGGAGATTTTTATATCTATTTTTCTTCCTCTGACGGGAATACCTATCTTGGACGGTTTTCTATTGGTTCCAATTAAAAAATGAATACTATGAAAAGATTTTCTTTTTTTTCGTCAATTATAATATTGATTACTCTTTGTGCGTGCACCAAGACTGTTCCAACTGCTCCTTCTTTGATATTTAAAAATGAGAAGTCTCGTCCGAATGTAACTCTTGCGGATGTATATTCTTATGTTGAGAACAATAATACACACCCCAATACTAAATCTTCTGACGTTAGAATACAGCCGATTGTATCCAAAAATGATACGGTTATGTATTTGGTTAACTACCAGAATGGTTGGGAGTTGCTCTCCGGTGTACGCAAGGCTTCAAAGATTTTGATGAAATCTGATTCCGGTAGAATTAGTTATGAAGACTTGAAGAGTAATCCAGATGCTTCCGAGTTTATGATGAAATTGGAAAAGTCGTTGTCTTCGGCGATGCACGACAACTCGTTCAGGGGCTCAGAATTGTTCAACGATACGTGGGATGGAAACAGGTCTTGGCCCGGTGGTGGCGGACCGGCACATCTAGATTCATTGTATACTGCTGTTCTGGTTGATTCGTCTTTGGTGAATGACGAAACACGCAGCGTGGGGCCACTACTGGCTACCCATTGGGGACAAGATTCTTTGTGGAACTGCTGTATGCCGTATATGGATAGTACACTCACAAGGCACTGCTACTGCGGGTGTGTTCCTGTTGCCGCGGGGCAGGTAATATACTATTTAAACCAGCATTTTAACACCTACCCGGCAGTGTACGCGGGTGCTATTTGCAATGCATATATACCATCTAATGAAATAGGAATTAATCTATCTCCTAGTGACGTTACTTTTTACGGGCTCTCATCATCTAATTGGAATAATATGGCACATTTCGCATGGAGTTCTAGTGGCTTTGAAGAAGTATCTGCGTTATTGCTTGATTTAGGGATACATTTTTTTGCCGGTTATACAAGAAACGGAACCGGGGCAAATCTATTCCACGCACCCACTGTATTTCCAAACTACGGTTATACCTGTGAATGTACATCATTCCATAATGATTATAGCGATTTGATAGATATCTGCGAATCGGATGTTTATGATGAATCACTACCACTTATAATTGGAATCGTATCTCCAGGTAGCGGTGGCCATGCAGTAGTAATAGATGGGTATAAGTATAGTCAAGATCATTATCTTTACCAATATAATTACTATGACGACCTTGGTAATTATGTAACAACATGGTGGAAGTTCGGTCCATTACAAGAATCACGTTTCGTAACAATTAATTGGGGTTGGAGTGGTCGTTATGATTCAACACAGATGACTACTATATGGTATAATTTAAATGCTGACTGGATCGTATCACATTATAACTATTCAATCAAAAGAGAAGTTGTGCATAATTTTGCAGTAGACGCCCCTTAGTAATATCTGCAATAGTCAATTGTTGTAAAAAAAATGTATATTTGCAAAAAAGGAGAACTTTATGAAAACTTTCAAACTTTTCTTGGCCGCGATAGCCATCGGACTGCTGGTGTTGGGATGCGACAAAAAGCAGGAGATCGAGAAGGTGCAAGAGCCTCAGACGGCCACCGAGCAGGAGAATCCTGCCCAGGATAACAACCAGGGCGAAACTCCGGAGCAACCTTCGACCAACAACAACG
The DNA here is from genome assembly GCA_902782225.1 of uncultured Bacteroidia bacterium. Lineage (GTDB taxonomy): Bacteria > Bacteroidota > Bacteroidia > Bacteroidales > UBA932 > Cryptobacteroides. The sequence goes on along the minus strand of CACZMF010000012.1, from coordinate 10,475 downwards.
AAGAGCCGGAGACCCCCACTCCGCAAAATCCCGAAAATAACGACGAGCCTCAGGAAGACGATCCTGAAGCCGGACTTCCTTCGTATGATTTCCTGTCAAGTGAAGCTCCCGCGGCACTGACCTCTGCACAGAAGGAGAAGGTGTCAGCGCTGAATGCCTTTGCGTTCTCCTTCGCCGGGCTTATGGACGAAAAGAAGGGAAACGACAGCTATGTCTTTTCACCCGTGAGCCTCGCCTACCTGCTCGGCATGATCGCCGAAGGAGCAGACGGAGCGACCCGCCAGGAAATCTGCACCAGCCTTGGCTTCGGCCCGGACAGCCAGCAGGAAATCAACGAGTTCTGCCGGGACCTCATGGTGCTTGCTTCCAAGGCAGCATCGAAAGACGAGGTGCTTCAAATCGCTAACGTGGCAGTCCTGAACAAGGATTTCAAACTCCTCGAGAGCTACCGCAAGTCAGTCAAGAACTACTACGACGCCAGCGCTTTCAACCTGGACTTCGCGACTCAGGATGTTGCCGGATACGTGAACAAGTGGGCTTCGGAGCACACCAACGGTGTGATCGAAAAGGTGCTCAATGATGTCGACCCCGCCATCCGTGCCATACTGATGAACGCCCTGTATTTCAAGGCCCAGTGGATGATCCCGTTTGATGATTACTTTACTGCTGAAGGGGAGTTCACCGGAGCCGACGGAAAGGTGCGCAAGGAAATGATGATGAAGAGTGATCCCAATGACTTCATGTATGCAAAACAGGATGGGTTCAGCGCGCTCAGGATGGAATACGGATCAAGCTATGTGAAGGCAGGCAACTATTGTATGTACATCCTGCTTCCCGACAAGGGAGTGTCCGCCACCCAGCTGCTGGGCAAACTCGACAAGAACGCATGGGCGAATATGAAGTCCTCTCTCAAGTCTGAGTATGCCTATATCAAGATGCCCAAATTTGAAGTGGAACTAGACGAAGTCCTCAACGGTGTGCTTGCGACACTGGGGATTAAGAATATGTTCTCACCTGCAGCGAATTTCTCCAGGATGAGCGAAGAATCGCTGTTTGTGGACTGTGTGAAGCAGGTGGCGAAGATCAATGTGAACGAAACCGGCACCGAGGCTGCCGCTGTGTCTGTCGGAATGATGGCCTCCAGCGCTGGACCGGAGCCGCCGAAGCCCGTGGCATTCATCGCCGACCATCCTTTCCTCTTTGCCATCGAGGAAAAGACCACCGGTACGATCCTGTTTATGGGAAGTTACAAATAGAGTCGCGCAAAGTCAACGACTTCATAGTTAGGCGATTATATAATCGAGGGGGTGCAGGAATAACACCCCCTCGATTGCGCTTTCAGCTGGCAATCAGCGGGATAGCTTTGCGTCGGGCTTTTTTTGTTTTACAGGAATAATCTTTAACTTTGTGGGTTAAACTGAGGATTTATGACATTGTTAATCATATACCTTCTTCTGACGATGGCCGTCTCGTTCCTGTGCTCCCTGCTGGAGTCGGTGCTGATGACCACCCCCATATCGTACATCACGATGAAGGAAGAAGAAGGCGACCGCAACGCCCCGCTGTTCCTGAAATACAAGACCGAGCCCGACAGGCCCCTCTCGGCCATCCTGTCGCTCAACACCATAGCCAACACCCTCGGCGCAGCGGCGGTTGGCCACCAGGCCACCCAGCTCTCCGGCGACCACTGGTTCGGTATCATCAGCGCCCTGATGACGCTCCTCATCCTCGTGTTCTCGGAAATCATCCCCAAGTCCATAGGCACTGCCCACTACAAAGACCTCCTCTGGCTCGCCAGGATAATGAAGCTCCTGACCATCATTCTCTTCCCCGTGGTCTGGCTCATCGAGAAGCTCCGCCGCACCATCTCCGACGACGAAGCCGACACCACCATCTCCCGCGAAGAAGTGTCCGCAATGGCCAATATCGGCGAGGAAGAAGGCGTGCTTGACAACAGCGAAAACAAAGTCATCCAGAACATCATGAAGCTGGACGACATCAAGGCCTACGACGTGATGACCCCCCGCGTGGTGGCGTCCACCGCCCCCGAAAATATGACGCTCAAGGCCTTCTACCGCCGCGAAGAACTCTCCCACTACTCCCGCATCCCGGTGTATTCCGACTCCCAGGAATTCATCACCGGCTACGTGCTGCGCTACGACGTGCTCGAGAACCTCGCCGAAGACAAATTCGACACCCGCCTGGGCTCCATCAAGCGCCAGATAGCCGCTTTCCACGAGGAGACCAGCGTGTCCGACATATGGGAATCGCTGCTCAAGACCAAGGACCAGATCGCCCTGATAATCGACGACTACGGCTGCTTCCAGGGCATCATCACCCTCGAAGACATCATCGAGACCATACTCGGTATGGAAATCATCGACGAGTCCGACACCGTCACCGACATGCAGCAGTTCGCCCGCGAGCGCTGGATGAAGCGCAAGAACCAATACAAACAGATCGTACTGCCCGATGAAGACTGAAATGACAGATAAAAAATTCACGCTCTGGCACCGCCTGGCCGCCCTGGCGGCATTCCTGGTGTCGGCCGTCACCTACCTGCTCACCATCGAGCCCACCGCTTCGTTCTGGGACTGCGGCGAATTCATCGCATCGTCCTACAAGCTGGAGGTGGGACACCCCCCGGGAAACCCTGTATTCCAGCTGTTTGCGCGCTTCTTCACGATGTTCGGCGACAACATGCACGCCGCCGTCCTCGTGAATGCGATGAGTGCCCTGTGCTCCGCGCTGACTATATTCTTCCTGTATCTGACCATAGTGTGGCTGACAAAGCGCATCGTGAAGACGGACACCGTGGGAGGCGCCGTGGCCGTGATCGGCTCCGGCCTCGTGGGCGCGCTTGCCTACTGCTTCTCCGACACCTTCTGGTTCTCCGCCGTGGAGGGTGAGGTCTATGCCATGTCGTCGCTCTTCACCGCCGTGGTGTTCTGGGCCATGACGATGTGGTACGACCGCGCCGACGAGCCGCATGCGCTGCGCTGGGTGGTGCTGATCGCGTTCCTCAACGGCCTGAGCATAGGTGTGCACCTTCTCAACCTGCTGGCCATCCCGGCGCTGGTGTTCATGTTCTACTACCGCCGCCGCGAGGAGGGCCCGTTCACGTTCTGGGAGCTCTGCAAGATAATGCTGGTGGGCGTGGTGATCCTGGGTCTGCTGGTGTTCCTCTACATCCCGTACCTGCCGAAGCTGGCGGCCTATTTCGACCTGTTCTTCGTGAACACGCTGGGTCTGCCCTACAACAGCGGCGCCGCGTTCTTCATGGTGGCCCTGCTGGCCCTCTGCTTCTGGGGGCTCTTCGCCACGCAGAAGCGCGGGAAGGTGTTCCTCAACACCGCCCTGCTGTGCGTGACCACCATCACCATCGGCTTCTCGGTGTTCAGCATCGACATTATCCGCTCCTGTGCGAAAACTCCGACCAACGAGTACCAGCCCGACAACGCGTTCACGCTGGTGCGCTACCTGAGCCGCGAGCAGTACGGCAGCACGCCCCTGCTCTACGGCCAGTACTACGACGCCCCTTATGACCTGAAGTCCAGCAAGTACTGGGCGCCGCTGGGCGGCAAGTACAAGCACGTGGACGGCCCCGTGGATGCCGAGTACAAGGCCTCCGGCAAGATGCTGTTCCCGCGCATGTGGAGCAGCTCGCCCGACGGCAAGTACGAAGAGTTCTACCGCGCCTACACGGGCGGCAAGGGCAAGGCGGTGCGCGGCGCCACCGACCGCAAGCCCACGATGGGCGCCAACCTGTTCTTTTTCTTCGACTACCAGCTCGGCTGGATGTACTGGCGCTACTTCATGTGGAACTTCGTGGGCCGGCAGAACGAGATACATTCCCCGACCCCGGGCAACATCTTCCACGGCAACTGGGAGAGCGGCGTGCGCTTCATCGACGAGATACGCCTCGGCGACCAGAGTTCCGCTCCCGCCACGCTCGCCGGCAACAAGGGCAAGAACCACTATTACTTCCTGCCGCTGCTGCTGGGCCTGCTGGGCCTTTTCTTCCAGTTCGACCGCGACAAGAGGGGCTGCTGGCTGACCTTCCTGATGTTCTTCATGACCGGAATAGCCATCGTGCTCTACCTCAACCAGCCTCCCTACCAGGTGCGCGAGCGTGATTATGCCTACGCCGGCTCCTTCTACTTCTTCTGCGTGTGGATAGGAATGGCGGTGGCGGCGCTCTACAGCTGGATCGGCGAGGCCGCCAAGGGCCGCGGTTCGCTCGCGCTGGCCGCCGGACTCAGTGCCGTGTGCCTCTGCGTGCCCGTGCTGATGGCCGCCCAGAACTGGGACGACCACGACCGCTCGGGCCGCCGCACCGCCGTGGAAATGGCCCGCAACTACCTTGAGTCGGTGGGCCCCAACGGCATACTGATCACCCACGGCGACAACGACACTTTCCCGGTCTGGTATGCACAGGAGGTCGAAAACGTGCGCACCGACGTGCGTATCTGCAACACCTCGCTGCTGGGCACCGACTGGCACATCGACCAGATGAAGTGGGCCTGCAACGAGTCGGCGCCGCTCGCTCTGGGCGTGGGGCCGGAGCAGTACCTCTACGGCACCAATGAATACGTGCCGGTGGTGGATTCCCGCGGGCAGGAGATGGACATCGCGGACGTGATGAAGCTGTTCAAGCATCCGGACGTGAAGGTGCCGATGAGCAGCGGGCGCAAGATGGATTACATAGCGTCACGCAAGATGGTGGTGCCCGTGATCAAGGAGAACGTCATCGCTTCCGGCATCCTGGACGCGCGCTTTGCGGATATGATTCCGGACCATATAGTGCTGGAGATACCCAAGGGCAAGGACTACCTGACCAAGCCCGAGATCTTCATGCTCGACTTCCTGAGCAACTACAAGTGGGACAGGCCGTTGCATATGCTCAACATGGGCGGCGACATCAATATCGGCATCAAGGACTACCTGGTCTATGAGGGCTACTCCTACAAGTTCGTGCCCATACGCAACAAGATTACGACCACCGACATCGGCTTCGTGGATGCTGAGGAGCTCTACCGCAAGATGACGCAGGTCTACCGTTGGGACGCCCTCTCGGCCGACGGCTGGTTCATCGACTACCAGAACATCTACACCAACCTCGGGGTGATGGCTCCGCGCGTGATTTTCCTCAACGCCGCCAAGGCCTTCATGAAGCTCGGCCAGAACGACCGGGCCGTCGAAATGCTGGACAAGGGCCGCGAGGTGATGCACCGTTTCCCGCTGGAAGGTATTCCTCTGGGAATGTCCACCAATGACTACATCGTCATCGGCATGGTCGAGGCCTACTACGACCTGGGCGAGGTCAACAAGGCCCGCGAGCTCGGCGCGCTGATGGCCGCCGACCTGCTGGAGTCCACTCGCTTCTATCTGGAATTCTTCGAGTTCGGGAAGAACGAGTTCGATATGTGCGGAAGCTATGTCTATTTCCTCGCCGACGTGTTCAAGGACGCCGGCGACACCGACCTTGCAGACAAGCTCACCGGCGCTTTCAGCAAGCTCATCGACTGGGCCTCGGGCGAACTCGACGAGCCCGAAGCCGCCTCCGAAGCCGCCGCCCTTGACACTGTCAGTTAAAGTTTTCTGGAGAATTCGCAGCCGCAGAAGGTCTGGTTGTAGAACCCCTGCTCGCAGATGATCTCTGCCCGGCGGGGCTGCAACCCGCCTTTCCTCCAGTTTTGCGGCCAGAACACCACGTCATGCCCGGCTTGACCGGGCATCTCCCCGCAGGCCCAGCGGCCGGCCTCGTCCACCTGCTCGAGGCTCTTCCAACGGGAAGAGGCGAGCGTGGTCGTGAGCACGGGGATGCCGTTCGCGGCGGCATACTGCGCCGCCCTCAGCAGCCTGAACTTAAAGCAGTTCAGGCACCTCGCCCCCCTCTCCGGCGCCGCCGCCAGCTCCTCCGGACTCTTTTGCAGCACGAAGTCCAGCCAGGCCTCGTGGTCGTAGTCGTCCTCCACGAGCGGCACGTCCAGCTCCTTGCAGTACCGCACGAGTTCCCCGAGACGGAGTTCATACTCCTCCCGGGGGACTATGTTAGAGTTGCTGAAGAACACCACCGGCTTTATTCCGTTGGCCACAAGGCACTCCAGCACCGCGCCCGAACATGGGGCGCAGCAACTGTGCAGCAGCACCTTTTCTCCCCCTCCGGGGACCTCCAAACGCAACATTTTCGTCATTTCCACAAAGTTAGTGAAAATATTTTTTGCGTTTTCCCTAAATATGCTTAATTTTGCAGTCCCAAATAATCGCGGTAGTGGTGAAATGGTAGACACGCTACTTTGAGGGGGTAGTGGGCATTGGCCTGTGTGAGTTCGAGTCTCACCTACCGCACGAGGAGACAAGTTCGCAAGAGCTTGTCTCCTTTTTTTATCGGAAATGGATAGGGTATCTTTTTTGCAGTCAGTCTCAATAAAGAACAATTGGCGGGCAATCAACAATGAAACGATTCCTCCTCATAATCCTTTGTGTGCTACTTGCTTGTCCTATTTCGTGGGGGACAGGTCAGGAGGGTGACATCATTGTGTTGGATGGTGAAGAATGGCAGCTTTTGGGGGCGCCCCTAGAGAGGCTTGATTCTCTGACCTACCATCATTTACGGGATATCCTTGGATGGGAAAGCCGTTCGACTGGGAATTGGAGGGGGTATGTAGCATACTGGTCTGTTTCCGACGGAATGTTGTATCTGGAAAAAGTTGTCAAATATGACGAGGACCTTATAGTTGAGAAGGTCGTTGACGGAGAAGAATACCTCGTTTCCGAAAAGGTTGCCACTGAATGTGATTATGGTACTGTCTGCGGGATTCTTGAAAAATATGTCAGGAATGGAAAAGTTTGTGCATCATGGCTTTCCGATGAGATGATCGCTGGAAAAGGAGGATTGGTCCGCTATGTCCACATGGGATTCAACAGGGATTACGAGGAGGAGATCGTGGTTTCGGTTGCCCAGGGCACGGCATCCCTCAGTCAGATTTATCATAATCGCCCAGGCCTTGGACCTCAGGAGGATAATAGGCTGGATACTTATTTGAAGGCTTTTCCTACAGATGGTTATGGTTTGGAGAAGGGGCGGTATCTCTTCCGTTTCAAGTATGACACTGAGTCTGGCAAATGGATTGCCAAGTTGTACCAACCTCCGGTTCTGAAAGAACGGGACGCGTTAGAAAAAGACTTCACCGATTATCTGAACGCATATAATGGAGAACTCCGGGATTTTATTCGTGGAGAATGGACCTCCTCACGCGTTTTCATTTTCCCCATTGTCATATAAAAGATATCGGCAAAGTTCTTCAATAGATAGGAAATCCTCGATAAAAGTTCGATAATTTGGCACGATACCGCACGAGAGACAGCTTCGCAAGAGGTTGTCTCTTTTGCGTATGTGCAAGTCGCTGAAAATCTGTCAGAGACTATTGCAGGAAGAAAATTTTTCATTACCTTTGTAGCGGTGATATGTTCAAAGTTAATGTTTGAACAATGTTACAGACATCTATCCGCTAAATGGGTGTCTGTTTCTTTTTTCAAATAGGCCCTTAACCGAGGGGAGGTACTGAATGCAAGCCTCGATTGTTCTCTCATACAATTCAAACATTAATACATAACACCATGAGAACAAATCAGACGCTGATTCAAATCTCCGTTGGAGTGAAGGTTTTGAAGCTTGCCAAGGTGCGTTCGTACAAACGACGCCGACGTGGCAAGATTGAGAAGGTAAAGAGCCACTATCGCAGATATTAGCGGTATCTGAAGTAGGATAGGCTTTTGCCGTGCCGCAAGGCACTCTGCTCTATCCCCTCGGTTTTTATTCATAGACTTCCATCCAAACGGCAAAGTCATATATCTCCTGCATGTCATGGAGAATAGTTCGATAATTTGACAGGGTAGGGTACCGCACAAGAGCTGTCTTTTAAAGGCAGCTCTTTTTTACACCTATGTTACACCAGAATTCCTTCAAAGCAGGGCCGGCAAACAGGCTGTCGTCGACACCCACGTTGAAGGAATTATCGAATATCTGGAAATGCGCCTACAATAAAAAGTATTTCAACGTGTCGTTAATGGTCAAAGTCATCGTGTGCATGTCTTCAGACGAAATCCACAAGGCTTCAAGCATGCGGTCTGCCTGGGATGCATCCACGGTGCCGGAAATGACGTGTGCAATTTCATGGTCATTAAAATGTATGTCAAGAGAATCGCTCAGGAACAATGCGACCTTACCTGGCTCAAGAGTGCCGGACATAATTTCTTGCCAGTACGTGTATGTTCCGCCCGGCTCTATGATAATCTCACTCGTAAGGTTATTCTTATGAGGGACCAGTTTAATCTGTGATTCAGTATCGTTCTTGACGACGTAATTTACGGTAAACGCCTCATCAACTACCTTGACACCAATGCCAAAATAATCATCTGAGCAGGCAGCCAAACAACATACTGCAGCAATTAGCAAAAGGGCTTTTTTCATAACATTTCTAACGTTTGCAAATTCATAGTGCTGCAAATGTAATTTGCATTTATTGCAAAACAAATTAATACTATGTGAACCCGTCATTTCCGGCCGTGAACATGTCATTTCCGGAGTTGAACAAAAAAGGCCGCTCACCAGAGCAGCCCCATCAGTTCCTTCTTGCGAGATGTCGGGATCTGTATTTCAACCCCTTCATACGGTTCTCTCAGCAGCAGATTACACACCCGATTGGATACTGTATCCTCAAAGGCCTTAATGGCGTCCAGCGCCACAATATACTGCCGGTTCGCCCTCACGAACATGGCCGGATCAAGCTCTTCCATTAGCTGGGCCAGCGATTCACCAACGTAACCTGCGGTGCAATCCTTCAAGAACACCTTTGTCCCGCCAGTGTCGGCCGAAATGTAGCAAACGCTCTCCACCGGGGCCACAAGCGATAGCGAGCCCTGCTCAAGCAAAAGGCGCTTCCGGTAATTCACTTTTCGGGCGAGGATATCCTCAGACATTTCCTTCACACCCTGCGGACTCAGCCTGGCGGAACGGTCCTCGCAGCGTTTCAACGCATCCTCCAGATCCTCGTCGGAAACCGGTTTCAGCAGATAGTCGGCACAGTTGTAATCAAAGGCTTTGAGGGCGTATTCGTCAAATCCAGTAACGAACACCACCATCGCACTTGTCTGCACCCTGTCGAACACGGAGAACGAAAGGCCGTCATCGATGCGGATGTCGGAGAATATGATATCTACGTCTCCGTGCTCCTTCAGGAACGCCACGGACTCCTTTATGCTGCTGGTTGTCCCGAGTATCCCGATACCCGGGCGAAGTTTCTTCAGCTTCGCCTCAAGCGCCTGGGCGCTAAGGGCTTCGTCTTCAATTATCAGTGCTTTCATCGTCGGTCATTTCATCCGTACTGAGGAGCGGCAAACTCACCTTGAAGCAGTCGTCGGTCTTCTCAATCACTATATCGCGCCCGCTCAGCAGTTTGTAACGGGCAGACAGGTTTCTCAGTCCGTGCCCGCTTTCAGCAGGAGTATCGTATCTGGGCAGGATATTGTTACTTACCACAATGTTGTCACCTTCGGAATACACCTTGATGCTCAAAGGATTTTTTGCACCATGACTGTTATGCTTGAGCGCATTCTCCACAAGCATCTGCACGGACACCGGAATCACATAGCCGTCAACATTCTGAAGCTCAGGGGAAATCTCCGCAGTGACTCCTTGATAACGCCAGCGCAACATATCGATATAGTCACGCGTAAAGTCAAGTTCTGCATTCAACGGGACCAGGTGCCGCTCCGTGTTCGATACCAGATATCGATAAATTCTTGAGAGATGAAGCGTGAACTTCTGCGCATCATCCGGATTTACCGGAATCAAGTTATATAGAGTGTTGAAGCTGTTGAACACAAAATGGTTGTCTGCCTGGAGTGCCAGGCTGTCGAGCTTGCTACGCAAGACAATCAACTCTTCCGCCCTGGCCTTAGCCTCAGCTTCTTGCTTTGCCATTTCTTCATCGTGATGGCGGCTCACCAGGAACGATATCAGGCACGCCGTGGAGAGCACCGATGTCATAGCAGAGTCGGAGTAAAACACTCGCCAAAACACTGTCGGATTCTCCGGGTACACCCACCTGTAGAAAGCGGCCACTCCATACGCGCACAGGATGTTGAATACCGCCAGTATGAGCAGCATCGCTATCATCTGCCAAAAGGACCTGATGCGGTTCCAGAAAAAGCGCACCAGCACCAGGCAGAACAGCAGCGATAGCTCAATAAGGAGCGTGGCTTCTACGATATGCTCGGCAAAGTCGATTCCGATCTCCTTCCAGAAGGCGGCTCCGCTGAAATCACGGTAATACGGAAGGCTCACAATGCACCACAGAGTCCAGCTTATAGCTATAGCGGCCAGCAGCACCAGAAGATGCCTGCGCCGCCGTTCCTTCGGGCTTGCCTGGAAACTGTCGAGTATGCTGAATGCCATCAGATGCGGATTT
>CACZMF010000011.1 GCA_902782225.1 uncultured Bacteroidia bacterium | reverse complement strand
ACGAAAGGCCCCCGGGGCGCTGGAGGCCGCTTTTGCGCACGGGGAAGGCCACTCATGACCTTCCCCGCAATGAAATCAACATAAAGCAGAAAAACCGCGATAACTGCTGAACTACAACTTGGCGATTTCCTCCAAGCTCAAACCTGAAGCCTGAGAGATCTTATCTGCAGGGACATCAAGAGATTTTAATGCCTTGACTATCTTTACTTTCTCTCTAGCTTCTCCTCTTGCCTCCGCTTGATTTATATCATACTGATGTGCAGAACGAATCTCGTTCTTCACGGCAGTGAGCATATCCTGATAATTATCCATTTCTTCCGGCGAGAGACAGTCCACCCGGGCCGCATCCAACACCCCCTCGAATCCATGCAGATCTTTAGGCTCTGCTCTCTCACTTGCGAATTTAGACATATTTTTGAAAAGGTAACACCAACGTTCCGGATTTTTTTGAAGCTTCTCCCAATCCGGCTCCTTCATCCTGCTCAGCTCCAGGTAGTAGAACGACGTCTTTGCATTCTCCAGCAACTCATAAGTCTCGTTCTCTCGATAGTCGTAGCAGAACAACATCTTATCCTTCGGCGTACCCTCCGGGTGACTGCGAACGAAGCTGGCCACACACAGCACATACACGTGCTTGACATTGTAGATCTCATCCTTGCGTTTAACCTGACCGTGGACAAGGGAAGCCGAATAATAGGCCAGGCGGTCGTCAATATCCGCAGTGTGCCTGCGTTGCATCTCCACCAGGAACTTCCCGCCCGGACTTTCGCAAATAACATCCAGCGTGGAACGCTTATCCTTCTCGCTCCGTACCGGGATTTCATTCGACAGATACTCCAGATCCGTAATCGTCGGAGGAAGAATGTCATTCAGAAGTTTAAGGAGAATCTCTTTCTTGGAAAAGACATACTTGAACGCCCAATCTATACGCAGGTCCAGATACTTTCCGATCACAGGAACTACGTCCTGAAAATCATAGTCATAATCTTGCAGAGTTTTCATAATTTCAAATGGTTAAGGCATTAAACACTGCGAAGAAAGCTCTTTTTACCGAAAACTCAATGGAATCGAAAAAATCAGCAATCACTTTTTGCGAAATCTTAAAAAACGGAGGAAACCAAAAGAATTATCTTTCAAAATAATTCGGAGCGGTTTTTTTATCTTAACTTGTCCGAACCCTTTTCGCAGTAGCCACTCTGTACACCATCCGTTTAAATATAAAAGAGCAAGGCCCCTTTTCAGGTAACTTTGCTCTTATGATAACTATCGGCCGAATTCACGACCGAGCCCTTATACAATCCATTGCAAATATACAACGATTATTTGGACTGACAAACATCTGCAATTGTTTTACGTATTTCGATTACCCTGATATTTGATTATTGCTATCGGTTTATTACTTTTGTAAAAACTGTAAGACTATGGAAATACCTAAAGGGAATTGTGTAGAAGACATTAAAGCCAGGAAAAAGGTTATTGGAGATTTTTATTCGGTGTGGAATTCTGAGCATCCGGACAAGAAAGTATGGAACAAGTCTTTAAATGCTTATATCCATGTGAAATATCAGTCCATTAACGAGACCAAAGGTCAAGCATCCATTTCTTTTGAATCTACCTGCGCAGTATTCAGACTTACAGAATTATTGCAAAACGCTGTCGTGGCTAAGGAAAAACCGTCAAAGGCCAACGATAAAAACCAAAGGCCATATGATCGAATGATCTTTCTGTATCATGATGGCATTAGGGTGCTGGTCGGGCATCAAAAGTCCACCGACGAGTACGTGCAGTATTGTATTACAGCAAAAAAATAAAGTCAGCCTGGGACGCTGACTTAAGGGCTCGAATCAAGTTGACTTGAGAGGGTTGTCATCCCTTCTTCCCGAATTCCCTGCGACGATTCCGATACAAAGGTATAAAGATTATTTGGACTGGCAAGCATCTGGGATAAAAATTCCGGGACTCGCGATGGCGGGTCCCGGAAAAGGTTTATGTCATCCTGAGCGAAGCGAAGGATCTATTATTTCAGCGTAGGAAGTTCGCCGCTGAAGTCCCAGATGGTGCTATCCCATCCGAGGGTGGTAGAGGCGAGCTGCGAGAGAGTCTTGCTTGCGTCGCACTTGCCCTGGTAAGGCCTCATGGTGGAAGATGTCACGGCATCTCCATTAGGATCTGTCAGCGGTGCCGAGGCACTCACGTCCGGATGCTGGAAGGTATTGGGAAGATCAAGCGAACAACCACTGTTGGTACCCCAATATATGAGGGAATCCATATTAGGATTGCGGTAATTGTCGGTCAGAGTGGAAGTGAGATAAGCTACACCCACGCAGGCTGCACTGCTCCAGTTGTTAGCGGCTCTGGAATTAGCGGTGATTGAACTGTTCCATCCGGCAGATTTGCTCAAGCTCAAATTACTGGTACTCAATAATCCAACCAAACCGCCGATTTCAAAGGTGCCCACTATCGTCCCTGATGCATAACAATTCGTGATAGTAGTATTCGCATTTTCAACCCAAGCGATAAGGCCACCGCGTCTTCTATTATTTCCTAAGCAATTACCGGAAGAATAGGAATTGCTGATTGTTAAAATACCATCCATAGCATAAGCTACGAATCCACTAACGGTAGAATTACCTTGGGCATTACCACTTGCCTTAGTCTTGCTAATAGTAACAGTGCCGCCCACTGCAGAGGTGCTTGGATCGCCTGTTCCGCCGGCTAAAGCGCCAACAAAGTTTGCTGTCGCAGTAACTGAACCTAAAGCAGAACATTTTGTGATTTCTCCTTCAAGAATGCAACCAACAAACCCACCAGAATAAGTATTCGAACTTGATACATCACCAGAAGCGGAGCAGGTGTCATATGTTCCCGTGCCAGAATAGCCCACAAACCCTCCGGCATAGGAACCGGAAGCTGTAATATTTCCGCTGGCAGAACAATTTGTGAAAACGGGAGCAGTTGATTCAGTTATTCCGACAAAACCGCCCAAGTTACCAACGCCTGAGATGGTCACATCAGCATTATCATTAGTAAATATACCACCCTTTGAGTAGGCGACAAATCCACCTAAACCACCTCGGGACGTAAATGACCCGGCAGCAGAACTATTCTTTATAGTTCCTCCATTGTTGTATCCAATAAAACCACCCACGTAATTACGGATGTTACTATTACCATTAAGGTTCGTTACATGACATCCAATACTGTTGCCGACAACAACCGAAGGACCAATATATCCGAACGCCCCGCCCATATAACGGCCATTGTTGTTTGATCCGGACTCATTTAATGCCAGAGTTACTAAATCAACCGTACAGTCATCAAAAGTTGTAGCAAAGTCATATACATAGCCGGCAAGTCCTCCAATATATCTGCTATTTGTTGAAGCAGATTCATTTGTATTCTTGGGACCAGTAATAGTGGCCTCTTTATATACACAGCGATCAAAATCCACTGCGGCTTTTACAACAGCTGCTATGCCACCTGCAATACCATCATCAGGAACTGGCGTTGCGGTATTCGAACTACCCGTGCTTGATACATTGGTACCTTGTACGGTAATATCACACACTGTGGCAGAGCTGGAAATAGATGCAATCAGGCCTGCGGCATAACCGATAGTTGATACAGTACAATCAGTAATTGTAATATTTGAAAACACATTGCCATTTTTAGCTGATTGTCCAGCCACGGCGCCACAGTATGAGCCACCATTTTCAAGCTTGGAATTCTTGATGGTAATATTTGTCACTTCACAGTGACTAGGTCCATAAGAGCCGGTCCCAACATAACCTGCAAGAATGCCACTTTTTCTCTGGGGATATATTTTTGCATTATCAATGGTTAAATCGTACACATTACCCATCAAAACGCCAAAAATTGAAGCATACTCATCGGAGGATGTAATACCAGTACTCTTTGTGGAAAGATTGGAGATGGTCTTACAATTGCCATTGAAGTCCAAAGCTTTATCGTAAACATTGCCAGTATACTTGGTGCCACCGGACTCGGGATATCCATTGTTCAAAGGGAACCAAACAATACCAGTCATGTCAATGCTATCAATAAGCTTGAAATACTTCATTTCATTCCTCTGCATCAACTGGTGCATAGCATCCATCTGGTACTTATCGGCAATGAGATAAGGCGCAGTGGCAGTACCTGCATCTGCGCCGCCTGCGTACTTGTCAATCTTGGAGCAGTTGAGCTTAAGGTAGTTGAATTCACCTGGGTTAATCGTTGCGCCGGAAGGAAACTCCTGATAGCGGGTGTATACCGTATGGCTGGCATTCTTAGAACCGAACTTCAAAAGCATTTTGGTGTTAGCAGGAATACTCCAGTCCGTTGGCACATTGGCATAAACTTTAAGGATATCATCAGAATCGATATCTTCCTGAGCCTTCAAATTGACCGTCAGAGTATTGCGGGTCTGAAAATTATCTGTACTTGTCTCAATCACCAACTTATCAACAGTGACTGCAACATTTTCAGGAAGTTTTGCGATAATACCAATAATACTTGAACTTTCGCTCAACGTGATATTGCTAAGGTCCGTCACGTTAGTTGCGGAAGCAACATATTTAAGGTGTGCTGTATCTCCATCCTTGGCCTGCTCCTGGTCATTATCTGCGTCAAATTCACCTTGGGGAACAACTGTCACAGTAAAGGAAGATCCCTCGATCGCTTTACCCTGGAAAGTGCCGCTCGCTTTACCGATACCGTCCACAAGGGTATAATCCTCAGAATCAGTACCATTCGATATGCGCAGTATATCTCCGTCTTGCCATTTGTGAGATATCCCTGTAGGCGTGCTACCGGTGCCATAATTTACGTCAAAACTAACCTTGGTCAAAGCATCAGACAAGGTCGCTTTGATGGTTATTATCTTACCCTCGTCAGATACCGGAGTGTTGCCATTGGGCGTATCAGTGTTTACTTTGTTACAGGACACCGACACTGCCAATACGGCCAAAAGGCCGAAAGAAATGTTTAGAATCTTTTTCATATTTCATTCCTCCTTATTCATCAAAAGATTCATCATCACAAAGGTTATGGACGCCCATGTTGGACATGGAAACCCCTCGCACGCTGTCAGCAATGCACCGCATCGGGCTGACAAGTATCACACGGGTCGAGGGGGACTCGTATGACTGGTTGAAAAATTGTGGTTTAATCATAATGCTATATGTTTTAGTTATTAAATTGAGCAAAGGGAATACAATTATAGCGCACAACCCTCGAGGGATTGCGCGCTATAATTATGTAAACTATTGAATATAAGGGATTTACTACCCCCCCCCCATCACATGGAAGGAGCTAAGCGGAAGCATATTTCCGAAAGCAGTCATCCCCAAATCGCAATTAATTCAACAAACTCTCCAATATCGGCTGCAGGATACCCTCCATCACGTCGTAGCCGTCGGGGCCGGGGTGGAGGTAGTCGTAGAGGCGATAATCAGGATGGAGGCTCAGGCCGTCGGTATCCACCATAGCATCCCAATAATTGCAGTAGGTGTAGCCGCTGGACTCGCACAGACTCTTGATCAAGCCGTTCAGCGCAATGATATGCACACCCTTCGTGTTGGGATTCTTCAGCCTCGAAGACGAATTATTGCAAGGAGTCACGGAGCATAGCACCACCTTGATGCCGGCGGCCGTCGCAAGCTGCGCCATAGCAGCAAGATTGTCGCGGATCCCCTCCTCGGTCACGCCCTGCGCAAGGTCGTTGGTGCCGCCCATGATCACCACCACACGCGGACCAAGCACCACCACGTCCTTCTCGAAACGGGAAAGCATCTGGGTGGTATTCTGGCCGCTCACCCCCTTGTCGAGGTAGCCGTGGCCGGAGAAGAACCCGGGATGGAATTTCACCGTGACGTTGCTGCCGCTCTGGGTCATGTAGGCCGAGTTGAACGGGATCAGCAAACTGCTCTGCGCGAAGGAGTTGGAATTCCTCGCCCACTGCCAGGTGATGCTGTCGCCCACAAAGATCGCAGGAATGCTGCCGGAAGAAGCAAGCAGCTGGGGCAGCGATCCGCTAAGATCCCATACAGTAGTAGGCCAGGCCAGAAGGGTGGCCTGCGCGGAAACGGAATCAGAATTGCCGGCATAGCAATCCGTGATCGTGGCCTCTGCAGGGTTGTAGCCGCAGATAGGCAGCGATGCGTGCCAGCCGATGCAATGGTCGAGGCTGCCCGCGGTGCCCTGCAGCGCGCACTGGCCAGTGAAAGCGCCCATATCGCTGCCGCCGCCGGAAATGGCCCCTGCAGAATAGCAGTAGCTGATGTTCGAAGAGTACTGGATTCCTACGAAACCGCCGACCTGGGACTGGCTTCCGCCGATGACCTCAGCCGTCGTATAGCAGTTGGTGGCGCTTCCCTGCTGCGCGAATCCGGCGAAACCGCCGCAATGGGCATTCTTGGCAGTGACGCTGCCGCCGGAAACATAACAGCGGCTGATATTGTCGTACTGCACGCCCACGAAGCCGCCGGTGTTAGTGCCGCCGGTCACCTGGGTGTCGCTGACGTTGCACCCGGCAAGCGAGATGTTGTTCAAACTGGTGTAGGACGAGCCCAGCTGGCCCACGAAGCCGCCGATGCGCTGGCCCCTTTCGGCAGAAACGGTGGCTCCGCTCACGGAGCAGTCGTTGAACGAGAGCCCGCTGGTGGCATAGCCGCAGAAGCCTGCCGTGAGGGTGTACTTGGTCGTGCCGCTGCCGGAGACGGTGCCCTGGCTGTAGCTGCAGTCGTTGAAGCTGGCATTCTCGGCCTGGCCGGCGAAACCGCCGACATACAGGTTGCCGGACACATTGCCGCTGGCGCTGCAGCGCGTGTAGGAAGAAGCGCCGCAGGCAAAACCGGCAAAGCCGCCGGTGTATTCGGCAGAATTGTTGACTGCCGCGGCAGAGGAGCAGTCGATATACGACGCCGCCACCTCGGAATAGCCGATGAAGCCGCCGACGTGGGCGCCCATCGCATTGACCACGGTGCCGTCAAGCACCTGGCATCCATTGAAATTGGCGCCGGCATAGGAGTCGCGGCCGATGAAGCCGCCGACGTCCTGGATCGCGGCCTTGGTGGCGTTGACCGTGGCCTTGACGGTGCAGTCCTTGAAAGTCTGCGTCTGGGCCGCGCAGCCGATGAAGCCGCCGGTGTACCTTTCTCCTGCAGAAGTGTAATTCTGGTTCACGGTGACGTCGGACACGTGGCAGTCGGTGAAGATGCAGGGGACTTCATACTTGTCGCCGGAGCCAAGGTCCGCATAGGCGGCAAAACCACCGGCGTAGCCGATCGTGCTCACGGTGGTGTTGACGACGGAGCATCCCGTGACGGTGCCGATGTTGCGTATGTGCCCGGCAAAGCCTCCGGCATAGCTGGTGGAAGTCACGGAAGAGTTCTTGACCACCACGTTCTCGCAGTAGCCGGGAAGGCCGTCCGTGCCGAGGAAGCCGGCCACTACGCCGGTCTTGACGTTGCCCACGTTGATCGTGACGCCGTCGAAGGTGACGTTACGAATAGTTCCGTACAGCACTCCCACGAAACTGGCATAGGTGCCCGTGGGCTTAAGCCCGGAAATGGTGTGGCTGTCGCCGTCGAAATCGATTGCCTTGTAGAAGCTGCCGCTGTTGTTGAGCGGGGTCCAGGAGCTGATGGAGGAGGCGTCGATGTCTTTAGTGAGGCGGAACCACTTCTTGAAGGAGTTCTTGTCGGCGGGAGCCTCGGCATCGGCGTAGAGGGTCATCATGTTCCTGAGCTGGCGGGCGTTGGCTATGAGCCAGGGATCGGCCTCGGTGCCGCTGCCGCCGGCGAACCGGTACTCCTCGATGTTGTTGGGTACCTTGAACACGCTGACGTGCCCGGCCTTGAGGGTCCTGGCCTCAGCCAGGCTGAAGCTGATGCCGTAGCAGGCGTCATCGGAGGCGGTCACCTTTATTTCCACCTTGGACCCGGCGGCAAGTTCCATATCCTCCCACGGGGTCATAAGGTAGGCGGTGAGCACCTGGGCGCTCTGGGACACGTCCACGTTCTTCAGCCCGAGGGCGAGCGCACGGCCGGCAAGGTCCACGTCCACTCCGGTGACCGTGGTCACGCCGGCGGGGAGCGTGAGGTCCATCTTGATGGCACCCGCACGCTTGATGGCGCCGCCGTGGGCCGAAGCCCATTCCTGCGTGAAGGCGATATCGGTGTAGTCATCGACACCGCTCAGCAGGGCCGCATAGCGCAGATGCGCGGTGCTGCCGTTGCCGTCCTGCTCCTGATAGCTGAAATCGGAAGCTTCGGCTTCAGCCACGGAAGCGAAGGTCCCGGGATAGATGATATCGAAGGAAGTGCCGCTCACGGCAGTTCCGGTGAACGATGCCTCATGGTCGGTGAAGCCATCCTTGATGGCAAACTGCTCCGACTGAGAGCCGGAGATGACACGGAGGGCATCACCCGCTTCCCAGGCGAGGTGGAGGCCGTCGCCGCTGGGGGTGAGGGCCACTTTCGTGGCGTCATCGGGCACACAGGCACGTATGGTCACTTGGGGCCCGGCCTGCGGGGTGTCCACGGCCTTCTTGCAGGAAGGCGACACGAGGACGGACAGCGCGGCCAGGAAAGTGATAATCGCTGCAAACCTATTCATAAATCAGGCAGTTAAATCATCGAATATGACTTCGCCGGACATGTCCTCCAGCGATCCGTCGGAAGAAGCGGCCAGAAGGCCTGCGAGGTACAGCTCACTGTCGATGCTGATACTGGGAGTCTGGTATTTCTTATTCATGGTGTTGATTATTATCTGGCTACGATGACAAGGTGGGTATCACGGGCGCGCTCGCCGGCATGGTCGTGAGGCAGGCCCTTGCTCTTGACGTTGTCACAAGGATAGTTGACGACGTGAGTCGTAGCGTCACCTTCTCCCTGGACGCACATGGTGGTGGAACCGCCGCCGTCGAGGTTGAGGGCCCAGCGGGGATTGAAGTGGGTCACGAGGAACCTGGTGAGCTGCTTGGCGCTCATGCCGATACTGAAGCCGGAAGCGTCATAGCGTCCGTCCACGGCCACCATCAGCAGGTGGTTGCCCTCTGTGAGTGCGACTGCAGTACGGGGGTGCGTGCTGTTCTGGTGGACCCTCGGAGACTCGGACGGGCCGCCGATGTTGTAACGCTGGGTGAATGTCTCGCCTATGGGGCTCCAGTCGTTGATTAGCACGGGGGCGCTGGACACGATATTGGGCCACTCGGAGGTATTGTACATGTAGTACTTGCGCTGCTCGCTGATGGAGAGGCCATAACCGTCGGCACTGATCTTCGCGGTGCGGTTGCCGTCGAAGTAGAAGGCGCCTTCGTTCTTCCAGTTGGCCACACCGGTGTCGGTGATGGTGTTGTTGGGAATGTAGGCCTTGCCAATGCCGTCGTACTTGTAGACGATGGAAGACATTTCATAACCGCAGTTGATGGAAGCGATTGCGTTGTACTTGGAGAACACTTCGGAATTGACCAGGGAAGGATTCTCATACACGAACTGGAGCTTGTACTGGGTGCTGCTGAGATCGAAGTCGATCACGAACACCTGCTGCACATATCCCGAATAGCTGTCCACGCCGTCGAAGGCATAATAGGTGACTCCCGGCACTATGCTTTTCACGGTCCAGCCGCCTCCGGCGGAAGGACGTATCTCGCCCTCTCCGGGCCTGGGATTGCTGCCTGTGGGAGCATTTGCGGCGCCGCTTTCCTGGGCGTTGTCCACGAATATCGCCTCACCGGTGAGCTGGGGAACAGGGCCGCTGAAATCCCAGATGGTGGCATTCCAGCCGAGGCTCTGAGCAACCTGGGAGAGTGTCCTGCCCGCTGCGGCGGCCTTGCCGTGGTAGGCAAAATCGTAGGTGTTGGAGGACTGGCGCACGAGAGGCTTCGAAGGGCTGGCGTTTTCCTGGTCCGTAATGCCGTAGCCGCGGTCTATATTCCCGGGGCACTCGGTGAAACTGAGGTCGCTCCTGCGGAAGCAGTCGGAAAGATAATTCTTCTGGGCGGTGTAGCCTATAATGGCGCCGCTGCTGTAGTGCTCGCCGGAGTCGGTCGTGATGGTCTGGACGGCGGAGTTCCAGGCGATGCACCTTTCGATGTGGTTGTCGGGGGTGTTGGTGTCGTTGTTGGCCTTCTGGTCGAGGTTGGCATGGCCCAGGATTCCGGCATACTGGAAGGAACCGTTGACTTCGGCAATCGAGTAGCAGTTATACATGGAGGATTCGGCCTTGATGAAGGCACCGCCGATGCCGCCCACCTTGTCGGATCCTCTGATGATGCCTGAAGTCCAGCAGTTACGCACGGTCACTGCGCCGGTGTCGTAACCGAAGATACCGCCCACCAGGCCGGACCTGCCGCCTCCCTTGCTCGTGACATTGACGTCTGCCGAGCAGGATTCGATGTCGATGGCGTTGATGCGCCCGAACATTCCGCCCACGCCGTTGACCGCCGTGGAAGTGACCGTACCCTGGACGTGGACGTCCCAGACCCTTGACGGGCAGCTGGCGTATCCGCCGTAACCACCGAGGATACCGCAGGGATGTCCGGTGTTGTCGTTGGTCTTCTTAACGTCGGCATTGGTGAAGCGGACGTTGTGGACGTCGCCGAACAGCACGGTGAAGAAACCGGGGCAGTGGTCGGTGTCGGAGCAGGTGAAGTTGTCGATGGTGTGGCCGCTGCCGTCGAAATCGACTTCGCAGCCGTAGGGATTCACGTTGTTGAGGGGTACCCAGGGCTCGGAGATGACGGACATGTCGACGTCTTCAGTCATGAGGAAATAGGTCTTCTTGCCCTGCTCCAGGATACCGTCTGCGTGCATATTGTAGAGATGCCTGGCTCCGGAGATGAGGTACGGGTCGTTCTGGGTGCCGGAGCCTCCGGCGAAGAGGGTCTCCTCGAAGCCCTGCGTCAGGCGGAACACGCTCTGCTTGCCCGCGCCGATGGCTGTCTCCTTGTTGACGGTGATATTGCGGCTCCAGGTTGCTCCCTGCGCATCCGAGACGGTGACGGTGAGGTCGGTGCCGGAAGAGATGGGGATATCGTTCCAGGGAGTCACGGCATAAGCGGTGAGCACATGGTTGGAGCTGAGGTTGACGTTCTTGATGGCAAGGACGATGTCCTTGTCCAGTCCGGACAGCCGCACCTTGCGGGGCTGGGTCAGTCCGGAGGGCAGGGTGAGGATGAACTTCACCACGCCGCTCTGCCTGCATATTCCGCCGTGGGCGGCGGCCCACTCATCGGAGAAACAGATGTCTTCCTTGGTGTCCACACCTTCCAGGAGGGTGATGTAGCGCAGGTGGTCCTTGTTGTCGTTGCCGTTCTGCACCTGGCCGGCAAAGTCGAATTCCGCCGCCTCTTCCACGCTCTCGAAAGTGCCCGGATAGAGGATGTTGTACTTTTCTCCCGTCACTTCAGGGCCGCGGAACCTGGCCTTGTGCTCTTCGAAATCGTCGAGGATGTCGTACCGTCCGGACTCGCTGCCGGAAATGATGCGGAGGCAGTCTCCGTCTTCCCAGGAAAGGGACAGGCCGTTGTCGGCGGCATCCTCGAAGGCGACCTTGGTGGCTTCGGGGACGGAAGCGGTGACGGTGACCATTTCGCGCTGCCGCTCCGGGGCAGGCGCCTCTTTCACGCAGGCCGCAAGGAGGGCCGTGGCCGCCAGCGGAAGGAGTAAACTATTGAAAATCTTTGTCATGACTCTATTTCTTCGGAATAATAAACAGATGGGTTGTCACGGAACGCTCTCCCTCGGAATCCGTGGGCTTGTTGACCACGTGGGTGGTCTTGTCGCCCAGGCCTGCGACACAGAGGGTCGAAGAGCCTCCGCCGTCGAGATTCAGGGCATACTGGGGGTTGAAGTTTTGGACAAGGAAGCCGGTGACTTCCCTGGCGGTCATTCCCTCGCTCACGCCAGAGCGCCTGCCGTCTATGACGACCATCAGCAGATGGTTGTTCTCGGTGGTGGCTATGGCTGTGCGGGGATGGCGGACGCCCTGATGGCGCCTGGGATCTTCGTAATTGAGGGAGTTGAGGTTGCCGGTGTAGCTGACGAAGGTCTCCCCTACCGGCTCGAAATCATTGATCAGCATGGGTGCGCTGGTCAGGATGTTGGGCTCCTTGCTGGAATAGTAGAAGCTGCGCTGTGCGGTGACGCTCTTGCCCTTGCCGTCGAAACGGATGCGGGGGTCGGTGCCGTCGCTGAAATACAGCGCGCCTTCGTTTTTCCAGTTGGGGACGTCCGTGTCGCCTATGAAGTTGTTGGGCATGGCGGACTTGTAGATTCCGCCGATCTTGATCACGATGGATGGCTGCTCGTAGCCGCCGTTCATGGAGATGATGGCTTTCTCCTCCGTGAACACCTGCGAAGTGGTGCGGCGGTCGGAATGATACACCAGGCCGAGCTGATACTTGTCGGAAGACATGTCGATGTCGGCCACATAGATGCGCTGCTTGGCCTTGGAGACTGATTCCGTGCCCGAGAAAGAGTAATATGTAATCCCCGCGGCGACGGTGGCCCTGGACCACCCGTCGCCTGTGGGAACTACGTATTTACCACGATTGGCATCCCATGGGTGAGACTCCTGGGGGGTGTCGGGATCAGTGCCCTGGTTGTTGTTCTGTCCGCCCTGGTTGTCGCTTTGGCCGGACGGGGTGGGCGGAGGCAGGTCCGGGCCCGACGGCTTCTTGCAGGAAAAAGCCAGCAGGCAGAGGATTATCGCCCATGAATATGTCAATCCTTTCTTCATATACAATAATTATTTAAGGACAGGAACGCTGCCGCTGAAGTCCCAGATGTCGGCCGGCCAGCCGAGGGCCTGTGCGACCTGGCTGAGGGTGGCGCCGGCAGCTGCAGTTTTGCCGTGATATGGATAATTATAGGTGGCACCTTCGACTGCGTTGACCACCAGAGGCGTCGCGGCGGAGGCGTTCTCCTGGTCGTAGAGGCCGAAGAGGTCGGAGTACTCCACGAACACGAGGTCGGCCTTGCGCATACAGTCGGCAAGGGTGTTTTTCATCGAGGTGTAGCCTGCGATGGCGCCGCCGCTGTAGTGGCTCTTGTCGCCCTCGGTCACGGAGTTCGCCTTGATGGACTCGTTCCAGGCGATGCACTTCTCGATCACGTTGCCGGGAGTGCTCACGTCGGGATTGCCGCTCTTCTGGTCGAGGTTGCAGTGGCCTGCGATACCGGCGATGCAGAAGTTGGCGCTGACTGCGGAGAGGGAGTAGCAGTTGCGTATCACGGAGCCTTCCTTGATCACGCCGCCGGTGATGCCGCCGGCCCTCTGGTTGCCCGCCACGGAGCCGCTGGTCCAGCAGTTCTCGACGGAGACGGTGCTGGCTCCGATGTAGCCGCAAAGGCCGCCGACGTAGTTCTTGCCGGAAGTGACGTTGACATCTGCCGAGCAGGCATTCAGGCTTGCGTTGGCAAGCTGGCCGAACATACCGCCGATACCGGTCTTGTTGCCGGTGAAGTTGACTTCGCCCTGCACGTGGACACGGAACACGTCGGCGTGCTTGTCGCCGGTGCCGCCGTAGCCGCCGATGATACCGCAGCCGGTGTTGTTGGAGCAGTTGATCACGGCGTTCACGAAATTGACGTTGCGGCAGGCTCCATAGAGCACGCCGAAGAAGCTCGGATAGCTGGGATAATCGCAGGTGAAGCCGGAGATGGTGTGGTCTGCGCCGTCGAAGTCGATCTGCTTGTCATAGGGGCTGGCGTAGTTGAGAGGCTCCCAGCCGGTAATGCCGGACATATCGATGTCGGCGCCCAGTTTGAAGTAACGGATGTCTCCCGCCACCAGGTCTTCCTTGATGAAGTTCATCTGCTCGGGCTTGGTGATGATCCAGGGGCTCGCCGCAGTGCCTGCGCCGCCGCTGTAGCGGCCGGTGTTGTACCACACGGAGGCAGGCAGCTCGATGACGTTGACGCAGCCGGACTTAATCACCTTTTCGGCAGGAATGCTGAGGTCGCTGAGCCAGGTGAAGTCTCCTGCGGCGGCAGTGAACTGGATGGTGGTGCCGGCAGGAATCGCGGTGTCGTGCCAGGAAGTGGTGAACCAGGCGACCAGGGTCTTGCTCTCCGGAAGGGCGGATTCCTCGAAGGTGACGGCGAGGGCGTCGGTCATGGTATCACCGTTGTCGGCATGGAACACGGGGGCCGATGCCTTGATCGCGAGCTTGGTCACCATTGTGGTCTCGGCAGGAAGCGACGCCACGATTTTCAGCACGCCGCCCTGCTTGAACGAGGCGCCGTTGGACGCCGCCCACGAAGGGCTGAACTCGAAGCTGCTGTAGGACTTGATGTCTTGGAGCAGGGCAAAGTACTGAAGGTGAGCCTTCGAGTCGGTGCTCGCCTGCACCTGGGTGTCGAAAGTGATGGCATCCATGGCCGACACTGAGGCCATGGCGGGATAAATGATGGAGAAGCTGTCGCCCGACACGGGTTTTCCGGAGAAGGTGGCCTTCTTCGCGGTGAATCCCGGGTCGATGGAAAGCGTGGAGGAAGTCTTGCCGACGAGGGTTATCGCGTCGCCCTCTTCCCACGACCAGGTGATGCCTCCTTCCTTGTCGCCGGCGGCGACTTTGGTGTCTTCGGGAAGGAAGGCGCTGACGCTTATCTTCTGCCCGGGAGCGGGAAGGTCGCGGGTCTCTTTATTGCATGCGCAAGCCAAGGACAGTACCAGTCCAAGTGCAAGAACGGAATAAACTTTTGTTTTCATACGGCTTGTGCTTAGTTGAGTTTATTGTCGTCAAAATCACCGATTTGTCCGTCGCAGTGGGTGTCCTCGACAGGATTGTATGAGGCGTCGGGCCTGATGGTGGGCAGTTCGCCGCTGAAGTCCCAGATCTCAGGGCTCCAGCCCAGATCCTGGGCGAGCTGGGAAAGGGTCTTGCCGGCAGGGGCCGCCTTGCCGTGATAAGGGAAGTTGTAGTTGCTGCCGTCCACCTTCTTGATCATAAGGGGTGAAGTGGGAGAAGTATTCTCCTGGTCATAGAGGAGAAAGGCGCTGCAGTAGTCGCGGAAATCGAGGCTGGCCTTGCGGAAGCAGTTGGCGTAGGTGTTGTGCGTGGAGCCGAAGGCCACGATGGCGCCGGCGCTGTAGAAGTCGCTTCCGGTGGAAGCCGGAGTGCCGTCGCCAAGGTCGGTCCTGGTCTTGATCTCGTCCTGCCATGCGATGCAGCCGCTGATGACATCGCCGGGCATACGGGTGTCGCAGGCATCGGCCTTGTCCTGGTTGCAGTGGCCCACGATGCCGCCCACGGAACGGGTGGCTGCGTATTCCTTGTTGCCTTCTTGATTGACGACGAACATCTCGGCAATGCAGTAGCAGTTCTCGACGCTGTCGTTGTCGCCGTTGATACCGCCGGTGATGCCGCCGACCCTCTGGTCGCCCCTGACCGCACCGCCGACCCAGCAGTCCTTGATGTGGTTGCCGGTGCCGGTGGAGGTGTTCTTGGAGTAGCCGAAGAGGCCGCCGACGTAATTCTTGCCGGAATAGACCACGCAGTCTGCGGAGCTGGCGCAGATATTGGCATTGGCCACGGTGCCGAACATGCCGCCGACGCCGGTCTTGTTGCCGGTCATGGTCACGCGGCCCTGGACGTGGACGCGCATGACTTCAGCGTGGATGGCACCGGTGCCGGCGTAGCCGCCGAGGATGCCGCAGCCGGAATCGGCGCTGCAGTCGATGCTGGCGTCCTTGAACGTGACGTCGTGGCAATAGCCGTTGAGCACGCCGAAGAAGCTCGGGTAGCTGGTGTACTCGCAGTGGAAGTTGGAAATGGTGTGGCCTGCGCCGTCGAAGTCGATTTCCTTGTCGTAGGGACTGCCGGCGTTGAGGGGAATCCAGTTGACGCCGGACATGTCGATGTCGTTGGTCATGCGGAAATAGACCTTCTCCTCGGAACTGAGCCTGTCGCCCATCTTGAGCAGATCGTCAACCGTGCCCAGGATGTAGGGATACTCGGCCGAGCCGTCGCCGCCCTCGGGGCCGGTGTTGACCTGGATGACGCGCAGGTAGGCCACGGGCTCGGTGGAGAGCTGCCAGTTGTCGGTGCCGGTCACCTTGTCCAGCGTGACGGGCAGCAGGTACATCTTGTTGTCTTCCAGCCCGACAGCCGCAATGCGGAGCTTGGCCGTGGAGGACGCCGTATTGAAGCGGGGAAGCATGACTTCACCCTTCGTGAACGTGAAGGCCGAGGACGGGAGAATCTCGTAGTTGGTGCCGTTCTTGCTGTTGTAGCTTGCCACGGCTTCGGGATCCACCTTGAAGGTCATGGTCATGTAGACGTCGGAAACCGCTTCGGCGCAGACGTTCACGTCGACGGTCTTGCTCTTGCCGGCGAGCAGTTCGATAACCTCGGAAGAGGCGGGAATGCTGGTGTATAAAACGCTCTTCATCTTGGAAACCGGAGTCTCCGGGGCCTTGCTCCTGCAGGAGAAGACAAGCAGAGGAAGCGCGAGCAGAATCAGGTATGAAAATATTTTCTTCATGGTGCCGGGCGATTAGAATGTTAAACCGTCGTCCCAGCCGGGGTTCTGGGTGAGAGCTCCGCCGGTGAGGTTGCGGTCGTCGGTGGGTATGGGGAACAGGTAATCCCTGTTTTCGTTCCAGGTGCGGGAGATGTCGCCGTGGAGGAGTATCAGGCCGCTGGTGCCGCCGGAAAGGAACACGTCGGTGCCGAGTTTCTTGGCCACGGGGGCGTTGGTGGAAGCGGACGCCGAGAACACCTCGAAATCGAGCTTGCCGTCGCCGTCGAGGTCAAATCCACCCTCGCCGGGAATGTACATGCCGTAGAAAGGAGCCTCGAAGACCTTGCCTTCCTTCCAGCGCATAAGGTCGTAGTAGCGGTGGCCTTCCTGGCACAGCTCTATGGCGCGCTCGCGGCGTATCTCGAGGATGACACCCTTGTTGGGGTCGGACTGGAGCACGGAAGAGGTGTATCCGCCGTATGCGGGATTGGTCAGGAACGGGTCGGGGTTGCCGTTGGCGGCCGCAAGGTCGAGGCCGGGCATGCCGGCGCGGTCGCGCAGCTTGTTGATAGTGGCGTCCAGGTCGGCCTGGGTGATCTTGCCTGCCTCGGCAAGGGCTTCCGCATAGTTGAGATAGACCTCGGCTGCGCGGAACACGATGAGGTCGACGTCACAGTTGTTGTACTGGTCCTGGTCGAGGGTGGTGACGTACTTGTCCGGATGGTAGCCCGTGAAGGACACCTTCAGGTCGGGAGCCGTGGGTGTGCTCTCTCCCATACGCTTGTAGCCGGGAGTGCGGATTGACATTGCCAAGCGGGGATCGCGGTCCTTGGTCTCCTCGGCGAAGGTCATCTTCTCCCAGCCGGACTTGTCGGTGAAGCGGGAGCCGTCCTTGCAGAGGTAGCTCGCAACCAGTTTCTTGGTCATGGCGGGGCATCCCATGGAACCGGCGGTCATGGTGTTGCCGGCGCTGTGGACGGTGCCGTAGGCCCTGTTGTAGTTGCGTGCGAGGATCACTTCGTCCGTGAGGGTGCTGGCGTCATTGGAGTGGAACAGCTCGAAATAGCCGTCCTTGCCGCTGCCCATATGCAGGCCGTAGCCGCTGGTCTGGAGGAATTCCCCGGACACCTTGGCGCACTCATCCAGATACCAGGTGTAGGGCTTGGCCCCGGCAGGAAGGGTGGAGAGTGCAGGGTCGCCTGCGTGATACTTGCGGAACGTGCCTTCAAACAGGAGGATACGGGACTTGAGGGCCATTGCGGTCCATTTCGTGACCTCGTATGCGCTCTTTGCGGTGGGGAGGTTCCCGATGGCGAAGTCCAGGTCTTCCATCATCTTGTCCACTATCAGCTCACGGCTGTCGCGGGGACGGTAGAGCTGTTCGGTATCGGTGGAGCCGAGAGTCTTGTCGTACCAGGGCACGTCGCCGAAGCGCTTCACCTTGGCAAAGTAGAAATATGCACGGAAGAAACGGGCCAGGGCCTCATACTGGACGCGGGCCTCTTCATCCTTGCAGTTGGGCAGGTATTCCAGAAGGGTGTTGATGTTGCGGAGGGCGCCCCAGCTCCAGCCGCTGCCGGAAGCGGGGATGGTGCGCTTGCCCATACCCTCGGTGGACATGTTGTTCTGGGTGTAGTGGTCGTCGTTCGCCACATACAAGTCGGAACCCGGGAAGGCTTCATAGAACACGATCGAGAAAGCCTTGAGCTCACTCTCGCTCTTGAAGAAGGTGTCCGAGGTAAGCCTGTCCTTGGGGACGGCGTCCAGGAGATCGTCACAGCCGGTGAAAGCGAACCCGGCAAGTGCCAACAAAACGGAGAATAATATCTTTTTCATTGCAGGATTCATTTAGAGGGTGATGTCGATACCAAAGATGAAGCTCTTCTGCCAGGGATACAGGCGGAGGTTGCCGCCGGTCATTGCCATTTCAGGATCCACGAAGTTGCCGTGGAGGCCGGGAGCCAGATAGAAGAGGTTCTCACCGGTGAAGTAGAAGCGAAGCTTCGCGATGGATGCTTTCTTGGTGAGCTTCTCGGGAAGGGTATAGCCGAACACGAGGTTCTTGAGCCTCAGGTAGCCGATATTCTGGAGGTAGCGGTCGTTGGCCACACCCAGGGGACGGTTGGCGTTCATTGCCACGTAACCTCTGGGACGGGGATAGTAGGCATTGGGATTCTCCTCGCTCCAGCAGTCGTTCAGGAAGTTCTTCGGGATGAAAGTCTGGTAGGGACGTGCATAGAGGAACCAGAACGAACGGGCGTCCGCTGCGGGATACCAGTCCATATGACCTATGCCCTGGAAGAAGACGGAAAGGTCGAAGCCGTTCCAGGAAGCGTTGAGGTTGACGCCGTAGTTGTAGCGGGGCTGACTGTTTCCTATCACCTGCCAGTCGCCGCTCTTGCCTACTCTCTCCTCACCCTTGTCGATGGCATGGTTGCCGTCGAGGTCGGCGAACTTCATGTCGCCGGCGAAAAGGCCCTGGGGGAATATTTGGGCGTCGTTGACCTTAGACTGGTCCACGGCGTAGCTCTTGGCCTCCTCATCGGTGGCGAAGAGACCATCCACATGGTAGCCCCAGATGTCTCCGTATTTCTGGCCCACCCAGTAGGTCTTGGCGAAGAGCTTCTCGGGGTTGTTGAAACGGGTGATGTGGGACACATAGTCGCTGAACACCACGCTCGCACCGTAGTTGAAGGGCTTGGCGCCGAGGTTGAACGAATCCCTCCAGCCCAGCGTGAACTCATAACCCATGGTGCGGAGGTCCGCGACGTTCTCCTTAGGCGAAGAGGCG
This sequence comes from uncultured Bacteroidia bacterium, assembly GCA_902782225.1. Lineage (GTDB taxonomy): Bacteria > Bacteroidota > Bacteroidia > Bacteroidales > UBA932 > Cryptobacteroides. The sequence continues at coordinate 54,190 of CACZMF010000011.1, read as the reverse complement.
CCGTAGACTGCGGGCAGTGCTTCACCGGCGGTGAGCATGTCCTTGGTGTCGCGGATATAGCCTTCAGCGCTGAATTCCAGGCGGTTGCCGAGGAACGCCATATCGATGCCGAGGTTGCTCTGGATGGAGCGCTCCCAGGTGAGGCCGGAAGACACCGGTGCGGACAGGGAGGCCTGGGGCAGATTGGCGCCGCCGAGCAGGTAAGAAGACTTGCCGTCGGTGGAGACGGTGCGGATGGCAGGATAGTAGCTGCTCATCTGCTGGTTGCCAAGCTGGCCGTAGGAGAAGCGGATCTTGGCGTTGTCCCACCATGTCTTGAGCGGCTCGAAGAAAGGCTCCTCGGAAACTCTCCATCCGAGGGAGACGGAAGGCGAGAACACCCAGCGGCTGCCGCGAAGGAAGCGGGAGGAGCCGTCGTAGCGGGCGTTGAGCTCCAGGAGGTAGCGGCCCTTGTAGTCGTAGTTGATACGGGTGAAGTAGCCTGCGGTCTTGAGTTCATTCTGGCCGCCGGAGGTCTCCATGCGCTTCTTGCCGTCGGGATCTGCAGGATCGGCGCCCACGAGGTCCTGGTCGTTGAGGGTGGTGGAGTAGAGGTTGTAGCCCACGAGGCCGAGGTCCTTGATCCAGCGGGTTTCGTAGTTGACACCGGCCATGATCTTGAAGTTATGGGCGGCGGCAATGCTGTTCTGGTAGGTGGCGTAGAGGTTGTAGGCCTGGTAGATGTTGGTGTTGGCGCTCTCGGTCAGCTTGTCGATGAACACGCCGTCGGACTTGTCCACCATTTCCATAGGATACTGGGAATAGGTGCCGTTCACGGCGCGGTTGAGGTAGCGGTTGTACTTGAGCGTGTAGGTGTAGTCGCCCTTGACGGTAAGGCCCTTCACGGGAGTGAGGGTGAAGTCCACGGTCTCGCTGATGTTGTCGACGTTGTCCTGGTTGAAGAAATCGGCGTCAAGGATCATGAGGAGGCCGTCCATGAGCTGGTAGCCGTTGTATTTTGTGGCCCACACGTTGCTGCCGTCAGGGTTGGTGGCGGGGTAGCTGGCGAGGGCGTGGACGGTACTCTTGGCGAAGTTGTTGTTGATGCCGCTCTGGCCGGGATAGAAGTAGGAGCTGTTGAAGTAGCTCGTGTTGGAGCCGATGCGCAGCCAGTCGGTCACGTCGAAGGAAATCTTGGCGCGGAGGTTGACGCGCTTATAGTTGTCGGGGTTGTCCTTGAACATACCCTGCTCATAGGTGTAACCTCCTGAAACCATATAGCTTACGGCCTTGGTGCCGCCGCTCATCGAGACGGAGTGGCTGGTGGTGGGCTTTATGTCGTTGTAGAGGACATGGTACCAGTCGGTGTTGGCGTAATAGTTATACACGTCCCTGCCGTTTTCCTGGGAGATGACGACCCAGGGACGGGCGGGGTTCTCCACCACGTCGCCACGGCGGGCCCAGAGCTGCTCCATGTCGTAGTCGGAGTAGTTGGCGTACTTGGTGCCGGGGCTGTAGGTGGCCCAGAACAGGTTGTTCAGATAGACCGAATCGTAGCCGCGGGTTTCATAGTCCGTCGATGTGGTGGGGGCGGTGACGCCGAAACGGCCGCTGTAGGTCACTTTGGCACGTCCGTCCTTCTCCTTGCTGCCGCTCTTGGTGGTCACAAGCACCACACCGGCGGAACCCTTGGCTCCGTAGATTGCAGCCGCAGCAGCATCCTTGATGACGGAAATATTGTCCACGTCCACGGGGTTGATGTACTGGATGTCACCTTCCACGCCGTCGATAAGGACCAGCGGGGAGCCGCCGTTGATGGAGTTCCATCCACGGATGTTCAGCGTCGCGGCCTGGCCGGGACGGCCGGAACCGGAAGTGACGTTGAGTCCGGGCACCGTACCCTGCAGCATATGTCCCACGTCGAGGGCGGAACGGTCCTGCAGGGCCTCCGACTTGATAACGGAGACTGCGCCTGTGAGGTTGGTTTTCTTTTGAGTGCCATAACCGATGGCCACGGCGTCTTCAAGCATGAAGCTGTCCTCCTCGAGCGTGATGGCGATACTGGTCCGGCCGGCCACGGGGACCCGGAGGGTCTTGTAGCCGAGGGCTGAAATCTCCAGCACGGCGTCGGAAGGAACGGAAATGGAGAATGCTCCATCCAGGTCAGTCACAGCGTTGGCTCCGCCGGACTGCACGACGGCTCCGATCACGGGGCCGGTGGAATCTGTCACGACTCCCTGCACTGTCTGTTTCTGGGCGAAGGCCCCGAAGGAAACTGCCAGGCAAAGCATTGTGGCAAGTGTGGTTAACAGTTTTTTCTTAAGCATATTATGATGATTGAAAAGCATAATGATTTTTGCAAATATAATTGTTCTCGCGCGCATAATGATGCAAAAAAGATAAAATAGTAGATAAAAAAATATGAATAATTTATCTATATAATTGTTTTATAAAAGTTTAGCCTGCAAAATTCAAACAAATAATAGTAGATTATTCACATATTTTTCGTATGTTTGTGATATGAAAATCAATGTCGGAATCGTTTATATCCTTCTGATCGGCAGCTTGTCGGCCTGCAAAGGCGTGTCCGGCCACGTGTGGGACGAGGCTGTCGAGAACCTGGAGCACACGCTTGAGAACCGCAGCGAAATCGAGCTCACACGCAATTCCCGGATATCACAACTGCATCACGCCCTGCAGAAGGCGACAGGCACTCCGGAGCGCTACCGGCTGTGCGACGAACTGTTCGATATGTACGTTAGATGGGACCTGGACTCCGCCTTCCTGTATGCCCACACCAAGGACAGCCTGGCCGCAGCAACCGGCGACAAGTCGCTGATGATAGACGCAAAGCTCGACCTGGCAAGACGGTACATCAATTCCGGAATGTTCCACGACGCCATGGAAACCGTCAGCCACATCAATATCTCCGATGCGGATAAAGACCAGGAGGACCGGCTCAACCATACCCTCTACGCCATCTACCACGGCCTCGCCCTCACGACCAGGGATGACCGCCTCAGACAGGGCCACAGGCAGACGGAGCTGTACTATCAGGCCCTTAACCGGGCGGCAATGAAAGAGGGCTCGATAGAGTACTACACGGTCAACGCCGCGGCGGAGATAGACAAAGGCAGTTTTCTCCAGGCCCGGAGCCTGCTTGAGAAAGCATTGTCGGACAGCGACTTGTCCATTGACGACATGTCCACCATCCATTACTGGCTTGCCAAGACCTACCGTGCTGAAGGCGACACCGACCGCGAGCTGCAGCACTATGCCGTCAGTGCCAGATACGACCTGATGATCCCCGTCCGCGCCTCGAGAGCGCTCACCAACACGGCAAGACTGCTCCACGACAAGGGCGAGGTGGACAAAGCATTCGTCTTCATCACAAACGCCCTCGAGGGCGCCACCCAGGCCGACGCACGCATCTGCATTGAAGAAATATCCACTGTGATGCCCGCAATCACGCTCTCACTGGACAATCAGGAAAGGCGCAAGATTTCTCATCTCACCGTTTCAACCCAGTTGCTCCTCATTCTCCTGGCGGCCTCGCTCATCCTGCTCTTCGTCCTGCGCCTGTTCCAGGGCAAGCTGCGCAAGGCAAACGCCAGCATAAGCGCCCAAAGCCAGGAAATCAAGGCCGTCAACGCCAGCATGCAGACTTATATCGCCCGGCTCAAGGATGCGAACAATATAAAGGATATATACCTGGGACGCTATATGTCGATGTTCTCCGAGAACATCAGCGGCCTGGAGCGCTACCGGTCGAGACTTAGGACCGTATCCAAGAGCAGGGACATTTCGGACGTGCTCCAGGAGCTCAAATCGGACACGTTCATAGACACGGAAAGGTCGAAACTCTATGAAGAATTCGACAACACCTTCCTCGGAGTCTATCCCGATTTCGTCTCCCAGCTGAATGCACTGCTTCGCGAAGAAAGCCGGATCGGGAAGAATCTTCCCGAAGGGCGCCTCAACAACGAGCTGCGGATATTCGCCCTTATCCGCCTCGGGGTCACCGAATCCGCAAAGATCGCCCAGTTCCTGAAAAAATCCCCTTCCACCATCTACAACTACCGCGTAAAGCTGCGCAACTCAGCCGTATGCGGCCACGACCAGTTCGAAAAACGCCTTATGGAAATCGGTAATCCATAGCAAACATTAACAATAATTGCATATTTTTGTATCTATGAAAAGAATACTTTTATCTCTCGCAGCAATCCTGGCCTGCCTTATCTGCCTGGCACAGCCCAAGAAGGCGACCATCCAGTACGGCCCCTGGGTGCAGAATGTATCCGAAACCGGTTTCACCGTGATCTTCAAAACCCCCGAGCCGACGCTCGCCTACGTGGAAGTGGCCCCGGAAGACGGCTCGTCGATGTACAACTCCGACCTTCCCCGCTTCTATGAGACGATTGCCGGACGGCGCGTCCACGGCACCATCCACCGCATCCGGGTGAGCGGGCTTCAGCCCGGAACCCCCTACCGCTACCGCATAGTGGGCAAGGTTGCGCTTGACGACAGCTATGCCTATGGCATCGTCTGGGGCCCGGAACTCAAGATAACCGGCGACATCAGCGGCATCAAGACCCTGGACCTCAATGCGAAGGAGTGCCGCTTCAGCGTGGTCAACGACATCCACTGCAAGACCGGACGCTACACCTCCCTGACCAAGGACCTCAAGCCCGAAGACATGGATTTCTTCGTGATGAACGGCGACATGGCCTCCTACGTGAACAGCCTGGACACCATGATCAAATACACCTTCGGCCCCGCTAAGGAGCTGCTGCAGTCCGTTCCTTCCATCTACGTGCGCGGCAACCATGAGAGCCGCGGAAGGGAATTCCACCTGGTGCCCGGCATCTTCGACTCCCCCACCGGCGAATTCTACTTCCTGTTCCGCCAGGGCCCCTGCGCCTTCCTGGTGCTCGACGGAGGTGAAGACAAGACCGACTCGAGCGGCGAGTATTTCGGCACCGCCGACTTCGACTCCTACCGCCGCACTGAGCTCGAGTGGCTCAAGAAAGCCGTGGAGGACCCGCTGTTCAAATCCGCCCCCTGGCGCATCGCACTGATCCACATCCCCACAATTTCGCATTTCACGCCCTGGTATGCCCAGCAGTGGCTTTGCGACAATATGCTTCCGGTGCTCAACGAAGCCGGAGTGGACCTGATGCTCAGCGGCCACCACCACAAATACATCTACACCGCCCCGGGAGCGGAGGGCAACCGCAACGCCTTCCCCATCCTTGTCAACAGCAATACCGACCGCCTCGACTGCAAGGTCACGGAGGGGCGTATCGACATCCGCGTCGTCAGTGAGGACGGAAAGGAACTCCACTCGCTGAGTTTCAAGAAATGAAAAGAGTCTTGTTTGCCTCAGCCGCTGCCGACGCCATGCCTGAATTCGAAGACGGGTGTCTCCGCCTCGCCGCGCGCCCGATATTTTGGCAATTTTTTGGAAATATTGCCAAAATGTATATATTTGCAAAAAATATCGGCGATGAGGTATCAGGTGCATATTACGCCATTAATGAGGAGCGTAACCAAGACTCTTTCAGATGAATTGGAAGGCGTCAATCTTTGCGTTGTCCAGCACGCACGCAACCTTGTAGTTGAAGTGTCTCGGGGAGATGTTTCAAGAGTCATTATGGCTCTGAAGAAGCATTATCCTGACGTTGTCGATATCAAAAGGGCGTATCCTATGATTGAGGATTTACACGATTATATTCTTGTGAAGCCTTTCATCTCCGAATCCCCGGTATTCCGCCAAGGTGAAGTTACAGTCCCGACAATTGAGAAATTGCTGGTTGATCGTATATCGGATAAAGAATACTCTCAAAACAGTTTGGCCAGTACAGTGCGGGCGTTTCAAAAGACATTTGAAGAATACGACGTCAATGTCTCCCGCCTTGTTCGTTATGCCTCAAGGAAAGGCAAGAAGGAGGAGATCAGCGAAATCCTTTCCAGACTTGACAACGAAAGGATTTCAACGGTGAATAATATATGTCAGGTTCTTTCCACGGCTCCAGTGCTTCGGGCGTGGTTGTTCGGTTCCTTTGCAAGGATGGAGGAAAGGCCCGACAGCGATTTAGATTTGCTTGTATCCATCGATAAGTCTGCACACATTGGATTGATGGCTTTTTCCGACCTTGTCAATCAACTGGAACAAGCTGCCGGGCGGCCCGTAGATCTTGTGCCGGAGGAGTCTCTTAAACCATACGCCAGGCCTTCTGTGGATAAAGATAAATATCTTGTCTATGAGAGAGCCTAAACGCGACCTTGGCCGTCTGTCCGATATCCTGGAAGCGGCCGACAGCTAAAAACGACATACCAATCCTACGGAATCAGGTGCAGCAACTCTACAATATAGTTCTCAACGACGCCCGGATTTGAACAGAAGACAAAACTACGATAAGATTATGACTACCGAACTCGACAGAATGTGCGAATTATCCTTTGCCTTCAAGAAGGGCAAGGCCGAAGGTGAAACTATCGGTGAAGCCAGAGGTGAGGCCCGAGGTGAAGCCAAGGGAAAAACCGAAATGGCTAAGGCGCTGAAAGAGCTAGGAGTGCCTGCGGGCAAGATTTCCAAGGCATCCGGCTTGACAACAGAGCTTATTGCCGCCCTATAGGGCAAGCGTTATAACTTAGATCCGAAGGAAGCCCTCCGAAAAACCTCCCGGCCGGTAAAGGTCGGGAGGTTTCATGCTGGCGTGCCAGGTCTGCCAAAGAATGGTAGGGCCTGGCACGTTTTCGGCCTTTTTCGCAGCAGGTCCTACCACTAAATGACAACCTGGCACGCTACGGGCCGATGAGGGTCGCACTTTCACATAAAAGGGTATTCCAATAGTTTCACTATTTGAACACAAACAAAAAATAGTAGATAATCCGGGTATACGGTTTAGAACCGCACTTCCATGCCCACGTTGACGGTCCAGAGGCGGCGGGCGGGAACCACCTTGCCGTCGGGCAGGGTCTTCTCGCGGTGGGTAACCCTCCAGATGAAGTCCACGCGAAGGAGGCGGAAGATATTGGAGATGCCGGCACCGAGTTCGATGTACGGTGTGCCGTCAAGCGGCTGCATCATTCCGTACTCGTTGTAGACGGGGAATTTCATCATTGCGCCATACCCCGGATCGGTGCCGTTGTTGCGGTCGCTCAGGGTGCCGTAGGCAATCTTCGCCGAAACTTCCTCTCGCAGCTGGAGCTTGCGGATGAGGGGAATCTTGCCGAGGAAGAAGCCGTTGAAGGTGTGGTACCAGATGAGCGAAGCCCACTTGTCGGCCGCGAATTCGAAGTACTCCATGCAGGAGAAGGCGCTCTTGTCCATGATGTTGGTGGCGTTGCCGTCGAACATCTGGAGCGTCATCCAGGGCACGCGGCCTATGATGGCGCCGGCGTTGAGATGCATATCCGACATACCCATCGGCGGCACGCGGAACTTCCAGTCCACGAAGAGCTGCGGCTTGAAATAGCCCACGTCTTCGGGACGGATGCCTGGTACGGACCCCCTCAGGTCCAGGGTGACTATAGGGTAGTCGGTGTGGACGAAGGCCTTCTGGAAATATCCCCTGTTGACGGTCTCCTCCCATGAGAAGCGGCCGGTAAGGCGCACTTCGTTGACTGCAACGCTACGCTGCGGTATCAGGGTCCCGTCCGGACCCCAGGTTTCCATGGGCACGAAGGGATTGGCATACCAGCGCTTCAGGTCCACGCTTGCGAACATGTTGAAATTCATTGAGAATTCATGCTCATACAGGGCGGAGAAGCTGCTCTGGTTGACCAGCTTGGACTGACGGCCCCAGATCGAGGCGAGGATGTTGCCGCTGGTCAGGTTGCTGTTGCCCTTGCCGAGCTGCACGGCGTCGTAGGATGCGTCCAGGGTGAGCTTGCGCCAGGGGTCCTTGCGGAACTTGCGTTCGTAGGTCACGCCGCCCTTCAGCCCTCCTGCACTGGTCCCTTCCGGCATTTTCAGGTGCTTGTCGAAGCCGTAGGCGATGAATCCGGTCCAGCGGAAATCGGTGCTGAGCTCCTTCGACGTGTGGATGCCTATCCTCGGCTTGACGCCTTCCAGGTTGTTGGCGCTGATGAGGCTCATGTATGGTCCGAAGCCGACGGGGCCCACATCGAGGTACTCGTTCACGAGGGTGTAGACGGTGTTGTAGATGCCTTGGTAGATCGGCGCCTTCTGCACCCTGTCCACCATCGTGTAGATGCCTTTCTCCCTGTCGTTCAGCTCGTAGGGGCGGGCCTTCTCCCAGTATTCGTCCGTCATGAAGTTGGACTCCGGGAGCACCTTCACCTTTCCGGACGCGTCGGCCGCCTGCACCTCCGACTCGAAGTCCATTTCGGAGTAGTTGAGCTGGCGCATGCCGATTACGGACATGACGCGGGATGAGTCGCCGAGTGCTATCGAGAAATCGGCGTAGAGCTTGTCCTGGCTGAAGAACCAGGTAGAGTCCGGAAGGCGCTGATAGTCAGACTCCAGGACTATGTCGCGCAGCCAGTTCACGTTGCCGCCGCGCATCATCTTGGCCTTTATGCTCCGGAGGGCGAATTCCTCGGCGTCGATACGCATCTCGCCGTCCAGTGCTGGGCTGGAGATGCCGTTCTTGGGATGGAAGCGCACGAGGTAGGTCTTGCGTCCCTCGACCTGCAGGGTGTCTATGATGAAATAGTTGTAGTAGAGCAGGCCGCCGTTCTGGATAGGGGACGGGAACTCCACGTTGAAGGCGTTGATGAAGTTGTGGTAGAAGTTGGCCTTCAGGTGCATGCTGCCGGTGAACTGGGTCAGCAGGTTGTGCTTGGGGTTGATGCCGGAGATGCGGTTGGCGAGGATGGTTTCGGCATCGGCGTCGGGCACGGCGGTGTGGCGCCTTTCCACCACGGTCTCGGATATCATTGCCGGCAGGTAGGGCACGCCGCTGACCACGGAGGTGTCCATGTAGTCGAACACGAAGCCGAAGTTATCCACGAACGCCTTGAAATTGAGCTGCTCTCTGGGATGCGTGAGGTCGAGCTCCATCTTGTTGTAGACCTTGCACTTATAGTGCGGACGGCGGTCCGGGTCGTTGCGGTCGCGGTGCTTGTCGATGTTGGCGAGGAGGCGCCGTATCTTGCGGTTGTCGGCCTTCACGAAGGAGCCGGTGAGGCGGTTGTCGGTGAGGTGGAGTTTGAAGTCCACTTCGGTGAATGCGCCGTGCTTGATGGTGACTTCCTGTGTGTCGTAGCCGAGGAGCTGGCAGACGAGCACTTTGACCGAGGGGTCACGGGTCTCGAGGGTGAAGCGGCCGTCGATGTCGGCGGTGAGGCCGATCGTGGTGTCTTTGAAATAGATGCCTGCAAACGGGATGGGTTCGCCGGTGTCGGCATCGGTCACTGTGCCACGGACCTTGGTGGTCTGGGCAGCGGCGAGCATGCAGGCGAACAGCATCGCAAGTATGATGGCACATTTGCGCATGAACTGCAAAGGTAAGTATTTTCCGGATAGGTTGGTGCCTTTTTATTTAAAAAGGCCGAAAACCGAGGATCCGGAGCCTGACATTGCCGCATAAACCGCGCCACGGGCGTAGAAATCGGCGATAAGGGCGGGTATTTCGGGGTGCAATGGGCAAACCGTTGACTCGAAGTCATTTACGACCCTGCCCCGCCACTGCTCCACCGGCAGCCGGAGGAGGTCACGAAGCGATTCGGTGCTGGGAAAGCAGGCCGAAGCCTCATGTTCGTAAGGGCCAAAATCGGCTTCGGCCTGCTTTCCCAGCGCCTTACCCGTTGCGTACCAGCGGTCGCGGGGAACGATGCCGCCGTAGGCCTCGCGGGTGCTCACGGCGACGGGAGCGCCGGAGGCGTCCGTCGGGATTTCGACCTTCAGCTCGTAGCCGGAGAGGTCGATGTCGAAGGGCTCGAGTATCTCTCCGCGGCCGCTTGCGAACATCGGTTGATAAAGGTTCGGAGCGTCAGCGACCGGGGAACTTGGCAGTTTTCTCATCCTGATGAAAAAACTGCAGTCGGAGCCCAGGCGGGCGGCGTAGGAGGCGAGGGCCGAGTCATCGAGGCCCAGGCCCGCCAGGTCGTTGAGCGCCCGCAGCATGAAGGCGGCGTCGGCCGATCCTCCGCCGAGTCCGGCGCCCACCGGGGCGTGTTTCTCAAGATGGATGGAAACCTCGGGGAGCTGCGGGAAATCGGCCTTCAGAAGGCGCCAGGCGCGCACCGTGAGGTCCTGCATCGGATCCCAGTCCACTCCGCCTTCCCGCTCGATTTCAATCGAAAGCGCCTCCGCCGGCTCCACCGTGAGTACGTCCCCGAAGCCGTGATACGGCACGAAGAGGGTCTCAAGGTCGTGGTAGCCGTCGGGGCGGCGGCGCAGCACGTTGAGCCCGATGTTGACTTTGGTGCAGGTCCTGACCGTCATAGCTCCAGCCGGTTCAGGACGGGTGCGAGGAAGGCCTCCACCTGCATTGCGCGCGCCTCCTCCTCAGGTATGCCGCGGCTGCGCATATAGAACAGCTCCTCGGGATTGAGGTAGCCCGTGGTGGCTCCGTGGGAGCACTGCACGTCGTCGGCGTAGATTTCCAGCTGCGGACGCGCTTCAGCAAAGGCGCCCTCCGAAAGGAGCAGCGAGTGGCTCTGCTGGCGCGCCTCTGTCTTCACGGCACCTGGCGCCACATACACGAGGCCGTCGAATTCGGCCCTTGCGCTGCCGGCCACGACGCCCTTGAAAAGCTGCCCGGAAGTGCATCCGGGGGCATTGTGGCGCACTATGACCTGAAGCCGCACGCGCTCGTCGGAAGAGCAGCGCCATGCCCCCGCAAGGTCCAGGGAGGCTCCGGGGCCGTCGAGGTGGATTTCCAGCGAATGCTCGATGCTCACGCCTTCAGGGACGACCAGGGTCATGTGCAGCGACTCTCCCTCCCCCAGGCTGAGGAAGGACGGGACCGGGTCGCGGCCGGCTATGCAAACGAGACTATCCATCGATTCCGTCGTACCCTTGGGTTTCTATAAGGTCCACCAGTTCGCGGCCGCCGGTGCGCACGATGCGTCCCGCCTTGAGCACGTGGACGACGTCGGGCACTATATAGTCCAGCAGGCGCTGGTAGTGGGTGATCACAATAGAGGCCGTCTGCGGCGTGCGCAGGCGGTTCACGCCGTCCGCCACGATGCGGAGGGCATCCACGTCGAGGCCGCTGTCGGTCTCGTCAAGTATGCTGAGGGTGGGCTCCAGCATGGCCATCTGGAAAATTTCGTTGCGCTTTTTCTCGCCTCCGGAGAAGCCCACGTTGACTTCCCGCTTTGCGAATTCCCCCTTCATCTGCACCATGGCCATCCGGTCCTTGAGCAATTTCAGGAACTCAGCCGGCTTGAGCTCCGGCAGGCCCTGGGCCTTGCGGCGCGAATTCAGGGCGGCCTTCATGAAGTTGGTGATGCTGACCCCTGGTATCTCCACTGGGTACTGGAAGCTCAGGAAAATGCCGGCCCAGGAGCGCTCCTCGGGGGCCATAGCGAGCAGATCGCGGCCGTCGTAAGTGACTGAGCCCGAGGTGACAGTGTAGTCGGCGCGACCGGCCAGCACGGCACTCAGCGTGGACTTTCCCGCCCCGTTGGGCCCCATCACGGCGTGGACTTCTCCCCTGCGGATGGTGAGGTTCACCCCCTTCAGTATCTCCCGGCCTTCGATGCCGGCGTGGAGGTCTTTGATTTCAAGCAGTATATTACTCATCTTTGTTGTATTTCTTTTTCCAGCTCACCAGCGACCAGATGCCGTTGCCAAGGTAGAGCAGGCTGACAAGGGGCATGACGTAGAGGCCCGAGCTGATGTAAAGCGCTATGTTTGCAACATTTACCACCAGCCACACTATCCAGCATTCCCAGCACTTGCGGGCGCTGAGGAACTGCGCCGACAGGGTGAGCATCAGCGTGAAGGAATCCAGCAGCGGCTGGGGATCCGGGGCGAAAACGTCCGGCCAGCGCTCCGGCAGCCACTGCAGGGCCCTGGCCCAGAGCAAGCCCCCAAGCACCACGAACGTGAACATACTCACCCACATACTTGTGCTGAGGCTTCCGATTTTCAGGTCTCCTTTGGAGTTCTTTTCTTCCTCCCGGGGGTGCGTCCAGCGCCAGTGGCCGTAGAAATTGATTGCAAAGGCGACGGGCTGCAGGAGCATCGCGCTGTAGAGATGCTGCCGCCAGAACAGCACGAAGAGGAATATGTTATACACATACCCCACCCAGAAATTGTACTTGGAGCCGCGTCCAGCAAGGAACACGCAGCTCAGGCCAAGCACGGCCGATATGATCTCAACCCAAGTCATCCGACTGCCCCCTCCAGGGACAAGCTCAGCAGTTTCTGGGCCTCGATGGCGAATTCCATCGGCAGCCGGCTGAGCACTTCTTTGGCGTAACCGCCCACAATCAAGGCAGTTGCGTCTTCGGGGCCTATACCCCTCTGACCGCAATAGAAGAGCTGGTCGTCGCTGATTTTCGAAGTCGTGGCCTCATGCTCCACGACCGCCTGCGGACAGAAATTCTTGATCACCGGGAAGGTGTGCGCCCCGCACTGCGAGCCGATCAGCAGCGAGTCGCAGGAAGAGAAATTCCGGGCCCCGACCGCCCCTGGCCCTATGCGCACAAGGCCGCGGTAGCTGTTTTCGCTGTGGCCGGCGGAAATGCCCTTGGACACGATGCGGCTGCGCGTGCCGCGCCCCAGATGTATCATCTTGCTACCGGTGTCGGCCTGCTGCCAGTTGCCGGTCATGGCCACGCTGTAGAACTCCGACGAGCTGTAGTCGCCCTTCAGTATGGTGCTCGGATATTTCCAGGTCACGGCGGAGCCGGTCTCCACCTGAGTCCAGCTGAGGTGCGAGCCTTCTCCCCTGCACAATCCCCTCTTGGTCACGAGGTTAAGTATGCCGCCGCGGCCCTGTGCATCCCCCGGATACCAGTTCTGCACGGTGCTGTACTTCACGTCGGCGTCTTTCTCCACTATGATTTCCACCACTGCGGCGTGCAGCTGGTTCTCGTCGCGCATCGGGGCCGTACAGCCCTCCATATAGCTGAGCTTCGCGCCTTCGTCGGCCACGATGAGGGTGCGCTCGAACTGGCCGGTGCCGGCAGCGTTGATGCGGAAATAGCTGCTGAGTTCCATCGGGCATTCCACCCCCTTTGGCACGTAGCAGAACGAGCCGTCGGAAAACACCGCCGAATTGAGCGCCGCAAAGAAATTGTCGCCAGCGGGCACCACGGTGGCAAGATATTTACGCACCAGGTCGGGATGCTCGCGCACGGCTTCGGAGAAGGAACAGAAGATTATCCCTTTGTCTGCCAGTGTCTTGCGGAAGGTGGTGGCAACGCTCACGGAGTCGAAGACGGCGTCCACCGCCACTTCCTTCGACTTCACGCCGGCGAGCACTTCCCTCTCCTTCAGGGGTATGCCCAGCTTGTCGAAAGTCTCCATCAGGGCAGGGTCGATCTCGGTGGGCCGTTCGCTGTCTTTCTTCGGAGCGGCGTAGTATATAATATCCTGATAGTCAATCTTAGGAAGCTTCAGGTGCCCCCAGTGCGGCTCCTTCATCCCCTGCCACTTCCGGAAGGCGTCCAGCCGGAAATCCAGCAGCCACTGCGGCTCCTGCTTCTTTGCCGATATCAGGCGTATGATGTCTTCGTTGAGACCTTTGGGCACATACTCCTGCTCGACTTCGGTCACGAAGCCTTCCTTATACTCCTGCGCCTGGAGTTCCTTTAACTCTTGTGCTGTACTCATTTTATCGTGCAAATATACGTATTTTCAAGATAATCAGACAGAGGAAAAAGACCTGCGCCGCAGTAACAACTATTTTTATTATATTTGCGTACTTATGAAGGTTTTTGTCATAGGCGGAGCAAACGTGGACATATGTGCCACGACCGCAGTCCCTTTCGTGGCCCGGGACTCCAATCCCGGCACCGTGCGCACGTCTCCCGGAGGCGTGGGGCGCAACATTGCCCATAATCTCGCCCTGCTCGGCGACAAGGTGGAACTCGTAACCGTGTTCGGCGACGACGGCTTCGGCCGTATGCTGCGGGAGCACTGCGCCGCGGCCGGAATTGGCACGAAATACAGCCAGACGGTCAAGGGCGCGAGGAACGCGTGCTTTGTGAGCGTAAACGACTCCGACGGCGAGCTGCTCGGGGGCGTGGCGGACATGGCGGTCACGGGCCTGATGACTCCCGAGTGGCTGGAGCGGCGGATGAACGCCATCAACGGCGCCGACGCCGTGGTGGCCGACACCAACCTGCCGGCCGAGACCCTCGGACTGCTGGTGGCGGGCTGCATCCCGCCCCTGTACATCGACGCCGTATCTTCGGCCAAGGCGGCGCGCCTCAGGGAGGCCCTGAGCGTGTCCAGGCTCCATTCCGATCCGGTTTTTGCCCTGAAGTGCAACCGTCTGGAAGCCGAGGCGCTGGGCCTTTTCGCTCCCGGCAAGACCCTCGGCACGAAAGTGGGGAGGATCTATGTGAGCCGGGGTTCCGACGGAGTTGCGGTGCGCGAGAACGGGGAGGAAACCCGCCTTCCGGCCATTCCGGCAGAGGGCCTCGTGAACACCACCGGCGCCGGTGACGCCCTGCTTGCCGGAATAGTCCACGCGGGCCCTGAGGCCTCCGCCGTGGATGCCGCACGCTTCGGAATACGCTGCGCCAGCCTGGCGATGCGCAGCCTCGAAGCGGTCAATGATGAAATCAAGCGACTAAAATATGAATAAATACCTCGATATAGCACCCGAGGTGCTCTCGGCGCTCGCTGCAGGCGGACCCGTCGTAGCCCTCGAATCCACCATAATTTCACACGGCATGCCCTATCCCCAGAACGTGGAAACGGCACTGAAAGTGGAACAGACCATCCGCGACGCCGGAGCCGTGCCGGCGACCATCGCCGTCATCGGCGGCCGCCTCAAGGCTGGCCTGAGCCGCGACGAGATAGAGCATCTGGGCAAGAGCGGACGGGCCGTGGCGAAAGCCTCACGGCGCGACCTGCCGGTGCTCGTGGCCCGCGGCGCCGACGGAGCGACCACCGTCACGACCACGATGATCATCGCCGCGATGGCCGGAATCAAGGTGTTCGCCACCGGCGGCATCGGAGGCGTGCATCGCGGGGCGGAGACCACTATGGATATCTCCGCCGACCTCGAAGAACTGGCGCAAACTCCTGTGATGGTCATTTGTGCCGGCGCCAAGTCAATTCTCGACCTGGGCCTTACCCTGGAGTATCTCGAGACCAAGGGAGTCCCCGTAATCGGCTATGGCACAGAGGAACTGCCGGCTTTCTACACCCGCCGCAGCGGCTTTCGCGTGGACTATCGCATCGACACTCCCGAAGAACTTGCCGCCGCCTTCAGGGCCAAGATGGAAATGGGCCTTCGCGGCGGGATGCTCGTGACCAACCCCATCCCCGAGGAGTACTCGATGGATCCGGACCGCATCAACGCCGCCATCGACCAGGCGATTGCCGAGGCCGCGGAGAAGGGTATCCACGGCAAGGAGACGACCCCTTTCCTGCTTGCCCGCATCAAGGACATCACCGGCGGCGACAGCCTTGCCTCCAACATCCAGCTGGTGCTCAACAACGCCCGCCTGGCCGCCGCCACCGCCCGCTGCCTAGCCGGCTGATTTTCGAAACTGTTTCGCCGACTGATTACCAAATCAGTCTTTCCGACTTTTCCCAGTCGGACCTCCGTCCCCGTGCCCCGTGCCCAGAACGGGCCTCATATGCCCCCGGGACGGCGCCGACAGCCTTTCCCGTGCCCTAAACGGGCCTCATATGCCCCCCCGGATAGCCTGGCTGGCCACTCCCGTTCGCAAATCAAGCCATCAGTGTCCCCGGAAACTAAAGGAAGGGAATAGCTTTTCCCCTTTGGTGCAGGTCCCAGCACTTTTGGCGCAGGTCTGTTTTTCTCTGTGGGACTTGCGCCACGAAACAGTGCTCTGCGACATTCCAACGGCGCAGGTCCCCTATACTTTTTCGGACCTGCGCCACTTTAGCTTCGGACCTGCGCCACCTTAGCTTCGGACCTGCACCAAAAGAGCTGGGACCTGCGCCGCGGAGAGCCCAGACCTACTCCAAAGGTGGGAGTGAGCGCTGCGGGCGTATCCGTGAGGCAACGGGATTGGGGAGGCGCTGACAGTCCTGTCGCAGAAGGTGGGAGGCGCTGACAGTCCTGTCGCAGAAGGTGGGAGGCGAGGCGGGAAAGGTCGCGGCGGGGGAAGGGCTGCTATTTCCGGCAGAGGGAGCGGAGGGCGCAGCCTTCGCAGGCTGAACTGCCGCGGGTGCGGCGGCGGTGCACAAGGAAAGCCACGGACCCCGCGAAAGCGGCGAGCACCACGCCCAGGACTATCCAGCTTGCAAGATTCATAGGATCAGCAGGGAGAGTTGATACGCGCCGAAAGCCACCACCCAGGCCACCAGGCACTGGAACACGACCACGAATGCGGCCCACCTGCCCCCGAGCTCACGCTTGACAGAGGCGATAGCCGCCACGCAGGGCGAATACAGCAGGCAGAACACCAGCATCGAGACCGCAGAAGCAGCTGTCAGGGTGCCCAGCACGCCCAGCACTTCCATCGACGACACCACACTCTCCTTTGCGAGGAATCCGGAAATCAGCGCCGTGACCACGCGCCAGTCGCCGAGCCCGAGCGGAGCGAACAGCGGAGCCAGCAGCCCCGCCACCCACGCCAGCATGCTGTCTCCTCCCGCTTCGACCATGCGGAAGCGGAAATCGAAGGTCTGCAGGAACCAGATGCATATCGTTGCTATGAAAATCACCGTAAACGCCCTCTGCAGGAAGTCCTTGGTCTTGTCCCACAGCAGGTGCCCGACGTTGCGCAGCTGCGGCAGGCGGTAGTTCGGCAGTTCCAGCACGAAAGGCGCCGCCTCCGACTTGCCCCCGGCGTACTTGCCCACGAGCGCCACCACTATGCCCACGCAAATCGACAGCAGGTACAGGCACACCAGCACGAGCCCGCCGTGCCCCGGGAAGAACGCGCTGCTGAGGAAAGCGTAGATGGGCAGCTTGGCCGAACAGCTCATGAAAGGCGTCAGCAGGATGGTCTTCCGGCGGTCGCGGGCCGAAGGGAGCGTGCGCGAGGCCATCACGGCCGGCACCGAGCACCCCAGCCCTATGAGGAGAGGCACGATACTGCGCCCCGAAAGGCCAATCTTGCGCAGGAAACTGTCCGTCACATAAGCCACACGGGCCATATAACCGCTGTCCTCCAGCATCGAAAGGAAGAAGAACAGGATTATGATCACCGGCACGAAACTCACCACGGCGCCCACTCCGTTGAACACGGCGTCCACGACCAGCGACTGCACCGCCGGGCTCACGTTCCACCTTTCCAGCATGCCCCCGACCCACTCGCCGGCGGCCCCGATGCCCGCGTCCAGCAGCCCCTGCAGGGGGGCTCCGATCACGTCGATGGTGAGCCAGATCACGAGCGCGATGATGGCCACGAAGATGGGGAACGCCGTCCAGCGGCCGGTCAGCACCTTGTCGATGCGGCGGCTGCGGATGTACTCCTTGCTCTTGCCGGGCTTCACTACGGTCTGCGCGCAGAGCTTCTGGATGAAGGTGTAGCGCATGTCGGCTATGGCGGCGGCCCTGTCCAGGCCCCGCTCCTCCTCCATCGTGCGTATGATGCTTTCGATGGTGGAGCGCTCGGATTCGGTGAGTTTCAGCGCCTTCTCCACGAGGGGGTCGCCCTCGATGAGCTTGGTGGCGGCGAAACGGGCGGGGATGCGGGCCTGCGCGGCGTGGCGTTCCACCAGGTGCATCACGCTGTGGAGGCACCTGTGCACGGCTCCGCCGTTGTCGTCTTCGCCGCAGAAGTCGTTGCGCGCCGGACCTTCCTGGTAACGGGCCACGTGGACGGCATGCTCCACGAGTTCGTCTATGCCTTCGTTGGCGGCGGCGGAAATGCCCACCACAGGTATGCCCAGGATGCGCTCCATTTCGTTGATGCGGATGGAGCCGCCGTTGCCGCGCACCTCATCCATCATGTTGAGCGCCAGCACCATAGGCACGTTGAGTTCCATCAGCTGGAGGGTCAGGTAGAGGTGTCTTTCGATGTTGGACGCATCGACTATGTTGATGAGGCCCCTGGTGCCGGGGTCGAGTATGAATTCGCGGGACACGACCTCTTCGGCCGTGTAGGGGGAAAGGGAATAGATGCCCGGGAGGTCGGTTATCGTGGTCTCGGGGTAGCCGCGTATCACGCCTTCCTTGCGGTCCACAGTGACGCCGGGGAAGTTGCCCACGTGCTGGCTGGATCCGGTGAGCACGTTGAAGAGCGTGGTCTTGCCGCAGTTCTGCTGGCCCGCGAGGGCAAAAGTGAGCACTGTGCCTTTCGGGAGGGCGTTTTCGTGGTCTTTGGAGTGGTATTTGCCGCCCTCGCCAAGGCCAGGGTGGGCATTGTGGTCGTGGAGGTAGGCGTTGCGGCCGTCGTCGCCCTGTTCCGCCTCTTCGGCTTCGGACGCTTCCGGCCCGCCGGGACGCAGCAGGATGGCGGCGGCATCTTCCTTGCGCAGTGTCAGTGCATAGCCCCGGACAAGGATCTGAATCGGGTCGCCGAGCGGGGCGCGGGACACCACCTGCACCGGGGTGCCCGGGGTGAGCCCCATATCCAGAAAATGCATCCTGCCGACCCCTTCTCCGCCTATCGAATCTATTATGGCAGTGCTGCCTATTGCAAGTTTATCTATAGTCATTACACTCGAATTCGCACGCAAAGTTAAGAATTTGTTCCTTTTTTACGGCCTTGAGGGGCGCTTTTTCAAAATTAAATGTATATTTGTGCATAACTAAAAACTTTTTGCGATATGAAATTGGGTAAATTCGTTTTGATTTCCGCCATTGCATTCTGTGCAGTGTCGTGCATTGAGGGGCTCAAGAATTTCGGCGTCGATGTCGACGTCAACAAGCAGTCCCAGTCTAGTTCTACCGAATTCCTCGGCATACAGAATGAAAAGAATCTGGACGCCCAAAACAGCGGTGAGATAGCTTTCACAAGTGAGGCCGAAGGATCCATCGTGACCTCTCCCATCACTATCCCTTCATCCGGCTCCGTCAAGGCAGGCTCCCTCCAGATAAAGATCGACGAGATGCCCGAGATCGCCAAGGATGCCGTCATAGAGCCGTCCCAGCTCTTCCTCACCTTCGACAACCCCGCAGAGAAGCCCGTGAAGTTCACCGGCAATGTTGCAGTCGGCAGCGAGAATGCCAGCTTCACCGTGGTCGTCCCTGCCAAGACAACTGGCTACAAGGTGGTCATCTCCAAGGATGCCAACAAGGAAGCCACCGGGGTTGACGCTGTAGTGGCTCCTTCTTCCGACCTGGGCAAGATCCTCGACAAGAAGCCTTCGGCCCCCCTCAAGCTCGACATCGAAATCAGCGATGCGGCAAAGAGCGCCGTCAAGCGTGCCGCAGCCGATTCCTACGTCTTCAAGATCGGCGGCAAGCTCTGCATCCCGTTCCACTTCGACGCAGGCCAGAAGATCTACATCAAGCACACCCTCAGGGACCTCGGCCTGAACCTCGCCGACTACGACCTCAACGCCAACAGCTTTGATATCTACTGCTCCGTGACAAGCTCCATTCCTTTCGACATCGCCTGCACAGGCAAGGCTGTGAACGGAGTGACCGCCAAGACCAACAATCCCATCAAGGCCGGCACCATCGCCAATCCCGTGAAGACCGACGTGGTGATCAGCGTTGAAGGCGCAAGGGCATCCTCCACCATAGAGGAAGTGACTCTCGAGTTCGAGCTCACCGCATCTGCCAACGCCAAGCTCAACAAGAACCAGAGCCTGAAGTTCGACTACAGCAAGATCAAGGTCAATATCCTCAAGTAATTGACTTAGGCAAGCATAAAAAAGGCTGACCGCGGTCAGCCTTTTTATTTTATCCCCCAGTCGGAGAGCTTTATCTTGCTCTCCACCTTTTCCTCGATTTTGTCGTCGAGGCCGGGGAAGAAGTCGAAGCCGGTCAGATTCTCCAGCTCATCGACAGTCATTTTGCAGTCTTTCAGGTAGTAACGGTCATCGTCGTTGCCCATCACGAAGGCGATGGAGCTGTAGGAGCCGTCGTCGCGGCGGACCAGGAGGGCCTTGTAGAAAGCGTCCGGCACCACCACGTCCCTCTCTCCGATAGTGCCGTAGCGGTTCTGGTCCACGATGGGGCCGGTGACCACGAAGATGCTGCCGTAGCGCTTGGCCCAGCTGCGCACCTTTTTCTCGAGGAACTGCCAGTCGCCGGCGTTCAGGGCCTCGCTCTGGGGGCATATATTTGTGAAATAAAAGGTCTCCTCGAAAGTGGAGGAACTTGTGGCGGCGTCGGCTGCCGGCATCAGGTGGCCTTTCGTCCAGCCCGATCCGGAGTAGTCTTCCCGCATGGCCTGGGTGCAGCCGCGAAGGTCGGGGTCCATCTTGAATTCTACGCCGTCGCGCCCCCTGCGGCCCGAGGCCTCCTCCGCCGTGAGCTCATAAGCCACCCAGTCGGGAATGAGGGTCTCGGTGTTGTAGGAACTCACGTAGGCGCCGTGCTTCACCACACGGCCCGCGCCTGCGGATGCGGGGATTTCCAGGCCGACTGCTGCTGTGGCGCCGGAACTGCTTTTCGTCTTGGATGCCGGGGCTTCGGCCGTCGCCGGTTCAGGGGTGTCGGTCCGGGGCTCGGAAGCGGTGCCGGGGCCGCCGGCCAGGTAGTAAACAGCCCCCGCCACGAGCACTGCGGCCGCCGCAAGGGTCTTTTTCTTCATCTGTTTTTTCACTGGTCCTTCTGTTTTTAGGTGTCTCAAAGATAAGCATTTCTTGCTTAAATCAAGATTATTCGCTATAATTGCGCGGTTTTTGAGACAGAAGTCTCTAATTGACAACAGATTCCATATGAAAGTCCTAAAATTCGGGGGCACGTCCGTGGGGAGCGCCAGGCGCTTCAGGGACGTTGCGTCCATCATCAGCGGTGCGGGAAAGAACATAGTGGTGCTTTCCGCCATGTCAGGCACCACAAATTCTCTCGTTGAAATCGCCGGATACCTCTACAACCAGAATTTCGAAGGGGCGCGCGACACCATCTCCGGCCTGCAGAAAAAGTACGCCGGCGTGATCGACGAACTCTACGCCAAAGAAGAATCGAAAGCCGCAGCCAGAGAGTACTGCGAGTCGGTCTTCGACAGCATAAGTGCTTGCACGAAAGAGCTTTTCACCGACGTTCAGGAGCGCATGATCCTCGCCCAGGGCGAACTCCTGTCGTCCTTCCTGATGGCCACCCTCCTCAAGGAACTCGGCGTGCGGGTGCAGGTCGTCCCCGCCCTGTCGTTCATGCGAATAGACGCATCCGGCGAGCCCGACTCCGACGCCGTGAAGGCATCCCTCCGGAAACTCCTTGACGAAGCTCCCGACGCCGATCTCTATCTGACCCAGGGCTTTATCTGCCTCAACGCCAGGGAAGAAATCGACAACCTGAAGCGCGGCGGGTCCGACTACACCGCCTGCATCATCGGAGCCGCCATCCAGGCAGAAGAGATACAGATATGGACCGACATCGACGGCCTCCACAACAACGATCCCCGCATAGTCAAGGGCACCTCGGCCGTGCGTCACCTCCATTTCGAAGAGGCCGCCGAGCTGGCTTACTTCGGCGCCAAGATACTGCATCCCACCTGCATACTGCCGGCCCGCTACGCCAACGTGCCCGTGCGCCTTCTCAACACCATGGACCCTCAGGCCCCCGGCACCCTCATCGACAACAGGGCCGACGCCGGAGCGATCAAGGCAGTCGCCGCCAAGGACAACATCGCAGCGATCAAGATAAAATCGTCCCGCATGCTCCTCGCCCACGGGTTCCTTCGCAAGGTTTTCGAAATCTTCGAAAGCTACCGCACCCCTATCGATATGATCTGCACCTCCGAGGTGGGCGTGTCACTGACCATCGACGACACCCGCTACCTCAACGAGATAGTGCACGACCTCAAGAAGTACGGCACCGTGAGCGTAGACCTCGATATGTGCATCATCTGCGTGGTGGGCGACATGGACTGGAACAACCGCGGCTACGAATCCCGCGTCCTGGACGCCCTGAAAGACATCCCCGTGCGCATGGTTTCCTACGGAGGAAGCAACTACAACATATCATTCCTGGTGCGGGAAGAAGACAAGGCGGCAACGCTCCTCGCCCTCAGCGACAAGCTTTTCAGCAATGATTAAGGGGAATTATCCGCTCGGACTGTTCAAGGACAGACGGACTCCGTTCTACTTCTACGACACCACCCTGCTGCAGCAGACCATCGAAGAGGTGAAACGGCAGATTGCCGACCGTCCCTCGTGGCAGGTCCACTACGCCGTGAAGGCTAATGCCAACCCGGACATCCTGCGCATCATCGCCGATGCCGGCCTGGGGGCGGACTGCGTCAGCGGAGGGGAGGTCAGCGCCGCACTTGCAGCCGGTTTCAGGCCGGAATCCATCGTGTTCGCAGGCGTTGGCAAGCGGGACGACGAGATTCAGCTCGGCCTCGACGCCGGGATAGGCCGCTTCAACGTGGAATCCACCGCCGAGATGATGGTGATCAGCGAACTGGCGCTTGCCGCCGGCCGCCGCGCTCCCGTCAGCATACGCGTCAACCCCGACGTGGGAGCCCACACCCACGCCAACATCACCACGGGACTCGCCGAAAACAAGTTCGGCATCCACCACTCCGTGCTGCCGGAAGCCATCGCCCTTGCGCAGAGGCTCCCGGGCCTGGATTTCCGCGGCCTGCATTTCCATATCGGCTCGCAGATCCTGGACATGAGCGACTTCGTGTCGCTGTGCAACCGCATCAACGAGTGCACTGAAAAGCTGGAATTGATGGGCATCAGGCTGCAGGACATCAACGTGGGCGGCGGCCTGGGCATAGACTACGAGCATCCCAACCACCTGCCCGTGGCCGATTTCAGGTCCTACTTCGACGTGTTCAAGCGCCACCTGGACTGCAAGTGCCCCGTGCATTTCGAGCCCGGACGCAGCATAGTGGCCCCCTGCGGCACCCTGATCTCCAGGGTGCTGTATGTCAAGGACGGCCTCCACAAGCAGTTCGCCATCCTGGATGCCAGCATGACCGAACTTCTGCGCCCGGCGCTCTACCACGCCTGGCACCGCATCGAGAACCTCTCCTCCGACGGGCCGGAAGAGAAATACGACGTGGTCGGCCCCGTGTGCGAGAGTTCCGACGTGTTCGGAAAGGGCGTGGTGCTGAACCGCTGCAGCCGCGGCGACTTCATCGCCCTGCGCTCCGCAGGCGCCTACGGTGAATCCATGGCCTCCCGCTACAACTGCCGCCCCCTTCCGGAATCGCTCCTTCTTTAGCGCGCCACGCGGAAGCGGAGGGGCTTGCCGGAAAGGTAGTCCAGGTAATTCTTTATGGCGAAAGCCGGGGCATCGGCGTAGGAATTGACGGTGTCGCCGGCGCGGTGGCTGGTGAGCGTGACGCGGTCGTAGCCCCGGAGGAACTCCGGAATGTCGGGCTCAGTGTCGAAGACGTCGAGCGCCACGCCGGTGAACTTGCCCTCGTCCAGGGCACGTCGTAGGGCCTGAGTGTCAATCAGGTGCGCACGGGCGGTATTGACCAGCACGGCCGTGGGCTTCATCAGGCCCAGCTCCAGGTCGGACAGGATCGCCCCTTTCGCCCGGGCGTGGAGCGTGACCACGTCGGATTCAGCTAGCAGCCGTTCCAGGGGCACGAATTCATCACCGGCGCCGCCGCAGAAGGGGTCGCTGACGAGTATGCGGCACCCGAGCGCGCGCATCTTTTCTGCCACCAGGCGCCCGACGGCCCCGTAGCCGATGATTCCGACGACGAGGTCCCGCAGCTCATGGATGCCTTGCGCGCTGTTGGGGTAGTCCTTGCGCCACACGCCGTTTTTCAGGGCAAAGTGGGAGCGGCAGATGTTGCGCGTCTCGCAGATGATCAGGCCCACGGTGTATTCAGCCACCGCATTGGCATTGTGGGCCGGGTTGTTGGACACGATGACGCCGCGCTCCCGGGCAGCTTCCACGTCCAGGTTCTCCAGTCCGCCCCTGCAGGAGCACACCGCCTTCAGCCGGGGCGCCGCCTCCAGCAGCGCGCGGGTCACGGGGCACAGGTGCACTATCAGCAGTTCGGCATCCGCCACGGCGCCGGTCAGGCCGGCCGGGAGTTCCAGGCTGTCGCGCCCGCCGGTTTCGATCCGGCGCACGACTTCGCGCATGTTTTCCTTCCCCTCGCGGCCGAAGAACAGCACTTCGAGGCTGTCTTCAGGTCCGATATAAGGGGCCACCCCGGCGCGCATCATTCCGGGCGTGACATAGGTGTCGCCGACACAGACAAGTTTCATGCTCATCAGTTTTATGCAAAATTAATGTTTTTTTGTATTTTTGCCTTATGTCGATAGGCAGGCAAAACTCCGCCGGCCTGAAGCCGGAGGTCCGCAGCCCTGAGTCAATGTACGGGCTGGTCAAGGCGCTGGGCATGGTGCCCTTCTTCGAGAACGCCGTTCCAGGGTGGTCCGTGGAGGAGCACACCCCGGCCGACTGCTGGTTCACCGACGACAACCTGGGCCCCTGGGACTGGAAAATCGAGGTGGTGCGCAGCGGCGACGTGGCCTATGGCAAGTTCATCGGCGCCCACAAGGCGGCGTTTGCCACGGTGGACTGGTACCGCGAGCTGCGCAACTACCGCCGTTCAATCAAGAAAGGCCTTCCCGACGCTTCCGGGCAGGCCATCCTGGATTATGTCCGCGACCACGGCTCGATCAGCATACGCGAAGTGCGGCAGCTGCTCGGCGTCAAGAAAAGCGCAGCCGACGCGGCAGTGGCCAAACTCCAGTGGCAGACGCGGCTGGTCACCGGCGACATTATCCGCGTCTATCGCGGGCCCGACCTCCACTACAACGGCTGGCAGACCTCATCGTTCTGCACCCCCGAATCCCTCTTCTGCACGGAAGGGGACTTCGTGGGGCTTGCGGGCTTCCCCGGCGACGGCCTGCGCAGCCTCGACGTGGACCACTCCCCCGAAGAATCCCTCCGTATGCTCGTAGATAAAGTCCGGGAAAGCCTCCCCGAAGCCGACCCCAAAGCCATATTAAAGTTGCTGCTATGAAAAAGTTGCTTGTTTATCTTTCACTGATTGCACTTTGCCTGCTTCCCTCCTGCGAGCCATCAAGGCCCGACCTTCCGGAGCCAAAGCCGGTCACTCCCGTTGAGCCCGAGGAACCTTCGGAGCCTCAAACGCCCCAGGAAAAGACCTACCCGGTCGATGCAGTGGCTGCCCTGCAGGACGCCGGACTCATCGGCACAGTCAAGTCCAGCACCAGCTACAGCCCGCATAGAGGCGTGGAAGTCAGCGAGATACGCTACACCGACTACGCCGGCTCCCCGCAGGCCGTGTTCGTCATGCAGGTGGACCTTTCGGACGAAACGGTCAGCATCACCAACACCGTCCCGGGCGGCGCCACGACCACTTTCAACAAGGGGCGTGAGAGACTTAGCGAGCAGTTCAAGCGCATCGACGCCCCCGGCTCCCGGGTCATCGGAGGCACCAACACCGACTTCTTCACGACCGACGGCACCGACGCCGGACGCGCCCAGGGCATATTCTGGCACAACGGCAAGTGCCTGCGCAACGTCTTCGCATCGGAAGCCACGCGCCCGCGCTGCTTCGTGTACTGGGGCGAGGACGAGAAGGTGCACATAGAGCCGAGCGCGCAGTACCCGGTCGTGAAGGCCAAAATCAGCCTGACTGAGGCCTTCAGCGGCGGGCAGTTCCTCGTCCGCGGCGGCGAGCTCTCGGGGTTCCTGCAGGACAGCGTCTACGGGATCCATCCCCGCACCATGATCGGGGTCTCCGAAGACCAGCTGAAGATAGTGCTGGTGGTGCTGGACGGGCGCAACAGCGTGCTTGCCGTCGGGATGAACTACCCCGACATGCAGAAGATCATGAAGGCCCTCGGCAGCCATGACGCCATCAACCTCGACGGCGGCGGCTCCTCAACATTCATCGTCCGCTCCAACGACCAGTTCCAGATCCGCAACATGCCCTCGGACGGCTCCGAGCGCGCCATCGGCCCCGGCCTCGCCGTCATCGCCAGCGATTAAGCCGCGGCTATTTGTTTGACTATTAATGTTTCAGCACAATGAAAAAGAAACTCATATACGGCCTTACCCTGGTTCTGCTTATAGCGGCCGGTTTCGTAATCTACAAATTCGCAGCACAGCCGGAGGCCTCCGGTGAGTCCCCTCAAACCGAGGCCGCCGAGGAGGACCCCGACGTTCAGTATGGCGCCGACCTTCTGCCCGTCGGAAGTGAGGCTCCGGACTTCACGCTTGCCGACATCGATGGCGTCAGCCACCGCCTGTCAGATTTCCGGGGCAAGAAGGTTCTTCTGGTCTTCTGGGCCTCGTGGTGCCCGGATTGCCGTGCCGAACTGCCCCTGCTGCGGGAAATGCGCGCTGCGGCCGACCCCGGACAGGTGGCGTTCGTGTCCGTCTCGTTCGACAGGACCCTCGATGCCCTCAAGGAATTCTCGCAGGAGAATCCCCTCCCGGGCCTCCAGCTGTTCGATCCCGCCGGCAAGAAAGAGTCTGCCGTGGCAGAAGCCTACGGCGTGAAATGGATACCGTCCCTGTATGTGATAGGCCCCGACGGGAAAATCCTTCTGGCTACCGTCGTCGCCGAAAAGGCTTCCGCCATGCTCTACGACGGGACTCTCAGCGCCGCCACAGTCCCGTCACAGCCCTGAGGAAAAGGCTTCCGCCCTGCTCTGCGACGGGACTCTCAGCACCGCCACAGTCCCGTCATCCCACGGAGATGGCCGCCAGCACGCCTTTCCTCCTCTGCGACGGGACTCTCAGCACCACCACAGTCCCGTCACGGCACGAAGTACTGGGGCGCAGCGGGCAAGGTCTAATTATTGATGGGGGATCTTGCCCGCGAAGATGGTCTGCAGGGGCATGAGAGGCATATTGGCGGGCAAGGTCCCGGCCACCTAAATCGACCTTGCCCGGCAGCATAATAAGACCTTGCCCGGCAGCCACAGGCCTTGCCCGGCAGCATAATCAGGCCTTGTCCGGCAGCCCACGGCGGGGTCAGCCTCTCAGCAACAGGCCCGCGCTGACAGGGTAATGGTCTGAAATCAGGGACACGCCGCCGTAGGCATCGCGCAGGGTATGGTAATACAAGATGCCGTCGAAGCCGCTGAACCAGATGTAGTCGATTATGCTCTTGCCCTTGGCCGTCCAGGCATTGTAGGTATTGTCCGTGTCGGTGACGGGGGCAACGACTCTGGCGTCCTGGAGGGTGCCGCGTAACACTTCCACGCTCGCGTCGGTGGGCTTCACGTTGAAATCTCCGGTCAGGATGACCGGGAGCTTCTCCGTGTTAAGTTCGGCTATCTTGCTGACAATCAGCTTAAGGCCCTCCTTGCGGGCAGTGGCGCCCTTGTGGTCGAGGTGCGTGTTGACATAAAAGAACTTGCGCCCTGACTCCTTGTGCAGGAATATGCCCCAGGTGGCCGTGCGGCGACAGGCGGCATCCCAGCCCAGAGACACCCTGTCTGGCGTCTCGGAAAGCCAGAAAGTGCCCCAGTCCACGGCCTCCACCTGCTTGTTGTCCCAGAAGATAGCCATTATCTCTCCGGAAGCTCCCGGGATTGGCTTGCCGTTGTCGCGGCCGACACCATAATAGCTGTAGCCGGGGACATTTTCGACTATGTAGTTGATTTGCTCCGTCACCGCTTCCTGAAGGCCGAAAACCGTGGGCTTCTGGGCCAGCAGCATTGCGGGCGTGCCCGGCTTGCGCACCGGCCAGTTGTTGTCCGGGTTCGTCTCGTTGCTCGGGACGCGGATATTGTATGATATTACCTTTATCGTATAGTCCTTGGGCTCGGACGGAGTGGCGGGAGTGGAAGGCGTGGCGGTCTCTTCATCTTCTTTTTCGACGGGATCAGAGACGGGAGTCTTACCACAGGACACAATCAGGGCAGCAAGCGCAAGG
The DNA here is from genome assembly GCA_902782225.1 of uncultured Bacteroidia bacterium. Classification (GTDB taxonomy): domain Bacteria; phylum Bacteroidota; class Bacteroidia; order Bacteroidales; family UBA932; genus Cryptobacteroides. Next base: position 26,173 of record CACZMF010000011.1, on the reverse strand, counting down.
AAAACTAAAAGAAAGTACTTTTTCATCATATGGTCATTAGCTGCCACAAAAATAATAAAAAAGGGACAATATCCTTATTGGCTAAGATGATTTACCAGTTAAGCACCCGGACCTTGTACATATTGATATCCGCGACCTCAATAGTGCTCTTGTCCACACCGCCGTCGTTGGCGAAGATATCGTCGGTGTAGCGCACTTTGTGGCTTGACCAGTCGTAATCTCCTTCAGAATGCCCTTTCCAGGCGTAGGTATAATAAGCTTCACCTGTATCGGGATTGTAGTTGACGGACTTCACGCCCTGGTAGCTGTTGAAGTGCCCTAACTGCTTTAAGGACTTGGACGGAATGTCGTAAAGCGCAGCCTTGTTTCCTCCGATAATCAGGGTATTTTCATCCGCAAGGGTCATATCGTGAAGGCCTGTGACGAACGATTTTGTGTTAACGGTGCTTTCAAGTGAAAGCGAGGGGCTGGCACTATCCCAATTCTTTAGGGAATAGATTTGCAGAGATGTACCTCCAATTGCAAACAAACGCTGGTGCTTCTCGCTCCAGACCACTCCGTGGGCAGACTGAAGAGGATAACTGGCCAGCTCGGCAGAGGATGATGAACTGAACAGTTTGACGGCGTCGCCACCGTCCGAGCAGGCAACTACAATGCGTTCTGAGGGCAGCAGCTCGGCTGAATGAGCGTTTGTGGTGCCATTTGACGACCATTCAACCGTCTTGGTATCCTTGTTGAGCAGGAGTGCCCAACCGTACGAACTGGTCACCAGGAACTTCTTGCCGTCCGCCACCGGCTTGGCATCATCGATATGGTCCATCCTGCTTGCAGACATGCCTACCGTGCCGGCTGCAGCCTTGGCATCCCAACTCCAGGTGAGGGCATTGTTGTAACGCCCGTTTTTCTTCGCAAGGGCTTCGTCGAAGACATAGACCTTATTGCTTCCGCAAGCAATAAGCGAGCGGTTGGCGCTCAGAGGGTCGGTATCCACAAGCGAGCCGGGGCTGAGTTTTAGCGACTCTTCGTTGCTATATGTTATAACCTTCCCGGTGGATAGCGTGAATTCGATGCTGAAACCCTTGCTAAGCTCCACCGGAGGAACAAATATTGGGATGATCCCGTTACCCGCCGAACAGTCGATCTGCTGAGGGGGCTCCATGGTTATTGACGGCTGTGTGCAGCTGAATTGGCCGCTTTCCAAATTGATCGTCACGGTTCCCGCTATGTTTTCCCCGCCGTTTGCTTTCAAAACAGCACGGGTTACAGAGTATCCTCCTTTAGAAACCTTGGCGAGGATAAGTGCGCACACAGGATTGAGTTTGATTGAATTCCCGGCATAATTGTCGCCCGTGTTCTTGGTCGAGCCGAAAAACACATTGGGAAATTCAGAGCCGTCCTGCCGGGCGGGGAATTCAAAGCTGGCGCTGGAAGCGTCAACGGTAAAACCGGAATTTGCAGGGAACCAGGCAGCAAGCTGATCACCCTTCTTGGGCTTCTTCAGATCAAAAAGGAAGAGGGACGAATTGCTGCCAGGGGTGAGCGGGGTGCTCACGCTCTTTTCTCCGGATGCGGCATGCAAAAGCGCCACTTCGTCTGATTCCTGTAATACCACCGGCTTAAGCCGCCCGTCGGCATATCGGCCGCTAAGGAAGGTTATATTGGTCTTGGTGACCTGAGCCGGGCCGCTCTGTTCTTTACCATTGCAGGATGTAAAGGACAGAACTGAAGCTGCGGCCAATAAAACGATAGGTAGGTTGAACTTTTTCACGGTTCGGTAAAGATAGTGTTTTTATATGCTTGTACCAAATCGGCAGGAGTGCCTTTAGAGGACTTTACTTCGTACATGAAAATACCGTCATAACCGCACTGGCGTAACATGTAGTGGAACGCCGGCCAGTCAATTACCCCATTGCCCGGGAGGTCGTGGCGCTCGTCTATGCGGTCATAGTCGGATACATGTATAGTCCCGATCCGGTCTCCCAGTTCATGGAAGAACTTTTCGTGACTTTCAATGAGAAGATGGTTCGTGTCGAAGCAGACCATCAATTCGGGGAAAGGCTCAAGGATGTATTTCAGCTCATCTGTGACTCGTCCCAGGCATGTACGCGGGAGGTTTTCTATACAGAGTACGGCTCCGATTTCCTTTGCCAGGGGCAGAAGCTCTTTTATTGATTCCCTGGCGCAGTCAAGCCGGGCTTTGCGCTCCGAATCGGCAATTGGCTCGCTGCTGGGGTGCAGCACAAGTCTTTTGGGATGAAATTTTTCGCCGCACATGCGGATCATCCGCTTTTGTATTTCTACGCTTTCCCTTCTCGCTTCGGGGTCGGTCAAAGAGATGTCAAGGGTCTTGCTGAAAGGAAGATGGCAGGACCACACGTTGAGGCCAAGGCTTTCGATAATGCTGCGTATATTTTCTGCACCCCGCTCCCATTCCTCCTCAGGTTTGTTTCTCTGGAAAGAATTGCAGGTTACTTCAATCCACTCTATTCCGGCGTCTTTTATCCTCCGGATATTGGAGAGATCCTGCTTAGGGTTGATTGCGAGGGATGTTCCTATCGTATAAGGCCTGTTCATTTCTTTCGAAAAGTCTACGACGTCTTCGATGACAATGCTCCGGCCGCTTATGTCCTCAAGAAAGGCGTTGAATGACATTCCGGACGGATCGGGCAGTATCATCACCGGCACAACTGCCTGGGCGCTCCGGCAGTCGAGTGGCTCGGGGAACGAGACATGCACCGAAGGCCGCGAGGCCAAGCGGGTCCCGTCCAATGGGTCCAGAGTGCAGCGGCCGCTGAGCATTGAGCCGTCGCTGGCTCTGAGCGTCAATGCCTTGACCATATATGGCATATGCGCCAGAGATACCATGACAAGACTGTACATAGGCGCCATCTCGAGCGAATATGGGGTGTAAACGCCGGGGGAACCCTCAACATAACCTGCCGACAATGTCACCGGCTTGCCGTCCTGCTGCTCCGGGATATCGAAGCAAATCTGTCCGTTTTGCCATTCTGCACCTGATCCGGAAGGATAAACTCCAATAACTCCGGTTGCTTTTCCTGCAGGTGCTTCAACAAAGCACCCGGCATAGGGCGAGCCGCCGTCCGAGGCGGGCTCGACTACGGTGCGCGATCCGTCAGAAGTCAATATTGCGTCAAACTTGTCGCCTTTCTCCCAATAGCGCTGGGTGAGCACAAGGCTGGAATGTGCATATTCAAGTACGCTTGCACTCAAACGCATCGCCTCGGCTCTCTCTGTACTTTTTGGCGTACAGGAGAGCGAGGCTAGCAGAATTAAGGTTATTATAATGTTAAGATGCATCTATGTTCTACAATGCTATTTCAGGCAGCAGCTGCCGCAGATGTCGATTCCATATGCCGCGTACCTTTCACCGCCTACGTATTTGCCGATGAATTTGCCGTTATCGTTCTTGGCTCCGATGAAAGCGGAGTACAGAATGCCGTCCAGATAGTTGTTTCCGCCCATCTGCTTATCGTTCTTCGTTCCCAGCTCAAACTGGTCCTTCACGGAAAGGTCGGGTCCGAGAATCCATACCGTGTTCTGGACTTGGCCTGAAGTGATGTAGAAATTGCCTTCAGTATCGGAGCATGCCCTGGCGTAATTGAAAGCGTTCACGCCTTTTCCGGACTCAAGGGTGGCCTTGATTTCAAGGGTGGATCCGTCAAGTAGATAACAGTTGCCGTCTTTGCTCGGGGCGAGTATGTCGCCGTTAGGTGAGGAGACTACTCCCCAGATGTTCGGTTTATCGGCAGTTGATACTACCTTGCAGTCAACCACTATCTTCCTTTCCTGTAGGTCTATTTTGGATACCATGCCTTCGGCGTGTCCATAATAGGCGTAGCGTTTGTCGGGCGATACGGCAAAGCCTCCGCTTATGTCGCTGGCCTTTCCTGCCTGAGCGTAACTGACGATTTCTTCACCGGTGAGTGCGTTGAGCCAGACTATGGTTTTTTCAGTGCTGTTGACTGCAACAACAAGGTCGTTTCCGTTGACAAGCAGACCGCCGCCCTTGCCTCCCAGTTCAGCTTGCCATTTTTTGGCTCCGGCGGCTGCGTCAAGTGCAAAGGTGGCTCCCTTGGCATCAATCAGATACACGGTATTTCCGTCTTTGCTTACCGCAGGGCTGGCGCTCTGCATGCTGCCGGCTTCCGTGAACTGCCATTTCAGTTCTCCGTTAGCTGTGACGGCGAAGAAATCGCCTGCGGTCTGGGTGCCGAAGTAAATGTCACCTGTGACAGGATTGACCGTGAGGCCGTTGTAGGAACCGTGATCTACTCTGTAGGTCCATTTCTTTTCTCCGGTCTGCAGATCCCATGCGACCAAGTTGGTGATTTTGTTGAAAGTCAGGTCGTAGATGGTGTTACCGTCCGGAGAGAACATGGGCGCGGATCCCTTGAACCCATTGTAGAGCTGGCCTGTGTCGAATGCGAAATCGTTGTCATAGACAGCGTACTCTCGCACTACGATGGTTATGGTCCAGTTCTTCTCGACTCCGTTGACTTTGGCGGAAAGAGTGACTGTTTTCTCTCCGGCGCTCGCAAAGCCCTGCTTTGCAGTGTCGCCTTCAACTACTATGTCTCCGGGGAAAATCCATTTGACGTCCGTGGCGCCGGGGAAGTCTTCACGGTTGAAAGTGAGCTCTACAGGCTGCCCGATGCAGACCTTGTCGCGTTTGACAAAAAATGGAATGGACTGGCTTGGCATTGCCTTGACGCTTGCCGCCGAGGAGTTGCCTTTGGCGTACTTGGCAACTATCGTGATAGTGTAGTTGACATCGTCCGTCAGGCCTTCCAGGACGTAGGAAGTAGCGTTACCGTCAGATATTTCGATACTCTTGGTCTCGCCTCCGTCGGGAGTGCAGGTGATGATGTAACCCAGAACACTCGTTGAGGGCTTGTCCCAATAGAGCGTCACCTTTCCGCTCTCGGCGTCGGCAAGCAACTGGCCTACGGGAAGGCGGCTGGTGGTGGGCTGCATCTCCTTCGTGTATACGATACCTGAGAGCAGCTTATCATAGACGGCCTGTACGCCGAATGTATATTTGGCGCCATTTACAAGGCCTGTTACGGTGTAAGCAGTGGTGCCGCCTTCAACGGTAATCTCTTCCTGCTTGCTCTCGGTGTTCAGGTAGGTTATCAGGTAGGAAGTGGGGTTCCATCCTTCGGGAATGCTCCAGCTGAGCTGGACTTCCTCGTCGCCGGCCACGGCCATCAGGTCAGTGACCTGATGGCGGAGCTTAAGGTCGTTTCCAGTCTGAATTTGCGGCTCTTTCCAGCAGGCAGAGACCGCTACAAGTGTCAGAAGGACTCCAACAGCATATGTAAAAAATCTTTTCATTGTGTTTTCTGTTAATATCCGGGGTTCTGCCAGAGAACTGCGTTGTTGTTGTATATTTCAATCTGGTTCTGAGGGATGGGGAGGACAAGCTCATGGTTGTCAATTTTGTAGCCGAGCTTGGTAAAATAATCGACGGCAAGGCCGAGGCGGACAAGGTCGAACCAGCGTTTGCCCTCGTATGCGAATTCACGGCCGCGTTCGTCGGCGAGTTGCTGGCGGAAAGCTGCTTCAGAGGATACTTCAGCCGAGGTAAGCGGATTGAGTCCGGCGCGGGTGCGTGTCTGATTGATGTACGGAAGCGCTCCGGCTATGTCACCGCCGAGTCCCAGGGCTTCGGCGTACATCAGAACTACATCTGCATAGCGCAGAAGCGGGTAGTCGTTACCGACCTGCGTAGTGTATGTCGCATCGTAGGTGTCGTACCATTTGGGCATGGCATACACCGAACTTGTAATCTTGATGAAGTCGTGGATAAGCGGCCAGCGGTTGTCTTTTTCCGTGTCGAAAAGCGATTTTGTGGGAACGGTAGGGACGTGCCGGTCTGCCTCTACATTTGTGTTGGAACTCCACCAGTAGCCATGTCCGAAGTCGTTGCCCTTGTTGTAGCATAACGCAAAGATGATTTCTTTGTTCATCTTGTTGGTAACGTTGAATGCGGCAGCGGTATTTTCCATAAGCCCGTATCCGGCATCGGAAAGCGCATCGGCGAGCACCTTTTTGGCATCGGGATACATCTTGAAAGTAAGATAGACCTGGCCTAACAGTGCGCGGGCCGCAATTTTGCTGACCCTTGCCTTCTCGGCAGGACGTTTTTCGGGGAGAAGTTCTATGGCTTCCGTGAGGTCTTCCTTCAGGCGTTCAAGCATGCCCTGGTCTGTGCATCGGGGGATAGTCATAGCCTCGGTGGGGGATACGACCTTGTTGATGAGCGGCACAACGCCGAAGGTTTTGTACAGGTTTATATTGTACCAGCTGCGTATGAACAGGCACTCACCCTTGTATTGCTTCATCTTCTCGGATTGAGTGTCAAGGGACGTCGTGAGCATATGGTCAAGAACGTCATTGCAGCGGTAGATGCCGTTGTACCATGCATTCCAGACATCCCTGAGGATGCCGTTGGATGCGTTTTCCGCAAAGTGGTCAAGATCGTATCGGTCCTGGGTGGACACTGCCATTGATTCAAGGTAGCTCTCATCGCTGCGGAAACCAAGTTCCGAGATGAAGAATCCGCTCTCTGTCTTTAGCTTGGCGTAACAGGAATAGACTCCCTGGTTGAAGTCGCTCTCGGTCTGATAGAAGTTACCCTCGGTGATGTTGTTGCTCGGGTACTGACCGAAGAAGTCATCCCTGCATGAACTTGCGGAGGCGGCGATGATGCCGAGAGCTGCTATAAATAATACCTTTTTCATATTCATCAGAAATTTAAGTTCACGCCCACCGTGTAGGTGCGGGGGAGAGGATATGAACAGTAGTCTTCGCCGGGACGGAGGGCATCTGAGGAGTTCTTGTTCACCTCAGGGTTATAGCCTGTGTAGTTGGTCAGGGTGAAGAGATTGGAGCCCTGAAGATAGATTCTCAGATTGTTGATTTTGGCCCTGCGCAGTATGCTCTTGGGAAGAGTGTAACCCAGGGCGAGGTTCTGAAGCCTGAGATAAGAGCCGTCTTCGATGTGGAAGGTGGAAGTGCATGAGCCGTTGTTTCCGGTGGACTTCCTGGTGGCGCGGTTGATCTCGCCGTAGGGGAATCTCTGCAGGGAAAGGTCCATCATGTTGGAGGATGCTTCGATGTTGCAGAGGTAACGGCGCTCGAGGTTGAGAATCTCGTTGCCGTAAACGCCCTGGAAATCAGCACTCAGGTCAATGCCCTTGAATCCCATGCTCAATCCGAAGCCGTAGTAGAAATCAGGCATGTAGTTGCCCACTATGACGCGGTCGTCGTCTTTTTCGAGTATTCCGTCACCGTCGGCGTCGATGAATCTGAAATCGCCGATTTGCGTGGTTTCAAAATGTGGATAGCTGTCGAGTTCTTCCTGATTGTGGAATACGCCGTCTTGAACAAGCAGATAGTAGCAGCCGACCGGTTGCCCGACCTGGGTAATGTAAGCGGCGCCGCTGTAGCTTGAATTCTTGATGATGGGGGCGTCTTCGTCACCGAGGCTCAGTACTTTGTTGCGGTTGAGTGTCCAGTTGCCCCGTGCTTCGTAGAAGAATCCCGAAGGGAATGTCTTGCGGGAGTTCAGGCTTATTTCTATACCCTTGTTTTCCATCGAACCGATATTCACGTTCGAGGAAGTGAAGCCGGATGCCGCCGGTACGGGAACGTCGAAGAGCATGTCGGTTGTCCTGGAATAATATGCATCCACGCTGAAACCGAGCAAGCCGCTCCAGAGGTTGGCGTCAACACCTATGTTGTACTGGGTGTTCCTTTCCCATCCCAGGTCGGCATTCTGGATCTGGCTGGGGTACACTTGGTTTACTATGGAGTTGCCCTCTCCCATATAGATATTGCTGATGCCGTAGAGCGCAAGCCACTCGTAATTGCCTATGTTGGCATTGCCTGTCTGGCCGACCGATGCGCGGAGTTTGAGGTCGGAGACTGCTTTTACGTCTCTGAAGAAATCCTCGTCGCTGATGCGCCAGCCGATAGAGGCGGCAGGGAAGATGCCGAGACGGTTGTTGGAACCGAATCGCGATGAGCGGTCTCCGCGGATTGATGCGGACAACATATAACGCGCCTTGTATGAATACTGGGCGCGAACGAGCCAGGAATCAAAGGTATAGTTGGTCAGGTTGTTGAGAGTGTTGTCTATGTCGAGTGTCGTTCCCTTGGTGGTCTTTATCTTGTCGTCGCCAATGGTGCCGTCGCCATAGATGGAAGCAGTTCTGTTAGCTTTCTTTTCGGCTTCGTAGGCGGCCACGGCCCTCAAACTGTGGTCTCCCCATTTGCGGTTGAAAGACAGCTGGTTGGAGACGGTCCAGTGGTAATAGTGGTAAGACCAGTTTCGTGACTTGGGCTGTGACAGGACGGGAATGGCCGGCATGGTCGGATCGCTGTCCAGCTCGATGTACTTGTTGCCCTTCAGAGGGATGGTGGAAGGACGGTAATAGTCTCGTGCGTATCCATAGTAGTCGCCGCCTGCGGTAATCCTGTATTCCAGTCCGTCGATTATCTCGAATGAGGCATAGGCATTTCCTAAGATGTTCATCTTCTCCCTGAAGTCCTTGACTTCGTTGGCGAGTGCGACCGGGTTGAGCACTTCATTGGTCTGGGTGTCACCCACACCGTCTCCAAGGTTCTTCCGGAGATAACCGTTCATGTCCCAGTTGTAAGAGCCATCAGCGTTTTTGACTGGGAAAATGGGAGGAGCCATGAGCGCGGAGGCGATCACGCCGTCACTTCCGTACTGTGAGTCGGAATCTACATAGTTCTCGGCGGAGTAGGAAGGGTTGACGCTTATACCGTATTTGAGACGCCCTTTCTTGCCGTCGATGTTGGCGCGAATGGAGTAGCGCTGGTAGTCGCTGCATATGATAGTGCCTTCCCGGTATAAATAGTTGGCGCCTATGTAGTAATTGGCGCTGCCGGCCTTTCCGCTGACCGAAACTGCGTGGCGGGTGGTCTGGGCGTTGCGGAAAATGGCGTCCTGCCAGTCGGTGTTGGTAAGAGTGTGTCCTGTGTCCTTGAGATAGGTCTCTACTACACCGGGGATGCGGTTGTACACCTCGGGACGCACACTGTTCGGGTCGCCGATGGAGCCTGTGGGAACGCTGTAGAGGTAGGAGCCGTTACGCGCTTCCTTGAACATGGTTGCAAATTCCCACGCGTCAAGAAGGTCGATCTTCTTGGATACCTGGGCTATTCCGTAGTAGCCGTCGTAGGTGATGCGCGGCTGCTCGCTGTTGCCTCTCTTGGTGGTGATGAGAATGACACCGCAACTTCCCCTGGATCCGTAGATTGCAGCTGCGGATGCATCTTTGAGGACTTCGATGCTCTCGATGTCGGATGCGTCGAGCTGCGAGAATACGGACGATTCGGTGGGGATACCATCGATGACATAAAGCGGATCATTGCCGGACGTTGCACTCTGGATACCGCGGATGCGCACCGATACGTTACCTGCCGGACGGCCGCCAAGTTGGAGGACTTGCACGCCGGGCATCTTGGCCGCCATCATTTCGCGGAAGTCGGCGTTGGTCTTGTTAGTCATGTCTTCGGCTTTCATTGAGACGATCGACGTGGTTACGTCGCGCCGGTTCTGGACGCCGTATCCGATGACTATTGCATCATCGATGAGCATGTTGTCCTGTTTGAGCGTAGCATTTGCGATCGCCTGGGTGCCGGAAACAGGCACTTCAAGTGTTTCGAATCCGATGCAGGATATTTCGAGGACGATATCTTTGTCGGAAACGCGTATGGAGTATTTACCGTCGATATCAGTCGACGCGCCGTTCATGGTGCCTTTTTCAATTACCATTGCGGCAACGACCGGTGTACCGTCGCTCTCGGTAACGATACCGGAAACGGTCCGGGCGTTCTGCGCAAATCCTGCAATACATGCAGCAAGGGCGATAATCAGACTTGAGAACTTTTTCATATCGCAGGATTTTGTTTTAGAATATAAATTTCGCTGTAGCCGCCTTTGGCGGTAAATACTATGCTGCCGGTCCTTAGTTCCTTACCGGTATTCTCGGTGTAATTGAGAATAACTTCATTGATCCCTCTGGATCCTGAAGAAGGGGACACGGAAATCCAGTCTGCGTTCGAAGAGACAGTCCAGTCGCCTGTCGCGCTGATCGTCACTCCCTTGGTGCCTGCAGCGGAGCTGACCGGATCTCCCGGTTTGGTGTAGAGAGCCACGCTTTCAACCTTTACCGGCTGCCTTAGCCTCTGGCAAGATGGAGCCATAGAAAGGACAGTCAGAAGGAAGGCCGTGGCCATTAGGATTTTTTTCATGATTGATTGACTGTTTATGCGGTTATTAAAATTGTTTTTTCTTTTCGTCCAAGAGCGCCTGCTACCAGCTGGTCTTTTGTGTGTAAACATTACCGAACCGGTCTGTCACGCTGACTGTTCCTGAACCGGAAGGCGCGTCAACAGGTGTGCTGAAGAGGGTGTTCGGATTGGATGTATTGCTCGCCTTGTAGCTGGAATCTCCTTTAAGTGTGGAGTTGTATGTCTTGTAGAAGGTCTTGAACATCGTTTCGGCGAAATCGTGGCGGGACGTGGACTCCACCGGCTTCATTTCCACGGGACCCCCGCCGTCCAGGGTAAATACCGGACGGCTCCACATGCTGTCCCAGAGGAATACGTTAACGTAAACCTTGGAATCGCCGTAGGTCCCTACAGGGGGATAGACATGCATCTGGTAGGATTCGTCAAGTACAGCGCCACCGTTTTTCATTACCGCGACTCCTGACTGGTCATAATCCCAGTCCCTGAAGTCGTAAGGTGCCTTTTCGGCGCCAAGGTACTTGCCTGTCTGGTACTTGACCGGGTGAAAACGCCATGATTTGAACTCCCCGTCTTCGATTTCCGCGATGGTATATCCGCGCGGAGTTCCGTAGGACAGATATTCATTGGTCCACAGTTCGCCGGTAGAACGGGCCAGGGTGTGGACTTCCACTTTTTCGAACAGATGCCCGGCGGGATAGACGAAATTGTGGGTAGCATGGGTGTGGCCGGCCCAAGCGTGAACCTTCGAGTAAGTGGTGAGGAGGTTGGCATAATCGCTCTTGTGCTTCCCGGATCGTTCACCGCTCTGTAACTTGAACATCGGTGAATGGGTGCAGGTAGCAATGGTCGCTGTTTTCGGTACATACGACAAGTCGGCCTGGAGCCATTCCCATATGCTGTCGGTAAGTCCTTGATCGTACCCTGTCAGGCGTCCGTTCTTGTCTTTCATTATCAGATTGTCAAGAACTACAAAGTGGATATTGCCCACATTGAACGAATAGTTTCTCGGTCCGAAATGGGATTCGAAATCCTCGGCGGCAGACTCGTCATTTGCCGCCGAAGGATTATTGTCATGGTTGCCGATTACATTGTAGGTGGGATAGCCCAGTGTACTTAGCCCTGCAAGGTAGTCCGAATAAAGATCCATGTTTTCATGGACGATGTCGCCGAGACATACCCCGAAGACCCTTCTTCCCGAAATGCTCTCCCCGGTTTCCTTCAAGTCCCGGTAGAGGTCCTGGCAGCAGTCCAGGGAATGGAAAGCGAACTGGTCGTATTTTGCCGTGCTTGCCCTGGGCTGAGGGTCGGCGGTAAACAATACCGTAGCCCTGTCCGGGTTTTGTACCGCAGTCAGTTTGAAGGGCTCGGCCTTGTATATCCCTTCCGACTTTGCGAGCCTGGCGAACGGTATGTAAAACACGGGCAGGCCGTTGGAAGCCGGCGGCTCATATCCCGACGGCGTGCTGATATAGATGAACTTGACCGCGGACTCGTCCACTTTCATGTAATAGGCGCCGTCGGCTTGAGTGGCGGTACATTGGAATCCGTCAGTTACCACCACTCCTTCGATACCTTTCCCGGAAGCGTCGACAACCGAGCCGACAAGGTTCATTCCTTCCGGTATTGCAGGTACGTCGTCCTCGTCGTTGGGTATTTCGACTGGCGTGCAGCCATTTATTATAATGGCTGTGCACGCTGCAAACAGCAGGAATGTCTTTTTCATTTTCACGGTCTATTGCAGGCAGCCGGTTCCTTGAAGGTTTCCGCCGTGGCACGGCCATCCGAAGGTGGCAATGTCTTTCCCGACGTATTTGCTCATGATAGGCTTCTGCACCTTGTTCTGGGTGTCGTTGCAGAGGATGTACAGCAATCCGTTGCAGAGTCCTGTACCTGCCATGGGACCTTCAAGGTCCTTTGTGTTGGCCCAGTCTGCGAGCACTTCTCCGTCCGGGTTGATTTTGATGGTATGCCCCGCACCGTCGAAGGAATAGTGTCCGGCAGAAAGGTATATGTTGCCGTCGGTGTCCATAACAGGTTGGCCATAATTGTAGGAATTGCGCTTCCAGGAGCCTTTTTTCCAAACTGTCCGGAGAGTAGACGATTCGAGCCTGGTGATATAACCGTCCTTGTCTGCGATAATTATGTCGCCGTTGGCAAGGACGACCCCTCCCCAGAAGCTGTTAGTCGCTACTTCGCCGCATGAAATCATCTTATGCCCTGCAAGGTCGATGGCTGTCAGGCAGGAAGTCAGGTCGAGACCACTGTAGTCTGAAGGATCCGTCGGGGCGCTCTGGTTGCTGCCCTTCGAGGGAATGTATGCAATTTTCTTTGCCGGATCAACGACGAGCGAAGCGGCGTCGTTGCTGTTCTTGTAAAGATCGACCGCGGCGATAGTGCTGCCGTCGGCGGCGTTCAGGAAGACAGCCCCTTCGGTGATGGCGTCACATGCGCAGAAAAGCTCTTTGCCGTTGAGGATCATTCCCTGTACGGTGGCGTTCAGCTTGACTCCCCAGATCTTTTCTCCCGTGAGGGCGTTGACCGCGTGTACATTGCCCTTGCTGTCGGAGAAGAAGACCGATGCACCGTCCTTGGAGACGACGGGACTGGAGTTCTTGTTGACCGATTCGAGCCCTTCGTATTTCCATTTCATGGTTCCGTCTGCTTTGACGGCGTAAATATCGTTTGCAGTGGTGGTGACATAATAGATATCACCGCTTACCGGATTGACGGTGGGCGTTGTGCAGCAGGTCTTATCCGCTCCGGGATCGAACTCCCATTTCTTAGTGCCGCTTGCTGTATCGAACGCGTAGAGTTTGCTTCCCTTGCGGTCGGTAGCTGCGTAAACAGTGGATTTGTCGACCGAAAAGACGGGGGCGGAATAGCGGAAAGCCTGAGGGGTTACTCCCCAGTCGTTGTAATAGAGCAAATAAGGTTTCACGCTCAGACTCAACTCCCAGTTCATTTCTTTCCCGTTCACGGTGGCGGAGACGGCGATCGGGACATCTACGGGGGTATTGTCGGTTATGGTCAGGTAATCCACTTCTACCGGCGTGGTGACTTCGGCCCCTTCTTTAACTATTTCTTTCTCTCCCTCTTTCCAAGACCATTTTATTCCCTTGGCCATAGTCCATACCGAAGTGTCGAATTTCAAGGTGACGCTCTGGCCGGAAACTATGGATGTCTTGTCGACAGAATGTGGGTCGCTAGACGGAAGAGGCTCTTCTGAATTCTCTGCACCTTTTTGATTTACAGCTATTTCCTCGGTTTTTCCCGAATAAGAGAAGGTGATCTTTCCTTTCCTCTCGGAGGTCTTGGTGTTTTCTGCTGCTGTCAGTGTCACGGTTGCATTGCCTTTGCCCTTGGACGGCTCTATGGTGAGCCAGTCAAGCCCTACGGCCATCCATTCGGTGTTGGATGTTATGCTCACGGATGCGGTTCCGCCTTTCGCTTCGAAAGATACGCTAGTCTTGTCGATGGAGAAAGTCGCTTCAGGATCTTTGCCCGGCTCCGGTTCCGGTTCGGGCTCCGGTTCGGGCTTGTTACATGACATTATCGCGGCGGTAAATGCCGCAATTGCTAATAGAAATCGTCTTGTGTTCATTGCTTGTGTGTGTTTGTGGTTATTGTTCAGTATTTGTTGATGTATCCTGGTATCAGCTGCTGTATGCCGCGCATTTCTGCATCGTTGTCGATGACGGTCATGAACGGAAGAGCGGCCGGAGTAGTATAAAAAGCATTATAGTAGTCCTCGTACTTAGTGCTTCCGGAAGCAAACATGCATTCTTTTATAAGGGAAGCATAGTCGGGGTAGCCGGCTGATTCTCCTGTCAGTGCGCAGCAAACCATCTGTGTCATTATGTAGCCCATCAGAGGGTTGGGGTGGTAGGAATCGCTGCTTTTGTGGTTGCAGAAGGTGTAGCGGTCGCTGTAGCTGAGGCTGCCGCCGGGCACCTTTACAGCGCCTGTGTATATATCATACCCCAATTGCCCGCAGTTGATTATGGTCACTCCGTCTGTTTCGTGGAGGAGCTTCAAATTGTCAAGAATACGCGTGTGATTCTTGTAAACGCTATAAATATGGTTGATGTAAATCTTTTTTACATTGGGGTTTACATCGGTGAAACGTTTGTATATCGCGCGGGCATCCGGGACGAAATTGGAGTTATTGTCTCCGGATTCGGAAAGGATTACGTAGTCGAACGATGACAGGTCCAGGCCTTTTAGCAGATCCTCGCCCACGGTGCAGTCACTTCCTGAAGTTTTGCAGCCGGCGGCGGTGTAGTCGTAGAGGTGGTGGCCGCCTTGGGTGCAGTCGATGACGCTAATCTCATGTCCCAGTGCTTTCATCAGTTTGTAGAACATGCCCGGGTCTTCTTTACCCTGGTTGCCTTTCTGGACAAAGCCTCCGTAATAGACCATTGAATTGGCTATTACTATGAATTTCTTGCCTTTCAGTGGACTGTCTTGCCCTGCCTGAGAGCCGGCAAAGACCGCATTGTACACCGTTTCGGTGGATCCGTTCACGAGATTGTTGCCAAATTTGTTGCCGTTGAGGCCATTCTGGAAGTTGCTCTCTGTCAGCGTGAGGGTATTGTCTGAGCAGGTAAGGGAGCCGGAAACCTTTATGGGGGCTGACTCGGTGCCGCAGGTATGGACGTATCCAGAAGCGGATGCACTGCTGCCGAACACGAGCCCGCAGCACTCCAGCGGGTTGGACGAGAGTGAAGAGGTGGCCGCGTATGCTCCGCTGATGTTGCAGGCAGTCACGCAGCCGGCGAAGGTCGTGAAGTTGCTCTTGATGGTGTTGAAATATCCGACCAAGCCGCCAAGATAGACGGCGCTGCCGGAAAAGTCGCAGCTGAGGTTGCCGTAGTTCTTGCATTCGTTGATGTCAACCTCGTTCTTGGTCTCGCCGGCGATTCCTCCGTTGCGGATATTTTTGATAGCGGTTCCGGGCGAGACGGTCATCGTAATCGCGCCACGGTTGACGCAGCGTGCAATCCTTATGCCGGATACGTCGGCCATGCCGGTTATACCGGCAAGGCGCTTGTATGTTTGGGTGGCGCCGGCCGGGACATGGTAGGTTATATTTCCGTAGTTTTCACAGTCTTCGATTGATGCGCCGGTCCCGCAGGAACCGGCGATTCCTGCCAGATACATAGCGTTTACGTCTTCGGGACTGGAGAAGCTGAGGTCGCCGCGGTTTGTGCAGCCCTGGATGAGGCCTTTATTTGTGGCGGCGATGCCTGCTATGCGCCCCGATGCTCCCGGATTGGCGGAACAATTGAGCGGTGCCAAGTTGGTGCAGGCGGTAATGGTGCCGCCGTTCTCTTTGGCAAAAAACGCCATGTTCTCCGAGAGAGCCATAGAGCAGCTCTGGTCAATTACAATATTCTTCAGAGTTCCGGTGTTTACATTCACCAGGGGGGCCTTGGCCGCCCAATTCTTCAGAGAGTGACCCTGTCCGTCCAGTGTTGCGGCAAAAGCATCTATGGAAGGAAGTTCTATATCTTTGAGGTCGATATCGTCTGTAAGGGAGACAACGGTCCCGGCAGGATACAGGTCCGTATCGCTGCCGTTTTTGACGAATTGCTCAAAATCTGCAGCATTCTTTATTTTTGTCCTGTCCTCCGGCTCGGGGGGCAGATTTGCTCCCTCCTGAACGATAGTGACGGCTTCGGTGGAGCCCATTGGCATAGTCACCAGAACGGTGCCTTCGCGCCCGGATGCACCTTCATTTGCTGTAGCGGATACTTTGATGTCGTGATATGCTCCATCGCCTTCGACCATTGAGGGAGAAACTTCCAGCCATTCAGCTTCGGTGGATATGGTCATCGGATAATTGCCTCGCACTGAGAACGATGCCTCTCCTCCTGATGCTGGAATCGAGAGCCTTACACCGTCGGTCTTGACGATCAGATCTTCGGGGTCGCCGGTCTGCCCGTCACCGCATACCTCATAAAGAATGTTATTGTAGTCGGCCTCCGGAATCGAGCCTCCGTTGACGCTTGTCTTTGATCCGTCACCGTCCAGCAGAGCTTGATAGTCCTTTGGCTGGGCTATCTGCTTGACTTTGGATGACAGGCAGGTAATTGATCCTGAGACTCGTATCGGGCTGTCGGCGGTGCCGTAGTGAAGGGTGCTGTAACCGCTCTGGCCACTGAACCTTCCGGTTACCAAGCCGGCAGATTTGCACGGATTGTTGCCATATTGGCCGGATGCCTTGGTCTGCGCGGTAATGTTGCAGTTGACGATGCTGTTTTCGAAAAGCACAGCGTCGCCTTCGGTGACTTTGGCCTGCCAGCCTTGAAGGCCGCCGATGTATGACTCAGCCTTGAGATTTATTTCGAGGTCGGCGTAATTCCGGTTGCCGGAGCTTGCCGGGGTGCCCTCGACGTAGCCTACGATGCCGCCAATGTATGATTTGCCGCTTCCGCTGACTTTGTTGGTGGAGATGCGGGCTTCGCGATGGTTGATACAGTTGCTCAGGACACTGTTCTGCTGACGTGCTGTGATGCCCCCGATAAAATACACCGCGCTGTTTTCGATGGGTGTGCAGTTGAACGGCCCGTAATTCTCGCAAGCGTCGATGGAGCCGTAGCTATAGCCGGCGATGCCGCCCATATAGGCATTGGCGGTTGCGCTGTCGGGAGAGTAGTTGAAAGATCCTTTGTTCACGCATCCGTGCAAGGATGACTCCAGGTTGTGGTAGCCGACGATACCTCCAAGATAGAGTTTGGCGGTTCTGGCGCCGCGGACGAAAAAGCTGGCTTCGTTTACACAGGCTTCGACTTTCCCGAAATTCTGACCCGCGAAGGCGCCGAAGTACTGTTCGGTGTCTTCGGGCTGGATTTCAAAAGCTCCGGAAGCATCTATAACCAGATTGTTTATCACTCCTTCGTTGCGTAAGATAAGCGGAGTGGAGGCTGACAGGTTCCTGATGCTGAATCCGTTGCCGTTGATGACTCCCTTGAAATACTCGGCTGGCTGAAAGGTCTTGCCCTTCATGTCGATATCCTTCGAGAAGGAAATGGTCTCGCCTTCTTCAAGCACGGCTGCGCAAGTATCCAGGAAATACACAAGTTCGTCGGCATTGGATATGCTCTGGGGAATGTCAGGGCGCTCGAAATAAGGCTGGGCTACCGAAATTGACTTGGAGAGCGACCCGGACTTGATGTTTATGACCCCTGTCCTGTCCGCTCCTCCAGGTTCATTATTCCTTGAGGCAGTGGCGGTTAGAGTGTATGTGCGACCGTCTCCGGGTACTTCGGCAGATGCCAGGCTAATCCATTCCGGGGCTTCCAATGTGGCGTCGTAGTTTGTCTCCACGGTGAAAGACAACGCACCGCCTCGACCGGAAAAATCGAGCCGTTCCGTGCTGACCGTCATATATGCTTCACCCTTGTTGCGGACATAGGGATTCTGCGTATCAACTTCCTTCAGGCAGCCCGTGGCTGAGATGCCGGTTAATACCGTAAGGGATATGATTAGTTTGTGGATATTCATAATATGTCTCTGTTTGTTTACCATCCGGGATTCTGGGTAAGCGATTCGTTGGTCAAGTCTATCTGTGCTTGAGGAATAGGATAGAGGTAATCCCTTGTTTCTTTCCATTGCTTGCATGCAGGATCATTTCTGTATGCCGTCATATATCCTTTCTGGGGATTGGGGTTCCAGGGATCGTCAGGATCGACCAGGGAGAGATCGGCAATCTTCCGGGCGTTTGTGGCAGGAATTTCCGGGCCGGAGGTCTTGTTTTCCAAGTATATCTCGAAGTCTTTGACGCCGTCTCCATCCATGTCAAAAATGCCGGGGCCGGGAATATATACTCCATAATAGCCGCAGCTTTCAGGGCCGCAGAGGCTGAAACTGTCGCTGTTCTGCTGGAGTCCTTCACGCCAGCGAAGGACGTCATAGCGGTGGAAACCTTCAAATATCAGTTCCAGGATACGCTCGCGGCGCACTTCCAGAACGAGGGCACGGTTACCGGCTGTTTTAACAGAGTTAGGATAGCATTTTTCCATGTACGGGTCGGAAGAAACGCCCATCAGCAGCTTCGGCATGCCGACCCTTCCTCTGAGGAGGTTGACCGACTTGTCCAGATCGTCCTGAGTGAGGGTGCCGAGTTCAGCTTTTGCTTCGGCGTAATTCAGCAGTACCTCGGCATAGCGGAACACCGGCATGTCGCATACCCCTTTGTTCATGATGGAATTCTCTTCCTTTGCTGCGAACTTAATTGGTTTATA
Organism: uncultured Bacteroidia bacterium; assembly: GCA_902782225.1. GTDB lineage: Bacteria > Bacteroidota > Bacteroidia > Bacteroidales > UBA932 > Cryptobacteroides. Next base: position 7,619 of record CACZMF010000011.1, on the reverse strand, counting down.
GCCGGTATATGTCTTGTAGAAGGTGTTGGGCGTCAGAGATTTTGCATCTACCATGCGGTATCCGGGACACATGAAGGTCTCGCTGAGCCTTGGGTCGCGGTCCGCAACTTCGTCCAGGAACCACATCTTCTCGTTGCCGGGCTTGTCCGTGAAACGGCTTCCGTCCTTGCACAGATACATGTTGATGATTTTTCTCGGGACGCTCAGATTGTACTGGTCGTAGTTGTAGGGAAGGCTGTGGGCAAAATTTTTCAGCTCCGAAGTTGTGTTGTTGTATATCTTTGCCAGTATGACCTCCTCGTCAATAGCGTTGTCGGCATTGAACAGTGACCTGTAGGGCTGGCTGCCTTTAGACCAGATGTTATATTTCCCGCCGTCAATTACTTGTCCGGCCGCTTCAGCAGCCAGCTCAAGAAAGTATTTGGCACTCAGCTGTACAGGCTTGCCGTCAAACTCCGATGGATCATTTGCCGGAGCAAAACAGTCGTCGTCATGATAGACGCGCCAGGTGCCTTCAAACAGGGCGGCGCGGCTTTTCATTGCCAGGGCTGTCCACATGGTGACACGGGCGACGTCTTTCTTTTCGGGCAGGTGCTCTATGGCGAAATCAAGGTCTTTCATGATCTGGAGCATGACGTAGCCGCGCGGGTCACGGGGGCGACAGAGGTCTTCCATATCAGTGGAAGAAACTACGTGGTCATAGAAAGGAACATCGCCAAAGTGCTTAACTTTCAGGAAATATCCGTAAGCCCTGAAAAAACGGGCCTCAGCCTCGTAGTGCAGGCGTACCGCTTCATCTTTGCAGTTCGAAGAATGCTCCAGGAAGAGATTAATGCGGCGCATCGTATCCCATCCCCAATAAGATTCTCCGGTATTTGCCGAAGTTGCCAACCTTGTGCCGAGCATCCAGGAGGACATGTTGTTTGATACGCAATCGTCTGAACACCACTGGCATGATGATTCCGGCACCGTGAGATAATTTGCGTAACAGCGGTTGAGCCATAGCTGGCATTCCGACTCCGAGGTGAAGAATGCATCAGGATTGACATCGTCGATGGGAAGGCGCGTAAGGCTTTCATTGATTTTGTCGCATGATGCCAGTGCCAATGTCAGTGAGGCAATATAAAGTAATCTTTTCATACCGTTCATCATATTAGAAAGTTACGCTGGCTCCGACTGATATCGTGCGAGGGTATAAGTATCCGACTCCGGTGTTGCTTGTCGCAACGCCTGAAGCATTTGCCAACTCAGGGTCGATCAGGAGCGTATGCTTCTTGAGAGGGGAGAGATAGAACAAATTCTCTCCGCTGACATAGAAACGCAGTTTGTCGATGGCAATCTTCCTGCTAAGCTTAGACGGAAGAGTGTAGCCGAGGGTAAGGTTCTTCAGCCTGAGGTATCCTATGTTTTGGAGAAAATAATCGTTGCTGAATCCCAGTCCCGTATAGTAATCGTTGGAAGTATATGCCGAATAGCCGCGCGGGCGCGGAAAATACGCGTCGGTATGCTCCGGCGACCATACATTGTCCATAAAACGCTTATGGATAAACGTTATGCTTGTGGAAGAATAAGGGCCCCAGAAAGCATATCCTCCATATGTGCCCTTGGGATACCAGTCCTTATGGCCTATGCCCTGGAAGAATGCGGAGAAGTCGAATCCCTTCCAGTCAAAGTCGAGTCGGAAAGAATAATTGAAGTGCGGTTGGGTCGTGCCTAATACATCAAGGTCTCCGTGGTCATCGAGAGTGTTTTTTCCTTTGGAGATGATTCCGTCAGGCTCTCCGTTCGGGCCGCCTCCTATGTCAAGCAACTTGAAGTCTCCTGCCTTGGCGCCTTCTCCGTCCACGCAAACGCCGCCGCCCGGATAATAGTATCCCGGCTGGAACTGGCGGCTGTCCACTGAAGAAGTATATTCCCAAGCTTCTTCATCGGAGGTGAAAAGGCCGCCAGAGCGGAACCCCCATATGGTGCCGAGTTCCTCGCCCACGTAGTGGCTGTCAAGTGTGCCGGTTGGATTGTAATACTTGGTGAAATATGTGTGCCTGTCGCCTAGGAAACCCGATACGGAATAGTTGAACCTGCTGCCGGCCAGCATGAAACCGTCGTGCCAGCCGAGCGAGAACTCCCATCCGTATGTGCGGAGGTCTGCACAATTCTCCTTGGGCTCGGTCGCTCCGAATACTTCCGGGAGCGCAACTGAAGCGGTAAGCATGTCTTTGGTGTCCCTGATGTAGTAGTCTCCGACGAATTTCAGCTTGTTGTCGAAGAATGAGAGATCCAGACCTGCATCATAGGTGTTTACGGTCTCCCAGGTGAGGTTCCCGGAAACAGGCGACGAGATCGACGCATAGCGCGACTTGGTCTGGTTGTCGAAGGTATAGTCCTGAGTATTGTCTATGGAGATTCTCTCGATGTAGTAATAGTTCGAAACCTGCTGGTTGCCGAGGGATCCTGCAGAGAAACGTATTTTTCCGTTGGAGACAATTTTTTTGAGAGGAGAGAAGAATTTCTCTTCGCTGAATTTCCAGGCAATTGACCCGGAGGGGAAGAAGCCCCAGCGGTGACGCTCGCCGAAGCGGGAAGTACCGTCGTAGCGGGCGCTGGCCTCCAGTATGTAGATGCCTTTGTAGTCATAATTCAACCGGCCGAAGAAGCCTAGCGTTGCATATTCTGAATTGCCGCTTGAAACGGAGTAGGAGGCCCTTGGGAATCCGTTTTCATCTGCGCTTTGATCTATGAGGGCGAAAGAGTCGTATCCTTCGACGAGGACCGGCGAGCCTTTGACCGTAAAATCGGAGGTCCGCGATGTCTCGTACTGAGCTCCGGCAAGGGCCTTCATGTAGTGGCCGCCCCAATTGTTCTCATACTGAACGGTGAGAGTCCCGATATGCACCTGCCGCCAGTCGCGGTCCTCTTTGTAAGAATTTGTGGTGCCCGACATCTCGTTGATGATACCGGGTTGATTGGACCAATAGTATTTGCCTGTACGGTAGGTGTTGAAAGTATCTATGCGGCGGAAGTCATACTGACCGCTTATGGTAAGACCACGCAAAGGCGTGATTTCCAACTTGTTTGAAAGTGTCAAGTGGCCGGTATCCTTGCTGTTGTGGTTAGTCCCCGCAAGAGCCTGTGTCGCGGAATTGTTCATCATGTTGGTCTTTGCCGCGCCGGAGAGTTCTATGGGGAAATTTACAAGCGAACCGTCTGGATTGTATGGCGAAAATGCGGGCGAGCCGTAGCGCCATAGGTTTTCAAACGTGGATTCCATATCGGAATTACCTTGCCAAGCGTAATTCTTCTTTGCGTAGGAGAGATTGTTGATATACCGGATGTGTTTGTTCACCTGGGCTGAAACCTTGCTGCGTATGGAGTAACTTCTGTATTTATCGCTAAGGCTGCCCTTCAGCAATCCGGTCTCGTTGTAGTAGCGTCCGCCGACATAGTACCGTATTCCGCCGTTGCCTCCTGATACGGAAAAATCGTGCTCCGAGACAGGGCGGTTGGTGTTGTAGAAGAAGTTGAACCAGTCGAAGTTGCCGTAATAGTGGTAATAACCGTCAGCCCCCACTTCTACCCATGGACGTGCGGGATTCTCAACCACATCGTTGCGCCTCTCAAAAAGTTTCAGCAATTCGCCGTTTGCCACTGTGTAGTCGTATTCGTTCAGCCTGGAACTGTGGAACGAGTGCTGTTGGAAGTAGTTGATGATGGAGATATGGTCGTAGCCCGTGGTAATCAGGTCCATGTCGGTAGTCGGCTGAATCCATCCCTGACGGAATCCATAGGAAATACGGGCACTGCCGGTGGAACCTTGTTTGGTTGTAACGAGCACCACTCCTGCCGATGCCTTGGCACCGTAAATGGCGCAGGTCGATGCGTCCTTTAGTATTGAAACCGACTCTATGTCGTTCGGATTCAACATGGAAAGGCTGCCTTCCACCCCGTCGATCAACACTAGGGGACTGCCTCCGTTGACCGAGAGGGAACCTCGGATGTTGATTGATGCCGAACTGTTGGCACTTCCGTTGCTCGTGGTGATGTAAACGGAGGGATCGGCACCCTGCAGGGCGTTTGCAGCGGATACTACCGGACGCTGGTTGAGGGTTGCCCCGTCTATCACTCCAACGGAGCCCGAAAGAGTGCTGAGTTTTTGCGTGCCGAAACCGACGACGACCACTTCGTCGAGCAGATTCTTTGAGTCGTCAAGCACGATGTTGTAGGGGACCGGCTCGTTTCCTGTCAATTCCAGTTCGGTATCCGAATAACCGATGAATGAAACTACGATTCTGGCCGGGAAGCGGATGCCGCTTATTTCATAAACTCCGTTTACGTCAGTGATGAACCCTTTGTCAGTTCCGGCTACTTTAATAGCTGCCCCGGGAAGGGGAGCGCCGCTGGAATCGGAAATAGTACCTCGAAGAATTTGTTGCGCTTCAGCTTGATAGAAAAATAAGAGCGTCAGCAGCAAGAACAAGTAATGTTTATTCATTTTTTAGAGTTTGTCATGGTCTTTAAAAGCAACCAAAAATAGATATAAGTACGCACACACGCAATGGAGATGCTCAATTTTCAATGTACCTATCAAGATTATTTTAGCTTAATTAATTGATAATCAATGTATGCTTTCAAATTTTGTTAAAGTTGTTTTCAAAGTATTTATGTTGTATATTTGCACCATAAAAACTATTCTCTCATGAAGGTGTTTTATAAGCTGCTTCTGGCCTCTTTACTGCTTTACTCGTGCAGTGAATCTCCGCTGCAAAACAAAATTGCCGAGCTTGATCACCTCCTTGCTCAAAGTAAGGATTACACGGCCAAATTCGAAGCCGGTGCAGTTCCTTTTCGAGACAGTCTGAAAAATGCAACAACTGATGCTGCCCGGTGGGAGGCGGCGAGGGAAATCTATTCTATTTACAAGTGCATCCAGATGGATTCTGCCCGCTTTTACTTGCGGATGATGAGGCAGCTCTCAGAGGGACATCCAAAGGAGAGTTTTTTTTGCCGAATAGAAGAAGCATCCATTAATATCTCCGCTCGTAACTATCAGGAGGCAAGGTCTTTCCTTGCGAGTGTAGATACTTCATCACTAAGCGGAAAAGATAAGAATCGCTACTACGAAACAATTATGCTACTCTATGCTACGGAGGCCATTGATGAAACGCTCCCGCAGGATGTTAGAGACAACAGCATAAAAAAGCGTTATGAGATGCGTCGCCAGTATATTGCCTCTTCCCTTGGCGATCCTTTTGAGGCAGTCCGCAGACCGGCGATCCAAATGTATGAAGACGGCAACGCTACTGAAGCTATACCCATTCTTAAGAATCTTGCCGAGACTTCGGAACCCGGCCTGAAGGCTCACGCATGCTATAGCTTGGCAAAGGCATTTCAGGCCGCCGGCATGCGAGAAGAAACTGAATATTGGTTTGCCCAAAGCGCTATTGAAAGTATTTTGAGACCTTCCGGTGAGCATCTTGCCCTCTACGAATTGTCTATGATGCTTTTTGACGATCAGAATCTCAAACGTGCACTGGCTTATAACCAGGCCGTACTGGAAAGCGAGTTGGAAAGCCATTATAATATTTGGATTATCAATTCTGCCAGTTCGCAGTTGGGCATTGTCAATGCCGTGCTGCTGCGTGAGAAGCATCAAAAAAAGGTCTCGATAATCATTACTATTGTCATCAGTTTGCTGTCTTTGATATTCTTTGCTACCGGCCTGGTAGCTATACGGCAGGCTCAGAAGATCAAGGCTGCTGATGCTGAAATACGTTTGATGAACCACCGGCTCGAGGAAGCGGGTAAAATCAAGGAAGGTTATGTGTTCCGGTACATCATACTTTCGTCCCAATACTTGCGTATGGTAGAGGACTACCGCCATGGCCTGCGTATCACTCTAAAGGAAGAAGGAATCGAGGGCCTTAAAAAGGAACTGCGGCAAAATGAAATCAAGAATCTGAATTCCAGACAGTTTTATGCTATTTTTGACGAAACTTTCCTGGGCATTTTCCCAGACTTCGTCTCACATGTGAATTCTCTGCTCAAAGAAGAAGCACGCTTCCAGATCAAGGAGGGGAAAGAGCTTCCCACCGGGTTGCGTATACTTGCCGCAATCAAACTTGGGATAACCGATTGCGGCAAGATTGCGGAATTCCTGGACTGTGCAGTCAGTTCGGTTTATACGCACAGGAGCCGCATGCGTCATGCAGCCGCTTGTGCTCCTGAAGATTTTGAGAGGCTTGTGACCGAAGCTTAATTCTTACCAATATTTATAAAACAGTGCGATGCTTTCCATTCCGCCGAAGAACTGCTTGAGAAGGTAGCTTTCGTTGGGGGAGAGGCCTTTTCGCGGGCTCTACGGCAGAAGGCCTCCAGCGCATGCTGAAGGCCTTCTGGCGGAGAGAGCGAGAATCGTAAACCAAGTACAACACCCTTCGTAAAAAACGGGTTCGCTCACCTTTGAGCATTTTTGGGCCATTTTTGGGCCACGATTTTTAACAAGGAGACGCCATGAAGATCAAGAGAAATGTCAGTTTCAAGCTGAGGGCTTACGGAAAGAACAACGACCTTTTCCAGATTAGGCTTCGCACCACGTTCAACTCCCAGCGGCTGGACCTCAAGACAGGTTGCCAAATCAATAAGAAATCTGCCTGGGACGAAGAAGCAGAACTTGTCAAGACGGGCTACAAAGGCCCAAAGGGCGAGACAGCCCTGTCCATCAACAACGAGCTCCGGAACATTAAGGACCAGATGGAATCCACATTCAAGTTCTTCGAGGCCATCGATCAAATCCCCACCCCTTCCCAGCTTCAGAAGAAGTATGAGGACCGGCTGAACGGGTCTGTTCCCCAAAAGCCAGCCCCGGAGCCCAAGAAGGTTCGCAAGCCCAAGGAACACGACTTCTTCAAGGTCTATGAAATGTTCCTGAAAGAATGCGGTGAAAAGAACGCTTGGACGGAAGCCACCTTCGAGAAGATGGAGGCGATGCGCGTCGACCTGACCACCTTCAAGAAGAACATCAAGTTCTCCGATCTGACGGAGGCCACCTTGACGGAGTTTGTCGCGTACATGCGCGACAGCAAGAAGCTTCGCACACCCCGGAAAAAGAAGGGAGAAAGAGAAGACTATGACCAGGAAGATCTGGTGGGCCTAAAGAACTCCACCATCGAGAAGAAACTGGGCTACCTCCGCTGGTTCCTGAACTGGGCGACCGACCGGGGATACAACACCAACCTGGACTATAAGAAGTTCCACCCAACCCTGAAGATGACGCAGCGGAAGGTCATCTACCTCACCAAGGAGGAAATCGCCCGCGTCCGTGACCTGGAACTCTCCGAGGCCCAGGCCTACCTGGATCCTATCCGGGACATCTTCCTGTTCTGCTGCTTCTCCGGTCTCCGGCACTCCGACGTCAACAACCTTCGCCGCAGCGACATCAAGGGCGACCACATCGAGGTCACGACCGTCAAGACAGCGGACAGCATCTCCATCGAACTGAACAAGGTTACCAGGGATATTCTGGAGAAATACAAGGACACCCCCTTCAAGGACAACAAAGCCCTTCCGAACTACACCAACCAAGCGATGAACCGCGACATCAAGGAGCTGTGCAAGCTGGCCGG
>CACZMF010000010.1 GCA_902782225.1 uncultured Bacteroidia bacterium | reverse complement strand
CTTGTCGTAGAAGTCCAGCCCGGCGCTCTTCTTGAAGCGCAGGAGGTGATTCTTGAAAGACTTGACCATCTTGAGTGTCTCCCAGCTCCATTCCTTCAGGCGGCTTTCCTCCCGGATGAACTCGTCCATGTACTCTGCGGCAGGCTTGACCTTGGGCTTGCGTTCTTCCTTCTCCGCGGCCTGTACTTTCTTCTCAGTGACTTCGGGGGCATCCTTGCTGCTGATGGATGCGATCAGGGCGGAATTCTTGTTTACCGCCTTTTCGAACTCTTTGTTGAGTTGGTCGGCGGAAGGCTGATAGTCCAGCGTGAGCTCGAAGGCCGAGAAGTGGGTACGGATATCGGCAATGCGGGAGTTGATGAGGCGATAATCCCTGTCCTGGGCATTTCTGGCGCCTTTCTTGACTTCCTCCTTCTTGTCATCCCACCTATCCTCCGAGATAGAAAAACCTATCAGTTTCTGGATACGCGCTCCGCGTACGCTGATGTCTGCGCGAATGGGGCATTCGCCTGATTTGTTGATGTCGCCCCGCTTAAGGTAGAACCTGATTTTCATGTTTTTTATTCACTACTTTTTCCGTCCCACTTTCCGTCCCACTTTTTGACTTTTTGCAAAGATAAAGCATAGTAGCGAATTATCCAAATAATCCTATTAACTTATTGATTTATTGATAGTTTGCGTAAACTTTATTACCACGTAAGAAACGGCAAGAAATTCGTTTCGATAGTTGTCAATTACAGGTCCAAACTGTTCGGGTCTTTGAGGAACTGAGTGACGGGAATGGTGACAACGCCGCTTTCGTCGCGTTTCAGCAGTACGTTTTCCCCCGTAACAATAATCTTCTTGAAGGAATCGCTTATGCTGCGGAAAGGGCGGGATTCTTGCTCTTCCTTCTCTTCGTCCGGCATTCTCCAGGCCGACTGGATATAGTAGCGCTGGCTGTCCTTACCTGCCACAAAATCCACTTCATAGGTACGGCGGACTTGCTTGCCCTCTTCGTCTACGATGCGCACCGGCACCTGGCCAACATCCACGCTGAAGCCTCTTACGCGGAGTTCATTGAAGATAGCGTTCTCCATAAGATGGGTTTCCTCGACCTGACGGAAGGACAGTATAGCGTTCCGTATGCCCAGATCCTGGAAGTAATATTTAAACGGCGAGTCAATGTAGGCCTTGCCTTTGATGTCGTAGCGCTCGGCCTTCTCGACGAGGAAGGCGTCTTCGATATAGGAAATGTAGGTAGAAACGGTTTTGTCCGTTATATTATTGAGGTGTTTCTTACTCTTGAATGTATTGGCCAGGTTGAGCGGATTGGTGGGAGTGCCGATGGCTGAAGCAAGCACCTTTACCAGTTCCTCAAATTCGTCCGGGTACTCAATAGTGTAGCGTTCATAGATATCCTTGAGATAGACGGTTTTGTAGATTCTGCCGAGAAAGGCCGCCTTTTTGGCATGAGTGGCCTGGGTGAGAATCTGCGGCAGGCCACCATAGTTAATGTACTGTAGGAAAGATTCGCTTTCGGGACCGTCGTAGGCAGTTAGGAATTCCGCGAAGGACAGCGGGTACATATGGATTTCCGTGGCACGTCCGCGGAACTCGGTAACGATGTCTTTGGACAGGAATTTGGAATTGCTTCCCGTGACGTAAACCTCGGCGTTTTCTATCAGGAGAAGAGATTCAAGAACCTCAGTGAATTCTTTCACTTTTTGCACTTCATCGATGAGGATGAAGTAGATTTCGTCATCGGTAATCTTATTTTCTATTGTGTCCATGAGCACATCCGGATCAAGCAAGTGCTTGTTACGGCGGTTCTCAAGGTCATAAAGAAGTATGTGGTTCGCAGGGACGCCATCAGCGATGAGCCAATCCTTGAAGATGTGTTTCAATAGATATGACTTTCCGCATCGGCGAAGACCGCTGATGACTTTGATATTACCATCTCCACGGGCGCTAATTAGCTCATCCAGATAGGTAGGACGTTCAATTTTCTTCATAATCCTCTATTGTTTATTCCGAAATATTGGCAATTGTGACAGAATTTCGTAATGCAAATATACAATTTTCGGCAAAAATCACAAAATTTGCCGATAATTTATTCGCCAAGTGCGTTTACTCCACCACTAAGCCTTGGCGTCTGCGATTTGGCGAAAAAGTCAGCCAAATTCACGAAAAAATTCTCTTTTTTGGCTGACTTTTTGAGGGTCGAACTATTCAGAATTGATCTTCCCTGAATCTAACATCTCCTTCTCTATGAGCGGAAGAAGGATTTCATCCGCAGGCAGCCAGTTTACCGAATGGATGTCTGCCATATCCAGCCATCTCGCTGCTTCGTGCTCGTTAAGATGCACAGCATCATGGATGAGCGTACACATGAAGCAGTGCATGGTGAGATGGAACTTTGGGTAATCCCACTCAACCGTGCGCAATAATTTGCCCACATTGATGTCTGCGGATAATTCTTCGCGAATCTCTCGCACAAGTGCCTGCTCGGGCGTCTCTCCCGGCTCCATCTTCCCGCCGGGGAACTCCCACCAGTCCTTGAAATCCCCATACCCGCGCTGTGTGGCAAATATCTTGTCGCCTTTTTGTATAATTGCAGCTACTACTTCTATTGTTTTCATATAGATTGCCGAAATATGCAAAAATAGCACAAAAGAGCGACAAAGGAAAAATCTATTACGTCTGAGGACCGCACCCCGGAATCTGCTTTTCCCTTGGGCGCGAATTACTGCTCCCGCTGGACAGAAAAGCTTTCCAGCGGGAGCAAAATCACCGCTAAGTGACGCCGCTGGACAGAAAAGCCTTCCAGCGGGAGCAAAATCACCGCTAAGTGACGCCGCTGGACAGAAACACTTTCCAGCGGGAGCAGTCCGCTTGATGTGTTGCGGTTTTTTATCCAGCTGGCTGGTTGCTCTTTGATAATTTAATTGCTATCTTTGCAATCGAGATCGCATAGAAAGTTCCTATCTGCATTTTGCTTCTTACTTTCCGCGATCTCTTTTTTGTTATGGACGCTACCCTCATACAATTCTTCAAGGCTGCCGTTCCCGGAGCCCCGGCCGTGGCCGACCCAGCCAGATTGCAGGCGGATGCCAGCAAGTGCGGTTTCCTCATCCATCCGGACCTGCTCAATTCGGACCTGGAGGCTTTCGTGGCCAGGCAGACGGCGGACCCCAATTCCACCTTCTACAAGCGGTGGCAGGACGTGCAGGACAAAGACCGGTTTGCGCTGTTCCTTGACCAGATTATGCACTATACCAGCACCTACGGGACCGGTTTCACCCAGGAGGGTAACGGCTGGGTCCCCAATGACGGAGCTGAGGCGCCGTATCTGCGCGAGTACACCGTCATCGTGCCTATGACGGAGGAAGAACTCTACAGCCGTTGCCTGGCCCTTCTGCAGGGCGGCGCGGCGCTTAAGACTGAGACGGTGCAGGCTATTTGCAGCGCCGTCACGGACCATCTGGGCAAGCATCCCGGGGCGCCTTTCGACATCGACCGCATCCGCAACCGCGAGGCGCTCAGCATCCTCTGCAAGGCTCTTGGACGGCGTCCGTCGGCGCCGGTGGACCTGCTGCGCTACATCGTCTACGAGACCACGCACCAGACCCTTCTCATCAAGTCCCAGGAGATGCTCGGCCGCATCCGTATGTCCGGGACGCCCTTCGATTTCCGTCAGCTTTCGCAGGCGGAGCTGGAGGGCCTCGCCAGCATCTTTTACCGCTTCAAGAAGCTGCTGCTGGCTTTCCGCTACCGGCAGGAATACGACTTCAAGCTCAATGCCTGGGTCATGCGCCCCACGCCCAACCGTGCCGTCATCAACCGTCTCCGCCTCCTGGCCACAAAGCGCCATGTCCCCATGCAGACGGGCTTCTGGGAGTGCCTGCTCTCCGCGGATGTGACTGAGGAGGAACTGACCGCCCGTCTGGGCAGCGTGTCCAATTTCAAGCTGGTCCGGCTCCTTCAGACCATCCGCGAGCGCCTGCTCCTGCAGGAAGGGGATCCGGTGATGTACATCATTCGCAACGGCAGCGTCTGGCTCAAGGACGCTCCGGCTCAAAGCGAAAGGACGGAATACCTGAAGATGCTGGAGAGGGTCCTGCGCGCCCGCCTGGTGAAGAACCTGTCCGCCAAGGCCTGCAGCGTCCGTTTCCCGGGGGCGCTGACGCTCACATGCCCGGCATCGGAGAAAACCTTTGTGGGCAATTTCCCCTTCGGCTCATGCTACCCTCTGAGCGACCACAATTTCTTCGGCATCTACTGGCGCGCCGAATGGGGCTGCCACGACTTCGACCTCAGCTTCGTGGACTGGGAAGGCGGCAAGACTGGCTGGAACGCCGAATACAACACCGGCGAGACCCTCTATTCGGGCGACATGACGGAAGCCGATCCTGAAGCGGCAGAGCTGCTGTACGTCCGCGGGGGCTGTCCGGACGGCACCGTGTTCTGCAACCGCTATTTCGGCCAGGCGGGCAGCCGTTTCCGCTTCTACTTCGGCCGGCAGGAAATTGCCGATGTGACGGAAAACTACATGGTGGACCCGAACGCCAAGGTCGTGGATGAAGAGCTGGTCTCCGACCGGCAGGAGCAGATGCTCGCCATCGTGTGCGGAGGCTGGATCTATCTCTGCGACCTGTCGAACGGCAGCCGCCGCGTCTCCGGCGGCAAGGATGCCGGGCGCAAGGAGGCCGTCATGGCCCGAAAGGCGCACTGCTTCCTGTCGCTGCGCGAACTGCTGCTCGAGGCAGGTTTCACGGAAGCAGCCGAGAATCCGGCGCTGGACCTCACCCGCTTGAAAAAGGACACTCTGCTGAGGCTCTTCGCCCGGGAAGAGGAAAAATAGTCATTCTGACGGATTGTTGGCAAAAATCCGTCAGAATGCCTCCAAACCACCACATCCTGACGACTTTGGGCCCGAAATCCGTCAGGGGAACCCGCCAAGCAAGCCCGCCATCAGTAGCAGACCATGGCGAAATCTGTGGGCCACGCTGGCGGGGGATGGGATATTATGCTTATATTTGCTTCAGAATAGGGCATTTATATGCGAAGGGTTCTATTGTGCGTTGCAGTATTGCTGGGGCTTTGCGCGGGCTGGCCGCCGCCATCTTTTGGCCGGGCCGGCCGGGCTGTGCCCCAGGAGGTCCTGCGCCCGGCCCGGATCAGGGCCCGGGCGCTGCGAAGGCAGCCTCCCACCGGCCTTCCCCGGCGCCTGGACGGACAAGTGGATCCTGTGGTGTGGCAGGACTCCGTGGGATGGCACGGCGCCGATTCCCTCGATGCCGCTCCGCTCTGGAGTATGGCCAGTGCCGCAGGGCCGGACGGCAGGGGAGTGCCGGCCCCGGTGCCGGACCTGCGTGCGGCCTGGGCCTCTGAAAGGCCGAAAGCGCCCGTGGACATTGTCTGGGGGCCGCACGATGCCGGATGGTTCGTTGCCATCTGCAAGAAGACCAGGGGCTCGCTTGGCTGGAAATCCATAGCATTCCTCATCCCCCGGGAAGGCATACCCGCCTCCGGGAAGATCTGGGACTACAGCCATAGCGTCAACTGGCTGGAACGCCGCATCGGCTATGACCTCTTCCCGAAACTGCCTTCCCATCTCCAGGAAATCATCGAGGAGATGAGCGCGAGCGAACTGCTGTGCCCCGTCCAGGAGTTCGATGCCGCTCCCATAGATGCGCCGGACATGGAAGTGGACCACGACTGGGAAGACGACCGGCGGGAGATAGACTGATATGCATTTTTACGTGAAAAGTCTTATATTTGCACAGAACACGGTCGAACAATAATAACTAATTAACTGTCAATCATGAAAAAAGTATTATTCCTCATTGCAGCGGCGGCGCTCCTGCTGTCCTGCGGCGGCAACAGCAATCAGAACAAGTCTTCCGAAGGCGCCGAAAACGGCAAAAAAGAGGCTCCGGCTGCTGCCAAGAGCAAGCTCTCCATAGGCGACAAATTCGCTTTCGCCGGCCTGGAAAGCGATGCCCTCGTGCCTTCTTTTGCGTCGGAAATCGGTGAACTGCTCACTGACCCCCGCTCGGAGAGCAAGCCGATGAAGGACGCTGCCTATTTCTACACCGGACCGGACATCACTGCCATCCCGGCGGCAAAGGTCCAGGACTATCTGCAGCAGGTCTATGCTGCCGTGAAGAAGGCGGCCGAAGGCGGCACGGTTTACAAGGCCAAAGGCATCTCGGGCGATGAGCTGGGCGAAGAAATCACCACTCCTCCCACCGCCGACAAACCGGCTGCCACGGTCATGTACCTCTACAAGCACGACGGAAAGTGGTTCAATATCACCGCCGGCCACAAGGCCTACTTCCAGAAGTTCAAGAAAGACTACGGCGAGAAATTCATCGGCGTGGGCGTGAGCGTGAAGGAGATGCTCGGCGAGGTGAAGTAGGAGTTGCTGCAGCCTGTCCCTCTGCCTCGATACCAAATGGTGTCGGGGCTTTTTTGTGAAATTGTTTTGTGTTTCCAGAAAAAGACGCTACATTTGCTCGTCGAAGAGGAACTTCGTTTGAAGGGATGACAACCCTCTCAAGGCAACTTGATCCGAGCCTCATTGAAAAGTCGCTACCTGGCGGCTTTTATTTTTTGACCTCCGCTTATATAATACAATACGTATTCGCCACACGGCCCAAGGGCTGGAATTTGACTACGTCGGGGTTTTGATTGGAAAAGACCTAACGTATGATCCACTAAGCGGTCTGGTGCGCACAAACAAGGAGGCGATCTCCAGGGACGATAAATCTTCCGGCATCCGCGGAGCAAGCGACGACCTGGCCCGCCGGCTCATTCTCAATACCTACAAAACCCTGCTCACACGTGGCCAGAAGGGCTGTTTCGTGTACTGCGAGGACGAGGCGCTGAGGGAGTATTTCAAGAGGATGGTGACAAATAGTTTGTAAATCACAGTTTTATTTATATCTTTGCAAAAGAAGGGGGGATGGGTCCTCGGGGCTTGTCCCCTTTGAACCTTCAAATAAGACCGCCGCAAGGCGGTTTTATTATTTAGGGATGCTAAACTCTTGAATATCCTCGCCCACTATACATATTACTCGCTCTATGCTGTTATTATATTTCTGGGAAGCCTGATCATTTAAATACTTGACCCATCCGTCTTCTATTCTTTCATAGGAGTATAACTCCTTGTCGTGAAAATACAGTATTACACAAGAAGCCCCTTGTTTGGTAGCAATATGGAGTTTGTCTTTTATTGCCCATTTCCCATGTCCTTCAATTGCTTTAATGTCCATAATGGTTCCATCTATAAATCCATCAGGACTCATAATGCCATCCGGAGCTATTTCAGATTCAAGGATGACAGCGTGTCCTCTATCTCGAAGAGTATTAACGGCTATCTTTTCATAGTCTCCTTTTTTTATTCCAAAGGCGCCGATTTGAGAATCAAATTGATGATCACGATGTACAGCACTCACACCGCCTGAAACATCATCAAAAAGGACGTCTACATAATTGGGGTTATTTAACAACCTTAAGTATTCTTGATAATTATCTTCCCGGCGTAAGTCACTAATAATCATATATTCCCGTCCTTTGAGATTGGGAAGGCCGGGGTATGAAAGCCAATACCACCTTCGTCATCTTGGCGAAGGACAAGGTAGGCGGTATGTTCTTCAAAAGAAACCGGGTTTGACACTGGAACTGTCTGAGCCCTCAACCTTACACAATCCATATCTACACGTATTACAGTTCCATTTGATCATGGATGGAGAACCAGATACACAAAGATATGTATTAGAGGTGTTTTTTGCAATAGCAGTGCATCATTATCCTCAAAAATCTAATCTCTAGTTCAAGGCCCGGCCCCAGTTGGAAGTGTATATCATCTCCATCCACGTAAACGCCGCCGGCAACGGTAAGAAATGGCATAACGCTACCGGCTAGTGCGCCTACACCTATTACGGCCACAGTCTCGCCTTCCTGGAATCTGACGAAGGCAAAAAAGCCATCATCGCCCTCCACGTGGACGGCATCATAGACTTCATCCAGCAAAGAGCCAACGAGCCGCTGTAATTCCACCCCGCCCTATCCCTCCGCCTCGACACCAAACCGTGTCGGGGCTTTTTTGTGCTCTAACGGGTAAAAATGTCGAAATCTAATAGGTTTTCTGGGTAAAATTGTCGAAATTCAGTTGGTTTATCTGGTAAAATTGTCGAAATCTAGACCTTGTATTCCTGCTCATCATGGAAGGCGATGCCGATACCCAATCGAACCATTTTCGTGACCTCACGAAAATGGTCATTCATATTTATTCCCTGTGTTTTACACGATTATGCCACCGGCTGGTGCGCCTACACGTATTACGGTCACAGCCTCGCCTTTCTGGAATCCGACGAAGGCAAAAAAGCCATCATCGCCCTCCACGTGGACGGCATCATAGACTTCATTAACCAGCGGGCCAACGAGCCGCTGTAATTCCGCCCCTCCCTATCCCACTGCCTCGATGCATTCACGCATCTGGGCTTTTTGTATTTTGGAGTCATTTTTTCTGACAACCGTCCGTCAATTATCTTTGGCGCTTTCTTTTTGTTTCACAAACTTATACGCTTTTACATAAAAAAGCGTTAAATTTGCTTATTAGCAACACCGACAAAAAAGCTTTAGCTAAATCGCAGAACTAAACTATGCTCCTATGGCAAGTAATGTCTGGTTATATAAGTATCTAGACGTCAAAGGTGGATTGGCAATGCTGCGCAACAGCAATCTTCAATTCACCAATGCTACGCAATTGAATGATCCATTCGATTGCCATCCTGCGTTAATTGATTTCTCTAATGTGCCAGTCAATGAACATAATTGGCCTCCAGCATCTTTTCTCAAAGACAAAGGAGAAAAAGATATGTCGAATCTCAGGAATAGAGCATGGATATGTAGCTTGTCGAAACTTCATAACTCAGTACCTATGTGGGCGTATTACAGCAAACATATGGGTGTCTGTATTGGTCTCAATATAGAAAAAGCTAAAAGCTATCTTTCAAAGATTCAATGTAGCTTTTACATAGGCGCAAAGGTGATTGAGGTACAGTACCGGGATGTCGCTGAGAAACCTGACTATTTCAACGATTCAAAGGATTATTTTCATTATTTGCTTTCTACAAAAGCTAATAATTGGGCGCATGAGCAGGAAGTGAGGCTCGTTCTTGAAGATCCTAGTCCAACAATAATGGCTTCGCTCTTTAAACCCAAAAGAAATGAAGTAGTTGACTGGAAAAGAGTTCGGGCATATCCTCATATTGGAGGCGAATGTTTTGAATCCCTCTATTTAGGAATCGAAATAGACAAAAAACAAAAAGAGCAAGTTATTCTTGAGGCGAGAAGGTGCAATCCAAATATCAGAGTATATAAGATGGAAGTAGACACTGAAGCTTTTCGATTAAAAGAGGTTCAAGTTTTATAGATCTATTTGTTAATATGGCAATAAAAAAATCCCAACTCTACAGCGCCCTGTGGGACGGATGCGATGAGCTGCGTGGCGGTATGGACGCCAGCCAGTACAAGGATTATGTGCTGGTGGTGTTGTTCGTGAAGTACATCTCGGACAAGGCCAAGAAGGATTCCAACATGCTCATCGACGTGCCGGAGGGTTGCTCCTTCGATGATATGGTGGCGCTGAAGGGCAAGACCAATATCGGTGAGGAGATGAACAAGATCCTGGAGAAGTTGGCGGAAGCCAACGGCCTTACCGGAGTCATTACCAATGCGGACTTCTCGGACGAGAACAAGCTGGGCAAGGGCAAGGACCTGGTTGAGACGGTGAGCAAGCTGATTGCCGTGTTCCAGCGTGAGGAGTTGGATTTCTCCAATAACCGGGCGGCGGACGATGACCTCATCGGTGACGCTTACGAGTATCTGATGAAGAACTTCGCTTCCGAATCCGGTAAGAGTAAGGGCCAGTTCTATACGCCGGCCGAGGTGAGCCGCATCATGGCCAAAGTGATTGGCATCGGAAAGGACGAGCGCCAGATGATTTCCATCTACGACCCCACCTGCGGCTCCGGCTCTCTGCTGCTTCGCGCCAAGGCTGAAGCCAAGCATAACGTGAGTATCGACGGTCAGGAGAAAGACTTGGCCACCATCGGTATGGCGCGTATGTCTATGATTATCCACGGCGTGGACGATGCCGAGCTGCGCCACGGCGATACCCTCAACGACCCGCTCCACAAGGAGAATGATACCACCCTGCAGACCTTCGACTATGTGGTTGCAAATCCTCCCTTCTCGATGAAGGGCTGGCGCAAATCCGCCAAAGAGCAGGATATCTTCGGCCGCTGGGGCTTCGGGGACAACTTCGCCCCTGTACCGCCTCCCGGCTGCGGTGACTACGCTTTCCTTCTGCATATCGTCCAGTCGCTGAAAACCCAGGGACATGCCGCCTGTATCCTGCCTCACGGCGTTTTGTTCCGTGGTGGCGCAGAGGCTGAAATCCGAAAGTTCCTGGTACGGAAGCGCTGGATCAGCGGCATCATCGGTCTGCCGGCAAACCTCTTCTACGGGACCGGTATCCCTGCTTGCATCATTATCATTGATAAGGAGCACGCAGCTGGTTCCAAGGGTATCTTTATGATTGATGCCAAGGAAGGTTTCCAGAAAGACGGAGCCAAGAACCGCCTCCGCGAGCAGGACATCAAACTGATCGTGGACACCTGGGAAGCGCACGAAGCCGTCCCTCATTACGCCAAGTTCGTTCCGTTTGCAGACATCGCGGCCAACGACTACAACCTCAACATCCCGCGTTACGTGGTGCCTGAGGATAAAGAAATCCGCCAGGACATCTATGCGCACCTTCACGGTGGTCTTCCTGCTCACGATGTGGAGGAAGTGCTTGCTCCGCTCTGGGAAGCCTGCCCCAGCCTGAAAGACCATCTCTTCCATAAAGAGGCAAACGGCTACTACAGCCTCGTACCTGCTCCGGACAGAATCTCCGGTTCCGTGAATGCCGATGCTTCCTACCAGAAGCAGAACGCCTTGTATGCTAAGGTAGTTGAGGACTGGTGCCAGAAGGTTGCCGTCGATATGCTGGCCTCCGTGAAGGAGGAGTGCGAGCCCAAGACCCTAATCGAGCGCTGGAGCGGAATGCTGCTGGAAAGCGCCAAGGCCGACCTCAAACTGGTTGACCCATACAACGTGTACGAGATCCTGATGAACTACTGGGCCGAGGCTATGCAGGATGACTGCTACATGGTCAGCCGAGACGGCTGGAAGGTGGCTCTCAGAGAGACCAAGAAGAAATCTACCTTCGAGGATCTGGAGTGTGATCTGCTTCCGGTGAGCGTTGTGGTGGACAAGTTCTTCTCTGCCGATTATGCCAGCATACTTGCCAAGCGAGGCGAGGTAGAGCAGCTTGCCGACGAGATTGATTCTCTTCCGGAAGAGAATCCGGATGCCTTCGATGAGGGTCTCTACGAGATGCTGGAGAAGGTGAACGAGACCAATGTTAAGAAAGCCGTCGCAGCACAGAAGAAGCATACCATCGAGGTTGATACTGCTACTGTTAAAGTTTGGAATAAGTACCTGGAACTCTGCGGCAAGAAGAAGGATGTTTCCAAGGCACTTACTGTGCTGGTGGAGGTGTTGACTGAGAAGGTGCGAAAGAAATACGATACTTTCATGGCCGATGACATTCGAGACCTTGTTGTCAACGATAAGTGGTTAAAGGAGCTGAAGGAACGCAGCGAGGCGGAAATTAAGCGAGTTTGTGAGTCCATATCAAGTCGAACAACAATTCTAAACGAGCGATATGCAAAGCCATTGCCCGTAATCAACAACGAAATCGTCGAATTGAGTGGCGCTCTCGACACTCTACTAAAAGCAATGGCAGGAAAGGAGACAATTGATGATAGTATTATGCGTCAATTGCTGAATGGAGAAATGAGATTATCGGGGTTTACGGAAGAATGGGTTGAGCTTGAACTGGGTGAGATTCTTTCTTATGAACAGCCTACACCATATCTTGTAAAGTCCACGGATTATGTCGATAGCGGCATACCTGTTCTTACTGCTGGCAAGACTTTCGTTCTTGGCTATACAACTGAGAATAATGGGATATATGACAAATTACCGGTTATTATCTTTGATGATTTTGTTACGGAATCCAAGTATGTGGATTTTCCTTTCAAAGCAAAATCTTCTGCAATGAAGATGCTCAGCCTTAGAGATAAAAGCCGTCATAATCTGCGGTTTGTCTATGACATTATGCAGATGATTGATTTCCCTATGATAGATCATAAACGATATTGGATAGCAGAGTATTCTCATCTGAAGGTTAGGGTTCCAACTACAATAGATGAGGAAAATGCTATTGCGAGCATCTTTACTGCTATTGACAAAGAGATTAAGAGCCTTCAGACCCAAAGCAACAAATACTCTCTTATTAAACAGGGTGTAATGCAGGAACTATTAACCGGTAAAACACGTCTAATATGAGTGAACCGTCAATGAATCCCGAAAGGGTCGTCCAAAACAGGGTTATTAAACTCCTATGCGACAAGAATGGCTACGAGTATATCGGCAACCTCAAGGATACCGAGAATACCAACATTCGCGAGGACATTCTCCGGGCGTTCCTGATAGAGCGCCAGGAACTGACGAGTGCCCAGGCTACAGAAGCCATCCGCAAACTTAAGGAAGCGGCATTCTGCGCCAATAAGGAGGCGTTGTACAACAGCAACAAAGCCGTGTACAACACGCTCCGCTATCCGGTTGCGGTCAGCCAGGGTGCCGGCCTGCCGAACAAGCAGGTTTGGCTCATTGACTGGAAGGACTCCTACAACAACTTCTTCCATATTGCTGAGGAGGTGACGGTTCGCAAGCAGACGCTTGGTGAGGAGCACCGCCGTCCGGATGTCGTGGTTTACATCAACGGCATAGCTGTGGCCATCATTGAACTAAAGAAGGCCACCGTGAGCGTGGAGGACGGAATCAACCAGAACTGGCGCAACCAGCAGGAGGGACAGATTCCGCAGTTCTTCTCCACGGCTCAGCTGCTGATGGCCGGAAGTGAAAGCCAGGGTGTCTACTACGGCACAACGCTCACTCCACCCAAGTTCTACCTCCATTGGAAAGAACCTGCAGGAGACGGTTATCCGTATGATACTGACAAACTGCCCGTCTCATCCTCTTTGTACGGCCAGAAGGAGTTCCCGAATGAACTGGACCGCTCATTGATGCAGATGCTGGAACCGGACCGCTTGCTGGAATTCATCCACGATTGTGTTGTTTTCGACGGTGGCATTAAGAAAGTGGCTCGTCCCAATCAGTATTTCGCCATTGTGGCCGCCAAAACCCGCATCAGAAACAAGCAGAGCGGTATCATCTGGCATAGCCAGGGGTCTGGCAAGAGCCTCACCATGGTATGGCTGGCCCAGTGGATTCGCGAGAACATCGACGACAGCCGTGTGGTAATTATCACCGACCGTGATGAGCTGGACAAACAGATAGAGAACGGCTTCAAGGATGCCGGAGAGCATCCCATCCGTGCCAAGAGTGGCGACCACCTCATCAAGATGCTGGAGGGCAAGAATGATAAGAAGGGCGAGGAAAAGATGCCTGCGCTTATCTGCACCCTCATTCATAAATTTGGCCTGGCCGATGATCCGGAAGAGATTGAAGGTCGTGATTCCAAACTCCGTGGTGCTCGTTCCCCTGAACAGTATCTGAAGGATCTGGCCGACAAACTGCCGGAGGGGTTCTCCGCAAAGGGCAACATCTACGTCTTCGTGGACGAATGTCACCGAACCCAGGGCGGTATCCTGAACCAGGCCATGAAGAAGATTATGGGCGATGGCGTAATGATGATTGGTTTCACCGGCACGCCGCTGCTCAAGGATGAAAAAGGCCGTCTCACCAGTCGTGAGAACTTCGGTCCTTGGATTCACACCTACAAGTTCGACGAGGCCGTCAAGGACAAGGTCATCCTGGACCTCCGTTACGAAGCCCGTGACGTGGAGCAGGTCCTTTCTGACGACGTTTCCTTTGACGAACTCTTTGAGGACACCACCAAGAAACTCACGCCAAAGGCCAAGAAAGCTCTGCAGGATCGCTGGGCCGATATGCAGAGCCTCTTCTCCAGCAAGGATCGTGTGAATCGCATTGTGGCTCAAATCACCAAGGACTTCCAGTTGATTCCGGCACTTAAGGAAGGCTGGGGTAATGCCATGCTGGTGGCCGGGAGCATATATCAGGCCTACCGCTTCTGGTCCGCATTCCAGGAGACCGCGCTGGCCGGGAAGTGTGCCGTAGTGACTAGCTACGACGGCGCAGATCCTTCGTTGGAAGAAGGCTTCAGCGGCGAATTGAAGACCGAGGCCGACTACAAGTACAACACCAACAAGAAGATGCTGGGCGACAAGACGCCCGAAGACTTCGAGGAATGGGCCAAGTACGAGTTTGTCAATCACCCCGGCAGCATGAAACTCCTCATCGTAGTGGATAAGCTGCTCACCGGCTTCGATGCCCCTGCAGCCACATATCTCTATATCGACAAGGAGATGCGCGACCACAACCTCTTCCAGGCTATCTGCCGCGTGAATCGCGTGAATGGTGAGAAGAAGGAATATGGCTACATCATTGATTACAAGCACCTCTTCGAGAACATCGAAGGAGCCATCGAGGACTATACCAACGGTGCATTCTCCGGCTACGACAAGGCCGATATTGAAGGCCTGCTCAAGAGCAAGGTAGAGGAAGGTAAGAAAGACCTTGACGCCGCTTTGGAGCGCTGCGACCGTCTCTCCGAGCCTGTCAAGGAACCGAAGAAGGTTGACGAATTCTTCGACTGGTTCTGCTACGACCAGCACAAGGGCACCGAAGAGGAACACCAGGCCGAAATCATCCTCAACGCCCGCAAGCGTGAGGATTTCTACGACGCCTGCTATGCGCTCGTGCGCCGATACACGGCCATCGCCATGCAGATGAAAGAAGCCGGTTACACCGACGAGGAAGCCGATAAGATCTACCTCAAAGTCAAGACCTACGACGAACTTCGCAATGCCATCTCCAAGCGCTGCGGTGACTTCGTGGACCTGAAGAAGTTTGACGCCGAAATGCGGGCGCTTCTGGATGACTACGTGGTTTCTTCCCGCGTCGAGGTTCTCGAGAAGCTGGACGACTTCTCCTTCCTGGACATCATCGACATCAAGGACGACGGTGAGGTGGAAGTCTCTCCCGGAGCTGAGACCGAGCTGGGTGGCCAGAAGGGTGTGGCCGAGACGATGGCCGCCAATGTGCGCCGTGTCATCAACCGTAAGCGTGAGAGTAACCCGGAGGAGTACAAGAAGTTCTCTGAACGCATCAACCGCCTGCTGGAAGAGTACCAGCAGTCCAAGCTGGAGTATAAGGAACTGCTCAAGTCCATCAAGGCACTGGCCGAGGAAATCCGCAAGGGAGAGAACGTTGACCCTCGTATCAATTCTGAGGGCAAGAAGGCGCTCTACGATAACCTGGGCAGGAATGTGGATCTGGCTCTGATGCTGAACGGCGTCATTGAAGCCAATGCAGCCCACGGTTTCCGCACCAGCGAGGTTCGTAAGAAGAAACTCCTTATCGCCATCAAGAATGCGCTGGTGGGCACTTCCTTCGACCCTGAGAAGATCCTGAACATCGTCATCCATAACCCTGAGTTTGGCAACTGATGAACATCGACGGACTGGAAATAGAGGTTGAGCGCAAACCCATTAAGAATATGCACCTGTCGGTGTACCCACCCGACGGCCGTGTGCATCTGTCTCTGCCGGATTATCTGAGCGAGGCCGATGCCCGCAGCTACGTCATATCCAAGTGGGAATGGATCAGGAAGCAGCAGGCCGACATCGAGGCCCAGGCCCGGCAGACCAAGCGTGAGTACGTCTCCGGCGAGAACCATTACTTCTTTGGCGTCCGGTACAGGCTCCGCGTCAACTACATCACCAGCGGAGCAAATTCCGTGGAAGTCCGTGGCGATACGATGACTATGCGCGTCCGAAAAGATTCCACAACAGAGCGCCGGGCCGAATTGATGATGGAATGGTATCGCGAGCGGCTCAAGGAGTACATCGGCCCTCTGGTCGAACGCTGGGTGGAGAAACTCGAGGAGCCAGACGTCACCTGGCAAGTCAAAGAGATGAAAACCATGTGGGGCAGCTGCGGCATCAAACGCCGCGCCCTGCTGTTCAACCTGGAACTTGCCCGCGTCCCCAAAGAATGCATCGAATACGTTGTGGTGCATGAATTGACTCACCTGAAGGTACAAAACCACAACAAGTTGTTCGAGGCTCTATTGAACCAGCGCCTTCCCGGTTGGAGGAGCCTAAGGGCGCAGTTGAATGAGTTTATTGCACTGCCACTTTAGATTTTCACGAGGCAGTTTAACTACTTTTTTTAAGCATGGTCAAACTACACGAAATAGAGAGTGCTATTACAAGGATGAATTCAGCAGCCTTTCAAGACTTAGCGGATGCTTATTTGGCTAAACTTCATCCAGAATGGTCATTATTATCACGCTCTGGGAGTCAACTCGGTAAACAGCAGACAATTAAAGGGACTCCTGATTCTATTTTTATAAGCCCATCGGGAAAATTCATTCTAGTTCAACATTCTACTGCAAAGACAAATGTTATAGGCAAATTAAATGAAGATATCAATAAATGTTTAGATCCTTTAAAATCTGGCATTCCCGAGAAACAAATTGAACGAGTTATAATTTGCACTAGTTTCAGGCCATCGCAAAAGCAAATTAATGAAATAAATGGATTAAACTCTTTCGTATATTTATATGCTATAGACAAGATAGTGCAAGATATTTTTCTCCACTATCCAGATCTTGCTAATACTTTTCTTAATATAGAGTTAGCCACTTCTGAGTTGTTGGAGATTAGCGATTTCGTTAAGAAATATGACTCTTCTGCTAAAAAGTTAGCTACGCCACTTGCTATTCCTTTTAAGTATCGTGAATCCATTTTAAATGAGATTATTGATGCATTACAGAAGGAGGATATTATAGTCTTGAGTGGTTCAGCTGGAACAGGGAAGACAAAACTTGCAGTGGAAACGTGTCTTCGCCTTAATAGCAGTATGAAGTGCTTTGCTTTGAATAGTATAAATGATTCTTGTAAAAAAGAGCTTAACAGTTTACGGACGGAGCCTTCAAATATCCTTCTGTTTATAGATGATATACACCGTATTTCCAAAGATTCGATAGATTCTTTTTTGGAGAATTATTTAAGGAAGGATCTTCCTGCCAGAAAGCTTATAATTACCGTTAGAAATTATCTCCTTGATGAAGTTGTTCATATAATTAAAGAATATCGATATAAGGATATATCCATTTCAACATTCACAGATGATGAAATCACTGGTATTATTTCTAGTGATCCGTTTAATATTAGGAATACCGCTTTTCAGTCTGCGATAAATGATATTGCTAAAGGGAATCCCCGACTTGCTATTATGGCCTCCTTGTTGGCTTTAGAAACAAACAGTTTGGATTCGCTTCATAATGCTGCAGACTTATTTGGCAATTATTTTTCCAGAATAGAAAAAGATGTCCCATTTATCAAAGAAACACTTTACATTAAAGTCTTGGGATTATTGGGTTTTTTCCACCACATTGAATTAAATGCCAGTAAATTAGACGAAGTGTTAACTGCCTTCGAAATCGGACGTGACGATTTTATAGAGGCGTGCAGCAATTTATCAAGTTGTGAATTGGTTGATATTGACTCTGACATCGTAAAAATATCAGAACAAAACCTTGGACTTTATTATTTTTACAAGGCTTTTCTCTTGGATGGCTTACTTTCATTCGATACACTTTTAGAGAGTTTTTTTACTTCCTCTGTTTCTTATTTCAAGGATTCAATTATTCCTGTTACCAATCTTTACGGATACAAAGGAGTCAAAGAGAGAATTGAATCGTCTCTTAATTCATACTCGCATAAGGTGCCGGAGGAATGCCGGAGGGATTTCTATGAAACTTTTTATTTTTTCATTCCGGAACTCACCCTCACTTTTGTACTCAAGCATTTAACAGGACTTGTTGATATTACAAATGTTGCATATCAGACGGAGTACAACAACAATGATTTTGTATTCTCACAGCACAACGATTTGCAGTTATTGGGAAGGCTTTGTCGTAATCATTTTGATTACGTTACAAGTTGTCTGGAAATAATGCTCGACATTGTTCGCAAACGCCCAGAACAAATGCCCCTGCTAATATACACTCTAAACGAATCATTCAATCTTGGCCTTGAAGATAGGCGATTCGGATACATTCGGCAAAAGAAACTATTAGAATTCTTTAAACCTCTTATCCCTAATGATTCCATCGCTTTGGCCGCATTCCCTGAAGTTGCAAAGATGCTGCTTAGTTTCACATTTCATGATACAAAGGGAGGACGAGGAAATAGCTTTACATTTACAACCATAAACATAGGTCTTACTGAGGATATCAAATCAATCCGAGAACGAACCTGGGAGATGGTATCTTTACTTCCAATTAACGTCATCAACAAAATCTTAAGCAATTATGGTGGTATCGTAGATGACGTGTCAAAACCTGTTGTAAGATATGATCGCCAATATGTCAATCATATTATAGATAAACATTTGTATCGTAACGATTTCTGTCATTGTCTTACAGTTAGGAAACTAAAGAACTTATACAAACGGCTCGAGATTCGGAATACGCTTTTTCTAAAGCTCTCAAAAACATTCACGAGTCCCGCATTTGAGATGTATATTGTTTTTACTAAAGGCAACAACTATGATGGTAATAAAAACTGGGAACGACTTGTGAGAAAAACGTATCTCATAAAAGGCCAAAATGATCAAAATGCATTTATTAATAACTACAGAATAATCGCATCAGGGACTCAAAGTTATGACAATTATCGATTTAATGAGGCTTTGGATTTTATAGTAGATGAAACAATGAGGCATTGCTTCTCCAGAGGCTTATCGTTATTCCGAGAACTAATCCCATATGATTATCATCCACATCTCCCTTTTCGTAATCATATGCAGTTGAGGTACAAGTACTCAAAAATATGGGATGCGATTAAAGTCGCCGATGTTCAGAGTCAACTTCACTTTTTTGCTAATTTACCACAAAAGTGTATTACAAATCTCTGGAGAGATCGTTTTTTACTTACAGTGAAAAGTCTCACGGCAAAAGGGTATTTACGATGTGAACCTTATCGGGAATTGCTTGTGCAACACCCGATTGTAACGGAGCAGATAATTCAACATATTATAGACAAGAGCTTGCCGATTCTTGATGAAGAGTGGATTGAGTATGCATTAGATAATCATGTTCCTCTTGATCTTGTGGAGAAAAGTTATTTGGTTTGTCAAAAGAAATCAAGTTTTGATTATCAGAAATCATCATTGCTTCGTTTGTTACAGTATGACAACTCCTTTTTGATTCAGTACCTTAAATCATTCAAAAACGATGATGAGATTCCTGCTTTAGGTTTTCTCTGGTCATTGGAAGACAATGAAATGATGATGTCGGCGTTTGATCATATGATCGAACATAACTGGAACTTGTTTGATGGTATATATGAAAAACTGTTTGAATGTATTCCTAATAATCAAATACCAAGAGCCCAAGCATTCCTTCTTGCTTATGTCAAGGGTAATTATACGAATCATATCAAAATGAATGCTGTGGTAAAAGTCGTGGTTTCTAATATGCCAGGACTCATGCGTTCAATTGTATGTGAATTTTTGAATCAAACTACGGATGTTGCGCTTTTCGAGGCGATCAATTGGACAAGACCAGAGTCTGTAGTGTATAGTGGTAATGTTAACCCTGGAGAAATTGAAGTAGAGCGCTGGGAACGACTTTTAGAGGATGTCAACTCTTCCAAACTTGGTGTTAAATTGATTCCTATTTGTACTTACATTAAACAGCAAATTACAGACTGCCAAAAAGCGATTGATTATTTTCGCAGACTATATTATATTGATAGATAGGAGTGCGGATAGTATTTGTATGTCTGAATTACGAAAAATAGTCCTTATCCTTGGGAATGGTTTTGACCTTGACCTTGGCCTCAAAACGTCATATAAAGACTTTTGGGAGTCTGATTTCTGCCCCAAGGACTATCCTGCGCCGCTCATTCATCATCTGAACCAGTGTTGGCCAGATAACCTGGAAGCCGTCAAATGGTATGACCTTGAGAATGAACTAATGAAGTACTATATGGGCATGGCTTCGCCCGGTAACCCAGAAGACTTCATTACCGAGGAGGAGAAAGATTTCCTAATGGTTTTCGAGCCGTACAAGTGGGACTATGGGGAGTATAACGACCAGGTGAGTATAGTTCGGTCCTTAATCGATAAGAGAGTGATTCTCGTCTCAGATAGTGCTATTCGCCCGCTTTATGTTCCATACATGGAAGACTTATCTCTATCGCCTGTATTGCGAGACAGGAAGGCCCTTCAACGGATTAAAGATGGTCTTTGTAAATATCTGGAGAGTCTTAAATATGAGCGGGAAGCAAGAAATACAGTAGCATATCAGGTTCTTCAATTCTTGGCAATTGAAGGAGAAATAAAATGCTCTGTGGCTATTTATTCCTTTAACTATACGGATGTCAAGCATTTTGTTTATCCTGCCAAAGATGCTATCATCCATTATATGCACGGAAGCTGCAGCGATGGCAAAATCATTATTGGTACGCGTGATGAGGGTGAAATAATAGAAAACTATGACTTCCTTCAGAAATCCTTCGATCCCTCATTCAATCCGCCTGCTCTTGTGGCTG
Organism: uncultured Bacteroidia bacterium; assembly: GCA_902782225.1. Taxonomy (GTDB): domain Bacteria; phylum Bacteroidota; class Bacteroidia; order Bacteroidales; family UBA932; genus Cryptobacteroides. The sequence continues at coordinate 70,270 of CACZMF010000010.1, read as the reverse complement.
ACCTGCAAGATGCTGACGAAGTAGTTATCTTTGGTCATTCTATCGGTGAAAATGACCGCCAGTATTTCAAAGCCTTTTTCCTCCAACAAACGAACTTTGCCGGCACTCGCCGAAAGGACATTACAATCTTTACTCGTGATGCTGCTTCGGAACTCCAAATCAAACGGTCTTTGGAGAAAATGACAGACTGGAATCTCTCAACGTTGTTCGGCCTCAATAATCTCCAAATTATTAAGACTGGAGACATCAAAGAAGATAAAGAAAAACTCTTTAAGTTTCTCATTAAACACGGGAAAGAAGAGCTATCTGTCCGTGAATTAATCGGCAAACTCATCAATCATTGACACCGTTTTTATAATATGATCGGCAAAGACCCCGTCATAACCCTCTGCGGCAGCACGCGCTTCAAAGCTCAATAACAGCTCCAACACATGAAAACAAAACGGGTTTTCTTTGTCTTCGCTCTTTTGCTCCTGATATCTTGTCAGAACAATGCTGTCAAGGATGCTATTTCCGCACAGTTGCGTCAGTATCCGGATACCCGTGTGCAGGACATCTACAAGAATTTCTGTCAGGACAATCTAGGTCCCGGACATTTGGTCCCGGATCCGGAGGTGGCAAAGTCATACCTCCTCACGGAGTTGGAACTGTATAGGGCCGATTTGGATAGCGCCCGCTATGACAAACCGGCCTCACGGTACGTCCCTGTAGGCGACAAGGGAAACTATGTGCGGGTTGACCTCTCTGTAGTACTGGACGGAATCTGCGATGCAGACAGACTCCTTGAAGCCTTTGTCCGTAGTGCCAATGAAGGAAAAACCGTTACGGAAGAGCAATGGAAAGAGAAATGGAAGGAGATTTCAACCATAATCAGGAAAGATTTCTATGACATTCCTGATGCCGAGAAAGACCTTGACACCATTGACTCTCTTGTTGCCGAAGATCATTTGATCCTGCATCATAGCATGGCGTTTTCTCAAGCCTATCATCCGCATTACAGGATTGTTGCAAAAGACATCTTTGAGGAATTGTTTGAGCAGCCATAACGCTATACAATTGCAGACCTGCAAATGAATACCTTGTGCGTAAAAACCGATGAATGTGGAAAAATTTTTCCGGAATATGCGGAGAGAAAAAACCGACGATTGTGGAGGAATTTTTCCGGAAAATGTGGAAGAAGCCATAGTCTACCTCATGGCCGGCTCCGGCAACACGGCCAACTCGTCCACGAGATCTTACGGAATGAGCTTAATGAGGGCCCTGCAACCCTCTTCCGGGAAGCGGGTGCGGTTGGTCAGGCGGAACATATAGGGGACTCTTACCGCATAGAACGAAAGAATCTCCCGTATGTATGCTGCTATGGCCTGCGGGTCTGTCGTTCCCAAATATGCCGGCAGGAAGGCGTCCCAGAATGAAATCAGGGCCCGCTGGGTCAGATGAAGCAGAAAATCGGCGCGTTTGTCACCAAGATTGTGGCAGATGGTCCAGAACCATCCCAGGTCCCACTGCGGGACTCCATGGCAGAACTGGCCGATGTCTATCCACATAGTCCGGCTTCCGTCCGTGATGATATTGCCGATGTGGAAGTCCCCATGCAGGCAGGTGTCGGCATCGGGGGCCTTGTCCAGAAAGGCCAGGGCGCGCTGATTGTACTCTTCCGTCACGCAGTCATTATTCTGGTAAAATGCCCTGAGGATGTCTTTGATGGAAGGAATCCGGGATGTGTCCGCGCGGGTGCCGTGAAGGAGTTTCCCGGCCTGGGCAAATGCCCGGGCGATTTCCGCTTCCCGCTGCGGCTCTTCTGAAAGAATCCTTGCAAAGGAACGCTTTCCGGGAATGAATTCGTACTCTGCGCCCATGCGCTGGCCATCTGTGACGAGGCGGATGGGCTCGGGCGTGGGAATTCCCATGTCATAAACCGCCGTGGCTGTGATGAACTCGTCTCTTGCCATATCGGCCTCGAATCCGGGATTATACAGCTTGGCCAGCGAATTGCGGCTTTTGTGTTTGTACGTGACGGCTGTCCCGCCCTCGCCGGACTGGAGGTAGTCATCAAGATTGATTCTATTATACATTGCCGATTCTTTCATAGACTACAAATATACGACTTTTCGGCGGCGGATATGTAAAAGGAAAATGAAATCCCCGGACGGGCCGGGGATGATCTGAAAGAAAAAAGCGTCAAATCCTTGTTTCTGAGCTATATTTTTCTTATCTTTAAGGGAGACTAATAGAGGCTTAAAGGCATGAGCGAATTTGATGAGTATATCCGGCAGGGAGAGCCCGGAAAAAAAGAGAAGGCAGCTGCTTGGCAGACGGCTATCGGCCTTCAGGATGTTGACGGGCTGAAACCGTCGGCATACTTGATTGATACCGCCAGGAAACACATCGAGGGCGACATCTCTATCGACGATGTCAAACAGATGCTGGATGATTATTATAAGTCCAAAACTGCCAGGGCGGAAGTTGAGGATGAGAGGGCTGAGGAAGCAGATAAGGTGTCCGCGCGTATAGAAGAACTTCTTACAGAAAAAGCTTTCTCATTTTCTCCGGAGTATTTAGCAAGAATTCATCGCCATTTGTTTCAGGGTATATTCAAGTTCGCCGGGCGTTATCGCGATTATGATATCACCAAACGGGAATGGGTGTTAGACGGCGATACGGTCTTGTATGCCAGCGCGTCAATGATTCAAGAAACGTTGAACTATGATTTTTCTCAGGAGAGACAGGTCAATTATGCCCTTCTTGACACGGACAAGGCCATTGAACAAATTGCCAGATTTATATCTGGAATCTGGCAAATCCATCCTTTCGGTGAAGGGAATACACGTACGACCGCAGTATTTACCATGAAGTATCTTCAATCGTTCAGATTTGAAGTGAAGAATGATATGTTCAAAGATCACTCCTGGTATTTCCGAAATGCCTTGGTCAGGGCCAATTATAACAACTACCCGAAAGGAATATCTGCCACAAATGAATACCTTGTCCGTTTTTTAAGGAACCTTTTGCTGGAAGAGGATAACACCTTGAAAAATCGCGATTTGCATATTTAAAGAAATGATATGTTTAACAGATGTTATAGAAAAGACACACATATGAATCCAATCAAGACTTCGAATGCCCCTGCGGCAATCGGCCCCTACAGCCAGGCCATAGACAGTGGCGCCGGGCTGGTGTTTGTTTCCGGCCAGCTTCCTATCGATCCAGCCACCGGATCTTTCCCTGAAGGAGGCGTGAAGGCGCAGACGAAGCAGAGTCTGCTCAACGCCTCGGCCATTCTCCGGGAGGCCGGCCTTGGCCTCGGGAACGTCGTCAAGACGACCGTCTTCCTTGCCGACATGGGAGATTTCGCGGCCATGAACGAGGTCTACTCGGAGTTCTTCTCTGCTCCTTTCCCCGCCCGCAGCGCCGTGGCGGTGAAGGCCCTCCCGAAAGGCGCCCTCGTGGAGATAGAGTGCATCGCCGTCTTATGATTTCATCCGCTCAATGGCAGCGAGTGCATTCTTGTAGTCATTCTCCACGGACGGCTTGGGGCTGCGGCCTTTCCGGGGCGGGGCAGCAGGGGCCACCTCCTCGATCCGGGCGCACAAGTCCTTGAACATCCCCAGGATATCCCAACCCTCTACGGCATTTATCTCGTCCAGCCGTTTGCACAGCTTCTCAAAGCCGTGTGATACCCGGCTGCGGATGGCTTGGACAGTGGTCACGTTATTAACCCGCAGCGGCATCGTGGCCACGCGCATGTTATAGCGCATATATTCCACCAGGTACTGCCCGTCCTTGTCGTCCGGCCCCAGGACCTTCTCTACGAACTTGTACAGCCCCTCTCGTGCCTTCCCCTGCACGCAATCGGAGTTCCGGAGGGTGCGTATGATGTCCAGGTCGAATTCCAGGTTGTCCAGCACGTACTGGAGTTCTTTTTTTTTGGCCTCTATCTTCTTGCGGATCTCCACGGCTTCGGGGTACTGGTCCGGTCCCAGGTGCTCGGTGTGCTTGGGCCACACTTTGGGGAGGAAGTCGTCGGTGTATTCCTTCTCGCGGGCTTCGCGCACTTCGGGGGCGAGGAATCCTTCGTAGTATTTGCGGACGTCGCGGGTGTCCAGAAGGCCCAGTTCCTTGGTTAGGACCTTATAGGTAGTGCCGGCTTCCAGGGCTCTCACGGCATATGTATGCCGGAGGTCGGAGAGACGGATCTGGGGCAGGAGGAGTTCGTCCAGGACACGCATCAGGCTGCTGCGAAGGCCGGTAGGGGACATCTGTTTGGGCTTGCCGGTCCAAAGGTAGATGGTGGGAAGGGACTCCATCTTCCTGAGGTAGATTTTCTGGCGCTCGCCGATGGGGACGAATCTGTATTTGGCTTTGCGTCTGGAGACCATTCCGCGCTCTGTGCGTACGCGGATTTTGTTCGTGCGCATCTGTATGTCTTCCCATTTGAGGTCCATCACTTCGCCTACGCCGATGCCGGTTGTGAGCATCAGGAAGAGGCAGAGGTGCTTGGTGTCGGGGTTGTCAGTGAGGAAGCGTTCCATACGGCTCTGCTCTTCCGGGGTGAGGATCGTGGCTCCTTTTCTGGCTTTGGGGATGCCGAGTTCGAGGTTCCATCCGGGTGCGGGGCATTCGCCGATGGCGGCTCCGTATTCGAGGACTCTGGCCAGGATGCGCTGCATCTTGTAGATGGCAGATTCGGAGAAGCCTGCTTCCGCTTTGTCTTTCATAAAGTCGCGGACCTTCTGTTCGGGGATTTCGGTTTTGCCTTCGAAGTAAGGGTCTATCTGGGTGACGATGAAGTGGTCGTAGAGCTCGAGGGTCTCTTTGCTGAAGAGGTCTCCGTTCTCTTTTTCCCATCGGAGAGCGAGGGCATATAGAGGGCTTATCGGGTTCATATAAGTGCGTCGGGGCGTTTTAAGCGCCAATGCTTAAGGCGTAGATGCAAATATAATAAAATCTCCCGAAACCTCCATTTTTCCCGCTTTAATCTATTTCTTCTGCAATAGTGGATGATAAGCCTTTTCAATACATTTTCTTTTCTCATCGTAACCAGGGTGCACATACAGATCCAAAGTGGTGGAGATGGAAGCATGTCCGAGTATAACTGACACAGTCTTATAATCACACTTACTCTCAACGCACCTGGTGGCAAAGCTATGGCGCAGAGCATGGAACCGGATGTGAGGAATATTCAGTTCGCGCAAGACTTTCGCGTAATAGTCCCGGTAATATCGTGGTTCCAGAGGTTTAGGCCCATTGGAGACCACATAGAAATCCGGATTAACAATCTTCCTGAGTGGACGCACCAGCTCTAAAAGAAGCCTGGGAATAGGAATGTCTCGTATGGATGCTAACGTTTTTGGAGTACCGACGGTAAGGTAATACTCCTTTTCTTCTCCGTCTGAAAGCCAAATACGAGACACCGTCTTTCGGACGTGTATCTCACCTGTCTTGACATCAAGGTCGTTCCATTGCAGCCCGCAAATCTCTCCAATACGCAGTCCGCTGTGCAGGCATATAAGAAGGCCCAGGTTCCGGAATGAGAAGTTATCTTTCAAATAGTTGAGCAGCCGCTGTTGCTGCGGCACCGATAGAACAGACAAAGGTTTATTATTGTCAGAGAAGGTAGGATAATGCACCCTGAAATCGAGATGCGGCCACAGGCTCATCCTTTCGCCGTAGTGGTAGATCATTTTGAAGATCAGCAGTGAATCTTTAACTGTCTTAAGAGCGAGGCCTTGCTCGAGTTTCCTGTTGGCGTAATCCTGCACATCATTATGTGTGATTGTGAGTTTGTTGCCAAATACAGGCAATAAATGTTTGTTCAGGTGCAGCACATAGGCTGCATAGCTAGATGGTTTCACATACTGTCGTTTGTCTGCTTTCCATAGGGAAGCGACTTGTGAGAATGTCAGTTGAGTCATAGTATACTTGAATTATTATAACAAGTCGGGATTATAACAAAAATCCAAGTAGTCTTTATACAGGCTATAAGAGGCAGCCACTGTTGTTGTGAGTGCCTCGAATTCTTTGTTTGAGTCGGGAAGTTTGGCGAAAAAGGCCTCTCCATCGTCAAGTATGGTTTTATATTCTGCAAAATATGAGTAATTTTGCCAGAAAGCCGGAGCAGTACGGCGGGAAGTACGATCCGATATTCGAGTCGAGCCGCCAGTCACCGATTCCGGACCAGGACAAACTTCAATACTTTCGCTCTATGTTCAACGACGACGTTCGCTCATACCTCACCGACGAAGACCGCAAAGAGATAGCCGAGGAGTACTATGCTAAAGGTCGCGCAGAGGTGGCGCGGCAGATGCTGCAAGATGAAGTAGACCCGGACCTGGTGTCAAAATACACAGGCCTTTCCATTGAAGAACTAAACAGTATTAAATAAAACACAATCCAATCATCAAGTCAAGCCGCCAGTCGCCAATCTCGGACCAGGGCCACCTTGTCCTGTGCAATAGTGGCAGCCACTGTAATTGTGACTGCCACTAAAAGTTTGTATATACTCCTTAGAAGTTCTGGAAGCTTTGCCAGTTGCTGTTGTTCTCGACACTCTCTTCGATTGAATCGGAGAGGTTGGAGAAGAGGTCCAATCCTGTCCGTTCCTCGATTGTGTTCACGCTGACGGCATAGTTGCCGTACGAGCTGTCGGAGTATTCCTGATGGACGAACCAGAAGCCGATCGAGCAAGCGCTTTCTACTTCTCCGTTGCCGTCCCGGTACGTTCCCGTCATCAAATTGCTCCCGGCGGAGGAGCGGGGCAGCTCCAGCCACCCCGTTCCATAACCGGAATCATCATTTGTGGTGTTCCCACCCCGAAGGTTCCGCCTCCGGAGCCATCTCAATCATTGTTAATCGTAATTGAGGCCAAAGTAATACTCTTACTAGCCAAACTATTATTCCAAACAAGTTTAATACTACCCTTGGTCAATTCTGACAAAGTGAATGTATAGTCAGTAGCGGCACTAGTAATATCTTTAGTGTCAATTAAAACATCATTGACATACAACGATAGCGTCGTTTCGCCATTTGATTGTGTGTTAACTGTTACATTACTAATACGGTCAGTATATGCAGCTGTTGACATCGTCAAAGATGTGATATCACGAATGACATTGCTACTTGCTTTTGCTCCTAATTGTTGACCAGATGCATATATTACGGTGCCGTTACCTGTAGTTGTAATGAACCAGCTATCAGAGTTAAGGGTAATTTGCTTATTGGTAACATGGTTAACAGTAACGGCACTATTATTTGTGCCACCAAATAACTTGTTAAAAGAATTAGCGGCGGATGTAGAACTCGAGATAGAATAAGTCTTTTTACTACCAGGCTTGAGCTCTAGAGTACTCTGTTGCTGAACGGCATAATCCGAAGATATGAAATCACCTTCGCCAATAGACTTAATCTTAAATGTATATTCGGTGTTATCTGCTAAGTTACTAGCCGTGAAAGTGGTTCCCTGAATAGTGGTTTCAGCCACTACCACCTCTTCTCCTTTCAAAACACAATAAGTATAACTTGAAGCATTCGGGATAGCATTCCAAGAGACAACAATATTATCATCACCAGCGACGAAGGACATGGTAGGCGCAACAAGATTGTAATTATAAATCTCAATACTTACCTCGTCAGAAGTGGTAGCTGTATTGCGATCTGCATTAGCGGGGTTTGCAGTAACAGTAACAGTGTAGTTTGAGGGATCAAGATTTGTAAATTCGGCTGTTTGGATTCCTTGATCAATGGTTTTGGGCTCCTGACCTGTGCAGGTTACCGTGTAACTGCCTGCCTTGTTGACATCAGCCCAAGAAACGATGATTCCGTCCTTAGTAGCGTTGCGCTCCAGAGTCACAATAGGTTTGGCAAGAGCAGATTTAGCAAGTCCACCTGCCTCCCTCTTATATAACTGAACCTTGGCTTGTGACGATGTGTAGCACGCAAAACGAGGGTTGCTACTATTCCACTGAAGTTTGCGATTGGAATCGGAAACGTTTGCTATTGTTGCATTTCCACTGTTATCGAATGAAATAGTCCATCTTGTATTATTACTTTCGCTGGTAGCAAAAGTCAAAGAGTTACCGGAACTCCAATTAAAGAATGAACTCCCTTGCTTGATTACCCACGCTGTTCCTTCACTTGCTGCCGCAACAGTGAGAACGGATGATGCACTGACGTTCTCATTGAGTATCTTATTTTCATCAATAGTTACATTTTCACCAATTCCATAAGAAGATGAGCTAACGCCTGTAAAAATCTTCGGAGAAGAATTATCTTCGTGAACAAGAACATACTCACCAGCCTCAATACCTGCTGTAGAAGTGAACTTAACAAAATCACCACCACCAGTACCAACTTCACTTGCAGCAACTGTAGTTGCAAAAGAAGTTACAGTGTTGGCGGCAAAGGATATGGTCTTTGTGAAATCCTTCTCATACTGGTGATTGTCAGTCACGACATAGATTGAAAGGGTAGCATCAGACACTGGAGCAGTGATGAACCAGAGAGAGACCTCGCCGCTGGTAGGAACTGTGATGGGTTCTGATGTTGCATTCAAGTTCAGCTCATTTCCGCTATTGGTCCAAGCATCATTAGTCATACTATAGGAGCCCAGGAAAGGCTTGTTCGAGCTTATAGTAACAGAGGATATTTTGTCGCCTGCGGTAAGCCCCTTAATCTTAATCTTATTAACAGCCACAACACGTTTGTACTGCATTGTAAACTCCTCAAGGCTCTGACTTGCGGCGAACTCTTCAGGCTTTGCTACAAGGACATCAGCATCGGGATCAAAAGTGCCGTCCAAAATATCCTGGGCAGCAGGTATCGTTGCATTCCCTTCTGCATCAAGATTGGACGCGAGGATAGACGTATAGACGTACTTGGTGGCAGATGTGTTAGCGAATTCAGCCATAATGGTCAATTCTGTCTCCTCCGCGTTAAGAGATACAGCTAAGTCGTTGGGATCTGGAGCAATACCATTTTCAAAGAAATGCATATTGACATCATCACCAGCCGTCCATTTGGTCTGATCGCCAGAACTAAGCATAACTGTCTTGGTCTCCTCAGAGAAACCAGCCTTCACCTTTACACTGTGTTTGGAAATGACAGGGGTTTCGGGAGCAACCTCTTTTTCAATCTCTTTGTTGCAAGCAACTGTGGCAATACCGACTATCGACAGGCCACACAGGATTCTAAACAAATTCTTCATAAGGCTGCAGGATTAATAGAGATCTTCATCAGTATCGCCAAGGTTATTGACGCTCATCGTGCCACCGGCGGCTCCTCTCGTTCCATAAGGGCTGCCAGTTAAAAGACCCTGCTCGAATCGTACCACGAGCAGATTGGTTGTAGGACGTTCATACGTCGCTTTGTTTTTGTCCATAATGTTATGTGTTTAAAGTATAAATAATCAACATCTTACGCGGGTATCATCTACGCCTTAAGCATTGGCGCTATGGGCGCGCCGCCGTCTAAATATAACGTTTGATTTGCTATACCCTCATTTCAAGTTGCCAAATTACAAATTTTGGAGGTGGATTCCAATTTTTTCTTTAGAAAAAGTTGCCGGTTTTTTATAAACACCTTTTTAACATATTGGGGTAGAGTGCTCCTACCCTGCTTCTTTGGTGGAACGGTAGGAGCAAAAATGGGGCGGAATGCTCCTACCCTGCTTCATCGGTGGGACGGCGTCACCCCTCTCCGCCAGGTCGGCCTCGGCGTGAGCAAGCTTACCCACGAATCCGCCATCCAGATGTCGCTCTTCGAGGACCCGAAGATGGAGTACTACCGCGAATGGGACCGCCAGTTCGACGAAAACCGCTCCCGCTATGAGGACGCCAAACTGCTCGCCTACGAGCGCAAGCACCGGGAAGACGGCACCGACGGCGTTTAAGAGCATTTCATCCGCTCAATGGCTGCGAGTGCATTCTTGTAGTCATTCTCCACGGACGGATTTTGGGCGATTTTCCGTCAGAACGTGTGTTTTTGCCGGCTTCCTGGCGACTTTTGGCCGAAAATCCGTCAGAACGGGTGTTTTTGCCGGCTTCCTGACGGATTTTGGGCAATTATCAGTCAGCATGGCCGATTCTCCTTCCGATCGGGAATGATGCAGCCGATTTCCCTATGAAATCTCTACTGTCAGTGCAGTTTTGTGCCAGCGGCCAATATTTACGTATTTTTCACGTATATTTGTATCTCCTAAAAACTGAAAGTATGGATCGCAGCGCCCAAATCATACGCACAAGCGTAATCGGCATAGTCGCCAACGTGTTGCTGGCGGCCTTCAAGGCAGTGGTGGGCATCATCGCCAGCAGCGTGGCCATCGTGATGGATGCCGTGAACAACCTCAGCGACGCCCTTTCCAGCGTCATCACCATCATCGGCACCAAGCTCTCCCGCCGTCCGGCCGACAGGGAACACCCATTCGGATTCGGGCGCATCGAGTACTTCAGCGCCATCATCATCGCCGTCATCGTGCTCTCCGCCGGCATCACTTCGCTGATCGAGTCCGTGAAGAAGATATTCAACCCCACGGAGCCCAGCTACACCACGGCCACGCTGATCGTCATCATCGTGGCGATCGTGGTCAAGCTGGTGCTTGGCTACTACGTGAAGAAAAAGGGAAAGCAGCTCAAGAGCGACGCCCTTGTGGCCTCCGGGGCCGACGCCCTGTTCGACGCCATCATCACCACGGCAACGCTCATTTCGGCAGGAATCATGCTGATCTGGGGCTTCTCCCTGGACGGCATCCTCGGCGCGCTCATATCCATCGTCATCATCAAGGCCGGTATCGAGATGCTCGCTTCCCCCGTCAATGAGCTGCTGGGAGCCAGGGTGTCTCAGGAGCTCGTCAAGGAGATCAAGCACGAAATAATGGACATCGACGGCGTGCTCGGCGTCTTCGACATCATCCTCCACAACTACGGCCCGGACCTGATGATAGGCTCCCTGCACATCACCGTGCCCGACACCATGTCGGCCCATGATATCCACGGCCTCACCCGCAGGATTTCCATCTTGATGTTCGAGCGCCACAAGATCATCCTGACCGTCGGCGTCTATTCCCATGCCACCGGAGAGAACGAAGGGGCCGAATTCCAGGCAAAGGTGGTGAAGGCCCTCGCCGCCCACAAGGAAATAGTGCAGGTGCACGGGTTCTATTATTCCGAAAAGGACAAATACCTCTCGGTGGATGTGGTGCCGGATATATCAGTGCACGATGAACCTGCCCTCTACCGCGCGCTCACGGACGAAATCCAGGCACTGGTGCCCGGAAATAACGTGGCCGTGGTGATCGACCACAACTACAGCGAATAACGGATATCAGATCTCCTTGCGCCAGCGGGCGAGAGGAATGCCCAGCTGGCCGCGGTATTTGGCGATGGTGCGGCGGGCCACGTTGTAGCCCCGTTTCTTCATCTCCACCACCAGCTGCTCGTCGGTCAGGGGCTTCTTCTTGTCCTCTTCGCCGATGCATTCCTGAAGGACTTTCTTCAGCTCGCGGGTGGAGACCTCCTCGCCCTCGCTGTTCTCCATGCCTTCGGAGAAGAAGTACTTGAGCGGGAAGATACCGAAGTGGGTTTCGATGAATTTGCTGTTGACCACGCGGCTGATGGTGGAGATGTCGAAGCCGGTGATTTCAGCTATGTCTTTGAGCACCATCGGTTTGAGGTTGCTCTCGTCGCCGTCCAGGAAGTAGTCGTGCTGGTAGTCGAGGATGGCGCGCATGGTCTTGCTGAGGGTGTTCTGGCGCTGCTTGAGGGCCTCTACGAACCACTTTGCCGAGTCCAGCTTCTGCTTCACGAAAGCGGCCGCCTCTTTCTGGGCCTGCTCGGTGCTGCCCTTGGCGTCCAGCAGCAGGTCGGCGTATTTCTTGTTGACCCGGATCTCGGGCACGTTGAAGCGCGGCATGGTGAAGTCCAGCACGCCGTCGTGCTCGTCCAGGATGAAGTCGGGGACTATCTGCTGCGACTGGTCGTTGTAGGAATCGTCCACCTGGCCGCCGGGAGCGGGATTCAGCTTCACTATCTTGCCGAAGGCAGCCTTCAGCTGCTCCTCGCTTATGCCCAGCTTGCTACAGATCTTCTGGAAATGCTTGTTGGAAAAGTCCTGGAAGCAGTCGCCGATGATACGCTTCGCGGTGTCCACTTCGGGGGAGGGCTTGAGGGAGCGGAGCTGGATCAGCAGGCACTCGCGCAGGTCGCGCGCGCCCACTCCTACGGGCTCGAAATCCTGGATCACCTTCAGCATTTCCTCCACTTCTTCGGGATTGGTCTCGATGTTGGCGCGGAAGGCAAGGTCGTCCACGAGGGTCTCGATGTCGCGGCGCAGGTAGCCGTCGTCGTCGAGGCTTCCGATGATGAACGACGCGATCTCGCGCTGGTGGGGACTGAGGTCGCGGAAGCCGAGCTGGCGCTGGAGGCTCTGGGTGAAGCCTTCCTTCACGGAGAAGGTGTTGTATTCAGGGCGGGGGTCCTTGCCCCAGTTGTTGACTTTCAGCCTGTAGGCGGGGATGTCGCCGTCTTCCTTGATGGCGTCGATGGAGACGTCCTTGGTCTCGGACTCGCTGTCCGGAGCCGGCTCGTCGTCAAGCACGGGATTGCTCTCCAGCTCCTCCCGGACCTTCTGTTCCAGCTCCTGGATCGGCATCTGGATAAGCTTGATGGTCTGGATCTGGAGAGGGGAGAGCTTCTGCTGCTGCTTGAGTTCGAGTCCTGTCTTGATCATCAGTTACGCACTATGAAAGCCGTGGGGAATTCCTGCTGTATGGTCTTCAGGGCGTTTGCGGCATCGGCCTTGGTGGCATAGTTGCCGACGGTGACCTTGAAGAACGGGTCGGTGAATGTCCTGGACACGGGCACACCGGGATGGAGGTTGCGGAAACGGGCTGCGGCCGCCTCGGAGGCGCCTCTGGCGCTCTGGCCGCTGTCGAAGAAGATCCTGATGCGGAAGGTCTGGCCTTCAAGCCCGGAAGCGGCGCGTTTCTCGTTGCGCTCCACGTGGGCGGCCATGGCGGCACGCACGGCCTCGGGCTGCTTTACGGAGAGATTCTCCGACAGCTTGTCGAACACGTCGTAGGTGGCGGTAGTGTCCTTTGCCTCCTGGGCGCTCAGGCACAGGCAGCAAAGCAGGGGCAGCAGTGTCAAAATTAACCTTTTCATATCTTTCCTAAGAGCTCCTTCAGAGGTATATCTTTATAAATCAGGTCCTTGCCCAGACCACTCTTGAGGCTGGCATGGCAGGAGACGTCGATGGTCATAGGGTCCATGTCGGGGCTGTCGAGCAGGGTCAGAAGGGCGAAGGGATTGAAGTTGCCGTCCAGCAGGCCGTGGATCGACAGAATGTAGACCTGCTCGCTGCGGGGCTCGAGAGTCACGTCGTCGGCGGTCAGGTAGAGGCAGGGGGCGCCGTCCATCTTCACGGTGGCGTTCATCCTCGTGATGGTCAGCTGCACCGAAGGGTTGTTCACGCCCAGGTCCACGGTGGCGTCGAAGGCCGACAGCCCCTTGGGGGATATGGACGTGACCTTGCATGAAGTGACTTCGATGTCCTTCAGCGATTTGCCGCAGGATGTCAGCAACAGCGCCGACAAAGCGAGCAGCATCAGTTCAGCAAGTCTTCTCATCATCCTGCAAATATAAGCAAAACTATCCTAAGCTCAAAGCTCGGGACGATCCCGCTGCGGCGGCATCTGGTCCCTCCAGGGCTTGAAGAAGTATTCTATCATATTGTAGGCGTCGATGGCCTGCTTCTTGATTTTGGTGCCGTACCATCGGGCGTTGATTTTTTCGCCGGAGTCGTATTCCATGTAGATACGGTTCGCGTGGCCGCCGCAGATGGGCTCGTCGAGGTTGTAGCCGTCGAGTTTCCACACCTTGGCCTCCTCGAGCTGCTTCTGCAGGCTGGCGACAACGGTGGAATCGACCTCGAATTCCTGCCTGCGCTCCAGGGCGAAGCGGCAGTCTTCGTCGAGCACCACCACCACCTTGGGCTGCTGGCCGGGGTCTGCGACGAGTTCGCAGTAGTCTTTGCCAAGCCCTGCGGCTCCAGTCTGTGAATAGCTGCAGTAGATCAGCTTTCCTTTGGGGGCCTGGGACCAGAGATTGCAGCTGTTGATGGAAGGAATCATAAAACTAAGGGCTAAAATCAGTAGTACCTTTTTGAAATTCATAACCTTGGGATGTTTCTGTCAACTTTTCTTGCCGGCCTCGTATTCGGCCCTGACTTCTTCCATCAGCTTCTCGGCCTTTGCATAGCCGTCGGCAGGCTTGCGCCAGAGCGCTGCGAGCAGTATGGCTCCGACTATGCCCATAGCGATGGCCACGATATAGACTCCGTCCCAGCCGAGCCTGGGGTTGTCTGCGATGGCTCCGAACACGGCGCCGGACACGATGGGGCTCAGGTAGCAGACTATGCCCACGATGCCGTTGGCTGTGGCTGCGGCCCTCTTGGTGGCCTGGTTGGAGGCGGCGATGCCGAGCAGGGCCTGGGGCCCGTAGATGAAGAATGCGGAGAGGATCAGCATGGTGATGAACAGCCAGGGGATGTCTTTCACCTGCCAGAACACGAAGAGGCAGACCACTGCCATGATGGTGCAAATCGCGCTGGTGCACTGGGTCTTGCTGTGGAAGAACTTGTCGGTGGCCCAACCGGCGACGAGCATGCCCACGATGCCGCCCACGATTTCGCAGGCGCCTATGATGGAAGCCGCAAGGGAGATTTCCAGCCCCTTGTCCTGCACCAGGATGGTGGAGCCCCAGTCAAGTATGGTGAAGCGGATCACGTACACGAAGAAGTCGGCGATGGCGATGATCCAGATGATGGGGTTGCCGAACGCCATCTTGCTGACGAACTTCTTGTAGGCCAGCCGGGTCAGGGCCGGGTCTTCGGCCTCGGCGGGCGCGTCCTTCTCCTTATGGGCGTCCATGTCTTCAGGATTGGGCAGGCCCACGGAGGCGGGAGTGTCTTTCAGGCCGAAGAAAATCATTGCAGCACCGAATATGGCGAGCACGGCGGGGGCCCAGAAGCACCACTGCCAGGCAGAATTGCCGAAGGTCCCGAGTATGGCGCCTATCATCACGGAAAGGAGGCCCGCTCCGATGGAGTGCGACGCGTTCCAGATGGACTGCTTCGTGGCGAGCTCGGAAGGCCTGATCCAGTGGGCCATGAGGGACGAGCAGGGCGGATAGCCCATGCCCTGCAGATAGCCGTTGATAAGCCACAGTGAACCAAGTAGATACACGAATCCTATGGTGGCCTTGCCCGAGGTGTCCAGCACGTTGAAGAAACCGTTCACGGCGGGGATGAAGCCGATGGCAATGTTCACGATGGCGGAAAGCAGGAGGCCGAGGGCCATCATGCGCTTGCGGCTGAAACGGTCGGCAAGCATGCCGTTCACGAGGCGGGACACGCCGTAGATGACTCCGTTGAGCGTGAGGAAGATACCGAGCTGGGTCTTGCTCAGCCCAAGCTCGCTCTCGAGGGCAGGCATCGCAATGCTGAAGTTCTTCCGGACAAAATAGAACAGGGCATAACCCAGCATCAGGATGATGAGGGTGCGCCACTGCCAGTAATTGTACTTTTTGATCGTTGCCTTATCCATCACTTAAGATTCACTTTGTTGCACAGTTTCTTGTCGCCGTCTTCCCATTTCCATTTGATCTCTATCACGCCCGCGTCCTTGCCCTCGGGGAAGAATGAAGCCACGGGGAAGGAGGAGTAGAAGCGGTGGAGGTTGTATTCTGCCGGGGGTACGTCGGTTTCGAGCCTGTCGGCACCGGCATCGTGCCTGAGCAGCAGGTGCAGGGTGTCGGTGACGGGACGGCTCAGGTCCACTATGAGGTCCACCTTGTGGAGCCCCTGCTCGTCGGAGCGGTAGCGGAAGCAGTTGCTCATATTGATGCAACCGCCTGAGTACCAGGCGTCCTGCACATCGATGGGGTCGGGCCCGAAGGCGTCGATATTCTCCACCTCGCCGCTCTTGAGCGGCTCTTTGTAGAGAGGTGCGTTGCATTCCAGGAGCCTGGAATCATAGCGCCCGTCGGCCATCTCTTCGGTCACGTCGAAGAGGGCGAGAAGGCGGGTGGCGCCCTGCCAGTCGTAGCCGGCCGACAGGTTGGAGAACACGTAGGTGCGTCCGTCGTCACCCTTGAAGGATCCGTCTTCCTGGATGAATCCCATCATGAATCCCCGGTAGAGGAACGGGTCGCTTTTCATGTCGCATGATGCGAGAACGCTCAGGGCGAGCACAAGGGGGAGTAGTCTCTTTATCATCATAAATACTTTTTTCGTGTCTGGTGGCAGACTATCTGTATGTCGATGCCTTCGATCTTGTAGCCGCGGAAGCGCCTGCGCCTGAGGCCGGCTTCGACCTGGGCGGCGAGGTCGCCGGCTTCCACGTCGAAGATTGCGTTGTTGCGTATGTCGTAGAGGTGGACGTGCCTGTCGGGGAACACGTCGAAGTACATCTTGTTGTTGGCGCTGAAACGCCGGCCGTAGATGCCGTTGTCGGCAAGTTCGGAGAGTATGTTATAGACGGTGGAAGGCCGTATCCGGCATTTGTCGCGCACCATTTCATAGACCGCGTCGGCGCTGCCGTGGATGAGTTCAGACATCGCGCCGTGCACGGCGAGGCGCTGGGCGGTGACCTTCAGCCCCTTGGCTCCCAAGCGCTTGCGGAAGGCCTCTTCGTCGGCCGGATGTCTTCCCGTCTTTTTCATGACGCGGCCTCCTTCAGCAGGGCACGGGCGTTGGCGACTGCCTCCTGCGTGACCACGGAGCCGCTCAGCAGCCGGGCCAGTTCCTGCACGCGCCCGTCTCCTTCGAGAAGGCGTATGCCGGAGGTCGTGCGGCCGGTGGCTGGGTCGAACTGCTTGCTCACGAGGTAGTGGGCGCTGCCCTTTGCGGCCACCTGCGGGAGATGGGTGATGGAGAACACCTGCATGGTGCGCCCCATTTCGCAGATCATCGAGCCCATCTTGTCTGCCACGCTGCCGGACACGCCGCTGTCGATTTCGTCGAAGATGAGGGTCGGCATGCCTTCGAACCTAGCCATTATTGCCTTGAGACTCAGCATGATGCGGGAAATCTCGCCGCCCGAGGCGCACTTGGCCACATCGGTGCTGCGGCCCCCGTCCGCCGAGAATTTGAAACACACTGAATCGGAGCCCTGCGCTCCCGGCGCTGCGGGGAGAAGCTCCACTTCGAAGCCGGCTCTTTCCAGCTCCAGGAAGTGCAGGTGCCCGGCCACTTCGGCGGCAAAGCCGGGGGCGGCCTTCAGGCGCGCTGCATTCAGTGTGGCGCAGTCTTTCGCGTGGGCCTTGGAGAGGCTTTCAAAGCGCTTTTCCAGTTCGGAGCACCGCTCTTCCTGCTCTTCCGTGCCGTTTACGGCCCGAGAGTATCTGTCTTTGATTTCCAGCAGGCCGGCGATGCTGTCGCAGCCGTGCTTGTGCATAAGGCGGTAGATAAGCGACAACCTTTCCTCCACGGCCTGCAGGCGATCCCCGGACGAGACGGTGCGCTCTGCGGCGGATTCCACCTCGGAGAATATGTCTTCCAGTTCTATCCTTGCGGATTCCAGGCGTTCGCCGAGCTCCAGCATCGAGGGAATGAATTTTCCGGCGTGGTCCAGGGAGCGGCGGGCTTCCCGCAGGGATTCACCCATTCCGGGGCGATCCGGCGGATTGAAAAGTCCGATGGCCTGGGAGAGCCTTTCCTGGATTTCTTCGGCGTTGGCAAGGGCCTGCTGCTCCTCCTCGAGCTCTTCGAGTTCGCCATCCCTCAGGGCGGCCGCCTCCAGTTCGCGGAACTGGGCCTCGTTGTAGTCGCGTTCGGCGGTGCTGCGCCTCAGCTCTTCCCTGGCTTCGTCAAGCTCTTTCCTGCAGGCTCCGAGGGCCTTCCAGTGCTCCCTGCACTCTTCGAGCGCCTTCCCGTTGCCGGCGTAGCGGTCCAGAAGGTAGAGCTGGAACTGCTTGTCGGTGAGCAGGAGGCTGCGGTGCTGGGAGTGGATGTCGAAGAGGCGCGAGCTAAGCTCCGACAGCTCTTCCAGCTGCACGGGGCAGTCGTCGATGAAACTGCGGGAGCGGCCCGAGTTATAGACCACGCGGCGTATTATCCTGAGCCCTTCGGGAGTCTCGAATTCGCCTTCCACCACGCAACTCTCGCCGCCCTGGCCTATGATCTCGGCCGAGGCGCGTTCTCCGGCAAGCAGGCCGAGGGCGCCGAGAAGTATGGACTTGCCGGCACCGGTCTGCCCCGTAATGATCACAAGACCCTCCGGGAACTTGATGTCCAGAGAGTCTATGAGCACGTAGTTGCGTATGTGGAGGCTGCGGAGCATTGCGACTCCCCTTTATTCAGCCTTTTCGTCAGACTTTGCGAAGCGGTAGGAGAGTTCCCCGTCCTCGAATTCGGAAATGGCCACGAGACAGGGCTTGGGCTGGCGCTCGAAATACTTGGAGATTTCGATCTGCTCTTTGTTCTCGAAGGTTTCCTCCATGGTGTCGCGCTCATTGCGGAACTCCTCGAGGCGCTTGTTGAGTTCTTTCTTCTCTGCGAGTGCAATCTGGTTCGCACGCTGTGCGAGTATCACTGCAGTCTCATAGATATTGCCCGTGGGGGCGGCGAGGTCCTTGATATCCCTCGTGATTGTGTTGTTGGGTACTTTATTATCCATATCTTTAATACGAAAGTCCCGGGAGCGGGAGTTTCAATATTTTTCTTTTGCCTTTTTGTAGAGTTTTTCCAGTTCCCTGGCCCTGTCGGTGTCGGGGTATTCACCCACGTAGTTGAAGTAGTCGTCGTAGAACACCAGGAAGCGCTCCTTCTGCTTTGCGGGCACGCTGAGGGAGGCATATTTGTGTGAGGACATCGCTATGTAGTAGAGTATGTCCTCGCGGTAGCGGTTCTCTGCATTGTCTTTCAGGACGTTGCGAAGGGCCACGCGGGATGCCATATAGTCCTCCATCTTATAATAGAGGTAGGCGCTTTCGAAGGCCTTGCGCTCCAGGCGCCCGTTGAGGTCGTCGAGCATGTGGTCGCAGACGGTGCGGTACTCGGTGCCGGGATGGCGGATGAGGTATTCGCTGATGGCGGTGATGGCCTTGTAGGTGGGCGTCTGGTCCAGTTCATAGCGGTAGCAGCCGCGGAACATGCAGTCCAGGCGGAGGAATTCGGCGGATTCGGCGAACGGGCTGCGGGGGAAATTGCTTATGAAGCGCTCGAAGTTGGTCTCGGCCGTCAGGTAGTCCTTCGCACGGTAGTTGCTCAGGCCCCAGTAGTACTGGACCGTGTCGTCGCGGGCGGTGCCGTTGGTGATCACGGACAGGGATTCGAAGAGCTGGCTGGCCTTGGCGTACTTGCCCTCGCTGAAAAGGTCGAATGCGGCTTCATACTTGGCGTCGGCGTCGTTGCTTTCCAGCAGGAGCTCATACTGGGTCTTGCAGGCAGCAAGTGCGGCCAGCACCAGGGCAGCTAAAGCTATTTTCTGCGTAAGTTTCATTGTTTGAGGAATTTTTCTGCGTCCAGTGCGGCACGGCAGCCGGAAGCTGCGGCGGTGATGGCCTGGCGGTAACGGGGATCCTGCACGTCGCCGGCAGCGAACACGCCTTCCACGTTGGTGGCGCTGGTGCGGCCGTCGGTGATGATATAACCGGCCTCGTCGGTCTTGATCCAGGGGGCAAAGAGGGCGGACTGGGGAGTGTGTCCGATCGCAAGGAAGAATCCGTCCACGGCGATGTCGAACACGCTGCCGTCCTTGCGCTGGAGGCGCGCTCCGGTGACTCCGCTGGAATCGCCTAGCACCTCCTGGGTGTTGCAGTTCCAGAGAATCTCGATGTTGGGGGTGGATTTCACCCTTTCCTGCATCGCCACGCTGGCCCTCAGCACGTCCCTGCGCACTATCATGTACACCTTGCGGCAGAGGCCGGCAAGGTAGGTGGCCTCCTCGCACGCGGTGTCGCCTCCGCCCACCACGGCGACGTCTTTCTTGCGGTAGAAGAATCCGTCGCAGGTGGCGCAGGCGGACACGCCAAGGCCGCGGAACTTCTGCTCGGACGGAAGGCCGAGGTAGCGGGCCGTAGCGCCCGTGGCGATGATAAGGGCTTCCGCCTCAAGCTCCACGCTGCCGTCCACAGTGACCTTGAACGGCCTTTTGGAAAGGTCCACGGCGCTGACCGCACCGCTGCGAATGTCGGCGCCCAGGCGCACGGCCTGCTTGCGCATGTCGGCCATGAGGGCGTTGGCATCGACCCCGTTGGGATAGCCGGGGAAGTTCTCCACGACTGTGGTGGTGGTGAGCTGCCCGCCGGGCTCCATTCCTTCATAGAGGACGGGGGAGATGTCGGCACGGGAGGCGTAGATGGCGGCGGTGTAGCCCGCAGGGCCTCCGCCTATGATGAGGCATTTGGCTTTTTCCATATCAGCGTACGAGGGATATTGTGTTGTTGGCGTTGTAGCGCAGGCGGCGGACGGCGGTGTTGTTCTTTCCGGATGCGTCGAAACTGAAATCGGTCTGCAGGCCCTTTGCCGGGGCTCCGGCGATTTCGGCATACCAGTAGTCGGGATCCTTGTTGAGGATGGTGCCGAAATAGTTCATCAGGTCGTAGCCTTGATAGACCCACTGCCCGGGGTCGCCCTTGAAGAGACGGCGGTATTTGTCGGCGAAGCGCTTGACCGTGAGGTCGTTGGGATCTGCGTAGTAGGTGGCGGTGATGCGGGTGGCGGCGGCGTGGAGGCTCTCCACCTCGAGGTCGCTGAGCGAGCGGAGCCTGGAAGTGCTGTACACGGCGTTGCGGCCCCCGCGTATGTTCATCAGTGCAATCTCGCGTATGGCGGCGCTGCAGAATTCATCGTTTTCGGATGCTATCACGAAGCGGCAGGTGCCGGCCACGGTGCCTTCCTTGGAGGATGGAGTGGAGGTGATTTCATAGGGGATGCCTGCCTCCGAGAGCCTCTGGGCAATGCGGACGGTGATCGCTCCGCCCCTTTCATCTGCGCTCTGCAGGAGCACCACGGCGTCGCCGCCGCGAAGGTCGTCGCCTATCCAGCGCACCAGTTCATCGACCTGGGCTTCCCATCCCGAGGGGGCCTGGATGATGTTGTGGCGGTCCGTGAGGCT
The DNA here is from genome assembly GCA_902782225.1 of uncultured Bacteroidia bacterium. GTDB lineage: Bacteria > Bacteroidota > Bacteroidia > Bacteroidales > UBA932 > Cryptobacteroides. Next base: position 49,161 of record CACZMF010000010.1, on the reverse strand, counting down.
TGCAACCTTGGGGTCGAGCGGTGACACTATGTACTTGCCGTGCGCCCGGGGGAGTATCCTCTCCACGTCGTCGTAGCTCACGGGGCCTATGATGATGTCGCTCTGCTCGAGCTCGCCGGCGTCGGGAAGACCCACGGTGGAGTCGAACACGGAAATCTCATAGTGCCGTCCGGCGGTGGAAAGGTTGTCGGCGGCCAGGAGCACTCCGCTGTAGAAGTCCAGGAAGTTGCTGTTGGGGGTGCCGGTGCTGCGCAGGGGCAGTATCAGGGACACCTTTGTGACGGCGAACTCCTCGAAGTCGGGCTCTGTCTTTTCTTCCTCTATCCCGATGGGTTTGAAGGGGTCGCGCTTCTCCACCCTGGTGCTGTCCTTGGCATGGCGGCTGCCGGGAAACAGATACCACTGGGCGGAAGCGCCGAGCGGCAACAGCATCGCGAGCAGCAGCGTGGCAAATAGATATCGTTTCATAATGATTCCGTAAATCTTATCAATTCCTTGCAGAAACCGGACCACGACAGGCGCACTTTTTCGTCCCTGATGTGGCTTATGCATTCATCCTTCAGCCCCGGGGTGCCGAAGAAGCGGAGTATCCCCTCGCGCACGGCGGCGGCATCCGCCCTGTCCACGACCATCCCTGTGCCTCGGCCTTCCACGGTGCTGCGCAGGGCGCCCGTGTCCGTGACTATCATGGGCACTTCGAAATGGCAGGCGAGGGCTCCTACGCCGCTCTGGGTGGCGCTGCGGTAGGGGAGTACGGCGGCGTCGGCGGCCGAGAAGAACCACTTCACTTCCGAATCCGGAATGTAGCGCGTGAAGAGTCTGATGCGGCTTTTCGCGGGGCTTTTTTCAATGGCGGCGGCGTATTCGCCGAAGTCGCCGTAGGGCTCGCCGGCAACGATGAGCTGGTAGTCATCCGGCAGCCCCGAGAACGCGTCGATGAGGATGTCCAGACCCTTGTATTTGCGGATGAGCCCGAAGAACAGGAGGTTCCTGCGGCCGCTCTCCAGGCCGAGTTTACGTTCGGCCTCTTCACGGGGCACCATGTCGCCGAAGTGGGTGTAGATGGGGTGGGGCAGCACGATGTGGCGGGCCTCCGGCTTGAGGCGGAGAAGGTCTGCGGCCACTTCGCCGCTCATAGCCACGCAGCCGTCCACGCCGCGGAGGAACCACCGTGTCAGGGGCTTGTCGAAGAAATGGGGCTCGTGGGGGATGATGTTATCCGTGATGGCCACCACCTTGCAGCCGGGGCCCACATGGCGGGCCACCCACCCCAGCGAGGGAGCGAACCACGACATCCAGTAGCGCAGGATCAGCAACTCTGCCCCCCATTCCCTTATGGCTTTTGCCGTCCTGCACCAGGTGAATGGGTTCACGGTGCTCAGCACGGCTTCGGATTCCACCCGCATGGCATCATCCCCGGCGGAGACGTACTGGGTCTTGCCGGGGAAGAGAATGTCGGGGTATTGGGTGGTGAAATTGAAGGCCTTGACCGTGTGCTCCCGGCCCAGTTCGCCAAGCAGGCTCGCGTTGAACTGGGCTACACCTCCCCTGAAAGGGTAGAAGCAGGAAAGTACGGCAACCTTCAAAGGGAATTATTCTTTATTCTCGGTCTTGCTCTTCACGTAGGCGGCGTTGAGGCCTTCGAGAATGTCGTCGGTGATGTCCAGCGCGGGATCTCCGGCCACGACGGGGGCGGGCATGATTTCACCCTGGGTGGTGAGGATCATCGCGTAGCCCTTTTCGGCGTTGTACTGGTCGATGAAGGTCTTGATGGCATCTGCGATCTGGTTCATCATGACCTGCTGCTCCTCAGCGATTTCCTGCTGCTTCTGGGCGGCATACTGCTGAAAGCTGTTCTGCTGGTCCTGGAGCTTCTTGCCCTGGATTTCAGCGACGGACTGGGTCATGAGGCCCTTGTTGATCTTGTCCTGGAAGGTCTTGATGTCCTTCTCCAGCTTGGAGCCCCTGCGGTTGACTTCCTGGTTGATGCTGTTGATCTTGGTCTCGGCCACGCTGCGGAGGTCGTTGGCCATGTCGTACTCGTCGAGGACCCTGTCGAGGTTGAAGAACACTATCGAGCCTGCAACGGCGGTGGAGTCGGAACCGGACTTGGCGGCCGGAGCGGAGGTGGAGTTGCAGCTGGAAACAGTCATCGAGAGAAGGGCGGCGGCCCCGAGTGTGGCAATGATGCCGAGGGTAATCTTTTTCATTTCTTGTATTTTGGTTTCTTGTTTTGCAGAATGCAAATGTAACTATTTTTTCCGAATCTCTTTAAGATATGCGTCGATTGTGCGCTCGAGACCCATGTAAAGTGCGTCGCAGATGATGGCGTGGCCTATCGACACTTCGTCGGTCCAGGGTATCGTGCTGATAAAGAAGGCGAGGTTCTCCAGGTTGAGGTCGTGGCCGGCATTGAGCCCGAGGCCGCATTCCCTTGCGGCTTTCGCGGCCTCCAGATAGGGGGCTATGGCCTTTTCGGGGCCGGACGGGTACTGCTCTGCGTAGGCGGCGGTGTAGAGCTCCACGCGGTCGGCCCCGCAGGCTGCGGCACCCCGGACCATCTGCGGATCCGGGTCCACGAAGATCGATACCCTTATGCCGGCGGCCTTGAATTCGCGGCAGAGCCCTGTCAGGTAGTCCCTGTGGGCAATAGTGTCCCAGCCGGCATTGGACGTGATTGCATCTTCCGCGTCGGGCACGAGGGTCACCTGGTCGGGACGCACCTTGAGCACGAGCTCGCGGAAACGGGGAATTGGATTGCCCTCGATGTTGAATTCGGTCTTCACGAGGGGACGTATGGTCAGGACGTCGGAGTAGCGGATGTGGCGCTCGTCGGGCCTGGGGTGGACCGTGATGCCTTCGGCGCCGAAGCGCTCGCAGTCCAGGGCGGCTTTCGCAACGTCGGGCATGTTGCCTCCGCGCGCGTTGCGCAGGGTCGCTATTTTATTTATATTGACACTTAATCTCGTCATAACTGCAAAATTAAAATTTATATCCGAAAAATTGTACTAAATTTGAAGCCTGATATGAAGTTAGCATATTATTTAAAGGACAGGCGTCTGGAACTGGACGAGCGCGTGCTCGGCCTGCTCGCCGACCTGGGCGCCGCCGGTTTCGACGTGTACCCGGCGCTCAGCGCCCGGGAAATCGAGGCCGGCACGGACATGCTCCTGAGTTTCGGCGGCGACGGCACCTTCCTGTCGGCTGCCGCCCTTGCCCTGGAGGCGTCCCTGCCCGTGCTGGGCGTCAATTTCGGCCGTCTCGGCTTCCTGTCCGAAAACAAGCCGGAAGACGTGGTCCGGGCTCTTGCATGCAAAGATTATTCCGTGCGGAGGCGCGGTATGGTGCGGGTGACCGGCCTTTGCGGGGGAGACGGCCCGCAGATGGCGCTGAACGAGATATGCGTGCTCCGCAAGGGAGCGGCGATGCTGGGCGTGGACGTGGAGATAGATTCCCGCCCGCTGCCGACGTATTGGGCTGACGGACTGCTGGTTGCAACGAGCTGCGGATCGACGGCCTACTCCCTTAGCGCCGGCGGCCCCATCTGCATGCCCGACTCCAGGGTGCTCATCGTGGCTCCCGTGGCCCCGCACAACCTCAACGTCCGTCCCCTCGTGGTGCCGGACACTTCCCGGATACGCATCACCTTCCAGTCCCGCGACTCGCAGGTCGCCCTGACCGCCGACAACCGCGGCTACAGCGTCCCTTCTTCCGCCTGCCTCGAGATCGAGGGCGTGCCCGAAGTGCTGCAGAGGGTCGAACTGGGAGGCTCAAGTTTCATCGAGGCACTCCGCTCCCGCCTTATGTGGGGAGGGGATGTCCGCAACGTAAAAGATTGAATATGAATAGTCTCGAAAAAGTTCCCACCCACGTCGCCTTCATCATGGACGGCAATGGCCGCTGGGCCCGCCAGCGCGGGAAAGACCGCATCTTCGGCCATTTCGAAGGGGTCGAAAGCGTGCGTGCCGTGATGGAGGCGAGCGTCGAGTTCGGGGTGAAATACATTTCGTTCTTCGCGTTCTCGGAAGAGAACTGGAACCGTCCGGAGGCCGAGGTCAACGGCCTGATGGAGCTGATGATGGACACCATCCACAGGGAACTCCGGACCTTCCTGGACAACGGCATCCGGTTCCGTCTGCTCGGCAACCGCTCCCGCCTCTCTAAGAAGCTCAACGACGCCATCGACGGCCTGGAGGCCGCCACGGCGGAAGGCACCCGCATGACCGCCATCGTGTTCCTGAGCTACAGCGGCAAATGGGATATACGCCAGGCCGCCCGCCGCATGGCCGAGGACGGAGGCAGCGATATCGAAGATTATCTGGTCACGGCCGGAATCCCGGATCCGGACCTCCTGATCCGCACTTCCGGCGAAAAACGTATCAGCAATTTCATGCTCTGGCAGCTCGCATATACCGAATTTGTGTTCACCGACACACTTTGGCCTGATTTTAGAAAGGAGGAGTACAGGAATGCGCTTCTGGAATACGCTTCCCGGGACAGACGTTTCGGAAAAGTCAAATAATTCCGTATATTTGCGCATTTATCGGTAGAAAGATGATAAGAAGATATATCGTTGCCTTGCTGTGTTTGCTCTCCTGTGCCGTCGTGCTGGCCCAGGAAAAGCAAGTGGAAGTGGACTACAACCACCCCAGGAAGTATTTCGTGGGGGGTGTCGAGGTTGAAGGCAACAGTTATTTCAGCTCAGCCCAGATCATACAGCTCACTGGCATGCAGAAAGGCATGGAGCTGACCGTGCCCAGTGACGACGTGTCCGGAATTGTGCGCCGCCTCTGGCTGCAGCGCTATTTCGAAGACGTGTCGCTCGTCATCGACCATCTGAGCGAGAATGCCGATTCGGCATATTTCAAGATCATCATCAAGGAGCGTCCCAGGGTGTCCCGCTGGACCTTCTCCGGCATCAAGTCCGGCGACAAGAAAGAACTCCAGGACCGCCTGAACCTGCGCCGCGGCGGGGAATTCTCCGAATACGTGGAGAAGACCTCTTCCGACATCATCAAGCGCTACTACGCCGAAAAGGGCTTCCTCAACGCCACGGTCCAGGCCGAGGTGCAGAAAGACTCGATAGTGAAGAACGCCATACGCGTCAACTTCGCCATCAACAGGGGAGAGCGCGTGCGCATCAAGGAAATCCACTTCATCGGCAACGAGCACGTCGGCGATTTCAAGCTGGCCCGCTCGATGAAGAAGACCAAGTCCAACAAGATCTACAACTTCTTCAACAGCAAGAAGTTCAACGAGAAGGAATACCTCAACGACAAGAAGACGGTACTCTCCGCCTTCAACGAGGCCGGCTACCGCGACGCCCGCCTGGTGCGCGACTCCGTCTATTATATGGAGCCCAACCGCCTCGCGATCGACCTGGTGTTCGAGGAAGGCGACAAATACTATTTCAGGGACATCACCTGGACCGGCAACTCCGTCTATCCTTCCGAGGTGCTCAACGAGGTGCTGAAAATCCAGAAGGGCGACGTCTATGACGTGGTGTCGATGGAGAAGCGCCTCAACGGCGGCGGCAAGCAGACCGAGCTGGACGTGTCCAAGCTCTACCGCGACAACGGCTACCTCTTCTTCAACGTGACCCCGGTGGAGACCAATATCCAGAACGACTCCGTGGACGTGGAGCTCCGCATTTCCGAAGGCAAGCAGGCCACGCTGAACAACATCGTGATCAACGGCAACGACCTGACCAACGAAAAGGTGGTGCGCCGCCAGATCTTCACCAGACCGGGCTACCTCTTCCGCCAGTCCGATTTCGAGCGCTCCATACGTGAAATCGCCTCCCTGGGCCAGTTCGACCCGGAAGCCATACAGGAGCAGGGCAAGGGCTATTCCATCATCCCCAACCAGCTCAACAACACCGTGGACATAGTCTACAACGTCACCGAGAAGCCTTCCAGCCAGCTGGAACTTTCCGGAGGATGGGGCGGCAACACCTTCGTGGCCACCGTGGGCGTGAGTTTCAACAACTTCTCCACCAACCGCTTCTTCGACAAGACGGCCTGGCGCCCCGTGCCGCTGGGAGACGCCCAGAACCTGGCGTTCCGCTTCCAGACCAACGGCCAGTACTACACGGCCCTGACCGCCAGCTTCACGGAGCCCTGGCTCTTCGGCAAGAAGCCTACCTCCCTCAACCTGAGCGGCTACTACACCCGCTACACCAATTCCAACCTCTGGCTCGGAATCCTCGACAACAGCCACCAGATGGAGGTCTTCGGTTTCTCGGCATCCCTGGGCAACCGGCTCAAGTGGCCCGACAACTTCTTCGTGCTCTACAACGGCCTGAGCTGGCAGACCTACCGGCTCAAGGACTGGAGCGGCTACGGCTTCATCTTCGACAACGGCGTTTCCAACAACATCAGCTACACCCTCACGCTGATGCGTAATTCCACCGACCAGCAGATCTATCCCCGGTCCGGATCCGACTTCTCCATGTCCGTGTCCCTGACCCCTCCGTTCTCGCTGTTCCGAAACTACGACTACGACGCCGCCGGCAACCGCATCACCGAACGTGACGGCAGGAAGATCAGCTGGCGGGACGTCAACTACGACAACTGGACCGTGGAGCAGCGCTACCGCTGGATTGAGTACAACAAGTGGAAGTTCAACGGCGCCATCTACACCAAGCTCATCGGCGACCTGGTGCTTATGACCCGCGCCCAGTTCGGCTACCTCGGCTACTACAACAGGGCATGGGGCTACTCTCCCTTCGAGGGCTTCCTCGTGGGCGGCGACGGAATGTCCGGATATATGACCTACGGCAACGAAATCATATCCCTGCGCGGCTACGAGAACAATTCCCTGACGCCCCAGAAGATTACGCCATACAACAGCAGCGGAACCGCCCGCATCGGCAACGTATATGACAAATTCACCGTGGAGCTCCGCTACCCCGTGATACTGCAGCCTTCTTCGACCATCTTCGTGCTGGCCTTCCTGGAGGGCGGTAACTGCTGGAGCGATATAAAGGAATTCAACCCCTTCGAAATCAAGCGAAGCGCCGGTGTGGGCGTGCGTATCTTCCTGCCGATGATAGGCTTGCTCGGCGTGGACTGGGGCTACGGTTTCGACGACGCAAAGATAGGTGGAAGTCAGTTCCACTTCGTTATAGGACAACAATTTTAAAGTTTGAAAATATGAAAAAGATTCTTTTGGTTGCCGCATTGGCAATGATCAGCGCAGCAGCGTTTGCACAGCAGAAATTCGCCCACGTGAATTTCACCGAACTGGTCCAGTTGATGCCCGAGGCCGATCAGGCCCGTGCCACCATGGACGCTTCCAGCAAGGAGGCCAGCGAGACCTATCAGGCGATGGCCGACGAGTTCAATACAAAGTATCAGCAGTATCAGCAGAAGGGCCAGACCTGGACCCAGGCTATACGTGAGACCAAGGAAAAGGAACTCACCGACATCCAGCAGCGTATCCAGGAGTTCCAGCAGACCGTGCAGGCCGAACTCCAGCAGCAACAGCAGCAGCTGATGGCTCCCATCTACAAGAAGGCCCAGGAAGCACTCGAGAAGCTTGCCAAGGAAGGCGGTTACATCTACGTCATCGACCAGACCTCCGCCCTCTACATCGATCCGGCCCAGAGCGTGGACCTGACCCCCGCAGCCCGCAAGGCTCTCGGCATCCCCGACGACAGGACTATGGAATCCCTCCAGAAGGAGCTTCAGGCAGCGGCAGAAGCGGCAGCAGCACAGTAACAGATTTTTTAACCACATATTGAAGATGCAACACAAAGTCATTGACTTAAAGGATGTTGTGATCAGATTCGCAGGAGACTCGGGAGATGGTATGCAGCTCACCGGGTCTCTTTTCGCAGATATGTCTGCGATTTATGGCAACGAACTGTCCACATTCCCCGATTTCCCCGCCGAGATACGCGCCCCGCACGGCACCGTGTCCGGCGTTTCCGGTTTCCAGGTCCACATCGGATCCGAAGGAGTCGAGACCCCCGGTGATTTCTGCGACCTCCTGGTGGCGATGAATCCGGCCGCACTCAAGTCCAACGCCAAATGGTGCAAGCCCACGGCCATGATACTCGTGGACGGCGACGCGTTCGACGAGAAGGGCATGCAGAAGGCCGGCTTCAAGACCGACAACCCCTTCACCGAGCTCAAGGTGGAGGACCGCGCCATCATCTTGGCCCCCATCTCGGAGCTGACCCGCGAGTCGCTGAAAGACAGCGGACTGGATCCCAAGGCCGTGCTCAAGTGCAAGAACATGTTCACCCTCGGAATGGCCTGCTACATCTACAGCCGCCCGCTGGAGTACATCTACCTGTATCTCGAAAGGAAATTCTCCAAGAAGCACCCTGAACTTATCGCGCCCAACAAGAAGGTCCTCAATGACGGCTTCAACTATGCAGCCAACATACAGGCCATTCCCAACACCTACACCGTGGCCCCTTCGAAGAACAAGAAGCCCGGCACCTACCGCAACATCACCGGCAACCAGGCCACTGCCTGGGGCCTGCTCGCGGCGTCCGAAAAGTCCGGCCTTCCCCTGTTCTGCGGTTCTTATCCCATCACGCCCGCAACGGCCATCCTGGAGGAACTCGCAATACATAAGAGCCTCGGCGCCAAGACCTTGCAGGCCGAGGACGAAATCGCCGGCATCTGCACCGCCATCGGCGCGAGCTACGCCGGCAACCTCGCCGTCACCACCACTTCCGGCCCAGGCCTTTCGCTCAAGACCGAAGCCCTCGGCCTTGCCGTGATGGCGGAGCTTCCGCTGGTCGTCGTGGACGTGCAGCGCGGCGGTCCTTCCACCGGCCTCCCCACCAAGACCGAGCAGTCCGACCTCAACCAGGCGCTTTACGGCCGCAACGGCGAATGCCCTATGCCGGTAATCGCCGCTCATTCTCCTTCGCACTGCTTCGACGCCGCTTTCTGCGCCGCACAGATCGCCCTTGAGCACATGACTCCCGTGATGCTGCTTTCCGAGGGCTTCCTCGGCAACGGCAGCGAGCCCTGGCGCATCCCTTCGATGGCCGACTATCCTGAAATCAAGCCCCCGTTTGTCAGCGGCGTGCTTCCGGAAGGGGAGAAGTTCCATCCCTTCGACAGGGATCCCGAGACGCTGGTGCGCAAGTGGGCCATCCCCGGCCAGAAAAGTTTCGAGCACCGTGTGGGCGGTCTGGAAAAGACCCACGAGGGCGTACTCTCTACCGATCCCCAGAACCACGAGATGATGGTGCGCGAACGCGCCGAGAAGGTGGCAAGGATAGCCCGCAGGCTTCCCAAGCTTGAGATTCTCCGCGGTCCCGCCCGGGGCAAGCTCCTGGTGGTGGGCTGGGGCGGCACCTACGGGCATCTGCTCGGTGCCGTGGAAGAGGTTGGGAACGTATCCTATGTGCATTTCGACTTCATCAACCCTCTGCCCGCCAACACTGAGGAAATCTTCTCCGGCTTCGGGAAGATTCTCGTGTGCGAGCTCAACAGCGGCCAGTTCGTGAACTATCTTCGCGGAGTCCTGCCGCAGTTCAACTATGTGCAGTACAACAAAGTCCAGGGCCAGCCGTTCCTCGTGAGCGAGCTTGTGGACGCAATCAAGAAGGAGATCTGATTATGGCAACACTCACATTCAAGGATTTCAAGTCCGACCAGGAAGTACGCTGGTGCCCCGGATGCGGCGACCACGCCGTGCTTGCAGCCCTCCAGAGGGCTCTTCCCAGGGTGAGCCAGGCCCTCGGCTACGAGAAGGAACGCTATGTGGTGGTGTCCGGAATTGGATGCTCCTCGCGTCTTCCTTATTATATGGATACCTATGGATTCCATAGCATCCACGGCCGCGCCACCGCGGTGTCCACCGGCATCAAGGTGGCCAACCCCACCCTCACCGTCTGGCAGGCCTGCGGCGACGGCGACGCCCTTGCAATCGGCGGCAACCATTTCATCCACGCCATCCGCCGCAACATCGACATCAACATAATCCTCTTCAACAACCAGATCTACGGCCTGACCAAGGGACAGTATTCCCCGACCTCCAAGTTCGGGGCGATCACGAAAACCTCTCCCTACGGCACCGTGGAGCATCCCTTCAATCCGGGATCGCTGGTGCTCGGAGCGAAAGGCACCTTCTTCGCCCGTTCTCTGGACGTGGAGCTCAAGCTCAACGAGGAGATCATGACCGCCGCCGCCCTCCACGACGGCTGCTCGGTCATGGAAATGCTCACCAACTGCGTGATTTTCAACGACGGAGCCCACAAGGAGATCTCCGATCCCGAGTGGCGCGCCGACCGCACCATCATACTCCGCCAGGGGGAGAAGATGGTGTTCGGAAAGAACTCCGACCGCGGCCTGGTGTTCGACGGACGCAAGATACGCGCCGTCCACATCGGCGAAGGCGGCTACACCCTTGATGATATCCTGGTCCACGACGCCCACACCGACAACATCGGCCTCCACATGGCGCTCGCCGAGATGAAGGGGCCTGACTACCCGGTGGCCCTCGGCGTGATCCGCGACGTCAAGGACATCACCTACGACGACGGCGTGCGCGACCAGGTCATCAGCGTGATGCGTTCATCTAAAATCCATTCCGTGGATGAACTGCTCCACAGCGGTTCTACATGGGAAGTCAAATAACACACTTATAACACTTATCATGAAAACCAATGACATCATGGCCCGCCTGAGGGCCAAGTATCCGGGAGAAAACGAGTATCTCCAGGCAGTACAGGAAGTTCTGGAATCAGTGGAAGAGGTCTACAACCAGCACCCTGAGTTCGAGAAGGCCAAGATCGTGGAGCGTATGGTCGAGCCCGACCGTATCTTCACCTTCCGCGTGACTTGGGTGGACGACAGGGGAGAGGTGCAGACCAACACCGGCTACCGTGTGCAGTTCAACAGCGCCATCGGCCCCTACAAGGGCGGACTCCGCTTCCACAGGGCCGTGACCCCTTCGATGCTGAAGTTCCTCGGATTCGAGCAGACGTTCAAGAACGCCCTCACCACCCTGCCTATGGGCGGCGCCAAGGGCGGTTCCGACTTCGATCCGGTGGGCAAGAGCAACGACGAAATCATGCGCTTCTGCCAGGCCTTCATGCTTGAACTCTGGCAGTGCATAGGCCCCGACCAGGACATCCCGGCCGGCGACGTGGGCGTGGGCGGCCGCGAGATCGGCTACCTCTACGGTATGTACAAGAAGCTCGCCCGTGAGTACAACACCGGCGTGCTGACCGGCAAGGGCTCCACCTGGGGAGGCTCCATCCTCCGTCCCGAGGCCACCGGCTTCGGCGCCCTCTACTTCACCCAGAACCTGCTCCACAAGGCAGGCAAGGACATCAAGGGCTGCCGCGTGGCGGTGTCCGGATTCGGCAACGTGGCCTGGGGCGCCTGCATCAAGGCCACCGAGCTCGGCGCCAAGGTCGTGGCCATTTCAGGCCCCGACGGCGTGTGCGAAATCCCCGACGGCATCACCAAGGAAATGATTGACTATATGCTCATCATGCGTGCGTCCAACCGCAACCGCGTGGAGGATATGGCAGACAAGTTCCCGGGAGCCTGCAAGTTCACCGCGGGCAAGAAGGCCTGGAGCGTGAAATGCGACGTGGCGCTTCCCTGCGCCTTCCAGAACGAGCTTTCCGAAGACGATGCCAAGGAACTGAAGGCCAACGGCTGCTGGTGCTGCTGCGAGGTGAGCAACATGGGCTGCCAGCCCGGTGCCATCCACTATTTCCAGCACAACGGGGTGCTCTTCGCTCCCGGCAAGGCCGTCAACGCCGGCGGCGTGGCGACTTCCGGCCTGGAAATGACTCAGAACGCCTCCCACATCAGCTGGAGCGGCGCCGAGGTGGATGCAAAGCTCCACTTCATCATGGATTCCATCCACGAGCAGTGCGTCAAGTACGGCACCCAGCCCGACGGCAGCATCGACTACGTCAAGGGCGCCAACATCGCCGGCTTCATGAAAGTGGCCACCGCAATGCTGGAGCAGGGAACTGTCTAAGCGATTGAATATAAAGAAAAAAGCCCGAAAACTTCGGGCTTTTTTTATTGCTCTTCCATGAGACGGAGGTGCTGGACGTAAATCGCCTTCTGCTTTGCGATACGGCGCTTTACTGAAGGCTTCTCAAAATTCTTGCGGGCGCGCATCTCACGGACGGCACCGGTCTTCTCGAACTTCCTCTTGAACTTCTTAAGGGCGCGTTCGATATTTTCGCCTTCTTTTACCTGTACGATAATCATTCCTTAAATCACCCCCTTTTTCTTCAAAAATGGACCGCAAAGATAAATATTTTTTTTATATTTGTATGCTTTACTTGAAAAAATTATGAGAAAATTATTGCTTGCCCTTGTGGCGCTGTCAGTTACGGTTTCAGCTTCCGCCACCGTGCCCCATAAAGCCCGGATTCCCGACATCCCGGGTTATCAGACCCTTAAGGGGGATTTCCACATCCACACCAATTTCAGCGATGCTTCCGTGTGGCCCGTTACCCGTGTGGATGAAGCTGATTTCGACGGCCTTGACTTCATCTCCATCACCGACCACGTGGAGACCCACCATCAGCATATGCTCAAGGATTTCAACGCCAGGGCAGACAGGAATACCTCCTATGAAATGGCTGCAAAGGCTGCAAAGAAATACGGCATCCTCGTGATCCACGGCGCCGAGCTCACCCGCGGCACCCGCATTTTCCCGGGGCATTTCAACACCCAGTTCATCACTGACGGCAATGCCATAGCCGAGAAGTCCGAGACGTACGACGGCAAGTATGGCTCCGATGAAGTCCGCCAGGAAGAAGAGGCAATCCGCGCCGGACTCAAGGAGGCAAAGCGCCAGGGCGCCTTCCTGGTGTGGAACCATCCCGACTGGGAGCAGCAGGCTCCCAACGAGACGAAGTGGTGGCCTATCCATACGGAGCTCTTCAATGCCGGCCTCATCGACGGCATAGAAATCATAAACCGCTTCAGCGGCTTCGACCCCGAGGCCTTCCACTGGGCCATTGAGAAAGATCTGGCGATCGTCACTGGCACCGATGCCCACAAGCCCATGTTCCAGTGGGTCGACTATGAGAAGGGAGAGTACAGGCCCATGACCCTCGTGTTCGCCAGGGAGCGTTCGCTGGAGGGCATCCGCGAGGCTCTCGATGCCCGCCGCACCGCCGCTTATGCCGACGGATGCGTGTATGGCAAGGCCGAATGGCTCGAGCCTCTTTTCAAGGCGTGCTTCGAAATCAGCAATATCAAATACAGCGAGAAGAAAGTCACTTTCACGATACGCAACCTCAGCTCGATTCCTATCATCCTCAATAAAGCCCCCGGCAGTGAGAATCTGACCTACTGCCGCCTGCAATACATCAGCGGCGACGAGGAAATCAGTTTCTCGGTCAACGGCACCGACAGCCGCAAGCCTATAGGCCTGGATGAGTTCGACGTGCACTTCAAGGTGGCCAACTGGCTGGTCGACGTGGACAAGCCCCTGGAAGTCACATACCATTTCGTGATGCCTGCCAAGTACCGCAAATAAGACAACATAATCTATCACTAATTCCATAACTTCATTATGCTAAAAAAACACACTTCCGGAGCCTATGTCGCTCCTTTCTGTGAACTGTCGGAGAAGTATTGCGAAAGCGTTCTCTGCGAGAGCCCTGAAGGCATGACCGAAGATTTCGGCGGCTTTGAAGATTTCACCTGGTAAAATGTATCGCCCTATGAAGAAGTATTTTGCTTTTGCGGCGATTGCATGTGCCGCGCTCGTCTCCTGCCAGAAGGAGGCCGCATCAGTCGATGAAATTCCCGTAGCTCCCGTCCGTGACGGCTATGTGGAAGTTTCCCTCACCGCCGGCCTCGAGGCCGGTTCCAAGGCCGTCCTCGACGGCAACACCGTGGTCTGGGCCGTCGGCGACCAGGTCGCCGTGTATCCCGACGCTTCGACGACTGCCGAGACCTTCACGGTCACAGCAGTGGATTTCGATGCCGTGAAGCTCAGCGGCTCCGTGCCTGCCGGCACCGAATCTTTCATTGCCGTGTATCCCGCCGCCCAGGCCGTCAGCCGCAGCGGCAACGTGGTCAACATGCATATTCCGGATGTTCAGGATCTTCCTGCCGGAGGCACTATCGACCCTTCTGCTATGTCTTCCGTGGCCTATTTTGCCAGCGCATCCGCCAAGGCCCAGTTCAAGAACGTGTTCTCGATGATCGAGTTCGAGATGAGCAACGTCACTGGCGTCAACGGTGTTGTGTTCGCCACTGATTTCACCAGCACCGAATATGCTCCCGGAGATATCTCCGTGGAGGTGAGCACCAGCAGCGACGCTCCCGTCGTGACCAACCTCGTGGGAGGTTTCGCCACCACCGTTTTCACCAACGAAGGCTTTGCGAAGGACAAGAAGTACTACGCTGTCGTGCCTCCCTGCCCCGAGGCCAAGGATTTTATGATGATTGCCAAGGCAGGCGGCAAGTCCGGGCACAGGACGTCCGAAGGAGTCAAGGCCTTCGAACGCAACAAGGGCTACAACGTCGGCGACGCCCTGAAGGATGTGGCCTTCAAGTATGAGTTTATCACAACCGGCGAGGAGCTTAAGGAATTCCTTGCAGAGGCATCCACCTACACGCAGGACGACGAGGTGTATCTCGGAGGCGACATCGACCTGTCCGGTATCACGCTCACCACAGCTGAAAGCTGGGCCGGCCAGTTCCACGGCCAGGGCTGCAGCCTTAAGAACTGGACCTCCGACGGTGTGGCCCTGTTCGGCACCAACACTGGCGTGATCGAGGGCCTTGTCATCGATGCGAGCTGCAATCTGACCCTCCCTTCCACGCTCTCCGGAGCTTTCGCATTCGTTGCAAAGACCTGCACCGGCATGGTGGCAAACATCATCAATAACGCCGACGTGACCGGCACTATCGATTCCTATGCTGCCGGCCGCACTGCCATCATCGTGGGTCTTTGCGATGCAACTGGCCTCGAGCGCGGAATCACCATCGACAGCTGTGTCAACAACGGCAATCTCACCATCACCGGTACGGCAAATACCGGCGGCACCCAGTATATCGGCACCATTGTCGGATCTATGGGCTATTCCGATGACAATATGCTGAAGGACTGCACCAACAATGGTAAGATTACCATCACCCATACCGGTATCGACACCAGCAATTTCTACATCGGCGGCGTTGCCGGCGGCACCACCAACGGCTCCGACAACCTGCGCCTGAAGAACACCGGCGACATCACGTTCAACTGCAAGGGCCACGACTGCGCAATGATCATTGCCGGTATCACCAGCTACACGACCGGAAGCGTCATCGACTGCGAGAACACAGGCGCGGTGTCATATATCAGCGAGAAGAACATCAAGGCGACTTTCTGCGCAGGTATTGCAGGCTACTTCGCCAGCAACACCATGTCCGGCTGCGTGAACCGCGGCGCCGTGACCGTCCAGGGCGGTTTCATCAACGGCCGTAACGGTATCGGCGACATCAACAGCAAAGCCTATGTCGGCACCAATGCGATTGCTGCGGGCCTCACGATCGGTGGCCTCGTGTCCGCAACAGGAAAGAATCCTGTGTTCGAGAACTCGGACAACCACGGCACTGTGACCCTCACCCTGACCGATCCTACGGACGGAGGCAGTACAACTTATGGCACCCACACTGCTGCACGTCCTTCGATGGGCGGCCTCGTGGGCGACTGCTCCGGCCCGATGACCAACTGCAACAACTATGGCGACGTGAATGTGTCCATCAACAACGGCGGGACTTCGTTCACGGGCAGGAATGCCGGTTATACCCTCTACGTGGGCGGTATCGTCGGATCCAGCTACAACTGGAGCGGAGCCAAGACTTCAGGCGGCAAGGACACCAATTATGCCAACAATTTCACGCTGGAGTCCTGCAACAACAGCGGAAACGTGACGGTATATACCGACAACGACCACACCACCAACCACGCCTATGGCGGTATAGTCGGCTGGCCCCAGTCTGAGGACCAGACGGCGGTCTATGTGGCCCGCAATTGCCGCAACTCCGGCAACATCACCGGCAAGGGCAACTGCAAGTGCAGGATTGGCGGTATCCACGGCGGCACAGGCCGTATGGAAGGTTGCGTCAACACCGGCATCATCAAGCTCGAATCCGGCCAGAGCGGATCCGTGCTCGGCAGCCTTGCCGGCTTCCACAGCCAGGCCCACACCCTGACCGGCTGCTCCGCTGAAGGCTCAGTCGTGGCCGAAGTTCCCTGCAACGCTCTCGGCGGCATCGTGGGCAACCTGGGCAACGTCGAGTTCTCCGGTATGGAAGGATGCTCCGTCAACTGCACCCTCACCGGAGGCCCTGACGGCAAGACCGGTCTTGTGGTCGGCTATTTCAACGGCACGAAGACCATCACCCTCGGCACCTCTGAGAACCCTATCAAGGTCGCCGGTTCCGTGAACGGCACCGCTGTGACCGCAGGCAACTATGCAGACCTGCTCTGTGGTGCTACCGGATACAGTTCGGAAGCGCATACCGTCTACGCAAGTTTCTGATAGATAAATGATTCTTGGATTAAGGCCGTCCTCCGGGGCGGCCTTTTCCGTTTTGTGGTCAAGTTGTTTTGTTTATTTTCGGAAATTATTATATTTGTGAGGTTAAATTGGGAAGTATTTTTTGACAAGTCCGATAATTCTTTTTTTATATATAAAATATGGTCAAAAAAGCATTTTTCGGGGCCTACACCGCCCCGGTTTGTGAAACAGCGGAGGAGTGCCTGGAGGCCCTTCTCTGCCAGAGTCCTACTGGGGGTACAGAGGATTATACTGATGATGTCCCGTTTAACTGGTAATCGATGAGCGCTATGAAGAAGTATTTGTTCTTTGCAGCGATTGCGATTGCTGCCCTTGTCTCCTGCAAGAAGGAGATTGCAAAAGAAGAAGTAGCCGTTAAACCCGGTTACGTCCAGCTGACCCTTACCGCCCAGTGCGATGTAGATTCCAAAGCCTCTCTCAACGGCAAACAGGTCGTGTGGGAAGTCGGTGAGAAAGTTGCTGTGTTCACTCCGGCATCTGTCGAGCCCAATGAATTCAGCGTCACCAAAGTTGAAGGAACTTCCGTGAAGATCGAGGGTTCGGTCCCCGAAGGAACTACCAGTTTCGTTGCGGCTTATCCCTATGAGAAGGCCGTGACCTGGGACAAGGAAAAAGTGGTGAAGATGGATATCACGGATCAGCGTGTCCTTCCCAGCCAGAGCGTCGACCCGGATGCCCTTGCCTCCGTGGCATACTTTGCCGATGCAACTGCAGTTCCGACCTTCAAGAACATCCCCACCCTCCTGAAATTCACGGTGGGCGTGGACGGAGTTAGCAGGGTGAAGATTTCCGCCGACACGGCCGGATCCCTCTCCGGAGAAGTGTCCGTGACTGTGGACGCTGATGCAGCTCCCGCTATCGCCCCTGCCGATGCAGTTTCTTCTTCCATCGAAATTGCGTGCGTGGATGGCTTTGTCAAGGATCAGGTCTACTACGCCGCAATCGCTCCCGGGGCCTACAAGGGTTTCACCGTGCGTTCCTATGTCGGCGGCTCCATCAAGGTGCTCTCCACTGACGCTGAAGGAGAATTCCAGCGCAATCAGGTGATTGACCTTGGCGATGTCGCCACCAACGCAAAGGCGGTCAGCATGATCCAGAATATCTCAAATGCCGATGAACTGGTGTTCTTCCTCAACAACGCAGCCTCCTATAAGGCTGATGAGGAAGTGAGGCTTACGTCCGACATCGACCTGACCGGAGTCACTCTCCCCACTGCAACGTCTTTCGCCGGCACCTTCGACGGCCAGGGCCTCAGCCTGAAGAACTGGACCTCCAACGGCACGGCACTGTTCGCTGAAAACAAGGGAACCGTGAAGGATTTCACGCTCGATGCAAGCTGCCAGCTCTCTCTTCCCGCCGAAATTACCAACTTCGCATTTGTCGTGGTAAGCAACCTCGGAAGGGTCTGCGGTATCACCAATAATGCCGATATCAGCGGCACCGATGTGAATTTCAAGGGCGGCCGTCTCGGCGCCATTGTCGGTGTATCGACATCCCCCTCTGCGAGTGATGCCCTGACCATTGAGAACTGTGTCAATAACGGTGATATGATCATCACTACTGTTGCCAATACCGGCGGTACCCAGTATGTCGGAACCATAGTCGGTTCCATGGGTGGCTCGACACTTAACAACTTGAGTGAATGCATCAATAACGGTGCTCTTTCGATAACCTGCTCGGGAACTAATACCAAGAACTTCTACATGGGCGGTGTCGCAGGCGGAACCACCAATGGCAGCAACAATATCAAGGTGAAGAACACCGGAAACGTGTCTTTCATCTGCGCCGGGCATGAGGCAGCACTTTGCCTCGCCGGTGTGTCCAGCTACACCACAGGTGCCACTACCGATTGCGTGAACACCGGCAAGATCACGTTCCAGTCCGGTGCATCCCTGAAAGCTACCTTCGTTGCAGGTATTGCGGGCTATTTTGCAAGCAACACCATGTCCGGCTGCGTGAACCGTGGCGACGTGACCGTGACTGCTGCCCGTATCAACGGCCGTAATGGTATCGGTGATATCAACTCTAAAGTTTATAATGGTACAAATGCCATCACTGCCGGTTTGACTGCCGGTGGCCTTGTGTCCGCAACCGGCACGAATCCCGTGTTTACCGATTGTGAGAATTTTGGCAAGGTCAGCCTGACTCTCAACAATCCTTCCAGCACCGACGGTACCCACACCGCCGCACGTCCTTCGGTTGGCGGCCTGGTCGGCGACTGCTCCGGTCCTATGACAGGTTGCGACAACCACGGAGATGTGTCTGTCGTTCTGGGCAACGGTACTGCTTTCACTCCCAAGAATGCGGGTTATACCTTCTATATCGGCGGTATCGTCGGTTCTGGATACAATTTCAGCGGAACGACTACAAGCGGAGGTACAGACAACAACAAACTCAACAAGTTTACCCTTGAGAATTGCAACAACACCGGCAACCTGTATTACAAGACCGACAATACCCATTCGACCAACAATGCCATCGGCGGTATTTCCGGCTGGCCTGGTTCTGAAAATTCTTCGACTCCGTATACTGCAAAGAACTGCAACAATTCCGGAGACATCACTTATGAAGGAGCAGGTATTAAAATCCGTGCCGGCGGTATCCATGGCGGCACAGGCCGTATGGACGGATGCAGCAACACAGGAAAAATTACCATTATAAGTGCAGATTCCGGTTCTGTCGCCGGTTCCATTGCAGGTTTCCACAGCCAGGCTCATACCTTCTCCAACTGTACCGCCGGAGGCACCGTGGAAGCGCAGTGCACTATCAATGCTCTTGGCGGCCTTGTGGGCAATCTGGGCAACGTAGCATTCACCGGTATGGACGGATGTTCCGTGGACTGCACATTGATAGGCGGACCTGCTGATGCTACCGGTCTCGTGGTAGGTCTGTTCAACGGCGACGATAAGGATATTGTCCTCGGTACGACAGAATCACCTATCTCGGTAGCCGGTTCCGTTAACGGTACTACTGTGGACGCTACCAATTTCGAGTCCCTTGTCAGCGGCTCAAAGAATAACACTTCCGGTCTTCACGTTATATACACTAATTTCAAGGCTCCCGTATTCGTCGAGGATCTGGCGAACAACAAGTTCACCTACCACGGGAAGGAGTACCCTCTCGTGAAGCTTGCCGACGGCCGCTGGTGGATGGCTGCTCCTATGGCCTATGTGCCTGAAGGAAAGACCGTTTCCTCCGACCCTGTCGAGGATGCAGGTATATGGTACACCTACACTACCGACGGCACCAACACGACCGCAAGGACCGATTTCAAAGACGGCTACCTCTACGATTATCCTACCGCTTTCGGTGTTGCCCAGGATGCAATCACCTATGGCACCAAGGCTGAATATCAGGCCGGCGCAGTTATTGGCAACTTCCGCGACTTCGAAGGCGTCCAGGGCATCTGCCCTCCGGGCTGGTACATCCCTACCCGTGCAGACTTCCTGAAACTCGTTGGCGCTTCCAACAAAGATGACTCCCTGCCGGTGAATCCCGAGACTTCTGCTGTGGCAGACGCCAGCGCCGTGTATTGGGTCGCTGCGTATTCGGGCTCCAGCATTCCTGCGTTCAATGACGCCGGATGGAATTTCGCGTTCCTCGGAGTACGTGCCAAGACCAGCCTGTCGCAGACTGGAAAATATAACGCGGCTGCAACCAAGGAAAACACCTGCTCAGTTTCCGAGTGGGTCGGCAAGCCCGCACTCAACCAGGTCATGTGCTCTACGCCTTACATGCCTAACGCGGCAGGCAACAATGTGCAGTACTTCTGTATGATGAGCACTTTCACCGCCGCCAGTCCTCTTGGCAAGCTTATGCTGAGCTACGGCAACTATCTCCACGGAATGGAGCTGCGTTGCATCCGCAAGGCAGACTAAGCCTCGGTCCAGCTGAATATGAAAAAGCCCGGTTCGCCGGGCTTTTTCTGTCAAAAATATAACTTCACCGCACCCTCTGCTACCCAGCGGCTGAGAGGACCAATGTCGGAGGATGCGGCGAGATATGAGCCCTCGGCCGCAAGGGCGAGGCTCAGGCCCTTGCCCAGGGCAATGGCGAATTCGGCGCTCAGGCTGCCTCTGAGAAGGTCGGCGCCAAGGACCGCGATGTCGTGGGGGTAAAGGTCCCTGACAGGAGCCGTGCCCGTCCGGTGGCCGGTGTAGTCGTAGGAGTGGCCCAGATTCTTGATGCCTTTGATTCCGGCTCCAAGCAGCAGGGAAGAGCCCTTGAATGCGATCCGGCGCTCCGCTCCGGCTTCAAGACTCAGGTTCGAGTAGCTGAATGAGGCGGCCGGCACTGCATAGCTGTCTTGCTTGGCCTGGAATCCGGCAATGCCTGTGAAACGCCAGGAGTAGGATTCACCCTCGAGGATGAGGGCTTCGTAGGAAAGAAGGGCATCAGCTGTGAGGAAATCGCACTGGTCGGCAGAAAAAGTCACCTCCCATTCGCCGCTGGCGGTGTTCCACTGGGTGGTGGGTTCGGTGCCTGTGGTCTTTGCTCCGAAGACGGAAAGGCCGGCTTTATGCCGGACCCCGCTTCCGAAGACCGCGCGGATGGAGGCATCTAACTCCCGGCGCATGGTGCTGCCGTGCGGCTTGGGCTGGGTGGCGCTTTCGCGTATAGCCGTGGAGTGGGATGTGAATCCCACGGACGCCAGCAGTTTGAAGGGAGATTCCAGGGAATACTGCAGGCTGCCTCCCCAGCTGTTGCAGCGGAAATACATGGTGCTGAGGCCGCTGCCGCCGATCTGGTCGCCCACCCAGTTGCCAAGGCCCCGCAGAAGGAAGACCCGCTGTATTTCCTGGCTGTTGCTGATGGAAGGGGTGGAGCGCTCGAAGGTGTTGGTATAGAGTCCGTTAAGTCCGAAAATGCTGCTCCCCGTGCGCCAGCTCAGGCCCGGCCGGACGCTGACCGAGTAGTTGTAGGACTCGGCCCTCGGGTCGATCTGCCCGGCGGCGATACGGTCGTTGTAGCGCACGTGGACGCCTGCCGACAGGCTTTCGGAGACGGGCATTGCGGCCTTGAATTCCATCAGGTATGACTGCTTCTTCCACTGCCCGGCCACGGTGTCGGCCGCAGTGTAGAGGAACCGCTCGTCGAAGGGATCGTAGAGCAGGGTGTTGAACGAGGCGCCGGCCTCGGAGATGTTGTCGTAGCGGAAATGTCCCCAGAGCTGCACCTTGCCCACTTCCATCGCTCCGCTGGTGTCGAAGCTGAGCTCGGAGACCGTAGCCCCTTCCTGCATCCTCCGGTAATCTCCGCTTTCGTGGCCGTAGCCGGCCTGCAGGGTGTTGAAACGATCGGGGGCGGAGAAGGCCAGGCCTGCGGCATTGGAACTGTCCATCCAGAGAGAGGGCAGGAGCTTCAGGCGCAGCGAAGCTCCGTCACCGGGGGCTCCGGCGCGGGCGAAGGCTGACACCAGCAGCAGGGCCAGCATATATGCTGACTTTCTTGTCATTGTGCCGTGGTCCAGGTGCTCCAGGAAGGACGTTTCACGCCGTAGCGGCGGATTTCGGGCTTGTCGTTGACCGTGAAATCCACGGTGGTGTTGTTGGTGTCCTGGAGGATTATCGAGCCGTCTGCGCGTGTGGATTCCACCTTGCGTACCACGCTCTGGTTGCCGCCGGTGGTGGCGCACTTGATCCAGCCCGCGTCAAGCACGGGCTCGAGGCGCTTGTCGTCCGGATTCTCGGTCTTCAGCAGGTCGATGGCATCAAGAATGTCGGTTTTGAGCACCTCAAGGCCGTAGTTGTTGGCGTGGTTGGACTCCAGGTACTCGCCGTCCTTGCGAAGGGGCACGGACGGGTAGAACAGTGCCCAGGCGGCGTCGGTGAACCTTCCAAACTGGTTGCCCAGTCCGCTTTCCTTGATGGTGCAGACAAGGGCCATGTTCACGGCGTTGGCGTCGGGCTGGCCGCCTTTTTCCTTGTATTTGTCGCATATGGTCTCGAATTCGGCGGTGGAAAGGTCGAGGCTCTCGGCAGTCTTGCTGTGGTCGATTGCCGATGCGGCTATGACGAACGACTCTCCTGGAGCGATGGGGTAGTCCTTGCCGCTGCCGGGAATCTGCCAGACGTAGGTGCCCATGAACACGTAGTCGGAAGCGTTGGGGAGCTTGTCCGAGAAGTCATAGACCTTGTGGCTCAGCACGTCGCCGAGGCAAATGCCGTCGGCGTAGACCGTCTCTTCGGAATTGTTGTAGATCTCGAAGAAAGAGTCTTTGAGGTAGCGGGCGCTCGCAGAGCCGGACACCATGCTGGCATTGTAGTGTATCTCCTTGAACACCAGGGCGGAAGATGCCGTGGCGGAGACCTCGACTATAGACACCAGTTCGTCCTGCAGGCCGGAAATCGTCACGCTGCTCAGGCTGCCGATGTAGTTGTAGGCCTTTCCGCCCAGCGAGCCGTGGGCCTGGGCGGTGATGTTGTACACTCCCGGGAGTATGTCGATGGCCTCGGAGCGGGTGCCGACGACGGAGATCTCCTTAACCTCCTCTGTGCCGATGTTGGTGAGGCTGACCTTGTAGGCGCCGGGGCTCGGAGCGTCGCCCAGAGCTGATTCGTCGATTTCTACCAGCCATTTCACGGTGACTACCTTCGGGGTCTTGTCACATGCGCAGAATGCCGCCAGCACGAGGGCGGCCAGAATGATCTTCTTCATATCTTGAGTTTTATTTCGAATCCGAAGTACATGGGGTTGTTGAGCTCGGTGTAGGAGCCTTTCGTGATTTCGGAAGGGTCCAGGGGCCGGGAATTGAAGAGGTTGTTGACGTAGAAGGATGCGGTCATGAAATTGCGTATCTCCTTGGTCACGTTGAGGTTGAACACCACCGTCGGGATGGTGTGGCTGTGGATGAAACGGGTGTCGGACAGCTGGCCGACCATATAGCGGAGGGCGGGGTCGGCAGCCATCTGCGGCGTGAAATCGTAGACCTTGCCGTCGTCGTTGGAAATGTAGCGCTGGGGCGCCTCGTCGTTGTGGTAGTCGGTCCAGTTGGACGTGAATACGTTCAGCTGGGTGGTCAGGGTCACGACAAATCCGATCGACGGAATGTTGTGGGTGGTCCTCAGGGTGGTCAGGAAGCGCTCGTTGTGGTATTCCCGCACGCCGGGGTCGTAGATGGCCACGTGGCTGTCCACGTAGCTGCCTTCCTTCAGGTTGAGGGCGAAGGTCTCCCCGGAGCTCGACGTGGCGGTGTGCATCCAGGCGCCGTTGAGGAAGAAGGATGTGCGTATGCCGCTGAAACGGCCCAGGTCGAGTTCGTATTCGAGGCCGTAGTGGTGCTCGCGGGTATTGTTGGTGGGCCTGTAGTAGGAGAAGAAACGGTGGGTGTCCTTGTCCGGGACGAAGATGGGAGAGCCGGAGCTGTCGTGGCCTCCGATGGTCCATGTCTTGTAGGGCACCCACACAAAGGTGCTCAGGTCGCGGGCGAAGCTGTAGCCGTTTTTCATCAGCTCGTCGTAGAAGGTCACGCTGAGGCGGTAGCGGCGGGCCACACGGAGGTCGAATCCGACTTCGGCCTTGCGGTTGCGGGCGATTTCCAGGCCAGGGTTGGACGTCTGGTAGATGCGGGTGGTTGCCATGACCGCACGGTCCATGGGGTTTGAAGCCTCCGTGGTGTTGATGTTGAGCTGGTCGTAGTAGGCGTCGGTAGGGTAGAGGTAGGCCGATGTCGGGGCCTTTGCCGTGATGCCGAAGCCTCCGCGGAGCACCCATATTTCCGGAATCAGTTCGAAGGACGCGTTGATGCGGGGGCAAAGGGCGGTGAGTCCGCCCACGAGGTCGAAGCGAAGGCCGGCGGTGAGATTGAACTCGCGGCGCAAGAGCTTGGTCCTGAATGAGTTTTCGGCGAACAAGCCGAGCTGGTTGACGAAGGGGATGTCGTAGAGTGGACGCTCGCGGTAGCCGGATTCGGTGTTGGTGCGGTTGGGAGGGCAGTCTTTGGGGAATACGAGCCCCCGGCCCAGGTTGCCTTCGGACTTGAAGTCGGCGCCGGCAAGGATCTTCTCGCTGGTGTCGTCCCACTGCTTGAAGAGGTTCAGGCAGGCCTTGGCGAAGGTGCTGACCTCCTTGCCGTAGAAGTCGTAGTGGCAGAAATAGGAGTAGGGCGTCATTATTGCGTAGGCGTCTGCTCCGGGGGTGGTGAGTTCGCGGCCGGCGCTGTCGAACAGTTTGCGCCCGGGGGTGTCGGCCACGGTGGTGCCGTCCTGCATGTTCGTGGTGTAGATTGCTACGGCGTTGATGTTTTCCTGCTCGTGGAAGGATTCCTTCCAGGTGAAGCTGTTGGAGAGATCGTAGCGGAAGGTCTTCAGCCAGCCGCGGTTGATGTTCCAGGTGCCGTTGGTGCTGATGCGGTAGCCGAGGTTGGTGCCGCCCGAGGCAAGCAGGGTGCGGATGTCGTCGGGATTCTTGTCTCGGGTGTCCTTGCCGAATTTAAGGTCCAGGGAAGTGGTGGTGTTGAGGTCGCCGAAACGCTTGGACCACAGGCCTTTGAGGTTGAACCTGCGGTAGTGGGCGTAGGATTCGGTGGTCTTGGCGTTGCTGTAGGCGTAGTCTCCGCTGACGTTGAGGTCGCCGGCATCGGGGCCGAGCTTGAATCCCTTCGAGGCAGCCACCTGGTAGATTTTCGGGTCGGCCTTGAGCCTTATAGTGAGCGGCTCCACGCCCGCTTTGGAGTTGATGATCACGGCGCCGGAGGTGAGGTCGCCGTACTGGACCGAAGGGATGCCGCGGATCACTTCCACGGATTCGATGTTGTCGGTGGAGAGCTGGCGCACGTCGATGCCGCCGTTGGGAGTGGCGCCCCCGGCCGAAACCGAGGTGCCGGCGATGGATGATGACACGCCGTTGATGGTGGCGCTGATGCCTTCCATGTTGGCGTTGTTGGACAGGGGAGCTCCGTCCACGATGATGGCGGTGCCGAGACTGTTCATGTCGCTGCCGCCCACCGAACGGAGGGTGATGCTGTGGGCGGAGCCCAGGTCGGGATTGGTGATGTCGGCTCCGGGAAGCAGCTGCATTATGTCGCGGAGCGAACTGGTCTGGCTGTGGTCTATGGCCTGCCTGGAAATCATCGAGGCCGTGGATTCACCGGCCTTTGAGGCTTCGGCCACGACATGTACTTCCTCCAGGCGGAAGGAGCTCTGGGTGAGCACGAAATCGCGCCGCACCTCTCCCCGTATCGTCAGGGTGGTGTCGATGGTCTCGTAGCCTATCAGCTGGATGTTGAGGTTGTAGCTGCCAGGGTCGAGGCCGCCGAGGCGGTAGGCCCCCTTTTCATCGGTGGTGGTGTAGACTCCGGCAGGCTTGAGAAGTATCACGGCATAGTCAACCGGCACCCTGGCTCCGTTTTCGACGGTGGTCACGGTGCCCTGGATGGAGGCCTTCTGCTGCGCCTTGAGACTCAGGCCGCAGAGCAGCAGCAGACCGGTCAGTATGGCCGCTTTACCTGATATGTGCATTGTCTTCGAGTCTTCTGAGGGTCCGTCGCACTTCGTCGGCAACGTCTCCGTCAGATATCTGTATCTTCTTAAGGGACTGATATATATGCTCGCTTTGGACGGATCTGGTGTACCATCCCAGGGCTTCCGCAGCCTTGCAGCGCAGCTCTTTGGCGGCGGCCTCGTCGGCCACCAGGCCAAGCATCGGCTCCACGGCTGCCGTGAGATTTGCGTTGCGCTGGGCGCTGACGGTGGAAATCCTGTCTTTGAGACTCACGGAAGCGTCTGCGAGGCCGGCGATTTCGGCGTCGGATGCGGTGATGCTTCGGCGCAGCCTTGCCTTGAGCGTCTCAAGCTCTGCGGGCTCTGGCCAGATGCCGTCCCAGGCTGCCTGGAGGGCGGCTTCCACTTCGTCCGCCCCATACTGGCTGAAAGCGGCAAACAGGTGGTAGCGCACGCGGGCGGTCTCCATAGGGTCGAGATAATGCGAGGCGATCACGGGAAGCAGTTCCTTTTCGCCAAGGGTCTCGGCGTATCGTGCAGCCATGCGGCGGAGCATTTCGTACGGGTCGTCCAGGCCCTTGCAGACCGCGTTGCACAGGGTTTCGTATGAACCTTCCCGAAGTATGTAGTAGAAGGCCTCAAGACGCACGTTCATCGAACTGTCGTCCATCAGCGCAAGGCACTTTTCAGGGGCGTATCTGCCGTCGTGGATGGCTTTTGCCTTCCGGGCATCTGGCCCCTTTTTGCCTGAGGCGGCGAAACGGAAGGTGGGGTCGCCGAAGAGGTGGGATTCGAGCGTCATATAGTTCCTGGCCCATTCCCCGACGGAACAGCCCGCCTTCAGCAGGCCGGCAAGTTCGTTCTTCCAGTGGTCCTGGATGATGTTCACCGAGTTGCCGGTCACGGCGATCGTGCGGCTGCCGTGGCCGAAGGCGTAGCGTGCGGCCACATAGTCGTCGTGGAGGAAAGCCCCGTTGAAGCAGGCGTCCAGCAGGATGAGTTTCGCTGCGCTCCTGTAGCCGTCCAGGTCGAGGAGCGTTATGTCCACGGAAGCGGAGCGGAGCGAGTCTTTTGCCGTCACGGCCTTGTCGTCCCATCCTTCGAGCCAGCTTGCAGGAATGTCGTAGGACTTCATCAGGGATGCTGCGGCCTTTTCCTTGTCTTTGGCGCTGCGCATCTTGGAGCGGAAGAAGGCCTTGGCGTTCTCTATGTGCTCATTGGTCATGAAGGTGTAGGGCTCCTTGCTTATGTACTGGGCGCCCACGCCGCCGTGGGTGTGGAGGTGGGCGAAATCCACCTCCGGGTCGGAAAGGGCGGACATCAGGCGCTTGCGCACGAAGCGCTCCTCGTCGAAATTAAGGTAACGCACCCGCTCGCCGGAGCCGGCAAGGCCGAACTGCTCGTAGAAGGCGCGGTCTTCGTCGATTCGGGCGTTGATGCTTTCGGAACTGTTGCCGTGGCCGCCGAAGTGGAACACGTTGTCGAGGGGCTCGGTGCCGGATGCAGTCCGCGCCGCCCGGTCGAGGAACTCGCAGATCAGCTCTTCGAAACTATAGTCCGGATCTGCCTTGGAGGGCTTTACGCGGGCCGTGTAGATGTCGCACTGCACTCTCTGCCGGCCTTCGGGGGAGAGGTCGTAGTAGAATAGCTTGCCGTCGGCGTCGAGGAAGTCGAAACGCAGGCCGAAGTCGTCGTAGAAGCGGTCCGAAGGTATGGAAGAACGCTTCACGGGCATGGCCGGGTTCATCTTGAAGGCCGTGGCGAGGTGGTGGGCGCGCCGTATCATCGGCACGGGGATATCGCCCACGAGCACGGCTCCCTCCAGCTTTTTCTTGACGTAGAGGGTCTGCAGGGTGTCGCGAATAGTCTGCGGCGTCCAGTCGCTGCCCGTCACCACCACGAATACCTGACGGCTGTCGCGGGCAGCCACTGCATCGGCATAGTGCTTCACGGATCCTGCCACTGCTTCATAGCACGCCCCGTCCACCACCACGGCGAAAGGCTTGCGGCGGCAGGCGGCGTCGGCAGGCTGAAGGACGGCTGCCCCAAGGCAGAGGGCGAGGATAATGCAATGTGCTCTGTTCATGGCTAATTGTAGATTGCGGGACGTATGGGATAGACGTACTGGCGGTTGCTGCCGTAGCCGGTGTTGACCGTGCCCTTGTTGTAGCAGTTCATGTTGAAGCCGCTCGTGGCGTTGTTGGCGTTCGCCGCCCAGTAGGAGAAGCCGGTGCCGGAGTTGCGCATGGTGCCGAACACCTTGGTGGATGTCAGGTTGCTGGTGGCCATGGAACCGACTGCAGGGTAGAACACCGTCTCCCCGGTCTTGTCGGGATTGGAATAGAACGCAAAGCCAAGGTCGAAGCCGCCGGCAGTGTTGGCGTTGGAGAATCCCGTCATCGCGCCGATGGGAGGCAGGCATGCACCCACGGGGCAGGGGTCGTAGACGGTCTTGACCACGGCAGCGGCATTCTCGGCGGCGGTGCTGGACGACGAGAACTTGGCCTGTGTGGCATTCCAGAGGTTGGAGTACTTGCCGTCGCCGCCGGAATCCATATTGTAGTGGGTGGGATGGCTTATGTAGGCGGCGATGTCCTTGCCAAGGCGGGCCGCACGCGTGCCCACGGTGTCGCGGCGCTCTGTGGTGTACCAAGTCTTCTTGGGGCAGTCCAGGCTCGCGTCCTCGACCACCTCGCCGTTGCCTGCCACGAAAGGATCCTTGCGGCCCCACTGGTAGAAGGGGCAGGTGCCGGTGGCGTTGGCGGGTAGCGTGGCTCCGGTCTGCACGAGGGTGAATTCCAGGGTCTTTCCGCTGCCCTGCTGGGTGATGCGGATGCCGGTGGTGCGGCCTTCAAAGACGATGGGGGAGTCGTATGGCGCCACCCAGCCCACGTTGATTCGGGCAAGGGAGAAGCTCTGCGAGGCCTTGTTGGTCACGCTCACTGGTGCAAAATCGGAATCGGGGGCGCCGCTGACCCAGATGTGCCAGCTCCAGACCACCTGCCCGGAGGCGTCGATGGCGCTGATGAGGGCGTTGCCTTCGCGTATCGTCTCCTGCGGCACGCGGAAGGCGATGCCGAGGGAATTAGCATCGCTGCCGCGAAGCTCCAGCTCTTCGATGAGGCCGACGGCATCTTCCCATTCCAGGCGGGCCGAGACGGCATTGCTGATATAGGGAGAGGTGATGGCGTTGCCGCTGCTGTCTATGAAGGGGGAAAGCACGGTGGTCCCGCTCACGGAAGGGGAGTAGGCGCCGGGGTTGGCATTGCCGCCCTTGATGGCGTTGCCATAGACCAGCGGGAATGAGTACCAGCCCGGAGTCCTGACCACGTAGCAGTTGGCGGTGTTGGACCCGGAACGGCCTCCGCCGAACAGACTGTTGTTGTCGGTGGTCAGATTCACGGGATCGCCATAGCTGCCTCTGGGCGAAGCTGCCCTGAGCCGGCGCACGTTGTCGTTTTCTCCGCCGCTGCCGGCCACTGGAAGCAGGTCTATGACCGAACCGCCCAGGCTGACGGGTCCGGCAAGCCGTCCGGTCGCTTCCGACGCCGAACTCTGGGAGCCGTCCATGAAGTACTCGATGCTGACGGGGGCGTCGCTGTTGATATGGTACTGGAGATTACGGGTGCCTGAGTAGGAGTAGACAATCTGTCTGGGAGCGCCGGGGTAAACGGTGCCCTGGATGTCTCCGTCGGCATAAGTCATTGAGAACGAGCTGTCTTCCGGGACAAGGGGAAGGTCGATCGTGCCGGCGAGCAGGCGCTTGCTGCGGCCTGCCGCCACGGGTTTGGACGTGACTTTCTCAGCCGAGCCGGCACTGCCCTTGATGCTTATGGTGACACCCTTTGTGAACATCTGGGGAGCCACGGCGATGTAGTATTTGCCGGGCTGCAGTTCGCTGCCGCCGTCGGAAATGCTCACTTCCTTGATTCCTTCCACGACCACGGGATTGGGATCATTGTCGTCTTTGGTGCCTGCGCTCATGCGGATCGTGCCGGCGATGAGCTCACCGTTGTTGCCCCGGAAGCTGATGGTGTGGACGCCCTGGGTGGCAAGGTCCACTTCCACGAGGCACACGCAGGGCTGGAAGAGCAGGCTCTTTTCCTTGGTCGCGGCCACGGCGACTATGTTGCTGAACTGGTTGAGTACAGCTTTCTGCTCTGCGGGGAGGGTAGTGGTGATGGAACCGGTGGAATTGGTCGCGTCTGCATTATAGGGATAGAGGGCGTAATACGTGGACGTGACCTGGCTGAGAGTGCCCTCCAGCCAGGTGGAAGTGCCGGTGGTCACGGCCTCGAAACGGCAGTTGTCGGTCTTTGCGAACACGGACACGGCGTCTTTGGCCTGCTCCCAGCAAATCTTGAAATCGTCCGTCAGGTAGGCTTTGGTGCCTTCGGTGGCGGCCTCGAAGCGGAATTGTATGCCGGATCCGGTCTCAATGGGCTGGAACTGCTCTTTGGCGCAGGATGCGGAAGCGAGGACCGCAAGCATGATGATCAAGTACTTTTTCATATCGCCGCCTCCTACCATTCAATCGTTTCGGATTCAGTGAAATCCTCCATTGAGGATCCGGTCATGCTGTCGCAGAGCAGTCCGCTCAGAACCGCCTCCAGCTCAGAGGCTTCAGGTGCTTTGTATCTGGTCATAACAGTCGAATTATCAGAAATACAAATTTAAATTATTTAATTTAAAAAGGAAAGAATTGATTTGTTTGTTATGAAAAACTTTGCCATCTTTGTGAAACATTTTTGTTATGGATACCCCTTTCATTTACAATAAGCCCGTCACCGGGAGATACTTCGTGGGCAGGAAACAGGATGTGGCTATCCTTGGCAACCTGCTTCGCGAGGGCGAGAATGTGGTGATGTACGAGCCGCCCAAGGCGGGGAAGGATTCGCTGCTGCAGCAGGTGTTTTTCGATATGAAAATGTCCAGCAGCCAGTTCCGTATCGCCAAGGTGTCCCTGCTGAACGTAAGGACCGTCGCGGAATTGTGCACCCGGATCGGCACGGCCGTGATACGGCTCTACGGAGTGACTCCGCAGGATTTCGCTTCGCTCGTGTCCGACCATCTCGCAGGCACGCATTTCGTGTTTGACGAGCTGGTGTTCCAGGCCACCGGAAGCATCCTGTCGCTGAACTGGGACCTTGACGATGAGGATATCATGGCGCTTTTCCGCCTGCCCTACCTGCTCTCCAGGAAGGACGGAAGGCGGCTTTTCGTGTGCCTGGACGATTTTCAGAACGTGTCGCTGACGGAAGACGGCGAGCGGGTCTGCCGTCTGATGCAGGAGGTTTTCAAGGCGCGGACTCCCGAAGACAGGGCGGCTGCATCCTATGTGCTCTACGGTTCCCAGGTGAATGCGATGAAGGAGATTTTCGAGCACAGGCGCTTCTTCCACCGCCAGGTGGAGAGGATGAAGCTCAGCGAAATCGACCCCAAAGACATAGCGGATTCCGTCAACCGGGGCTTCCTTTCCAGCGGCAAGGTGGTGGACAGGGCCCTGATGCTCGGGGTGTGCAACCTGTTCAAAAACAATATCTTCTACGTCAACTGCTTCGCGGCGGTCTGCGATTCCCTTTCGAAGGGATATATGACGGAGCCGGTGCTGATGGAGGCGCTTTCGGACCTGATCGCTATCTATGAACCGTCATTCCGGGCGGCGATGGCGGACCTGACCACCTTCCAGGTGTGCCTGCTGCGCGCCGTCGTGGAGGGCCACACCAAGTTCAGCAGCACGGAAGTTATACAGAAGTACGGCCTCAATTCTTCCGCCA
Organism: uncultured Bacteroidia bacterium; assembly: GCA_902782225.1. Taxonomy (GTDB): domain Bacteria; phylum Bacteroidota; class Bacteroidia; order Bacteroidales; family UBA932; genus Cryptobacteroides. Next base: position 17,410 of record CACZMF010000010.1, on the reverse strand, counting down.
ACGTGCGCAGACTGAAGGATGCCCTCTGCAAGAAGGAGATTCTCACCTTCGACGAAGAAGACATCCCGCATTTCCTGGATCCGCTTTTCGAATACTGGGTCACCCGGGACTATTTCGGGCTGGGCGTCAAGAATTCCTGACCCGTCCTGCGAGAAGGAACCTCACCAGCCTGAACATGCCGTAGGGCATATAGCGGAATTTCAGGTCCACGCAGGTGGGCGTGACAAGCACGGAGCGCTCATGGCTGAATGCCAGGAAGCTTCGCTCGCCGTGGTAGCTGCCCATCCCTGAATTGCCCACACCTCCGAAGGGTATCTTGCTGTTGGCCACGTGCATGATGACGTCGTTGATGCATGCTCCGCCGGAAGTCGTGCGGCCGAGGATCTCCCAGGCGTCGGCCTTCTTGCCGAAGTAGTAGAATGCCAGCGGCTTTTCGCGGGCGCTCACGAAGCGGACCACCTCGTCGCGGCTGCGGAAGGTGAGTATGGGGAAGATGGGGCCGAAAATCTCTTCCTGCATCACCGGGGCCTCGGGGCTCACGCCGTCGAGCAGCGTGGGTTCGAACCAGCGGGTGGCCGGGTCGGAGTGGCCTCCGGCGATGACGGTCCCGTCCTTGAGATAGCCCTGCAGGCGCTCGAAGGCGCGGTCGCGGACTATGTGGACGTAGTGCTTTGCGTCTTTTGTGCCCTCGGGGTACAGGGCCGCCAGTTCCTTTTTGAAAGCTTCCACGAATGCGCCTTTTATGTCTTCATGAAGGAAAAGGTAGTCCGGGGCTATGCAGGTCTGGCCGCTGTTGAGGCATTTCCCCCACACGATGCGGCGGGCGGCGACGGGGATGTCGGCGTCCTTGTCCACGATGCAGGGGCTCTTGCCGCCAAGTTCGAGCACAAGGGGGGTAAGATACCTGGACTGGGCTTCCATCACCACCTTCCCGAGCGCCGGACTGCCGGTAAAGAACACCAGGTCGAAACGTTTTTCGAGCAGCGCCGAATTGACGTCGCGGTTGCCCTGCACCACGGCTATGTATTCCTCGGGGAAGGTCTCGGAGATCATTTTCTCCAGCGCCAGCGACACGTTCGGCACATAGGGAGAAGGCTTCAGGATGGCCGTGCAGCCGGCGGAGATGGCGCCGATGAGCGGATTGAGGAGCAGCTGCACGGGATAGTTCCAGGGGCTCATGATCAGCGTGCAGCCGAGCGGCTCGCGTATGATCCAGCTCGAGGAAGGCATGCCTGTGGGAGGGGTGGGCATACGGCGGCGGCGCGCCCAGCGGGCGGTCTTTTTCAGGGCCTCCGAAATTTCGCCGTAGAGTATGCCTATCTCGGTCATGAATGCCTCTTCGTAGGATTTGTGCAAATCCTTCCAGAGGGCGTCGCAGAGAGGTTTTTCCCATTTCTGCAGGCCGCTCAGGAGGGCGCGGAGCTGGCGTTTGCGGAAAGCGACGTCGCGTGTGGCTTCGGATGCGAAGAATGCGCGCTGGGCCTCCACTATGGCCTCGATGCGCTCTGAAGTAGTGTTTATCATATCGTTACAAATTTCAATCAAGTGAACGTAACCACAAATATCGGCAAAAAAAGGAGTAATCCGAAATGAAAATAATTTTGATAATCTGATAATTATCACTATCTTTGCCGTCCATTTTATGACCGAAGGGCTCGCCAAGAGCTGCCGCAGGGCAGCCGCCCCAGGCCCAAACATTTAAAAACATTGTTTGATGTACGCAATCGTAGACATTGCAGGCCAGCAGTTTAAAGTAGAAGCTGGCAACGAAATCTTTGTGCAGAGGCTCGCCGATGCCAAGGGTGCTGATGTAGAGTTCGGCAAGGTGCTCCTCGTCGCCGACGGAGACGCCGTGAAGGTCGGAACTCCCTATGTTGAGGGCGCAGTGGTCAAGGCCACCGTCCTGGATGACGATGCAAAGGCCGACAAGGTCATCGTGTTCAAGAAGATCCGTCGCAAGGGCTTCCAGAAGCTCAACGGTCATCGCCAGAAACTCACCAAGATCAAAATCAACGCAATCGCTTAAGAATTATGGCACACAAGAAAGGTCAATCCAGTTCCAAGAACGGTCGTGAGTCGCAGAGCAAGCGCCTGGGTCTCAAGAAATTCGGCGGCGAGGTCGTGAAGGCCGGCAATATCATAGTCCGCCAGAGGGGCACCGTCCACAATCCTTCCACCAACGTGGGTATGGGCAAGGACCACACTCTCTACGCTCTCATTGACGGTACTGTCAAATTCGCACGCTGCCGCAAGACTGACAGGTCCTACGTGTCAGTGGTCCCTTTTGAGAGCTAATCTCGAAGGTTTTATGTGAACAATGACTTGCACTTCGGGATCGGGGTTGCGGGTCATTTTTTTTAATTTACACAGCTATGTTGACGCTCAAGATGCTTCGCGACGACCCCCAGGGAGTCGTTGAGAAATTGAAAATCAAGAATTTCGACGCGCAGCCGATAGTTGACAAGGTGGTCGAACTGGACCGCCTGCGCCGTAACCTCCAGACCGAAACCGACGCCCTTCTGGCCAGCCAGAAGCAGAAGGCGGCCGAAATCGGGACCCTGATGAAGCAGGGCCTTCGCGACGAGGCCGAGAAGGCCAAGGCCGCGGTCGCCGAGCTCAAGGCCCGTTCCGGAGAGCTGCTTGCCCGTATGGACGAAGCGGCCGCAGAGATGGAGCGGAACCTGGTGCTCATGCCCAATATCCCTTGTCCGCTGGTGAAGCCCGGCGCAGGTGCCGAGGACAACGAGATAGTGAAGATGGGCGGCCCCGAGGTGAAGCTCCCCGAGGGCGCACTCCCGCACTGGGAACTTGCCAAGAAGTACGACATCATCGATTTCGACCTCGGCGTGAAGATCACCGGAGCCGGTTTCCCTGTCTATAAGGGCAAGGGCGCCAAGCTCCAGAGGGCCCTGATCAACTTCTTCCTGGACTGCAACACCGCAGCCGGCTACAAGGAGGTCGAGCCTCCCGTGATGGTGAACCGCGATTCCGGTTTCGGCACCGGCCAGCTCCCCGACAAGGAAGGCCAGATGTACCACGCGGAAGTCGATGACTTCTACATGGTGCCGACGGCAGAGGTGCCCGTGACCAACATTTTCCGCGACGTGATTCTCGCCGCCGACCAGATTCCCCAGCGCCTGACCGCCTACACCCCCTGTTTCCGTAGGGAGGCAGGTTCCTACGGCAAGGACGTGCGCGGCCTGAACCGCCTGCACCAGTTCGACAAAGTGGAAATCGTGCGCGTGGAGAAGCCCGAAGACAGCTACAAGGCCCTTGACGATATGGTAGCCCACGTGGAGAGCATAGTGAACAAGCTCGGCCTGCGCTACCGTATCCTCCGCCTCTGCGGCGGCGATATGTCCTTCACCTCCGCCATCACCTACGACTTCGAGCTGTGGAGCGCCGCGCAGGGCCGCTGGCTGGAAATCAGCAGCGTGTCCAATTTCGAGACCTTCCAGGCCAACCGCCTGCACTGCCGCTACCGCGACGCCGAGGGCAAGACCCAGCTGGCGCACACCTTGAACGGCAGTTCCCTGGCCCTTCCGCGCGTCGTGGCCGCCCTCCTCGAGGACAACCAGACCCCGGACGGCATCGTGATCCCCGAAATCCTGCGTCCCTACACGGGCTTCGACAAGATTGATTAAGGATTGCACCATACTCGGAATAGATCCCGGAACCAACCTGCTTGGTTTCGGGATTATCCGTGTGAGAGGGGGTAAGCCCCAGTTCGTGGATATGGGTGTGCTGGACCTCAGAAGGGTGGATAATATCTACGATAAACTCCTGATTATCTTCGACAAAGTGTCGGCCCTGTGCGAACTGCACAGGCCCGACGACCTGGCGATCGAATCGCCGTTCTACGGCCGCAACGCCCAGGTCATTTTCAAGCTCGGCCGCGCGCAGGGTGCGGCTATGACGGCTGCCCTGCAGCACGGCGCAGCCGTGTATGAATACGCCCCGCGCAAAGCCAAGCAGGCAATCTGCGGCAATGGTGCCGCCTCCAAGGAGCAGGTGGCGCTGATCGTGGAGAAGACCCTGGGGATCAACATCGATCCCGGCCATCTGGATGCCACGGACGCCCTCGCCATCGCGATGTGCCATTTCTATGAGCAGTCCAGCCCCCTTGCCGGCAAGGCGTCCGGCAGCTCCTGGGAAAAATTCCTTGCTGCAAATCCCGACAGGATTAAATAAATTTGATTAAACTTTAGTAGATTTGCAGCGTCTAAGTAGAAGTATGAACTTTAGAAGATTATTGTGCCTTCTCGGGGCGCTGCTCCTCGGCACCGGCATATACGCCCAGAACCGCCTGACTGCGGTATTGATCGACGAATCCAATGGCGAGCCCGTGGGCTTTGCCACAGTGTCCCTGACCAAGGAAGGCGCCCAGAAGCCGGCCAAATACGTGCTCAGCGATTCCGAGGGCAAGGTGGAACTCACCGGAGTCCGTGCCGGCACCTACACTTTCAGGGCGGAACTGCTCGGCTACCAGGCCTTCGAAAAGGAAATCAAGATTCCCGACGTCAAGGATATGGGCGAAATCCGGATGAAAGTGGACCAGCAGCAGCTCGATGCCGCTTCGGTCTCCGCAGTCGGCAACCCCATCATCATCAAGAAGGACACGATAGAGTACAACGCTTCTTCATTCAAGACCACCGACAACGACGTGCTTGAGGACCTGCTGAAAAAGCTCCCCGGCGTGGAGGTCTCCGAAGACGGGGCGATTACCGTCAACGGTCAGGCTATCAAGAAGATAACCATCGACGGCAAGACCTTCTTCCTGGACGACCCCCAGCTGGCTTCCAAGAACATCCCCGCCAAGATAGTCAACAAACTGAAGGTCATACAGAAAAAGTCCGAGCAGGCTGAATTCACCGGCATCGACGACGGCGAAGAGGAGCAGGTCATCGACCTCAGCATCAAGCCCGGTATGATGAAGGGCCTTTTCGGAAATGTGATGGCCGGCGGCGGCCACGACGTGCCCTCCACCAACGTGGAAGGCGACTGGCGCTATCAGGGAGCGGCCTTCGTGGGTAAATTCACCGACAAGACCCAGCTCTCGCTCATCGCCAACGCCAACAACACCAACAACCGCGGCTTCAACGACCTTGCCGGCTCCATGATGGGCAATATGCGGGGTGGCGGCGGCGGTTTCGGCGGCGGCCGCGGCGGCAACTGGGGCGACAACGGCATCACCGAGTCCTGGATGGGAGGCGTCAACGGCGCCTGGACCCTCTTCGACAACAAGATGGACCTCAGCGGCAACTATCTCTACAACAACACCCACAAGCTGGTGGAGGAGGAGAGCGCCAAGACCACCTACCTGGAAGACCACAACATGCTCTCTGCATCCGAAGGCACCAACGACACCCGCACATGGGGCCACCGCGTGGGCATGCGCCTGGAGCACAAGTTCACTGAAAACACCTCCATACTGTTCGAGCCCCAGCTCAATTTCGGCGGCGGCAACTACAACCAGCTGAGCAATTCGTCCACCGACTACGACTACCTCAACGGCAGCGCCCCCACCAAGATAAACGAAAGCAAGTCCTCTAACGTGGGAAACAACCGCAACCTCAGCACCAGCGGTTTCTTCCTGCTGCGCCAGCGCCTTGGAATCCCGGGGCGTACCCTCACCGCGATGGCCCGCTACAGCTATTCCAACAACACGATGGACAGCCGCAACGGCTCCACGGTCATGTCCGGCGGCTATGACGGCTCCGCCTGGGGCAACACCCGCAACCAGGACCAGCGCATCGACCAGAACAGCAACAGCGCCAGCGTCTTCGGCCGCGTGACCTACACCGAGCCTCTCGGCAACCACTTCTACGTGGAGGCCAATTATTCCTACAACTGGTCCAGGTCCTCTTCGGTCAAGGACACCTACGACATGCTCAGCGGCGGAGTAAAGGACGATTTCTATTCCAGCCGCGTGGTCAATGAGAACAACAGCCAGAACATTGGCGCCAACGCCCTCTACCAGACGGACAAGATGCGCTTCCAGCTCGGTTTCTCGGCAAGGCCCACGAAGACCCACAACGAGACCACCCGCGCCGGCAGGGCCCTCGACCCCTACGACGATTTCCGCTGGAGGTTCTCTCCCCAGGGCATGCTCTGGTGGGAGATGAGCGACGACGCCAACATGCGCATGTTCTACCGCGGCTCCTCCGAGCAGCCCAGCGTGTCCCGGCTTATCCCGGTGCCCGACAACACCGACCCCCTGAACATCGGCTTCGGCAACCCCTACCTGGCTCCCTATTTCAGCCACAGTCTCAGGGGAGAGTACCGCTACTCCAACCGTCGCAAGTTCTCATCGGTGAACGTGCGCTTCGACGGGGCCTACACCCAGGATCCCATCGTGAACGCCATCTGGTACGGACCGAACGGAGCCCAGTATTCGATGCCCTTCAACGGTCCCGACTCCTTCAACGCCAACGTGAACATGTTCGCCAACATCCCGCTCGGGCAGTCGAATTTCTCGATCAGCAACATGGCGCGTGCCGGCTACAGCAAGTCCTCCTCTTATGTGGGCGGGGAAGACGTCTCTTCCAAGATAGACAACTACTACAACGCCACGACCGGCGACATGGACTACGACTCCTTCCTCAAGTCCTACAACAACAAGGAGTTCGCCTTCACGGAGAACACCACCCGCACCCTGAGCGCCACCGAGCGCCTGCGCGTGACCTACCGCAACGACAACCTCGAGCTGAGCGTGAGCGGCCGCACCCGGATGAACAAGAGCTGGTACACCATAGCCAAGGAATCGGACAACACCATGACCTTCAACAACCAGATCCGCGCATCCGTGAACTGGACCTGGGAAGAACCCGGCATCACCTTCAAGAGCGACTACAACTTCAACTGGTACAACGGCTACGCCAGCAATCTGAATTACACCCCCGAGCACATACTCAACGCCGAAATCCAGAAACTCCTCTTCAAGAGGAAGATGACCCTCGCCCTAAAGGGCTACGACATACTCGGGCAGGCCAAGAACATCAGCGTATCCGACAATTCCAACTACCACTCCGAAGTCGTGAACAACACGCTGGGACGTTATATCGTCTTGTCCCTTACCTGGCGCTTCGGCACTTTCGACCGCGACAAGATGCGCCCCCGCGGGATGGGTGGCCCCGGAGGTTACGGCGGACGCGGCCCCGGCGGCCCTCCCCGCAGGTAGACTGAATACGGCATATAGTTTTTTAGGGACAAGTTGGATAACCTGTCCCTTTTTTATATATATTTGCGGAAGACAAACTGTAGCCAATAGATGCAAAAAGGCCTGGTCACTCGCATAAGATACGGTGACAGGGAAGCTTTCAACCTGCTGTGCCGGGAAAGATATGCCTCCCTGATTTCGTATGCGCGCCTTTTCCTGTCCGGAATCAACGGCAGCTGGGCCGAAGACGTGGTGCAGGACGTGCTCTTCGGCGTGTGGCAGAACCGCCGCACCCTCAAGGAAGACGACGGCACTCTGCAATCCTACCTGCTGCGCGCGGTCTATAACCGCTGCATCAACTACCTGAAGAAAGCGAAGCGGGCCAACCTATACACAAGCTACTTCGAGGAGAGGCTGATCTCCATTCTGGGCGACTGCTGGTCGCCGGACCGTAACCCGGTGATACGCAGCGTCTTCGATGCAGACCTGAGGAATATTATCTCCGAAGCCATCGAGAACCTTTCTCCGCGTTGCCGCGAAGTTTTCACCCTCAGCTACCTGGAAAATCTTTCCAACAAGGAGATCAGCGAGCGTCTGGGTATTTCCCTCAGCACGGTGGAGAACCATATGTACATCGCCCTGAAGCAGCTCAGGGCGCGTCTGGCCGGAGTCTGATTTCTTTCTTTTTCTTTGGGTGTTTTCCCCCGCGCGCTTGTATATTATACGTATGCAAGACAATATTGTCACAATTTTGAACAAGCAGGTTGCAGGATCCTGCACTGAAGAGGAAAAGGAGCTGCTGCTCGGGTGGCTGGAAGAATCGGAGGAGAACCGCCGCTTCTATTCCCTTTTTATGGCCAACTGCACCCTGCACCAGACGCTCACGTCGGAAGCCCTGAACCGGGACACCGAGTCGATGCTGATGCGTCTGAACGCCCGTATAGAAGAATCTGAATTATCCCGTTCCCGTTTCTGGAAAAATGGTTTCACCTGGGCTTTTGCCGCGGCCATAGCGCTGGTGCTGGGCTTTTTCGCCCTGCGCGGCATAGGCGGCACTCCCGCAGAGCCTGCGGCCCCTCCTATGGAGCTCGCCCGCAACCTGACCGGAAACACGGTCCACATGGTGCTGGACGACGGCACCCACGTGTATCTCCATCCCGGATCGAGCATCCAGTACAACGTGAGCACGCTGCCCGAGGGCAGGGAAGTGGTGCTTTGCGGGGATGCCTATTTCGACGTGGCCAGGAACGAATCCCGTCCCTTCACCGTGCGCACTTCCAACATAGGCGTGAGGGTGCTAGGCACCGCTTTCTCGCTGTCCGAGTCTGAAGAAGTGTCGCAGGTGGTGCTTGAGCGCGGCTCCGTGCGCATCCTCTCTCCCGAAGGCGGCAACATGGTCACCCTGACTCCCAACCAGAAGGCAACGTTCAAGAGCCTGACCGGCGACATCCGTGTGGAGCCCGTGTATGCAACTGCTTTCGTGACAAATAAATACAATCTCGTCGCAATGTCCGATGTGACTGTCGGCCAGATTGTGGAGCGCCTTTCCTCTATCTTCGGGAAACGCATCATATGCAAGGGAGGAGATGAGGACAAGAGCTACAACATCGCCTTCCTCAAGACCGACTCGCTCGAGGACGTTCTTTCAATAGTTGAGTATCTGACCGGAGCACAATGTGATATCTCCAAATAAATTCTACTAACCCAAAATCGTATGAGAAAAAAAATTCTGATGACAATCTGCTTCCTTGCAGCAATCGGGCTCTCTCTCGGAGCCGGAGTGCAGGCCAGGGCGCAGGAGCGGCTCTACGACGTGGACTTATCTATGTCCGGGGCCACTGTCAGCTCGTTCACCACGGCTCTGACCGGGCAGACGGGCGTGCTGTTTTCGTATGAGACCGACCTGGCTTCAAAACCGCTGGGGAACATCTCCATCAAACAGAACCAGGCTTCTCTCGAATCCATCCTCACGCGTGCGTTCAGCGGCAAGGGCATTGCCTGGAAAGTCGTGAACCGCACCGTCGTGCTGACTGCCGAGCAGTCTGTGGCCGACGCGCGCAAAGTCGTGCGCGGCACGGTCAAGGATGCCAGCGGGGAGCCCCTCATCGCTGCCGGCGTGCTTGTCAAGGACAAGTCCTACGGCGTGACCACCGATGTGGCAGGTAACTATTCCATCGAGGTGGCCCAGGGCGAGACTCTTGTGTTCTCCTTCCTCGGCTATGAGACCAAGGAGGTGAAAGTCGGCACGTCCAGCACCATCAACGTGGTGCTCGAGGACGACAGCACACTCCTGGATGACGTGGTCGTGGTGGGTTATGGTACCCAGTCCCGCAAGACCCTGAGTACCTCCATCTCGAAAGTGGACGGCGACAAGCTGATGGACGCTCCCGTGTCCACGGTCGGTGACGCCCTCAAGGGCAAGGTGACCGGCCTCCGCGTCGCTTCCAACAACAACCTCCCGGGCGAGTCCCCGAGGTTCCTCATCCGTGGTGGTTCTTCCATCAACCGTAGCAACGACCCTCTGTTCCTCGTGGACGGAGTCGAGCGCGGCATCGAAGACCTCAACCCCAACGACATCGAGTCCATCGAAGTGCTGAAGGATGCCGCCTCCGCAGCCATCTATGGTAGCCGTGCATCCAACGGCGTTATCCTCGTGACCACCAAGAAGGGCAACTCGTTCAAGCAGCCCCAGGTGGTGTTCGACGCCCAGGTGGGCTTCACTTCTCCCGCCCGCACCTGGAAGCTCGCCAACGCTACCGAATTCCTGACGATCGTGCGTCCCGCCGCCGAACAGGGCCCCAACGCCCCTCTCGTGCTCAACGGCGCCAACGGTGCCGGTATAGGCAACACGGAGGCCTCCTCCACCTATTCCACCCGTTACCTGAATGAAGGCGAGACCGTTCCGGCCGGCTACCTCTCCATGGCCGACCCCATCGACCCTTCGAAGACCATAATCTACACCGACCACAACTGGCAGAACGAGTGGTACCATCCTTCGCTCTACCATAAGGAGTACGTCGGTATCAACGGCGGCAACAAGAATATGAAGTATGCCGCTTCCGTGGGTTACCTCGGCGACGACGGCATGGTGGCGATGAGCTCCTTCCGCAACTTCACGATGCACGGCAACACCGCCTTCGACATCACCAAGTGGCTCACCGCATCGACCACCTTCGACTTCACCAACGGCATCAAGCACCCGATGACCAACGACTACTTCACGGTGCTCGGACGCGGTATCATGATGTCTCCTACCCACATCGGCAAGTACCCCGACGGCACCTTCGCCACCGGCGGCACCAACAAGAACCAGCAGACCGCAGAGTTCTACGAGACCTTCTACGACCGCGAGACCCAGCGCCAGAAATTCATGGGCAGCATCAACCTGAAGGCCAAGATCACCGACTGGCTCACCGGCACCGCCCAGTATGCCCTCTACGACAACAGCTATCGCGGAAGTTACTACACCAAGGGTGAAGTGAACGGCAGCGTGAACTTCGTGTCCACCAACCGCAGCACCACCGAGACCCGCACCCAGACCCAGCGCCAGAACTTCCAGGCCTACCTGACAGCCGACAAGACCTTCGGCAAGCACCGCATCAGCGGCACTGCCGGTTACGACTGGTCCAAGTGGCACTACTGGTACCTGAATGCCGGCAACTCCGGTTCCCTCTCCGACAAGGTGCCCATGCTCGGCTCCGGCGGATCCAACACCGCAGGCACGATGAGCATGAGCAACCAGGACTATGAGACCGCCCTGATCTCCTACTTCGGACGTGTGGGCTACAACTACGCCGACAAGTACATCCTCTCCGCTACGTTCCGCGCCGACGGCAGCTCGCTCTTCCTGGGCGAGAACAAGTGGGGCTACTTCCCCTCCGTGTCCGCGGCATGGGTGCTCAGCGAAGAGCCGTTCTTCGCTTCGGCAAAGGAGAAGGTGAACATGTTCAAGATCCGTGCATCCTATGGCCAGACCGGTAACAACGACATTGCCCGTACCGACCCTCTGGGAGCTTATTCAGCAGGCACCTACGATGTCTACAACGTGCTCCTGCCTTCGAAGATGGTCAACTCCGGACTGAAGTGGGAGACCACTACGCAGCTTGACCTCGGTGTGGACGTGGGCCTCTTCAACGACCGCGTGCGCATCATCGCCGACTACTATGACAAGGTCACCAGCGACCTCATCTATTCCATCACCCTTCCCGACACCGGCCAGTTCGGCTCGGTCAACTCCAACGTGGGAAGCGTCCGTTTCTGGGGCGCCGAGTTCGAACTCCATACCGTCAACATCCAGAAGCGCAACTTCTCATGGGAGACCGACTTCACTTACTCCTTCTCCAAGAACGTGGTCCTGTCCCTCCCGGACGAGTACAAGTACCAGCTCAAGGACATGGACGGCAACCTGCTCTACGACCAGAGCGGCGATCCTCTCTGGGGATGGCGTATCGGAGGATACACCACCGCTTCCGGCTACCGCTTCGGCGGCACCGCTGTGGGTGAGCCTCTGGGCCGCATCTGGGGCTATCAGGTAGCCGGCATACTCGAGACTGACGAGCAGGCCGCAGCCGCCTACTATGACACCCAGTCCCACGGTTACCGCCGCAACGACGGCAAGTCCGTCACCGGGCGCAAGGATGCCGGCGACTTCGAGTGGGTCAACCGCTACGGCACGGCCAAGACGGCCGACGGCAAGGAGCAGATCGACGCCACCGACATGTTCCTCCTCGGCAACGTGATGCCGCACTCCACGGGTGGTATTAACAACACCATCCGCTGGAACCGACTGACCTTCAACGTGTATTTCGACTACGGCCTGGGCCACAGCATCTACAACTACATGAAGACCCGTATGGTGCAGAACACCCTTGGCTACAGTAACTCCAACGTGGATGTGAACCTCATCTCCGGATGCTGGCGTACGCCCGGCGACAAGAAAGCCCAGTGGGCCCGCTTCTTCCCGAACGACGCCGACTATGGCAACCGCAACTACTCCCGTGCTTCAAGCTTCAACGTGGAGGACGCAAGCTACCTGTGCCTGCGTGACGCCTCCATCTACTACGACCTTCCCGACAAATGGGCCAAGGCCATAGCCATGAAGAAGATCACCGTCGGCGTGACCGGCAACACCCTGTGGTACTTCACCAAGCTCAGCGGCGCCATCAGCCCTGAGACCGGTATCAGCACCGACTCCGACTCCAATATGTACACTTCCGTGCAGATGGGCAGCGCGACTTCGAACATCATGCCTGCCGCACGCAAGGTGCTGTTCAACGTTAAGATAACTTTCTAAGGAGGATACGGATATGAAAAATACACTTAAATACCTCGTCGTAGTTCTCCTCCTGGCTCCGGTATTCACCGCTTGCCACAAGGATCTTGACATTCCCTACGACAACGCCCTCTCCGTCAGCAACATGTGGAAGGACGCCTCCGACCTGGAGCAGTCCGTGCCCGGCATTTTCAGCCGTATGAAATCCTATTTCAAGGGCGATGAGTGCAACGTGTTCTATTTCGGCGAGACACGTGTGGGCGACTACATGTGGGGCCCCTCGCTGGAAAGCAAGGTGCAGGACAACTTCAAGATTGCCTGTCGCCACAACACGCTCACCCCTTCCAATACCATTGGCTGGAGCGGCCTGTATTCCACCATCGACCAGGCAAATGCCGTCATCAAGCACGGTGCCGAGTGCGGTGCTTCGCAGGACCGTCTCGACTGGGCTCTTGCCCAGGCCTATTTCGCCCGCGCATATTGCTACTTCCATGCAGCCCGCGTCTGGGGTGAAGTTCCCGTGAACCTCCTGCCGGTGGAATCCACAACCCAGGAAGAGTGCTATCCCAGCCAGAAGAGCATTGCCGAGGTGTACAATCAGGTCGAGAAAGACCTTGAGGAGTGCGGCAAGCTCGCCGACAAGCTCGGAAACGAAAAGTATTTCGGCACCAAGGACGCCCTCAACACCCTCAAGGCGGACTACGCCCTCTGGATGTACGCGACCCGCGACGGCGGCTCCAAGTATCTGGATATGGCCGAGCAGGCCCTTGGCGCCATCGGAATCTCTTCGAGCCGTCTTCTCGACGACTATGGCAAAGTGTTCGACCGCACCAACAAGAAGAACGCCGAGATCATCTTCTCGCTCGCCCTCAGCGCATCCGACACCGGCGGCTACCAGATCTACTTCTGCTCTCCTTCCAACCTGATCGCCAGCGCATACCGCAACAAGCCCGTGCCCATTTCATCAACCCAGTGGTGGAGCTATTCCCAGGGCTTCGTGGACGAACTCAAGGCCAGCGAAAAGAAGGGAGACACCCGCGTGAAGACAAATCTCGGCTACGGCCCTTATTCAGCTGCTTCCGACAAGCATGAGATCACCTGGTGCAACAAACTCGTGGGCGATATGTCCAAGAGCCCCGTGGTGCAGGACAACGACCTCATCTACTACCGCTACGCCTATGTGGTGATGCTCGACGCCGAGCTCAAGTACTACAAGAAAGACTATGCCGGCGCAAACAAGAGCCTGAATATCATTGCGAAGCGTGCCTACGGCAAGGACAACTACTACACCAGCAACGCTCCTTCCGACGTGCTGAAGAACCTTGTTCACGAGTACTTCATGGAGTTCCCGGCCGAAGGCATGATCTGGTGGGCCCTCATCCGCACCGGACAGATATGGGACATGGAACCCAACTCCGAGATGCCCGGACAGACTTTCGCCACCATGCGCGAAAAGAATCCCAACATCCTCCTGTGGCCCATCCTCCAGTCTTCCCTGAACAAGAATTCCAAACTCCACCAGATCGATGGCTGGTCCTAATGTTTTAAATGACACAGATATGAAAAAGATTATTTCGATCATAGCCGCTGCCGCTCTCTGCCTGGGCCTGGTTTCCTGCAACAAGAACCTCGTTCCCGACGGCGCAGACACCACCACCGTCCGCGTCTCCGTGACCCCGGATCCCGGTACCATCCCCGCAGCCGGCAGCTCATTTGAAGCCGTCGTCGTGGTCAACCAGGGCCTTGACGTGAATGTGGACTGGACTGTCTCCGTGGACGGCAACCCCGACTGGGTGAGCGTGAGCACGAAGAAAATCACCACCCACTTCACCGGTACTTATGCCGGAGACGACAAGGATGTGGAACAGAACGGCATAGCATGCACCGTGTCGGCAAACACCACGGGAAAGAAGCGCTCCGCCGTGATCCGTTTCACCACAAAGAACGGATGGTCCGACATCTACACGCTCAACCAGGGTGCAAAATAGTTCAAGATGAAAATGAACAGACTGTTATCCATTGCCGGCGCACTCACTGCGGCCCTCCTGCTCTTCTCCTGCGAGAAGACGGACATTCCCCAGCCCAAACCCATAGAGCAGCCCGATGATCAGGGCCAGGGCGGGGGAGAGGTCAAAAGGGCCACCGAGCCTGCGGCATGCAGCAACAGGGTGGTCGCCCACAGGGGCGGCTCCCGGGAATCCGGCAATCCGGACAATTCCCGCGCAAGCCTCAGGTACACGATGGACCTGAAGTGCTACGCCATGGAGTGCGACATCTATTGGACAAAAGACAACAACGTGGTCATAGCCCATGCCACCGACACCTACTATATCAACGGCCTGAAGCCCTGGGAGCACACGCTCCTGGAGCTTCGCAAGGCCGGGAAACTCAAGAACGGCGAGGAATTGCCCAGCCTTGAGGATTTCCTGGATATGGTGCAGGTGGAGGGCAACTGCACAAAGCTCTGTCTGGACATCAAGAACCTCGACGGCAACACGACCGCCTATCCGATCAAAGCCGTCCAGCGTGCCTGCGAGATCATCAAGGAGCGCAAGGCGGAGAAGTTCTGCGAATTCATCTGCACCGGCAACGAGACCGTGGCCGCGCAGGCCGCGACCTGCATGACGGTGTATGGCATCCCCGTGGGCTGGATGGCCGACAAGGGCCCCGCAGCCCACAAGGCCAAGGGCTTCAACTGGGCCAATCTTTCAGCCGCCAGTTATATGACTCCCTACGGCCAGGGCGTACGCACCATAGATGAATTCAAGAACGCGGGAATGCAGATCAGTGTATTCAATATAGACAAGCAGTCCGGCGACGGAAATGCCGTCTTCTCCGATGAAGCTGTCAATTACTATGTCAGCCGTTACAACGACCTGCGCTTCATTTGCACAAACTATCCCGATTGGTTATTAAAAAAGTTAAAATAAAGTAATATTATGAAAATCAAATCATTGCTTTTAGCTGTCCTGCCTGTTGCCGCCCTTTGGGCCTGCCAACCGGTCATCAAGCCGGCCACCGTTTCACAGGTGTCCGTGGATCCCCAGATCCTGAAAATCTCCGTGGACGGCGAGACCAAGACCGTCCAGCTGACCGCCAACTGCGACTGGGAGACCTCCAGCTCGGCAGCATGGGCCACCGTCGCTCCTGCCTCCGGCACCGGCAACACTTCCATCAGCATCACCGTGGCCGCCAACACCGGCGACGCCCGTGAGGCCACCGTCACCGTGACCGCAAAGGGTGCTTCTACCCACGCAGACCTGCTCGTCTCCCAGGCCGGAGTGCAGCAGGTGACTCCCGGCCCCGGCCCCGGCCCTGACGATCCTCCCACCCCCGCCGGCAACACCATCAACAACCTGGCCCAGCTGGAGAGTTTCCTCAAAGATGCTCCGACCCTGGCAGCCGACGAGGAATGGACTGTCGAGGCCGACATCGACTGCGGCGGTGCCAAGATTTCTCCCATCCCTTCCTTCTCCGCCAATCTCGACGGCAAGAACCACAAGATCTACAACTACGCAGTCGAGTCTGCCGAGTCGACTGCAGGCCTCTTCCTTGTCGTGAGCGGCACCATCAAGAATCTCGTCCTTGGTTCCAAGGACGGCAAGAACTGGGACGGCAGCTCATCTGTCGGTTATGTTTCCGCAGAGGCCAAGACCGGCCACACCGGCGGTGTCTGCGCATCGCTCCAGGGCACCCTTGAGAACGTCAAGAACTTCGCCAAGGTGGTCGTGACCATGAAGAACGACGACGGTGTTTCCGCTATCGGCGGCCTGGTGGGTACGATCGATTCTCCCGCCAAGGTGAGCGGTTGCGAGAACGGCGGTGTCATCGAACTCACAGGACCTATGAGCAACGGCGCTTATGCCGGCGGCATCTGCGGCCACGCCAACAATGCCGAGGCACTCATCGAGAACTGCGTCAACTCTGCCGAACTCGAGTTCAGCATGGAGAACAACAAGTATATGATGTACGGCGGTATCGTGGGATGCTCACACCTCGGCGCGGTCGTCGACAAGTGCCAGAACCTCGGAGCCATCACCCTCAACCAGAGCGGCACCGAAACTGCCGGTACCTATATGATGATTGCCGGTATTGCGGGAGCTCTCTACACAGGTTCCGTGGTCACCAACAGCGTCAACAAGGCAAACGTCTCCTCCAACCGTCTGCAGGTGAGCCGTATCGGCGGCATAGTCGGTACCCTGAACTCGAAGGGACTCATCGAGGGCAACACCAATGACGGCAAGGTCATCCTCAAGCACGCCGCCGCCAACGCCAACTGGCAGGCTGCCGGTGGTATCTGCGGTTTCCAGGAGAAGGAAAGCGCCGACAACATCATCCGCAACAACACCAATAACGGCGAAGTGATCGTGGAGGTGGAGAATGCAACCACCCATGCCAACAAGGTGACTGCCGGCGGTATCATCGGCCTCGGTGTCCTCGGCCTCGAGATTTCCGGCAACGTGAATAACGGTGCGGTATCCATCGTCAACAAGGCTGCGGGCGCAGCTTATGCAGGCGGTATAGTCGGCTGGTTCAAGGGCGCTGGCACCTTCACCAAGGAGAACCAGAACAAGGCGGCCGTCAGTTGCAAGACTTCCGATGACGCTGCTTCCGTGGCCGGAGGCATTGCCGGTTGCGTGAACGACAGCACCGGTTCCTGTACTTCCGACAAGAATACAGGTGCAGTGACCTGTGCGAATGCCGCTGCCGCCGGTTCGATCGCCGGCACCAACAACGGCAAGCTGACAAACTGCATCGCAGGCGGTTCGGTGAACGGCGCGGCCCTCAGCGACAGCAACCTGGCCACCCTCACGCAGGGAACGTCAAGCTCCGGCACAGCCAGCGGAACCACCCTCGCAAAATAGTATTGTGTCATATTTTTAAAAGGCGCGGCGACAATGTCGCGCCTTTTTTTGTATATTTACGCATTCAAACTATTTGTGGCGAACCTGCACCCCGGCGCCCCATAAAACCAGGAT
>CACZMF010000009.1 GCA_902782225.1 uncultured Bacteroidia bacterium | reverse complement strand
ATGCTTTGGGGAACGCTGCTCACTGTCGTCTCCCTTGTCATCTATCTATTATGGCATCTTACCGGAAAGCCTGAATGGAACTTCCTCTGGTTCGCCATGCCGGTCATCGGCTATCCTATCGCTGCACTAATGGGGAAATATAGCAAGGCCATGCCTCAGAACGAAGTGAGCAAGATGCTCGGCAACGTGTGGGGTGTTTTCGGTGTATTTGCCATCACGCTCAGCATCATTGCCTTTTTCCTGGTCCCCATGCGCGTATCCCTCATCATCGTCATCATCATGGGCCTGGCCGAATGCATGTCCGGCGTCCTGCTGAAAAACTGGCCGATCATCATCGGCGGCTTCCTCCTGGGAGTAGGCGGCGCCGTATTCGCCATGCTGGTAAAGGGAGAAGCACAACTGTTGATTTTCACCTTGGGAGGCGTCCTGTTGCTCGTGACCGGGCTGATTATGAAACTTCAGTACAAATAGCCTATGTTTCCCAAGTTAGATCCGCTTCTGCACTCGGAACTCCGGCTGGCCGTGATGTCCATTCTGGCGGGGGTAGATGAAGCCGACTTCACCTATCTCAAAAAGCAGACAGGCGCCACCTCCGGGAACCTCAGCGTGCAGATAGACAAACTCACCGCTGCCGGCTACATTACGGTGGAAAAGGGTTTCAAAGGAAAGATGCCCCGCACCACCTGCAAGATGACTCCGGCAGGCCAGGAAGCCTTCAGCAATTACGTAGAAGCGCTGAAAGAATACCTTTCGGCGGGTAAATAATCGATTGGTGTTCAATTCCTTAATAGCCACAAATGAACTCGCAATAATCCCCACCTACCACCAGTCTTCTAGCTCCCGCCCGAGGCACGAGCGTAACCGGGAAGGGAGCTGCTCTGGGCGGCACCAGCGATTGTCATTCTGAGCGTAAGCGAAGAATCTATCTGCTGTCGGGTGACCATACAGGTCCATCGAGCTGGCAGGGTGTCAGCATTTACGGCCGTTTTCAGCCATACCGGTCCACGCAAGATGCAGGGTATCGTCACCGCACCGAATCTGCGCTATTGTTTTTACACAAAGCCTTTGGCGGAAGTAGCCATGTATCTCGAATAACCGCGCATCTTCGCGGTCTGGGCAAGCGAATTGGAGTTTAGCCGCCGCTTAATGAATGCAGCCGGAAGGAGTAATATCCTTTGCCGTCCAAATAAGCGAGGGCATCCTGCAATAATGCATGCTTGCGAGTTTCATCCAGATCAGAATGGAAAAGGATGTCGATCATCGTCTCCAGGCCGTGGCCTGAGAGTTTGCAGTCTTCCATAAGATACCAGACGGGGTTCTCCCGCTGCAGGAGCGTGTCCAAGTCAATCGGGCTTCCGGCTTTTTCAAATTCGTCCTTGACATCAGCCAGGGAATAATCCGGCGCTTCGCTGTCCAGCAGGCCTAGTCTCCGGGCGATCATCAGCAGCATCTCGCCCAGGCGGTCAATTTCTCTAAGTATAAAATCTTCCATCTTATTCGTCTTTCATTTTGAGGCACTTGATGATAGCGCCGCAGGCGCTCAACAATCGCTTGGCCGAGAAATATTCCAGCGCCAGCGTCCCCACGCACAGGAGGGCAATGATAACCGGCCATTATTCTTCCTTTCGCTTCAGGTAACGCACCTTCCCGTCGGGTTCGGTCCATTCCATTTTGTCGTGGGAAGAGTCCAGGAGAGGTTTGACGGTATATTTTCCCCCTTTGTCCGCCATTTCCTTGAAGTTGTTTATCGACTGCTCCCGATATCGGATTACCCAGGCGTCCAGGCTGTCCTGCATGTTTTCTTCCGGCACCAGGGCGCTCGGATCCACGGTCATATCCGCCGTACTGTAGTCGGGGGTCAAAACCAGCGAATCACCCTGGAAAGCCCATTTTCCACGATAGGAGAACCTAATCTTCAGCTTGCCGGAAAAGAACATCGACTTTACGAAAGCAGGCGCGTAGTCACTGGAAAAGTCATAACCGCGGTCTGAGTGGAAGTCATATTCGTTGGTTTGATCCCCTACATTCAAAACCCAATGGCCCAGCAGTTTCGACCGGTTCAAGGAAACACCCTTCTTGTTGATATTGTTGACATAGTCTTCCAACTCCCGGTCCGAGATGCCCATCAGGAACTTGTTCTCGTTGTTCAGCCCGGTCCAATAGTCGAGCATCTGGGTCATATAGTTCAGCCGACTTGAAGAAGTGTTGATGTAGTAGGCAACCCTGTTTTCGTGGAGTTTCTCTCTCAGGAACGGCTGCATGGCGGCAGCATATTCTTCCTCCGTCGCCCAGTCGTCACCCATGATCAACTGCATGTACTCTTCGTTGGGAATAGGTCTCTCCCACATCGTCGATTGGTTCACGCCATCCTGAAACCCCTGCCTGTAATGATAGAAATTCTGGGCATTGTCCAGGAACGCCATGTTGCCAAGATTCTGCCAGGTGTCCAGGTCGCTGTTGAAGATCTTCTCCTTGGATGTATCGAAGTTGAAATCCGAACGGGAAGCAGCCAGAATGCTCAGGACGCTGTAAAGCGAGTCGAACGGCATCCCTTCCAGATGGTCCCTTTGTTTCAGGGCTGAGCGCAGCAATTCGCCATTCCGTTCTTCT
Organism: uncultured Bacteroidia bacterium; assembly: GCA_902782225.1. Classification (GTDB taxonomy): domain Bacteria; phylum Bacteroidota; class Bacteroidia; order Bacteroidales; family UBA932; genus Cryptobacteroides. The sequence goes on along the minus strand of CACZMF010000009.1, from coordinate 83,838 downwards.
TCCGCCTTCATGTTTTTGACGATATCAATGGAATTGTCTATATCATGAATCACCATGATGGCCGTGAGCCGCTGGACTTGCGCCTTGTTCCTGCGCTCCAGTATTCCACTCACGACGAAGGTGAGCGCTACGCCGATGGCAGTACCCAGAGCGGTCACAAAAAAACTGCCCCAGTCAAATCTTCTTTTGGTTTTCTTTTCCATAACGGATACAAAGATACTCTTTTTTCGGTCACTTGCTGAATAAAAACTCCGCCATGGAACTGCTGTACACGTTGCCGTAGTTGGGGACGTTATACACTTTGACGTGGGAGCCGGGAAGCCCTTCGCAGGCCTCAGCGGCCATCACTGTTCATCTACTTGTTCCTCTTTGACTTCTTCATGTATTTGCGGTATGCCTCGACCAACTGCTGACGGCACTCGGGCGTGACGGTAATCAGCCGCGCGTTTGCGGTGTCCTGTGGCTTGACGCCGTCTTTGTCGCCATAAAAAGAGAATACCATCTGGCCGTGCAGGTCGTCGGTGACCGTTTTGTCGTCACTGCAATAGTATAGCGCCCCCTGGCCTCCTTCCGTTTCCTGCGTCCACCCGGCGAAAGGCTTCTCGATGTTCCACTCGTTCATGGAAAGCGCGATGTACTTCTTGCCGTCGAAGGTCAGTTCCAGGAGTTTGTCGCTGAACATATCCTTGTATTTCGACATCAGCCCGTCGTACAGCATAGCCGTCATAACGTCCGTGTACTCTATTCCCGGCTTCTTGTCCTTGGTCAGCCTCTCGCGAAGCTCCGTCATGTAATACAGCGACCTTTCCGCCTCGCCGTTCATGATGCTGTACATCACGCCCATCACGTCGAACGCGAATGTGGGGTTTTCCTCTGAAGCCATGCCCGCCGTGTTGGCTTGCCTCATCGCATCTATGTAGAACAAGGCGCGGCCCAGGTCATTCTTCTCGGGAGCCATCGACATCATCGCCAGTGCGACTGCAATGACAAAGGATTTTTCCATTAATCAATAAACAGTTGGTCTAGTGACACTTCTGTTCTGCTATTCTTCCTATCAGCATAGTGTCATGTTTTTACAAATGTAATGAAAATTTTTAGCCAAAACTAAACTGGAGACCGAATTAGAATTTAGTTGAAAAATAAGCCCCCCTCACGCCCGCAGATACCCGTGCCTGACCAAATCTTCCCGGCATCGTACGGGGCTGGTGTAGCCATCGGATATCACGAAAAGGTTATCCGCAATAGAGGAAATGGCGCCGTAGTTATGGTCAGTGAGGATTATGCCGTGATTCCTGCTCCGTTCCCGAATCAGTGCCTTGACTTCGTCAATGCTTATCGGATCTACCTGCGTAAACGGCTCGTCCAGGATGTAGAAAGGTGCGTCGCTCAGCAGCACCAGGTATAATTCTGCCAGCCGTGCTTCGCCGCCGGAGAGTTCATAGATGGGTGAATCGTAATGGCGGGAATACTTTGGCACCCTATTGACAAAGGTCCAGTAGTTCACACCGTATAAGTCAAAGGCCCGGTGAAGCTGCATCCCTTCCGGAATAAGTCGACCTTGAGGCAAGTACTTGATGTATCGGCCGATAGTATGCCTGTCGATAGGTTTTTCATCCACGCTCACCATCACGTTCTCTACCCGGAGGCCGCCCATCAGCGCACGGAACATACAGGACTTACCGGCACCGTTGCGGCCCAGAAGACCGGTAACCATTCCTGTTTCGGAGGTAATATAGCCACCGCTAAGGACCGTCTTCTGCCCAAAGCGGACCACCACGCTGTCCACTATGAGTTTGTGCTTATCCATAGATGAGATGCATGATAGCCATAAGAACGGCAAGTGAAAGAAAATCTATCAGAACGACACTGATAAGCAGTTTCCTGCGTGAAAGGCCCAGGTTGATGTAGAAGAAGATGGCGTCCCGGTCGCTGAACTGAGTCGTCAGATACACGGTGATGGCGGTAAGTACGGCCTTGATGATGAAAGAATCCACAAAAAACGTGTAGGAGAATCCTAAGCTTTGGAATCCTGCGCATACTATGTTATACACTGCTCCAATCAGGAAAATGCCTTTCCCATAGCGCCAAGTGAGTGATATGCGGTCCCGGAGGGTCATAATGCCGAATGGCATACTAAGCAAAAACCAAACCAGCATACATACTCTCACATCCACCTTCGATAATCCCAAATAAAGTATTTATGTAAATCGTAAATATTATTTATGTTTTTCGTAAAAATGGCACTATCTTTGTCTACTGATACAGCAAAATAAAAAAGACAAGGATATGAACAATTCTACGCAAAAGAGCATCAAGAGGCTTTCCGTCGCCACTATCATTATCGGTGGTTTGACGCTTGCCTATCTCTACTGGGAGATGATTGCCCAGTTATGGGTGAGCAGTTATATCTATCCACTCAACTGGAACCCGGACATAAAGGGCTGGCAGATTTTTATTCTGGTGGCCCGTTTCGTCGGAATCACAGCACTTTTCATTCTTTGCTGCATTTTCCTATACCGCACCAACAAAGGCCTGGAGGGCGGTCAAATCTTCCCGAAATCCAACATCCCCCTCATCAGGTGGGGGGCTCTGGTGGCAGCCCTTCTTGCCTTCGTGCACAGCAATTACGCGGCAGTGGTGAAGGGGGAATCGGAGCTGATGCTGGACTCCAATACCATTCTGGTCCCTCTCATCGTCCTTCTTTTCGCAGGACTCTATAAGATGGCATACCTTGCAGCAAAAGACAGCAATCTGGCGATATGATTACGGTAAACCTTGACAAAATGCTCTGGGATCGGCATATGAAGCTCTCGGAGCTCTCCGAACAAATCGGCATTTCCCTCACCAACCTTTCCCTGCTCAAAACGGGGAAAGGCCGGGCCATCCGCTTCACTACGCTCAACAAACTCTGCAAAGTGCTCGACTGCCTGCCGGGCGACATTCTGGACTATCAGCCAGATCCGGAAGGGACGGAAATGGAGGAGGACATTTATGCGGATTAAGTTGGCCCTTGCCTTCTCGTTGCTCCCGGCCCTGCTTTCGGCGCAGGAGCACGTCACCGTCAAAGGTAGGATTATCAATGAACAAGGTGATGCTGTCGAATATGTCCAGCTCGGTGTTCCCAAACTCCAAATAGGGACCATTTCATCTGCCGACGGCCGCTTTGAAATAGATATGCCTTGTGATACGCTGGAATTTTTCCACGTTTCCTATCAGCCGACATCCTATCCTGTTACCGGTCCTGCCGATGACGTGGTCATCGTCCTGCACGAACAGGAACTGCCTCCGGCAATATTCATTGGCGGAAACACAAAGGAAAAGTACTTGCTTAAGCCGGGAACGGGTTTGCTGAAGGGCATGGGAATCATTACCACGTCCATGCGGAGCGGACACCCTTCGGGACGGGAAATCGGTTCCGTCGCCCAGGCTAGAAAGCCATTTCTTGTGAAAGATATCCTGCTAACCGTCCGCAGCAACCAGATCCCCGGCTGCGTCGCATCCATCAACATTTACCGCATCGAGGGAAAGAAGGAATCCTTTGTCAACGTGCTCCACAAGCCCATCTACTTCGATGTTGCCGTTTCGGATGATCCGCAGGATTTCGACATCCATCCGGAAGAAACCCTCCTGCTGGAACCGGGCAAATACTTCATTGCCTTCCAGATTGTCGGATGCAATAACGAAGCCCTGCAGGAGATGAGTATGGACTTCAATATCTACCTCAAGAGCAGCTATGTCCGGGAGGTGGCCCTGGGTGAGATGGAACAACTGCCCGTCAACATCGGTGTTGCGGTTAAAGGGCTGGAGTATCAGTAACGTCAACTTTCAGGGCTTGCTTCCTGAACCGTGCTTTATTTTGCCAGTGCAAGGATAAAACTATTCAACGAGTAAATTGGAATTTACCAGATGAACGGAATCACTCTGTACTTAACTTTCTTCTTGTACTCCTTGTAGCCCACCAACCCTTCTTCCAGAACCTTTTCTTCATTCTTTATCCGCCTGGCAATCAGCGGGATGTAAAGCAGCATTATAAGGAAAGAAAAGGGCGAAGCAAGTACCAGCGGCATCATCAGGAAGAGGCCTGTAGTGGCCATATACATCGGATGCCGGACAATGCCGTAGAGGCCTGTGTCGATAACCTTCTGATTCTCCTGCACCTCGATGGTCCGTGACAAGTAGGTATTCTCCCGCAACACTTCTGCATAAAGCAGGTAGCAGAACAAGAATAGACCGGCCGATACCCATACTGCCCAGCCCGGCGCAGAACATCGGCACAAAGAGGATTCCCATCAGCAGCCAGCCTTGCCAATACTGAAGCGAGCCTGCAGGCAGGAAAAGCAGCAGGCCGATAATAATGACGCCCAGCAGAAACTTGCCGATAGCCTGAACGAACAGATTATTCATTTTGACCGGTTCATACAGTTTCATAATACCAATTTCGATTTATCTAACTCTCAAAGGTAAGGTTTTTTCCGAAATCTTTCCTTACCATACCGGTCCATCGAGCTGGCAGGGTGTGAGCATTTCAGGCCGTTTTCAGCCATACCGGTCCACGTAAGATGCAGGGTATCGTCACCACACCGAATCTCCGGTACTGATTTTAGTCAAACCCTTTGGTGGAGAAGATATAAAGGACTTTGAACCGGCATCGACAACCCGATAATGAGACGGTATCTCTTCATATTCATATTATTGCTCTGCTGTTCATGCGGAACTGAGTATTACGACGTGGACACTGAGGAGGTCACGCCTCCGGAAGGAATAGAACACATTATCCCCCAGCAGGGAACGCTCCTGTCGTTGGACGTTACATACAAGTTTGATTTTTACACCCGTTTCCAGCCCGGAAGGGATTACCGGGTATACCGCTACCGCGTCCTCATCGACGGCTGGGAATATAGCACCGGCGCCGTTAATTCTGAGCCCCCGAAAGTGTCCATCCCCATTATGGCCAATGACACGCACGTTCCCGTGTCCGTCGTCGTCGAGGGCGCCAAGGCGATGGATTACTCCGATTACCCCAAATCCTGGGATACCTGGCACGAGCTGTACCGCGGCACGCAGGTGGGGCTGACGGACGCGGAATCGCCAGAATTCTCCGGCCTCGGCGGGTCCCGCCTTCTGCTGGAAACCAACGGCAAAACCATACGTTTCGATATTGAAGAATCCGGCTCCGGGATTGCTTTCAAGCGCCTGATGTCGGGCCTGGGCAGGGTTGCCATTCCAGTCACAATCGATTCATTCATAGACTTTTGGGAGTTTCCTGAGCCGATAGCTCAAACTGTCCCAGTGAATCAGGATACCTCCGGAAGCGACTGGAAAGCCGGAAACCTATACCTGGATGGGGGCCGCTTGTGCATCAGCCTCCGGGACACAAAGAACCGGTATTGTTACCCTACTCTGCTTGGCCGGGTGGTCAAGGAAGACCTCGAGTCCCTTAAGTCTTTGTACCCCGGCCGCCAGCGTCAGGAGCAGGCGGAAATTGCCATGTGTCTCGAATAACCGCGCATCTTCGCTGCCTGTCCCTTTTTAAGGACGTAATCGCACTCCTTTTTATGCTCGTCTCGCCAGTAAAGAAATCGGGTCCGTTTCAAAAGCCGCGCTCAAAGAGCTGTAATATATTTTACAAAATTGCAAAACTACAGCAGCGTTCTTGCTTTTTTATAAGCTGAAGGCTCATCCCGTTTCAGGCGGGCAAGGTTTGGAGACTCAAAGATTGGAACGTAGTATTGTTGAAGAAATGTTTGTTATACTAAACAAATATTTATACTTTTGCATACGATAAATAACAAATATGAGTAAGAATTCATTTGGAAAAATGATGCCGAGGGCTTTGACGCAGCAGTTGCAGCTTATGGGTGAGCAGATTATGCTGGCACGTAAGCGCAGGCATCTCTCTATGCAGGATATAGCAGACAGGGCAACGGTGACGCGACTGACTGTCTCCAAGGTGGAACACGGTGATCCCAGAGTGGCAATGGGTATCTATGCACGTGTCCTATTTGCTTTGAATCTGGAGAAAGACATCTCGCTGCTGGCTGCCGATGATGCGCTTGGCCACCAACTTCAAGATGCTGAATTGCTGAGGAAATGAAAAGAATTATTGTATACGCAGATTTTAACTTCCTTGCTTCCCCGCAAGAGATTGGAACTCTGGGCTACGAACACGTCCGTGGCAAAGATCACTTTATCTTTGAGTATTCGCGAGAGTGGCTGATGCAGCACGGTGGACTTGTGATGAGCGGCGATCTTATCAACGCCCCTGCATTACAGCATCCGCGGGGGGAGAACAGCGTTTTTGGCTTCGTCAAAGATTCCTTCCCTGACCGTTGGGGGCGCCTGCTTATGGACCGCAGGGAACGCCTGGCGGCACAGTCGGAGCGAAGGCCTGTGCGAATGCTCACTGCCTATGACTACCTCACTGGCATTGAGGACTACACTAGAATGGGCGGTATTCGCTACAAGAGCGAAGACAGCGGCAACTTCATAAATGCAGGAGCCAGATATCTTGTTCCTCCCATTGAGAGCCTTCACGCCCTGTGTGAAGCCTGTCAGGAGGTTGAGTTGGCTGAAGAACGTAACGAATTGCCTGAGAGACGTTGGCTGGATCAACTTATAGACCCTGGATCATCACTTGGCGGTGCCAGGCCTAAAGCCAATATCATTGATGCCGATGGCAAACTCTATGTAGCAAAATTCCCGTCCAGAAAAGACCTGGAGAATACAGAACTCATAGAGCACTTCTCTCATCGCATAGCCGCTGCCGCCGGTATCAGTGTCGCAAAAACCCGTACCATCATGATTTCAAGAAGCCGCGACCTTTTGCTATCCGAGCGTTTCGACAGAACACCAGATGGCAGGCGTATACACTTCGCCTCTGCAATGTCGTTGCTTGGCCTGGATGACGGTGCAGGCAGCAGCACGGGCAATGGCTATCTGGATATCGTGGATTTTATCTTGCAGGGATGCGTGGATGTTGGGCGCAACCTCAGGGAGCTTTACCGCAGGGTTGCTTTCAACGTGCTCTTCGGTAACACCGATGACCATTTCCGCAACCACGGCTTCCTTCTTACCCCTAAGGGATGGACTCTTTCTCCGGCATACGACATTAACCCTGGAGTCAAGTCGCACCAATGCCTGCTCATCGATCAGTACACGGAGCAGTCGGACATCAACGCCTTGCTATCGGCTTCAGTCAACTATATGATCGAACATAAAGAAGCAGCCGAGATCATAGAGGAAGTTCGCACAACTGTCAAAGACTGGCGCAAGGTGGCATCAGAACTACAGATTCCGCAAAAAATACTCTCTCCTTATTGTAGTAAATGGGATAATTTGTAAAACTGCAATTCCAGGCCTTGGATCTACATTTCTTTTTATCTGCAGTAGGCTCCCATCATCTTCTTCCCGGCCAGGTGCCGTTCCGGGCGCTCGCAAAGCTATTGATTTTCGGTGATGGACTTGGAGAAATACTGCATCAGCGTGTGCTGGTAGTCTCTCAGCGCCTGTATTCCGCGGGAGGTTATGCGGCAGATTGTGTGCGAACCGCGGCCCTCGCCGGTCTTGGAGACCTTGATGTAGCCTGCTTCTTCGAGTTTGGTGAGCTGGACGCTGATATTGCCTGACGTGGCTTTCGTGACCGACTTGAGGTAAACGAAGTCGGCGTCATCCAGCGAATCCAGGGCGGCCATTATCTTGAGCCGCAGTTCGTTGTGAAGCAATGGGTCAAGGTCCTTAAATTCCATCCTTCACCGATTTCTGGTATAAATGACCCGGGATGATGAGGGCGACAGCGGCGCTCGCGACGATGGCAAGCATCTGCCAGGCCCAAAGTTCCCCCTGAAGGGTAAAAGAGCAGACGCCCATAGCGGCACCGGCCAGGCCGCCCACCACCATGGGGCGAAAACGCAACGCTCCCCCGGTTATGAAAGCACCGACGCCCATGAGCAGGGCCATGAGAGGATTCTCAACGACCTCATAGATTCCGGTAAACCCGAACAGTAAACCGCCCAGGCCAAATACGCACGCGGCGAATATCCAGTAATCAAGCACGAGCCTTGACTCGCGGGTGCGCATATGGGTACGGTCGCGGTCCTTGCGGATGAAAAGGATCATAAGGGGAACGCCCACGGCCGGAATCAGCACCCAGAGCCACAGGCACCATTCCTGATGCAGCAACTGCCAAAGCAGGAATTCCAGCGAATAGACGACAGCGGCCAGCCAGCCCCACAGCGGAAACAGTTTACCGCCGGTGGGGACGCTGTCCAATTCTACTTTGCCCCTGGTGCGGGCAATCACTTCGAGGGCGTCAAAGTTCTCTTCCATATCAGGGGCAAAGGTAATGAATTTGAATTAATTGTGATTTACATATATTTCACTTTTCTTTCTGTTGTCATACTTCAGGCGGAAGATAATCTGGGTACCGTAGGAAGTCCCGCCGCCGGGATTGCTCGTGGTACGTTGAATCTTCGGGTGATCCTCCTTGCCACCCATACCGGAGAAGGAGAAGCCGTCGTAATCGTAGGCCAGTTCTACATAGGCCCAGTTCCAGTAGGCGTCTTCCGGAGTGGTAATCACACCCACTTCCATACCCATAGGATAATTGCACACGCCGTTTTCTCCGCCACTGGTCCAGGGTTCAAAAGCGCCGTTACTGTGCTTATAGGTAATCTGGAAGGAGGTGGGCTTATGATGAACCACCTTTACGGGGATGGTGAACTTGACGTTATGGTCGGTCACGCTGCGGAAGATCAGGTTAAACTCTCCTTCCGGGATGCCCTTCTTGAAGTCGACATATTTGCCGTAAGGATTGTAATACAACTTGTTGTAGTTCTCCGTAGCGGGGTCAATCTCTATGCCGTAACCGGTGAAAGAAGAGCCCTCGGGCGTCCAGGAATCTACCGTAAGCCAGATGCTGTCGCTGCCCCATCCGTAAGCAGGATCATTCTCGACCAGGATAAAATCGGCGGAACTGTTTTGCATCGAAAGAGAGAATGAAGAGTACCCGGGACCGTTGTAGAGGGTAATGTAATCAGTCATATCCGTTCCTGCGTAACCGAAGGTCAGTTTCACCTGCTCATTCTCGGCCGATTGGGTGGCGGTGAGCTTCTGGGTGGAAGCATCCCAGCTGAACCATTCGCCGGAAGCGCCATTGCGGGTCTGGCTGTTCAGGGTGACCTTGCTCCAGTCGAATTTTGCTCCGGCGGTCCAGCTGGCCGTCAGGGTAATGGACTTGCCGGGGGCTACCCAGCTGCTGGGATAATCCAGACTGAAATTATCGAGGTCCGCTATCAGTTCCTTCAGGGTGGCGTTCCCGCAGATTGTGTATTCGTCGCCATAGATATAGGATTCCGTATCCGGATCCCAGGTCTGGTTTACAAATACAAAGACGAACAGGAACTGGTAGTCGCCAGAATAGCTCTTGGTACCGGTCTTCACTTTGATCCAAAACTTGCTTCTGCCGTCCAGTTTTACGTTTCCCCCCTGGCCCATATGCGCATCCAGCATATTGCTGCCGGACAGCCTCATCGTGCCCATCTTGGCCGAGGACCATTTATACTTCATGCAGAAATCTTCATCGACGGTGGTGGGCTGGTTGGCCACCTCCGGAGGGAATTCTCCGGAGAACCAGCCCATGGTCATCAGTTCCGGGTCTTCGTCCATCATTTCTACATGGATAGCCTCCTGCGTCCCGTCCATATAGCTTGGACCGACATACCACTGGGAATATGCCGGATCGAGCGGGAATACCTGGGCCGTCTCACCGGTCTTCTGAACCGAGTAGGTATTCTCCTTCAACGCCAGGGCCTTCTCTAGGGGGTCTCCCGAGGAGGCGGACAGGGCTACTCCGGTGGAGGTGTAAAGCTTGCCGGCCTCGAGTGTGACGCCGCTCCGGGACAACGAATAGGTTCCGGAGGCAGTGGTGGCCGCAATCGAGACATTAGCGCTTGAGGCCGTCGGATACATCGACACGAAAATCGTGCTAAGGCCGGAAGGGCTAACGGTATAGTCGTTGTTGCCGTCGCTGACAGTCAGGCTGGTAATCGTAGGGGTGATGTCGGAGGAGCCGTCGGTGAAGGACATTTTCCAGACGCAGGTTTCGTGGGTCATTTCCACGCTCTGCGGGAGCGTAGCCTCGGTGCCGTTGACAACGATGGCACCGGTGCCGGACACCAGTTCGTAGTTGGCGCTGACGTCTTCCAGTGTGCCGGTCTGGTCGGTGAATATGCTCTTGGGCTTATTGAGGGTGCAACTGGAATAGGGATAACAGAAACTGGCGGTACAGGACACCGGGTCGGCAAGGGTTGCAGTAATGGTAGCACTGCCGTCGGATTCCACCGAAGTGACGGTAGCCACGGCTTCGACTCGCTGCGAAGATGTGTTGTCGTACTGGAGGCTCAACTCTTCGCCTACGGTCCAGGAGGATGCAAGGGTGCCGTCGCCCGGGTCGGACAGGGCGCGGGAACCGGCACCGCGCGGTGACAGTGAGGCGACAAAGGTCACCTTATTCTTTATCTGCGAGGGCTGGTCTTCGACGGTACAGGCCACTGCTGCGGCCGCGGTCAGCACGAGGGCGGCCAATATGTATGATCTGATTGCTTTCATAACACCGTTTACATTTAAATAACAAGCGGATCTCCGCCGTCAACAAAATCTCCGGCCTCGCCAATGACGCCGCTTTCGCAAATGATGCTTCCGGGGAGCGCTTCGAGGTCGTCTGCCTCCGGCCGGCTGTAGGGAATTCTCTTCAGAATCATAATAATCAGTATTTTATGGTCTTGGTTCCAAAGGTAATAAAGTTTATTTTATAAACAATAATTTCCTGCGCATTTTCTCCTTCGCGGGTAAGGTTCTCTACTGCACGAAAAACTTCCGTCTACTTATTCTGCCTGAATTGCTTCTTCTGCGTAAATGGATTCAAAGATGGTTCGGAGCCGCGGCTCATCTTTAATAATTTCACGCAGCTGCTTCAGTGGGGCCTCATTGGGCGAACCGGGAATCAGAAGGTGAAGATAACCTCCCTCGGCATATTTCTCGTGGAGGTGTTCCAGAGTGCGCCTCCAATGGCCTTCCTTGTCCAGCTCCGGGTGGTTGGAAAGGCCGAAGAGAACGGTCCGGCGTATGATGGTTTCAGGAACAATTAAGCGGTCTGCCTCGGCAACAAGACGGCCATAGATGCTTCTTGGTGGCGTTTTTGCCGAGGCCCGGTGGTCTTCCGCAGCCTGGGCGATTGCCTCTATCTGCTCAGGTGAGAACCATTCGGAAAGCCGCTTGTCTTCCCGGATAATCCGTCCGCTTTCCAAATGGTGTGTTTTCCGGTCAACCGAGAGGCCAAGGTCATGACAAGCCGCAGCCGTCAGGAGCATCTCTTCATTGATATCATACTGCTGGCCCATCGACAGAGCACGCTCAATGACCGTTAGTGCATGATCTTCCCGATGCGCCTTGTCGAAGGCCGCATATTTCGGAATGACTTCATTGTAAATGTAGTTCCGCAGGCTTTCTCTTATCATCAGTTCCAGTCAAATCGTCTTTCATTTTCATGCGCTCGAATCTTCACCCCTGCCGGAGGCGCGGCCTACATCGAAAGGATGTTGAGCACGGAAATAAGCTCCTCGTTGATGGGTTTGTTGTTCTTGACGGCGCGGGAGATGGGCACGTAGACGATTTCGTCGTTCTTGATGCCTATCATGACGTTGCGCTGGCCCTCCATGAGTGCCTCGATGGCCGCGTAGCCCATGCGGGAGGCAAGGATGCGGTCGTATGCGGAGGGTACGCCGCCGCGCTGAAGATGACCAAGTATGGTGACGCGGGCGTCAAACTGTGGGTATTCGTTCTTTATGCGTTCTGCGTAGTATAAGGCGCCACCGACGCCGTTCTTCTGGGCCTCGGACACAAGGACGATGGCGCTGTTCTTGCTCTTGCGCTTGCCCCTCTCGATAAAGGCGGCGAGCTGGTCGACGTCGGTATCGCCCTCCGGGATGATGGCGGCCTCCGCGCCTGAGGCTATGGCGCTGTTCTGCGCGAGGAAACCGGCGTCGCGGCCCATTACCTCTATGAAGAAGATGCGGTCGTGGCTGTTGGCGGTGTCGCGTATCTTGTCCACACATTCGACGATGGTGTTGAGCGCGGAGTCGTAGCCGATGGTGAAGTCTGTGCCGTATAGGTCGTTGTCGATGGTGCCGGGCAGGCCGATGATGGGAATGTCGTACTCCCGTGCAAACAGCTGGGCGCCGGTGAGCGAACCATTGCCGCCTATCACCACCAGGGCGTCTATGCCCGCGGCCAGCATGTTCTCATAGGCCTTCTTGCGGCCCTCGGGGGTCATGAAAGCGCCGCAGCGGGCGGTCTTGAGTATGGTGCCTCCGCGCTGGATGGTGTTGGACACTGACGATGACGTGAACTTTACGAATTCATTTTCGATGAGGCCCAGATAGCCCCTCATGATGCCGATGACGTTGATGTCATGATAGCGTGCCGTACGCGTGACGGCACGGATGGCGGCATTCATTCCGGGAGCGTCGCCTCCGGAGGTGAGCACACCTATGGTTTTGATAATCCTTTCCATGCCCAAAGATAATCATTATTCTCCGACTCTTCTAGAACTTGATGGATTATCGGTAAAAAAACGAAATTCAGCTATTGCCTGCCTGGTCCTGTGCGTTTTGCTTGTCTGTTTCAAGTATTCGAAGCAGCCCATTTTCATCATAATAAAGGGTGCTCCCGGGGCTGCTCGCCAGTATGCGGCCCTTGGTGTTCAAATCACTTCGATGTAGAAACTCACCGGCCTGAAGCCGTCGTTGCAGCTGATCATGGCGCTCTTCGGATTCTTCATCCATCCGTCATAGAAGTTTCCCTCGCCACGGGCGAGTGCCTCGACGAATTCCCTCATGGAGCCCCAGGCCGAAGGACACATTCCTTCAGGACGCCTGCCGTCGACCGATATCCATTCCTGCCCCTCCAGCACATCGCAAGTGTGCTCGATAGGGTTCTCATATTTTGCCATCAAATCGGGATAAGAAGTCTTCCTGACGGCTGTGATTCTGATTTTCATTTGAATAATACAGTTATGCGGTCTCACCAATCAGCAACAGGGCAGTCTGGTAAGTATGCGAATGTTAAATACTTCAAAAATAAAAAAACTATTCCAAAAGGGCAATAGAACTGTCTTGGCGATGTGCTATATTTCCCAATAATTAATATCTTTGCCCGGAATGAGTAAATCGGCAACCATGAAACGTTTGTCCTTCCTTTGCGTCCTGGCCGTCGTGCTTTCGTGCCGGTCCGGAGTACAGAACAGTGAACTGCAGCTGTCTGCCGGCAACTGGGATCCGGTGGTGCGCTCCAATCTGAACAGCCTCATTGCTGCTCAGATGGATAGAGGCGCCTACGCCGTGTTCGACTTCGACAAAACCTCCATCGTGCACGATGTCTCGCAGGCCCTCTGGGTGTATCAGGTTGAGCATCTGAGGTTCGCCGACGCTCCCGGGCACGGCTTCCTGGACGGTGTTCCGGATGACGCCCAGAAGATTGGCGGCGTGTCCTTTGCCGATATGGGGGCCGTGCTGCGGGATGAGTTCACTCAACTTTCGGCGCTCCGGGATGCGGGGAAGACCTTGGAACAGATTCACTTAACTGACGTATATAAGGATTTTCGCGCCCGTATGGCCACGCTGCTGCTGGGGATGGACGATGTTTTTGGCAGCGAAGTTTCCTTGCTCTGGATGCCTGGCCTGCTGGCGGGCTACACGGAGGCCGAGGCCAGGGAAGTGGTGCGCGACGCCATCTTGGACCAGATGGGCACGGACAAGCTGGCGGTAGAAGAGTGGACGTCTCCCGACGGGAAGTGGGGCGGGACAGTGGAGCGCGGCATATGGTTCTCTCCGGAGATGAAAGACCTGTATCGCTGCCTTCAGGCCGGGGGGATTACCCCCTACGTGTGTTCGGCGTCGCTGGAGCTGATAGTCGAGGTGCTGGCGTGCGATCCCGAACTGGGCGTGGGCCTGCCTCCGGAGCAGGTGTTCGGCCTTCGCTTCGTCCCCGGGGACAAACTGGAGGCGGAGTATGACCCTTCTTATGTGCAGACCATCGCGTCTGGAAAAGTGGAGTGCATCAGCGCCCTGATGGCTCCCCTGCACGGCAACGCAGACCCTGTGCTGGTGGCGGGAGATTCAAACGGGGACGTGCCGATGCTGACTTCATTCAGCGGCACGGTGCACAGTCTCATCATTGATGTGGGCCGCCGTCCTGAATCCCAGATCGGCCGGCTGGCCGCGCAGGCCAGGGAGCAGGGCAACAAGGGCCGCTATATGCTGCAGCCCAATTTTGCCTCCATCCGCGGCCGCATAGATGGCGGCGGGATATAAACCTATGGTCCCGAGATTGGAATGGCTTCCCAGCAGGGCCTCCTGCAACCCAATGTGTTATTTCTCTACCATGAACAGCTCGCCCTTGAGATACTCTATGCTCTTGGTGGCGAATTCATAGCCCTTGGAGCCGGGCTTCGCCACCTTCAGGTACTTCTCGTACCACTCCAGGGCGTTTTTGTAGTCTTTGTTGACTTCGTAGCAATAGGCAATTGTGGAGAGGGCCGAAATGAACTTCGGGTTATACTTGTAGGCTTTTTTGTAGTGCTCTATTGCCTTATCCCAGGAAGCTTGCGTCTTGTAATAACCCAAGCCATATTGCTGATGCAGGCGGGACATCATTGCGGGGTCGGGCTGGATCATCTCCATCGCTTTGTCCAGCCAGGGCTTGACTTCTTTCTCAAATGGCCAGCGATATGCCTCGGATTTCACCGCGGCAATCGAATAGGCAAGGTTTACGTCGCTGGAATCTATCTGCCAGGCGGCCAGAAGTTCCTCCTCCGCCCGGTAGATCACCTTCGTGTGCCAATAACTCTGACCCAGATAATAATGGACCGGATACGTATCGTTGCCTATATCTTCCTGGCGCTGGAATACTTTTTGGGCCGATTCGTAATCGCCTTTCCTGTAGTGGGCGAGCCCGGCAAGCGGGGCGATGGTGGCGTTGTCGGGGTCTTCAGTGAGGAATGCTTCAGACTGTCTGATGGCCCCGTCATAGTCTTGGCGGTCTATCAAAACCCCCATTGCCTTGGACAGAACCGTTTTGTCCAGAGGCTTTTGCGCAAGCGAACGACGGTAGTAATGCAGGGCGGAATCGGCCTGCTCCGTCTGCCGGAAACAGTCGCCGATGATGCTTAGCACCGCCGGAATCGAATCAATCTGAAGCACTTCGCGCCCTGCCTGGATGCACTGCGGCCAGGCTTTGATCCTGAAGAAGGTCTGCATCCGGCGAATCCTGTAGATGACGTTGCCGGGCGAGAGCGAAGACAGCAGGAAGTAAGAGTCGGCCGCTTGTTCATAATCTCCGTTTTGGAAATGGCAGTCCGCCATTTCGGCCAGAACCTCCTCGTCCGGGGTGCCGGGCTGCACTAAGGCAGACAGTGCCGTCAGGGCATCGTCAGTGCGGTATATACTTTTAAGATACCTGGCTTGCACGAGCACGGAGTCGCGATGTGTGGTCTGCGCCCAAAGAGAGGCGCAGACCATTATCCACATCAGGATCAGAGCAGTTCTTTTCATTTAAGCTTGAAAAGGATTGGAAATACGAACTGTACGGGGATAAGGGCAAGATACGACCAGCGCATCCAGACGGAAGAAGAAGGTTTGAGCATCATGGCAATTCTGTTTTTGAGTTTGGCGTGCTGAAATCCGCTGGCCAGGGAGAAACGCTGTTCCCCCACGGCTTTCCGCACAAGAAGTAATTGATATTGAGTAGCATCGATGCCATTTTGAATGACCCCTTCATCGGCCTCGTACGGTTTTCTTCTCTCCAAGCACGCACCAGCGCACCAGCGGGATGCGCCGGATGATCTCGTACAGCAGCGGCGACAGGGTGAACACAGCCACGGCAAGGATAAGGTACATTGCCACCGGCGGCAGCTGGGTGTAGGTCTTCATCATGTAGCCAAGGGCCGCTACCGGCAGGTAGTGTACGATGTAGATGCCGTAGCTGCTGCGGGTCATGTAGCCCGCAAAAGCCCCAGTGCGGTCGAAGCGGGCCTTGAACCAGCCCATCATCGCGAGGCACATCAGCCAGCCGTAGAGGCAGTTGAGCGGGCTCCCGAGATACTGCGGCGAGGTGTTGTCCTGCCCGAAGGTGGTGCCGATCAGCACGCCTCCTGCGACGACGGCGCAGGCCATCAGCGGAATCCAGGCCTTGCCCACCTTCTCCTGCACCTCGTCGTGCGAGAACACGAAGTAGCCAAGAAGGAACGGCACCAGGTAGAACAGCGGCTTGTAGAGGTTCAGAAGGCCGTCCGGCGACTCGGGGCGCGGATTCTTTATCAGGGTTTGCTCCCCAAGCCAGAACAGGACACCCAGCAGGATGATCACCACGATACCAGCCTTCCCGCACCAGGCCCAGAACCTGCTCCTGCGGTCAATTGCCCGCACCAGCAGCAGGACGAGGCACAGCAGCCACAGCACCTGGATGAACCACAACGGACCCGTGCCGCTGATTGCCATCATAATGTATTTCGCCACTGCCGGCATGCCGTCGAACGCGCCGGTCCTGGCTGCCACGGCAGTGTTGAAATAACCCACCATCCAGTGGAACACGAAAAGGCCTATGGTGCCGGGTACCAGCAGCTTGCGTGTGCGCGCCCTGAACCATTCCCCTGCGGTCTGCTTGTCCAGCGCGTAGCGGGCGCTGATGCCGGCCAGGATGAACAGCAGCGGCATGAACCAGGGGTAGAGGATGTACATCAGCACGTCCTGATACTGCGGGCAGTCCGGATACTCTCCGAATCCTCCTATGCCGCCGAAGACACCCTTGTTGTTGTAGAAGTAAATGACGTGGTACAGCAGCACCAGGAGCACGGTGACCCAGCGCAGGTTGTCTATCCAATGCTTTCTCATTTGGGAAGGTCCTCCATCACCCTGTCGATTGCGCTCTGGAATATCTCGGTCTTCATCAGCGCCATGCCCTTCTGGTCACCCAGAAGGAGCAGCGCGTCGCCGGGCTTGATATCGTAGATTTTACGTGCATCGCGGGGTATTACTATCTGGCCTTTGTCGCCCACCTTCACCACGCCGAAGATGTATTTGCCGTCATTTTCTTGCATTTGTGAGAAATTTCTAATTTTTCCCACAAATATAAAAGAATTTGGAAACAAAAAAAAGTGCTACATTTGAAAAAAGTTTCCTTATGGTTCCGGACGTAAACGCACATATCCACACGCCTTATTCCTTCAGCGCCTTCGGGAGCATCGCTGAGGCTCTTGACAAGGCCGCCGCCGAAGGGGTCAGGATAGTGGGCATCAACGATTTCTACTCCACGGATGGCTTCCGGGAGTGGCACGACGGCTGCGCCGAAAGGAGGCTCTATCCCCTCTACGGAATAGAATTCATGGCCCTGGACACGGGCATGCAGGCAGCAGGCCTCAGGGTCAACGATCCCGGCAATCCCGGCCGTATCTACCTGAGCGGCAAGGGGCTGGCCTACCCGCCAGTGTTGAGCGGCGCCCCCGCCCGGGAGCTTGCCCGGGTGCGCGGCGAGGCCAATGCCCAGACCGCGAGGATGTGCGAAAAGCTCAACGCATATCTCCGCTCCGAGGGGCAGGCGGCACAGCTCGACTTCGACGAGATCAAAAGCCGCCTGACCCGCGGGCTGGTGCGGGAGCGCCACCTTGCAAAGGCTCTGCGCCTTGCGCTTTATCCGGATTCCGAAGACCCGGCGGCGCTTGAAAATGAGCTGCGCAGCCGCCTTCTCAAGGCCGGAGGCCCCGCTTTCGTGCCCGAGGAGCCGGATGCCTTCCTGCCGGTTGTGAGCGTGCAGGGCATCATCGAAGCGGCGGGAGGCATAACCACCTATCCCTTCCTTGGCGACAACGCCAAAGGCGGATTCACCGACTTCGAGTGCGACCTCCAGAAAGCCGCCGACCAGCTGCGCGCCCTCGGAATCCGCAGCGCCGAATTCATTACCACGCGCAACTCCACGGCCGTTCTGGAACAGTATGCCGGCTATCTCGAAGACGAAGGGTTCATAGTCAGTTTCGGCTCCGAACACAACACTCCCGCAATGGAGCCGCTGCGCCTGCGCACCCGCGATTCCGCGGCCCTCAGCGACAAGCTCCTCGCCACCGGCTACAGGGGCGCCTGCGCCATTGCGGCGCACCAGGCCGGCCTCCGTCTCCCCAGGGAAGCGATGATCGAAGAAGGAGACAAACTCATACAGAAAGTTCTCTCAGCATGAAAACGAAGGCAGTAAGACTCTACGGCAAGGCGGACCTTCGGCTCGAAGAGTTCGAGCTTCCGCAGATGCGCGACGATGAAATCTTCGCCCGCGTGGTGACGGACAGCCTGTGCATGTCGTCATATAAGGCCGTCCACCTGGGAGAAGACCACAAGCGTGTGCCCAGCGGCATTGCCTCCAACCCCGTGATTATCGGCCATGAGTTTTCCGGCGAAATACTCGAAGTCGGCGGCAAGTGGCAGCATAAGTTCCGTAAGGGCGACAAGTTCTCCATCCAGCCAGCGATGTGCTACTCGGATGGCCCCGCCGGCCTAATGAGCGCCCCGGGCTATTCCTACCCATTCGCAGGAGGGGATGCCACATATGTGATCATCCCCAATGAAGTGATGGAGATGGACTGCCTGCTCACCTACAGGGGCCCCGGATTCTTCCCGGCTTCGCTTGCAGAGCCGCTCTCGTGCGTAATCGGAGCCATGCACGCCTGCTACCACGTGGCCCCCGGCACCTACAGGCACGAAATGGAAATCAGGGACGGCGGCTGTCTGGCGCTGCTTGCTGGCGTGGGCCCGATGGGGCTCGCATGCATCAACTATGTGCTGCATCGCGAAGACCGCAGGCCGGCGCTTTTCGTGGTCACGGACATCAACCGGGAGCGTCTGGAGCGTGCGGCGCAGCTCTACACCACGGAATTTGCTGCGTCCCGGGGCATAGAGCTGCATTATGTGGACACTTCGGGTATGGCGAATCCCGCTGCTGAGCTCCGCAGGCTGTCGGGAGGATCCGGCTACGACGAGGTGGTGGTGATGGCGCCTGTGCCTTCGGTGGTGGAGCAGGCGGATGACATACTGGCCCGGGACGGCTGCCTCAATTTCTTCTCGGGGCCAGCCGAATCGCCGTTCAAGGCGCCGTTCAATTTCTATAATGTCCACTATGCCTCCACCCACGTGGTGGGCACCAGCGGAGGCAACACCGAAGACATGAAGGAGGCGCTGGACATCATGGGACGGGGCCTCGACCCGGCCGGTATGGTCACCCACGTGGGCGGCCTCAACTCCGTGATCGACACCACCTTGAACCTGCCCTCGATCCCCGGGGGCAAGAAACTGATCTACACCCACGTGGATATGCCGCTCACGGCCATCGCCGACTTCGGAAAAGTCGGGAAGCCGGTGTATGACGCCCTGGACGCCATCTGCAAGGCGCACAATTCGCTTTGGAGCGTGGAAGCGGAAGAATACCTGCTCGCGCACGCCCGGGAACTTCAGGCCTGACTGGAGCCGGAGCCCACGCTAGAACACCATCCCGAAGCTCTTGCAAAGGATCTGGGCGGTGCGCCTGCCCGTCTCGGCTGCGACGGGAAGCCCGCCGGAAAAAGCGGTCCGCTGGCCCGTGAAGAATATTCCCGGCCGGAAGCGTATGGGGGCGTTGGCATTGAAATGCCAGGGCATCCATTCGCTCATGTAGCTGCCCTCGAAGGTGTCGCAGTAGCGCTCCAGCACGATCTGCATGCAGCGCGGGAATCCGGACAGGTCGGCGCGAACGCCAATTGCCACGAACATGCATTGGGCGGTGCGCAGCTTGCTTCGCAGGCGCCTTGCCCAGCGGGTCTCGAGGGGCTCTGGGAAGAGCTTGTCGATGGCGGTGCGGGCGTCGGAAGAAATCACCACGGCGTCGCTTGCGATGGAGCCGTTTTCCGTGAGCACGCAGATGCCCTCCGGAGTCTCGCGCACCCCAATCGCGGGCGTGTGGTACCGGATCTGCCCGCCGAGAGCGGTGAATGTGTCCGCCATGTTCCGGGACATGCGCAGCGAGCCCCCTTCCGGGTAGCCGCCGTCGCCGTCGTCGAAGGTGCTCAGGGTGTAGATGAGCGAGAGGGCGTTGATTTTCGGGTCCACGACGGTCTCCAGCAGGCGTCGCACGTGCGGGTTTCGGAAACGTTTGATATAGCGTCCGGCGGAGATGCTCATCAGGTACGGGGTCAGGAGCACGGCAGGGCCCATCTTGAGAAACTCCGGGAGCGAGAAACGGCGGGGATGCCTGACCTTGAGGCCGCCGAGGTCGAGGATAGGGGTGTGGAAGAAAGTGAAGCACCAGATGTGGAAGCGCAGCACGGCGAGCGCCGCCTTGTCCCGGGGGGAAAAGGTCCCGAGGACTTTCTGCATCTTTTTGGCGCTGCGGGGCAGCTCGAGGACTGTGTCCCCGTCGATGAGCGTGTACACGGGATCTTTGTAGAACACGGGATTGTTCGTCCCAAGGGCTCCCGTATCAGTCCAGACGTCGTGCAGGGGCAGTCCGGGCCGGGAACCGATGAGCCAGTGTATGCCTCCCTCGAAGGTGTAGCCCTTGCGTTTCCAGCTTGTGGAGACGCCTCCGGGCCCGCCGGCCTTCTCCAGGATAGTGGTCTTGAAACCCGCCCTTTGGGCGTATATGGCGCAGGTCAGGCCGGAAATACCAGCTCCGATTACAGTAAGAGTTTTCACGACTGTCGCTTAAAAACAGATACAAATATAAGGATAATAAGCCATTTATCAGTAACTTTGCGCCCTGGACAATTTTATATGTTTTTCGCTCTCAAAAAGAAGATAATGTGCAAGGTGCTGGAAAGGAGGAAGGCGCAGAAGCCTTTCGATTTCCAGTATGCAGAGGGCTTTTCCCTGGAAGGAGAAGCCGATCCGATGGTGAACAACTCCTATTATTTCTCGGCGCACGGAGAATCGATGTCGGTCTATGCCCGCCTGGGCCTCAGGGTGGATTCGGAGGAAAGCTGGTTTGCAGTTTATCTTGGTGGTAAACTGCACTCCTTGAAGCGGGAGCTTTTTCCTGCCGGCGAAGCGCCCGTGCGGGTCGAAAGGGACGGCGACCGCTGGACTCTTTCTTTTAAGGGAACGCTGGATGAAGGAGATGAAGCGGAGTTCAGCGCATCCTTCATTCCCGGGCAGGAACCCATTGATTTCACGAACGATATGCCTGCTGTGCGAAAGGCCACCGGAATTGCCAACGAAAAATGGAACAAGGCGTTTTTCGGGCAGCTGCAATCCATAGACGGCCAGTGCCATTATGAGCAGGAAGGCGTCCTGGAAGGTACCTTGACCCTCAACGGCGAGACTTCCGGCTTCCGGCTTCCCTGCGTGCGTGACCACTCGTTCGGCAGGCGGGACTGGAACTATATGAACAACCACCTGTGGCTGATGGCAGTGTCGGCCGGGTGCCAGTTCAACTATTCCATGGTCTCTTATCCTGCGATGAGCGTCATGGAGCTGGGCAATTACCGGGACGGCGCCGGGCAGCACTACTGGCTGCGTGCTGACCTGGACCTGGAGCAGATCGGCAAGGGCATCGTGCCCGGTGGGCTGTCCTTTGCCGTGGCCCTGGATGACGGACGCACCATAAATGTCGCCGCCAGGGTGCTGGCGGGCGTGATCTACCGATTCCAGGACGGGCAGTATGTCCTGCACGAAAACATAGCTGAATTCACAATCGACGGAAAAGTGTGCCGCGGCATCTTCGAAATCGGCTTCAATGGCAACAGGGACCGCTGGTTCAACCAGAGGGCGCTGAGCGGGATAAAGAGATGAGAGTTTATAAGTTAGGATCGTTACCGGAAGAAAAATACAATTCTGCTGGAGGGAAGGCGAAGGGCCTGGATCTGCTGGTCAGGCGGGGCTTCAACGTCCCTGCGGGCTTTGTGTTGACGGAGCTCGACCAGATAGACGAAGCGGCTGTGCTTCAGGCGTTTGACTCCCTTGGCTGCAAGACTGTGGCCGTGCGCTCCTCCGCATCCAATGAGGATCAGGCCGGGGCGTCGAATGCCGGCCAGTACGATACTTGCCTGTCGGTCGGCCGCGAGGGCCTTATGGACGGCATCAGGAAGTGTGTCGCGTCTCTTGATTCCGGCCGCGTGAGCGATTATGCCGGACATTTCAATCTGGGCGGGGCCGCGATGAACGTGGTCGTGCAGAAAATGATAGACAGCGACAAGGCCGGAGTGTTTTTCACGGCCGCCCCGGACAACGGCGCCACCATCCTGATCGAAGCGGTCCGGGGCCAGGGCGAGAATCTGGTGTCCGGGCAGGTGAGCGCCCGCCGCTACCAGATTTCCAGAAAGTGCTACCGCCCATGCGGCGACTCCCTGCTAAGCGAGGATGAGGTCAGGTTGCTGTATGACACGGGGTTGAAGATAAGGTCGGACTTCGGCGGGGAGATGGATGTGGAATGGGCCCTAAAGGACGGAGTGCTGTATCTTCTGCAGATGCGCCCCATCACCACGGAAATAATAGACATCGAAGAATTCGACCGCGACGACGACATCAGCGCCCACCTTTTCACCAAACGTAACGTAGGGGAGATGATGCCCGGTGCCGTGACTCCGCTGACTTTGACAACTTCGGCAAAGGCAATTGACTACGGCATGCGGTATATGCTGTGGCTTGCCGGCGTGTATAAATCCCCCTCCGAGGAGCCGCCCCTGAGGCTGATTTCCTCATTTTCCGGGCATCTGTTCTTCGACATGAACCTGCTCTACAATATGTATGCGAAGGTCGGGATCGCCAATCCTCAGTCGATGAACCTGTCCATAATGGGGGAGTATCACGATTATCCCCCGGTGCAGGCGAAATTTTCCAGCCCCCTGGTCCGGATCATCAATTCGGCAAAGTTCCTCAAATTCGTGTTTTCCGGAAGGCGCGCAATGAAGAAGTTCGGCAGGATGCTGGATAAAGTGCACTTTGCCGACACGTCTTCGTGCCGGGAATTATACCGGAGCATCGACGCCAACATAGCCTATCTGGACGAAAGCCTCATCTACCATTATGCTGCTTCGGCATATTCAGGCAGCGCCTCCAGCACCCTCTATATGATGGTGGACAAGTATTTCCCGGACAAGCGGAAGTATCAGTCGTTCGTGTCGCACCTGCTTTCGAACATCCCCGGCATAGAGAGCGCCGACATCCTGCAGCGCCTCCAGACGCTGGCGGGTTCCATAAAGGCGCGCCGCCCGGAAGCGGAGGGCTTCAGCGCGGAAGAACTCCTGGCATTCATAAAGGGCAATGCAGAACTGGACGCTGAATACCGGGCCTTCCTGTCGCGCCACGGCCACCGCTGCATCAAGGAGGCCGAGATGCGCAACAAGCCATGGCGGGAGGATGAGATTTCGCTTATGAATTACCTCCTGAGCATCATCCGCTCGCCGATGAACCTGGAGCAGAAGGAGGAGAAAATCGACTATGGCAGGGAATTCTCGTTCATCAAGAATCCGCTGCTCAAGGCGGCTGCGATATCTTATGCAAAGAAATCCAGGCAGGGAGTCGTGGACCGCGAATCCACCAAGTCGGAGCTGATCCTGCTCATAGATATGTTCAAGACGCAGTATGCCCGCCTTGCGGAGCAGCTGGTGGCAGCGGGGCTGCTTCCGGATGCGGACCTGATCTATTTCCTCACCCACGAGGAAATCGGACGGCTGATTGAAGGCGATTCCTCCCTGCAGAAGGCCGCAGAAAGGAGGCGCAAGGCTCACGCTATCCAGGAAGGGCTGTCGTTTGACGATATCTACATCGGCAAACCCGTCGCGGACGTCTTCGACGTGGACCCTTCCGACGGCGTGCTGCGCGGGGTGCCCGTCTCCAACGGGGAATGCGAAGGCATAGTCCACATAGTCAATTCCGCTGAGGATGCGAACCAGCTGCAGCGCGGGGAGATAATGGTGGCCAAATTCACCGACATAGGATGGAGTCCCTACTACTCCATCGTCAGCGGCCTCGTGACGGAGATCGGCTCCTCCCTGTCGCACGGTGCCGTCGTGGCCCGGGAATACGGCCTTCCCACCGTCGTGAACGTGAAAGGCGCCACGAAATTCCTGAAGAACGGAGACCGCATCAAGATGGATGCGGGCAAAGGAACTATAACAATCATCTGACTATGATCAAAGCTGTCTTTTTTGATATGGGCGGCGTGCTGCTGCCCCTGGATATGAACCGGTGCATCAAGGCCTACCGCGAAATCGCCGGATTTGAGGACATAGACAAATATCTCGATCCCTGCCACCAGCACGGGTTCTTCCTTGATATAGAGAAGGGTGCCCTGGACTATGAGGGCTTCATGGAGGAATGCCGGAGGCATTGCCGCCCCGGCACCGGCAGAGACACCATAATGTATTGCCAGTCACAGTTTTTCGGCACGCCGCAGCCCGATGACGTGGCGCTGGTCAAGGAGCTGTCGCAGGTCTATGATGTCTATATGCTGAGCAACAACAACCCCGTGTCGATGCGCCTCCATATCCCCAACTTCGAAGGCGCCGGGCTTCCGCTGGAGGGGAGTTTCAAGAAGCTCTTCTTCTCGCACGAGATGCGTATGCTCAAGCCCGATCCGGAAATCTATCTCACGGCCATTTCCGAAAGCGGCTGCAGGCCGGAGGAGTGCCTCTTTATAGACGATTCACGCAAAAACGTGGACGGGGCTATTGCCGTGGGGATGCACGCAATACACTACCGTCCCGGGACCGACAATCTCAGGACGCTCGTGACCGGCGCACTCGATGAAATAAATCAGAAGTCGAATCCCAGCGAGACATAGAGTCCCAGGGCTTTGGAAACGCTTGACCAGTTGAGGTTTGCCTTGACCGGTCCGGCAGGTGTGCCGATGGCATATTCCAGCCCGAAGCCGTAGAAGCCCAGGGTGCTGCCTTCGGGGTTGAAGTAATCCGGAATGTTGTCGGCGGTGGCTCCTGCCGCGGCGCTCAGGGAGAAATACTGGTTTTTCCATGGATTCGCGCGCACTTCGAGCCCCGTTACTGCAAGGGCCGGGAGCGCGGCGGAAGCATTGGGTATCCCTATGAAGGGGATCTGCTGGTCCAGGTAGCGGCCCCTGAGCTGTCCGCCTATTATGTTGCCGTAGGGCAGCGGGATTTCTTTGCCGAACAGGTTGCGGACCTCGGCGGAAGGCAGTATCGTGAGCCACGAAAGCGGGCTGAATGCCGCTTTGGCGTTGAGCTGCATGGTGTGGAAGGGCGCCGAGCGGGTGGCCAGGCCCCCGGGATTGAAGCTGTAGCTGGCCAGCGTCTGCCAGCCTGAGCGAGGGAAGAAGGCGTCGTCGAAGGTGTCCACGGAAAAGTCGGTCCAGAGCGACAGGTAGTCGTTGGTCTGGTTCCGTGAGTCGAAGTCCACGAGCGGCTTGTCAGTGAGCAATGAGCCGAAGGCGTAGTAGTCGTTGCGCACCCCTATGCGATAGGCCCAGGCGCGGCGCCGCTCCCAGGAAAGGTAGGCCTCCTGGCGCACGTCCGTGCATTCGAACGAGAAGAGGTTGCCCATGAAGTTGAACTGATTGCGGTTCACCACCTTGAGCGACGAGGTCAGGTTGAACGTGGGGCCTTTGCGGGGGCGGTAGCTGTAGCGGCCTTCGATGTAGGGGTTGTTGGCAATCTTCATGGTGGTCTCAAACACGTGGCCGCTCAGGTCGTGGACGTTGAATCCGAAATTGAGCAGCAGGGAGGTGACTTCTTCCGTGTCGATGCGCAGGCCCAGGCCGAAGTGGTGGACGGGGCCCTGGCGGCAGACTATCTTCAGCCGGTAGGGCTCCTGCGCCCCTGTGAGACGGTACGACACGTGTTCGAAGGCGCCGGTGCCGAAGACCTTGGAGGTCTCCCTTTCGATGTCCGCCCTTGTGAGCCGGTCGCCGGGGTAAATTGAAAGCAAGGCGCGCACGAAGGCGGTGTCGGCGGGGGCCACGCCCTCGAGGTCGATGCCGCCGATCTGCAGCGCCTCCTCGTTGACGTCGCGGGCCGGAGGGGCCTGCAGGTGCCTGCCGGCAGCCCTGGTCAGGTGCCTTACCACCTGCAGCTCCTTGTCTGCCGCAAGTGCGGCTTCAGAGCCTCGGCCAAGGATGGTGGCAATCGCTTCCGTGTTGAAACTCAGGATGTTGAATTCGTGCAGGTCGGGCTTGATGCGCACGTCGGTGATCTCCGGATGGAGCTGGTAGTCGTCGTTGGAGAAGATGTCGAGGCCCCGCCAGAGTATGTCCATCATGTTGTTGAGCGAGTAGAACTCGTGGTTCTCGTCCGAGATGTCCACGCCGATGACAATGTCGGCGCCCATTTTCACGGCCAGGTCTACCGGGAAATTGTTGAGCATGCCTCCGTCCAGTAGCACCATCCCGCCGTTGCGCACGGGAGTGAAGAGTCCCGGGATGGCCATCGTGGAGCGCATCGCCGTGGCAAGGTCTCCGCTGTGCCATATCTTGGCGTTGCCGGAAGCCATATCCGTGGCGACGCAGGCAAAGGGGATTGGCAGGGAGAAGAAATCCAGGGAATCGGCATAGCCGGCGGAGACGCTGGTGAAGATGTTGTAGATATTCTGCCCCTCCACCACTCCGGACGGCAGGCCGCGGAGGAGGTTGTTCTTCAGCACGCTCTGGTAGGGGGCCAGCGAACGGGAGAGTAGTATATCCTTGAGTTTCAGGTCCTTTTCCACCTCGTCCCTATGGTAGAACGGGATGGATGCGATGAACGATTCCTTGTATTTGAGCTGCGACCGGGCCACCCGGCTGCGGGGAATGTTGTCGCTGAGGGCAAGCTCCCAGTCTATCGAACGTATGAGGGAGTCGAGGTAGTTGCCGTCATAACCGAGGGCGTACATGCCTCCGACGAGGCCTCCTATGCTGGTGCCCAGCACCATGTCCACAGGGATGCCGAGCTCTTCGATGCGCTTGATGGCTCCAATATGGGAGGCGCCCTTCGCGCCGCCTCCGCCGAGCACGAGGGCCACAGTGGGGCGGTGCTGGAGGCGGTGGATCTTGTCCATCCGCTCCTGAATCTGCCGGACCGCCTCTTTGTCGGACTTGTCGAGCCCGAAGCCGGTGATACTTGTGGACTGCGCCCCGACGCCGATGGACGCCAGGACGCAGCAAGCAGCCAGCAGAATACGTTTCATGGCCGTCGGGCGCAGGCTACCTGCCGAAGCGCCAGATCAGTCCGATCGCGTAGGTGGAAGCCAGGAAGTTGTAGCTCGGCGAGTAGGTCGAGAAGTCAAGGGTGAAATTCCTTCCGAAGTCGAAGGCGAGGCCGTTCTTGCCGCCCCAGGCGAAGCCGGCGGTCACGGTGTCGTAGCCGAACATCAGGCCGGTATGGGGATAGACCTTGAAACTGCGGGGACCGATGGCAATGCCGATTTCAGGAACCCCGAAAATGCCGAACTGCTTGGTGTTGGGCACGAAGAAGGTGTAGCCTTCAGCTCCGATGCCCACGGACACGAATTTGTCTCTGTTGTAGTTGCGGAAACCGCCGACAAGACCGGCGCCGGTCTCGCTCTTGGAGTTGAATATGACGCTGATTCCGGCGTAGGGCACGGAAGTTCTCTGGGCAGATGCGCTGATGCAGAGTGCGATAGCGGCAATCAAGGAGACAAGTACTTTTTTCATCTCGATTATTCTTTAGTTAATTATCGCAAATATAAATATATTTGTGGAAACTTATCTTACGATGAAAAAGACCTTCTTCATTTTTTTGCTTCTTGCGGCCACGCTGCAGCTTGCTTCCGCCGCCAGTGTCGAATATGTCTACACCGAAGCGTCGGAGCTCACCCTCGTGGGAAAACTGATGCCCGGCAAGACGGCCAATCCCTACCACAGGGTGGACACGACCCTCTACAAGGGCTTCACCAAGCGCGAGAACGAGATGGTGCGCATGACCTCCGGAATGGCCTGCGCGTTCAGGACCGACTCCAGGAGCATAAGCATACTCACCAGCTACGGCCACGTCGACGATCCCGTCAACACCAACATCATCTCTGCCCGCGGCTACGACCTCTATGTCCGCGAGGGCGGCAGGTGGATATGGGCCTCGTCCGGCGTGACCGGAAGGACCAAACTGTCCGACCCCGTCACGCTCATCAGCAGCATGGACGGCTCGGAGCATGAATTCCTGCTCTACTTTCCCCTCTACAGCGAAGAGTACTCCATAAAGGTGGGCGTGGAGAAGGGCGCATCCATCCAGGCGGCCGGGAATCCTTTCCGCCACCGCGTGGCGATATGGGGCTCCAGCTACACCCACGGCTCCAGCACCTCCCGTGCCGGAATGGCCTACCCGGCCCAGTTCTCCCGCGCCACCGGCATCCAGATGCTTTCCCTGGGCTGCAGCGGCAGGTGCATGCTGCAGGATTACTTCTGCAGCGTGCTGGTGGATGTGGATGCCGACGCCTTCGTGTTCGATGCCTTCTCCAACCCCAAAGCCGACATGATACGCGAACGCCTGGTGCCCTTCATCGACAGGATGATAGCTGCACATCCCGGCAAGCCCATGATCTTCCAGCAGACCATCTACCGCGAAAGGCGCAATTTCAACACGGCCGAGGACGAGAAGGAGCAGGCCAAGATGGACATGGCCGCTTCCATATTCAAGGAGCTCAAATCAAGCCCCGAAGGACGCAGGAAATACAAAGACGTCTATTTTATCTGCCCCGATGCCTGCCCGGCCAGCCACGAGGCCAGCGTGGACGGCGTCCACCCCGACAATTACGGCTACACCCTCTGGGCGAAATCGATCGAAAAGCCCGTCCTGAGGATACTCCGCAAGTACGGAATCCGCTAGCGCAGGTCGGCGTCGAATGCCGCCATACGCTCTTCGAGAAGTTCGAACTGGTCGCCTTTGATGCGGCTGGAGCAGACTCGTACGCCGTTGCGTGCGCTGCCCATTTTCTCAAGGCTCACGGTGCTCACCCCGTAGGCAAGCAGTGCGTCCACGAGCTGGCCGCTGTCCATTCCGGCGCGGCTAAGGGTGAAGAAGAATCCGTCTCCCAGTGGCCCGCGGGCATCATCCGCATAGCTGAGCGTAAAACCATGACGCAGGAAGATTTCCTTCATCCTGGCAGCCCTGGCGCCGTATTCGCTGACGTCAGAGACGAAGTCCAGACGCCCCTCGCAACTGCTGTCCATCATTGCGGCAAGCCCGTACTGGGTGCTCGCCGTGCAGCCTGAGGTGATCATGTCCAGTATGCAGCCGGTGATCGAAAGGCCGAAGATGCCGGAGCCTCCGTATCGGGCCGCAAGGGCAGGGAAGCGGGTGTGGTAGAGCCCGGGCCCGACGCACATCACGCCTATGCGCTGGCCTGCGTAGGAGAAGATCTTTGAGGCGGACAGCAGTATGATGTAGTTGTCGGTGTAGCGGGCCACCGTGGGCGGGTAGGGCTCGATGTAGGGGGTGCCGTAGCCGCTGCCGCGAAGGTCCATGCAGAAGTATGCAAGGTCTTCTATCACCACGGCTCCGGTCTCGCGGGCAAGGCCTGCTATGACTGCGAGCTCCTCCTCCGTCAGGCACATCCATGACGGGTTGTTGGGGTTGGAATACATGATTCCGGCATAGTCGCCGCCGGAGAGCTCCGCCCTGAGCGCCTGCTCCAGGCCTTTTGCGCGCAAGTCTGCGATTTCCAGGCCTTTCCAGGGTGTGCCGAGTATGGCCATCTGCTGCTTGTTGGCGGAGAAGCTGGGCTCCAGGACCAGGATTCTGCTGCGGCCTTCGAAGCACTGCGACACTCCGGCAAGGGCCCCGAAGGCACCCAGCATGGAGCCGGTGGTGGGGATGTGGTAGAGAGGGGGAAGGTCTATGCCCAGGAATGCCTTGACG
Organism: uncultured Bacteroidia bacterium; assembly: GCA_902782225.1. Taxonomy (GTDB): domain Bacteria; phylum Bacteroidota; class Bacteroidia; order Bacteroidales; family UBA932; genus Cryptobacteroides. Next base: position 53,954 of record CACZMF010000009.1, on the reverse strand, counting down.
AAACGGGACGAGGCTTCTTTCAGCACCGGCAGGCCGTCGGTTGGAGGATAGCCCGAGCCGACCCCTGCGTCGAGGGCCGCCTTTTCGGCTTCGATGCCTATGCGGTTGGGGGCGAATCCGGGAGAACCTAACTCCATGTGGATCACGGGTATGCCTGTCTGTGTCTCGAGGTAGGCAGACAGTTTGGAGTTGTCCATGATCGTGGCCTTGCCGGGGCTGGCGATGTTGAGCTGCCGGCACGCCCGGGCTATAGTCTCTTCTGTGAATACTCTCATGATCAGTCGAATGCTTCGAAAAATCCCGGGAAGGATTTGCCCACGCAGGCGGTGTCGTCGATTTCTATGGGGCCGCCTGCGCCGAGGGATGCCACCTTGAGGGCCATTGCCATGCGGTGGTCGTGGCTGGACGTGTAGGCGCCCGGTCGCAGGAGACGGCCGCTGAGCAGGCGGCTTGTCCAGGTTTCGCCCTGGACCATCAGGAAGTCGCCGTCTGCCGATGCCTCCACACCCATCTGCCTGAGCATGTCGATGATTGCGGTGGCGCGGTTGGATTCCTTGCCCGCAAGCCTGCCGAGGCCGGCAATGCGGGACTCGCCGGCGCAGAAGGCGGCAAGCACCGCCACCACCGGGAAGAGGTCGGGGGCGTGGTTGAGGTCGAAACTGAATGCTTCCAGAGGGGCCCTGCGCACGCAGATGGTGCCGTCGTCGAGCTGTGAGACCATGGCGCCGGCCTCTATCAGCACGTCGATGATGGCTATGTCGGCCTGTATGGATTTCATGTCCATGCCGTCGATTTCGGCACTGCCGAACACTGCGCCTGCCACCAGGAATCCGGCGGCGGCGCTCCAGTCGCTCTCGATGCTGAAGTCGGCCGCCTTGTAGCTCTGGCCGCCGCGCACCTTGAAGGTGATGCCGGTGCAGCCGCCCCAGTCTTCGGCCTCCAGCATTTCTGCGTCGCCTTCCATCTCGCTGCGGGTGCTGATGCCGAAGTGGCGCAGGACGTCCAGCGTGATGTACATATACGGGAGGCTCTTGGGCTCGCTGACGTGGAAGGTGCTGTCTTTGTCGCACAGGGGGAGTGCCATCAGCAGGCCGGAAATCAGCTGCGAGCCGCCGGCGCCGCTGACTTCGGCGTTGCCCGGGATGAGGCGGCCGCGCACGGTCAGCGGGACGTGAATTTCACGCAGGCCGTTCTCGTTGAGGTTGTTGATGAGCACGCCGAAGGCGGCCATGATTGCGGCTGCCTGGTCCATAGGACGGCGGGTGAGGGTGCCGTAGCCTTCGAGTGCGAAGGGGATGCCGTTGATTGCCGAGAGCACCGGGATGGAGAGGCGCGCCAGCAGGCCGGACTCACCGACGTTGAGGAGCGGCAGTCCGAGGTCCTGCTTGATGGGGCCTATTCCGGTGATTATCAGCGTGCTGCCGTCCTGCTGCACATCGGCGCCCAGCGACCTTGCCGCCTGGAGCGCGGCTTCGCTGTCTTCGCAGGAGGTGTAGTCATACAGGTGCGACGTGCCTTCCGCCAGTGCCGCTGCCAGGATGGCGCGCTGGGCGAAACTCTTGGAGGCGGGCATACGCAGACCGCTGCGGTAGAATCCGTCGGTGTCTTCGTAGATCAGGTCCGTGAGTTCGTCCGTGGTGAACTGCCCCGGGGCCGTGGCCTCTTCTTCCGTGAGGCAGGCGTAGGTGAACGGGGCTCCGCGGCGAAGGCAGCTGATGCGGGTGTTGCGGCCTTCCTCGCCCATTCCGAATGCAATCAGCCGGCCCTGCAGCGAGTCCACGTCTTCGAGGATGATGCTGTAGAGCCCTTCGATGCGGGCTGCGTCTTCGGGCGTGTGGCACATGGTCACGATCTTCGCGATGTCGGCGCCGTAGCGGAAACACCGCGCCAGGGCCATCTGGAGGCCCTTTTCATCGGGGGTGCCTTCGAAATCGTGGCAGGAGCGGATAAGCTCGGTGCCGCATTCCCGGCAGAGTTTCTGGAAACGGCGGCTGACTTCCGACGGGGCTTCGATCTCAAGGTCGGCGAAACGCGCCCCCGCCTGGACGGCGAGGGTGAGTTTGCGTTCCGTTTCCGACCAGTCGGGGGACGGGGCCCCGTCCTGCCCTGGCGTATGGGCTGCCCGGCAGGTGGCTATCAGGGGGATGTCGGTCTGGGCGAAGAGTTCGGTGATTTCCTCATCCGAAAGCGTGCAGCGGTCCAGGCGGATTTCCGCCATCTCCAGGTCCTGCAGCAGGTCGAGGATTTCGCCGTATTTCTTGTTCTGTATGCAGGTGCAAATCATAGGCGGGGGCGGCTGTTATTCCTTGTCGCCTTTGTCGCCGCCCGTCAGGCCTTCGAGGAAGCCTTTGGCTCCTTCCACGAGTTCGCCTACTGCGTCGGCAGCCTCACCGAGGCCGGCTTTGAGGATGCCTGCCTGGATCTTGCCGATGGCCTTGTTGACTTCCTGCTTTTGCTCTGCGTTGAACTTGTCGATGTTGTCGTTGTACTTTTCAGTGAGTGCGTCCAGCTGGTCGCTGATCTGCTCCCACTGCTCTGCGGAGAAGGTCTCACCCTTCTTCTCCACCTTGTCGGCGAGCTGGGTGAACTGTTTGGGGAGGCTGGAGATGCCGTCGCAGGCTACCATGAGCGCGATGGCTGCAAGAAGGACTAAAATCTTTTTCATAATAACTGACTTTTTTAATGAAAGCCCTAAGTTACACCAAATTCTGGAATATTTGAAAATTGCGATAATTTAAATAACTTTGCACCCTCACTTTGCCCGAGTGGCGGAATGGTAGACGCGATGGACTCAAAATCCATTGTCCCTTAAAGGCGTGGGGGTTCGAGTCCCCCCTCGGGCACCAGACCGGACTTTTTCAAGAAGTCCGGTTTTTCTTTCCACGTAATCGATTGATTTACAACAGGATATCCGTCGGGGTGATAAGAAGGAAGAGGGTTCGATATTTTTCTGTAACTTTGCATTGGCAATGATGATCTAGGTTTTAATGAAACGGTTCACTTTTCTGTCTGCGATCTGCATGCTGCTGAGCTCATCAATTGCGATGGCCCAGCAGCTTGATGCTTCTTGGGATTTGCCGGAGGAAAAGCAAACAGTCCAGAGAATCGGAGATGATGTCCAGGACTTTGAGATAGGTATTGGGGGCGGATTTGCAACGCCGCTAAAACTTGGCAGCGGCATGAAGCTTGAGGCCGAGGCGCGATACAATATAGTTGGCTCACCCTGGGACCTCGGACTTCAGTACTCGGCTCTTTTCATAGAGAGTCCTAAGCATGGCATCAAGTTCAGCTCCGGCGCAATGTATAGTGCACATGTGGATTACAACTGGCGTAATTGGAATAATGTAGCACCTTTTGCAGGGCTCGGAGCCGGGTATTACAACGGTGAGTACTTGAATCCAAATAACCCGTTAGGTCACGACGGAACCACAACAAAGGCAAGCAACGCGTTCCTGTCTTTCCGCGGAGGCTGTGAATTCTGGGACCATCTTCGCATTACTGCAGAGTACCGGCTATTCTTCGGAGGCTCGCCATCAGTAATCTCCATCGGCGTCGGATGGAGTTTCTTTGGCGGACACAGGAAGTAAAAAGCTTTTATACGGCACAACTGTGCTTATTGGTTATCAATCTCTGGCGTACCTGTTTCCAGGGCTGGTTTGTCCTTTGCGTTGAGTGAGGTCACGACGCTGGTGCCGACTCGTTTCTCAATATTCTCGCGAGCTTCCCCGGCAATGCTGCCACCTTCACGGGCGATGTTTCTACTTTGATTGAAGGTCTTGGGCTGCTTTGCTTGGGAGATGGAATAGATTGAATAAGCCTGAAAAGTTGCTGCTGGTCGGCCACATCTGTTTGGCGCATCTTTCCGTCGGTAGCCTTCATTTTCAAAGTACTACAAATTGTAGTAGGTTCAGCACCTTCATTCTTCAAGCGAACTTTCAGAACACTCCAATACCTTTTTGGATCGGCACTGTCCGTCAGCACGGCTACGACATCTATAATTGAGAAATACCATTTCTCTTCTTCCTCGCTCCACGCGGTTCTAATCTTTCTTTCTCCGAATAGCTGGAGAGCTTCCTTCGTACTCATACAAAACCATTTTCTACAAATATAGCTGACATAACCAGTAATTCCAAGCAATTACAAGCTTGTAATTGTTAGGAAATGTCGATTATTCTTCTAATGGATTTAGGATCTGGCAGAAACTTATGTACCTCCCATATTCTTTCCAATCCCTCCATCAAAAGGTTCGAGAATTGTCCCGTTAGGGGCACAAGGCAGGCTGGCAAATCGCCAGCCTGTCTTCGTATGCCCTCGACGGGACGCTGCTGCCGGCGCAGGTCTCCGGCCGAGTGACGCTACTGCCGGCGCAGGTCCCCGGCCGAGTGCTGATACCGGTCCAAGAACCGGCACCTATGTAAGCGAAAACGGCCGTTTTTGCTTACATAGGTCCACGAAAACAGCAGGGTATCGTCACTCACATTGTCGGAACCATTGCGGGGATTTCCCTGCTGAAGTCGAATACGGCGCTTGAGGCGGCTTCAACGCAGACGAATCCGAGGCCGCCTTCAACATTGCTGGGAAAGGTTACCGGCTCGAACAATATCTGTGACGCTATGTCGGAAGAAAGCGTACCGTTGATTGAGGCATTGGTGTATGCCCGATAGAACAGGTACTCGTCCCGGCTGAACGTCAACAGGCGGAAGGTTAGGCGGGAGTTGGATGTAAAATTGAAAGGTGCCGGAAGAGGATTGTAGAAACTGTTCGTTCTCAGATAAACGAGCGCCGTGTATTCTGAATTCCTGAATCCTTCATCGGTAAAGATGAAGTACTTGTTCGTTACAAGCGGAAGGTTCAGACTGGTCTGTTGTATTGCAGACTGCTCCCGGGAAGAATGGAAATCGCCGCGCAAGTATGGATCATCGTCGAAAAACACAGGGAAATCATAGATGTTCTGATACGTTATGAGTGTGTCGGGAGCGCCTTCATAATGAGCCAAATCATCGACATGATAATCCAGAAGAAGGCGCATCCAGTTATCTTCCAAGGGGACATCTCTCAGGCGGAGCCTGCATTCCAAGGCATCTGAACCGTCAAAATAGGGATTCTCCTTCACGGTCAACGTATCCACGGAAACGAGCTCCACGGCACGTGGTACAGTAGCCTCGGCCCATGCGCTGAGGCCTCCCCTCGAAACCTCTATCTTGATAACATCCCCTTCCCCAAGTACGGCTTCGAAATAATAACCGGCAAAAAAGCCGTATTTGAACATTTGGTGGTAGTCATTCGCTGGCCTGTCAGGAAATGTTTCGTATGTGTAGTATTGCGCCTGGCAGAGATAGTTGCCATTGATATAAACATCAATCTTCGCGTCATCAATGTATTGACATGACCCCTCCCTTAACGTGCTCATATAAACCTCGACGCGGTGCCACTCTTCATCTGTCCGCAATCGGGCATTAAGTACGAGAAGATTCTCGGGCTCGCCGGAATGGAGGTCGATGCGGGAAGTACATCCGGCCGTCAGCAGAAAAAAGAAAAGAATATAAAAGTTTTTCATGGCAAATCAGAATGTAAGGGTATAGCTGAAAGCGGGGATAATGGGAAGTACGGTTATCTTGGTGAGGAATACGATGTCTTTGTCGATTGTCAGTTTCTCATCCGGGTTCATGTAAGAATCGTAGTTGTAGAACATAAGGTTGGGGTTCATAGCATTGTAGGCATTGTACAGGCTGAGGTTCCAGACGGACTCGCCGCCTCTTTTCGTGTGACGCCTGAGATTGACGCCGACATTGAGCCTGTGCGTCGGAGGCAATTCGTAATTGTTCCTTCCTGTACTGTAATTGACATGTCCGCTCCAGGATTGTTCAGGGACAAGTATTTTGGTGTGCCTCATAGGCGCCGTCATCCAACTTCCGGAATAGAACACCCACGATGCTGCCAGGTCTACGCGATCGGAAAATTTGTGGTTCAACACGACATTGACGCTATGACGGCGGTCATACTTGTAAGGGAAAGGCCTTCCGAGGTTGATGGAACCGTCGGGGAAAACACGTTCGCTTTTAGCCAGCGTATATGAAATCCAGCCTGTCGTGGCTCCGGATGTCTTGCGGACAAAAAATTCGATGCCTTGTGCGGTGCCGTCTCCGGTTTCAACCTGGTTCTCCCATCCTTCCGTATTAGCGAGAAACATCACTCCTTCTTTGAATTCCAGTAAGTTACGCATCTTCTTGTAGTATCCCTCAATGGAGAATTCCCATCCTTTGAGGCCATCATAGTATGCCCCTAGCGAGAACTGGTCGGAGGTGATTGGGGGGATGTTGGCCGTGATGGGCACCCAGATGTCCAGGGGAAGCGGGACTACCGTAGAAGAAAGGAGGTGAACGTACTGAGCCATTCGCGAATATCCACCTTTGAACGAAAAACCGGCTCCGGCATCAAACTTCACGGCGGCACGCGGCTCCAGCGACCAGTAGTTACGCCCCTGGGTATTGAACAAGGTCAGGTGCAATCCCGGGTTCAGGACAAGCCGTGAGCCTATCTGCATGTTGTCTTCTACATAAAGGGAAGCTTCGTTGCCGAAGTAATCTTTCTTGTCTTTTTCCGAGTCTTCATGTTTCTCATCCAGTATCGCAGACACGGAAGCCTCATAAGCCTCGGGCCTGAAATGATGGTGCATGTATTCGGCGCCGAACTTAACTATGTGCGAAGGCGATGGAGTCCAGTCGAAATCCGCTTTGGCCCCGATGTCCGATATTCCGGACACATAGTCTATGGTCCACGAATTCGACTGTCCGAAACCTTCCCGGAGACTGGACGTGGCGTTCCCCAATCCGGCTTTCATATCGAAATGGCTGTAAAAGACAGTGGCGTTGGAAAACAGGTTCCCGCCGAAAACGTGGTTCCATCGCAGCGAGGCCAGTGAACTGCCCCAGCCCAGACCAAGGTCGGTCTGTTCATGAAGCGGCCAATCACCGTCCGACTTGTGCTGTATTCTGTCCGTTACCTGTTTATAAGCGGCATTGTCCCGGCCGTGGTAGACTCCAAGGAAAATGTGGTCGGTATCCGTAATCCTCCAGGAGAGCTTTCCGTTGAGGTCGTAGTAGTAATAATTGACGTACGTATCCTTGAGGAACATCCTCAGGAAGGGCTCCGCAACGATACTGTGAAGGCCTCGGGCGCTGATGGAATAACTCAGGCGGTCCTTCACGATGGGGCCTTCCAGATGGAATTTATCGTTGAGAACGCCCACAGTGAAGGAACCGTGCGTCTGCTTCATGTTGCCGTCATTGGTGCGGATATCCAGAATGCCGGAGACCCTTCCGCCGTAACGGGCAGGGAAGGAACCCTTGTATAGGGTGAGATCCTTCACCGCCTCCGGTTGGAAGATGGAGAAAAGACCGAGCATATGATCCATATTGTAGATTGGGACGCCATCGAGCAGCACGAGGTTCTGCTCGGGCCCGCCGCCTCGTATATGCATGCCGGAGAAGCCTTCCACTCCTCCCTGAACACCGGGCAGCAGCTGCAAGGCTTTGACCAGATCGGCCTCACCAAGTAGCGACGGGGTGTTTTTGAGCTGCAACACCGGCACCTCGATTGCTCCCGGCAGAACCGACTGCAGTCCTGCGTCCTTGCGGGATACGATACGGGCAGCATCGAGACGGGCGTTGAAATCAAGGGCGATGTTGAGCGTGGTGTCGCGTCTGAGGTAAAGCGACGTTTCGAAATCAGCATAACCGAGTTGCGCCGCACGGAGCCGGTAGAATCCGGCAGGCAAGGTGATGGTGTAGAAGCCGTATTCGTTGGTCACTCCGCCTGTGCTTGTGCCATGCGTGCCTTCTGCCAGCACGCCAGCTCCGATTAAGAGTTCTGCTGATGCTGAGTCGGTTATGTAACCGCTGAGCGTAACGGCGCCGGCTTTGCGGAGTGGGAGGCGGGTCGGCTTGAGTATTACATTTGACCCCCGTACCTGCCAGCCGATGCCGCTGCCGGCGAACGTCTTTTCGAGGGACTCCTCAAGTGTTGCAGCCGGGACGGCGCTCAACGTCTCCAGCTTCTGCCGGAGCGATGCGTCATAAATGAAACTCACGCCGAATCTGTTCTCAATGGCGCCAAGGGGCTGCTCCTGCGCAAGCATGGCGAAGGAGAGGCACAAGGCGGCTAGAACCGAAATCAGTTTTTTCATAGTATCGTTATCTTTATGTCAAGCGTCTCTTCTAAAAGCTGGACTGCTTCGCGGGCAGATTCAGCACGGAGAGTGCCGCTGAGCCTGCGGTCGGTTGCATCGCATTCCAGCGTGCACCCGAAGCACTCGGAAACATCCAGGAGGACATCAGGAAGCGGAGCCTGTTCATATGTAAAAACGTGGGTCGCCCAGGCTGCGGGGTTGAGTGATGCCGGTGCGGTAAGACGTGCCCTGGCGGCGCCGGAAAAGAGTGCTGCGTGCATACCGCGCTCGAGTACGATTCCTTCATCAGGGTTATTTGCGGAGGCGAAGGATACGCGCCCGCTTACTACGTCCACTGCCGTGCTGTCGGCGTCCTGAATTACCTGGAAACGGGTTCCTAGTACCGTCACGACCGCGTCTGATGCCTGGATGAGGAATGGAAGCCGCTCGTTCCTTTCTACTTCGAAGTACACCTTGCCTCCCATCTGCACGATTCTGTCGTTGTGGGCGAAATGCTTGCCGTGGAACGAAATGGTTGCGCCGGGGGCGAGGGTGCAGAGGGTGCCGTCAGGAAGAGCAACGGTCTGCGCTGATGCGGAAGCCGGAATCACTGTCATGCCGGTTTTGCCCGGGATAAATAGGAAAAGGCCGATTGCCAAGGCGGCAAGCGCGGTGGCAAGGGTGTAGGCCGGATGCCATCCGCTGCGTCTTCCTGCACTGATACGCCTCCAGGCGCGATTCCGGTCCAGGGCGTGCGGCTTGAAGTAGCGTGCTACGAATTCAAGAATATCTTCTTTCATATAAGGCTCTTTTTACCATTAAGACGAATAGTCCGGTAAAAAGTACCATCGGAAGAATATCGTTGCCGCTGGCGCGAAGGGTTCGGAGTGCGCGGGATATCTGGTTGCGGACTGTATTTACGGAAAGACCGGTGCGTTCGGCTATCTCTTCATACTTCAGCCCCTCTCCCTTGCTCATAATCAGCAACTCCCTGCGCTTTCTGGGGAGCCGGTTCACTGACATCCACAGGCGGGCTTCAAGCTCGGAACGCTCGGTGAGTTGTTCGTCGGAAAGGTCCTCCGATGCATCTTGAGGAATAGGAACGATGCGATTGGTGCGGCGCAGAATGTCAATGCAGCGGTTGCGTGTCATTGTGTAAAGGTAAGCCTTTCCGCTGTCTGTGGAAGGCCCAGTTTCCCAAAACTTTATGAATACTTCTTGTACGGCGTCTTCCGCTGCATCTATATCTTCAAGATAATGCAGGGCATACATGCACAACGGCCTGTAGTGCATGCGGAAGAGAGCCTCTATATCCCTTGAAGACATTTTCATGATGTTTTGGGCCCAAATCTACGCAATACTTCTTTTATGTGCAAGAGTGAGCTGCTGGTAGCAATTTGTAAGCAACAAAAAGACGAACAATTATTCTTGATTATTAAAAACGGTTTTGTATATTTGTACATTATAATGTACTTTTACCATGGTCGTTATTAGTTCCGCCGAGTTGAGAGGCAATATGAAAAAGTATCTGGATATCGCCAGGAAAGAACAAGTCCTTATCCAGAGAGGTAATAATGAGACTTTTGTCTTGACTGCTCAACAGAATCCAGTTGAGTATGATCTTGCACGTGCAGTTACCGTCGATGAAGTGATTGCAAAGGTGCGAGAAGGTTTAGCCGAAATGTTTGAAAAGAAAGAGGCCGGGATAGTGAAGTAGAATGAGGGTGTTGTTTCTTCCGGAAGTTAAGGGTTCATAGAAAAGCTCCAGCCTGGTTAGACCGATTCGGAAAAGATATGCAATATGCATCGTTTTCTAAGAATCAAAATGAAAGTTTTGCATTAACAAAACTGCCGGTCATCCGTCTTAAAGATGTGCCGCTTGAGAGCGCGCTATAGCGGCGGGTTATTTAACTGATTGAGTATGAAGCGTTTTTTACTTCTATTATGCATTTTGCTTCCTTGTGTGTCCTGCATGGGGACTCAAGGTAAGGCGGCGGGTACATCCCGCATTTCTACAACCATTTCCGAGTGCCGTCAATACGAAGGCGCAGATTATCTGAAGCTTGGCCGCTTTGCGACAGGAGCCTTAAAAGGCGTCATACGTGTGGCCGGCATAGACGATCCCGATGTGAGTGAGGCCGTCGGCCTGCTGAGCGACATCCGGGGTCTTACCGTCTTCAGTTACGATGATTGTTCCGAGGAAGACAAGGCCAGCATAAACCTCAAGCTTACGGATGCCCTGTCAGATTCGGAAGTGCTGATGGAAACAAGCGACTCCGGAGAGAAGGTAAAAATCTATGGCTCATATGACGAGAGTTCCGACAAAGTCAGTGACTTCGTTATATTTGCTCCGTCGGAATCTGCGTTGATCTGCATAAAGGGTTCCGTGTTGATGGAGACCATAGCCAGGATCGCATCCGATGACTGAGTCCCTGTTCCATAAGGATTATCTGCCGCTTGCCGGAACACTCTACCGGATTGCCTACTATATGCTGGAATCCGGGGTGGAGGCCGAAGATGCCGTACAGGAGTTGTATCTTAAGCTGTGGGAATCCAGGGACAGCCTCAACGGGATCAGGCTTCCGAAGGCCTACGCCATCAGGCTGCTGAAGAACATTTGTATAGACAGGATAAGGAAGGCCGGGCACGAGAGTTTCCCCGAAGAGCTTCCCCAGACCGGATTCTCTCCGGCTCCTGATGACACCTTCGATGCCAAGGCACGTCTGGGCAAGGTCCTGGAGGCTATCAAGGCCCTGCCCGAGCGGCAGCGTAAAGTGCTCATCCTGCGGACCGTCGACGGCTTGTCTTACGAAGAGATAGCCGAGCGGACCGGAATGAATTATCTCACCTGCCGCGTACTGCTTTCGCAGGCCCGGACAAAAATAAAACACATAGCATGAAAATGATACAAGACATAGAAAAACTGCAGGAGGAAGAGCTGGAAATGGCTGCTCTCGGCGAGGATATAACGATTCCCGCCGGCCTGGAAGAGCGAATCAAGGCCGCGATTGCTGCAAAAGAGACCGTTAAGCCCGAGGCCCGTCCGGTCCGGTGGATACCTTATGCCGCCCTCGCAGTTGCTGCGGGCCTCGCCGCAGTGGTCCTTATCCATCACGATGGATCCGGCAAGCTTCAGGATACTTTCGAAGATCCCTATCTTGCATACGCCCAGGTTGAGGCGACATTCCAAAAAATATCGGACAAAATGGCCATAGGAGTGGACATGGCCGCCAAAGCGGAGCATGCCGCCGAAAAGCCGATGGAAATAATCAATAAAATCAATTAACCATGAAACGTATAGCCATAATTGCAGCACTGCTGCTCGCAAGCATATTCTCCTTTGCCCAGACGGGAAAAAGCATTTATCAGAAATATTCCGATGCCGAAGGTGTCAGCGCCGTGTACATTTCACCGGCCATGTTTAGGCTCATCGGCAAGATTCCAGACCTCCACGTCGAAGGCGAAGACGTCAACCTGGCTCCGATAATCCAGTCGCTTTCAGGCCTTTACCTGATCAACAGCGAGAACCCGGCCATCAACACCGAACTCAAAGCCGAGGCCGCGAAGTTTATTAAGGCCGGCCGGTACGAGCTCCTTCTCGAGGCCAAGGACTCGGGCGAAGTTGTAAGAATGTACACGGTTGGCACCGAGACGATAGTCAACGGCTTTGTGATGATTGCCGATGAAGGGGACGAATCCACATTCATCTACCTTGACGGCAAGATGAACCGCGAGGACCTCGAGACCATCATCGCAGAAAAGATGAAGTAAGCCGGGCGTCAGGAGCGCTTCTTACGAAGAAGAACTCATCACCGCCCGCACGCAGGCCATGCAGGAAATGTCGGACAGGGCAAGCAGGCTCGGCGCCGATGCCGGTCCAGGGGCCTGTTTGAATACTTTCTACTACGTACAAAGTGTAAGCAACTCAGAAGACACCTCTTTTTGCGTCTTCTTCACGCAGACAATAAAGCAGCGTTGAGCAACTACCCGATTCCCACTTTTGGCAACGGTTTGTTTTCCAAATATAGAACGATTATATTTGTGAAAAACGATTTGCTATGTCGGACATTGAGAAGATACAGTTGTTTGAGCAGAGGAAGATTCGGACTGCGTGGGATGAGGATATACAGGAATGGTTCTTTTCCATTGTTGATGTTTGTGGGGTGCTTACTGAACAACCTGATTATGATCACGCCAAGAATTATTGGAAAGTGTTGAAATTCAGGCTGATTAAAGAGGGAAATGAGTCGGTTACAAATTGTAACCAACTGAAAATGGTCTCGCCAAAAGACGGAAAGCGTTATTCTACAGATGTCGCGGATATGGCCCTTATGTTTCGTATTATCGAATCCATCCCCTCCAAGAAGGCCGAGCCCTTTAAAATCTGGATGGCTCAGGTAGCGGCCGAGCGTATTAACCAAGCCATAGACCCGGAGCGCAGTATCGACCAGGCAATTGCCGATTATCGCCGTTTGGGATACTCGGAGGCTTGGATTAACCGCCGCATCAAATCAATAGAGATTCGGAAGGGACTTACCGATGAATGGAAACGGGGTGGAGTAACCAAAGAGGTTGACTTTGCATTCCTGACTGACCTGATGTCCAAGACTTGGAGCGGGATGACCACCCGTGAATACAAGAAGTACAAAGGACTCACTAAGGAGAACCTGCGGGACAATATGACAAATATGGAGTTGCTTCTTAATGCCCTGGCAGAAGAAACCGCCACGGAAATCAGCAAACAGCGAAACCCGGAAGGCCTTTCAGAAAACGCTGGCGTGGCAAAAGAAGGGGCGGAAGTCGCAAAATCTGCTCGACGGGATGTTGAGAAGCGCCTCGGTCGCAGTGTCGTCTCTTCCGAAAAAGCAATCGACCATATTCAGTCACCCGAAGAGCTTCCGTTTGCTAACCCCGAAGAACAATAATAGGGCTTACTGGGCAAAGCGCTTTGGATTCGGCAAATACTCATGCATTTCCCAAATCCGTTCGATTTCCTCCATCAAAAGGTTCGAGAAATGTCCCGTCCGGGGCACGAGACAGGCTGGCAGATCGCCAGCTTGTCTTCGTATGCCCTCGGCGGGACGCTGCTGCCGGCGCAGGTCCCCGGTGATGATCCTTTCTGCTCGGCGCAGGTTCCAGGCCGAGTGATGATACCGGTCCAGGGGCCTGTACCCCTATGGGCGAAATCGGCCTCAATTGCTTATCCCGGTCCACGAAGGCAACAGGGTATCGTCACCCATCCTCGCACGCCTTTTTCCGCCAGCGAAGAATGCCGCGGAGACTCACATCGGAGAAATAATGCTATATTCGCACTATGGATTCAATAATGTGATTCCGGCACGCAAACGCACAAAAGCATATGATTCTTACTACCACCCCTGCCATCGAGGGCAGGACAATCACCGAGTACAAAGGTGTCGTTTTCGGAGAAGTTATCTCCGGCGTTAATTTCCTTAAAGACTTCGCCGCCAGCATCCGTAACCTGGTGGGCGGCAGGAGCGGTTCGTACGAGGAAGAACTCATCGCCGCCCGCACGCAGGCCATGCAGGAAATGTCGGACAGGGCAAGCAGGCTCGGCGCCGATGCCGTCGTGGGCATCGACATCGATTACGAAGTTCTCGGCGAGAACAACGGCATGCTGATGGTCACGGCATCCGGCACGGCCGTCAGACTTGCCTGACGGACTTTCATCCAAAAGTGGCGGTCTTGATAACGAAGGCGACAGACAAGGGTATTCCGGCCAAGGCAAATCCTTTAGCTACTTTTCTCCTTTATACCTGAGATTCCACTTGCGGATGAATTCGGAAATGTCGCTGTTATTAAGAATCTGTTCGTAGCAGCGCATCGGAAACTCGTCGGTGAATTTTTCCATATCGCAGTCCACAAGGAAGTCCATCGGCAGATCCTCGTTGAACTCTCCACCCATGCAGTTTCCTGCAGAAATGCCCGGAGTAAAGATTTCTTTACGGATATAAGGCTGGCCTGAGTCTTTGAAGCAGAGATAGTAGATTCTGCCCTCATACCCTCCGGGAGTCTCACTACGAGTCCTGGCAACCAATATTTTATCGTGCACGAATTTCAGCCCGTTCTTGCGGGCATATTCCTCTTCGGGAGAATCAAAAACACCACGGACAACTTTATCACTCATTGCATGCAAAATTTTTAACACTCAAAAATAAGCAAAAATAATTACTTATGCCTTTGCTATATTCGCAATCAAAATGATAATTGGTGATGAATAGAATATTATTTGTCTGCCACGGAAACATTTGCCGGAGTCCGATGGCAGAGTTTATACTCAAGGCGTTGGTTAAGGCCAAAGGGCTTGATTCCCAGTATTATATAGAATCGGCGGCCGTGTCGACGGAGGAGATTGGCAATCCAATTTATCCTCCGGCAAAGCGTTGCCTGACTCAGCACGGGATACAGTTCGATAATGGCAAACGGGCCAGGCAGCTTGTCCGGGCCGATTATGACAGATTCGACAGGATCATCTGCATGGATCAGTCGAACCTGCGGCTCCTCAGGCGTATCATTCCCGATGACCCGCAGGGAAAGATCCACCTTATGATGTCTTATGCCGGAGTGAGCCGTGACGTCGCCGACCCATGGTATACCGGCGACTTTGAGGAAGCTTTCCAGGATATCCTTGAAGGATGCGAAGCAATGTAGTTATTATCCTTCCGGCTCTATCTCCCAGCGGTAGTTGCCCTTGCTGTCTTTATCGTTCAGTGCAGGAAGGATCCAGGCCCTCTTGGTGCTGAGGTCCGCTTTGGCACGAAGGAGGTATTTGATGTTATTCTTGCTGTCCAGCAGATGGAAATAGTAAGTCGATTCTCCGGTGCCGATACTTTGTCTTACTCCGGCGAAGCAGAGCCCGGAGTAAAAATAGGCGGACATATACCCTTTGGGGCGGTTTTCGAAGTAAAGGGATCCGGAGGCGGGGTCAAAGTTGTACAGCATGGGCGCATAAACGACGTAATCTGTGCTCAGTTTGTAATAATGGGACTCCGAGTTCGCTATGGTACTGCCGTTCCGGTCTTTGTTGGGAATGCAGAACTGATAGTAGCTATCTTGTGCCGGCTCCAGGGCAAAACGGGTGCTCAGAACGCCGTTCCTGACTACATATGGTTTGTCGACAGCTTTCAGCACATAAGAGAAGAATGTTTTTCCAGCCCTGTCAGTCGCCGATACGGAATAGCTGTAAGAATATGTTGAAGAATTGTACTTCCTTGAAAAAGATATCGTTCCTTCGACTTTGTCGTTAGGCATGTACAGGGCGGTGAGTTTGCCGGACGCATTATGATATATCTTGGACTCGAGTCCCGGGGTCCAGGAATCTGCGATCCATTTTTTTGTCGAGTTTAAATACTTGATGACCAGATACTCCGGATCTTCAGAAACGGTCTGGTCAAAAAATATGTATATCTTGTCGTTGTTGGCCCAGTTTGTCTTGACCCCTTTCGTCTCGGGCTCCAAACCTCCGGAGACGGAAAAATCCAGCGTCAGTTTCTCTTCGCCGACAGGCTCGGCGGGCTGTTCCTTACTGCAAGCCAGCAGCGAAAATGCCATGAAAAGGTATATGATTGTCTTTTTCATAATCTCTTAATCAATTGTGCCCTCCGAATCACCGAAAGGATTGTTGTAATTAATGTTGGAATCGAATGTCAGATCCTCGTTGCTTTGGCAAAGAATCGAAGCGACCTCCGCGTATACTGGCTCGGCAAGCGGGCGATCATATATCAAACGTTGATACTTTTTCATTGTTTGGTTGTTTTTTGCAAATATACAAAATTCATCGGATTCTTGGTCCAACTGGCGCAGGTCCCCGTCGGCGATCCTTTCTGGCTGGCGCAGGTCCCCGTCCGAGTGCCGATACTGGTCCAGGCTCCTGGACCCCTATGCGCAAAACAGGCCTCTTTTGCTTATCCCGGTCCACGAAAACAACAGGGTATCGTCATCCAGCCCCCCCCGCTCGTACATATTCCTCCCGCGAATAACGCCGCTGAGCCTCACATCGCAGAAATAATGCTATATTCGCACTATGGATTCAATAAAGCCATTCCAGCACACGAACAGGCCCGGTTTCTGGTTGGGACTCCTTGATTTCTGCACATTTGGATTGTTCTTCCTGTACTATATGCCGCTGGGCGGCCTTCAAGACGAGCTGGACTGCATCCTGGGGCGGCGGACACAGCGGTACGGAGTGGCCTACCTTCTGGGCATCCCCACGGCGTTCATCTACACTCTTGTCTGGATGGCCCGGATTGCGGAGGAGCTGAAGGCAAAAGCTATTGAACTCGGAATCGAAGGACCATATACCTCCTGGTGGCACATGTTCGGCTGGAATACTTTCGGCGTCCTGCTGCTTGGCCCTGCCGTCGCCACCGGCCGGTTCTTTGACACTTTGAACAAGATAGAAAGAAAGCTGAATACTGAATTATGATTCTTACAGTCCTCTTGGCCCTGTTCTACCTGCTTGTTCCGGCGGGAGTGGTGCTGCTGTGCCGCAAGAGCAGAGCCGCTGCCCGTGTAGGCGCCATTCTCATACTGTATTTCATCGGTCTCATCGTCGGCAACCTTCTTATCTACCCTTTTCCGAAGGTCTCAGAGGCGGTCTCCGGTGTCCAGGAGGCACTTTCCGGCATAACCATACCGCTGGCGCTGCCGCTCATCCTTTTCTCCTGCGATTTCCGTGGCTGGCCGGTCAGGAAGGCACTGGTGTCGCTCGTCATCGGCCTCGTGTCCGTGATTACGGCATCCGTATCAGGCTATCTGCTTATGGCTCCGCATCTTGGCGGGCAGGCTGCTTCCGTTGCAGGCATGGCCGTGGGCGTATATACGGGCGGCACGCCCAATCTGGCCGCCATCAAAATGATGCTCGGCGTGGATGAGGCGACGTACCTGCTTATGAATTCGTTCGACATGCTCGTAAGCTTCCTGTACCTCGTCTTTCTTATGGGTGTGGGCATAAGACTGTTCCGCTGGATCCTGCCTTATGCCGGCACCGCAAGGGAAGACACCGGAGAACTGCATGCCAATGCCATGGCGATGGGCGAAGACCGGATGTACAGGGACGTTTTCTCCCGTGAGCACCGCGGCGGTACGCTTAAAGCCATAGGGCTGGCGGTGCTGATAACGGGCCTTGCCCTCGGCCTGTCGATGCTCACCACCGGCGGCATCAATATGATAGTACTCATCCTTACGCTCACCACGCTCTCGATCGGCGCCTCCTTCATTCCACAGTTCCGCGGATGGACAAAGAGTTATGACGCCGGCATGTATCTGGTCCTGATTTTCTCGCTTGTGGTGGCGTCGATGGTGGATGTTCGCAGCCTGGACATGCGAGAAGGACTCTGGCTTCTCGCTTTCATAGCATTGGTGATATTCGGGTCGCTGCTTCTCCAGATCCTGCTGAGCAAGCTGCTGCGGATAGACGCCGATACCGCCACGATAACGTCGGTCGCCATGATCAATTCTCCGCTTTTCGTTCCGATGATAGCCGAAAGCATGAAGAACCGCAGGGTAATCTTTACCGGAATAACAATCGGTATAATCGGCTACGCTGCAGGAAATTACCTCGGTGTCCTCGTCGCCGGAATACTCGGAAGGTGAGAGTGCCGATACCGGTCCAGGCTCCTGGACCCCTATGTGCGAAAACGGCCTCTTTTGCTTATCCCGGTCCACGAAAACAACAGGGTATCGTCAATTATTGTTATATTTGAAAAAAACATCCGATGGACGACAAATATCAACACGAAAAGGAGCTCTGCGGGGAACTTGTCCCCCGGCTGTTCGATGACGATGTCTGGGAAGACATTGCCAGGCTGGATCTGGAAGACACGATACTCGTATACCGCCAGGCAAGGGACGTCATCCACAAAGGCCTGTTCGACGACCTCTACAACGACACCACTTTCCGCAAGGACGTCTTCGAAGCCGCTGCGGCAAGGCTCGGCGCCGAAGTGGGCCGTAAGTTCATGGCCCTTCCGGAAATATACACCCTCATCGACAACTCCACCCTGCTGCCTGCGCTCGACAAGAAGGGAGGCATCTTCCTCTTCTCCCGCAGGGAATATGCCGACGAGGCCCTCGACTACCATTTGCAGCAGATGCACATCTGGCAAGTCAGGGCAATAGAACATAAGGACATCCAACCGTTCCTCGGCAATGAATTCTACGACAACGGGGCGCGGTACGCCGTCATCAACGACGGCCAGGACTGGAGCCTCAACCAGCCGGGAGACTTCGTCGCGAAACCTCAGTCCGCCGGCGCTAATGCCCACGTGTCCAATCCGGACTACATCCGGGCGCTCACGATGCTCCAGCAGGAACTCCACTGGCGCGCGAACTACGACGGCAAGGAGAAAACCCTCCACGGATACGAAGACGAAATGATACGCACGTTCGGCGCAGCCCGTTTCCTGGTGCCTTTCAAGACCGACGCCCGGTCCGATGGGAAAACCATGAAGTTCGAGCCGGGAAATCAGATCACTTACGCCTCCCTCACCAACGCCGAAGGAAGGACAGCCCTCCCCATCTTCTCCGACTGGGACCAGTTCATGATGGTTTACGACCCCCACGAATGGCAGGGCTGGGTCATGGAGGCTGGAGAGCTACCTGATCTTCCGGCGGAGACGGTGGTCCTCAACCCCGCCACAATCGCCTTCGCAATGGGCAAATCGTTCCTCGGGAAGATGCTGTCCATCTATCGGGATGAGTTCGCCCAGGACAAGGGACCGCTGTCCGAGAAAGATTACCCTGGATACATCCTTCCCGTCGAAGGCAGCTCCCTGCGCGAGAGGATCGGAAAATTGATAAAGCTTGCCGGCGAGACGTTCGGCCGCCCGGCGGACATCAGCGGCCTGCGGAAACTGTATGCCGATGAAAACGTCCCCCTTCTTCCTGCCGGCGAGGACTTCCTGAAGCGTTACGCATATCTTTTCAGCACGATGGGCCCTTCATTCGAGAACCCGGACGATGCTGAGCAGTTCTATTTCGACACGTTCGACGAGATGCCCGACCTTCCTGCGGACTGCAGTCTCAATGCCGCTCACGGGCGGGACTGGAGAGCGACGGGAGCCGCCGGATGCCCGGTAACTCCCGTCGGTTTCTATGGCTTCGGCGAGCCCTATATCGTATATGCCGGCGAGAACGGCAGGCTATATGCCTTCCGTGGCTTCAATGACGAAGTCCGCGCGTACGATTCGCTTGAGGACCTGCTCGAAGAGGCCCTCGAGGGGCATATGCCTGTCGGGCTTGACGATTAGTGCACTTACTCGATTATGCAGTAAGTTTCGAATGCTCCTGTTGTTTCGTCATAGGAATAGAGCAGGCTACCGTTCTTGTAGAGGGCGTAACTGTCCTTCCTGAGTACAAGGTAAACATCTCCGGCAGCGCTTATGCGCATGGGGCGGACATCGTTATAGTAGATGTACCTCTTGTCCTGAATGGTGTAGAGAAGGGTATCGTCCTTATAAACCCGAATATTCGTCAAATCAGGATCGGAAGAATCGGATACTGCATAATAGACATGTCCGTCGCGGCAGGCAATAGCGCCGTCATAGTTCATCTCCACTTTGTCGACAACCCGGAAGCGGACACCGTTTTTGTAGAGGATGATTTGATAGTGACCGCCGCTGCTCCCTGGGGCGTATTCTTGCACCATGATATAGACGTCACCGTTGGAATCGGCGGCAATTCTCGTCTCGCCAACATCATTCTTGTCAAGAAGCGTTGCGTTTCCGGGGACTGAACTGCCTGCGGGAATGTCGTAAGTGGCAATGTAGCGAGATAAGTATGCATCTTCAATTCTTCCCGCTACCCGGAGGGTGCCGTCCGGCAGGCAGACCATTCCGGGGTGGTAGATTCTTCTGAACGAACAGGAGGAAGCGTCAAGGACGGTTTCCTGGCAGCCACCTGAATAGTCAAAGCGTAAAACGCTTAGTTTTTCGAAACCCGGATAGGAGACCAGGATGGCGAACCAGTCGTCCCGGACGATGAAATCGCGGATTTTTTTATCTCCATTAGGGATAGAAAGCTTGACGGCAGGCTTCCTGTCCTTGCAGAGCCAGTAACTGATCGGCTGATACAAGCCCATCCATACTTCAATCGTATAGAGGGTGCCGCCATAATACTCGGCCCCGGCTATGTGTCCATCGGCAAAATGGAGTGACTGTTCATCGTAAATGCCGTTGCGGGGGTCGGGGGCGCCGTTGATGTACGGCACGTAATCATGGCCATCATACAAGTCATAGAAGACCATGGGCCCGGCGCTGCCGGAGACGGAGACCTCGCACGAAGCAGTATGGCCACCGTCCTCCGCCGTTGCGGTGACCGTGGCGCTGCCCTCCGCAAAGGCGGTGACGGTGCCGTCCTTATCTACGGCCGCTACGGAAGGATTGGAAGATGCCCACGACACGTTCTTGTTGGCTGCGTACGAAGGAGTGTAACTGACTGTAAGCGTGCGGGATTCGCCCACCTGCAGGGTCATGATGGCGGAGCTCAGCTCAATGCCCTTCAGGGCAGGGTCCGGACTGACGGTTATTTCGCAGCTGCCCTGCTGATCAGGGAAGGCCTTTGAACGGGCGAAAATCCGTGTGGTACCGGCGCTCACGGCGGTGACAGTCCCGTTGTTGTAGTCTACTTTTGCAACGCTGGCATCCATCGAGGCCCATTCCACCGTCTGGTCGGCCTCGGCCGGGCTCACGCTGGCGCTGAGCTGGAAGACGTCCCCTTCCACCAGTTCCAGCGTGGCAGGGTTTACCGTTACCCCGTCCACCTCAATCTTGCTCACGGTCACCTGGCAGGTGGCTTCCTTGCCTCCGCTCGACGCCGTGATGCTGGCCTGGCCGGCCAGGATGGCGGTTACATTGCCCTCCCCGTCCACCGTGGCCACGTCCGGGTTTGTCGACTTCCAGCTGACGGTCTTGTCGGTGGCGTCCTCCGGCAGCACGGTAGCCGTGAGCGTGGCGGTTTCTCCCTCCTTGAGGTCCAGCGTCTCCTTGTCCAGGGTCACGGATTCGACATTGATGGTGGCGGCCTCTACCGTAACCTTGCAGCTGGCCTGGAAGCCTCCGTCGCTGGTGGTGACGGTCACAGTCCCTTCACCGGGCCCCACGGCCGTGACAATGCCGTTGTGTCCGTTCTGTTCTACGGTAACAACGGACTCGGGCGATGCGTTCCACGTGACCGAACGGTCGTCGGCATTGGCGGGCGATATTGTGGCGCCCAGGATTACCGAATCGCCCTCCGTGAGGGTTATGGAGGGCAGGTTGAGGCTCACGGACTGCACATGAATCAGTTTTTTCTTGACGATGACCCGGCAGCTTGCCTTGAATCCGCCGTCCTGAGTGGTTGCGGTTATGGTGGTTGCGCCCGTGGCGAGGGCCTCGACGACGCCGTCGCCGGTCACGGTGGCGACATCGGGAACGGCGGACTTCCATTCGACTGCCTTGTTGGTGGCATTCTCGGGAAGGACCGTGGCAATGAGCGTATGCGTCTGGCCTTCAATCAGTTCTATATCATCCTCGGAGAGGCTTACGCCGGTCACGGAGACTTCGGCGGGGGTCTGTACGCAGGAGCTGAACATAAAAGCGGCGAACGCGGCAAGGGCAATTATTCTGGACTTCATGATCAACGGGATTATTTACAGTGTCGTAAAGATAAGTATTTTTTGGGTATCCCGGTCCACGAAAACAACAGGGTATCGTCAATTATTGTTATCTTTGAAAAAACATCCGATGGACGACAAATATCAACACGGCAAGATGCTTTCCATATACCGTAACGAATTCGCATAACGATATGAAAAAACTCGCAATCACTCTCCTGCTCGCCATTTCCGCCGTTCTCTCCGGCCGGGCCCAGAGCATCAGCTACGGCAGCTATCATCAACTCAGGCAGCCGCTTCCGGTCATCCTGGACACCGATTTCGGAAGCTGCACGGATGACCTTTTCTCAATCGTGATGCTCTACCACTACATCGAGGACGGTCTGGTGGACCTGAAGGGCGTCATCGTGGACCGCGAGGGCGACCGCAACGCCGTCCTGGTGGACATTTTCAATCAGTTCTACGGACATCCTGACATCCCGATCGCCCTCGAACGCAACGGCGTCAAGAACCCCTACGATTTCATTCCCTACAGCCGGCTGGTCGATTTCAAGAATGCCGACGGCAGCTGGTTGTACCCCCGTTCCATCGACCCTTCGACGCTCCCGGAGGGCTATAAGTTCTACCGCAAGCTCCTCGGCGAGGCCGAAGACCATTCCGTGGTCGTCCTGGCAATTGGCATGATGACCTGCCTGTCGCAGCTGTTCGAATCAGGTCCGGATGAGTTTTCCCCGCTTCCGGGGGTGGATCTGTTCGGCCGCAAGGTGAAGGCTGTCTATGTGCAGGCCGGCCACTTCGACGGCAACGACAATTTCAGCGGCTACAATATGCGCACCGCCTCTGAAGCGGCCGCCGTCTTCTATGACAAACTGCCTGCAAGTGTAGACCTCGTGCTGTCTCCCACCAACGTGGGCGAAATGATGGACTACACGTCGGAGGACATCCTTACCGACCTGTCCTACACCGCTTTGAACCCCATCAAGACGGTCTATGCCCAGTTCGACTGCGAAGTGGGGCAGCGCATGTGGGACACCAACTGCGTGGTGAACGCCGTCCTGGGCGACGGGGAATACAACCTCTCGCAGAGGGGCTGGGTGAAGTACCTCGACCGCGGCGAGGCGTCGCAGATGATATTCACGCCGGATCCTGCAGGTAACGCCCGCTACCAGCTTCCCGGCGACACATTCTTTGCAGAAGAAAAGGTGATGGACATACGCCGCCATACGCGCATGAGCCCCCATCCATCCACCTGCTCCATCGAGGCGCCCCAGGAGCAGCTCACGGGCGAGGCCGCAGCCGAATGGGTGCGCCAGCGCACGGACCAGCTCTCGGACAAGTACATGGGTGCAGCCGGCAATACCCTCGATGCCGGAGAGATGCTTCAGTTGTTCCGGCCCCTGGGCTTCACGGGCACGAACGCCTCCGACTACGGCGAAGCGGCCCGGGTGCTCTACATGCAGATTTTCACACGTATGGTGCAGAAGACCCTGAGGGAAGGCGCCCGCAACCTCACCATAGTCATGGGGCCTCCGTCTTCCGGCAAGAGCACCGCCGTCCGCAGTCTGGGCCTGGACAAGTCGGGGCTAATCTGCGACGGCCTGCCTGAGGGCGAAGGGATTCTGGCTGCAATCATCGGATGCGCGAGGGAGCAGGGGATGGACAGAATCACCATCGTGCCTGTGTACAACGACATCCTGACCTGCCTGAAAAACAGCCTGCAGAAAGGCAGGGAAACCAAGCGCTACGATGGCCTGGACCATCTGGTCGCGGCCTACCGCAGCAACGAGGGGCGGCTCGCTGCAATCCGGAAGGAGTTCCCCGACGTGGACATCCGGCCCGTCGACTGTTCGCACAACCAGGCGCCACGCACCGTCAGTTGCTCCAGTGCCCTGAAGTGGAACTATAAAGTGGGCACGGGCGATATAGACAGGATGCTTTCCGCGCTGCAGGACGCTGTAGACAACGGAGATATAGGAATCGCCACCCTGCGCGCCGCCGTGGGCGACCTGTATTCAATCCCCGGCCTCGGCGCCAGGGGCCGTGCCACGGCCGATGCCATCAACAAGCGTGTCGATGAAATCCTGAAAGAATTCATTCAGAGGTAGAGCCCCTTTCCCTCTACGACAAGACTGCCCGGGGCGAGAAACCGTTTGCCGGCCTTATTTAATCCTGATCCGTTCCCCTTTCTTGACGGATTTGGTCTTCTTCATGACTATGAAGTCGTTGTGGGTTACCCCGCTGTGGGTGTAACTCATTTCGAGCCTGACTTCATTGGGCTTTTTCGTATCATACACGACGTTCCAGGGGCCTCCCACGATGGAGGACATGAACAGCACGGAGTTGTTGGTGGATATGTTTACGTCGTCGACTTTCACCAGGACTATGGAACTCTTTGCTTCCGGGACACGGATGTACTGGACGGTCATGTCCCCGGGGGTCCAGTCCCCGGCGACGATCATACCGTAGAGCTCATAGCCGCTTGTCTGGTCATACACGCCGTCGACACGCTTCCGGTATGAATCGACGACCCAGAGGTCGCCGGATATTTCGCATTCTTCTCCGCCGGATCCGAGAAGGCCGAAGCAGGATGTGAGGGACATAATTGCCGCAAAAGCGCAGATGATCTTCAACAAATTCCTTTTCATATTGCTTACGTTTTCCACAAATATAAAAAGAATTTGCTGTCTTGCAAAAAGGAGGTCCCCGATCAGAGGAGTCCTTCGGGAAGGGACATCGTGAGCGCCCTGGATGAAGGGTCTGCGGAGATGATGAAATCCTCGTGGAGGGGAATAAGGACTTCTTCCCCGCCCGATGCCGGGGCCACGCATAGGCAAGGGTTGCCGGGGATGTCTTCAAGGCCGGTGGCGGTGCCGACAAGGCGCCCTCCGTCATAGACGGTCCAGCCGGTGAAGTCTTCGAAATCGTCCTCCTCGTCCTCGGCGTCGAGAAGGATCTCCCGGCCCACCATTTCTTCCGCATCCAGCAGATTGTCCACGTCGGTGAGGTGGACTATGGCGCGGGTGCTGCCTTTGGGAGTGATGCGCTCTATGAAAAAGGGAACCGGCAGTCCGTCGAATTCGACGAACACCGGTTCCGTTGTTTCGATTTCCTCGGCGTCGATGCCCAAGAGCCCAATCAGGACATCTCCATCGATACCGTTGGATTTCAGGATTTTGGCTATCGGAAGCATTATGCTTCGGCCTCAGCGGGAGCGGCTTCCTCGGCGGGTGCCTCGGCAGCTTCTTCAGCGGGAGCTTCGGCAGCAGCCTTCTCGGCGGCTTCCTTGGCGGCGAGCTCTGCAGCCTTCTTGGCGAGAGCTTCGGCGCGGGCCTCGTTGACCTTGGTCTCTTCAGCCTTGGCGGCCTTGCGGGCCTCGATGGCGGCGTTCTTCAGACCGGTCTTCTTTGCTTCGATCTTGGCATCCCTGCCAGCCTTCCAGTCGTTCCACTTCTTGTCGGCAACTTCCTGGGTGAGGGCTCCCTTGGCGACACCGCCGTCGAGGTGGTGGCGAAGGAGGACACCTTCATAGGAGAGGATGCGGCGAGCGGTCAGAGTGGGCTCTGCACCGACCTTGATCCACGCCAGGGCGCGCTCGAAATTGAGCTGGATGGTGGCGGGGTTGGTGTTGGGGTTGTAGGAGCCGATCTGCTCGATGTAACGACCGTCACGCGGAGCGCGTGCGTCTGCCACAACAATGTGGAAGAATGCGAAATTCTTCTTTCCGTGGCGCTGTAAACGAATCTTAACAGCCATTGTGAATCTGTTTGTTTAATTAATACTAAGTACGCCCTACCCGAGAGCGGACTGCAAAGGTAGTAATTCTTTGGTAAACTGCAAAATAATTAAGGGAGGCCTTGTGTGACCTCCCTTAACCGTGATAAGGCAGTCTCTACTGATACTTGTAGAGCTGGATGTCCTGCTGTCCGGATTTGAAGTAGCGGAAGCGGGTCTGGTCGGTGGCCTTGTTGTATCTCAAGGTCATCGTGCCTCCGGATGTCTCCACGGTAATGACGGCATTCCCGTTGCTGATGGTTATGCCGTTGGCAAGAGCACTGTCAAGGGTCTTGAGACTATTGCTGTAGCTGGTGACACCGATGTACTTCCCGCTGGCGCCCTTGATGGAGTAGCCGTCGGTCATACTTGAGATGGTGAACTTGGCGGCATTCGTGGTTGCGTTTGCCTCAATGGATCCGGATGCTATCGTGACGGCAATCGTGTTGCCCACACCATCGAAGGAGCTGAGCCCGCCGTTGAAGGCCACGTTGCCGGCCTCGTAGACGATCAGGTAGTCGCCGTCGGTGATGTCGGCGGTGGAGGTGACCTTCACGTAGGCGTGGGAACCGCCGGTGCTGGATGCGGCGAGCTGGCCCACGCTGATGACAGCTGACACCACGCGGGTGTTGTCGGCATCGTTGGTGAGCTTCACGGTGATGGATCCGGAACGAGCTGAGCCGGTGTTCTTTCCAACGGAGTAGGTGATGGTGCCGCCGGCAATGGATGCGGAGGTCACGACGCTGCCGTCAGCCTCGACGGATGCGGTCCAGCCGCTGCCCGCCGAGAAGGTGACGGTGGTGGTCTGGCCTGTCACGCCGTCTGCGGAAACCCCGGTGATGTCGGTCTTCGAGATGGTCGGGACGGCATCGGTGGTGGCTCCGTTGAGGGAGTAGAGGTAGGCTTCCTTGTTCTTCGTCTCGTAGGTGGAGTTGAACTTGGTGAGCTTGCCGCAGAGCACCACGACGTCGCCGACCTTGATCTGGATATTGGCGGCGGTCCACCATTTGTTCTCGAGGAAGTAGCAGTTGTAGGCCTCGAAATCGTCGGTCTTGCCGCTGTCGGAAATCCAGAACTGGGCGTTGCCGTACTCTGCATTGTACTCCTTCACGATGCTGGACACGATGCCGGTCACATAGACCTCACCGGTGCCGCCTCCGTCGATGTAGCCCTTCGCGCCGTCGATGTTGAACGGGTGCTCGAGGGTGCCGTCTCCGGTGGCGGTGCCGACCGTGTAGGTTGCGGACGCAACTTCGGAATCACGCATGCCGTCCTTGACTGCGATGGCCTTGATGGTCTTGTCCGCGTCGATGGTCACGCTGGCGCCCTGGTTGCTCGAAGTGGTCGGGTCGGAGCCGTCTGTGGTGTAGTAGATAGTCGCGCCTGAGGTGGTGGTGGAAATGGTCACCACGGTGCCTGCGGCAACGACTCCGGCAGCAGGGCTGAACTCAGGGGTTGCAACCTGCTCGCGGGTGTCAGCGTTGACGGTGATGTTCTTCACATAGATGGCCTTGGAGCTCGTCTGTGCGTAGGAGATCAAGATTTCGCCGGTGTGGAGCTGGCCGTCGGGAGCAATGAACTTGTAGTCGGTGGCCGTGTTTGTCAGGTCGGCTGCGGTCAGGACCGCGGTGGGATTGTCAAGCTGGAATGCGGTGCCGCCCACGGACACGGACACGGTCGCTTCGATGCTGTTGGCGCCGGATGTGTTAATGGTCACGTCGGTGACCCCGTAGTTACTGCCGAAATTGGTGCTCAGGGTGAGGGCCGTGTTGGGCTTGGAGCCGGAACCCAGCTGCTGGCCCTTGGTGCCGTCGTAGCCGAAGTACTCTCCGTTGCCTGTGATGTTCCAGGTCTGGGTGGTGGTGCCTGCAAGCTCCACATCTCCGTATGCGGTGACTGCCTTGCCGGTGAATGTGTACTCCCAGGTGGCACCCTTTGTGACGGCCTCCCACTTGGCATCGGGGACGGTGATGTCGGCGATGAAGAGGTTGGCGTTGCGCTCCACGGTCAGGGTGTTGGGGTTGCTGTAGGTGGCCGTGCGTCCTTTTTCGTCGGTGATGACGATCTGCAGGCCGGTGTAGCTGCCGGGATAGACGACGGCGTAGTAGGTCTGGCCGTTCTCGAGGCCGCCGGTGAGCTCCACTTCACCCGCGCCGCCGGTGAGCTGCACATCGTAGGGAGCGGCTGCTGAGATGACGGCGCTGCCGCCGGTCAGCGGCTCATTGGCGAGCAGCTTCACGGAAGCGATGCCTTCGTTATTGACCTTGAGGCTCAGGAGGCCGCCGATATTACGGAACACGGGGACTTCCACCTGGCCGGCAGCGACCGCGATGTTGGCTCCGTCGGCAAAGCTGTCGGGAGTGGCGGTCTGCACGGTGGGGATGGAAGCGGTCACGGTGTTTGCCTTGGCTTCCAGGGCGCTCACGGCTTCGGCCGGGTAGGCGAGGAGGAGGATATCGTCGGCGACGGTGAGGCCGTCGAAAGTGAATTCTGCCTTCTTGCCGGTTTCATTGACGGAGGTGCGGCTGGATGTGACGGTCGCGCCGTCGGCTGAGATTGCCTTCACGGCGTCGGTTGATTTCCAGAGCACGGTCACTCCGCTGAGCGAAGTCTTTGTGTCGGGAGTGACGTCCTGGTCGGTGCTGGCCACGACTACCTTGGGTCCTTGGGCGGCGTTGCCGTCCACTTTGATTTCCTTGTTGCAGGAGAATGCGGCCATAGCTGCTATGGCGAGGAATACAATGGTATAGATCTTCTTCATGATGCTTCGATTTTAATTCCAACCATTGTAACCGGACCAGTTGCCCGGGTTGTTGACATCTTCCCCGCTCTGGGGGCTTTGACACAGAATATCCCCGAATCCGGCTTCGAGAATTTCTGCTTCAGGGGCGCTGTAACGCTCTGTTTTCTTGATCATAATATGCTTATTTCTTGATTGCTGCGATACCGGGGAGCTCCTTGCCTTCGAGGGCCTCGAGCATGGCGCCGCCGCCGGTGCTGACGTAGCTGACCTTCTTTGCGTAACCCATCTGGGTGACTGCTGCGACAGAGTCGCCGCCGCCCACGAGGGTGTACGCGCCCTTCTCGGTGGCCTGGGCCAGGAATTCTGCTATCTTGAGGGTGCCGCCGGCAAACGGAGCGATCTCAAAGACTCCCACGGGGCCGTTCCAGAGTATGGTCTTGGAATCGAGGATCACCTTGCCCCAGCGCTCGAGGGACTCGGGACCGGCATCGACGCCTTCCCAGCCTTCGGGAATTTCGTGGGACGGGACGATCTGGGTGTGGGCTTCAGCGCTGAAATCGTCGGCCACGAGGGTCTGGACGGAGAGGTAGATGTTGACGCCCTTCTCCTTGGCCTTGGCCATGATTTCCCGGGCCTGGGGGATGAGCTCGTCTTCGTGGAGGGAGTTGCCGATCTTGCCGCCTTCCGCCTTGATGAAGGTGTAGCCCATGCCGCCGCCGATGATGAGGTTGTCCACCTTCTCGAGCATGTTCTCCAGAACTGCGAGCTTGCTGGACACCTTGCTGCCGCCGATGATAGCGGTGAAGGGGTGCTGGGCGTTCTTGAGCACGTTGTCGATGGCCTTGATCTCGCCTTCCATCAGGTAGCCGAACATCTTGTCCTCGGGGAAGTAGTCGGCGATGAGGGCGGTGGAGGCGTGGGCGCGGTGGGCGGTGCCGAATGCGTCGTTGATATAGCAGTCTGCGTAGGAAGCGAGAGTCTTCACGAATTCTTTCTGGGAGGCCTTGACAGCTGCCTTTGCAGCCTTCTTCTCCTCGTCGGAGGCGTCTTCTGCGAGTCCGCGGGGCTTGCCTTCTTCCTCGGCGTAGAAGCGGAGGTTCTCGAGCAGCAGGGCCTCGCCGGGCTTCAGTGCTGCGACTTCGGCCTGGGCTTTCTGGCAGTCGGGAGCGAACTTCACGGGGACTCCGAGGCACTCGGACACGTGGGCGAGTATGTGCTTGAGGGAGAATTTGTCAGCTACTCCCTTCGGACGTCCGAGGTGGGACATGATGATGAGGGCGCCACCGCCTGCGAGCACCTTCTTGAGGGTGGGCATAGCTGCGCGGATGCGGGTGTCATCTGTGATTTCGAAATTCTCGTTGAGGGGGACGTTGAAGTCAACGCGTACGATCGCCTTTTTGCCGGTGAAATCGTAGGAATCAATGTGCTGTTGCATAGTATATAGAATAATTTGTATTTTCCGGCCGCAAATTTAGCAAAAATATCAATACCTTTGCACTATGATTGAGTTTCCGGAGAATTCTTGGAAGGATTATGAGCTGCTGGACAGCGGCAATGGCGAGAAGCTGGAGCGCTTCGGCGCTTTCGTTCTGGCACGCCCCGAACCGAAGGCGCTGTGGGATAAGAGTTTAACGCAACGCGACTGGGACCGGCTCCCGCACACGCGCTTCAAGCCCGGCGCCGGTTTTGGCAAGGCCGGCAAGGAGGACAGCGGCACGTGGGAGCGCCTGCGCCGTATGGATGACCAGTGGTGGATCCGCTATCCCTTGCAGCACGCAGAACTGCAACTCCGTCTCGGGCTGACTTCGTTCAAGCACGTGGGCGTGTTCCCGGAGCAGGCCCCGAACTGGGAGTTCATCTACCGGAAATGCCGGGAGATGGAGAATCCCAAGGTGCTGAACCTCTTTGCCTACACAGGAGCGGCGTCGCTTGCAGCACGGGCCGGCGGCGCGGAGGTCACGCACCTGGATTCAGTGCGCCAGGTCGTCACCTGGGCGCGCGGAAACATGGAGCGCACCGACCTTAACGGCATCCGCTGGGTCGTCGAAGACGCCATGAAATTCGCACGTCGGGAATCACGCCGGGGCAATCTCTACGACGGCATCATACTCGACCCTCCGGCCTACGGGCACGGCCCCGACGGGGAGAAATGGAAGCTCGACGAGTGCCTCTTCGAGATGCTCCGCACCGTGAGCTCCATCCTCAAGCCCAGGGGCTCGTTCATGGTCCTGAATCTCTATTCCAACGGCTACAGCGCCGCCCTGGGCGAGACGCTGGTGCGCGAAGCTTTCGGGATAAAAGGAAGTTCGCCCGACGTGCTCACATCAGGCGAACTGGCTCTTAATGATAAGTTCGGAAAGGTCCTGCCGCTGTCGATAGTCGTCCGCCTGGAGAGGTAGCGGCCGAAGAATCTACCTCGAGCTATACGGC
Source organism: uncultured Bacteroidia bacterium (assembly GCA_902782225.1). Lineage (GTDB taxonomy): Bacteria > Bacteroidota > Bacteroidia > Bacteroidales > UBA932 > Cryptobacteroides. The sequence continues at coordinate 23,231 of CACZMF010000009.1, read as the reverse complement.
CCGGAGATCTTCTTGACGGTCTTCTTGCCGTCGGAGTCGGTCAGGGTGTAGACGAAGTAGCGGGCGCCGCCTTTTTCAACTCGCACCACTATGTGGCCGTCGCTGCCTTTGACCTGTCCGAATCGCTCGTAGGACCGCATTGCGTCACAGGAATTCGTGATGAATATGTCCATAGCCGGCAGCAGGCTCGTAACCCCTTCATACACAGGCTGCCTCGGGTGTCCGTCGGTCCAGCTGTTGATAATCCAGCAGCGCGGGTCGAGGTGCTTTATGGCGTCGCAGACATGGCCGTTCTTGGCCACGAAGCCATAGCCGTTGGTGTTGGTGACGCCGTGGTGGTCGGCCTTCATCACGTCCACCTTCCCGGCGGCCTTGGCGGCGGTCGTCTCCATATCCTTCCAGACGAAGGTGGAGCAGCCGTCGTACTGGGCGTCGCCTCCGTGGTAGAAATCGAACTTGCCGTAGCTGAGCTTGAACACCGTGGTGCAGTGGTTCTCCTCCGGACAGCAGTCGTCGTTGCCGACGCTCTTGGGGTTGGCGACGACGATGTCCTTGAGGGCAGGGAAGGTGGCCTTGCTGCCGCCTTCCGCGGTGCCGTCCCAGACCTCGCCGTTGACCATGATGTTGCGGACGGAGAATTCGGGGTAGCCGGCGGGCTTGTGGAGAAGGACTATCTGGTCGGCGGAACCGGCCTTGAAGCGCTCCGCCTTCAGTCCCGTGTTGTTCACGTGCCATTTGACTGCGGTCACGTAGTTCTTGACTATGCCGGCATTGGACGGCTTGGTCTGCATGTCGAAGGGGTAGTCGTAGGACGGCCAGCCGCGGTCCATCAGTTTGCCGGCAGGCAGCAGATCGAGCACTTCCGGCAGGCTCTGCTTGACGTAGCTTGAAGACATGTCAGACACGGGCATGCCCGTAGTGCCGCCGAAATGGTCGCCGTGGAAATGGGTGTTCAGCACATAGTCCAGCCTGTCGTTGCCCGTCCATTTCATGCAGTCCTTGATGTAGTCTGCGATGAATTTTCCGGCCCTGAATCCCGTCTCCTTCATCGGGTCCCAGCGGGCGCGGATTCCGGTGTTGGACGTGCTGTTGATGGGGCCGGTCGCATTGTGCGATCCGGCCGCGTCCACGAGCATCTGCGTGCCGTCCGGGAAAATCATGAAGGTGCACTCGCCCGTGGAGGTGTTGATGAAATGGATGTCGAGCGTGCCCTCGGTCCAGGGCGTCAGGGGCTGCCCCAGGGTCTCCGGGCTCTTGACGCTCTGCCCGCCGCCCTGGATGCCCGGGGTCGGGGGCACGTACTGCTCCTGGCAGGCGCCTGCAAGAAGCAGGGCAAAGATGATGCTGAAGTTTCTCATTTGAATGAGGTGTAGGGGCCGTACTTGGCCTTGACCTTGAATTCGAGGTCGCTGTCGTCGAGGACATAGATGTAGTACTTCTTGCCCTCGGGGAGCACACGCACGACCACGTGGCCGCCCTGGCAGAGGAAAGTGTCGGGGTTGACACCGGCATTCTTCAGGGTGGTGACGTTGGTCTGGGTCAGGTTGGTGCAGAAGATGCGGGTGGAGGCGTTTGCATTCAGCACGCGCTGCAGGGTTGCGGCGTTGGGCTGGACTTCACGCCAGACGCCTGCGATGTAGAAATCCGGCTTGAGTTTGGCGAGGAGTTCGGCGCTGTTGGTGTTGGACGTGCTGTGGTGCGAGGCCTTCATACCTTCAACCTTTCCTACGACATATGAAATCGGCAGTTCGATGTCTTTCCAGGACTGGCTGCTCTTGCCGGTGTACTGGATGTCGCCACCGCTGAAGAAGTCGAAATTACCATATTTCAGCAAGAACACGTTGGAGTAGAGGTTCTCGCTGATGGATATGGTTTTGTGGTTCTTGTCGCACTCTTCCGCGCTCGGGACGTAAGTGGTGTTGACATCGGTACCCGTGCCCTTCCATATGTCGCCTCCGGACGCAATGGTGCGTATGCTGAAGGTGCTGTACTTGGACGCATCGTGCTTCAGGACTATCTGGTCCGTGTGGCCGATTTTCAATGTCTCGCGCACCGTTCCGTGCTTGCGTGCGGCATAGTCGAGGTAGTTGAGATAGAGCAGATAACGGTATCTGCCGCCGTCATCGTAGTAATCCGCGGAAGGACGCTTTGCCCAGTCGCCCCGGTCGAGCACCTTGTCTATGGGAATGGAAAGGCCCACCTCGGCGATGCCGTTGAGGTAGAAACCGCCGGCGTTCAGGTCTATCTTGGATACTTTCTCGCCCTCTTTGTTGAAGGGTGTCCAGCCGTAGGTTAAGTATTTATCGCGCCAGGCTCCGATGTGGTCGCCGTGGTAGTGGGAGGTATAGAAATAGTCCAGTCTCCCATTAGCCACGGACGGAGCGAAATGCTTGATATAATCCACTATGACGGCGCCGCTGTTGATGTTGGCACTTGGCTTGGAGGGCACTCCCGGTGAATCGCCGTCGTAGTTATAGAGCTCCATCGGAGGGGCTCCTGCCGCATCGCAGAGCATAGTGGTGCCATCGGGGAAGATGTAGTAGAACGCCTCTCCGCGGCCTCCGTTGATGCTGTGGATATCGAGGTAACCCTCCTGCCAGCCGGGAAGCACTTCCCCGATTTTCACGTTGAGTGCAGGGTCGTCACTATGATCGTCGGTATCTGTTTTACCGCCGGGAGTGGGAGGAGTATAAGGCTCTTCGCAGCCGCCGCAAAGCGCGGCGACTGCAAAGGCCATGAGGAATAAGGATTTTTTCATCAAAGATCAATATCCGGGATTCTGGGTGAGCATGGGGCATACCACGCGCTCGTTCTCAGGAATGGGGAAGAGGTACTGGCGGGGCACGAAACCACCGTGCTGGTTGATGGTGTAGTAATTCGGATAGTTCTCGATATCGGAAATGTCGATTGCCGAGCTGGCGGTCATGTGCGGACGGAAGTCCTTGGGCCAGGGCCAGTATCCGGTCTTCTCGTTGGCGAGGCTGGCGTCGTTGCCGGGCAGGCCGTAGATGGGGATGGTGAAGCATTCCTCTGCCATCCTCCAGCGCATCACGTCGAACCAGCGGCGGTTCTCCCATGCAAGCTCGCAGCGGCGCTCGTTGCGGAGTATCTTGCGCAGCTTGGTCTGGTTGGTCTCGGTGATTGCCGGGTACTTGCCGGTCTCGGTGACCTTGCACTTGTAGGCGCGGGCGCGGATGCTGTTCACGGCGTTGAAGAGGTCGGCGTCGATCTGGCCAAGCTCCATCTTGGATTCGGCATACATCAGGAGCACGTCGCCGTAGCGGATGATGCGCATGGGGTTGTCGGTCAGACGGTCGTCGATCCACTCTTCGTCGATGCCCTTCTTGAGCACCAAGCCGTTGTAGGAGCAGTCCTTGGACACGGGCTTGCTGTCGTTGTTCTTGACCTGGAGGCCTGTGGACACCTGGAGCGTGGTCTTTGCGCTCGGACGGGGATTATAGATGTAGTCCATGAACTCCGAGTCGAACGGCACGCAGACTTCGCTCAGGCGCGGGTCGCGGTTGGCAAAGGGATGCGCCGGGTCGTAGAGAGGGGAATCCTCCACGTTGAGGCCGTCGGTGCAGGTGTAGGCGAAGAACAGGTTCCAGGTGGGCTGGGCCACGGAGGTGCCGCCGTTGTTGCGGGGATAGAAGCTGCGGGTCGCGGCCTCGTCATATGAGTGGATACCGAGTTCGTTGGAAGCGGGGAGGGCGAAAATGACCTCCGGGCTGGTCTTGGTGCTCGAAAGGAAGAGCTCACGGTAGTCCGGGTGCAGGGAATACACGCCCAGGTCCATACAGGCCTTTGCTGCGGCCGCGCAGGTCTTCCAGTCGTTCATGAACAGGGCTGCACGGGCCTTCATGGCGAGGGCGGCGCCCTTGGTCACGCGCTGGGCCTTGGTGTAGGAGGTGGGCAGGGCCTCAGCCGCATCGTCGAAGTCCTGGTAGATCTTGTCGAGGATGTAGTTGCGGTCCATGCGTCCCATCTTGTAGGCATCCTCGAGGGTGAGGTACTCATCGTAGTAGGGCACGTCGCCGAAGAGCGTAATCAGGTAGGCGTAGAACGAAGCCCTGAAGAACTTGGCCTCACCGGCATACTGCCGGATCTGGGCGTCGGTCAGGTTGTCCTTTGCCTTGTCGATGCTCTGGATGATGGTGTTGGCACGGGCGATTCCCTTGTAGTAGCTTGCCCAGTGCTTGGCGCCTTCGCTCCAGGTCGTGGATATCGTGCCGGCGAGCCAGTCGTAGCTTTGGGTACGCTGGTTCCAGTCGTCGGTCCAGCGGTCTGTGGGCCAGAGGCGCCATGCCTCCGTGTACCACATCACGGGAGAGTAGAGGGCATTGAGGGAGAGCTCGAGTTCCTGCGCCGTAGAGTACCAGTTTTCGCTTGAACCCTGGCTCTTGGGGCTGAGGTCGAGATCCACGCAGGCGGTCAGGAGAGCCGCCGCGGCAAATGCTGTGAATATATATCTTTTCATTTTCATCGTTGTTTATTCTACGACCATAATCTTCGGATTCTCAGGAACCTGGAGATAGGAATCTTCCTCTGTGGCTTCCAGGTATTTACCTGCAAAACGCAAGGCATCTCCCTTGACAAGCTCTGAAAGCTCCTCGCCTGCGCTGTTGAACTGGGATGTGCAGGTGAAGCGGAAACAGGCGTAAGGAGTATCCTTGGTCAGGGTGGCGCTTCTTACTATGATGGCGTTGACCTGCTTGGGATCCGCAGCGGTACCGGCGGCACTGGGATGGAATTCCAGCTTGACGGCTTCCAGCTCTTTCCAGTTTTCGCCGTCAAGAACTTCGCATTTCCAGTCACGCATTACGCCGGCTGCGTTGGGACGAAGGGCGAAATTAAGCTGTATCTTGGTGCCGGCGGCCAGCGGAGCGTCATTTTCGGCCGGAGCTGTCCAGGTGAAATAATCATCCTTCCATGAGCCATAGATACAAGGCTCTCCGCGGGAGCCGATACGGCGCTTGTGTTTCTTTGTGGAATATGCGCTCTTGTCGGAGCCGTTGTAGTATTCGATCTTTCCTTTTCCTGACACCTGGGAAGGTACATAAGGATTTCCGACATTGCCGGGCAGATTGTCGTCTTCGAGTGAGACTTTCTCGAAGCCGCCGGCGCGAAGGGCTTCAGACTGCGCGGTTTCGAATTCCCACTCTGCAAGCACGGTGCCGGGAGCAGGCTTCACTGCGGGATTGTCGGGCACTGCGGCTTCCTGCTTGATGGTGACTACAAGGTCTTTGGCCATAACGCCTTCATCTGTGGTGCTGACCGTGATTTCGGCTGTGACTTCTTCGGTCTTGGCGTTGGCAGGGAATGTGACTGTGACCTTGCCGTTGCCTTCTCCGGAAGCGGGGCTCGGAACGAAAGCAGGGTTGGAACTGCTCACGGTCCAGGCCACGTCGGATGTGATGCTGAAGGATGCGCTTGTGTCTTCAGCCTTGGCAATGATGGACTGGGTGGAAACCTGGAGGTTCTTTCGGACAATATCTTTCTCGGTGCCGTTCTGCACGACCTCGAAACTGGTGACGGAGATGTTGAGCTCCTTGTCGATGACGCTCAGGCGGGCGGCGCGGGCGACGGCTGACTGGTTGGCCTTCACGGTCACGGTGACCACGCTGTCAGCCACGGCGCAGCTGAGCCAGTCGGCTGTCTTGGGCGCGGAAACGGTGAATGCGGGGCTGCGGTGCACGGTGGCCTTCAGGGTGCCGCCTTCTGCGGGAATGCGGTCTGTGGTGGAAAGTTCCACGCTGGCCCGGCTGCCGGCATATTCCTTCACCTCGTTGTCGGGATTGACCTTCGGGGTGCAGGCGAATGCCATGATGGCGCAGGCGAGTATAAATAAATACTTTTTCATCTTTGTCATTTTTTAGAAGGTGATCTGGGCACCGACGGTGAAGGTCCTCGTCATGTAGGCGCTGAGGTTGGAATAGGATTCAGGATCCCAGCCCTGCGGGAAGTTGTCGATGGAGAAAGGATCCGTGGCGCTGCCGTAGATGCGGATCTTCTGCATCTTGATGGCCTTGGTGATGCGCTCGGGGATGGTGTAGCTCAGGGTGATGTTCTTCATGCGGAAGTAGCCGCCGTTGAAGAGCCAGAAATCGGAGGTCTGCTCGTAGTCGTTCTTGGCCGAGTTGGTGAGGGTCGCTCTCGGGTAGAGAGCCTTAGCGTTCTGCTCGTCGGTCTTGTAGCGGCTCCAGTAGTGCTTGTCGTATTCCACGGGGAAGGTGTAGGCGTCGCCGTCGCGGTAGACCATTGCCTGGCCCTTCCATGCGAGCACCTTGCCTATGCCCTGGAATGTCATAGCGAGATCCCAGTTTTTCCAGCCGAGGTTGATGTTGCCGCCGTACTGGAAGTGGGGAGATGAGCTGCCGAGGATCTCACGGTCGTAGGTGGCGTTCACGATGCCGTCGGGAACCCGGTTGTCCTTGGTGCCCTCCGGGCCGTCGAGGTCTTTGTACTCGATGTTGCCAAGGCCCACGCTCGGATAGAGCTTGGCGCTGTTTGCAAGCTGCTCCTCGGTCAGGTAGATGCCGTTGCTGCGGTAGCCGTACCAGGCGTTGTACTCCACGCCTTCCTTGATAATCTGGCTGCCAAGGCTCTGGTAGCCGCCCAGGTTGCCCATGATGGAGGTGTAGTCGGAGAGGTTGGCGCTGATGGCGTAGGTGAAGTCACCCTTGCGGTCCTGCCATCCCAGCTGGATTTCCCAGCCGGTGGTGTACATGTCGCCTATGTTGTCCTGGGGGTCGGAATAGCCGAGCACATCGGGAATCTTGCGGCTCAGGAGCATGTTGAAGGTGTTCTTGCGGTAGAAGTCGCCGGTGAAGTTGAGGCGGTTGTCGAACATCGTGAGGTCGAGGCCGATGTCCCAGGTCTTGGTGGTCTCCCATGTGATGTCGTAGATGGCGTAGGCCGTCTGGGCCGCGGTCATCACTGAAGCGATGGTGGTGGGGGAGTCGTACATGGGCACGGTGCCGAAGGCTATGAGGCTCTGGTAGGGATAATTGCCTATGCGCTCGTTGCCGAGGGTACCGTAGGATGCACGGATCTTTGCGAAATTGAGGGTGCCGCCCACGATGTTCTTCATCCAGGGCTCTTCGGTAACCACCCAGCCGAGGGAGACGGAGGGGAAGAAACCGCCCCTGAATTCCTTGGCGAAGCGGGAAGACTGGTCGTAGCGGGCGTTGACCTGCAGGAGGTAGCGGCCCTTGTAGTCATAAGTGATGCGGCCGAAGAACGAGCGGTAGGCGTTGTCGGAAGCGTTGCCCTTGGGATACACGATATTGCCGTCGGAGTCGGTGGAAATAAGGTAGTTCTTGTTGGCAAGGTTCAGATATGGATAGCCGGAGATGTCCATGCGGTCGGAACCGGCCACCAGGCTCTCGGAGAAGTTGTAGCTGTCTTCGTAGCCGAGCAGGTAGGTGGTGTGGTGGTCCTTGCCGAAGTCGGCCTTGTAGTTGAGCAGCAACTGCTTGATGAAGGTCTTGGCGTCGGTGCGGGTCTCGACCAGGGAGTTGTAGTTGCAGCCGCTGAGGGGATTCTCGCTGAGCACGCCCGGCTCGCGGTAGTAGAAGGCCTGCTGGATGTAGTCCTTCTCGGCGCTGTGGCGAAGCGACGGGGCGAAGACGCCGGTGATGGTGAAGTTCTTGAACGGGGTGATGGTCAGGGACGCCTTGCCGTAGAATGCGTCACGCAGGGTGTTGTCGAAGCCTCCTGCGTGGATGCGGGCGTAGGTGTTGGTGCCGTTGTTGCCGGGGCCCATGGTGCCGTCCGACCAGACAGCCGCGTAGATGGGGTTGTACTTGAACGCAGCCTGCACAGGGTTGACCTGGTTGTTGCGTGAGTACTTGTGGTTGAACGTCATATCGATGGAGGCCGATATGAAGTTGTTGATCTTGATGTCGTTGTTGATGCGGGCGGTGTACTGCTCCACTCCGCGGCCCACGTAGAGTGCGTCTTCGTTCTCATAGGAGAGCATTGCGCGGGACTTGATGTTCTTGTTGCCGTAGGTGACGCCGAGGCGGTGCTTGTGCTGGGGAGCCCATTTCGCAATCATCAGGGCGTCCCAGTCGGTCAGCGGGTAGGCGTCGGGGTCGAGCGCGTGGTTGGCCAGGTAGTTGTCCACGAAGTCCTTTTCGTAGGTGAAGTAGTCACGGCCTTCGGGGTTGCCTGCGTCGTTCCAGTTGGCTTCGTTCTGGAGCTCCATGAAACGCTGGGGGCTCACCTGCTCGGGATGGCGGGTACGGGTCATCATGCTGAACGAGCCGTTGTAGTCTATGCTCAGCTGGCCTTCCTTCGCACGCTTGGTGGTGATGAGGATCACACCAGCGGAAGCACGGGCGCCGTAGATTGAAGCGGAGGCCGCATCCTTCAGCACGGTGATGTTTTCGATGGCGTCCACGTCCACGTCGCCTATGGTGCTCACGGGCACGCCGTCCACGATGACGAGCGGATCGGAGTCGCCGATGGTGGTGATACCGCGCACGCGGATTGTGGCACCGGCGCCGGGAAGGCCGCTGGTCCTGGTCACCTGCACGCCGGGCATCGAGCCCTGGAGGGCCTGGCTGAGCCCTACGCCCTGGATGGCGGAAAGCTTGCTGCCGTCCACTGCGGCGACTGCGCCGGTGAGGTCTTTCTTCTTCACGGTACCGTAACCGATGACCACGACTTCGTCGAGGAGCTTCGCGTCTTCGGACATGACTACGTCGATGGTCGCGCGTCCGGCAACCTGCTGCTGGACAGTTTCATAGCCAATGCAGGAGAATTCCAGCACGGACTTGTCGGAAGCCACGGAAATGGTGTATTTTCCGTCTGCTCCGGTGGTGGTGCCGTTGAGCGTTCCCTGCTCCACGATACCGGCACCGATCACTGCGAGGCCGTCCTTGTCCGTGACGGTCCCGGAGACCTTGATCTGGGCCTGTGCCGTCAGGGCTGCAAAGCTGCAGATCAGGGTGAGTAGTGTGGTTAATAAGTGTTTTTTCATTTGGTTGTTAATATGTTGAGTTGTGTTTATCCGAGGAAGGCGCCCTGCTCGAGGAGTTTGGCGCGGACGTCTTTTGCGTCTATCCGGCGCGGGGCGGCTCCGCCGAGCGCTGCAAGGGCGGCCGTGATGCCGGCGGCGTGGCCCATGGCCATGCAGGGGGGCATCACGCGCACGGCTCCGGCGGCGTCGGAGGTGGCGGAAATGGCGCGTCCGGCCACAATCAGGCCGTCACGCCGCAGGGGGATGAGGCTGCGCAGCGGCAGTCCGTACCACTGTCCGTTCTCGACCGTCTTGTATTCGGTGGTGTTGGCGCCGTTGCGGCCGTGGACATCCACGGAGTTGGAGGCGCACAGTATGCTGTCTTCCGGCACGACGCCCTGGAGCAGGTCGTCCGCGGTGAGGATGTACTCGCCCTGGACGTGACGTGATTCCCTGATTCCGAGGGTGGAGGCGGAACTCTTTATGGTGGCGTTCTCGCAGCCGGGCACGTATTTGTGGAAGAAATTCATCAGCTCCTGCACCTGCCTGCGGCCTTCCTTTTCGGCAGCCGAGAGGCTCTCGGTGCTGGTGGCATCCACCCCCGCTATGCGGGTGCAGTTGACAGCCCACTCGTCCTCGCGGACGCCGCGGTAGATGTTGACGCTCTTGCGGGCTATATCCCATTCGCCGGCCTCTTCGGCCTCTTCGACCCTCCAGTGCAGGGCCCTGTAACTCACTCCGTTGACTTTGCGGAATTCGTGGAGGTGGGCTTCCACGTCCCTGGTGAGGCGCGGGGTGTCCACGTTGTTGATGTGGAAGAAGAGGGTGGAGGGCTGCACCTTGCCGATCTCGGGGTTGCCGTAGGTGCAGGGGGCACCGGCGCGGGCGGCAACATCGCCGTCGCCTGTGCAGTCGATGGTGACCTTTGCGCCGATGGTGCACAGGCCCTCACGGTTGAGGAGCCGTATGCCGCGCACGCTGTCGCCGACGATCAGCGGGTCCACCAGGGTGCTGTGGAACATCACCTTGACGCCGGCCTCGTCGCACATCTGGTCGAGGACGAACTTCAGCGTCTCGGCGTCGAAGGGGGTGAGGTGGTCGTGGCCTTTGGTAATCCAGGCGCTGAAAGGGGTGCCGGCGCGCACCTGCGAAGGGTGGATGGCGCCGCCCAGGGCCACCATCCGGTCCACTATCTCTTCGAAGATGCCGCGTATGACCATTATTTCGCCGGTGGTGTCGTAGCAGGTCATGAACGGGGCCACGAGCCCGCGTGTGGCCATGCCTCCCAGGCAGTTGCCCTGTTCCACGATGACGGTCTTCGCTCCGCAGCGGGCGGCTGCTATTGCAGCGCACACGCCTGCGGGACCGCCCCCGACCACGAGCACGTCGGTGCTGCCGAGGTCTCTCGAACTGCCGTCGTGGGCGGCACAGGACTGGCTGAAGCCGCCGGCAGTGCCGAGAAGGGCTCCTCCGGCAAGCGCGGCTCCGCTGGTTTTAAGAAAGTCTCTGCGTTTCATTTGCATTTGTATGGTCCCCAGCGGCCGGTGACCCGGTAGCCGGGATTGGTATCGTCCAGTGTGTATATGGTGTATTTCCTGCCGCCCCGGGACACGCGGATGAGGATGTGGCCGGAGGTGGACTGTATGCGGTCGAGGTATTCTGCGATGACGGGCTTGTTGGACTCGGAAAGGTTGGTCAGGAAGACCCGGCAGTCCGGGCTTGCCTTGTAGACGCGGCCGAGGGTCTCGGGATTGGGCTGCACGTCGCGCCACACGTGGGCCACCACGGCGTCGGGCCTGAGGGCGTCGAGTATCGGCTGGCCGTTGGCGCCCTTTGTGCAGTGGTGGCTGGCCTTCATCACCTCCACCTTGCTGCACACGCGGCTCACCGGCTCTTCGATGTCGAAATAGGGGTGGAGCGATTTGTTGGAGTACTGGAGGTCGCCGCCGCCGAAGTAATCGAAGGGGCCGTAGCTGAGGATGAATGCCGTGCTGAAGACGTTCTCGCCCGGGTAGGCTTTCGGGTCGCCGAGGGAATCGAGCACTGCCTTTTCGGGGATGTCCGTGGCCCATTTGTTGGTGCCGGGCAGGCGGTAGCGGCCGTTGGCGGCTATGTTGCGGACCGTGAAGTCTTTGACGGGCTTGTGCACCGGATGGATCTGGTCGTCCGCTGCGGGCTCGAAGAAGTCGTAGCGGGTGCCGTTGGCCTTTCTGGTCCAGTTCAGGAACTTGGCGAAATTGGCCATGTTCTTTTCATTGGTCATGCCCGAGGACTTGACTTCGGTCGGGTCGCCACGGCTGAGGAAGTGCCTGATGGGGATCTCGGAGCCGACTTCGCAGAGGCTGGTGAGCTTGAAACCGGCCTTGGGATGCGTGGGCGTGTCTTTGGACAGTTCGCCCATATGGTCGGCGTGGTAGTGGGTGAGGACGAACCAGTCAAGGGTGTCGGTGGGTGCTTTGGGGGCGAAGTGGCGGATGTAGTCGATTATGACCCGGCCGGAAGTGGTCGTGCTGTCCGGCTTGGGGGGAGTCGGCATATGTTTGTGCTTCTTCAGGGTGGAGCCGGCGGCATCCACGAGCATCGTGGTGCCGTCAGGGAAGATGAAGAAAGTGCTCTCGCCGCGCCCGGTGTTGATGCAGTGGATATCGAGAGTGCCTGGACTCCAGGGTTTTAGCCCGACGGCGCACCCCTGCAGGAGCATCCCACCGGCCAAAAACAATACAAGTATCAGTGCCCGTTTCATTGTGGTTATAACAAGCAAATATACTATATTTTTTTTTAACGGTCAAACCCCAGCGCCAATGGTCAAGCCCCCGCGCCTGGAAGGGTATCCCCGTGCACCCGGGTTCCCTCGGCTCTTCTCTCGCGCCGGTACCAGCCCCGTTTCCCAGGATTCTTCCCAGATGCTGGAGCTATGCCCGTGCTCCTCTGGGCTCTTCCCCGGACTTCCCATGCTCACCGGGTTCCGTAGCCGCATGGACTTCTGAGACTGGCGGCAGGTGAACAAAACAACGCCATTTCAAGGCGGTTTTTTGTTCACCTCCCCCCTGAAACGGTCGTAAACCTACTTAAACCGGGGGAGGTGATCACGCAGACATACTCCAAGGCCGATTTCTTGTACACCTGTCTCCGGACCAGGAAAGCACGCAAGGGAGGTCTCTCCGGCGAAAACACCCTAAGGGATGTCTCTCCGGCGAAAACACCCTAACCATCCGGGACTATGGCGAGGCATCGCTGTATTTGGTCTATCGGCAGGTGGAAATTCCGGAACAGATCGTTAGCTATACGGTTGGACTGTTGGCGAGTGAGCTCATAAACCGAACGGACGTTGAACTGCCTCAGGAGCGAGTTGTCGATCAATTCACAGACGGACATATCGGTTGGTTTGTCATAGCGGAAACCGAGGGCCTTTTCATTGGCGAGCCACGCCGCTACGCTTTTGGGATTGGCATAAGGCTCCATCTGCCACAGGGTCACGGGCTCAATCTCCACGTCGTCTGCCGCCTGTTCCCTTTCCCACTCTTCGGACGACAGCCGGTTCATATGGTAAAGAAAAGACCGTGGCGTCCTGTAGGCTAGCTCCACTCTCTTCAACTCCTCAAAAGAATCCCGAAGGAAGATGCCGGATGGCTCCATGACAAAGCCGTCCGGAAACTTCGCACGTCGGGGAAGAAAACTGGCAATTTGCTGGCGGTCGGTTATCAAACCGGAGGGTAAGGGTTTGCCTAAATCCTTTCTGAACAGGTAGTTGGCTGAACAGCCATCATATCCGAATGGGGTGGCGCTCACGCCGTGGTGCAAGCCGTTGCGAAGAACATAGCTTGAGGCGGCCAGAGTATGGGCGTAACCGGTCAAGGCAAGCGAGAAGTCGCCAGGGTCGAACAGCGGTCCGTGTGTATGGTACCTGCCTCTGTGGTACTTGGTGACGCGCATTTTCAGGAGGCGGTCAAAATCGGTGATCCGGGATTGCTCTCCAAACACGATAACGTGGATATGGGTTGACATAACGGCGTCTACCCATATTTCCACCCCAGTGGCAAATGAGCACAAAGCCAGATAGTTAACGATGTTCCGGAGGTCTTCCGGGTTCCGGACGAGCACTTCGCGATGGCAAGTGATGCAGTTGTGGATCAATCTTTTCATAGTCATAAGTTTTCTCCCGCTAATATAGCCGTTAAATGCGAGCAAAGCAAGAGGACGACTCTTTTTTCGCGATTAGCAATCCCCGCTGCAACAACTGCAGGATCCCTTTTACCACCGACATGCAGACTTCCGCAGGATACCTTCCACCACTGGCGGCAGGTGAACAAAAAAACGCCATTTCAAGGCTGTTTTTTGTTCACCTCCCCCCTGAAACGGTCGTAAACCTACTTAAACCGGGGGAGGTGATCACGCAGACAAAAGTCCAGGGCCGATTTCTTGTACACCTGTCGCTGTGCCTCACGCAAGGTCCAGTGGCGGGAAGAGTCTGGCTGCCTTCTTCGGAGTGTCGCCGGGCCCGCAAGGTCCAGTGGCGGGAAGAGTCTGGCTGACTTCTTCGGAGTGTCGCCGGGCCCGCAAGGTCCAGTGGAGAGGACTCATCACAGGGGTGCCTTGTGTCCACTCACCCTGCATATCGGTGGACCCGGCGGGGGATAGCTCCCTTTTCTGGCCCTGAGGGCGTCAGGGGGCGGGCTACTGGCGGTAGAGGCCTTCGAGTTTTTCGTCCGTTATGCCGGGGCTGAGGCGGTAGAAGGCGCAGCCGTGCGGGGGGACAGCAACTTCCCAGCGTGCCTTCTTCGAGACCTTGCCGACGTCCTGCTGGCGCCAGAGGTCGCGGACTGTCTGCTCGCCGTAGAGTCCCAGTTTGAACGGGGTGAATCCCATCGTGCGCTCCTCGGTGCCGAGGTTGAACAGGGCCACGGCAATCGAGCCGTCTTCAAGGGGCTTGACATAGGTCACGTGGCCATCGCCCTTGGCAAAGACGGTGCCCTTGATGCCGAGGGGGTCCTGGTTGACGTCCAGCACTTCGCTGTTGCAGAGCAGGCTCAGGGTAAAGGGGTCCAGCATAGCCATGTCGCAGCCGAGCAACATAGGGGAAGCCAGTATGGACCAGAGGGTTATGTGGGTGTACTGCTCCCAGGGGGTGAGCTCTGTCCAGTGCATCTTGCGGCCCCAGCCCACCTTGCCGAGCACGAGCATGTCGGCATCGGGCCAGTGGCCGGGACCGGTGAATCCGGCCCACCTGTCCTGGCCGTCAAAGCCTATGCCCGCCATGCTCTGCCAGGTGTCGCGGATGTCGCCGGTGGTGCGCCAGCACTCGGCATACTTGAGCAGTTCCGGGCCCAGGGACACGCGGGAGTGGTTGGAGATGCTGTACACTATGTCGCGCCCGGTGGCGTCGATCGCCTCACGCATGTCGCGAAGCCACCACACGTCGTTGACGTTCCAGTCGTATTTGAGGTAGTCCACGCCCCAGTCGGCCCACTGCCGGGCGTCGTTGAGGGCAAAAGAATACTTGCCGAAGTAGCGCAGGTCCTCCTTGTTCACCTTGGAGCGGTCGGCCTTGAACACGTCGTCGACCATACCCTGTTCCACCCACCAGTAGGAGCCTTCCTCGTTGTCGCAGGAGGAGCCGATGTGGGAGGCGTAGGTGGACACCCAGGGGCCGGAGTAGATGCCGAATTTGAGGCCCCTTGCGTGCAGGGAATCGCCGAGCGCCTTCATGTCGGGGAACTTCTTGTTGGGCTGTATGCCGTTGAACTTGCCTCCCCGCAGGCCCTGCCAGCCGTCGTCGATGTTGATATAGCACCATCCGTAGTCGGCTAGGCCGCTTTCGTCCATGGCCCGCCCGGACTGCAGGACCTTTTCCTGCGATACGCTGTTGCCCCAGCAGTTCCAGGAATTCCAGCCGAGAGGGGGCGTGAGCGCTATACGGTCACCGATGACGATGCGCAGCTCGCGGGTGTCGCTGCCGAGGGCGTTGGTGGCAGTCAGCTGCACCTTGTACTCACCTTTCTTGCGTGCCTTGCCGGTGATGATGCCTTTGGCGGCGTCGAGCTTCAGGCCGGCGGGCAGCCCCTTTGCCTCGAAGCGGATCGGACGCACGCCGGTGGTGGGGATGCGATAGAGAAAATCGGCTTTGGGGCGGGCTCCATAGATCTTCGGGCCGTTGATCCGAGGTGTATCGGGCGCCTTCGGGGTGAGTATGTAAGCGCTGTAGTCGGGCACGACGATGCTGTCTTCTCCGGGCAGCTGGGCCGCGGCGGAAAGACTGATTGCCATCAGGGCAAGGGTGATAAACAAGTGTTTCATTTGTGGTAGGTAATTATTATACAAAAATAGCATAATTATTCGAAATGGTGGGAAATCCGGTAATGATTGTTATATTTGGGTATGAAAAAGATTCTCCGCATTTCCATTCTGTCGGCAGTCCTGGTCTGCCTGGCGAGCTTCAGCGCTCATTCAAAGGTGACGCTTCCGTCTTTCTTCAGCGACAATATGGTTTTCCAGCAGAACAGCCGGGCCGCGGTCTGGGGCTGGACCGATTCAGGCAAAAAGGTCACGATACAGCCTTCCTGGGCCTCAATAAAGACGGTCGCCGTTCCCGATTCCGACGGCAAATGGTCTGCAAGCATACAGACTCCTTCCGCCGGCGGTCCCTACACCGTGACCATATCCGACGGCGAGAAGGTCGTCCTGCGGAACGTCCTCGTCGGAGAAGTCTGGTTCTGCTCGGGACAGTCCAATATGGAAATGCCCATGAAAGGCTTCCGCGGCCAGCCTGTGGAGGGCGCCAGTGACCTGATACTGTCCGCTAAGCCGGGCCTCCCGATCCGCATGTGTACAATCAAGCGTAGCGCAAGCCTGTCCCCCGTCGATAAATGCGAGGGTTCCTGGACGGAGAATACACCGGAAGCAGTAGCATCCACAAGCGCCACGGCATATTTCTTCGCCCTCAAGCTGCAGGAGGTCCTCGGTGTTCCGGTAGGCCTGCTCATCACCAACTGGGGCGGCTCCACCATAGAATCCTGGATCGACAGGGAAACGATCGGCAGCCGCTTCCCCGGCGAGTTCGACCTTTCCTTCCTTGACAGCGGTGAGTTGCCAGAAAAGAAGCATCAAACACCATGCACCCTGTTCAACGGCCAGGTCAATCCGCTCATCCCATTCTGTTTCAAGGGAATGCTGTGGTATCAGGGCGAATCCAACAGGGGCCGTGCCGACCAGTATCTTCGCCTGCAGCAGGAATATGTGGCGATGATGCGACGCCTGTTCAACAATCCTGACGCCCCGTTCTATTACGTACAGATAGCTCCTTACAAATACGGCGACCCCGACCATTTCACCTCCGGCTATCTCTGCGAGGCCCAGCAGAAGGCTCTTGAGCTGATTCCCCACAGCGGTATGGCCACCACCACCGACACCGGCGAATTCGGCTGCATCCACCCCCGCAAGAAGAAGGAAGTCGGCTTCCGCCTTGCCTATAACGCGCTTGTCGGTGAATACGGCCTCAAGGGCATCAACCCCGTGGCTCCCACCTACGAGAGCGTCAAGTTCGAAGGCGGCAAGGCAATAGTCACAATGAAAGCCGACAAGCAGGGCCTCTCACCTTGGGGCCGCGACGTAACGGGCTTCGATCTGGCGGGCAGCGACATGGTATTCCATCCCGCCACCGGAAGGGTCACGAGCCACAACACCATCGAGGTATCCAGCCCCGACGTCCCCGAGCCGGCGGCGGTCCGCTATTGCTTCCGCAACTGGTCCGAGGGCAACCTGGCCAGCAGCTGGGGATTCCCTGTGGGCCCCTTCCGCTCCGACGACTGGGACCTTGGGCGTCTGGACGGCAGCATCATCAGGGTCATGTCCTACAACATACGGAACTCCCATGCCAAGGATGGGGATAATGCCTGGACCATCCGCAGGGATGCCACTCCGGAAATGCTCCGGACCGTCAGCCCTGATGTATTCGGCATCCAGGAGGCCTACCAGGAGCAGCTAGATTATATCCTTGAGCAATGCCCTGAATACAAGATGGTTGGCGTGGGCCGTGACGACGGCGTCAAGAAGGGCGAACAGATGTCTGTCTTCTACGACAGCAGGAAAATTGCTTTGCTGGACTGGGGCACCTACTGGCTTTCCGAGACCCCGGATGTCCCCAGCTATGGATGGGACGCTGCCTGCAGGCGTACGGCTACCTGGACTCTGCTTGAGCAGAAAGCGACGGGCCGCAGGTTCTATTTCGTCAACACCCACCTGGACCACAAGGGGGTGACCGCCCGCAAAGAAGGCCTTGCATTGATTTATGACAATATCAAGAAGATGAATCCGGATGGCCTTCCGATGGTGCTCGTGGGCGATTTCAACGTTTATCCTGACGACGAGTGCCTTAAAGACATTAATTCCCTTATGAAGAGTGCCCGTTTCGATTCAAGGGATGCCGATCCAAGGGGATCATTCAACGGGTTCAGGAAGAATGGAATGGACGAGTTGGGGAAGATAGACTACATCTACTACAAAGGTTTCTCCTACTGCCGCCGTTTCAAGGTGGACACGACTACTTATGCAGGCCGGCCCTACATTTCCGACCATTATCCGGTTTATTCGGATATAGCGTTCTAGCCTAGGGTCTTGTAATCTTTATTTAGTATGCAGGCATCCGGTCCAGGAAGCGGTAGGAGGCGGCCTCGGATATGTGGCGGGGCAGGATGTCCGGGCAGGCCTCCAGGTCGGCGATGGTGCGGGCAACCTTGATTATGCGGAAATAGGCACGCATCGACAGTCCAAGATGGTCCATCAATGAAATCAGCAGCTTGCTGCACTCCTCCGAGAGGCCGCAGAACCGTTCTATATGCTTGTTGCTCATTTCTGCATTCGTGAAGATTCCCTCTCCGGCAAATCGCCGCTTCTGGATATCACGGGCGGCTTCCACGCGCCTGGCCACCTCGGCGCTGCTCTCCTCCGCGTGCCCCTCCGCCTTGATCCGCGCCAGGTCGGCGGGAGGCAGCCCCGGCACGAGAAGCTGCAGGTCTATCCTGTCCATCAACGGGCCGCTCAGGCGGGAAAGGTACGAGAGGCGCTGGGCCGGGGTGCAGGTGCAGCGGTCTCCAACGCCCCAGTAGCCGCACGGGCAAGGATTCGATGCCAGCACAAGCATAAATGACGCTGGATACTCCACCTTGGTTTTAAGTCTGGAAATCACCACTTTGCGGTCTTCCATCGGGCCTCGCAGGGCTTCGATGACGCCACGCGGCATCTGCGCCGCTTCATCCAGGAACAGCACTCCGTTCTGGGCCAGGCTCACTTCTCCGGGCATAATGTTGTCGCCGGCGCCTCCGCCTACGATGGCCGGAAGCGAGGCCGAATAGTGTGGCGCACGGAAAGGCCTGCGGTCCATCAGTCCGTGCCGCAGGCTGCCCTTGCCGGCAATGCTGAAAATCTTCGAAGTGACGAGGCTCTCCTCGCGCGTCATCGGCGGCAGTATGCCTGAAAGAGCCTTTGCCAGCGAACTTTTTCCGGAGCCTGGCGGACCTATCATGCAGACGTTGTGCGCTCCTGCCGCGGCAATTTCCATCCCCCGCTTGACACCGGCCTGTCCGATGATGTCTCGGAAATCGGGAATATCGGAAGCCTTGTCGGAATCCGGCGGCGCGGGCCTGGCCAGGAATTCCGAACAATCCTCCTGTCCCGACAGGATTCGCACGACGTCTTCCAGATTTTCAACTCCGAACACCCGGGTCCCGTGCAGCTCCGCCGCTTCCTGGGCCGAATTCAGAGGCAGCACTATGCCGTCCAGCCCTTCGCGGCCCACCAGCTCTGCGACTGCCAGTCCTCCCGGCACATCGCGCACGCTGCCGTCCAGGCCCAGTTCTCCCATAAGCAGGAAGCGTCCGGCAAGCGGAAGATCACACTGCTCCGAAGCGGCAATGATACCCACGGCGATGGGCAGGTCGTAGCCGCTGCCGTTCTTATGCACGTCCGCAGGCGCCAGATTGATGACAATGCGTTTTCCCGGGATATGGTATCCTATTGCCTGCAGGGCCGTCGTCGTGCGCAGGAGGCTCTCTTTCACTGCCACGTCCGCGAGTCCGACCAAATGTATGCCAATACCTTTGTCGATGTGGGTTTCGACAGTGACAAGTGCGGCGTCGATGCCCACGCACTTGGCTCCCAAAGTCCTGATCAGCATATCATTCCTCCGTGACCACGGACACTCCGGCGAGGAAACCGTGCATTGCATACCGTATCTTCTTCCCCCTGTAGGCCAGGTAGGGGTCAAGGGCCGGATTCTTCGGCGTGAGCACATAAGCGAGGTCGCCTCCGGCAAGGCAGGCGCAGTGGCGGTTGAAAAAGAAGCTATAGTCCCACTCCGGGTCCGACAGGTCGATGAACTTGTAGTGCGTACCGTCGGTGTAGAAATAGTCCACGTTGCTGCCCACCTCACGCACGGCGCCCACCGATCCGATGCCGAATCCGCTCCCGGAAGAGCTGTTATAAGTCCCTATCACCGAGGGCATTCCGTTAAACAGTATCAATCCTGCATTGCTCCATCTGACGGACTCACCGCCGCGTATGTCGATAAAATTGTTGCCGTACTTCAGAACAGGTGAGCCGCCGTCGTTGTAGGCCTGCGCCACCACTCCTTCGATCTGCCGCACATCCATATATTCAGCCGACGGCGAACTTGCCAGCAATTCTGACACCCCGTCCCGGACTATATACACAGAGCACATGCCGTCCAGCACGGTCTGGTAGGCAAAACACACGGTGCCGCGGTCTTCATAGAGCGCCCCGGTCGGGCCGTAGGAATCCCTGGCGAAACTCCCGAACAGCTGCCCTCTCTCGATTTTCATGGCCACCTGTCCGTTGCGGCGATAGGTGAAACCGTGCGACTTGAACTCTATTCCTACGGTGTGGAGCACGCCGTTTTTCATCAGCAGACCCTGCAGCAATTCTGCCTCTGGCCAGCTTGCGATCGAACGTCCGTCCTTCTTCACCCATGTGCCTTTGAGGTCGGAGTATTCGGTGAATAAAGAACTGCCCAGCAGATGGTTGCGATGTGGCGAGGCGCTGATGCCGCTGGATGGGCCGGCGGGCAGGGTCAGCACCGGCACGGCGCCTTTGAAGACCTTCAGGGTGCAGGCGACGTTGCCGTAGGCCGTGTCGCGCTGCCAGTCGTAGGAAGCCGGAAAAGTGATGGCCGACACATAGAATGTGGTGTCTTTCCGGTTCTTCAGGGAAGAGGCGGAATCATCTTCGGAGCCGCTCCTGTTGTCGTTTTCGTCTTTTCTGGGGGTACCCATCGGCAGCTCCGGATCCAGAAGGGAGCAGCCGGCAAACAATAGCAAAGAAATCAATGATGAAGCTTTCATGGCGTTAAGCGTTTTCGGCAAAGGAAAGAATAAAGCGCCGAAATACAAACGCCGGCCGAGGGGGCCGACGTCACTTTTTTACGATTTTTAAAGAAATTGCGGATTTTTTAAAGCCGCTTTAAAAATCTTGCTGCTGTTTCTTTTGACCGTAGGTGGCTCCGGGGCCGTGCTTGCGGAAGAAATGCCTGTCTTCGAGAGCCTGGTCACAGGCGGCGGAAGGGTTGATCTGCAGGGTCAGGAAGGCCATCTTCGCAACTTCTTCCAGGACTTTTGCGTGGTAGGCCGCCTGGGCCGGAGTGGCGCCCCAGGTGAAAGGGCCGTGATTGCGCACCAGCACTCCAGGGGTAAAGGCCGGGTCAAGCCCGGAAAAACGGCTGGCAATGACCTCTCCTACAGCTTTTTCATAATCTCCGGCAAGCTGCCCGGCCGTCAGATTGTCTGTGCAGGGCACAGGGCCGCGGAAAAAGTCGGCATGGGTGGTCCCGAGGCAGGGAAGGTCCCGGCCCGCCTGCGCCCAGGCAGTTGCATATGTGGAATGGGTGTGCACTATGCCCCCTATTCCGGGAAAAGCTTTATACAGCTCGATGTGGGTAGGCGTGTCCGAAGACGGATTCAGCCTTCCTTCCACGACCCGGCCATCCAGGTCCAGCACCACGAGGTCGTCTACGGTCATGGATTCATATGGTACTCCGCTGGGCTTGATGACCACGAGTCCGCGTTCCCTGTCTATCCCGGAGGCATTCCCCCAGGTGTAGAACACCAGCCCTTCCCGCACCAGGGCGAGATTGGCTTCCAATACTTGCTTTTTCAAATTCTGCATAGCGATCAGTCCTCCCAGCTGATGATGCGGGCGCCGTCGGGCCTTGGGTCTATGCGGACGCGGAGGGTCTCCTCCGGGAGGAGTTCCTCGACGTTCTCAGGCCACTCCATAAGGCACAGGGCTCCGCTGTCGAGATAGTCGTAGAGGCCTATGTCCAGGGCTTCCGCAGTCTTTTCAATGCGGTAGAAATCAAAGTGATACACCGGCTCTCCGGCACCTGTCCGATACTCGTTCACTATTGCGAACGTGGGGGAACTGACCGCGTCTTCGCGCACGCCGAGTTCCTTGCAGAGAGCCGTCGTGAAAGTGGTCTTGCCTGCGCCCATCGGAGCGTAGAACGCAATTAGCGTATGCCCTGCGGTTTCCGAAAGGAACTGCCGCGCGGCCCTGGCCAGATCCGGCAGGCCGTCAATTATAATCTCGTGTTTCAATCTGCTGCTACTGCTTCGGGGAAGGAAATCTTCGTCTCATATTTGGGGAAGCCGAGCACTGAAGGCTCGTGGCTTTCGCGCACGATTTCCCACATCCTGTTGATAATGTCGGGGTGTTCCGCAGCCACGTTGACGGACTCGCGCGGATCGGTGGAAAGATCGTAGAGCTCCATGTCCTGGTTGCCCTTGTTGGCCCTTTGAAGGAGTCCCTTCCACTGGCCGATGCGCACCGCAACCCATCCTTGGGCTCCGGGGAATTCCCAGTATAGGTAGTCGTGCTCCTGCTGCCTGCCCGGCTTGCCACGGAGGATGGGAGCGAAGGAGATGCCGTCATTCTCCGGTGCTTGCGCTCCCGCAAGGTCGGCAAAGGTGGGCATCAGGTCGGCAAAGATGCCTATGTGGCTGCTCTTCTGGCCTTTGAGCCGGTCGCCCCATGCCACCACAAACGGCATACGTATGCCGCCTTCGTGGAGAGAACTCTTGCCCCAGCCGGCCGCGCAGCAAAACGGACCGCCGCTGCGGAAGTACTCCATGGGCGAGTTGCCGTTGTGGGCCGGACCGTTGTCGGAAGTCACTATGAAGATAGTGTTGTCCCAGATGCCGAGCTCCTTGAGCTTTGCGACCAACTTGCCCACCTGGGTGTCGATGTGGGTGACCATTGCTGCATAGGTGGCATGGGGATAGCGGCTCGGGAGATACATTCCTCCGTGGGTGAGGGGCTCTTCATCGCCTAGTTTCTCCACGTAGTGCATCACCTCGTCGGCGGGAGCCTGCACGGCGCTGTGCGGCACTGTGGTGGTCCACATCAGGAAGAAGGGGCCGCCGGCGTTGTCGCACACCCATTTCTCGAGCTTGTCGTACATCAGGTCGGGGCTGTAGAATTTGCCGCCGTAGCGCTCATAGCTTGCCGGGTCGCGGGGATCGAGCCCCTCGGGAAGAGGTTCGCCCTGCATCACCATTTCATTGCCCGTGGCGAACTTGGTGTCGTTTTCCCACAGGTGGGTGGGGTAGTAGCAGTGGGCGAGGGCCTGGCAGTTGAAGCCGTAGAAGTAGTCGAAGCCCATCTTGAGGGGCGTGGAGTCGCTGGCGGGGAAGCCGAGCCCCCATTTGCCCACCATTGCGGTCTTGTAGCCGGCCTCCTGCATCATCTTGCCTATGGTGGGGGTGCCGGCGAGCATAGGCTGCTGGCCTTCCATCGTCTGGTCGAGGTAGAGGCCGTTCCATCCGCGGCCGTCGGTGGGGGTGTAGTGCTCTTTGTTGTGGCGTATCTGGCTGTGGCCCATGTGCTTGCCCGTCATTATGCAGCAGCGGGAAGGCGACGACAGCGGGGCGGCGGAATACATGTCGGTGAAGAGTATTCCATTGGCTGCGAGGGCGTCGATATTCGGGGTCTCGATCATTTCCTGGCCATAGCAGCCGAGGTCGCCGTAGCCAAGGTCGTCGAACATAAGGTAGATGATATTGGGTTTTTCCGGAACGGCTTTTCCGCCCGTGCATCCGCAGGCCGCCGCAGCGGCTGCAGTCAGCATCAGTTTATACGATTTCATAATATGTGTTATTAGCATAGCAATATTCGCAATTATTTGTTGAATCTCCAAATAATAGTTATTTTTGCTTGTTATGCATTTCGGCGGACGGGCACTCCCCGGAGGGGCATAAAACAT
>CACZMF010000008.1 GCA_902782225.1 uncultured Bacteroidia bacterium | reverse complement strand
GACTTTTCCCATGTTTTATGTCCCTTCGGGGACACACACTGCCGCTAAACGAAGGGATGCACAAAAGATAACAATCCCTTTGGGTACACACTGCTGCAGAACAGAGGCACATGGAAATGGGAAAAGTCATCATATTCTCGGCTCCTTCGGGAGCAGGTAAAAGTACTGTCGTGGGGCACCTGCTGAAGTTGCACCCCGAATTCGAGTTTTCTGTCAGTGCGACCTCCCGCGCCCCGAGGGGCGAGGAGCAGCACGGACGCGAATACTATTTCATCGATGCCGCAAGGTTCCGGGAGCTGATTGCCCAGGATGCATTCGTGGAATATGAAGAAGTCTATGCGGACCGCTTCTATGGCACTCTCAAGTCCGAGGTGGAGCGCATCTGGTCCAAGGGCCACGTAATCGTGTTCGACGTGGACGTGAAGGGCGGCGTGAGCCTGAAGAAGTATTTCAAGGACGCGGCGCTCTCCGTGTTGATAGTCCCCCCCTCCATGGAAGTGCTCGAACAGCGTCTCCGCGGGCGCGGCACCGACACGGAAGAGTCCATACGCGAGCGGCTCGACAAGGCGCAGTGGGAACTGGACTTCGCCCGCGGCAAGTTCGACCGTGAACTGGTCAACGACAAGCTGGAAGACACGTTCGCGGAATCTGAAGCCATCGTCGATTCGTTCCTATGCGGATAGCCGTCTACTCGGGGTCTTTCGACCCCCTGCACATAGGCCATCAGGCGATAATGGAATACCTGACCCGCGAAAAGGCGTTCGACTGGGTCTATCTGGTCATTTCCCCTCAGAACCCGTTCAAGGACCCTTCCAAGGCGCTGACAGGCGAGCAGAGGTACCGTGCGGCCATCGACGCAGTGCGAAGGCACCCCGAACTGCACGTATGGGTGGACAATATCGAACTCACGATGGATCCGCCGCACTACACCATACGTACGCTGGACGCCCTTCGCCGCCGTGAGCCCGAAAATGAGTTCACGCTCGTGGTCGGCGCCGACAACCTCGAGAACATGCTCAAGTGGCGTGACGCCCCGCGTATCCTCACCGAATACGGAGTGGCGGTGTATCCGCGCAAGGGCTTCGACCTGGATGCGATACGCCGTTTCATGTACGAGAAGATGCGGGTGCTGCCGTCGCCCTATGTGCTTGACGCTTCGTCGCTTCGCGACAATCCCGGCACGATGGGGCTGGAAGACCACGACCGTCTCTACAAGATTGAAATAATCGACGCACCGATAGTGGATATTTCCTCCACACGCATCCGCGAAGGCATCGCGGCCGGGGAGGATATGAGCGCCTGGATGATGTAGGCGCGTCTACAGCAGCAGCGAAATCCCGATTCCTATGAGCACGCAGCCGCCGACGATTTCGGCGACGGGGCCTGCGCGCCTCCCGATGAAGCGGCCGCCGCAGATGCCGACCACGGCAGACATGGCCGTCACGGCGAAAACGGCTGCCAGAAGCGGCAGGAAGGCTTTCAGTCCTGAGCCCTCCATAGATTCCGCCATCCCTACGGCAAGCGCGTCGATACTGGTGGCGACTCCTCCTATGATTATCTTTCCCCAGCTGCCGAGGTCGCGCACCTCTTCCTTGCCGCGTATCCCTTCGATCAGCATCGAGCCGCCCACGTAGAGCAGCAGCAGGAAGCCGATGATGTGCGAGACCTTTATCACGCTGGCGGCGAACAGGCTGCCGAATGCCCATCCGGCGAGCAGCAGGCCAGTCTGGATCACGGCGAACACGGCGGTGACCCTGAGCACGTTGGGCCAGCGGAGGCTCTTCAGCGTGACGCTCGAGCAAAGCGTCACGGCGAAGCAGTCTGCGCAAAGCGAGACGGCGATGAGTATGGATTCCAGTATGCCCATTGCGTTACGGCTTGAATACCTGACGGTTGGCAATCGAGCGGCCGAGGGTCAGGGAGTCGGCGTACTCGAGTTCGTCGCCGAAACCCAGGCCGCGGGCGAGGGTGGTGACCTTGCAGCCGCTGCCTTCAATCTGGCGGTAGATATAGAAAGAGGTGGTCTCGCCCTCCACGTCGCCGGAGAGCGCCAGGATCACTTCCACGTCTGCGGACACCCTGTCCACAAGCTGGCGTATGGTGAGGTCCGACGGCCCGACTCCGCCGATGGGGGAGATGATGCCGCCGAGCACGTGATAGACGCCTCGGTACTGGCCGGTGGCCTCTATGCTCATCACGTCGCGCACGCTTTCCACCACGCAGATGGTCTTGTGGTCGCGGCGCTGGTCGGCGCAGATCGCGCACTCGTCGCCGTCGGATACCATCATGCAGGTGCGGCAGTAGTGTACGTCTTCTGCAAGCCTGTCGATTGAAGAGGCGAAATGGTGGATCTTTTCCGCCGGCTGCCTGAGGAGGTGCAGGGCGAGCCTGAGGGCGCTGCGGGAGCCCACTCCCGGGAGGGAGCTGATGGCTTCGACGGCGTCTTTCAGGACTTTGGAAGGGTAGTTTTCCTGGGAAATCATCTATTCAACGACCACTCCGTTCTTTTTCCAGTTGATGAAGCCTATGATGCAGGTCACGATGTAGAATGAGTACATCGCAGCCATGAGCCACTTTGCCTGGGTGGCATACACGGCGACGATAAGGCCGTTGGCGGCAATCCAGAAGAGGTACTGCTCGATATGCGACTGGCTCAGGAGCCAGGCGGCCACGAGACTCAGCACGAGGGAAGCCCCGTCGAGCAGGGGAGCGGGGTCGCTGGTGTGGCTGAGCGCCCAGCTGAGGAGCGGGGTGCCGGCGGCCACGATGCAGCACACCACGACCAGACGTTTTGCGCCAAGGGGCACGACGTGGATCTTGCCGCCGCTTTCCTTGTCGAGGGTGCGCCACCGGAAGATGCCGACCACGGCTATGACGATGAGATACACATTCAGAGCCACCTGGGCCCAGAGCGGAGCCCAGACGCCGTTTTCCAGGTTGGTCGAGGCGATGATAAGGGCCACTACGGAGGTGATGATGCTGAAGTACCACATCCATTTGTGCTGAAAAATCTGCAGGGTCATATACGTCACTCCGCAGATGAGCGGTATTGCCTGGATCCAGGCGCTGTTGGCATTAAGCCATCCAAGTACATTTTCCATTCTGCAAAAATAAGAATAAAAATGTATTTAAGTTTTCGTAAATCAAATTATTTGTCTAAATTTGCGCGCTTTTTTGAGGGACGAAAGTCCCGGAGCACAAAACATATTGTTAAACAACTAATTCAAATTTATTGCAACACAATGGAAAATGAAAAGCAAATGCTGAACGCATCCGTCGCTCCCGAGAACTTTGACTGGGACGCATTCGAGAGCAGTTCCGACATCTACGGCAAGGCAGACAAAGCCGAGATCGAGGCAGCTTACGACAAGACTCTCGCCCGCATCGACGGCGGCGAGACCAAGGAAGGCGAAGTCGTGTCCATCAACAAGCGCGAGGTCGTCGTGTCCGTGGGCGGAAAGAGTGAAGGTGTCATCATGGCCACCGAGTTCCGCTACAACCCCGACCTGAAAGTCGGTGACAAGGTGGAAGTTCTCGTCGAGTCCCCCGAGGACAAGAAGGGACAGATCGTTCTCTCACATAAGAAGGCCCGCGCCCTCAAGTCCTGGGACAGGGTCAATGAAGCATACGAAAACGACGAGGTTGTCAAGGGCTTCGTCAAGACCCGCACCAAGGGCGGCATGATCGTCGACGTGTTCGGTATCGAGGCTTTCCTCCCCGGCAGCCAGATCGACATCAAGCCCATCCGCGACTACGACCAGTTCGTGGGCCAGAACATCGATTTCAAGATCGTCAAGATCAACAACGAGTACCGCAATGTCGTCGTCTCCCACAAGGCTCTGCTCGAGGCTGAGCAGGAAGCCAGAAGGGCTGAACTCATCGGCAAGCTCGAGAAGGGCCAGGTCCTCGAAGGTGTGGTCAAGAACATCACCAACTACGGCGTGTTCGTCGACCTCGGCGGCGTGGACGGTCTCATCCACATCACCGACCTGAGCTGGGGCCGTGTCAACCACCCCGAGGAAATCGTCTCCCTGGACGAGAAGATCAAGGTCGTCGTGCTCGACTTCAACGAGCAGCAGAAGCGCATCGCCCTCGGTCTCAAGCAGCTCACTCCTCATCCTTGGGACAACCTCGATCCCAACCTCAAGGTTGGTGACAAGGTCAAGGGCAAGGTGATCCTGCTCGCCGACTACGGCGCATTCATCGAGATCGAGCCCGGCGTGGAAGGTCTTGTCCACGTGAGCGAAATGAGCTGGAGCCCCCGTCTCCACAGCGCACAGGAATTCCTGAAGCAGGGCGACGAGGTCGAGGCACAGGTGCTCAGCATCGACCGCGAGGCACGCAAGATTTCCCTCGGTCTGAAGCAGCTGACCCCCAACCCTTGGGAGAACATCCGCGAGAAGTATCCCGTCGGCAGCCGCCACACCGCCACCGTCCGCAACGTCACCAACTTCGGTGTGTTTGCTGAACTCGAAGACGGTGTCGAGGGTCTTGTCCACATCAGCGACCTGAGCTGGAACAAGATCAAGCATCCTTCAGAGGTTGTGAGCGCAGGCGACACCATCGATGTCCAGATTCTCGACTTCGACGAGGC
Source organism: uncultured Bacteroidia bacterium (assembly GCA_902782225.1). Taxonomy (GTDB): domain Bacteria; phylum Bacteroidota; class Bacteroidia; order Bacteroidales; family UBA932; genus Cryptobacteroides. The sequence goes on along the minus strand of CACZMF010000008.1, from coordinate 82,438 downwards.
CAACCACAAGCTCAGCCTTGGCCACAAGCAGCTCACCACCAACCCTTGGGACGAGGTCGAGGCCAAGTTCCCCGTTGGTTCCACCGTTGAAGGCACCGTCGCATCCGTCACCGACAAGGGCGCTATGATCACCCTCGACGGCGAAGTGGAAGGCTTTGCATTCAACCGCGAGATCGTCAAGGAAGACGGCAAGCCCGCTACCGCAGGCGAGACTCTCCCGTTCAAGGTCGTCGAGCTCCGTCGCAGCACCCGCCGCATCATCCTCAGCCACCTGCGCACCTACGCAGAGGTCAAGGAGAAGGCCGCTGCAGCAGAGGTCGAGAGCACCAAGAAGGCTGTCAAGAAGGTCAACTCCAACGTCGAAAAGACCACCCTCGGAGACATCGACGCCCTTGCAGCACTCAAGGAGAAACTCGAGAAGGGAGAATAATAATGATCCTGAACGTCACGACAATGGGCACAGCTTCGGCTATGCCCATTTCTGATAGGAATCCAAGCGCCCAGATGCTTACGGCTGGTGGGCGCTTGTTTCTTATAGACTGCGGAGAAGGCACGCAGCAGCAGATGAGGCGCTGCCATTTTTCTTTCGTCAAGGTTGAGGCGGTCTTCATTTCCCATATCCACGGCGACCACCTGTTCGGGCTCTTCGGACTGCTGAACTCGATGGCTATGTACGGCCGCAGTGCCGACCTTCATATATATGGCCCGCAGGCCCTGGGCGGAGTGTTGAATTTCTACCGCAGCTATTTCGGCTCCGACGACAATTTCCAGATTGCCTTCCACGCCCTGAGCTGCAAGTCGCCGGAAGTGGTACACAGGTCGAAGAGCATAGAAGTCAGCGCTTTCCCCCTGAACCACAAGATCGAGTGCTATGGCTTCCGTTTCGACGAGATCCTGACTCCCAGGCACGCTGAAGCCAATCCGGCCTACAAACCGAAATCCTATGCCTATTGCTCGGACACGGCTCCCTTCCCGGAGCTCCCGCAGTGGGTGAAGGGAGTCACCTGCCTCTACCACGAGGCCACGTATCCCGAAGAAATGGCCGACAAGGCTAAGTTCCGCTTCCATTCCACCTCCGTCCAGGCGGCCCGCTGCGCCCTGGAGGCTGGCGCTGAGAGGCTTATAATAGGGCATTATTCTTCGAGGATCACTGATATGGAAGCCCTCCTTTCCGAGTGCAGGGCGGTCTTTCCCGCCACTGTCGCAGCAAATGATTGCGACACCTTTGATATATAATGGAATTATTTTTGCATATCTCTCACTTTGTTCGTAAATTCGGATTCGTGAAAAGATTTGCTGTGATATTGTGTCTGCTTGGCTTGTTCGTAGCCGCGACACCTGGCCAATACGAGAAGTATATTGAAAAATATGCTTCCGTGGCCGTCTCCGAAATGCATCGTTCCGGCGTTCCCGCGTCCATCACCCTTGCACAGGGCCTTCTGGAATCCGCCGCCGGTGAGTCTGTCCTTGCCACAAAGGCCAACAACCATTTCGGCATCAAATGCCATTCCGACTGGAAAGGCAAGAAAACCTACAAAGACGACGACAAGGAGAACGAATGCTTCCGCGTGTACCCGAATGCATCGGCATCTTTCCGGGACCATTCGGATTTCCTGCGCTACCAGGACCGCTACAAGTCCCTTTTCGACCTTGAGCCCACGGACTACAAGGCCTGGGCGAAGGGCCTGAAAAAGGCCGGCTACGCCACAGACAGGCAGTATGCGGACAAACTGATCAAGCTGATCGAAGATTACGAGCTCTACCGCTACGACAGCGATGCCGATATACCCGAGACTCCGCACGAAATAGAGAAGCCGGTGGAGATCAAGCCCTCCGACGTCAAGGAGGAGCTGCGTTTCTCCCTTTCCCGCGACGTGTACCAGATCAACGGCGTGCCGTGCATCTATGCGGTCGAGGGCGACACTTATGAATCCATCGCCGCTTCTTATGGATTGTTCCTCAGGGAGATACTCCGTTTCAACGACGCTTCCTCCGGGGCCGTCCTGCGTCCGGGCGACATAGTGTATCTCCAGATAAAGAAGCGCCGCGGAGCCCGCGGCATGGAGAAGTTCATCGCGGGCGAAGGCTGTGAGACCCTCCGCGACATTTCCCAGCGCTTCGGAATCAGGCTCTCGACCCTGAAGCGCTACAACCGCGTGCCTGAGGATTACATCCCGCTCGAAGGTGACACCATCCTGCTCCGCCGATGAAGACCATCCTGAAACTGCTCGCCCTTATCGTTTGCCTTGCGGCCGCCTTGTTTGCATACAACTGGCTGCGGGACAACAAGATGCCGAATTTCTACGGCAAGGCCGAGCTGTACGTGGGCGAGAAGACCACCCCCGACGATGTGGTGGATTCCCTGAAGAAGCATCTCCGGGTGCTCAGCGAGCGGCGCCTCCGCAAGGTGTTTGCCGAAAAGAAGGTGGCCGAATTCATCAAGCCGGGGCACTACCAAGTGAATTCGAAGCATTCGAGCGTGTATGTGGCGCGCATGCTCAACAACGGCTGGCAGACTCCGGTGCGTTTCACGCTTGCCGGGTCGCTGCGCACCGGCGGCGAAATCGCCCGGAAGATTGCCTCCCAGCTGGAAGCCGATTCCGCTTCCGTGGCTGCCGCGCTCTCTGATTCTGCGCTTCTCGCCCGCTTCGGAGTGACCCCCGAGAACATTTTCCCTGCTTTTTTCCCTGCGACCTACGACATATATTGGAATGCTTCGGTCGAAGACGTGCTGGAGCGTTGCCGGAAAGCTGCGGACGCATTCTGGACTGAGGACAATCTCGTAAAGGCAGCCCGTGCCGGGCTTTCCCGCAGCGAGGCAGTGGTGCTGGCTTCCATCGTGAAAGGGGAGTCCCACTACAAGCCCGAGCTTTCCAAGATAGCCGGGGTCTATCTGAACCGCCTGAAGAGGGGCATGCTGCTGCAGGCCGATCCGACCGTGGCCTATTGCTACGACTACGAACTCAAGCGCGTGCTGTACCGGCACCTGGAGTTCGATTCACCTTATAATACATATAAATATGCCGGTCTTCCTCCCGGGCCTATATGCGTGCCCGACAAAGAGTATCTGGAAGCGGTGCTGAATCCCGACTACGGCGGAGGCAACCTCTATTTCTGCGCCAGCAAGAATCTGGACGGCACCCATGTCTTCGCCAAGACCCTGGAGGCCCATAACCGCAACGCCAAGGCCTTCCAGAATGCCATAACAAAAAAATAGTGAAATATATTGTAAAACGATAAATATTTATTATATTTGCGAAAACTTTAGTGTTAAACAATATGAAGAAAGTTTTGATTTTCGCCGCGGCACTCTTCTTTGCCGCAATCGGAAGCGCCCAGACCCCGCTTCCCAACGATCCCGAGGTTAAGACGGGAAAGCTGGACAATGGCATGACCTACTACATCCGGCACAACGACAAGCCCGCACAGCGTGCCGAGTTCTACCTCGCCACCCATGTCGGAGCTATCCAGGAGACCCCCGACCAGGACGGTCTTGCCCACTTCCTTGAGCATATGTGCTTCAACGGCCTCAAGAACCTTCCCGGCAAGCAGATGCTCGAGTATCTGCAGAGCATAGGCGCCGAGTTCGGCCGCAACATCAACGCCTCCACCGGTGTGGAAGCCACCCAGTACATGCTCAACAATATCCCCGTGACGCGCGAGGGCATCATCGATACCTGCCTCCTCGTCATGCACGACTATTCCCACTTCGTGCTTTGCGAGCAGGAGGAAATCGACGCCGAGAGGGGAGTCATCATCGAGGAGCGCCGCACCCGCCGCAACGCATCCTGGCGTATGTATGAGCAGGACAAGCTCTACATGTACAAGGATTCCAAGTATGCTACCTGCTCCCTTATCGGAAGCCAGGAGAATCTCGAGACCTTCAAGAGGGAAAGCCTCGTGAACTTCTACCAGACTTGGTATCGTCCTGACAACCAGGCCCTTATCGTGGTGGGCGACATCGATCCCGACCAGATTCTTGCCAAGATCCAGAAGCTCTTCGCCGACATCCCCGCTCCCGTGAATCCGAAAGCGAAGGATGTCATCAAGGTGCCCGACAACGTGGAGCCCATAGTCGGTGTGGTCACCGATCCCGAGACCCCCAACTCCTCCGTCATGGTGCTGTGGAAGAGCGATCCGCTTCCCCGCGAGTATGCCAACACCGACATTGCCTTCATGACCGAGCTCATCAAGGATATCGTGGCCGAAGTCATGGCCGAGCGTTTCCAGGAGATCACCTCTAAGCCCAATGCCCCGTTCCTCGGAGCCGACCTTGTGTGCAGCCAGATCTGCGAGACCTGCGACGTGGTGATGGGCGACGTTGCCTTCAAGGAAGGAGATGTGGATACCGCTTTCAAGGCCTTCTTCACCGAGGTCGAGAAAATGAAGCGTTTCGGATTCACCGACAGCGAGGTGCAGCGCGCAAAGGATGAAATCCTGAGCCGCTACGAGAAGCGCGCCCAGGGTGCCGATTCCCGCAAGAACTCCGAATTCGTGTATCCTATCATCAACAACTTCTTCCACAATACTCCTTATATGGTCCCTTCAGTCGAAAGCCAGCTGGCCAAGAACGTGCTCCAGATGCTTCCTGCAGGTGCCATCAACCAGATTGTGGGCCAGCTCATCACCGATGAGAACATGGTTATCCTCTACAACGGACCCGAGAAGGAAGGCGTTGCCAATCCCACCGAGGCCCAGCTGCTGGGCATCGTAAAGGCCGTGAAGGCATCCGAGATTGCTGCAAACGCGGAAGAGAAGATCGACAGCCAGTTCGTCAATCCCGCCACCCTGAAGGGCGCCAAGGTCAAGAAGACCCGCAGCCTTGCCAAGGGCATCACCGAGTGGACTCTTGCCAACGGCGTGACCGTTGCCGTGCTCCCCACCGAATTCAAGAAAGACCAGGTGCTTATCCGCCTCTCGATGGAAGGCGGCAAGTCCTTGATCCCCACTGAAGACCTGCCTTCCTTCGAAGACAATCTCTGGAGCCTGTTCCTCTCCAACAGCGGTATTTCCAAATTCAATTCCGCCACCACCAAGAAGATGCTCTCCGGCAAGCAGGTCGGCATGGGCCCCTACATCGGCTCCGTGCGCCACGGCATCTCCGGCAACTGCCAGCCCAAGGATCTCGAGACTGCATTCCAGCTGCTCTATCTCAATTTCGTCGACCACCGTTTCGACGCCGATGAGTACAACGTGGGCAAGCAGCAGATCGAGGCCGTCCTCCCCAACCTCATCAACACTCCGAACTTCAAGTTCCAGCAGGAGATGAGCAAGGCCGTCTACGGCGGCAATCCCCGCGTCGTCGTCATCGACAATGACGTGCTGGCAAAGGCGGACATCTCAGTCGTGGAGCGCAACTACCGCAAGCTCTTCGCAAGCGCAAAGGGTGCAAAGGTCTATGTGGTCGGCAATGTCGATCTCGAGACTCTCAAGCCTCTCGTGGAGAAGTACATCGGTTCCCTGCCCAAGAAGGGCAAGGCCCTGAAGTGGACCGATACCGGCGAGCGCATGGTCCAAGGCCAGGTAGAGGACGCCTTCAAGGTGGACATGCAGACCCCCAAGACCACCGTCTTCCAGATCTACAACAACTACAACACCAAGTACAGCGTGGCTGAAGAGGTGAACCTCGACGCCGTGAAGTACATCCTCGACATGATCTACACCGACACCCTGCGTGAATCCGAAGGCGGCACCTACGGCGCTTCCACCGGAGCCGGAATCGACAAATTCCCGGTCGACCGTTCGATGATACAGGTGTACTTCGACACCAACCCGAGTTCCGCCGACAAGCTTCGTGAAGTCGCCAAGGCCGAACTCCGCAAGTTCGCCGAGAACGGACCCACCGAGGAGCAGATGACCCGCGTCCGCGAGAACTTCAAGAAGAATGTTCCCGAGAAGCGTATCCAGAACAACTACTGGATGACCGTGATCAACTGCATCTACACCTATGGCATCGCAGATTTCGACGCCGAGTATGAGGCAGCGGTGAACGCCCTGACTCCCGAGAGCATCCGCGCCGCAGCGGCATCCGTCCTCGCATCAGGCAACCTGCTCGAGGTTGTCATGAGCCCGGACAAGGCAGCTGAACGTGAATGATCATTTCCTTCCCTTTCCCTTGAACGCCGTTCCTTTTATATGGAGGATTACAGGGCGTTCAAGTCCGGAAAGGTAGGCGGTGAGGGTCTTATCGAAAGGATAAGGCCCTTCATCGTTTTTATAGGTGACTTCAATCGTGCCTTTTCCGCCCGGGGCGATGTCGGTGCGGGTCCAGACGACGGATGTGCATCCGCAGGTGGTTGTCACGGCGAATATGTTGAGAACTGAATCACTGATGTTTGTCACCTCGAAACTGCAGGACACGGCGCCGTCGCGCATGTCGATCTTTCCGAAATCATGGACGGTGCGGTCGAAGCGGGCTATGCCGCCGAATTCTTTCTGGGCAGCCGCGGGCAGGGCCAGTGCGCACAACAGCAGGAGTATCAGTATTCGTTTCATAGCTGCAAATATATAAAAATTACACTTCAAGTCTTGATTATTCAAATACAATACCGTAAATTTGCGCATCATTAAACAACAATAGAATTATGGCTTACAAAATTTCCGCAGATACCTGCGTTGCTTGCGGCACCTGCCAGGGCGAATGCCCTACCGGCGCCATTAAGGAAGGAGACGTCTATTCGATCGATCCTAATGTGTGCATTGATTGCGGCACTTGCGCCGACGCCTGCCCCATGGGTGCAATCGAACCCGGCGCATAATCTGGATAAGACAATTCCGAGGGCCCTGCGAGGGTCCTCTTTGTTTTTTACACGTCGGCATTGGGTGTTTTCCCTTTGCCGTTTGTATTATGTATGGTGAATATTGTTTATTCTATCATATTCTATCTATGAAAAAGTACACTAAGTCAAACGTTTGCGCCGGTGGCTATGTCGCTCCCGCCGCTGAGGCCTGTGAGGCTGTGTGCAGCGAATTGCTGTGCCAGAGCCCGCAGATCAACCAAGAAGAGTTCGGAGGGTTCACTCCCTACGATCCCTGGAATTAAAATGGAGGAAAGCATTATGAAGAAGTTATTGTTTATTGCTTCCGCCTTTATTCTGGCGATGACGGTTTCCTGCAACAAGGCAATCGATCCTGTCAATCCTTCCGAAAACGGCTCCGAGGCCGTGGAGATGGTTGAATTCTCCTTCCCCGCAACCCGCGAAATGACAAAGTCCTACCTGGACGGCAACACCTTCAAATGGGAAGCCGGCGACCAGGTGGCTCTCTGCTACGGTTCCACCGTCGCTCCTTTCACCTATGATGAAGCAAAGGGTCTGTTCACCGGCACCATCGATGCCTCAGCGACCGGTCCTTTCTCCGTTCTGTATCCCTACAACAGCGAAATCCAGATTTCAGGGCAAGAAATCAAGACCACCATGCCCGCAGTACAGGTGGCAGGTGCCCATAACGTAGACCCCGCCGCTCTGGTCTGTGCAGGCAAGGCTGCAGACAAGGCTGCCCTTGAGGCCGGCGTGACCCTGAAGAATGTGTTCACGATCTTCCGTGTGGCAATCACCGACTCGGACGTGACCTCTATCATCATAGAGTCCAATTACGACGCCGCGAACAAATCCCTCGGCAATCCTTTTGCCGGATCCATATACGTTGATCCTGACAATGGTTCCTACAGTGCCGTCTCACGTAGTGCTGCAGTCACCCTCAAAGGTTCAGGGGAGACGCTTGCCCCGGGCACATACGACATTCCTGTGCTGCCCGGCGATATTGTCAACGGTATGAAGCTCCTGTTCAAGCGCAAAGGCGAGGATCAGGCCTACTACAAGGTTTCGTCATCCTCCAAGCTGATGATCCGCAATACCGGTCTTGATCTCGGTTCCTTCAGCGTGGCCGGCATAAGCACCCGTTGCTGGTATATCCAGAATGTGGCTGAACTGCAGGCCTGGAACGCGGCTACCCTTGCTGCTGAAGACATCGCTTTCCTTGGCGAAGACATCGATATGACCGGCGTCGCCTGGACTCCCCTCAGCAATTTCCCCGGCACTTTCGACGGCCAGTTCCACTTCCTCTACAATTTCACCCTCACCACCAACCAGTACTGCGGCTTCATCCGCACCACAAGCAGCACTGAGGCTGCTGAGGTGAAGAATCTTATTGTCGGAACGAAGGACGGTTATTCGTGGGACGGCGTGAGCCAGTTCACCCATTCGGCATCGGCAAACAACTACACCTGGTATTATGTGGGCGTCGTTGCTAAAACCCAGGGTACGACGAATATGTCCAATGTCACCAACTTTGCCAAGATAGAGGTTGCCGCCGGCTCTAACGGCAAGACCCGCATCGGCGGCGTTTGCGGCAACTGGTCATCCACGGGTGTGATGAAAGACTGTACCAATTATGGAGAGGTTGTCAACAATGCCTCCGCTACCGGCCAGAAATCAAGCAGCGATACAGCGGTTGCTACGAGTGTCGTGGGTGGAGTCGTGGGGCAGTGTGATACCGACGCCACTATCCAGGACTGCGTGAACTATGGCAACGTAATCAATAATAACAAGTATGTGAAGTGGGTGGCAGGTATACTTGGAAATTCCGGCGCTGCAGTAACCGTCAAGGATTGTACGAACAATGGACAGATAGAGAATAAGACGACGGCATACACTTCCTGGCTTGGGACCGGCAGCGTTGTCGGTTATCTCAGCGTTGCCGGCGCAAAGGTGACGGGCTGCTCTTCGGTGGGTGCTGTCGTCTCTTCAGTGTGCCACGTCGTCGGAGGTATTGCCGCCGAGATAGATGGTGGCACCATTGAAAACTGCACCGTGTCCGACTCCAGGATATCCACCTCTACCAAGTTCCCTGCAGGCATCTTGTCATACGGCCCCAAGGGAGGCACGGTCAAGAACTGCAAGGTCATCAATAACACCATCATTTCCGGCGCCGGAGAGGTCGGCGGCATCGCCGGCCGTCTGACCACCAACTTTGTGGTTGACGGATGCGAATTCAATGGATCTGAGATCATTGGTACCGGTGAAGATGTTGGCGGCATCGTCGGATGGAGCCAGAGCGGCACGACAGTCAAGAATTGCAATGTGAACAATGCAATTATAGGAGGCGACGTAGCCTATGTGGCCGGTATAGTTGGCCTGGCAGAGTTGACCACGGTTTCAAATTGCAACATCCTTGGCGGCAGCATATCCGGCAAGAATGGTACGGGCGGCGTTATCGGATACGCCAAGACTACCCAGTGCTCGGTTGACGCCAGTTCCGTTTCCGGAGCAAGTATCGAAGGCCAGAACAACGTCGGTGGCATTATAGGTGATTGCGACCTTGCTGATGTCGACGGCTGTTCCATCGTCGGCGGCTCCATCAAGGGCAAGCAGGACGTCGGCGGCATCATCGGCTGGCTCAGCACGGGTTCCGTAAAGAACTGCTCCGTGAAGAATGCAGAGTTCACCACCACCGGCTGCAATCTCGGCGGTATCGTGGGACGCGCCATTGCCAAGAAGGGCACAGACAACCTGATCGACAAGTGTGTCGTTTCAGAAACCAATATTTCCGGTACGTATGATGTGGCCGGCATCGTTGGATATGCCTATCCCGATGCCAACGGCCCTGTCAATATCTACAACTGCGGTGTTGATAAAGTATCCGTGACTGCAACGGCTTGCGATTCGGGTGCCGATCCCACTGCGGGCGACAGCATGTCCGGCCTGATCGGCGGCTGGATGCGTTGCTCCGATTCCGGCAGCAGCTTCAAGATCGTGAATTGCTACACTTCCGCCAGCTCGATAAGCTGCAGTCTGCCGATGGCCCATCCTTCCGTCGGCGGTGCCGTGGGTTATGTTTCCTTGAGCGGCGCCGGTACGGCCGAGATAGCCAACTTCAGCACCGACCTGAAGACTATAACGATCCAGGGTTCTCCCGTGCCTGCAGGTACAGCCAATTATGGTGCTGTTGCCGGTATGCTGCCTGATCACGCAGGCATTTCGCTGACGAATTGCTTCTTCATCGACGGCACCGACCTTACCATCGGCAACAATATCGGCGCAGGGGTAGTGCTCACCGACAACGAGGCCTTTGCGGAGTCTGTGTTCACGGACGGCGCCACCGTGCCCGCCAAGCTGAATACCTTCGCTACTGCATACACCGGCTATACTTTGTCCGCCTGGTCTGCAAATGCTTCCGGCGTTCCGGTGCTGAACTAAGCTTTCGGTGGCGATGAAGCCACTGGATGATATAGATTTTCATTATTTGCCTGCAGGAAAACCTGCAGGCAAATTTTGTATCATGCCTATTGCCGGCGGGCTACGGAGGCGCCGGGGATGACGGTGGGGGAGAGTTTCAGCTGGGAGCAAAAAGTTGCGCCATTTTTTGCGCAAAATAGTTGTTAATATGTTAGCTTAAACCATATTTGCGAGATACAGTATTAAGGAAATTAAATATATATTTGCGAATACTACGGACTTGTTAATTGACATCTTGAGATAGAATGAGTGGTTGACGCTTTGCCGCCTATTTCAAATCGTGTTTGTCAAAGAACTGATGTAAAATATTAAAGTTTAACTATTTACAAGTTTAGGTGCGGCTTTTAACGCATCACTGGTAAAGATGAAAACAAAAGATACGTACAAAGCTCCTGAAATGGAACTTGTTAATCAGTTTTTGCTCCGGACTATTCTGGCTAGCTCTCCCTTCGGTGCCAGCATCAACGATGCCGAAGAAGTCTTTTGGGGTTGATTTCTTCGTTAACTATGCGCCATAATCTACAACTCGCCGCATTGTTACTGGCGGCACTTTTCTGGTCTTGTTCACAAGAACAATACGCAGAAGTTGACAATAATTCCCATTTGGTTGAGATGTATCTGAATGCATCCATAGTCACATCAAAGGTGAATTTGGATGCTAATATGCTTACACCTCTCTGGCAGGAAGGGGATATGCTGGCGGTCTATGATGGCGTTTCATTAAAAAAGTTCCAATTGGTCTCGGGCGCAGGGACTACGTCCGCATCCTTTCGGGGGCAGGCAGAAGCAGGTGCAAGCACTTTGACAGCGGTATATCCATATTCGGCTGCCCGATTGTCAAATGGCGAAGTTGCATTTACTATACCATCAAGCCAAAGAGTCACAGCTCCCGGCGTAGATCCCTCAGCACTGGTTATGCAAGCCAAATCAGCGCGGGGTGCTACACTGAAGTTTTCCAATCTCACCTCTCTTTTGAGGTTTTCAGCACCGGCATCGGTTACCCGTGTTGTTTTTTATCTTGGTGACTATCAGGTTGGTATGGAACTACCTGGTGTGGAAGGGACTTATGCAATTGCTATTGAGCCTGGAGTTTATTCATCCGTCAAGGCGCTGATTACGACGGCCAGTGGCAATTATATAATGGAATCGAGTAATCAACTTACAATCGAAAAGGGACACAGCATTTCAATGGGTGTCCTATCCTTAAAGAAGAGAGTCATTGTTATAAGCACGCCACAGGAGATGGTGAGTTTCCTTAATTCTACATCTTCTACCGATGAGTCCAACGTCTTTATTGCTAAGGATATAAATATGGCCAATACCAGTTGGTCTCCTGCATCAGGCTTCGCTGGTAATATTGACGGTAACGGATGCACCATTACCCTTTCAAGTGCTTCCGGTCCTTTATTTGAGTCTAATAACGGAAGTATATCATCCCTCACCATCGACGGAACGATGATTCCTACGGGTCCTGTTTCTGCATCGCTGGTAAAAGTGAACAATGGTCCTCTTTCTTTTATAACCAATAAAGTATCGGTTTCTTATTCAACATCACAAGCTGTTGACCAGCCTGTAGTTATGGGAGGCATCGTGGCTTACAATTACTACTTTGGCCGGATTACCAGTTGTGTCAATCAAGGCACAGTGTCCTTCTCAAGTACTTCCTCAATCAAGGGCGCGGCCATAGGCGGTATTGCAGGCTATAACGAGGCTATCTTACGTGATAGCCGGAACGAGGCTCCTGTTTCCTTGTCATTCAAATTCGGCAGTGGAATGTGCCAGCTTGGTAAAATTGCTTCTTCTGCCGCCAGCCTGGGCGGAGTAGTCGGGGCTGGATGGGATGGTTTCAGGGTCTTCAATTGCTCCAATTCAGGTGAGATTACATACTTGAACAACGGTATCGAGAACTGTTCGGATGCATATCAACGAATTCAGATTGGAGGTATAGCAGGTTCTCCATATGGACCGATTATGAACTGCTCCAACAGGGGAAATATGAAAATAACCGCCATTACTTCCAACCGGGTTGCTTTCTCTGCACGGAATTATATTATGAACATTGGCGGAATCAGTGGCGGAAGTTTCCATGAAACGGCTGATTATCAAGCTTCTAATGACCATACAAGTATCACGTCTTGTACTAATGAGGGCAGTATTGTAATTGATTTCGACGCTAATGCGTCAAACTCTCCAGTAGGCGGTATTGTGGGGTGGCCCAATGGCGAAAAAACAAATATAGGTTGCAAGACCAGCAGTTGTATGAACTCTGGTGACATTACAATGTCCGGTGCCGGAAAGGTGCGTATCGGAGGTGTGATGGGTGGCACGGGCGCTCTGGAGAACTGTACCAACAGCGGCCGTATCCATGTCAAGTCCGCCGATTCGGGCTCGGCTATCGGAGGTGTCAACGCCTTCCATTCTCAGGATCATGCACTTTACGCATGCGTCAATACAGGAGATGTGGTTTCGGACGTTAATCTTTTCGGTGTGGGAGGTTTTATCGGCTGCCATGGCGGTGTTAACCTTACCTCCTCGCTTTCGTGTAAAGTGTTCTGCGATGTCATCTCTGCTGCGCCGGATCGTAGCCATGTCGGCATGGTACTGGGTACTTACAATAATGAGACGACAAAAAATGTTGTCCTTGGAAGCCCCCAGGAACCCATAGAGGTTAAAGGGCACATTCATACCGGAGGCATTGCGACTGAGCTAAATGAGAACAATTACACCTCTTATCTCTCGGGAACCGCTTTTTTATCAGCATCTCACATCATCTACGCCCGGTGCACAACACCTGGTCTAGGTTTATATGCCGAAGGAACAGTTAAATACGACGACGGTACCCCGGCCTCAGGTGTTTCTGTCAGTGACGGATACTCAGTTTCGGTAACAGATTCTAACGGTTATTATCGCCTTGCCACTTGTCCGGATTCTTGGTACATTTATATATCCCTTCCTTCAGACGCTGTAGTGCAGCAGAAGCCGGACGGCCGCCCGGATTTCTTTATCAACTATGGAGAATCGGGTTCTGGTTACAATTTCACCCTCAAGCGCCAGCCGGTTGAAAATGAATTCATGTTATTTGCTCTGGCCGACCCCCAGGCACATAACAGCGACCGAGGAACAGGTAAGTCGGATACCAACCGTTTCATGGATGAGTCTGTGCCGGCGGTCAATTCGGTGATTGCACAGCAGTCGGTACCGTGTTATGGCGTTACTCTTGGAGATATCGTGTATTCTGAGGGCGCCCGCAATTCCACTGTTGGAATGACAACTATGCGCAGTCACTTCAGCAGAATCAATATGCCCGTATTCCAAACTATGGGTAACCATGATTATACTTATTTCTACGCTAATACACCTCTTGAACTGGATTCCAGGTCAAGCACTCTGTATCTCCGTGCCCAGCGCAAGTTCGAAGAAGTCTTTGGCCCGATAAACTACTCTTTCAACCGTGGAGATGTGCATGTAGTCTGTATGCGGAATATTGTTTTCTCAAGTGCCACCGATGCTTCTTCATACCACTGCGGATATACTGACGAGCAGTTGGCCTGGCTACAGGCCGACCTGGCCAATGTGACCAAGGATAAGATGGTTATATTGTGCGGTCATATACCTCTTGTGGGGTGTACTGGAAATGAGCATGTCAGCGACGTTATTAATCTGCTGAAACAGTACAAGTCTCCCCGGATTTTCTCCGGCCATACCCACTACAAGAGGTATGTCATCGTATCGGGGGTCCCGGAGCATATCCACTCTGCAGTTTGCGGAACATGGTGGTGGGGTAACGTGGAGGGTGACGGAGTCCCTAACGGATACACCGTTTATCATATCAAAGGAACCTCATTTATAGATGAGTTCTTTATGGGTGTCAACAGCCAGATGAATACCCGCAACAACCAGATCAGGGTGTACCGTGGCAACCTCACTAACGGTGGATACTATGCCAAGTTCAAATGGCCACATGAATCTTCAAAGCTCCTGATCAACGTTTTCAACGGTGATTCCCGCTGGAAAGTAAAAGTATATGAAAACGGAGTGCTGTCCGGCCCCGGTAACCCCATGTCCTATAGCCGACAAACTTTTGGCTCGATCACCACGGGCACGACCTATACTGTTGATGAGTACTCGTCAAATGATTGGTGGGCAGTCGGGTATCTGATAGGCGTAGTAGGGCGCGGGCTTGCGAACACTTCCTATTATACAAGCAATTTCCATATGTATACCTACAACATCAAGAACCCCGATGCTACAATCAGGGTTGAGGCTGTTGACGGTTACGGGAATACTTATTCATGTACTGAGATTATCAACACGGACTCTTATTACCCGAATTACATGAGATTCGGGAACGTCAACTGATGATATCCTGCAGCTCCGGATCCTGGATCGTCTCCCGGTCCATTTGGAAGTCGGTCCTGAGCGCCCCGGCCACTGCAGGACTCAGGCGCGCTACGGATTCGCCACGAATGATGGTAGGGGAGAGGCGGAGTTGCGAGGCTCCCGGGGAAATGCCTTCTACGCGGGCGAACAGGAGTTTCGTGGCAAGCAGTGCCATGTCTTCCACCGGCTGGCTTACGCGGGTAATGGGCGGCTCCATGTAGTCCATGTAGGAATAATTGTCGAAGGAGATTAGTGAAATGTGTTCTGGAACGCGCAGAGAGGCCTCTTTAATGGCTTTCAAAACTCCCAGGCTGATGTTGTTGGAGAGTGCGAACACAGCCGAGGGCCGCACGGGGCGGGAAAGAATTAGTTTCATCTCCAGATAGCCGTTTTGGATTGAAAACTCATTCCCCGCAATCAGGGCGAAATCGGAAAGATTTGCCTCGGCGAGCGCATCACGGTAACCCCTGACGCGCTCGTTGTTGGGTGTGGAAGATCGTACTCCCTGAATGCATGCAATACGCTTGTGGCCTGCCTCTATCAGCAGTCTGGTGGCGTCGTAGCCTCCTTTGTAATTGTTGGTGGTTACATACGGAAGAGAAGAATCCTCATAATATCTGTCAACCAGGATGACAGGAACGTAATCCTGGTTGACCAGTTCGGGAATAGTCGAGTCTTTTCCGCATGGAACGGCCAGAATACCATCAACCTGACGCGAGATCATCTGGTTGAAGCCGTTCTTGTAATTGCTTTCGTCCTCCATGGTGTCGATAACCAGTGTCGTGTAGCCCCTGCTATGTATCTCTGAAATGATGACACTGGCCATTTCGGCAAAGTATGGATTGGCAAGAGAGGGAGTGAGAAGGCCAATTGTTTTGGTCTGCTGCCTGCGCAAACTTTGCGCTAAAATACTTGGGGCATAATTACACTTTGCAGCTTCTTCCTGGACTTTTTTTGCAGTATCTTCTGAAATGCGGTATTTTGCTGCATTTCCGCTTAATACCCGCGAGACCGTGGTCACCGATACCCCGAGGCGCGCCGCTATGCTTGATAAGTTCTCTTTCATACTGCGCAAATATTTGTGCAAAAATTAGTAGCAAAGCACTACTGATTTTTAATAAAGAACATTCTTGTACATTTTTATTTTTAATAAATTAGCAAAAATAGCACAAACGATTGCGCAAATATACAATTTAAAAACAAAATATGAAAAGAATCGTTGTAGTAGGAAGTTCCAACGTGGACTTGACCGCGAGGGTCAGGAGCCTGCCGCATCCTGGCGAGACAGTAGGCGGTGCTACCTTGCTCAAAGCCAACGGAGGCAAAGGGGCCAACCAGGCCGTAGCGGCCGCCAGAATGGGAGGAGAAGTGGTTTTCCTTACCTGCCTGGGCAACGATGCCAGCGGAGAAATGCTCTCCGCCCAGTTTGCCGCCGACGGCATCGACACCTCTTGTATCAAACTTTCGGCAACTCCCACGGGAACCGCACTGATCTTCGTTGACGACAATGCCGAAAACTGCATCGCAGTGGCTCCCGGTTCCAATAATGACCTGCTGCCGGCCGATATCGACGCTGCCCGCAGCTTCATTGAAGGCGCAGGCTACCTGCTGGTCCAGCTCGAGATTCCCATGCCCACAGTGGTCCGCTCTGTGGAACTCGCCGATTCAATGGGTATCAGGACGATACTGAATCCTGCACCGATGAATCCGGTTCCGAATGAGCTGTTCAGCCATATCTGGCTCATCACGCCCAACCAGACCGAGGCGGAGCAGCTTACCGGCATCCGAGTGGTGTCGGAAGACGACGCCCGCAAAGCCGCGGATGCCCTGTTTGCCAAAGGCGTGCAGAACGTAATTGTCACCATGGGCAGCAAAGGCTCGATGGTGTGCACTCCGGAGACGGCCGTTTTTGTGCCTTCGCGCAAGGTCCAGGCAGTGGATACCACGGGCGCAGGGGATGTTTACAACGGCACTCTTGTCGCCGCCCTCGCTGAGGGCCGGACCCTCACGGAAGCCGCCAGGCTGGCCACCCTTGCCTCATCAGTGGCCGTAACCCGCATGGGAGCGCAGACGTCCGCCCCCTATCGCAATGAGATTGATAACATTTAAAACGTATCAGATATGTTCATCGTCAATAGCTATGCCCTCGCCGTCGTCCTCTGCTTTGTGACGATGCTTTGCTGGGGCTCCTGGGGCAACACCCAGAAACTTGCAGCCAAGAGCTGGCGCTACGAACTCTTCTACTGGGACTATGTTATCGGTATGGTCCTGTTCGCCCTTCTGCTGGCATTCACGGCGGGCAGTATAGGGGAGCAGGGGCGTCCGTTCCTCGCCGACCTTCAGCAGGCTTCCTGGTCTAGCATGCTCTGGATCCTGGTGGGCGGCATTATCTTCAATGCATCCAACATCCTCCTGTCGGCATCCGTGTCCATCGCGGGCATGTCCGTGGCGTTCCCGTTGGGTGTTGGAATCGCGCTCGTGCTCGGAGTGGCAAACAATTACCGCGTGGCGGTGATGCAGGGCTCCAAGACCGGCAATGTGCTGCTGCTCGCTATCGGCGTGATCCTGGTGGTCTGCGCAATTGTGTTCAACGGAATCGCCGCCGGGCGCAAGGGAGGCAGCGAGGTGTCCAAAGCCGACCAGCGCAAGGGTATCATCCTGGCCTTGATAGCCGGCGTGGTGATGTCGTTCTTCTCGTCCTTCGTGATGAGGGCGATGGACACCACGAATTTCGTTTCTCCCGCGGCGGGGAAGGTCACCCCATACACCGCTATCGTCATCTTCACGCTCGGCGTGCTGCTCAGCAACTTCATTTTCAATACTATCGTGATGCGCAAGCCGTTTGTAGGTGAGCCTGTGAGCTACAAGGAGTATTTTAAAGGCAATTTCAAAACCCACCTCGTGGGTATGCTCGGAGGCGCCATCTGGTGCCTGGGTACGGCACTCAGCTACATTACCGCAGAGAAGGCCGGCCCCGCCGTGTCCTACGCACTCGGGCAGGGCGCTCCCATGATCGCCGCAATCTGGGGCGTGTTCATCTGGAAGGAGTTCAAGGGCGCGAAGAAAGGCGTCTACGGCCTGCTTATCGCCATGTTCTGCTTCTTTATCGCCGGCCTTGCAACCATCATTATCGCCGGCAACTGATATGCGTAAACAGTTGATTCCCATTATAGGCCTGGCCTTTGCCGTCTGCTCCTGCACCCAAAGTGAGCAGGCGGTGCAGACCCCGCTGAAGATGATCATCGAGACCGACATGGGCAACGACATCGACGATGCCCTTGCCCTCGCCATAGCTCTGCGCGGCGTGGACAACGGTCAGGTGGAGTTGCTTGCCGTGGGTTGCCATAAGAACTGCCCCACAGCCGCGGCATACACTGATGCCGTGTGCACCTTCTACGGCCATCCCGAAGTCCCCGTGGCGATGAGCCTTACTCCCGTGCAGGAGTTCTCCGATTATGTGGACTACACCGCCGTGGAGAAGGATTTTGCCAAGACAGTTTCAGAATATCCCGAACCGGTGGCGCTGTACCGTAAGATTCTGGCCGCGCAGCCGGACAAATCCGTTACCTTCGTAAGCCTGGGCTTCGGCACGACTATCGCCCAGCTACTTGAGAGCGGCCCCGACGAGTTTTCTCCGCTCGGCGGCGTGGACCTCGTGGCCCGCAAGACGCGCGGCCTCAGCGTCATGGCCGGCAGCTATGGGGAAAAGAAGCGCGCCGAGTATAATGTCAAGAATGACGTTCCGGCCATGCAGAAAGTGTTTGAGCTGTGGCCGACCGCCATCTGGCAGAACCCTTTCGAGATCGGCAAGCAGACCATGTATCCCGGAGCGCTGATAGAAGAGAATCTTGGATACAATGAGCCCAATCCTGTAGCTGAAGGTTACAAACTGTACCGGCAGATGCCCTATGACCGTCCGAGCTGGGATATTCTGAGCGTGCTCTATCCTATTCATCCCGAGCTCTTTACTGAAAGCGTGCCCGGCACGGTGACCGTTGACGACGAGGGCTATACCTGGTTCGAACCCAGTCCCGACGGAAAGCATATCGTTCTGAGCGCTACTCTCGACCAGCCGCAGGCAATCATGAAGGCCGAGCAGGACATGACCCGGCGATGCGGAGAGCATGAGGAACAGGCCAGATAGAATGTGATGTATATTGACTGTAAAATGAAAAAACACCTATTAGTTATCCTTTCGGTAATCCTGGCTTTATCGTGGAATACGCGAGCCGTCCCTTTAGTCAAGGACGGCGATGACGACCTTGTTTCGATTACAGTGACATCTGAGCAGTTGTCTTCAATCTTCCAGAGGATTGAGTCGCAGACATCATATTCCATTGTATACGATAAGGCTGTTTCACCTCTTCTCTCCCAAAGGAAGAGTCTCAGCGTCACGAATACTCCGGTTATTCAGGTAATGTCCAATATATTGAAAGATACCGGGCTTGTCTTTGACATTAAGGACAGGCAGATTATTGTTTCTCTCGCCAAGAATCAGGTCGGTATCAAGTCATCCGTTATATCAGGAACCGTTATTTCCGCCAGTGACAATATGCCTATTATCGGTGCGGGAGTTATGGTGGACGGTAAGACAGAGGGCGCCGTCGTTACCGATCTGGACGGTAATTATTCGATCACCGTCCCTTCTGGAGCACGTGAATTGGTGTTTACTTGCCTTGGCTTCGAGGACCGGAAGATGTCGTTGAGCCAGCCTGTCCTTCTCAAGGTTGTTACGATGACCGAAGCTAGCAGCCTCCTAGACGATGCAGTGGTAGTTGCCTTCGGTAAGCAGAAGAAGGAATCCCTGGTCAGTTCGATTACGACTATCAATCCTTCGGAACTCAAAGTTACCACATCCAGCCTGACTACCGCTTTGGCCGGAAGGGTTGCTGGCGTCATTACCGTTCAGTCTTCCGGAGAGCCGGGGGCAGATGGAGCCAATTTCTGGATTCGTGGTGTGTCAACTTTCGGCTCCAACAAGTCCCCCCTTATCCTTCTTGACGGGGTTGAGATTGACAACACAACACTTAATATGATCGCGCCGGAAACTATAGAGCAGTTTTCAGTTCTCAAAGACGCAACTGCGACTGCGCTCTATGGTTCAAAAGGTGCAAATGGCGTTTTGCTTATCACAACCAAGAGTGGAAAGGAGAGTGATAGGATGGCCATTAATGTCAGAGTTGAGAATGGTTGGACTATGCCCACTCGTCTTACTCCTATCGCTGATGGTGTCACATATATGGAGAACTACAATGAGGCTCGCAGGAATGATAATCTTCCGGACTATTACTCGGAAGAAAAGATTATCGGAACGAAGTTAGGCCTTGATCCGATAGTTTTCCCTAACAACGACTGGTACTCGTTGTTGTTCAAGCCATTTGCGATGAACCAGACCCTTAATTTCAATATGCGCGGAGGTAGCAAGAGAATTGACTATTTCCTGAATTTCTCCGCGATTCGGGAGGACAGTATACTTCGCGGTGACAATTTCTCCGAATTTGATGTGAGCGAGAACGTCAATAAATACCTTTTCCAGAGCAATGTGTCGGCCAGTGTGACAAAAACCACCAAGCTTTCGCTTAAGATGACTTCGCAGTTTTTTGACACCGCCCGCCCCTATAGTACTCCAAATGCGCTGTTTTTGCTTACGATGCAGTCCAACCCTGTTTTGTTCCCTGCCGTATTTCCGGCTCAGGAGAACGATACACACGTTCGATACGGCAGTGCTCCAAGCTGGGGTACAGGCGATTATCTCTCCAACCCTCTCGCTGAATTGAATTATGGCTACAACGACAGCAAATCTGCCACTATCATTACCACATTCGACATTGATCAGGACCTGTCTTTCATAACAAAGGGCCTCAAGGCCTCCTTCATGGCCTCATTCAAAGATTACCTGCTTTCCCAAAGAAAGAATTACAAGTCTCCATATTACTACACTCTTTCCAACTATGTAGTGAATCCTGATGCAACGTTCGGGTATGAGATCACACAGATAGGTTCAAACGGAAGCGAGTATCTCAACAGCTCGAATTCAAGCCTGAGCACTACCAGATTCAACCTTCAGGCTTCGTTGGATTACTCACGTACTTTCGGAAAGCATAATGTTGCAGGTACTTTTGTCTATTTGCAAAGTGAAACTGTCAACAATAACTCCACCCTCCCTTATAGAAGTCAGGGAATTGCCGGACGAGCTACCTATGGTTTTGACTCGCGCTACATTCTCGAAGGGAACTTTGGTTATAACGGATCAGAGAATTTCGCCGCCGGTCACCGCTGGGGCTTTTTCCCTTCTGTTGCTGCAGGTTGGGTGGTTTCCAACGAACCCTTTTTCCCTTCATCTTTGAAAGATAAGTTGTCGCTGCTGAAGTTCAGGGTCTCATATGGCCTTACCGGTAATGACGGTTTGCCGCAGAGGTTCCCTTATTTGAGCGACGTCATAATCTATGCGGGGCGCGGTGCATATTTCGGCAAAGACGAGATCATCACTTATACAGCCGGTGTAATCAGTTCCTGGGGGAATCCCGATGCAACATGGGAGGTAAGCCGCAAGCTTGATGTTGGCTTGGAATTGGGGCTCTTCAACAACCTTACTCTGGTCGCTGATGTGTTCAAGGAGCACCGGTCTGGAATTTTCATGCTGCGCCGTACAGTATCGGTAAATACGGGATTTCAGAGCCAGAGCTCTTATGCAAACATAGGCGAAGCTGACAATATCGGAATCGATGCTTCTCTTGAATACAAGAAAGTATTTTCAAAAGATTTTACTCTTTCTGCGCAGGGCACTTTCACCTTCGCCCGAAACAGCATCGTTGCGAGGGATGAACCGGCACATATCTACAGCTATCAGTCCCAGATAGGTAAGCCTATCAATAACGTTTATGGATATGTGGCGACAGGGCTGTTTGCAAACCAGGAAGAGATTGACTCCTCTCCCCGTCAGGATCTTGGCTCCGTGCTTCAGCCCGGTGACATTAAGTATGCGGACCTAAACGCGGACGGTGTTGTCGATGGATATGATCAGACATATCTCGGAGGGCCGCTCAACCCGGAAATATCGTATGGTTTCGGAGTCTCCATCAATTACAAGAAGTTTGACTGTTCTTTCTTATTTCAGGGAGCTTCAAATGTTTCCATCGTGATGCAGAACCATCATCCTTTTCTGACTACGTCCCTTGCCGGAATCAATATGGCACAATGGATTGCAGATGATCACTGGACACCTGATAGTACAAGCGGTTATTACCCCAGGCTTTCAAGCATCTGGAACACAAACAACACCGTCCAGTCAACATATTGGATGAAAGACGGATCCTATCTTAGACTCAAGAATTTTGAAATTGGTTATTCTTTCAGCAAGTTCCGGGCTTTCGTGTCTGGAAGCAATCTCTTCACTATTTCCCCGTTCAAGTACTGGGACCCTGAAATGGGAACCGGCAACGGCCTCACATATCCTATTCAAAGAGTATTTAAAGTTGGTCTGCAGTTTAACTATTAGAGGATATCAGGTATGAAAAAGTATATATTGATAGTTTTGATTGCGCTGGGTTGCCTTGCTCCTTCCTGTAATTATTTGGACATTGTCCCCAAGGACAGGGCGACGGAAGAGGACTTCTGGAAGAACGCGCTGACTGCCCAACGCTTTCTTTTCTCATGTTATGTATACAGGCCTGAGATTGACTACGGAAATCTACCGGGCCAGCCTTTCGGCGGAGATGATTTTATGAGGAGTTGCAAGACGACAACCGCGAAAGCCAGTTATAAGAGCGTCATGTACAACGAGGAGAGTCCTACTACTGTTTATCATAATCTGATGCAGAAGTCGGGCGTCGCCAATGGTGGAAGCACTTATTTCCTGTACGAAGGCATACGTTACTGCTACTATTTGCTTGCAAATGTTGATAAGGTTCCGGACTTGAGCGAAGACGAGAAGACTATGTGGAAAGGGGAAATGTATTTCCTGATAGGATTATACCACTGGTATTTGCTTGAATACTACGGCCCAATCGTACTTACTAAAGAAATGGTTTCGCTGAATGCAACACCAGAGGAGATGTATCTTCCCCGCAGTCCCTTTGATGAGTGCGTGGACTTTATCGCAGAGTGCTACGACAAGGCCATATCGATGTTGCCGCCCCGGCAGCCGGATGCCAGGTGGTACGGAAGGGCTTGCGCTACCGCTGCTTATGGTATGAAGACGAGACTCCTGCTTTTTGCTGCATCTCCTCTGTTCAATGGAAATACAAAGTATTATTCAGATTTTAAGAATCCGGACGGTACGCATCTGGTCAACCAGACTTACGATCCGCAGAAATGGAAAAGAGCGATGGATTCTGCCGAAGAAGCCATAATCTATTGTGAGAAAAATGGTTACAGTCTCTATACTAACCCTGCGAATGCTTCGCTTCCCGATTTTGAACGAGGCAAGCGGGATTTCCATGATATGTTCGTTGAACCTCACTTTAATGAATCAGAGTACCTGTTCACCAAAGCGAACAACCCTCAGTGGGAGAGCTACCAGCGCTATTCCGCAATACGCTCTGAGTGGCCGTATAGTTCGAGAGGATTCCATACTGATGTGCAGGTCTTGTTCCCTGCGGTCGAGATGTACTATACAAAGAACGGGCTTCCCCTGGAGGATGATCCGCTTACGAAGAATATCAACCTCTACACGTATAACCCTGCCACAGAAGTCGCTGTTATCAACGAGAACAGAGAGCCACGTTTTTATGCTTGCGTTACATATAACCGCGGCGTTGAGGAAATTAACAGTACAACTCTAGAAGTGAAGGGATACGCTGGCGAAAGGCATGGCTTTACACTTGATTCGTCCGGGAACCCTGACATTACAAAGGAGTACAATTGTTTTACTGGCTATTTCAGCACCAAGGCTATCCACCGTGATATTTCTTATGAGTCTTCGACCGACCATTTCTATTTCCACGATGCATCGTATCCTGTAATCAGGCTGGCTGAGCTTTACCTCAGCTATGCAGAAGCTGATTTTGAATACAACGGGTCGCTCAGTGCCAAGTCTCTGGAATACCTCAACAAGGTTCGCAAACGTTGCGGACTTCCTAATTTTGAGGACTCATGGAACCTGGCAGGCTGTATCCCGACAGGTACTAAACTCCGCAAGGTCCTTCATCAGGAGCGAAGTATCGAATTCTTGTTCGAGGGCCATCGCTACAGAGATATGCGCCGTTGGATGGAGGCCGAAGAGTGCATGAACTCCAGCAAATGGAAGAATTGGAATGTTTATGGGACAGGCGCCGAGTCATATTACAAAATCATCGGCTTCAATGATGTTGACCTCCATGGAACCAATGTCACTTTCATCGCCCCCAAACACTACCTGCTTCCTATTCCTCAGACTGAGATGGAAATCAATGTCAATCTTGTACAGAACCCTGGATACTAATAGAACATGAAAAGAATTTCGATTATTATTCTACTGCTTGTTTCAGCAGTATCGTGCTCGAAGATATTCGTGTATGACGACATAGATTCTGTCGTTTATTTTCTGAATTCCGGGACTGTATCCTTGAAGGTGACAACTACAAGTTACGACGTTGTGGTTTATCGGGGCGGCCTTTCAGGAGCCCCCACGGCAAATATCTCTGTTGACAAGTCGGTCATGGATAATTACAATGCCGACAAATCGGCTTCTTATAGTCTGATGCCCGAATCATGTTACTCCTTATCTGCTTCATCAGTAACCATAGATGAGGCTTCGGGAATTGCACACTGCAAGGTCTCGTTGACGCTGGATGGACTTTCATCCGGTTTTTGGATGCTTCCTCTGAAGCTCTCAAGTCCAGAGGCAAAAGTTAACGAAAATAAGAATGTCCTTATGCTAATACTCGAAGTAAAATGAAACGCCTGAGACAACAATTGATTCTGACCGCCATCATCTGTGCCTTTGGACTTTCTTGTACAAAGCCCGATGTTCCTGTTGTAGAGCATACAAATCTGTCGTTGGAGCTTGCTTATGCTTCTGCGAAAACCGCTAAGATTTCAATCACCTATTCAGACGGAGAGCCTTATTACGTCCGTATAATGAAGTGTGTCGGTTATGACACGATTACTTCGGCCGTGGATTTTAACAACAGCGAAGCGTTGACCGCGTATATGATAACGCACAGCACTATTGCTGGGATTCCGAAGACGATCAACATTACCGGATTGGAGACCTTGAGGGACTACGTAATCGGCGCTGTCGCATTCAACGTAAGGAACGAGGTAATTGACGCAAAATACTTGATTTTTCAAACCAAGGCGTCCGAAGATTCCATCGGGGATGAAGGCGGGGCCGGTGAAATAGTAATCGTAACACTGTAGCTATGAAAAAGATTTTATTTGCACTTTTCACCACAGTGGCGGTGGTTTCGTGTTCTAAGAGCATTGTTGAGGACACTGCCCGGAAAGCGTCCGAATGCATAATTTCCGGCGGATTCGAAACGACGAAGACGGCCATCACTTCGCTCTCCGGTCAAACGTCGAAGGTCGTCTGGACCGTAGGAGATGAGATTGGCATCCTGTCCAAGGAGAACCACAATGCCAAAGCGGCGCTTGACGATGCCTGTAACGGAGAACTGAACGGCAGCTTTATCCCTAAAGATGCCATGCCTTACGGAAGCACGGAGGTTGTCACTTTTTCGTATCCGGAAAACGGCACGTCGGACTTCATTATTTATTACCCATATAATGATGCTGCTTCTTTGGACGTGGATTCCGGAATCGTGACGTCTTCGATTGAAGAAAACCAGAATCAGGATGCTCTGGGAGATCTTTCTTTGGGCAGGTATGGCTTCTCATATGGCTTGACCACAGTGTCTTCTGATGAGATGAAGGTCAATTTTACCCTTTCTCATGCAATGGCGTATGTGTGCTTCCGGGCTCAATACGGAGACGCTGAAGGGTTCAGGCTTTCAAGCATACAACTTGCGGATATGAGTAATACATATCCATTGAGCGGATTGTTCAGGTTCAATACCAAAAGCATGACCATTGAGCCCGTAGAAGAAGGCGCGAAATACTCTGTAAAGGCCCAGGTCCTTGACCAGGACTTTTCCACCTCGCCCTCTTCCGAGGAACTCTACTTGACACTGTTCCCGGCCGATTATACAAAAACTGCGCTCAAGGTCATAGTCAGCTTCGTCAATAAGGACGGTCGTACCGTTACTGTTCCGATGGATCTTGAGAAAGGCTGGAAACTTGAAGGCGGCACGTGTTCTATTATCAATCTGGGCGAAATCCATAAATCCGACTGTAACATTCCATGGTATGAAGTTGAAGAAGTACGGGATCTTGTGGGAGGATGGGCATACGGGCCCCAAAACACATATTTCCTGGAGAGCAAGGCGCCTGGCGAGGGCACGTCCAGCGTTACCATAAATGTAAAGGCACGCGGAGATTTTGCAAAAGTGAAAGAACCTGTGTATTATGGTCTCTTGGTGAACAGGAGCGACGTTGCGTCAAGATTCTTTGTGATTTTGCCTGACGGTACCGATGCGCAGGATCCTTTTGTGGATGGGAAATTTGTGCCTGACGAGAGCCATAGAATCGGCCCGGACTACAACATTATCATTGATGGCTACGACCAGAAAACGGCCGGTGGCACTTTAGCTAGTCTGGCGATATACGACAAGGATAAGAATCTTTTATGGTCGTATATGCTTCAACGTTGGCGTAGTAATGATCCACCTTTGGCCATTGATTATCCGGAAATAGGTGCTAAGGTTCTGGACCGGGCTCTTGGTCAGGCAAATGGTAATGCAAACCTATCGGGCAACCTTAACCACTATGCCGCTTATTTCCAATGGGGGCGCAAAGATCCATTTGCATATGATTTCCAGGCTATTAACCACTGGGCAATGGCGGAATGTTCGGCGGAGTCGAGTATAGATTATTCCATATCACACCCATATCTGATGTTCTATTCCAAAGGCGCCTATAACAGTTGGGCCGGCAGGGATTTCAAGAATGGATTATGGGGAGGAAAGAACAACACCAAGAACTGGTTCGATCCTGATTACGTTGGACATAAGACTATATACGACCCCTGCCCTGAAGGATACCGAGTGTGTGATTCAAGGGTGCTGGCTGAAGTCAGCAAGAGAGCAGAGAGATGGGAACGATCCACCACTATTGCCAAATACCATACAGGTGTTGACAACAAGTACAACCACGATACGGGGTGGGGCGGCAGCGAATTGATGTATAATTATAGTTCAAAAAGAGATTATTGGGTTTACGGAGGTCTGCATTTCGACAGCCCTGGCGCACGGGACAAGACCCCAACTTCTTCCGACTCCGGATATGCGTATTGGGGTAATGCGGTCTGTCTTGCCGACGGCAAACCAGGTTGCCTTTGTGGCTATTACACCAACTCATGGAACGTTATGACTACGGCCGGCCCGAATACGGCTATGGCGGTTCGTTGTCAGAAAGAAGATTAAGATTTTTTAAATTATGAATCGGTTTTTTGTCACGTTTTTTTTGGCTTGGGTATTAATCTGTGGTGCTCAGGCGCAGGCTCCGACGCTCAACTATAAACAGTTGAATGCACGGGCACAGAAGAAGTACAGCAAGCCTGTGAGACCCGGGTACGAGGGTAAAAACCCTTTCTGGAACGGGTATTCCATTCGTTTCCTTTACGCTCCTGCTTTTGATTTTAAGGAAGTGGAAGGCGCGTCTTCGTATCTGTACACTGCGACAGTTAATGGAAAGGACTTTTCTTTCACTGCCAAGCGGCCTAACCTTTCCCTCTCTCCAATATGGAAGAATCTTCCAGTGGGAGACGTTGTACTGAAGGTTGAAGGAATTGACGCAAAAAGAAACGTAGTTGGTCTTGCCGGTGAGCGTAAGTTCCGCCGGGACTATCCTTATAAAGGACCATATCACGATAAGACCAGGAGTTATAAGGAGGCGGCCATTAAAGCGCTCATGTTTATTCATCATCTTCCTTGCACTCTCTCATGGGAACGCAACGATGAGCCGGATATGTCCTTTCACAATAATACATATCCTTGCAAGACAGTAAGTGCTACCATACGTTGCGAGCTGATGTTGACAAATTATTCCGAAAAACAAGGCCCGCAGGCCCTTGCGATAGCTAAAAAGGCCGGGGAATTCTTGATGCGGGTCAGCCAGCCCGATGGGGCGCCCCTTGCATATTTCCCGCCTACGTACTATGGCAACCTGCAGGCTTCTGCTAAAGAAAGCAACAAGGGAAAAACGATGAGTATGGAAGCTGCAAAGGCTGCCATGGCGTTGCTGGATCTGTATCAGTACACGGGTGATCAGAAATACTTGGATCATACTCTTGGAATTGCACGTACTTATACCAGAATACAGCGCCCGGACGGTTCTATCCCAATGAAGCTGGTAGTGGCTACGGGTGAGCCGGTCAATGAAGTCAATGCCAGTCTGCATCCTGTCCTTTATGTCTTTAAAAGGTTGCACGACCAATTCGGCATAGATGAATTTGAGAGTGCCCGCATCAAAGCAGAGAACTGGATGAATACAGTCGCATATGCCAGATTCGAGATGGTCGGCCAGTTTGAAGATGTAGGCATCGAAGGCCGCAAACCTTATGAAAACCTCACACATTGGACTGGCGTCCCTTATCTCACATATGCGCTTGAGAATGGAAACCGCACCCCTGAATTGGTGGAATTGGCTAAGGACGTAATCAACTTTAGCGAGGATCAATTTGTTCTTTGGGATTCGGACAAAGGAAAAGATGGCTTCCGGGTCAACAGCCTTCCGGGTGTTTGGGAGCAGCACAAATATCGCGTCCCTGTCGATGATTCGGCCGCCAATATGGCAACTGGCTGGCTCGCTCTCTACAAAGCGACAGGCGATAAGCTCTATTATGCTAAAGCCAAGGCGATGATGGACAATATGACGGTGGTTCAGGATATCAGGAGTGGCAGGATTCCCACCGTCTGGAACGAACGCTACGACAGGGAGCCTGCCAAAGATGTCTGGATTAGTTGTACATTGATAGATATTCAAGCACTTTTCCAGTTCTCTGCATTTATAGGCGAAGAATAAGTTATTATATTATTTTTTAAAAACAGTTTTATTATGACATCTAAAAACAACTCATTAAAGTACTTGCCCCCTAAGGTAAGTGTCGTGCATATTCAAGTTTGTAAGAATATGCTCGTTGGTTCGGATAATGTCAAAAATGTTGACACCGAGGATCTTGTTGAAGTTGAATGGTAACGATGGAGGGAATAAAAATGAAAAAAACAATCTTTGCAATTTCTTTCGCTGCAGCAGCGATCATTGCAGCCTCTTGCAACAAAGAGCAGCCCGAGGTTATTCAGCCTGTGAATTCTGATGAAGGTATAACCTTTGTGGGTGAGTATCTGACAACGAAAATGACCGTAGGAGACAAAGCCAATGGTGCTTATCCTCTTTTATGGTCAGATGGAGACCAGTTAACCATTACATCCACCGCGGACAACACCAAGAAGGGAATAGCTACCCTTCAGTCCGGAGCCGGAACAAAAAGTGGAGTATTCCACATGCCTGCTACGGAGGGTATTACCATCGGTACTGAAGTTATCGTTAGTTACGGTCCTGAAGAAGTGATTGCGGATCAAGTCGTTAATAGTGCAGCCGCAAGAGACGTTACGGGCTTGTTAACAGCCGAATCTGCACCGATTACTATTACTGACAGCAATGTGCCTTTCTCTCTTACCAACACTGCTGCAGTTGCCAAGGTAACGGTCTCTTCTTCGGCCTTTGCGAGCATGAAGCTCAAGAGCGTAATGATTTATTCTAAGGGGGCCGACCTTGCAAAAGATTCTGATTATGCGGAGGTTACTTTCAACAACCCTGCTACCCTTTCCTCAGCTCAGGAGGCGTTTATTGTCACCAAACCCGTTGTATCTGCAACTGACTTCTTCGTGGTGGCGACAATGGTCGATGATACTCAGACCATCACCATCCCGGTTAAGTTCGAGGGAAAGACTCTTCAGGCTGGGAAGGTCAACGCTATCAGGCTTGAGAACCTTTCGCTGGCATCCAACTCCTGCTCACAGTGGTACGAACCCGTTGAAACCCGTAACCTTCTTGGCGGATGGGCTTATGGAGAGGCCAATATGTTCTTCGTTGGGACTCAGGATTCTGAAGTTGAATACACATATGAGGTGAAGGCCAGGGGACGCTTTAACAAAGTTTCCCAGCCCGCATATTATGGTTTTATTATGTTTAAAGACCGTAATCAGACCTCTTTCCTTAAGCTAGGCACCGGCGCAGAAAAAGTTGACGTTTGGACAGACTCAGTTGACAACTTTGTGCCGAGGAACGACAATCAGACAATCAACTCCAACTGCGAGTTCTCAGTTAAAACCCTCTCGACATCAGGAAACCCTAAGACCACTTTCTGTGTCATAGGCATATACAATGCTGACAAAGAGCTTATCTGGTCGTTCATGGTTCAGCGTTATCGTCCAGGCGATGAGCCTGATGATGTGGTCTACCCCAATGGCGTAACTATGCTCGACCGTGCACTAGGTCAGGATATGGGAAGCTATACTCTGTCCGACAGCAGCACGGAAAGCGGTGATCTCAATTGCTATGGTGCTCTCTTCCAGTGGGGACGCAAAGACCCGTTTGCCTACAATACTCCTCAGAAAGCCGGTAGCGGCTGGGAAGCCGGCGGTCAATATCAGTATGGTAAATACCGCCCCGGCGACGCCAATGCTGCCGGAGACGCCCTTTCCACGATTGAGAATTCCATCAAGCACCCTTACAGGGCATATCTTCTCAGCACAACGAACAGCTGGATGCTTAATATGCCGACAAATCTCTGGGGCAGTGACGGTAAGAAAACAATTTATGACCCTTGTCCTGCCGGGTACCGTGTATGTGACCAGTCTGTCCTTGAGGACGTTATGATGAATGGCGAGCGTTGGGAAAGATACAATACGGTAAAACAATACCACAACAGTGCAGATCCGACTTATGATCACCCGACCTACTATGGAGGCAGTTGCGTTGCATACCCGCTGGGAGGTGGCAAGTATGATTACTGGATTTCCAACAATTACTGCTCCGGCAGTGGATGGGACACCAACCCCAGCAACAGCGGATCAAATGCATATATCAAGGGTTATAACAGTACGTCTTCTGATTCCGGCTTCCTTTATTGGTCGAATGCCTCGACAAGCCCTCGTTACGGCACAATGTATCAGAATTATTATGCCGGAAAGTCCGGACAACACTATAACAATATAGTTACAAACCAGGGCGCAGCAACGTTGATTGCCGTGCGCTGCCAAAAGATCCTTTAGTTTATCCCCTTTGAAGTTGTGCGGGCAGGTTCCGCCCGCACAACTTCTTTTATTATAGTGATGAAGCGTCTTCTTGCTTTTGCTTTTTTTGTGGCGTTATTCTCCTGCGACCCGGTGCCGGAGGAAGTTTCGATGTCTTTCTCTCCATCGAGCCTTACGCTGAATTATCCTGTTGATAAGCAGTTGACTTTGATGATAGATGGAAAGCCATACGATATGGAAAACAATCCTCTCGGTGTTGAGTACAGCAGTAACAATACTACAGTTGCCGTTGTTTCTTCTACCGGGATGCTAAGCACTGTCGGCTCGGGTTTTGCCCGTATAACAGCTGTATGTGGAAGTTCCAGTGCGGATTTTTCCGTGTTCGTGGAAGGAGTCTCCTACAATATAACGATTAATTATTCTCAAAAGCTGACACAGTCGATGATTTATTCCAACAACAATGCGCTGCTTGGTAATAAGGCTATGCAAAGTTTTGATGTCCTTCTTGACGGCGACATAGTGTTCGGGGGGCAGACTGTAAATGCCCTGGAGTTTCAGAGGATCAAACCGAATGGAAGTTCTGTTGAGGCGATGTATGCTTATTATGCCGGCCACGGAACGAATTTTTCCGTAGAGGAGCCTGTGAATGGGGGAGATCAATACCTGTGGATATCCAACTTTGCTTCGAAATTATCCGAAGTGGATTACCGAAGTGAGCAACTCATCTCTAGGATAAAGTTCGAGCCAGGAAAGCAATACTTGCCGGAAGATTGCGACAATTATTATTTTGGTGATTATTCTTATGTCCTTTCTGCAGTCGATACAGAGCATGATCTTCTTGCGCTCAATGGCGGTGGCCAAGATTTCAAGATTGTCAGGCTGAGTGAGGCTGTAAAGGCTCCTAAGAAAAATGTAACCTTGCGACCAATCAAGAGAGGCGGTCCCAGCGGGGGACCAATAACTGTAGAAGAAACGGTTACTCTTACTGTCTCCGCCCATGATCTAACGTCCATTCCGACCGTTGCAAGTTTCACCCTCCCTTCTGATGCTATTATTCAGGGCACATCTTCTGTTGATGGGAAAATACGCCCCGAACAAGGCTTTTGCGTATATAAAGACAAACTCTATTTTTTGTCCGGCCCGGACATGGCGATAGCTATTGTGGATTTCAATGGTAAAGTGATTCAAACCGCCAAAGCCCTGGCCCTTGACGATGATCCAGAGGACTACATTTCTCTTGGTGTTTCCCAAACAGGTTATCTTGAACCGGAGGGTATAAAAATCCGACGTGGAAAAGTGTACGTAGGTGTCATTTGGCCTTTTGTTGGGGTTACTTCTGCCAGTTGGCGTTCAACAATAATCAAACTTAATTGAAGATTTGATGTATCAGTCTCCTCAATGTGAATTGTCCGTTGTCTTATTATCCATGCTTTGTGAAAGCCCTGAGGGGTTGACAGAGACTTTTGATGACGACGGTTCATTCGTATGGTAACCCTATGGTGATGTTGAGAATTATATTATCAGCAGTATGTATTCTCCTGTCCTTAAATTTGGGAGCACAGGAATTCCTTCCCAAATGGGAAAAAGGAATGTTTGACATACATTTCATAGCCACCGGCAGAGGAGATGCCTCATTCATTATCATGCCGGACGGCACCACTATCCTGGCCGACGCCGGCGACGTGGGCACGGGCTGGCACGTGCCGCAGCCCAATGACAGCCTGAGGCCGGGAGAGTGGATTGCCAAGTATATCCATGATTTCTCGGAGGGCTTGCCTCACCGCGACACGGTTGATTATTTCTACCTCACTCATTATCATGGAGACCATGCCGGGACCATGGGTATTTCCAAACCAGGCTCCCACGGATACAGGATTGCCGGTGTCACGGAAGTGGGCGAGAAGATTCATTTCAACAAGATAGTGGACCGCGCCTGCTGCGGACAGCTACCAATTCCTTCCGAGGAGTATATGCAGAAGAGGGAGAAATTCTTTCTGGAAGGCTATTTTCCTTTCTGCAAGTATCAGCGGGACAGCTGCGGTACCGTCTTGGAAGCGTTCCGGATCGGCAGCCGAAAGCAGTTCAGCCCTCAGTACGACAAGCGCAGCTACCGCAAGAATTTCGAGGTCTGGAACATTGCTGCCAACGGCTATATCCATACGGGTAAAGGTTTGAAGACCAAGCGTATGTATGACGAGGACCCTGAAATATTCGATGAGAATATGTTCAGCTGCGTGGTCCTTTTTACCTATGGGAAATTCAGCTACTACAACGGTGGCGACCTGGGCAGCGGCCCCTGGGAATCTTTCAAGGCTCAGCACCGCGATTTCGAGACCCCCGTGGCCGACCTGATAGGCAGGCACGTCACCCTCCTGAACCCCGATCATCATGGCTGGAAGGAGTCTTCCAACGGATACTTCCTTAAGAAACTCAGCCCTGAGGTGATTGTGGAGATGTGCTCCAACCGCACCCATCCCTATTCCAGGACCCTGGACCGCTGGGTGGACCCCATTACATATAATACGCCCCGGAAACTGTATATCACTACCGAAGGCAGCCGTGAGCGCTTGGGCGAGGAGCTTTGGAAGCATTTCGAGCCTTGGTACGGCCATGTCGTGGTGCGCGTCTATGACGGCGGCACGGCATACCAGGTCTTCGTGCTCGACGCCAAATCCGGCGACTACCACATCCTCCACGCCGGTGAGGTCGTAGAACTATAGCTTTCTCTTGGGCAAGGTCTCATTTTAGGTAGGGGACCTTGCCCGGGGAATGGCAGCAGAGGTTAGTCAGGACATGATTAGCGGGCAAGGTCTAAGCGTTCTCATGGGACCTTGCCCGCTTTCGCTGAGCCTTGCCCGCTTTTCGCAGGGCTCAGGACATCTCCACCTTGAAGCCCTTGGTGATCTCCAGGAGCTTTCCTATGGCAGCCTGGTAGTTGCGCTGGCGCATGCGCAGGCTGATCGAGGCAGTGTCGTCGGACAGGCTGAAGGAGTCGATCTCGAATTTCGCCTTGCGGATCTGGTCCAGGATTCCGGTCAGCTTCTCGCCCGTGATGGGGGAGATGGTAAGCATAACGCTTTTCTCGCCATATCTGCGGGTAATTATGTGCATGGTCTCCAGGCAGATGATGGTGAACAGGGACGCCGCCACCGCCACGGCATACATTCCTGCGCCGCAGGCGAGGCCGATGGCCGCCGCGACCCAGAGGCCGGCCGCAGTCGTGACGCCGCGCACCACGTTCTTCTGGAAGATAATCACTCCGGCGCCGATGAAACCAATGCCGGACACCACCTGCGCGGCCACGCGGGCGGCATCAAAGCGGCCCGTGAAGGCGTACTGCGATATTATCATGAACAAGGCGCTGCCCAGAGCCACGATGAAATGTGTGCGGAGACCCGCCTCCTTGGCCCTGAATTCACGCTCGAAGCCTATCAGGCCGCCAAGCATTCCGGCGATGAACAGCCGTAATATCAAATTCCACTCTATTTCCATAAGCATCTAGAATAATCCCGGAGTAATGTTCAGCCACTTCAGGACGGTCTGGCCGAAGAGCAGGATAAGGAACCACGAAAAAGTCATCATCGTGATTCCGTACTTGAAAGCATCGGTCTGGCTGTATTGGTTTGTGTTGTAAAGCAGTGCCGCGGGCTTGCTGTTGAAAGGCAGCACGTAGCAGTGCTCGATAAGCATCGAGACGGGCAGCGCGAGGCTCATCGGCATGAATCCGAAGCGGGCCTCCACGCCCAGGGCTATGGGCACGAACACCATCGTCCTGATGGTCTTGCTCTGGAACACCAGGCCAGAGTACATCATAAGGAAGGTCAGGATGACATACAGCACCCAGAACGGCGTGCCCGAGCCTATGCCCAGGGAGTCGAATGCGGCGTTGACCATAGTGTTGGGCAGGTCGGTGGCGTTGAGGCCGCTGCCGAGCACGTAGGCGCCGGCGCTGAAGAGCATCAGGTGCCAGGGGATGTCCACGTCGTTCCACTTGACCACCCCGATTCCGGGGATGAGCGCGAGGCAGGCGCCGATCAGGGCCACGATGGTCTCGTCGATGATGTGGAACGTGCCTTTGGTGACCCACAGGAAGAGCACTACCAGGAAGATGCCCACTGCCCTCCATTCCTGCGCGCTCATCTTGCCCATCGCGTCCAGCTCCACCTTCAGGCGCTCGATGCCGCCTTCGATCTGCGGCACCTGCTCCTCCTTTTTCATGGGGAAGAACACATACATGCCCAGCAGCAGGCCGACCACAAGGATGATCACGCTCATCGGCCCCACGGCCACCAGCCAGTCGGCATAGCCGAAATCGCAGCTCCCGATGAAGCCGGCGATGAGCGAGATGGCCAGCAGGTGGGCGCCGCTGCCGGTGTAGAAGGCGTTGGCTCCGATGTTGACCTGGAACAGGTTCTGGATCACGAGGTTGCGGCCGAAGTTGTTGCGGTTGCCGTTGGATGCCCCGTAGATGGCGCAGATGACCATGAAGATGGGGAGCATGATGGTGGCCTTCACCGTGGTGGCGGAAATGAATGCCGAGAGCACCAGGTTGATCACCAGAAAGCTCCAGAGCACCCCCTTTGCGCTTTTCCCGAACCTGATGACGAAGGCAAGGGCCAGGCGTTTGGCGAACTGAGTCTTCACGAGCATGGACGCCAGGACGAAGCTCAGGATGTTCAGCCACATCACGGGATGGCCGAGCTGGGCGAGGGCCTCTTTCTGGGTCGTCACTCCGAGCAGTACCGTGCCCAGGATGAGCAGCAGGGAAGTCAGGTAGTTGGGTATGGCCTCCGTCATCCAGAGTATGAGGCTCGACGCGAAGATGGCGAGCATCGCATAGTTGGCCCGGATGAACCCCTCGGGCCCGAGGACGCCCAGACGCTTCTGGGCGGTTGCGGCAAGGTTGCCGGTGTCGAGGTTGTCGATGAAGCCGATATGGCAGAACCAACAGATCCAGACGAAGGCGATGAGGGCCAGCGGACCGCCAAGCCTGGCCATCCAGACTTCGAATTTCGATTTCTGCATCTTGGGCAGCTTCTCGATCTTGTAGTTGTTCATGTCCAGGGGGTCGAACTGACCCGCCGCCTTCGTCGGATTCTGTGTGGCCATAATCTACTTCCAGTTCTTGTAGGGGTTCTTCATCAACATGGAGTTGAAGTACTTGGGGTCGCCGGTGACCTCCTCGCCAAGCCAGGCGGGCTTGTCGAAGGGCTCGTTCTCGTCGGCAAGCTCGACTTCGGCCACGGTGAGGCCGTCGTTGTCGCCGTAGAACTCGTCAACCTCCCAGACATGCTTGCCGTCGGTGTTCTTGACAAGGTAGCGGGTCTTGTCGATGACGCCGGGCTCGGCAAGGTCGAGCAGGGCGCGCACGTCTTCGACCGGGATCTCTTTCTCCCACTCGAAACGGGCCGCTCCGGAGGCGTTGCCTATGCCTTTCACGGTGATGAATCCCTTGTCGCCCTTGACGCGGATGCGCACGGTGCGCTCGGGTACGCTGCTGAGGTAGCCCTGGGTGATGCGGGTGGCCTTGAAAGCCTCGCCCTTGAAGTCACCCTTTACCAAGAATTTCTTTTCGATTTCCTGTGCCATTGCTTATTCGTTTGCTAAAGGTTTGTCGATCATGCCGATGACGCGCTTGATGGCCTGGAGGTAGTTGATGTTTTCGACTCCCTCGAGCCCGCAGTCGGCTATGGTCTTCTTGATGTCTTCGATTTCAGTGGATTCGGAGTTGATGGTCACCACTTTGGCGCCGTTGATGAGCACGTTGCCCACTTCGCAGATGGTGTTGTTGACCATATATCCGAAGCGCTGCTTGTGGACGCGGACTGCGGCCAGGTCGGGGCAGGCCTTGACCATGGCGATGAATTCCTCGTAGGTGTAGCTGTCTTTGTCCAGCCTGGGCATCTCCACCATGAAAGCGGGGAAGACTTCCTTCTCTAGCACTTCGCGGCTGATGGGGAACTCGCCCTTCATCAGGGGATTCCACTGCTCCAGTCCGTCGACGGTCTGGACATAGGTCTTGATGTCCATCTTGCCGTTACGGATCTTGGTGTTGTTGATGTCGTTCTTTGCCGAGATGATGTAGATTTCATCGCTCTCCCGCTCCCATACCTTCTCGGGCACGGGAACGCTGAGGCGGGCCATCCTTTTGTGGGCTTCGCAGAAGCACTGTCCGAAGCTGCGGAATTCAAAGCGGGGCTTGCTTTCCTCGCCGATTTTAAGTTCTGCCATAATTAGCTGATATTTTATTGTTTAACGTCGTTGTCGTCGGTGCCGTCGGTGGAGTTGGCTGCTCCCGGGGTGGCCGTCGCGGTGGTCTTCCACTTGCCGGTGCCGTCGGGGATGCGGCTCCATGAGCCCTTGTTGTCCGTGAGGGATGCGCCCCACTTGCCGTCGGAGCCCTTTTCGCCGCGCTGGAACTGGTCGATCTTGTTGCCCTTGTTGTCGAACAGTTCCACGAGGACGCTCTTCTTGGCGGAGAAGCCGCTGCTGAAGCCTCTGGGCGTGGTGCCCTTGCCTCCTATGATTGCGAAGAAGCCCTTTGCAGGCACCACCTCGCCGTCTATGCCCGTCCAGCAGGTCTCTTCGTCCTTGCTGATGGTCACGCCGGTGAGCTTGATGTCGAAGTCGCCGGCATTGTAGAGCTCGAAGAATTTCTCCTCATCGGCGCCTGCGCCGCAGACCTCGTTGAGCTTGAGTTTGCTCCAGTCCGTGGCCGGGTCGCCGACCTTGTAGGAGAATTTGTCGGATACCGTCTCGAAATTGGCGTCATTGACGACTTTCACGGTGAAGCTCACATCGGTGCCGTCCGGCTGGGCGGGAATAGTGGCCGTCCAGTCGCTTCCGGAACCGGTCATGGACACGTCCTTGCCGTTGTAGCTGACGGTGGCAGTCTTTACAGTCTGCAGGCCGCTAATCGTGGCGGTGACGGTGACTGCGTCTTTGGAAGTGGGGGCCTCGGGGCTGAACACCACCTTATCGATCTTGGAAGGGCCCTTGAATATTTCGTCCTTCACGCATCCGGCAAATGCCAGCGCAAGTATGGGTATTGCAAATAATAACTTTTTCATAATCAATTCTTTTTAGAAATCAACTTCGAAACGGAGTGAGACCATATGGTAGTCGACGCCGGCCTTTCCGGTGGGAGCGACGACCTTGGTGTAGTCCTTGACGGCTTTGCCTGCTGCATCCAGACCGACATTCAGTTTGTCCTTGCCGTTGGCATAGCGGTCGTTGTTGTTGTACTGGTAGTTGAGCTGCATGCGCACGTTGTTGGTGACCCACCAGTTCAGGCCCACGGTGTAGGCTTCGGCGCTGCCGCCATAGACCTTCTGGGCGGGAGCGTTGAGGTCGCAGAATTCGTAGCGGGCGCAAAGCTCGAGGTCGCCCCACTTCTGGCCGCGTTCGGCGCGGGTGTACTTGGCGCCCTTGGAATCGTAGCGCTGCTTGCCGCCGAAGAGCAGGTAGCCGGCCTGTACATACCAGCCGCCCAGGTTCAGCTTGGTGACGGTGTTGTTGTCTTTCAGGACGACGTTGTCGCCGATGTAGGCGCCCTCAAAGCGGAAACCGCCCCAGTGGCCGGCGAGCTCGACGGTCCAGAGGTTGTTGTGGTCATAGCCCTTGAGGTTGTTGGTGTCCAGGTATTTCTTGCGGTTGATACTGGTGGAGTTGCGGGCGCTTGCACGGTAGGTGCCCCATTCTCCGGTGGCGGCGCTCAGCAGGGTGGTGCGGTAGGAATAGGCGGCACCGATGTGGAGACTGGCGTTGTCCAGCTTGCAGAGGGGACGGAGGACGAGCTTGGTGGTCACGGCGTAGCCGGTGTTGTTCTTGAAGCTGATGCCGCGGCCGAAGTCCTTGTTGTTGTCCTGCACGTTGGTGATTTCCTCGGAGCCTGCGCCTTCCTGGGCGAAGAAGCCGGCGGAAGCCCAGATCCAGGGATTGTCATACTTGGCGTTGACGCCCAGATGGCGGGAAGGAGCCAGGGCGGAGCAGACCATGGGACGCTCCATGAACATCAGGTAGCGGGAAGAAGAGTTGCGCTGGATGGAGAAATTCTCCTTGAAGTTGCCGGCCTGCAGTTCGAGATTAGGGATGCCGGTGAAACGGACTATGGCGTCCTTCAGTTCCACCAGACCGTCTGCAAGGTCCATGTCGAATTCGCCGTACCAGTTCTTGTCGACCTGGGCCTTGATGGCGAAACGGGCGCGTCGGATGCTTACTCCATTGCCTATCGGGTCGGCCCATTCGGGAGCCCCGAAGAAAGCGCCTGCGTCGAACTGGATACGGTTGTCGAACCAGATCTTGTAGTCCGACTTGGGCGATTCGATGACCAGGAATCCATCCTGGGATTCTGCGTCGAGCACGTCAGACTCTACGGCCACGCCGTACTGATTGTACTTGACGGCCTGTGCGTTGGCTGCCGATGCTGCCATCAGCAGGACTGCGAGGGTAAATAGGATTTTTCGCATAATAAATTGGTTAGTAATTGGTTTTGTGTGCTTTACTATGGGTGGTCCTTTCAGACTTCCGGCTTAAAGTTAAAAAAAATCTGTGAAATAGTGTATTATTTTGGTATATTTGTGACTATGATACTTCAGACCAATCCTTTCGCTCCCACCCCCGAAGTGACCAGCAAGGTAGACTCCGTGCGGGCGGCTGCCAACGATTTTGCGGAGACCCTTGTCAGCGATCCGGCCACGGCAATGCACCAGGTGGCTGTGGACTCGATCCATTTCGGGCTCAAGATGCTGGTGGCCATACTGATATATGTAGTAGGCATCTGGCTGATCGGCCTGGTCAAAAAGGCGCTCAAACGTTATTTTGAAGCCCGTAAGACCGACAGGACGGTTGCATCCTTCGTGTCCAGTTTCACCTCCGTGGTGCTGACCATCGCCCTTATCGTGGTCTCCATCAGCACGCTCGGGGTCAACACCACTTCGCTTGCAGCGCTGCTCGCGGGCGGCGGCGTGGCCATAGGCATGGCGCTCAGCGGCACCCTCCAGAATTTCTCCGGCGGCCTGCTGATACTGGCTTTCAAGCCCTTCAAGGTCGGCGATTTCATCGAGGCCCAGGGCTATGCCGGCACGGTCACGGAAATGTCCATAATCAGCACGCGCCTGACCCTGCCCGACAACCGCAGCGTCACGATTCCGCACGGCCCGCTGGCCAACGGCAACATCAACAACTACACGAAGAATCCGATACGCCGCCTGGAATGGAAGATAGGCCTGGAGTACGGCGTGGATGCCGAGGCCTGCAAGGCCAAGCTCCTGGAGATCGTCAGCGCCAATGAAAAGGTGCTCGACCCTTCCACTCCCGGAGCGGTGGCTCCTTTTGCGGCCGTGTCGTCGCTGGAGTCCAGCTCAGTGGTGTTCGTGGTCCGCGCCTGGGTGCGCAACGCCGACTACTGGGATGTCTATTTTGCCGTCAACGACGCCATCTACAACCAGCTCCCGGCAGCCGGTTTCCCGTTCCCGTTCCCCCAGATGGATATCCACGTCAAGTCCTGAGCAAGCCTTATGAACAAGACTCATCGTTTTCTCGCCTTCGACTGCGGTGCCACCAGCGGCAGGGCCCTGCTCGGCACCTTCTCCGGAGGCGTTTTTTCAATGGAGGAAGTCTGCCGCTTCCCCAACCGGCCGCTTAAAAGGGACGGCCGGCTTTATTGGGACCTTGATTCCATGCGCCGGAGCTTCATGGACTGCCTCACGGACCTGGGCTCCAGGGGCATCAAGCTCGATTCCATAGGAATAGACACCTGGGGAGTGGATTTCGGCTGCATCGCCCCGGACGGCAGTCTGGCCGGTCTTCCGAGGGCATATCGTGATCCCTACACGAGAGGCATTCCCGAAGAAGTTTTCAAGATCGTGCCGCGCACGGAACTCTATGCCGCCACGGGCATACAGATAATGGATTTCAACACCATCTTCCAGCTCTATGCCCAGACCAGGACGGGGGAGCCGGCGCTTGAAAAGGCCGCCGGCATCCTGTTCATGCCTGACCTGCTGGCCTGGACGCTGACCGGAAGACAGGTCTGTGAATACACGGATGCTTCGACCTCCGGAATGATGGACCAGAAGACACGCAGCTTCGACAAGGGGCTGCTGGAGCGTCTCGGCATACGCACCGATGTGCTGCTGCCCATCGTGCAGCCGGGCACTGTGATCGGCCCACTGAAGCCTCAAATCGCGGAGCAGACCGGTCTCGGTCCCGTGCCGGTGGTGGCGGTTGCAGGCCACGACACGGCGTCTGCCGTTGCCGCAGTGCCTGCCGCGGACGAGCGTTTCGCCTATCTGAGCAGCGGCACCTGGAGCCTCATGGGCATAGAAGTTCCGGCTCCCATAATCGATTCCCGCAGCCAGGCTGCCAACTTCACCAACGAAGGCGGTATCGAAGGCACCACCCGCTTCCTCAAGAACATCACCGGAATGTGGCTCCTTGAGCAGTGCCGTGAAGTCTGGCGCAAGCAGGGGAAGGACTATTCATATCCCTGCCTCGTGCGTATGGCGCGCAGCGAGGAAGCTTTCCCGGGCCGCATCAATCCCGACGACCCCCGTTTCGCCGCGCCGGAGAATATGGTGGAGGAGATCCTTCGCTGCGTTCAGGATGACACCCTGACCGATTCGCAGATCGTCTCCTGCATCTACCACTCCCTGGCAGACCGCTACCGCGAGGTGCTGGGGATGCTGCAGGGCTTTGCTCCCTTCAAGATAGAGAAACTCCACGTCATCGGCGGAGGCAGTGCCAACGAGCTGCTGAACCAGTGGACCGCCGATGCCATCGGAATGCCCGTCGTGGCCGGTCCGGTGGAGGCCACTGCGATAGGCAACCTGATGCTCCAGGCCAAGGCCGCAGGCCTCATCTCCGACCGTTGGGAAATGCGCCGGCTGATATCGGCCTCTTTCCCCGTCCGGGTCTTTACCCCGCATACTATTAATAATCAATAACACAATGAAAGAACAGCAGATACTCAAGGCCTACGAGATAGCGAAGGAACGCTATGCCGAGCTGGGCGTCGACACCGACAAGGCCATCGACATCCTTGCGAAAACTCCCATTTCCCTCCACTGCTGGCAGACCGACGACGTGGTCGGTTTCGAGCGTGGCCAGGCCCTCTCCGGAGGCATCCAGACCACGGGCAATTATCCCGGACGAGCCCGCAACATCGAAGAGGTCCGTTCCGATGTCCGCTTCGCCAAAAGCCTGCTTGCAGGCACGCAGAGGCTCAATCTCCACGAAATCTACGGCGATTTCGGCGGCAAGTTCGTGGACCGCGACGAGGTGGAGCCCAGGCATTTCGAAAGCTGGATTCAGTGGGCTGCGGAGAACGACATGAAACTGGACTTCAACTCCACATCCTTCTCGCATCCCAAGAGCGGCGACCTGTCCCTCTCCAATCCCGACCCGGAAATCCGCAGGTTCTGGATAGAGCACACAAAGCGCTGCCGCCGCATCGCAGATGCCATGGGCAAGGCCCAGGGCGATCCCTGCATCATGAATATATGGGTCCACGACGGCAGCAAGGACCTCACCGTAGAGCGCAAGCGCTACCGCGAGCTGCTTGCCGAGTCCCTGGATGAAATCCTTTCCGAGGAGCTCCCCGGGATGAAATCCTGCGTCGAGGCCAAACTCTTCGGCATAGGCCTGGAAAGCTACACCGTCGGCTCGATGGACTTCTTCGAAGGCTACTGCGCCACCCGCAAGGTCATGTACACCCTGGACACGGGCCACTATGAACCCACCGAGAACGTGTCCGACAAGGTGGCGGCACTGCTGCTTTTCGTACCCGAACTGATGCTCCACGTCAGCCGCCCCGTGCGCTGGGACTCCGACCACGTGACCATCATGAACGACCAGACCCTGGACCTCTTCAAGGAAATCGTGCGTGCCGGAGCCCTGGACCGCGCCCACATCGGCCTCGACTATTTCGACGCCTCCATCAACCGCATCGGCGCCTACATCATCGGCACCCGCGCCACGCAGAAATGCCTGCTGTCGGCGCTCCTGGAGCCGCTCGGCAAGCTACGTGAATATGAAGACAGCGGCCGCGGCTTCCAGCGCCTCGCCCTCCTGGAGGAGGCAAAGACTCTGCCGTTCGGAGCCGTCTACGACTATTTCAACCTCCGTGGCGGCGTGCCCGTGGGGCCTGAATTCATTCCGGAAATCGAGCGCTACGAGCGCGAGGTCACTTCCAGGCGCTAAACTGGCCCGATACTTGAATTATTGGTCCGGGTTTGCTATATTTGCGAAACGACTAAACCACTAAACATTATAGAAATGAAAAGATTTACTCTGATTCTCGCAGCTTTTCTCGCTGTTGCAGCCATGCAGCCTGCGTCCGCCCAGACCCCGTCCGGCATTCTCCGCTCGATAGGCAACAAAGTCAGCGGAGCAGCCAGGAATGAAGCGCGCA
Source organism: uncultured Bacteroidia bacterium (assembly GCA_902782225.1). Classification (GTDB taxonomy): domain Bacteria; phylum Bacteroidota; class Bacteroidia; order Bacteroidales; family UBA932; genus Cryptobacteroides. Next base: position 39,116 of record CACZMF010000008.1, on the reverse strand, counting down.
AGGGCGTGCAGAATGCCGTTGAAAAAGGTAAGCAGGATGCCGCCGACAAGGCAGCGCAGAAAGCCATCAACACCGAAATCAAGGGCAAAACCCTTTATGTGAGCGTCTCCACCGGTTCAGCCCGTGCGGACGGCCTTAGCCCCACCACCGCCATGAAGGACCTCCAGAAGGCAATCAACGCAGCCGAGGAGAATGACCAGATCCTCGTCGCCGAAGGCAACTACCTCGGCAACATGGACCGCGGCTACGTGGAAAGCGGCAAGTTCGCCGATTCATCCCACGAACCCGGCAAATTCATCAGCATCTACGGCGGTTACTCCACCGATTTCAGCCAGAGGGACGTGATCAGGTTCGTGACCAGGATCCAGCCCTACGACCAGAAATTCACCGCGCCCCTGATGAACATCAATGCAAGGCGTCCCTACGGATACGTCGGTCCCGTGGGCACTGTGGTGATCGACGGCTTCACCTTCGATCTCGGTGAGAACAACCGCTATTTCGTGAAGAACGTCAAGGAAGTGGCCACGGGCACCCCCAACGAAGGCGTCCTGACCGGCCGCTTCGTGGAGCCGGACGCCAATCCCAGCCTTCCTCTCGAGGGCTTCTCCAGCGGAGATGAATATGCCCTCCACATGGACGTGGAAGGCAATGTGCGCGTCTCCAACTGCGTGTTCGTGAACTGCCGCGACTATGGCATCTGCGCCCTGATGGGCAAGGGCCACATGGAAGTCTGCAACAACGTATTCGTGGCCTGCCGCTACTCGGCCTGCCAGGTCAAGGGCAACGTCAGGGATGCCGACATCGAGCAGGTCTCCCTCGACTTCCACCACAACACCGTGATGTTCACCTGGACCCGCACCAAGGCCTTTGAGGATATGGGCCAGGGCTTCCGTTTCATGAACGGCATCCGCACCATCGACGTCCACAACAACATCTTCGGATGCAACAGCAACTGCGGCGTAGAGCGCGTTTTCTATGAAAGCAACAAGGAGATGGAGAAGCTCAAGGTCAGCAACCTCTACGACAACTACTATTTCGCCAACAAGCGCGACCTTGAAATCGCCGCCATGGGCGCCGCTTCGATTTCCGTCCCTGCCGCCCGCATCGAGGAGGCCGAGCAGATCGGCCCCAAGTACGAAGGCAACAGAGACCTCCCCGAGAGCGAAAAGGCATTCATCAACGCTATCGACAAGTCTTATCTCGAAGGTTATATGTCCCTGGAGATCATTCAGTCCGAGAGCTACAACGCCAATTCTGCAGCCAACCAGGTGAACCGCATGTTCGGCCTGAACCAGCAGGGTTCCGAGATCGTGCGTCCCAGCATGTACTGCAACAAGTATCCTTGGGAGAAGGCAAAGGACCTGTTCGGCAAGGTGGCCGGCTACGGCGCCCAGATGCCTCAGTAGTCCTTAGGACCGGACACAAAAAAGCAGCCTCGACGGCTGCTTTTTTGTAGGGACGGTCGGATTCGAACCGACGACCTCTTCAATGTGACTGAAGCGCTCTAAACCAGCTGAGCTACGCCCCTGTCCAAATTGGGACTGCAAATATAAGTATTATTTTTGAATTATCAATACCCCAGGCGGTTTAGTGTTGCTTCCGCGTCTGGAACTTCGATATCGGAATTCCTCATTCCGTGCTGGATCAAGTAATTAATGGTCAGTTCCGAACGGTTGGTGAAGTAGCCGTCGCTGCGCCGTGCGTGCTCTTCCATCTGTTCCACGGTGTCGAAGGAATAAGGGTGGTTGAGCATTCCGGCCTTGTGGACCAGTTCGGCCTGCCACTGGGCGTCGAGCTCCTCGTAGTCGTTGGGCGCGCCCGAAATCGAGGGACCGATGATGTGGGCTCCGTTGTCCTGCGCCCATTTCAGTATGTCCGCATAGCTGCCGGGCTTGTCGAGCTCGCCGTTCCAGTCGCTGCGCCAGAGCAGGAAGCACATGGGCACGCGGGCCTTGAAGATGGCGTTGGCCCTGCATAACGACTCGCGGGAGAAGGTCTGGAGTATGACCTTTCCGGAAGTCAGGCCCACCGTGACCTTGCCGTCCTTCAGGAATGCGGTCTCGGTGGCGGGCTTGGTGATGATATTCCAGCCTGCGGCATCCAGGATGTCGAAGACCCTTTGCTCTATGTCTTCCGGATTGACTTCGGGCTCCTTGAATTCTATGTAGATGCCGGGGCGGTTGCCGGTGTCTGCAGGGTCTGGCTCATAAGCGGAAGAGAAATCGTAGTCGATGATTTCCATATACTTGCCGCTTTCCTTGGCGCAGGCGCTGAGCTGGCCCAGGGTCTTGCCGGCGCAACTCTCTTTAAGCTTGAAGGGGAGCACGCGGCGGCCGCGGGCATCACGGCGCAGCCTCTTTCCTTCGGCATAAGCGATCTGGTCCTGCAGGGCCGAGACGTACTGGCTGCCCGCGAAGGCGGGACGAGCCTGGCCGGGCCGCGCGGCATTGAACCAGCTGCCGGCGTCCAGGGTGAGGAGCTCGGCGTAGTAGTAGGATGAAGCCTGGTAGGGCTGGAAGGTTTCCAGGTCCCGGGAGCACTGCTCCTTTGCATCGGACTCGCTGAATCCCAGGGATTTGTAAAAATCTTCCCGGCTCCTGGGAAGCCCCTCGCCGAAGACTGCGGCAATGTCGGTGGTGCGCGTGAGGTTGACGTCGTGGTTGGCGAGAATCACGCCGTCCTTGGTGCACTGAAGGTCGGACTCCAGGTAGTCCGCTCCCATCTCGCGAGCCCAGCGCCAGGCGCTTTCGGTCTCCTCCGGGGCCCAGTAGGTTGAGCCCCTGTGGGCCATTACCGCATACCGGGGCACATAGTCGCGGACCCCTGCCATAGAATCGCTGAGCCGCTGGACAGCAGGGGAGCAGGAGCAGGCCAGGACCAGAAGGATAAACAGTTTTTTCATATTTTGCTTCCTTACATTCCGAGCGTCAGGCCGAAGCTGAACACCGTGGCGTTGCTGTAGCGGGCGTCGAACAGGGGAGAGAAGCTGTAGGATGCGAAAACTCCTATGATTCCGTAGGTTGCGCCGACTTCGACACCTGCGCGCAGACGGTTGAAGAGCTCGTTGGTGGTCACGCGGGCCTTAGGCTCACGGTACTTGGTGTAGCCGTTGAACATGTACTCGGCAGATACGCCCGAGTAGAGCTTTGCCTTGCCGGCCTTGAAGAAAAACCTCAGGGGCACGCCCACGTAGCTGGCGTGGATCTTGGATTTCGTGCCGTTGTAGGAGGGCTGTTCGGAGACTATTTCATAGGGCACATAATCTCCGCCCACGGGGTGGAAGCTGAGGGCCGGATTCTCAAGGCAGTAGTCCATGAATGAGAGCCTGATGCCCAGTCCGAACTCGAAGGGGCTCTTCTTGGAGTAGAAGCGGAGCCCGATGGGTTCGATGCCGTAGTTGAAATTGCGGTAGAGTTGTGTATTGAGGAACTGCCCGTGCCCAGTCGAGGCCCAGGGGCCGTTGTAGGTCGGATTCACCAGGGTGGAGAGCCCGAAGTGCATGGGGAAAACGAGACGGAGTTTGGATTCTACCTTGTCGCCGGAAGAAATCTCGATGTCGGTGTAGTTCTGGGCTGCGGCAACTGCGGAAAGCAGGCAAAGCGCCGCGATTATTGTTGCAATTCTTTTCATATGACAAATATAAGAAGAAAATGAAAGAAAAAGACTATATTTGTGGAAGACCAGCCTTATCGTTGGAAAATGAACAAGTTATATAATATGCTCTGTTGCCTGGCGCTGCTCCTTCCCGCCTGCCTGCATGGCCAGTCGGACAGCCTGCGCTTCAGCGCAAGGGGCGTGGTGCGCGATGCTGATTCCGGACGCATCATCCCTGCCGTGGCAGTGTCCGTGCCCGGCACCAGTTATGCGACGGTCTCCAACGACGACGGCACCTTCGTGATAAAGTCGGACAAGCCCTTGAATTCCTTGAATTTCAGTTGTCTGGGCTATGAGACTCTCAGCCTGGAAGTGCCTGAGGCGGGCGAGGTGATGCGGGTGCGCCTGAAACGGGGCAACCTGACCCTGGATCCTTCGCTCGTAGTGTCCGGCGATCCGCTGGCCATCCTGCGTCAGGCCATATACCGTATCCCCGACAACTGCCCGTCTGAGCCTGAACTCTTCGACTGCTTCTATCGCGAGACCGTGCGTAAACGCCAGCGCTTCATCTATGTGTCCGAAGCGGTCACGAAAATGTATAAATCATCATTCTCCGATGCCTTCGGACGCGACCGCGCTGCCGTGGTGAAGAGCCGTCTTCTGACCAGCCCCCGCAAGGCCGACACCCTTGGCGTGAAGGTGGTGGGAGGCCCTGTGATGTCCGTCGATCTAGATATTGTAAAGACCCGCGGCATAGTGCTGGACACCGACGCCCTCGACTTCTACCGCCTTGAGATGCTGGAGCCGCGCCCCATAGACGGCAGGATGCAGTTTGTCATCCGCCTGTCTCCTGCCCGCGAGGCCCCGATAGCCCTGCAGAACGGCACCGTCTATATCGACCGCGAGACCCTGGCTTTCACCAGGATAGAGCTTTCGCTCGACATGTCCGACGAGGGCAAGGCAATCGGGGCGATGCTTGTGCGACGTCCTCCGGGACTGCGTTTCAAGCCCAAGGAAATGACGCTTCTGCTGGACTATAAGACCGAAGGAGGGAAGACCCGTATAAGCTACCTGAAGACCCTGTTCCGCTTCAACTGCGACTGGCGCAGGCGGCTGTTTGCCACGGAGTTCACCGCGGTGGCCGAAATGGTGGTGACAAACCGCCGTGAGCGCGGGGAAGTGACAAAAATCAGCCGCGCCGAGGCCTTCGGCTCATCTTCGTCCCTTGCCGACAAGGCGTCTTTCTACTCCGATCCCGATTTCTGGAAAGACTACAATATCATAGAGCCCACGGTCGGCCTTGAGCAGGCGGTGGGGAGGCTGAAGGTCACTGGGAATTGACCACGGATTCGGCCTTGGCCTGGAAGAAATTGTCTTTCCCGAAGGTAGTCAGCCTGTACTCTCCGTGGTTGCCCCAGGGGGCTGGACGGTCTTCTATCTTCATATCTTCTCCCGTGTCGTTGGCAACAAGCGGCGCAATCCTCTCCTGCCAGGAAAGGATGCGATCCCGGGCCGATGCAGGTGTGCTCAGGCCCGAAGATGTGGTAAGCTCACGAAGGAATCCTATGTACATGCTGCGCCACTGCGGACGGGACAGTATCTTTGCCACAAGAGGGTTGCGGTCCTCGCCCCAGCCAAGGGGGTCGTGCCGCCCGGCATCGCTCTGCACCCCGCACTGGAGGCTCGTGCCAAGCGTGTTGTCGTAGTCGAAGGGGATAAAGAAGAACCGGCCCTCCGGAGTGAAATACAGATAATAGTTGTTGGAATTGTTCCAGTAGTCGTCCCACATTCCGACGGCAACATTCACCGCGTAGGTGCGGAGGAACAGCTCGATGTCCACGACCGACTCTATCCAGTTGTAGAAGACGTCATTTGAATAGCTGTTGAGCTTGTGGATGAAATCGTCCAGCTGCCGCCTGGCCTGCCCGGGGTCGGCGCCGCATTTCAACTCGAACTTTTCTCCGCTGCTGCGCAGGCCGCATCCATAGCTGTTTTTCCAAAGGTTTCCCTCGGCCGAAGACAGGAGCTCCTTGCGTGCGCGCAGGTAGTTCTTGTCTATGTGCTCAAGCAGGCCGTACACGCCGTAGTAGGCCTCGCGGCTTCCGCCCACGCGCACCCACAGCCGGGCATAGACGTCGTGGACGGCGGTCCAGACTCCGAAGCGGTGGAAAAGGTCGTAGCAGTAGATCTCCCGGGTGTAGGAAGGGTCGTCCTTGAACCACTTGAGGTCCACCTGCCGCACGCCTTCGATGGTGTGGAGCCAGTTTTTCTCGTAGTAGTGGAGGTCGAGGGAAAAGTGGGCGTGGTGCCAGTCGGGATTGTTGCCCACATGCATCTGGCCCTTGCCCCCCTCGGGGCGCCTCCGGGATGTGTTGCCCCGCAGCCTGATGCCGGCGGCAGGAATCTCCCGCCTGTCTTCACCCTTGATGTAAAGCACGTCGCACCGGACGAACTCTTTGTTGTCGGGATCCTTGTCGTAGGCGCGAAGAAGCTTGTTCCACTCTTCTTCCTTGAACTTCAGGTGGATTTCAGGAATCACCGAGCTGTCGAATACATAGGAATATGCGGCCTCCCAGTCCACATTGTCCGGCCTGTCTTCCGGGACCTGGGGCATGTCCGTTCCGGAAGGCGTGCAGCTGCTGAGCCACAGCGCGGCAAGCAGGACCGGAATAAAACGTCTCATCGGCAGCAGAGCTTAGTGCACAGCTGTTCGGCCAGCGCAAGCGAATCCAGCTTGCCCACGTCGATTAAAGTGATGCTCCCGGGGACAACGCCATAAATGGGGTATTCGGCGCAGGCCCTGAGGTAGAAATCCACGATGGAGAAGCGTTCGGGGCAGCCGTAGGAATCGAATACCTCGAATATACGGGGCGATATGTTGTGGATGCCGGAAAATGCAAGGCGCCTGCATTTGCCCGCGTCCAGGCCGGGGTACGGGCTCCGGACTTCTCCGCTTGCCAGGTTGGTCCAGCCGACGAGCCTCATGGAGTCGTCGAAAAGGAAGTAGCGCTGCGTCTGCCTGTCGCTGACGAGCAGGGTGGCGAGTGCCTCGGGCCGGCAAGCATTCCGAAACCACTGCAGGTCCAGGTCGGAAATGATGTCCACGTTGTGGATCAAAAAGTTGCCGCCGCCTTCCAGAAGCGGGCGGGCGTGCCGCACCGCGCCGCCGGTCTCCCGCAGCAGGTCGCTTTCGTCCGACACGCTGATGCGCACTCCAAAGTCGTGGGAATCAAGGTATTCGCGGATCTGCCCGGCAAAATGGTGGACATTGACCACGATGTCGTCGTAGCCGGAAGCCACCAGCTTGCGGAGGACGTGCCCCAGCAGGGGGTCGCCGCACACCGGCACGAGCGCCTTCGGTATGCTGTCGGTGATGGGCTTGAGCCGTGTGCCGAGCCCTGCTGCGAACACCATCGCTTTCATAGGCTCTTCTCGATGTCCAGTTCGCGGTGCGTGAGTTTCACCTTCACGTCGTATTTTTCTGAAAGATGCCTCGCAAGGTGCTCGGCGCAGAACACCGAACGGTGCTGGCCTCCGGTGCAGCCGAAGCAGACCTGCAGGTGGGTGAACTTGCGCTCTATGAAGCGCTCCACGTGGGCGTCCACCAGCTTGTAGACGCTCTTCAGGAACACTATGACCTCGCCGTCGTCTTCCAGGAACTTGATCACCTCCGGGTCGTTGCCGTTGAACTGGCGGTAGTGCTCGTATTTCCCGGGATTATTGATGGACCGGCAGTCGAACACGTAGCCGCCTCCGTTGCCAGTGGTGTCGGCGGGAATGCCTTTTTTGTAGGCGAAGCTGTAGATATGTACCTCGAGGCGCTTGTCTTCCACGATTTCGTAGAACTGCGGCATGGTGGTGAGCTTCTCCAGCAGGCCGTTCATGTAGGGGTAGTCGCTGAAAGGGGTCTTCAGCAGGCTGCGCAGGTTGTCCAGGGCGTAGGGCACGCTGGCGAGAAAGTGCGGCTTCTTTTCGAAGTAGCCCCTGAAACCGTAGGCCCCGAGCACCTGGAGGGTGCGGAACAGCACGAACAGCCGCAGGCGCTCGATGAACTTTTCTTCATCCACGGTGGTGTAGCTCCGAAGTGCCCGCAGGTAGGTGCGTATGAGTTCCTGTTTAAGCTCCTCGGGATAGCGGGAGCGGGCCTGCCAGATGAATGACGCCACATCGTAGTAGATGGGGCCGCGCCGGCCTCCCTGGTAGTCGATGAACCAGGGCTCGCCGTCGCGTATGATCACGTTGCGGGCCTGGAAATCGCGGTAGAGGAAGGTGTTCTCGCAATCCTCCAGCAGGTCGGCCTTGAACTTGTCGAAATCGTCCTGGAGCAGGGTCTCGTTGAATTCCAGCCCGGTGGCCTTGAGGAAGCAGTATTTGAAATAGTTGAGGTCGAAATCTATCATGCGCCCGTCGAACTCCGGCTGGGGGAAGCATATGCTCCAGTCCAGGCCCTCGGCGCCCTTGAACTGTATTTTCGGGAGTTGCTCTATGGTGCGGCAGAGCAGATTCGTCTCATAGGAACTGTAGAGGCCGCTTTCGCGTCCCTGCGACAGCTGGTCGAAGAGCATCTTCTCGCCAAGGTCTTCCTGGATATACGACATTTCGTCGTCCGAGACCGCATGGACCGTGGGGACATTGATGCCCTTTTCCTTGAAATGGCGGGAAAGCCCTATGAAGGCCCGGTTCTCGTCGCGGTTGGTGCCCAGCACTCCGACCAGCGAAATGTTGCCTCCCTTCAGGCGGAAATAACGCCGGTGGCTGCCGGATGTGGGAAGTTCCACGGTCTGTGAGAGCTCCTGCCCGGTGTAGGACTCGAATAGTTGTTTCAGAGTGTCTTCAGTCATTGGAAAAGGTGTTTTGTGCAGGTGATGCGATGGGTAGCAGTAGCAGGGTGGCGATCAGAATTCTTTTCATTGCTTGCCGGGCTCCATATGAATGATTATGTGGGAGTCTTTGCCGAAGCGTTCCCCGTACAGGCGCTCGATTGCCGAAGCCTTTTCGTGGGCTTCGTTGAGGGTCAGGTTTCCGTCCATGCGGATATGGACCTCGGCAGCTATGTTACTGCCTATGCGGCGAGTGCGGAGGTTGTGGGGATCGGCGACTCCATCGACGGATTCTATAAGCTTAAGTATTTCTTTCTCAGTCTCTTCCGGGAGCGACTGCTCCGTCAGTTCGCCAATGCTGGGCCCCAGCAGGTCCCAGGCCACCTTCACGAGCATGGCTCCGACCACGACCGAAGCCAGGGGATCGAGCACGGTCCACCTGTCGCCGAGGAAGATGGCGCCGGCGATGCCGACTGCTGCGCCCACCGAAGACAGCGCATCGGAGCGGTGGTGCCAGGCGTTTGCGATCACCACCTGCGACTCCAGTTTCTTTCCCTTGCGGTAGGTGTACTGGTAGCAGAGCTCCTTGATTACAATCGACACCAGCGCACCCCAGAGGGCGATTTTTCCGGGCGAGGGGAGGTCTTCTCCCTGAAGCCAGCGGGCCAGTTTCGTGGCGCCGTCCACCACTATCCCCACGGCCGCGGCAGCAAGCGCGAGGCCGATGAACAGAGAAGCGATGGTCTCGAACTTTCCGTGCCCGAAATCGTGGGAACTGTCCTGCGGTTTCGAGCTGAGCTTCACGAACACCAGCACCACCACGTCGGTCACGAGGTCCGACACCGAGTGCACGGCATCCGCAATCATCGCCCCGGACCGTCCGGCGATGCCCGCCATGAACTTGAATCCCACGAGGAGCAGGTTCGCCACTCCTCCAAGGACGGTCACTTTGTAGATTTCCTTCTGCCGGGTCATACTCCAGCCGGCTCCTTACGCTATTTCAGGCCTTCCCAGGGGCCTTTGAAGATAGTCCTGCACTGGACGTAGCAGGAGGAGCAGATCTGCACTTTGTAGAGACTCTCATCCCTGGGCAGGAAAAGGTCCACGTTCCTTGCCCTGGTCTCCCAGCCGTCGCAGTAGATATATGTGTAATACACAGAGCCATAGGGAGCCATCTTTGTGTCCTGGGGCTTGTTGATGGACGGGCCGATCTCCACTGTGTAGGGCTCATCCGGCTTGTAGGCGTTGTCGTAGACGGCGCCTTTCAGCAGGGCTGCGGGAAGATAACGCTGAAGATAGGGGTCGTCGACTCCGGCGGCGGTGGAAGGGATGATCTTCGTCCTGAAGACGCGGATGATTCCGTCCACGGTCGCATCGTCCTTGCAGAGCAGCGTGAGGCATTTCTTGCCGGTCACCGAACTGCGGGCATAAATCTCCAGCGCCATGGGCACCATGGCCGTGGTGCCGATCAGGCTCTTGCCGAGAAGGCCTTCATAGACGGCCTTGAACTCATTGTAGCCGGAAGGGATGTTGGTGAAGGTCACGGATGCCGTGGGGGTCTTCTCGAAACTGACGGGATCGAAATCGTAGTCTATGGTGCCGGATACGGTGTATGTGTGGTCGCCGTAGCTGATGGTGTTGCGGTTGACGATGGCATCGTGCTTGGTCTCGTTGACAAGGCCAGACCACTTGTCGATATAGCCGTCAGGGTCCAGGAGACCGTTCAGGACGCAGCCCGACAGACAGAACCCGGAAGCAATGATGATAGCAAGGATATACTTTTTCATAAAGCAGTTTGATTAAAGTACCGGCAAGTTATAAAAAATAATGCATAACACAAAATGACGCGGGGGCCGGCTACTGTCCGAGTACTGTTTTCATCGCTATCTCGCGCAACTTGGCGGCCTCTGCCGGGGGGATGTCGCAGTCGGCAGGATGTGCGCCGAAGGGCTCGCCGAACAGTATGAGGTAGTTCACGCATGCCTTGAGGTAGGACCCGTAGCGGTTGGGATGGTAATTGTCGGTGTAGAGCAGCCAGTTGTATTTTTCTGTGAATCCGTATTCCGCCGAGCGGGCAAGGGCGAAAGCCTTGCCGATGGGGGACACGATATCGGTGTTGGGGTCGGCGTCGGCTATTGCGCAGGAACCCTGCCACTGCATGGCGTCGAAATTCTCGTAGCTTCCGAAGCCCAGGAAGTTGCCCAGGGTCTTGTAGGGATAGGACCACACGCTTTCCAGAATCACCTTGGAGCCGGGAGATTTCTCCTTAATGGCTGCGCTAAGGCGCTTGGTATAGAGGAGAATCTCCTCCGGCGTGTAGTCGGGGGTGACTCCCTGTATGGCGGATTTGCTGCCGGCCGCATATTCGGCGTGGTAGTAGGAGCCGTCCTGAATTATCGCCTTGTCGTAGCCTCCCTCGGCTATCACGCGCTGGGAGAAGGGGAGCACGTCGAGGTGCTCGGCGAATTCCTGCGATCCCTTGACGTTGATGCGGACGGAGGTGGCATGGCCCTCGGCCCGGCATATCTGCTTGAGCTTGAAGGCGGAACCGTTGTAGTAGGTGAAACTGTTCCCCAGCTGCAGCAGCTTGACCGGCGTCGCCTCCTTCGCCGGGACTCCCGGATAGGCGTTGATGACGCAGGCATGGTAGGTCGTGCACGGGAAGTTCATATAGGCGTTGGGGGTGGGCGTGAGGGCGGCCCCGCTGCAGTTCACCTTGCCCACTGCGCGCACCCTCATCTTTACGAAAGCGCCCTCCACGGCCTTCGAGAGGCGGAACGTGGTGATGTAGGTGCGGTGGTTCTTGCTGTCGTAGTCATAGACGTCGAAGGAATACTGCGTCTTGCCGTCTTCGGATGCGGTGTAGCGCGGCTGGGCGATCCAGCTGCCACCGTCCCAGTACTCGAAGAGCCAGTACTTCGGGGTCTTGTTGTTGTTGGTGTTGATCGTCAGCATGAAATCCACGTCGGTGCCGGCGGGAAGGCTGGTCACGGGGACGCTGAACTGGATGTAGTCACCTTCTCCCATGTTGCCTATGCTGATGTTCTGCGTGCCGGAAGGGGCCACGGAATAGACCAGCTTGTTGCCGGTGGTGCTGCCGGCTGAGATGTAGCCGGTGCCGGGGGCGCTGGAGACCACGTCCGGGGATGCCACAGTGGCAGCGATGCCCTCATTGAGCCAGCGCTGGCCGGCGGCGTTGCCTTCGGTGTAGGTGACGCCTTTGTCTATCTCCCAGCGGGCGGGGAAGCCGTCCACTGCGGTGTACATGCCGCCCTGGCTCACGGACACGGTGCGGGTCTCGCCTCCGTTTTCGCTGACTGTCATCGTGCCGCTGCGCTTTTCATCGATATTGCCTGTGGCAGGCACCACGTTGAATGTGGCGCTCTTGCCGGCGGCCACCGTCGCGGGGATGCTTTCGGTCTTGAGCCAGTCGAGGCCGCTGAGCGCGATGGAGACGTCCTTGCTGCCGGCCGATACGGTCATGAGCTTGCGGGTGAAGCCGGTGCCGGGGAAACTGATGTCGCTCTCGCTCACGGCAAAGGTGCCGCCTTCGCCCGGGCCGTCGCCCTGGCCCTGCGGCAGATTGCCGCCGCCGACGATGTTGCTCCCGTCGGCAGGGGCGCCGTTGACGGTGCCGGCGTAGTCGCATTTGACGATGGTGCCGTCGTTGTAGCCCGCCACCGATCCGGCGTAGCGGAGGCCGGAAGCATCGGCCGTCGTGGCCTGCACGGTGCCTTTCGAGTTGCCGCTGATGATTGTCGCCGACTTGAGCCGGCCGGCCATTCCTCCGGCGTAAACCTTTGAAGGAACGGTAGTTGCCTTTGTGGTGGCGGCTGAGACGATGCCGCTGAATTCGTTTTCGGAGAAGTTCTCCACGGAGCCGTAGTCGTAGCCGAGTATGCCGCCTGCGTGGATGGTGGCGGGATATGCGCTGTTGCTTGCGCTGAAAGCGTTCTCTACGTTAAGTTCACCTTGGTTGCGGTTGCCGCTCAGGGCGGAGACATTGCCTCCCATGCCCAGTATTCCGCCGGCATTGACGCCGTAGAAAGTGGAGGAACTCGATGGCGTCTTGTTGTGGCCTGAGGAAGCTACCTTCATGCTGATGTGGCCAGTGTTCACGTTGTCTTTCAGCGAGTTGGCGCCTCCGTCGCCCATGGCGGCCGCGAGTATGCCGCCTATCATCTGGAAGCGGGTCGAGGCCTGTCCGGAGTGGTCGATTTCGATGCTGCCTTCGTTGCGGCAGCCGGTGATCGAGACGCCGTCGGCGCGGCCTGCGATGCCTCCGACGTAGTGCTGGTGGACGGCTTCGCTGTGGATGTGGCCCTTGTTCACGCAGTTGCGTATTTCGGGCAGGGCGGCTCCGGCTTTGCAGGCGACTTTTCCGATTATGCCGCCGGCTGCGAACAGGTCGTTCTGGGTGGCGGAGTACAGGAGCTCGATGTCGCCTTCGTTGGTGCAGCCCTCGGCAGTGAACTGCTTGGCGGTGCTGTAGATGAGGCCTGTGATGCCTCCGAGCCCGTAGGAACAGTGGTTAGTGCTGCTGATCTTGCCGTAGTTGTGGCAGTCGGTCAGGGTGACGTCGGAAGTCTCCGTGTTCTGGCCGCCCAGGATGCCGCCGGCGCAGACATATTTGTAGGAACTGCCTTCGGTGATGGCGTGGTCTTCGATGGAAATGGGGCCGTAGTTCCTGCAGCCGGTGATGCTGACCTTGCCGGTCGCCCAGGCGGCGATGCCTCCGGCGCGGCTGCTTCGGTTGGAGCCTCTGGTCACGGCCACGGGGATGAAGTTGGTGACGTTTGTTATGTCTGCCGCAGGAAGGGCAATTGGAGCGGTGTAGCTCCAGTAGGAACTTGAGTTTGTGGTGTTGTATCCGCTTATGATACAGGATGTTCCGTCATAGGTCCTGCCGTCTTCCGAGCCGAATGTGAGGTTTTTGACTTCCTTGGCATAGCCCTTTCCGAAGAAGCCCACGCTGGCCAGGGTGCTGGACTGGATGTTGACGTGGCTGATGCAGTGGCCGGCTCCGTCGAAGACGCCTGGATAGGTGTCCGCAAGGGGCGTCCAGGGCTCGTCCTGCATGTTTATGTCGGCCGTGAGGACTACGGTGTCGCCGGACGGGCTCCAGTTGTCGCGGTCGGCGACCCAGGCCTTGAGGTCGTCGTAACTGCCCAGTTCATAGATCCATTGCACGTTGGCGGCGTCGAGGCCGCCGGCTGAGATGCAGCCGTTGCGGGTGATGCTTTCCGTCTGGGTGGTCCTGCCGGCTTTCCTGATGGCGGAGCCGCCGGAAAGGGTGATGCGGAGTTCGCCCGGGGAGCCGGGGAGTATGGCGGCAAAGTAGGTGCCGGGGGCGAAGGAGCCGCCGGCGGGCTTGAGCTGTATCTGGTCGGAACTATCTTCTGTCTTGGTGATTTCTCCCGTGGCGGGGTTGACGCAAATCTTGCCGGAAAGGGGAGTGCCGGAAGTGCTCTGGACAAGGATGCCGGTGATGCCCTCATCGGCTATTTCGAACGAAATGAGGCCGCATATATTCTTGAACGACAGGGCTTTGCCGTCGGCTTTTGCGACGGCGGGAAAGGCCTGCCTGTCGATGGGACCGGCGGAGATCTGCTGGTCTTGGGGGACGGTGGTGGTGATCACTCCGGACTCAAGGGTGTCCTCTGCGCTGTAGGGATAGATTGCAGTGTAGGGGCCCAGGGAGTCGCCCTCGCCTTCGAGGGTCGCTTTTGTGCCGCTGATGCTCTTTACCGTCAGTTTTGCGTGGGTGCCACCTGCGCCGAAGCAGCTTATGGCGTCGCCTTCTGCCCAGCCGGGGAAGCCTGCGATGAAAGAGTCTTCGGCAAAGGATCCTTCCACGCTCAGGGGGCCGACCACGTTCTCAGGCTGGGGAGGATCCACCGGACCGGGAGGGGGAGCGGGCTTGTCGGTGGGGTCTTCGGGCTGTTTGCAGGCTGCCAGTGCGGCTGCTATGATAATCAACGCAAGGTATAAACGTTTCATATGCAGAGACTTTTAATGCGAATATAATGATTTTTCACAATTTTTGAAAAATATCGCTTGCGATATAAAAATAAAGTCGTATATTTGCATCGTGAACGATATAAATTATAAAGATATGGCAAAGATTTACGATTTCAAGGCCCTGACCAACAAGGGCGCTGAACTGGATTTCGCCCAGTTCGAAGGTAAGGTTCTCCTTATAGTCAACACCGCTTCCAAATGCGGATTCACCCCTCAGTATGACGGACTGGAGGCCCTTAATCAGAAATTTAAGGACCGTGGACTGGTCATCATCGGTTTCCCTTGCGACCAGTTTGCCCACCAGGAGCCCGGCAGCGACGAGGAGATTGCCGAATTCTGCCGCCTGAACCACGGCGTGACTTTCCAGCTTATGCAGAAAACGGACGTCAACGGCCCTGCAGAGAGCCCTGTATTCGCATATTTGAAAGCTGCGGCTCCCGCCGAAGAGTACAAAGGCCTGAAGGCAAAAGCGACCCGCACCATGCTGAAGGGTATCAGCAAGAGCGCCAAAAAAGACAACGACATTCTCTGGAACTTCACGAAATTCCTGGTGAGCCGCGATGGCACCGTCATCAAGCGCTTCGCTCCCGTCGCCGAGCCCGCTTCTTTCGAGAAGGATATTGAGGAGATGCTGTGATGGAAGAGAAGTTCAGGCTTGACAACCAGCTCTGTTTCAGGCTCTACACGGCGTCGCGCCTGATCACCCAGGCATATCATCCGCTGCTGTCGGGGTACGGACTGACCTATCCGCAGTATCTGGTATTGCTGGTGCTGTGGGAAAAGGATGAACAGCCTGTGAACGATATCGCCAGGCGCCTGCTCCTGGAGACCAACACGGTCACGCCGCTGCTCAAGCGCATGGAGGCCGAGGGGATTGTTTCCCGCCGCCAGGGCAGAAAGGATGCCCGCCAGATGATAGTGGGGCTGACCAAAAAGGGAAGGCAGCTTCAGCAGGCACTTGCAGATGTGCCTGAAACGGTGGGCAGTTCCGTACTCTGCGAGAGCGTCACCCCGGAGACTGTGCCCGGATTGTTCGGGATGCTCGACGATATCATCGCCAGACTGCTGGAAAAGCGCGCTTGAATCATCCCTGCTTTTTTACCCTGCAAAGTTCGCTATTGCAGGCGGGATAATCCGTGCATTTGTGCAATCTCTGGAGTTTGAGTGCATCATATTTATAGACGAAGTAGGGACCCTTGATGACGAAAGGGCCTTCAGGTGTGACGAACCTATCGGATGAAGTTCATCGCCTCCCACGGTTCGCCGTCATTTTCCACAGGCGATGCAACCCCGGACTGCGCTATTGCCGATCCAGACAATCTCGCTGTCGATTCCGTTCTTTTCCAGCTGTTTTGCAATTTCGCCCAGGGCGATGGCCGTGTTGCCCTTCTGGTGCGGGCTTCCGTTGATCATAAGTACTTTCATGGTCTTTCCGTTATTGTTAATTATTGTTAGATGGATTATAATTCAGCAATAATACTGTCGAAGGACGCGTCAGGGTGCAGGGAATGCTTCTGGAGCAGACTGTGGTATGAATACACCGTCGTGACGGACATGTTCAGGACCTTGGCGATTTTCTGCCGTTGCGGAATGCCCATGCGGATCAGTGCAAGTATGCGCAACTCGGTGGAAAGCCCTCCGTTTTCCGGCTGAGACAGCTGGTGTTCCGGCTGCATATGCTCGTTTACCCGCTGCACGAACTCAGGGAAAATACCAAGGAAGGTGGTGTCGAAGGTGGCCAGCAGGTCGTGGAATTCACTGTCGGCGAAGGACGGCTTCCTGAGCATTGCCATGACAGCCATCTGACCGTCGCTTCTGGCCGTCTTGCGGAGCGAGGACCGGTAGTCGTCGACCTTGTTCAGGTAGTCTACGCATTTTTCCATGTAGTGGGCCAGAAACCCTTCCTTAATCTTGGATACTTCGTTTTCCCTGGCTCTGGACAGATTCAGCTTTTTCGAATACTTGCTCAACAACATAAGGGACACAAGTGCCACGGCGAGAAGAAAGGCCGATGTCAGAGAAAACATCACGAATGCCTTCCGCTTCTGTTTTTCCTGCCGCAGGAGCACATTCATGATTTCCAGCTGGGAATGGATGATGTCTTCGTACTGAACGGCATAGTGGGAAGAGAGAGCATCCTGCTGGGCGGTGCGCATATAACGGTCTGCGCGCTGGATATCCCCCTGGGCAAAGAGTATCCGGGCCAATTCATAGAGGGCACGGTAGGCCTTGACGGAAAGGTGCACGTCAATGACAGCCGACATGGCCAGATACTGGACAGCCTCTTTATAGTCTCCTTTGGCGGCATATTCCAAGCCTAGGAAATAATATGCTTTTGTGGTGTCGTTCAGAGACTTGAGTACGCAGGATTCAAGGTTTTTGATGGCCTGGTCGCTGTGCCTGGATCCATTGTGCAGGGCGTTATGGTAGTAGGCACATTCGATGGAAGTCGAGTCCCGCCGCCACCACCTCTGGACAATCTGCTCCTGTATGGCGGCATATTCGGGGTGGTCTTTCTTGAGCTTTCCGAAAATATGATAGCCTGCAAACGCATAGGTACCATAGCTTTCCTTCGAAAGGGCGGAAGTGTCTATACGCTCGAATACATTCCTCGCGATGGTGAGGGAATCCATCTTGAACAGAATATTGGCATGGCAAGACTGGCTGAATGCTATCCGTTCGGGATTGTTTCCGCTCAGACGAAGCATTTCCCTGACATAGTGATGGCATGAGTCTATGTCGTGGTAGAACAGTATCCTTTCCAGACCAAGGGCGCGTTCCCACTTTACGGAATCGGATTTCTCGACGAGATACAAGTTCCGCAGCCGGGTATGTTGCTGTACGTAAAGTGAGTCGTAGTATCCCTGCAGTTGCAGCGTCTGGTCCAGACTGTCGAGAACGGCTTGCTGCCTGCTGGAGCAGGAAAACAGTACAAAAATACCTGAAAAGAAGAAAACAATGAGTTTTTTCATGCCGTAAAGGTAGGAATAATATCTTGTTTTTCCATGGTTTGCCCCATATAAATAACATTCTGATAATTAGCCCTTAAGGTGAATAACAAGATACTTTATCCCCTTGTTTTTGTCTTCAGGCCTATATAATGAGGGGTATTTGTGCATATTTTTGCGATGTAAAACCACATGTTCCATGAAGAAACACTTTTTTATCTTTGCCGTTTTGTTCCTTGCGCTGCTGCCCGGGTGCGTGGAAGAAGCGACCCCGGCCGGCTCCGGAGTGAATAAGGCGGAGCTTACCGTGGACAAGGAACAGATCCATGTTCCTGCGCAGGCATCAGAGGATGCCTTCACCATCTCCTCCAATTGTTATTGGAATGTATCCGCTACCGATATTGACGGGAAGCCCGTTACCTGGGTGAACCTGAGCAAGGATTCGGGACAGGCGACGGAAAGTATTAAAGTAGGTGTGTCCGCCAATTCCAAAACGGAGGAAAGGAGGGCCATAATACGTATTTCGTCTCCGTCCTCAGAAGAACTCACCAGAACGGTCCAGCTCGTCCAGGATGCAGGCGAATATTCTGCTGTGGAAGGCTACGCTTTCCCGATCGTGGAATGCTTTGAAATCGATTCTCCGGAAACCCGCAAGCTTACTAATGCCGTTGTTGCCGGAAATGAGTGTGTGTTCCTCAAGGGTATGGTGCTTTCCCGAAGTAATCCGGAGGGCACCCTGGAGTTTGTGTGCCCGTCGCACACGCAGCCGTCGGCCGGTGATGATGCAGACCGCAGCATCCACAGAAGCATCCGGATGGACGGTTTCGAGCAGGGCGAGTCCGTCTTGATTTCAGCGCCCGTGAAGGAAGCTCTCAGCGGAGAGCTCCGTCTGATGCTTGGTGCCCGCGCAGCCTCCTTCACAAAGGCAGGCTGGTCCTATTCCTGGAGTGGCGACGGCGAAAGCTGGAACAAGATCAACGTGCCCAACGCCATCACTCCCGGCTCCGACGCCGTTTGGAACATTATCTACTTCACCATTCCCGAGGCCCAGGCCATCCCCGCCGGAGAAACCGTCCATTTCAAGATTACGGCGGACGCCAAACCTTCCAAGGAATACATTTCCATATCCAATACCATTTGTGTGTGTCCCGCCAAGGGTGAGCCAGGGAACGTACCGGCCATGGACGAAGCGAAGATTGCGTTCTCGACCAGTTTCGACGACCTGCTGGACAGCTATGCGTCCGATGTGCGGTATCCTCTGGGCTGGCTCAGGACGGCAACGACCAGTTATGCTTCCAACTTTTCTTCCTTCAACAGCCAGTATGTGGTGCCTGCCAGTCTCGGGTCTTTCGCCCAGGCAAAAGGCTGCTATGAGCGCCCGGGTTATTTGCAGGTCGGATTCTACGATGAATCGCTCTGGACCCGTATGTGCTGCGGCAACTATACGATTAAGATAGGGGAGCGTCTCAAGCAGATGGGTATTGCGCTGGCCGACGTCAAAATCAGCTTGAAGGCCTGCAACATGAAGGACTTCCGTGGATACGACAACGTGGCCCGGGCGACATTGTCCTCCGGCGACCAGAATTATGTGCTTGAAGGCCTTCAGGACGGTGTCTTTGCAGCCTTCTCCAAAGAATTCACCAATCTTGGGCCGGAGTCTGTTATCGAGATCTTCAGCCCCAGGCTTACTGAAGACCAGCTTGCCGCCCTTGGCAGGGGAGTGAACGCCGCAAACCTGCAGGACTATCGTTTCTTCATTGACGATATCGTGGTGGAAATAACCAAGATTCACGCATATGGCAGTGATGACCCCGGAACCGATCCCGGAACCGATCCCGGAACCGACCCTGGAACCGATCCTGGAACCGATCCTGGAGATGATCCCGGCACAGAAAAGGAAACCCGGACACTTCATTTTGACTTTTCAGGTCCCGCACCTGCCGGCTGGCCGGACAAGGACAAGTGGCAGACCGGTCCGGGAGAAAAAGCGTGCATCTACAGCCTTGACGGCGTGGACTATGAGTTCTTCCTCACGGAATGCGGCAATGCAAGCCAGGCGCGTGTGGCGTGGGTGGAGGCAAAGGGCGGCCTGGTGATGTTCGCCGCCTGGCGATATATTGGACTGCCCGCCGTCGAAGGCTTCAGGCTGGTGAAGCTGTCCGGCGTCAACTGCCTGACGTCCAGCAGCTCCCGCAAAGCTGGAATAGTGACCGCCGTGGCTCTCACCAACGAGGGTACCACCATTGAAGAGGCACATACCTTTGTCTCCGGCGGAGAAAGCATCACCTGGGCAACCAGCGGTGAGACATACTCCTACAGCCTGACGGGTACTGCGGCCAATACTCGGTACTACTTTATGTGCACTGGAGGCGGCATAGGCGTCTCTTCCCTGGACCTTGTTTACGAAAAAGCAGAATAATTGACAACCATATGAAAAAGCTCGTTTTCATATTGCTGGGTCTCTTGTCGGCCATCCAGCTTGTACATGCCCAGCCCACGCTCATCAGCGGTTTGGTGAAGGATGAGGGCGGAAATCCCGTAATAGGCGCCGCCGTATTCCTTACAGGAAGCCAGAACGGCGCCGTCGCCGATGTGGACGGCCGCTTCGTGCTCAGCCTTCCCGAAAAGCCCGCCCAAGGGGCTACGCTCACCTTTTCCTGCCTGGGCTATGTGGACCAGGTGGTTGCCATCGGCGGGAGAACCGAGTTTGAAATCGTCATGATGGCCGATAACCAGATGTTGGAAGAGACCGTGGTCATCGGTTACTCGACGGTCAAGAAAAAGGATTTGACCGGCGCCCTTTCCACGGTCGGAGGCGAAGACATCTCGCAGCGCAAGACCCAGACCATCTCCCAGGCCTTGCAGGGGGCGATGCCGGGAGTCACCGTCACCCGAAGCAATTCGGCCCCGGGCTCGGAGGCAACCATACGCGTACGCGGTATCACTTCCATGACCGACGGATCCACCGACCCTTACATCCTCATCGACGGCGTCCCCGGCTCCCTGAGTGACGTGAACCCTGAAGACATTGAGAACCTGACCGTGCTGAAAGATGCCGCTTCTGCCTCCATTTATGGCTCGCAGGCCGCTGCGGGTGTGATTCTGATCACAACCAAACGGGCGGTCAAAGGAAAGAGCAATGTCTCATATTCCTACTCACTGGGAGTCGATATGCCCACGCTCATGCCCCGGTACATGGATGCCGTGAGTTATATGGATGCCGTGAACGAACTCAAATACAACGACCTTCCGGGAAGCGGCTGGTACCAGGCATACGACAAGGACTTGATCGCACATTATTGGGAATTGAACGCCGTCAACCCCGACGATTATCCTAACACGGACTGGATGGGGCTGGTGATGAACAATATGGCCCTTCGTCACGCGCACAACCTGAAATTCTCCGTGGCCGGTGAAAAGCTGCGCTCCAGCGTGAGCCTGGGCCTGGACGATGTCAGGGGCCTCTACAAGGCCAGCAACAGCTGGAAGCGCTACACCGCCCGTATGAACAACGATCTGGGTATCTTCTCCTGGCTCACCCTTTCCACCGACCTGTCTCTGATCTATGTGGACAAACTGTCACCTCACAGCTCTCCGGCCCTCAAGATGCGGTACATGCCTGCCATCTATCCGGCTGTCTGGACAAATGGGAATTACGCCCAGGGCAAGGATGGCAGCAATATCTATGCGGCCCTGATGTCGGGTGGCGAAAACAACACCGACTCCTTCAAGACCACCGGAAAATTCCAGCTGGAGGCAAAACCTCTGAAGGAACTCACTTTCACGCTGCTTTATTCGCCCATGCTCTATTTCTCCCAGGCCACGGACTTCCAGAGGCAGACCCCGTATTTCTATAAAGGGGAGACGACCAGCGGGAAATACATTGCAGAAGCCCTCACCACCACCCTGGAAGAAAGCCGGGGCTGGCGCTATGCCGGCACCGTGCAGGCTTATGTGAACTACCAGAAGACCTTTGGCGACTATCACAATGTGGGCGCAATGGCCGGTTATGAGAACTACTACACCACGAGCAAGAGCATAGTGGCCGGCAACTCCGATTTCCCGAATGCCCTGATCGAAGACCTGAAAGCGGGCAACCCATCCACGGCCACGGCCACTTCAAGCAATGTGTACGAACTGGCCAGAAACTCCTTCTTCGGCCGTCTTATGTATAACTACGCTTCCCGCTATTATGTGCAGGGGAATATCCGTTGCGACGGCACTTCACGCTTTGCACCGGCCTACCGCTGGGGCACTTTCCTTTCGGCTTCGGCGGGCTGGCAGTTTTCCGAGGAGCCTTTCTTCGAACCCCTCAGGAAGGTGGTAAACCAGGGAAAGCTGCGTGTTTCCTACGGCGAACTTGGCAACGAGCGCATAGGCGGCTATTACCCCTATCAGTCCATGCTGTCGGTCAGTCATCCCGTAGCTTATGTGGGCGATGGGGCCGCTTCCGTCACGGGTTATGCGCAAGGCACCGCAGTGGTCCCCGACCTCACGTGGGAGAGCACGTCCACCATCGACGCTGGTCTTGACCTTTCTCTCTGGAACAACCGCCTCAGCTTTACCGGTGACTGGTATTACAAGAAGACCCGGGGAATGCTGATAGAGGTTCCGGTGGCCCCTGTCATCGGTCTTTCCAATCCCTACGACAACCTGGGCGAGATGCACACCACGGGATGGGAACTGTCCCTGGGATGGCGCGACACGGTGGGTGATTTCACCTACAAGGTGAACATGAACCTTTCCGATGACGTCTCAGTCATGGGCAACATTTCCGGCAAGGAGGTGATTTCTTCCGGCAAGATTATCAAGGAAGGCTTTGAATACCAGTCATGGTATGGCTACCGCAGCAACGGACTGTTCCAGACACAGGAAGAAGTGGATTCCGCACCCACTCTGGGTACGCAATACCCCGGTGACGTGCGTTATGTGAACATTGCGGATGCGATGGGGGCCACTGAATCCATTACGGCCGAACAGGACCGCACGGTGCTGTGCTCCTCACTGCCGCACTTCAGTTTCGGCGCCACCGTGGATCTGTTCTGGAAGAACTTCGACTTCAACCTGACCTTGCAGGGAGTAGGCAAGCGTAACGGATATCTGAACGATTATATGGTGCAACCTCTTCGTGGCCAGGTGTACAACTTCCCCACCTATCTGGCGGGCGGCAATTCCTGGAGCTACAAAAACACCATCGAGCAGAATGCCCGGGTCAAATATCCCCGTTACTCATGGGTGTCGGGCGGTTCCACTTCCACGATGGGCAACTATGCCTACTCCGACTACTGGATCATCGACGGCGCCTACCTGCGCATAAAGAACATCACCCTTGGTTACACTCTGCCGTCCAAATGGTTCAAGGCGGTGGGCGTCAAGGACCTGAGGGTGGCGGCAACCCTGACGGATTTCTTCACTTTCAGCCACTATCCGGTGGGCTGGGATCCTGAAGTGGGCGCCACTTCCTATCCAATCACCAAGTCTGCCGTTTTCTCCGTTTCAATTAAATTCTAGGACCTATGAAACGATTATTTATAATTCTTTCTCTGGCGTTTGCATGCGCATCATGTACCAATATGGACCTTTCTCCCGCAGACAAGGCGGCTTCAGGCAACTGGTTCCACAATGCCGAGCAGTTTGAAATGAACCTGAATGCGCTGCTCCACCAGATGTACTGGCCAATGGAGCGCAATGAGTGGGGGGACAGCGAGCAGATAGAACTGGACCTGCTCACCGACGACGGCACAAACCGCAGTTCGCTGAGCCGTTTCCTGACGGACGGCGTGGACGGCTCTTTCCCGCTGTCTGCACAGATGTGGAATATCTCCTACAAGGGGATAAACCGTTGCAACAAGATACTGAAGATGCTCCCGGAGGCCAAGGATGCCATGCCTGTGGAGAAATACAATATGATAGAAGGCTGCGCGCGTTTTTACCGGGCATGCTTTTATGGCCGAATCATCGCCCACTTCGGCGATCCGGTGCTCATACCTGAAGAGATGGATTTCGACCGCGGAGAAGACCGCGAGTCGGCCTATTCCCTCGGGCGCTCCGACCGCTGGGCGGCCACAGACTGGGTAATAGATGAATTCGAGGCGGCAGCTGCGCTGCTTCCGGACCGTTACTCCAACACTGAAGTGGCCCGTGCCACCAAATGGGCAGCCTATGGAATGGAAGCCCGCTTTGCCCTTTACTGCGCATCCATCCGCAAGTGGGATACATTCGGCCTGGCGGATTCCGCTGAGGCGGAGCGTCTTTTCGGCATTGCCGCGAAAGCTGCCGACAGGGTGATCCAGGACGGTCATTTCACGCTGCACGAAGACTTTGGCAAGTTGTTCAGGATGAGCACCAAAAACTCACCTGAAGGCATTTTCATACTTCCGCGTTCCAAGAGTCTTTCGGCGGAAAACAAGTACGAATACTTGTACAAAGGTGCAACCACCGCCAAACTTTCACGTCTGTCAGGGGCTGCTACCTGCTGCACCTGCTGCCCGTCATGGGACCTTCTGTGTGCATTCTATGACGACCAGGGCAAACCCATAGACAAGTCTGTGGTATATGATCCCCACAAGCCGTTCGAGCACCGTGATCCGCGTCTGTGCTACACGATTGTGGAGCACGGCACCGAGCATCTGGGCGTCATATACGATCCCCATTTCGACCTGTCGGAGGTATGGTCTTCACGTGAGGGCAAGATGGTTCCCAACAACGATTCCCGCACATATCGTATTTCCGGCACCGGCAACCAATACGCTTCCTACAACGGCCTGGTGCTGAAAAAGCACGTGGATAATGACTGGCTGAGCCCGTTCGAAGCGGAGAACGACAAGATAATCCTCCGCTATGCAGACGTCCTGGAAATATATGCCGAGGCCAGAATCGAGCTGAACCAGATTGACCAGACGGTGCTGGATGCCATGAACCAGGTTCGCGCGCGTGCCTACAAAGCCCCTTGGCAGGGGAACGGGTATCCCAAGATTTCCGATACGGACCAGGCCGCCCTGCGCAAGGTGCTGCGTGCCGAACGACGTATGGAATTTGCCTGGGAGAACAGACGCCTGTACGACATCTGGCGTTGGAGGATAGCCGAAAAAGTGCTGAATTTCGCCAATTACGGAATACCGGCCAAGAATGAGAAGAACCAGCGCCGCTACATCGACGACGGCATGTGGTTCCACGGAGCAGTCCCGCAGATTGACGACGACGACTGCGCGCACTTCGCAGACCCCGTGGCCTCCGGAGCGGACGGCTTCTTCACCAGCGGCACCTATGCCGTAAAACTCTCACAACGTAAGTTTGTGGCTCCCAAAAGCTATCTCTGGCCAATCCCTACCACTACCACCAACGTGATGAAAAACATCCGGAACAATGAGGGCTATTAATCTGATGTCAAGGCTTTTGTGCCTCTTCCTCCCGGCTCTTCTTCTATCCTGCTGCGAGCAGGGGAAAGATGAGCCCGGCTCCCCGTCGGAAGGAAAAGCCGCCCAGATAACTGTCATGTCGTTCAATGTCCGCAGCTCCACCATCGCGGCCGATACCGGCGACAGGCACTGGGACAGGCGTAAGGCGGCTGTCCAGAAAATGGTGAAGGAAATCCGCCCCGATGTGATTGGTATGCAGGAAGCCACCAAGAACCAGCGGCAGGACCTGAAAAACCTTCTGGATGGATATGAGCTGTTCGAGGTCCCCGGTACAGGCACATCCAAAGGCGGTAACACCGTCCTGATGTACAATACCTCTGCCCTGGAGGCACTGCAGTGCAAATCCTTTTTCCTGAGCGGCACTCCGGACAAGCCATCTGTGAACGGCTGGAACGAAGAGACCCAGTACAGGACCACGATCTGGGGGCAGTTCCGGCACCGGGGTTCAGGGAAAGAGTTCTTTGTGGCAGACACGCATATGCCTCTGGGCAGCGAAAGCAGGGACAATACGGCCCGCGCCAACGCCGCCACGCTGAACATCAGCCGGATGAAGGCTGCGGCAGGGGAGGATGCACCGCTGTTTATCGTCGGGGATATGAACACATCCCTTCCGGAAAAAGGGCTTGCACCCTACTACGAATGGTTGTCCAATGCCCGGGAAAAGGCTGTGAAGACAGACGCCACCCTGAGTTTCAACAACTACGGCGGCGGCTCCAACTCCAACCTGGACCATATTTTCTACAGGAATGTCATCGTGAGTGAATTCCGGACTGTGAGCGGCAAGAACTATGGCGTCACTTACATTTCGGACCATTATCCGGTTATCTGCCATGCGACTATTTTATAAATTCATATCGCTATTCCTGTCGATGACAATGCTGCTGCCCGCCTATTTCCGGACGCAGGCGGGTCAAGTCAAGGAAGGTTTTACGCTTGCCAATGACAAAGTCTCCGTCACCATAGGTCCGGACGGCTCGCTGATGTCGCTGCGAAATCAGCGCACCGGACAGGATTATGCTGGCGGAGCCCTTTTGTGGAGGCTCTACTATGACGCTCCCCATCAGAAGGAAATCCAGATTACCGGCAGTGGCCAGACTCCGGTGATTTCCATGGAGGGCAAGGCGATAACCTTGACATACAATTCTTTGCAGGACAATGGCAGGGAACTGGATATCCGGATGATACTCACCCTGACCCTTGAAGATGAAATGGTCCGCTTCGGCAGTACCCTTTGCAACAATGAGCCCCACACCGTGTTGAGGGAGTTCCATTACCCTCTGGTTCATGGGGCCCGGCTCCCGGAAGACCATAAACTGTACACTGCGGAGGCCGGCGGAATGCTCTTCGACAATCCCTTGGAAACCATCAACCAGGTTCAGGCCTCTCCCTACAAGCGTCCCGAGCAGATTTTTCGTCAGCGGGACGTGAAATACGGCGCCAAGGTGTTCATGAACTGCTTCGGCCTGTTCGGCAAGGACCAGGGGCTTTATTTCGGCTCGCATGATGAGACCTTCCAGGACACCTGGCATGGATTGCGCGTGTACCGGGATGTAGATGGCAGGTACAATCAGCTGGAATTCGGTTTTTACAAGTACCCCCACTGCTTTGCCGGGGAGCGCTGGACCTGCAATGCAAACGTCATCGCTCCGTATTCCGGCAGCTGGCACGTGGCTTCCGGCATATACCGCCGCTGGGTGGACACATGGTGGGACCACAGGGCAACGCCAGGCTGGGTGCGTGAGATGAAAAGCTGGCAGCGGGTCATTTTCAAACACCAATATGGAGAATACCTGTTCAGGTATCCCGATATGAACGGCGTGGTGGACCAGGCCGGACAAAGCGTAGGCTGCAACGCACTCTTCCTTTTTGGATGGTGGGCGGAAGGTATGGACCACGGCAATCCGGACTATACTCCGGATGACACCCAGGGCGGAGACGATGCCCTTAAGGCGGAAATCGCTAAGTATCAGGCAAATGGAAACCATCTGCTGCTCTATTTCAACGGCAAGCTCATCGACCGGGAGAGTCGTTTCTACAGGAGCGGGAATGGCCCCCGGGTCTGCCGTCACGACAATACCGGATCAGAAATCCTGGAGCGCTACAAATTCACCGGGCAGGGCACATGGCTGGGCGAATATGACCAGCGGACCTTTGCCGTCGCAACCATGATGGATCCGGAATGGAATCAGGTCCTCTGCCGCCTGCAGGACCGCGCCTACTCACTTGGCGCCCACAGCGTCTTCTTCGACCAGCTGGGGTATACGGAGAGCGAGAGCACCAACTGGGACACCTCCCGCGAGTATCCGGTTCCCGACGTTTTCGGCATCCGCAGGCGTGCCCGGTGCCTTAAAATGCTGCGCGACCGCTATGCCCTGAAAGCACCCGACTTTGCGCTGGGCGCAGAGGGGAGCGTGGATGTCCTGGCGCAATATTGCGACTATACCCATGGTTATCCAGCCAATGACAGTCCGGTGCGCTGGATGCAGTTCTTCCGCTACACTTTCCCTGAACTGATCTTTACGGACAGGGGACTTCGCGACGACTGTGATGTTCCCCGCCATGTGAACAACACGGTCCTGGACGGCCAGCGCAACGACATTGAGATTTTCCGGTGCCGTGGCATTATCTCCGACGCTCCTGTGTACCAGAAGTATCTCGGGCAGGTGAATGCCATCAAGGAGAAGTACAAGGATTGCCTGCTTCTGGGTCGGTATAACGATGTTTTGGGCTTCACCAGCTCTTCCGACAAGCTGGATGCCCGTTCCTTCGTGAGCGAAGACGGCTGCCGTATGGCGGTGGTGGTGGCCAACCAGTGCAGCGCCGGTGTGCAAAGAGCAAGGATTTCAGTTCCTGGATACAGGTTCTTGGAAGCGTCGGCCACAGGAAGCGGCACAGTATCCCGCAAGGGTGACAAAGTGAAACTTGGACAATATGATATGGCGGTTCTTGTGTTTGAGAAGACCGACGTCAGGATCGGGACCTACAACCTTAGGCGGGCCAAACTTGACAGAAACTCGGAGACCAACAACTGGGAAGCCCGTCTTCCCCGTCTTGTGGAATCGTTCCGGCTTTGTAACATGGATATCTGCGGTGTGGAGGAAGTGGACCTGGAGCAGCAGGAGAGCCTCCCAAAACTTCTGGCCGAAAGTGGGCTGGATTACGACACTTACTTCTTCAGTCCATATAGCCAGGACGGCAAAGGGACGAAAGCACACGGGATTTTCTGGAAGAAAGACCGATTCCAGGCGGATGATCCCCACTTTTTCTGGGTCTCCGATCCTCCGGATAAGATGCAGGTTAACGACCACGGCAACGGGGCGGTACAGGGCAACTTCTACCGCGGAGGCTTCTGTATGACCTTCACCGACCTCCGCAACAATGGGGCAAAGTACTTCGTGATTGTCACCCACGCGCCGCTCGGAATCGAAGAACACGCGAAAAATGCACACGTGTATGCCGATATTGAGAAACGCTTCAATCCTGAGCACTACCCATCTTTCTTCATCGGCGACCTGAACGCACGGGAAACCGATCCGGCTTCGCAGTTCTACCGCAGTTACTGGACGGATTCGTACCACTTTTTCGACGCCGATTCCCTCCGTCGGGAAGGTCCCGCAGGCACGTTCAACGGCTGGAAACCGGACGTGATAAAGGGGCCGGGCAGGCGTATCGACTATGTCTATTTCCGCGGCCGGGGAATAAAGCCCCAGCGCTATGTATGTGACTCCCGCCGTTTTGGCGGATTCCTTGCATCAGACCACTATCCCATCTACGTTGATTTTAGGATAACTAACTAACTAACTAACTAACTAACTAACTAACTAACTAACTAACAATCAAATATTTAATAGTATGAAAAAGAATCTCTTCAAACTTATGAAGAAGGGGGATTATATGCCTCCGACCACGGAATCCATAGTGATTCTGTGCACAAATAAAGTCATCTGCTCCAGCGATCCCACAGGCAGCAGGTCCTCAGTCACGGAAGTGTGGGATATAGAAGATTTATCCACGCTTTAAACGATGCGGATTATGAAAAAGAGCTTTGTACTTTTAAGCGCTGCAGCCGCACTGGTCATGGCAGCCTGCACCCCGGAAATCCTTCCGGAGGAAACGGTGGTTCCGGAAGAAAAGATCGGCCTTCTTTCCGGTCCTGCTTCATTCACAGCTTCATTTGAAGCCGATCCCGCGACCAGGGCCGTACTCGGCCTTAACGGCGACGGCAAGCCCCAGACCTTCTGGGAGAACGGTGATGCAATTTCCGTTTATTCTTCCAATGACACAGATTTGTCTTCAGCGGCAGGACACAAGTTTACAACCACGCTCAGCGCAAACTCGCTGGAGGCCACTTTTGAATGGGATAACGAAGGATCTATCCCCAGTGGTAATTATCTTGCGACCTATCCCAACCGCACGGCAGGCAGAGGTGTGAATTTTTCCGTAAGCCCGTACAGGGTTGCCGCAGTGGACATTCCCAAATCCCAGACCCTTGTTGCCGGCACCGTGGACAGGAAGGCCTGCCCCATGGTAGCCCACGCCAGCGAAGGATCCAACAATCTGGAATTCAAGAATGCAGCTGCCCTCCTCAAGTTCCGGGTGTCTGAAAGCAACATCGTTGCCGGCAGAATAGCAGTCGATGCTGCAGATGCCATTTCCGGCAGGTTCCGTGCCGATGTGGACGTTACTACGTTCATTCCCACCCTGGTCACTTATACCGGACAGACATATTACAACTATATCGACTTTTCTCTGAACGACAATACTGCTCTGGCAAGCGGTACCGACTATTATGTCGCAATCAGGCCCACTGAACTCACCTCCGACCTTAAGGTTTACCTCAACGGCAACCTTGTAAAGGTCATCAACAAGAGCCAGTTCAGCGAGATAAAGCGAAACAAGATTTACAACCTTGGGACCTTGACGACCCCGGCGACCCCCCTGGAAAAGGTATTGTTCTTCGACTTTACCGTAGATCAATCCAGTGTCGATCCCAATTCAAGCTGGCCCACAGCAAAGGGTACTGCTGCGACAAATCAAGCCGGAGGATTGCTCCGTCCCTATAATCTTTACGGAGTCCAGTATCAGTTTACCCTGGCCGACTGCTCCGGCGCATCAGGTCAACAGATTTTCTGGTCGCATACCAATACTTATGGGCACAGGATAGTATTCAATGCAGCAGAAAGATATTTTGGAACTCCGGCTATAGAAGGGTATAAACTGGTCAACATCACTGCAACCAGCAGCCGGCTCGACAATACGACAGCTTCTGAAACATTGGAGCCCAAGATAGGCATTGTATCCAACATCGTAGCCAGCAAAGAAACCCCCACTTATGTTTCCGGCGGCGATCTTCAGACTTGGGCAGCAGGCAATAATCATGAGGCTTATAACTACGCCCTTTCAGGTACCGAAGGCAATACGGTCTATTACCTGTATGCCAAAGTAAAAGGCGCAGTCCAGACACTCACCCTTACCTACATCCCCATCTGAAGTGACGACGAGGTGGTGCGCGTGGGTAGCTACAACGTCCGCTACATCACTACCGAGGAGGATGAGCAGAACAACTGGGACAACCGCAAGACCAGGGTGGTGAGATCCATACGCGACAACGCCTTCGACGTATTCGGCCTGAACGAATGCAGTGACGCCATCAAGACCTACCTCAGTGAGCAGCTTGCCGACACGTATACGATAAGGTATTTCAACCCGAACGTATCGTCCGGAAATGGCTCCAGCAGCGGCGAGTCCATGGGCCTTGCCTACCGCAAGGACATGTTCACCCTGAGCGACTGGCACTACTTCTGGCTGGGCTCAAACCCGTCCGCCATGACGGTAAACGACGGCACCAAGAAGCGCGGAGGCTGCTGCGCAGTGCTCACAAACGGCAAAACCGGCACCAGGATATTCGTGATGGTGACTCACGGATGCCTGGATGCCGATGCCAGGGTACAGTACGCACCACAGTACAAGCAGATGGAGCAGATGTACAACACGGCCGGTCTCCCTTCGTTCTTCGTCGGCGACATGAACGCACAGCCGTCGGACCCGGCAACGGTAGTGTACCGCCAGTGGTGGAGCGACGCCTACTACAGCGAATGCCTCAAGTATGGCCCTTACTGCACCTTCAACGGATTCAACCTTGAACGCAATATGTACACGCACCAGAATCATTTGGACTATGTTTACTACCGGAACGCCACCCCTCTGTTGTACATGTGCAATGACCGCCTGTACGACGGCTACTACGCTTCGGACCACCTGCCCGTGTACGCCGACTTCAAGATAGACTAATCAATTGTTAATAGCCTTGGCATGAAAAACAAATGGTACAAATGGGAGGTCCTCCTGCTGCTTTGGGTAGCATATCTCCTCAATCAGGGCGACCGTCAGGTTTTCAACTCCGTGCTGCCCTTGATCCGTGACAGCCTGGGGCTCACCGATTCGTCCGTGAGCCTGATAGCTGTCTTCTTCAACCTGTTCTATGCCGTCATGGTGCCGCTGGGCGGCTGGGTGGGCGACCGTTTCAGCCGCAAATGGGTGTGCACCCTGAGCATTCTGTTCTGGAGTCTGGCCACTATGCTGACGGGCCTTGCTAATGGAGTGTTCCTGCTCATCCTCACCCGTTCGATAGCCACCGGCGGCGGCGAAGCCTTCTTCGGGCCTGCCAACTATTCGCTGCTTGGCCAGTACCATTCGGACACCCGTGCCCGGGCCATGTCCATCCATCAGACTTCCTACTACGTGGGCGTCATACTGGCCGGATGGCTTGCCGGTTATATCGGAGACCATCTGGGCTGGAAGTACGCTTTCTACATCTTCGGCGGCGCCGGTGTGGTCTGGGCCCTGGTCATGGCCCTGCGCTTGAAGGACAGTCCGGCTGAAGGTACTTCTGTGAAGCCGGAACCGAAGAAGATCAGCATCCTGGACGGATTCCGGACGGTGTTCACCACCCCGACGGCACTGATGGTCACGATTGGCTTCTGCGGATTCATCTTCGTGATCACCGGATATATGACCTGGGTCCCGACCTTCCTTCAGGAGAACTTCGGGCAGACGGGCGCCCAGGCCGGGCTCCATTCGATGCTGTGGACCTATGTGGCCGCATTTGCCGGCGTGCTCCTGGCAGGCACGCTCAGTGACAAGTGGGCAGCCAAGGACCCGAAGAAGCGTATGGTCATCCAAGGAGTGGGCCTCATCCTGGGGGCGGCCTTCCTGCCGTTTATGGGCACGGCGCGTAACATCTGGCTGCTCTACCTGTGCTTTGCCGGATGGGGCTTTTTCCGGGCCTTCTTCGACGCCAACATATATGCCGTCCTCTATGACGTCACGCCTGAACATCTGCACGCCAGCTGCTCCAGCGCGATGATCATGACCGGTTTTGCCGTGGGCGCCACGGCTCCTTACGTGCTGGCGCTGATAAAGGAATCTACAGGAAGCCTCAACGCTACATTCCCGATCCTCGGCGCCATCTGGCTGGTCTGCGGTCTGGCTTGCCTGTGGGTAAGCATCAAACACTACAATAAAGACAAAAAGAAACTATATGAAACGCACTGACAAACTACGCAGGCCGCGTGCCGGCCTGCTGCTGATAGCATCACCCCGCTTCAAGAACCTCAGCGGCCCCAGGCGGGGGACATATGGAGAGCGAAAAGATGCGGCCGTGAAGGAAATAAAGGCCACTATGGACTTTATGGACCTGGTGGATCCCGGCATAGTGTATGAACGTGAAGACGCCGAAAAGGCCATCGACCTGTTCTTCGCGCAGAAAGTGGACTTCATCTACGCCGAGTTCCTTTCCTGGAGCGAGGATTTCGCCTGGATCAGGTTCCTTCGCGACTGCCCGGAGATTCCGATTCTCTTCTGCAATGTCGCCAAGCCCCGGATGACTTTCGAGACCACCCTGGACGAGGACGATTTTGTGGATTACCTCTGCGCAGGCACGCTGGTCGGCTCGCTGGAAGGCTCGGGCGACGTTGTCAGGACCGGCCGCAAGAATGTAAAGACTATTATGGGCACGCGCGAGCAGATAACGGAGAAGGTCAGGGTCTTCGCCGGGGCCGCACGCGTCCGCAGCATCCTTCGCCATTCCAACGTGGGCCTGATGGCCAATATGAACGAGGCGATGTGGAGCACCTACATCGACAACTACGACCTCTTCACTAAGATCGGGCCGGAAATCCATTACCTTCCGTACTCCGACTATGGCGCTGAGATTGAGAATCTTACGGACGAGGAAGTGAAGGCCTATGCCGATGAGCTCACCTCCAGGTACAAGATGATGGACGACGTGGAGTACGACAAGTTCATCGGCTGCGTCAGGGCGACACTCGGCATAAAGAAGCTGGCCGAAAAGAACGATGTGGACTGCTATGTCTATAACGACATCGACCAGGCCACCTTCCGTACTGCAGGCTGCCGCGCGGGATTCTATCCGCAGTGGTTCAACGAGAATGTGAGCGTGCTGGTGCCGGAGGCCGATATCGGCGCAGGGCTTATCACCTATATCCTGAAGCTCCTGAGCGGCAGGAACGTCAACTTCATAGAACCGTTCCACATCGAGGATGACTTCGGCACCTTTGCCGGAGGCCACGCCGGCCCTAACGACCATAATGACCCGGCCTGGCAGGACAATGTGATTATTTCCCGCGACGTACGCTTTGCAAAAACCTCCTGGAAGTATGCAGGAGCCCCGTTTGCCTGGTATCGTTTCTCTCCCGGAATGAAGACGGTAGCCGGCCTCTACGAACAGGACGGCAAATACAAGCTCATCGCCTTCATGGCCGAGAGCCTCTCAGAAAAGGACACCCCCCAGAGTGCGAAGAAGCACCTGCTGGCAACCTACAGCCACACTATCTTCCGTCCAGTCGTCCCCGCAAAGGAGCTTTGGGAGAAGGTCTTGAATATCGGTGCCACCCAGCACTACGCAATCGTGGACGGCGACTGGCGCCCGCAGCTGGAAGCCTT
Organism: uncultured Bacteroidia bacterium; assembly: GCA_902782225.1. Classification (GTDB taxonomy): domain Bacteria; phylum Bacteroidota; class Bacteroidia; order Bacteroidales; family UBA932; genus Cryptobacteroides. The sequence goes on along the minus strand of CACZMF010000008.1, from coordinate 5,351 downwards.
TGCCGAAATGATGGGATTCGAATTTTATAATATCAAGTAGCACGTTATGAGTTTCATGTACAACCCGTTCCCCTTTCACGACCCCAAGCCCGTGAACAGGCCGGAACTATCTCAAAAGACGGTTGAATCCATCGTAGGCGGCGGCAACCAGAAAGTTGCCAAAGCCTTCATTACCGCTATAGCGCCCATAGTACGGGAGGAAGGCGCAATCGTGGCCTTTGACGGCTACACCACCACGAAATGGGATCTCCTGGTGAGCCTGCTCGCCCGTGAGTGCGACGTATTCGGCTTCAAGATTGAGTTCGTGGACAGCTCCAAGCGCACATTCAAGAGCGGCGAGGAGATAGATGCCATCATCGATCCGCTCCTTATATGGGACAAAAAGATAGATCCTACGCTCCTTTACGGAAAGGTGTATCACGGAGGATACATCGGCTTGATGGATCCTGCCAAGGTGGAGGCATTCAAGAAGGAGATTCCCGCCCTGAAGGCCCCCGGAACGCTGGTGGTCGTCTATGGCTACGGCTCCCTGGTCAAGGAATTCCGCCCGCTTTACGACGTAAAATGCTGGTTCGACATCACCCCTATGAACAGCATGCTGCGCATACGCGCAGGGGAATACTCCAACCTGGGCAAGAAGCACACTGGCATCATCAACCGCACCATACGCCGCTGCTACTATTGCGACTTCGAGAACGCCGTCCAGCTGCGGAAGGACCTGTTTGCAAGCGGGCAGCTGGACTGGTACTTCCTGGACAACGACCGTAACAACCTGCAAATGATGCCGTTCAGCACTTTTGCCGACATCTGTGCCCAGCTGGTGAAGTATCCCTTCCGGGCCAAGCCCTGCTATCTGGAAGGAGTGTGGGGCGGCAGCTACATGAAGAAACTGCGCAAGCTTCCGGAACAGATGCGCAACGCAGCCTGGGTGTTCGACTTCATCCCCATGGAGGTGAGCGTGCTGGTGGAGGCCGGCACGGAGATGCTGGACATCAACTATTGCTCGTTCGTCCACAAGGAGGGCGTCAGTCTGATGGGGGAGACCTGCGTGAAGAAATACAAGGGTTATTTCCCCATACGCTTCAACTGGGACGACAGCTACCACAGCACCGGCAACATGAGCATCCAGTGTCACTCCGGCGGAAAATACAACGTGGAGAACTACAATGAGTTCGGCCGGCAGGACGAGAGTTATTATGTAGTCATCACCGGCCATGAGGCCAAAACCTTCATCGGCTTCCGCGACGATGCGGACATCCCTCAGTTCTTCAAGGAGATAGAGGCCGCAGACACGCAGCACGACCCTTGCGACTACATGAAGTATGTGAGCTATGAGGAGTCCGTCCCCGGTCTTCAGGTGATGCTGCCCGCCGGCACCATCCATTCCAGCGGCCGCAACCAGGTGATCCTCGAAATCGGCTCGCTGACCATAGGTTCATACACCTACAAGATGTACGACTACCTGCGCCTGGATTTCGACGGCAAGCAGCGTCCTATCCATACGCACCTGGGCGAGTTGAACGTGCGTCAGGACCGCCGCCACAGCGTGATCCACGACCCTGACAGTCCGGAATACATCGTCCAGAAGCCGCGCCTTGACTGTGAGGGCGAAGGGTGGAAGGAGTATATTCTTGGCGAAAATCCGCAGATGTACATCTCCCTGCGACGGCTGGAGTTCGACAGCATCTGCGAGCAGGACACCAGAGGAGAGAAGTTCCATGTGCTGACCCTTGTGGACGGCGACCGCGTGCGCATCCGCAGCGTCGGGCATCCGGAGCGCTTTTTCGACCTGGACTTCATGGAAATCGCGTGCGTGCCCGCGTCCATGGGCAGATATGTGATTGAGAACCTGGGCAAGGAGCCCATACGTGTCCACAAGACCTGCCTTCGCGACGGCTATGAAAACGATCCTGCTTGACGTCGGCGGCACCTTCATCAAGTGCTCGGACGGCCGTGAGATTCCCATAGACAGCGACGGCTCCCGGGAAGACATCGCAAACTCGCTGAAGGAAGCGCTCGCCGATGCGGAAAAGGCTGCCGTCGCCATCCCGGGGCCTTTTGACTACGAGCATGGCATCTTCCTGATGAAGCATAAGTTTGCCGCGGTGTACGGTGAGTGCTTTGCCGTAATCATAGGCGGGAACCGGGAATACCGCTTCATTCACGACGTCAACGCGATGCTCTTGGGTGAGATGGCTTCAGGTGCAGGCAAAGCTTATGAAAGGGTGGCGCTGGTGACGCTGGGTACGGGCCTGGGCTTTTCCATGAGTCTGGAGGGACACCTGCTGATGAACGAGCTTGGGTCTCCGCTGGTGCCTGTCTACAATCTGCCTTTCGGAGGCGGAATCCTGGAGGACTATGTGTCGAAGCGGGGTTTCCTGCGTGGATATCAGGGTCTTACGGTGAAAGAGCTGGCACAGCGGGCCGGCGAAGGCGACCGCGCGGCGCTGGAGCGCTTCGCTGACCGGGGCACCATCCTTGCTTCCTGTATTGCCCCGATTCTGAAGGAGTACGGTATTCAATGCCTGCTGTTCGGCGGGCAGATTTCCCGGTCATATTTCCTTCTGGCGAAAACAGTGGAAGAAGGGCTTCGGAATGTGGATTCGCTGCAGTATGCGGGCCCGGTCCAGGACATAGGCAACGCTACGTTCAACGGATTGAAGACCCTGCTATGATCAAGTTGGCTTGCGAAGGACTTACGGTGGAGCTGTGCCGGCCCGGAGAGTATTATTTGGGTACCCGGTTCGACCGGGCCGGTATTTTCCGCCGTATCTTGATGGACGATTATGCGTTTGCCGATGAATGGTTCTCGCACCAGGACCCGTTCAGGCACGACCGTGTATGCGGCCTTTCGGAGGAATTCGTGACGGTGGACTGGACCCGCGTTCCCGTGGGCGGCCTTTTCTGCAAGCCGGGGGTGGGGCTGCTCCGCAGGCCTGACGGCGCGGAATACGACCGGTTCCGGCTTTATGAAGTGGTGGATCCGGGTATCTGGGAGGTAAACGTCAGGGATGACGAGGTTGTCTATGAGCATACGCTCAAGGGGTGGTACAGCTATAGCAAGCGGATAGTTCTGCTGGAAGGAGGCCGCCTGGAACTGGTTCATTCTCTTGACTGGGAGGCCCGTGAACCGCTCTCAGGGTATTTCTACAACCACAATTTCATCACTTTTGGCGGATTGCAGGTAGGACCTGCCCGCCGCTTCGTTTTTCCCTGGCAGCCGGCAGGGGATTGGCGGCATGACTATGACAATGCAGGCTTTGTGCCGGGAGGAGTAGCCTTCTACGGCCCGGTCGAAGCATCCAATGCCGTTTTCTGCGGGAATCTGCATAATGCTGACGGGCCCACCACCTGCGACTTCATCATGGCAGACGGTTCCCGTTCCGTCCATGTGAGGGGCAGCCGTCTTTTGACCCATATCGTCCTCTGGGCCAATGACCGCGTGGCATGCCTGGAGCCTTATCTGTCGCTGCAGATGGCTCCCGGAGCATCCTGCCACTGGTCATTCGCCTACGAGTTCAGATAAGCATTGCCGTCGAGACCATAAGTTATTATTGCTTGTATTCCTTTGGCGTCATCCCCGTCATCTTCTTGAACAGGCGGCTGAAATGGTGGGGATACTCAAAGCCGAGGAGATCGGCAACTTCACCCACGCTGAGTCCCTTCATCAGGAGAGATTTTGCCTGGTCTATAACGAAGTTGTGGATATAGCCGATTGCGGTCCCGCCGGTTGCCTGGTGAATCAGGTCGCCGAAGTATCGGGCCGAATAGGCAAGCTCGGACGCGCAGCAGGAAACTGTAGGAAGGCCCTTTTCGTGCTGAATGCCATTGGAATAATAATCGACCAGCAGGTGGTGGAAGCGCTTGAGGATGTCGCTTTCACCGCTTTCCTTCTGTGTGAGCTGCCGCTGATAGATGCGTTGGCAATATGACAGTATCAGTTCCAGATAGCCTGTCAGAATCCGCCTGAGTTCAGGGGAGTCTTGATTCTCCTTCATCTCACTCCGCATCGTGGCCAGCAACAAGTTGATGCGCTCCCATTCTGCCGGCTCCATCCGGAGCCAGTTGGTGTCGAAGTAGGAGAAGAACGGGTAGTCCGGCCGGAGCAGCTCCGGCGACCAGAGCAGAGCCCATCCGTCAATGTATATGGAGGTGCCATTGTCTTCTGCGCCGCCTATCTGCCCGGGGGCAACCGCTATTATGGAACGGTCCCCGACAATGATGGATTTGGTGCCGTAGGAAAGGTATTTGGGGAACTGCTGCTGGATAAAAAGGCCATATACTCCGTAATTGTTCAGGCTGTGTCGGAAAGGGGAGACCTCGTTATAACTGATCAGCGCCAGCTGCGGATGCAGCACGGGTGCGCCCACGTACTCCGCATAGACATTGGGATTATCGACCTTCAGAATCTTCTTCATATCACTGCAAAGATAGCAAAATCTGCGAAATTGGTATAAAATCAGCGATTATTAGTACAAATCATTGTCCCGTTCGCAGTAATTTTGCAACATGAAAAGAATCACAATCATAGCCCTGCTGGCCTTAGCGCTTACGGGGTGCAAGCAAAACAAGAGTATGACTACGCTGAATCTCACAAATGAATGGGACAAGACGTTTCCCAAGTCGGAATTAGTAAACCACAGCAAGGTGACCTTCCATAACCGCTATGGCATTGAACTGGCGGCCGATATGTATGTTCCCAAGAATGCTGAAGGAAAGCTGCCGGCAATTGCCGTGAGCGGTCCTTTCGGTGCCGTCAAGGAGCAATCAAGCGGGCTGTATGCACAGCATATGGCGGAAAGAGGTTTCCTTACTGTTGCATTCGACCCTTCATTTACCGGTGAAAGCGGCGGAGAGCCCCGCAGGATGGCTTCCCCGGACATCAATACCGAGGATTTCTGTGCTGCCGTGGATTTCCTGAGTACCTGCGCCCAGGTGGATCCGGAGCGCATCGGCATTATCGGCATCTGCGGTTTCGGCGGGATGGCAATCAATGCTGCGGCATTGGATCCCCGCATCAAGGCGACTGTGGCTTCCACAATGTATGATATGTCCCGCGTTGCGCGTGAAGGCTATTTTGGCAGCACCGACAGCGAAGAGGCCCGTGATGCGCAGCGCGAGGCCTGGGCCGCCCAGCGTACGGAGGATTACCGTACAGGCAGTTACAAGCGTGCCGGCGGAGTTGTGGATCCGCTTCCGGAGGACGCCCCCTGGTTTGTCAAAGATTATCACGCATATTACAAGACAGAGCGGGGTTTTCATCCCCGCAGCGGTAACTCTACGGACGGCTGGAACGTCATCGGCACCATTTCTTTCCTGAATCAGCCCCTTCTGGACATGGCCGGGGAAAT